>NZ_JACOAF010000030.1 GCF_014269285.1 Rufibacter sediminis
GCCAAGCAGTTGTAAACCTGTGCGATTTTGAAAAACTCACCGAGTTTTCCTTTTCGGAAACAAGACTTACCCTCTGATACACCGCTAATCCCCAGACCTCGTAGTGCCCGGAGGTCCTGCGAGTGTCTCTGCGAAAAGCTTTTCCCGGCTCTTTTCCCAAAATCGGCTTAAAAACGTATTACAGGAGAGAACGATAGAGACAAATCTCAATTCCGTACCTTTGCACCGATGATAGAAGAAGAAAACGAAAATCTTGCCCCGGAGCAGGATGAAACCATAGCCTCTGAGGCGACAGAGGAAACCTCGGCAGAAGAGCAGGAGGAGCAAGAAGAAGCACCCCAACCCAGCTTCGAGGATTTCAAGCTGAACAAGCAGCTTTTGAACGCCATCGCGGAGTTGGGCTTCCAGAAACCCACGCCGGTGCAGCAGAAAACCATTCCGCTGGCCATGGCCGGGCATGATGTGATGGGTATTGCGCAGACGGGCACGGGCAAAACCGGCGCGTACACGCTGCCGCTGCTCATGAAAGTGAAGTACGCGCAGGGCAAACACCCGCGCGCCCTCATTCTGGCGCCCACCCGCGAGCTGGTGATGCAGATTGAGGAGCACATCCAGAAATTCAGCGCGTACTTAGACGTGCGTACCGTGGGCATCTACGGTGGCGTAGGCCCAAAAACCCAGATTGAGCGCATTCAGGCCGGGGTTGACATTCTCGTGGCCACGCCCGGCCGGCTCATGGACATTTACCGCAAAGGCGAACTGCACCTGAAAGAACTCAAAACGCTGGTGCTGGACGAGGCCGACAAGATGATGGACATGGGCTTCATGCCCCAGATCAGGCAGATTTTGGAGATTATCCCCCGGAAACGGCAGAACCTGCTGTTCTCGGCCACCATGCACGAGCGGGTGCACACCCTTTCTGAGGAGTTCCTGGAGTTCCCGATGGTGGTGGAAGTCACGCCGCAGGCCACGCCGGTGGAGACGGTGAGCCAGAAATTATTCCAGGTGCCTAACCTCCGCACCAAGATCGCGCTGCTGGAGTATTTGTTCAAAGACCGGGAAACGTTTAACCGCGTCATGATTTTCACCCGCTCCAAAACCAACGCCGACAATGTGAGTTCCTTTCTGGACCGCAAAGGCGAGGGCGGCGTGCGCGTGGTGCACGGCAACAAAGGCCAGAACACGCGCATCAACGCCGTGGAAGCGTTCAGAGAAGGTGAAGTGCGCTATTTAGTGGCAACTGATGTGGCGGCCCGTGGCATCGATATCAATGACGTGAGCCACGTGATCAACTTCGATGTGCCCATTATCTACGAGGACTACGTGCACCGCATCGGGCGGACGGGCCGCGCCGAGCAGAAAGGCGCTTCCATCATCTTCGCCAACGAGGCCGAGATGCACCACATTGACCGCATTGAGAAGCTCATCAAGATGAAGATCCCGCAAGCGCCTATCCCGGAGGAAGTGCGCGTGTACGAGACCCCGTTCGAGGAGCAGCAGGTCATCGACCGCGAACTGGACAACCAGCGCCGTCGCGATGACCCGGATTTCAAAGGCGCGTTCCACGAGAAAAAAGCCCGTCCGCAGTACGAGAACAAAGGCAAAGGCGAGAAAGTGAGAGACCTGAAGAAAGCCGGCTGGAAGAAAACCAAAGCCGGGGGCGGCAGCAAACGCAAAAGCCGATAAGTTGATAGCTGATTGTTGATTGTTTTTAGAAAATCGGGATCTACTTTTAGCCCGATTTTCTAAAAACAGGCGTAAAATGGAAGAGCCGCTTAGGAAACTAAGCGGCTCTTCCATTTTATATTAGGTATGCTGGAGAAAACAATCAGCAATGAACCATTAGCCACTACTTCAGGAACTGCAGGAAAGGCAGGTGGCTTAACTTGAAGAGCGTGAGGGTGACGGCAAAGCCCCAGAAGACGGCGCTCCAGAGCATGTGCAGCATGATGCGGCTTTTGGAGACGCCCAGCACGGTGGCCAGCACGGTACCTACAATGGGCGTGAACAGCACCGGCGTGAGGAAAGCGATGCCCGACATGCCAAACCGTTTCCAGACGGAGACAATCCGGCGGTTCTTCTTGCTGAACATGGGTTTGTTTTTAGCCCGCTGGCGCGCCACGTACCGGTCATGCACCGCTGAGCCTATCCAGGAAAACAAGAACACGCTGGTCATCATGCCCGCCACGGTCAGGCATAAGGTGGCCCAGAAGGATAACCCCATAGTCAACCCCACCAATGGGCCGCCAAAGAACTTGACAGCACTCAGCAGATAAACAGAAATATATTTAAGAACAGCAGCAATCATACAGCCTTCGGCATAGCGGTTACATCCAACACGAGATTCTCTTTCAATGTATCGTTAATCCCCTCACGAAAAGAGATTTACGGGCCTGTTCCGGTCAATACACCATAGTACTAACGAACCTTAGCTCACATCTATTAGAGCAAAAAAAACTATTTATTGTATTTTTTAACTTTTGGCCCCGAAAGCCAGATCTCCGGCATCGCCCAGGCCGGGCACAATATAGGCGTTTTCGTTCAGTTGCTCATCCATGGCGCCCAGCCAAAGCTCGGCCTCCGGAATCTGCTCGTGCACGTGCGCCACTCCCTCGGGGCTGGCAATGATGGCGGCAATGATGATCCGCTTGGGAGTGCCAAACCGCAGCATGTCTTTGTAGGTCAATACCAGAGACTTACCCGTGGCCAGCATGGGATCTACCAGAATCAGGATCTTGTCTTCCAGGTGCGGGGTGGCCATGTAGTCTAAGTGCACCGACAGCTGCCGGGCTCCTTCTACCCGGTACGCGCCCACAAATGCACAGGTAGCCCGGTCAAAATAGTTGAGGAAGCCCTGGTGGAACGGCAAACCGGCCCGCAGCACCGTGGCCAGCACCGGGAACTCCTGCAACAAGGTTTGCTGCGTCTGGGCCAGGGGCGTCTGGATGGTCTGCTCTGCATACGGCAGCGTTTCCGAGATTTTGTAGGCCATCACCTCGCCCAGGCGCTCCAGGTTGCGCCGGAAACGCAGGCTGTCACTCTGGACCGTCACGTCCCGCAATTCAGAGATGAAATGATTGGCTAGCGAAGGTGTCTGGCTAAGAATGAAAAGACGGTTGGAGTCCATTGCAGGGCAGATAAGTTAGATTGGAGGCTTAAAGATACATACGAGACGGGCTGCGCGCCAAAACCAGCGTAAAAATTCGCCACGCCGGGCACTTCGCTGCCTTCAAAGTCAAAGGTTTTGCCGGAGCCGGCCGCGCGCTGGATCAGCTGGTCCAGAAGATAAGCCATAGCGTTTTGTTGGCGGCCCCGGGCAGAACTGGCCCCAAACAGGAACGTGATCCGGTCTGGGGTAGTCAGCATAAACGCCGCCGCCAGAAGATTATTCCCGCTCCGAACTTCCCACACCTGTCCTGCTTTTTCTTGCCGGGCCCGGTCATGCAGCGCTACTAGTCTCTGATAGTGCCGGCTCCGTAGCTCGGGCAGTTCCTGGCCTTTGGTGCTTCTAAACAGTTCTATGAGGGCAGTGATGGACGCGGTGGGCTGTAAAGTGAACGGCTCCTTGTGGGCTTTCTGAAGGTTCCGCCGCAGGTTGGAAGAGTAGTTCTGCCGCAGGGCCGCATAGTCAGGTGTCAAGGATAACTCGTAATTAGGCCGGAGGCGCCAAAACCAGGTTTCCGGCAAAGCCGATGGATTGATTGAGGCGAGCGGCATCTGGTACTGCCCTCGGGGGTAAGCAGCAGTCAAAACGTTGAGGTACTCTTCTACGGTGCGGTGTTGGCTGGTTGGGGTAAGTACCAAACCCAACTGCTGCGTGAACAGAGGCTGGTACACGCTCGCCTGACCCAACCGCCGCCGGACGGGCACCGGAAACAGCGACACGTATTCTTCGCCCTGCATTTCCACCAAAGCTGCCCACTGGCCGGCGCACACGGCCTCCAGGTACCAGAACTGCACGTATACCAACGGCTGATGCGCTTTCTGCAGGCAAGTTTTCCAGCGGGTTTCGTTTAAGGCATCTCGGCGCAGCAAGTGTATCATCTCAGAGGCAAGATACTGTTTTCAAGATTCTTTTGGCGCAAGAGCGGCCCGGCGGCGGGAAGGAAAAGAGCGTTTTGGGGCCATTTTCCGGAAAAGGGGCCTAAAGAAGAAACTCCTCCCGCTCCCGGAACGCAAAACGCCTCCGCCCGCAGGCAACCCAAGGGGCCCCGGAAGAGTACACGGTCAAAATTCCACTAACTTCGCGTATTCAACTCCTATTTATATGAGAAAAACTTACCGTCTGCTGTCGGGGCTACTTTTTCTGGCGGGTGCCGCCCAGGCCCAGGATGCCACCGTGCCCTTAAACCAGGATGTTTACCGCGTCATTGACCGTTACCATATCAAGCAGAACACCGAGGACCTGCACACCTCGTTCAAACCCTACGGCCGCGCCCGCGTGGCCCGGCTGGGCGAAGCGGCGCGTCAGGAGTCGATGACCGGCTCGGCCACCGATGAGTACAACGTCAACTATCTCCTCAACGATAACTGGAACTACACCCGCAATTCCCGCACCAACGAGAGCCAGCGCTCTTTGGGGCCGTTTTTCCAAAACAAGACCGATTTCTACCACTATGAGAGCCCCGAGTTCACCTTGCGGGTGAACCCGGTCATCGGTTTACAGGCCGGCAAAGACACTGACTCAGATGGTTTGCGCTACATCAACACGCGCGGCTTACAGGTAGAAGGCTCCATTGACGAGAAACTGGGCTTCTACACCTTCCTAGCCGATAACCAGGTGAAACTGCCCGACCACGTGAACCAACGGGTGCGCCGCGACAACATTGTGCCGCACGAAGCCTACTGGAAAACCTTCGGGACGGGCGGCTATGACTTTTTCTCGGCCCGAGGCTACGTCAATTACGCGGCCACCAAGCACATCAACGTGATGCTGGGCCATGACCGCAACTTCATAGGCAACGGATTCCGGTCCATGATCCTGTCAGATTATGCGGCCCCGTATTTCTTCCTGAAGCTGCAGACCCAGATCTGGAAACTGCAATACACCAACCTCTACGCCGAGCTCACCCAGGACTTTGAGCGCGCTGACCAGCTGTACGACAAAAAGTACATGACCCTGCACCACCTCAGCGTAAACATTTTGCCTAACCTGAACGTGGGCGTGTTTGAGTCGGTGATCTTTGGGCGGGACCACGGTCGGTTTGAGTTGCAGTACCTGAACCCGGTTATCTTCTACCGCAGCATTGAGCAGGGTCTGGGCTCAGAAGACAACGCCCTCTTGGGGATGGATTTCAAGTGGAACATCTACAACCGCGTGCAGCTGTACGGCCAGGCCGTGCTGGATGAATTCCTGATCAGTGAACTGCGGGCCGGCAACGGCTGGTGGGGAAACAAATTCGCCTTGCAGGGCGGCGCCAAGTACATCGATGCCTTCGGGGTGTCCAATCTGGATCTGCAGGGAGAACTTAACCTGGCCCGGCCTTACACCTACCAGCACGAAGATGCGTCTAAAAACTACCAGCACTATCTGCAACCGCTAGCGCACCCCATGGGCGCCAACCTGGCCGAGGCCGTGGCCATTGTGCGCTACCAGCCGCTGCCTAAGTTAACGCTTACCGGCAAAGCCATTGTCACCCGCTACGGCCAGGACCCGGAGCCCACCGTAGACCCGACAAACCCGGAAGGCGGCACCATTGACTATAATTACGGCGGCAACGTCCTGAAACCTTACACCACCCGCCCCGGCGATTACGGCTTTAAGATTGGCAGCGGCGTCACCACTGATCAGGTCTACGGCGAGGCCACTGCTTCCTTCCAGCTGATGTACAACATGTTTCTGGACGTGACCCAGGTCGTGCGCCGCGCCAATGCAGACGATAACCGGTTCGACCAGAACAACGCGTTCACGGCCGTGTCTTTCCGGTGGAACATCCCGCAACGCACGCATGAGTTTTAATCGCGTTAACGGTAGGGGCAATCCCTTGTGGTTGCCCTGAACGGAACTCAACGCCAAAGGGCAACCACAAGGGATTGCCCCTACCCGTGAGAATACCAAAATAAGGCAAAAAGAACTGCTCCATCTTTTTTGAAGCAGTCAGTAAACGCCAATGGCCTCCTTCTATCATAGAAAGGGGCCATTGGCGTTTTAGGCCCATTTTCAGAAAACTAGCCCATAAACACCTCCAACACAACGCATGCGGTTTCATTCCGGCAAAGCCGTACCTTTGTCGGAATGAAAACTTATTTCCGCATTCTATTCTTTGCGCGGCCGTTTAGCCAGTACGTTCCGTGGTACGCCATCGCCACGTTGCTGGCCACCATTTTCGGGGTGATGAACTTCACGTTGCTGGCCCCCCTGATGACGGTATTATTTGATCAGGTGGAAGCCCAGAAAGCACTTCCTACGGAGGCACCGACCTTCGCTTTCTCCTTTGACTGGCCCAAACAGTACTTCAACTTTTACTTCGGGCAGGTGGTGCAGACGCAGGGCACCATGGGCGCGCTCCGGTTCATCTGTCTGCTGCTGGTGTCATCTGTGCTGCTGGCCAACCTCTTCCGGTACATCGGGTTACGGATAGAAGGCGTGGTGCGGGCGCGGGTGGTGAAGAACCTGCGGCAACAGGTTTTTGAACGCCTGACCCAGCTGCAATTGGGCTTCTTCTCCAACCAGCGCAAAGGCAACATCATGTCTACGCTCACCAATGACGTGCAGGAGGTGGAAAACTCGGTGGTAAGTACTTTGAACGTGCTGTTCCGGGAGCCATTTCTGCTGATCGGGTACTTTGGGGTGCTGTTTTACCTCTCTCCGCAACTTACCTTCTTTAGCTTGCTCGTGCTTCCCATCTCGGGGCTGATCATCTCCAGCATCTCCAAAAAACTGAAGCGGCAGTCTACCCAGGGGCAAGACGCGCTGGGCTCCATCATGGGCATCATTGACGAAACCCTGAGCGGCCTGCGCGTAATCAAAGGCTTCAACGCGCAGCCCTACGTCATTGACAAGTTCAACCAGACCAACAACCGCTACGCCAACATCATCACCTCCATGAACAACAAGCGCAGTCTGGCCTCGCCGTTCTCTGAGTTCATGGGCGTGAGCGTGGTGGCGGGTATCCTGTACTTTGGCGGATCATTGGTATTATCCGGCGACACCGACCTGACCGGCCCCAAGCTGGTGGCGTACCTGGCCTTGTTCTCACAGGTGCTGGTACCGGTGAAAGCCATCTCCAATGCGTTCAGCAACATCCAGCGCGGGCTGGTGTCCGGGCAGCGGGTGCTTGCCCTCATTGACACCGAGCCGCTGATCCGGGACAAGCCCAATTCCCGGTCTTTACCAGAATTCACCCAGGAAATAGAGTTCAAGAACGTGGGCTTCCGGTACGCCGAGGACCCAATCTTGCAGGACATCAACCTGCGCATCCCCAAAGGGAAGACCATTGCGCTGGTAGGTCCCTCGGGCGGCGGAAAATCTACCCTGGCCGACCTACTCCCGCGTTTCTATGACCCCACCGAAGGTTCTATTACCATTGACGGACAAGACCTGCGCGATTGCTCCTTGTTCTCTGTGCGGGAGCAGATGGGCATTGTAACCCAGGAATCCATCCTGTTCAACGACACCATCTTCAACAACATCGCCTTCAACAAAACCGATGCCACCGAGGCCGAGGTCATTGCCGCCGCCAAGATCGCGAACGCCCACGAGTTCATCACGCAAAGCCCAGACGGCTACCAGACCGTAATTGGCGACCGGGGCAGCAAACTCTCCGGCGGCCAGCGCCAGCGCCTGAGCATCGCCCGCGCCATCCTCAAGAACCCGCCTATCTTGATCATGGACGAAGCCACCTCGGCCCTGGACACTGAGTCTGAGAAACTGGTGCAGGAAGCCTTGACCAACCTCATGAAGAACCGCACCTCCCTGGTGATAGCCCACCGCCTAAGCACCATCCAGCACGCCGACGAGATCATCGTCTTGCAGGGCGGCCGTATTGTGGAGCGCGGCAACCACGCCCACCTGGTGCAGCAAGGCGGCCTGTATTTCAAACTAACGCAGATGCAGCATACCTCTTAACAGTTTTCACTTGTAATTCAGAAGCCGTTTAGAGCCTTTTTTCATAAAATCAGGCTCTAAACGGCTTCTGGCTTTTCATGGTGTTTTGTTTTTCGAAACGTGAACCCACCCCTACCCCTCCGAGGAGGGGAGCATCAGATAATGAATCGAAATTAGAAACTGTTTAATATAACAAACGTGGTCTACCATCGCCCTTGCTGCGTGTTTTCACCAACAAGCGGAATGGCCCATACGTTTGGATTGTTGGTGAGAACACCAACAAAGGCAGCTATATAGCTGGTTCAAGTTTCCAACTTGGACCTAAAATGAGCTGAAGTTTGAAACTTCAGTGAGCCGTAAGGCTCAAAGTATGCAGTAATGTCAATGCCTTTAGAAGGAGCCAAACCATTGAAATAGAACCTAACGACCATACTCTCCCACGAGGGGAATGTCGCCTTGCATTGCTCACTTTCCTTTTACAAAACTCCTTATGTTATCTGATACTCCCCTCCTGGGAGGGGTAGGGGTGGGTTCGCCACAAACCAGCAAACCAAGGCGCTTCTCACGTCTCCTGGTTCGTCATCTTTGAGTCTTTCACAGCTATTTCCCGGCTTTTGCGTACAGGTTATAATATTCATTATTCTTAATGTTCATCAACCGGTACGCCTATGGAATCCTTTAAGAAGTTCGTAAATATTCTGGTGATGGTGTATTTGCTCATCGCCCTGCTGTTTCTGCTGCGTATCCTGAGTGTCTCTAAATTCGTGATGCTCTTTGACTTAGCCACCCACGCAGACTTTTTCAACCGGCTCCTGTGGGTGGGCGTGGTGTTGCTCCTGGCCGAACTCTTGGTAGAAAACGTGTATATTGCCACCCTGAAACGAAGCCTGGAGCGCGAAAGCCGGCTACACACCGAACTGAAGGCGAAGCACACCGAGTGGAAGGCGAAGCATTATGACCAGCAGCTGAAAGCTTCTGGCGCCCCGCTAATCCCCGAGCCAGACCCCGCCAGACCGGCCGCCGTTCCGCCGCAAACCAGCCCTCGGGCAGACACCGCCGCTAACCATGACGAGCAGCTCATCATCACGCCCGCTCCCATGCCGCCCACGTTGAACCCCGATGAAAACCCCAACCTGCCGCCGGCAGACCACCGGCCATTAGTTTAGTACATGACTACCTCTCCTTCTGCCCTTATTCTGCAGGAACTGCAACAAGCCCAACAGGTGCTGACCGATTTTCTGGCCCAGCCCGCCACTATTGCTTCTATTGAGGCCGCGGCGCAACTCATGGCCCAAAGCCTGAAAAACGGCGGCAAGATTCTTTCCTGCGGCAACGGAGGTTCCATGTGTGACGCCATGCACTTCGCCGAGGAACTCACCGGCCGCTACCGCGATGACCGGGCTCCCATGGCCGCCATCTCCATCTCAGATCCCAGCCACATGAGCTGCGTGATCAATGACTACGGCTACGACCATGTGTTCTCCCGCTACGTGCAGGCCTTGATCAGACCCGGCGACGTGCTGCTGGGCATCAGCACCAGCGGCAACTCGGCCAACGTGCTCAGAGCCGCCGAGGCGGCCCGCGCCCAGGGTGCCCACGTGGTGGTGCTGACCGGCAAAGACGGCGGCCAGTTGGCCCCGCTGAGCGATGTAGAGATCAGGGTGCCGCATTTCGGCTACGCCGATCGGATTCAGGAAATCCACATCAAAGTCATCCACATCCTCATTCTGCTGCTGGAAAAGCAAATGGCTTAACTTTTGACGGACTTGCCAAGAGCTCAGCAGAAAAAGAACTAATCTTTAAAAACATGCGAAATTCTCTAGTGATTTTCCTACTGGCTGGTTTTATGCTTTCTTGCCAAAACGAGGCTCAAAACAAGGAAACAGCCACCGCAGGGACTGGCGCAGAGGCTAGCCTTGGATCAGGAGATTCCACGCAAACCGAGTCTGCTGCTGCTGCTGCGCAGGACACCGCTTACCAGATCATTCCCGGTCAGCGCATCGGGCAGGTTACGCTGGGCGATTCTCCGGAGAAAGCATTTGCCGCTCTAGGCCCCTCTGATGCCGGTGATGCCGCCATGGGCAAATCCATTTCTACCTGGTACAGCAAAGAAAATGCGGCCCAAAAGCACCAACTGAATATCTACAGCGTGCGCGAGCGCACCGGCCTGCCAGATGAAACCGTGCGGGTGCACCAGGTGAGAATTACCTCTCCGCAGTTTACCCTCGCAGAAAACCATCTGAAAACCGGCAGCACACTCGCCCAGATCAGAAACCATTTCCCGCAGGTGACCCCGATTGCCTACTATACACCCCAAGGGCAGCAGCGGGCCTATGTGTATGATGCGGCAGAACAAGGCATCGCGTTTGAGATCACCGGCCCCGATAGCGTTTGCGTGGGCATTACCATTCACGTCACAGGCAGCGGCGCAACCGAAAGGTACTTACCTGTTCATGAAGGACTGGTTCAGCTGAACCAGAAGTAATCACGCTTTCTTACCTGGCCTGCGGTCCGTTTTCAGGCTGTTTTAGAAAAATCGGCTTCAAAACATACAACACAGGATCTTCTTTCTGCCTCCATTACTTGCGGGCAATGAGTTGGTATCAGCGGCTGCGCCGAATGTCAACGATTTCTGGCAGCAGCTTACCTGGAGCTTTGCCGTCTATGCAGAGGAAAGCACCGGCTCCAGCACAGAGCAGATGAAAGGAATTAATTCCGACGCATTTCTGTTGGACTGCTTAAGATAAATCCTATAAAATATTAGATTCCTCTATGCTTGTAAAAACCTTCGGAAGCGCCGTACAGGGCGTGAATGCCTTCACCATTACCATCGAAGTAAACGTATCGCCGGGGACCAAGTATTTTCTGGTGGGTCTGCCTGACAATGCCATCAAAGAAAGTGAGCAACGGATTGAGTCTGCCCTGAAGCACCACGGCTACCGGATGCCGCGCCAGAAAGTAGTCATCAACATGGCCCCGGCCAACGTGCGCAAAGAAGGCTCTGCCTATGATCTGCCCATTGCCCTGGGAATTCTGGCCGCCTCAGAACAGCTCCTTACCGATCATCTGGAACGATACCTCATCATGGGAGAACTAGCCCTGGACGGCGAAGTTCGGCCTATCAAAGGAGTGCTGCCCATTGCCATTCAGGCCCGCAAAGAAGGATTCAAAGGCATTATCCTGCCCCGGCAAAACACCCAGGAAGCGGCCATTGTGAACAATCTGGACGTGATTGGCGTGGCTAACCTGAAAGAGGCCATTGACTTTCTGCGCGGCGACCTGAAAATTGACCCCGTTAAGATAGATACCCGCGATCTGTTCCAAGTCACCATGCACCAATACACCGCCGACTTCGCCGATGTGCAGGGTCAGGAAAACATCAAGCGGGCGCTGGAGATAGCCGCGGCCGGCGGGCACAACGTGATTATGATCGGGCCGCCCGGCGCGGGGAAAACCATGCTGGCAAAACGCCTCCCGTCCATCTTGCCGCCGCTTACGCTGCACGAAGCCCTGGAAACCACCAAAATCCACTCGGTGGCCGGTAAACTGGGAGCGCAGAGTTCCCTGATGGCCCAACGTCCGTTCAGAGCGCCGCACCATACCATTTCAGACGTGGCGCTGGTGGGCGGCGGCGGCAATCCGCAGCCCGGCGAGATCTCGCTGTCGCACAACGGGGTGCTTTTCCTGGACGAGCTGCCCGAGTTCAAAAGGACGGTGCTGGAGGTGATGCGCCAACCGCTGGAGGAGCGGCGGGTGAGCATCTCACGGGCCCGGCTCACCATTGATTTTCCGGCTAATTTCATGTTGGTGGCCAGCATGAACCCGTGTCCGTGCGGTTGAAATTATATTACCTGTCAATTAGTTACGAAATTTAGTAGCAATTCAGTAACAGGCAATTAATCTCATACAAAACATAGAAAGGGAAAAAAATAAAAAAAGTGCAAGAACAATTTACAAGCACAACAAGGGAAAGCTTGAAGGCAGCGATCTTATGTGCAGCTTCCTATATGATTACGTAGATGTGTATACGCATAATAAAGCTTTGTTACTGCATCGTAGCGACAATCTGTCGCGGCTTTATAACATGGCTTCCGTTGTCTATTCATAGCTACAATCGCTAGACTATCAGCCCTCATCATTGCAATTTCACAAGTTTCACCCTTCCCCTCAATTAAAGAGCTGGAACCTTTATCAGATGATACTTCAACAGATTCCATCTTGGCGGAATCAGGAGAAAAGTCTGGTTGTGAATTAAGAGGTTCATCAGTTGTTTTTGTATTAGAAGAATTACTGTTTTCTACTAACTGAGTCTCACTTTGCTTTTCTGAACTACATGAGAGAGCCAAGAAACAAATAATGATGAGTAACGATGTTTTCATAACTTCTAAATTTTGATCAATAGCAGAATTGCCCCATAATACTTGTTAACTTATATACATATCATTCAAATTTATTATATAAAAAAAAGGGCCTTTAAAAATTAGGCCCTTTTTTCTTAGCAACTACCCAGGTGATTATGAACATTAGCTGTTGCAGTATAAAGCTTTGTATTATTATCATATTCACATTTTGTGGCAGCTCTCATACATGGCTTACCGTGATCTTGCATAAATACTCTAGCTCTGTCATTAGCTCTCCGCATAGCTTGGTCGCAATTTTCGCCCGTTTCACTAATGAGCGTCCCAAAAAACGCCTTATTTTTGAATTGAGTAGTGTCTGAGGTCATTTTTGTAGAATCAGTGGTAAAACCTGCTTCGTCACTGACAGTTTCTTCTGTACCTTGATTTGAATCAGATGCCGAAGCACTTTCCATTGATTCACTTCCATCAGGCTTTTCTGATGAGCAAGAAAAAGCAAAAGCACATAAAATAAGGAATAAGGATTTTTTCATAATATTTTTTTATTAATAGTTGAGAATCAAACATATATATTTTTATTTAATATTCAAAAAATATATATATGTTTTTTTTCATCTTACTGAAAAACAATTAATACTACTTACAATGAAAATGAAACTAATTGAAACGGCCTCTTTTCCAGCAATCATAAATCCCAATGACTGCATACTGCCCGTGCCGTTGAAACAGCACTGATAATAAGCAACTTACAACTACATAGTAACATTATTGTAACAGACATTCCTTTCTAAACAGAGTATAAATCAGTAAACATTTTTAAAATTTTTACTTATGAGCTTCTACATCTACCAAGCCAAGTTCCATAAGCGATCAACAGAAGTTGCAAGAGCCTAACAAAAAGGTTCTTTAAGATAGCTGCTTATCATGCTTGAAAAGCTAAAAGCTCAGTACTCAAGCTTTCCTAAAGCCTCAGAAAATATAAACTATGGATAAATGCTGTTGCATCTATATCTTTGAAGAAGCTCTACCAATCTTTTAAATTAATATAACCAATATAGACTATATCAATGGATAGTTCATTTTTCCCAAAAACCTGGCGAAGCAAAGAAGTAAAAGTTTCAGAAGAAGAGCAAAATATACCACTAGGTCAATATAATCTAGTTAGAGTTGAAAAAAAATTTATAGAAGTTATCACATCATTTGTTCAAAGCATATTTAACTATGAACAAATTAAAGTCACTCTTAATAAGAAAGAAAATTATAATACAGCTTCAAAAGGATATTCTTCAGGAAATTTAGTTCCTGAAAGTGGACACACCAAGTTCCATTTCGCTGCAAAACTTTTTAATGATCAGCTATATGAATTTAGTGTATCTAATATACCTGCTACACCGGAAAGCAGTCATATAAAAATATTTTTTACGGTGTTGATGGAATACCTATTCCACTTCAATGATATCATCACAAAAACACTTCCGGTTCAAGATGGAAGGCTATTTGCTTCTTCAGATTTTATTACAAAAAGCGACATTTGGCTATATAATATTAAACGAACAATAATTATAGAATATATCTATAATTTATTCAACACGTTTGATAAAGATTACAATAGCGAGCCCAAGCTTTTCCCAAATCAAATTCGATATAATATTGACCTAATAAACCTAATCTTTGATTTTGGCATTGAATTAAGCACAAAAAAAGTAGAAAATAAAGAAATTTACTGTGGATTCATCTTCCATGATGATGGGGATGAAGTAAAGTTCAACTCAGTAAAAAGCTTCAAATTCGAGAAACAATTTGATTTTGGAAACTTTGGACAATTAAAAAGTTACTTAGAAATAAGTAATGGTCAAAATATTTTCTTCAACGTAACTAATGAAAAAATCACACACTTATTTATTACTAAAGATAAACTGAATGAAATTTATCTTAGTCCAATGGGAAATGGTAAAACATTCCAAAGCAGACCATTAATTCTTTCAGTCCAAGGCAATGGCAATATATACTTCTTAGAGGGTCGGTCTGATCAAAACAAAATATTACTCCAAATTGTAAACTCACAACCACTTATTCGTGACAACGATTTTATAAAAAAATTTATTTATAATAGTTTAGAAGAGTTTACAACAGTTGATGATATTAAGCTAGAAGTATTCTCTAAATGGATTATGAGTTTAAGCCAGAGGAAACATGGCACAAGCTTACTATTTAACAATATCACTAATGAGACACAAAGCAAACTTGTAAAAAGCATTCAAATAACATTTGATAGTGGTTCTTTTTTAGAAAAACGTACCTTGCCTTATGATTTATCACTTCTAGATAGCATTACAAACCCAGATGGCGCTGTAATATTTAACAAAAATTTAACACCAACACATATCAGCACAATCCTTCCAATAGGGCAAAATGCTACAGGAGAAAGTGGTGGAGCAAGGCATAATTCCATCGCAAATTTTACCAATGAGTTTTCTTGTTTAGGAATAGTTATTTCAGAAGATGGCCCTATAACAATATTCAAAAATGGAAAAAAGCTTATAAAGTTTTGATTAAACAATAAATATTAATCAAGCAAAGCTTAAAGATATTAATCTGATTAAAATGAAAGAATCGTAGTTACTGATGATTATTCATTTATATTTTGGCAAACTAAAATTTAATGGCAATTTCTAATAGACATCATTATATCCCAAGATTCTTGATTGACAAGTTCACTGATTCTGACAAAAAGGTTTGGGTCTATAATAAAATTGAAGGTAGAATTCAGAAAAACAAACAAAGCTCAAAGTCTATCTTCTTTGAAATGGGTAGAAATAATTTTGATATCAATGGGGAAAAGGCTGACAATATCGAACAATTGTATGGTGAAGTTGACAATCTGCTTTCAAAGAACTTAGAAAAAGTATTATCAACACATTCTATGAGTGGGAGAGAATTAACTTTACTAATTCTACTAGTTTCATTAACCAAATGGAGAATCCCATCGAGTGATGAAAGATTTAAGAGTCAGTTCCAAGACATACCAAGTGAACAGTTAGGTTTAGCAATAAGGCCTATTGGCAAAACAGAAAGTGATGAAGAGGCATTGAAAAAAATTAAGGAAATGGATTTCATAAAAGAAGTGAACAGACTTCTTTTGCCAATTCAGCCTTTGCTTAGAGAAGAAAACCTTAATGAAATTCACAAGAATTGCTTTATTGTATCTCATGAAGATTTCCCTTCTCTACTTGGGGACACTCCAATTATTGAGAGCCTAAATACCAGTTATGAAACGTTAGGGAACTTTATTTTCCCATTAAGCAAAAATGAAACGCTAGTATGCAAAAGGGGGACAAGTAAAAAAAATCCTCAAACAGTATTTTACATACAAAAGGACTTAACAATGTTTCATTTAGCTCAAAAGTATGTTGTATGTAAAAGCAAGGAGCATCTTCTTAATATCGCCCGAATTCATCAAACTTTATTACAAGAAAACAAAGCCCATTTATTAACAAAATACATCTTTAATTTTTTTGATTAAAATTATTACCCAACAATCAAGCTTTCTTCCAACAATTTTAGTCATGAATAGAGCCTGTCATTTAATCAAAGCAACTGAATTAATCAATTCTTCAGCCACTCAGGCAACATTTTAGCAAACTAGTTTCAAAGCAGTAAGAAACATATTCCATGCAAAAAATACTGGAAGGCTTATGGAAAAGTCTTCAAAAGCATCTTGTAGAGATTTATGCAACTGAAAAAGCCTTTGACGATTCCTGTTTGTGGCAGACCACTTCCCCTTCAACCCCACTGTCGCTGAGTCAGAAAAGCTTGAAACGTTTCTACTTTGTAGAACAAACTTACGCAACCTCTTCATGGACGAGGTCTCACAGCTAAGCATTCTAGTCAAGACCATTAGAACTAAAAGCTATAATGAAGAGGCTAAAATGCAGCTTTTGATGCTCTTACTTGGTTATATTGAAATCGTTTCCTCAGTGTTTGAAAAGCTTTTCAAATTTAAACACACCAAGCTTTCCAGTGATAAAGAATTGGAGCAGTCCCAAACAGATTTTGAAAGATTTATAAAGTTTGTTCGACTGATTATTAAAGGAATTTTACCAAATCCCTAAACAAATAATTTTATTTTAAGCAATTCCCTCCTGATTGCATGAAGGTCATCTAATTGTAAATGAAACTTTCTACAATTAGTGTTCTCGTGCAATCTACTTCTAACCTCAATCATAAAAGCATTATGCCGCTATCTGCAATTCCTCAGCGTCTCTGTAATCCTCCATACATACCTTAGGGTATCTTCCAAAGAATTCAAGCATGCTTCGTTCTAAATGGCTCTTTACATATTCTGCATAATCTGCACGTACTATAACAGAGTCATGTATTGTAAGGCACCAAATACCTTTCTCTTTTAGCTCCGGCAATACATTTTCAATGAAAAAGTCTGCTTCCAGCCTCTGCATCATTATGGGCACCTTTGATTTTCTTCCATCCCCTTTATTGAATTGAATCCATTGCCAAACGGATGGAAATCGATATTCAATGAAAGTACCTGCCTCAGTTAAAGGAGCTACACTTACCACACTGCTTTTCTTGTTAATGTACCTGCTTCTGTAGATGTCCTGCATGACCTTTTTCTTTACCTTATCCCTGCTCTCAGGCGATGCACATTGCCCTGTGGATTCCACAATGGCATTATAGAGGTCTGCACCTTCCACTAGGTCCAGGTACTCCAGCAAATCAGGGGGCGGGGTCATGCCCTGTTCCTGGTAGTCATTCAGGATCGTTACCCCAAGAATCCACGGTTGGCAGGTCTTTATGTCAAGGTTCACCAGGCTGACAGGTGCTTCTTCCCCGTTCCGGTACACCAATGCTTTCCTGGCCTCTCGTTTCAGGTTTGTGATTGGGGAGTATAGCCTCCCCCCTTTGTCGTCTGTGAAAACGACCTTTTCCTCCAGTCCCAGGTAGAGGGAAGTGAGGGAGTGGACCAGCTGGCACTGCCTGGAGACCTCGCTGTGACTGATACCTTTTGGGTGAGGGCTGGTACCTTTTGGGTGAAACAGGGGGACACTATGAGGTATGAATAGTGTCTCCCTTACCTCATCCCCTCCCCCACACTCCCCAACAGTGCCTACCAGTGCTGACCCCATTTCCCCCAAGAGGGAATCAGTGCCCATGATGTTGACCGCTGACTCAGTGGTACCGGATGAATAGGAGACCATGAAGCACCCCCCTCTGCTGGTTTCCAGCTTATCGGCCCATCCGGTGAGTTCCTCAAGGGAGATGTTCAGCGTAAGGCGGCAAACCTCATCCAGCTTGCCTCTGTCGAAACTCAGTTTCCCAAGGTTCTCTATTGTGGCCACCCGGCCTGCCTCCCTATCTATGCCATTTGCCCGTCTTGCCCTCTGCAGGGAGAACCGTTTGATTTCGGCAAGCCTCTTGTTTATTATGACCTGCTCCTGAAGTCTGTAGTAGTACTCATCCACCCCCTCTATGTGGGCCGGGTTCAGGTGGTACTGGTAGCACTTGCCCTCCCTATAGAACCCGTCATCCAAAATAAAGGCCCTTTTGGGGCTCTCACAGAACCGCTTCAGCTTTGACCAGCTGACAGCATTGCCCTTTCCGTAACGCTTCTCCATGGCCTCATTGGCTAGCGGAACCGGGCTTGTGATCCCCTTCCTCCTGCTGAGGTTCCTGCAGTAGATAGTGGACAGCAGCCACAGGACCCCTTCCTTCCCCCTTAGCTGGGCCCGCTCGGAATCACCGAACGCCTTGAACTCTCCGGCCCGGAAGGACAGCTCCACTCGCCTGCCCAACGATGCCGGTACCTTTACAATGTGGCTATTGATATTTGTGGCTTTGCCTGAAACAGACATGTATGCAGAAGGCATTACCTTCCTATCGGCACTCTTTCTCCCCATTCCTTCTCTCCTATTCTTCCCAATCCCCTAAGCTGACATGGTGTATTGCCCCCTTTCAATATAGGGGTTACTATAGACCAATGCTTAGCACAACCATTCTTGGTTCAAGCAATTTTATAGGGTCAGCCAGCTAGGGAATTTGATGCTCTTCAATAAACATAAAGAAGCCTCGCATCAAATAGACTGATGCAAGGCTTGTGGCAAATTTCAAAATGACTTTACTCTGAGATAAAGGCTTCGAACTCCTCCTTAGTCGTGATAGAAGCTGGAAAAGTAAAATAAACGCTTGGGGATTTCAGAGACAGTTTTATCCCTACTCCACTATCAACACCTTCTGCAATACGGCTTAGGATTTCAGATAACTGCCGTCCCCTTACAGATTGACCCGAAGCCAACTCATTTTCCAGAGTGAGCAGACTGCCAAGATATCTCAGGAACGTCTCACCGGGAAATTCATCAATGGTATCATTTGCAACCCAAGAAATACCTTCTACCTGCTCAACTACCTCATATTTATGGAAGGCCAGGTGTATACCCTCATCCCACTCTTTGTAATCTCCATTTGGGTGGACCTCCAGTAAGTAGAAGAACTGACCTGACTTTTTTAAGACAAAATCTGTAGCCTCAGTTTTACCGTTAACAATCCTCTCGATTTTACCCAAAGTCTCCGCTCTTGACAAATCCATACAACCTCCTTTTTTATGTTATACCATAATTTCAAGGCAAAACTAAGTGATTTATTACGTCAAAAAAAGGATCAACAAGCCATAAATTCTACATAAATACTTATAATACAACGCATTACAAACGCAAGGGCTTATTTTTGTAAAGCAACCTCAATTATCTTTATTTTTCCCTATTATTTTTTTAGTTCAACTGTAGTGAAGGGTAGTCCTACCTTTGATTTAATACAACCTTAGACCAGTTACGCTCAAGGTCAGTGAATAAATTGAAAAGGGCAAGGTGGCCCTCTGTTTCCCTCATCAGGACGGGCCTTTTCTCACATCTTAGAGACCATGATGGAATGGCTACCACTTGAGCCTTCTATTTTCCAAATCTCTTTTCTGACAGGGTCAACCCACCCCTCCAACTTATCATTGTATTTGAACTGCTTATTGAACCGGGCGATATGCACTGACAGGTCCGTTGACTTGATAGCATAGGAGTTTGATACGCAGATGCCGTTCTTGAAATCTGCCGAGAAGTCCGGGTTGGTGATCATGTAGGAGCTGCTCCCGCACTGCCTGCATATCATAAAGAACTCATAATCAGGCTGGTCATCATAGGCACCCTCATTCCAATATGACTTGGAGACTTGGGTGCTCCAGTAATCCTTGACTTTCTCCTTACTCTGGCCAACAAAGGACTTTTGACCAAAGGTGAGAATGGAAATGAATAGAAGCGGAATGAGCACTAGAATTTTCATATAAGGAATGATAGGGGTTTTTGATGCAAAGTAAACCTAATATTCAAAATGCTCAATATTCAAACAAGTTCTAAGGAAAAGTTAAATGGGCAGAATCGCCTATTTAAAATTGAAGGATAGATACCATTCAATAAAGAGCAAAGCCTAGTGAGGACACAACATCCCCCTTTAAAGAAAATCAAGATTTCTTATAGCCCTTTTATGATCGAACAGGTCACTTTTTTCCTATACTCTTATGAGTTCCATTGGCGATTTCATGACCAGTCGGACACTGTACATTAATTAAACACAAGAGTATGAAAGTAAAAGAGAAAGAGTATCTGCCGGTACTGAAGTACATCCAGATTCTAAGCGAGAAGGCGATCCCGGTAAGTTTAGAATCCATTTCCAACGCGCTTGCCTACAGCGCCTTCGATGCAAGATGTGACGACAAGGGTCAATGGCATGTCGCCAAACACGAGTTATTGAAACGGGTTCGGGAGCATGGCAAAAAGGTCCCACCCGTTGAGGAGGGTTATGTCACACTTCAAGCCTATGTCTATCTGCTGAATGAGGCGGGTATTGACATGCCCGAGGACAGGGTTTGGGCGCAGATAATCTATGGCAACATGATAGGCAAAAATGACGAATTTGGCAGGTTCCTAATCAGCAGGCAGGACCTGGACAAGGCAATTGAGCGGTTTGGGAAGTAGAGAGATAAAGACAATTGGAGGAACAAACAATGAATAGCACGACACAAAATCAGAACTATTACACCTGTAAACAATTTTCAGAGGCATTGGCAGGAAAGGGCGTGATTTTAGCACCCAAGTGTGTCCAAAAGCACATTCGCTTAGGGAACATACGTGCAAAAAAGGACTGCATCCGGCCGAGGTTCTGGACGATCCCGCACTCTGAGCTGATACGTTTGACAAACCAGGAGTAATCAAGAACAACAATCTGACTACGTCTATCACCTACAAAAGGGGCCTCTGAAGGGAGGTCTCCTTTGTTTTGAGGCGGCAGGAAAACGAGTAGACAACCTAAGATAGAGAGGGGTATATGGCAGTAAATGTAGCTAGCGAGACAGGCTATGACCGCTTGAGCTGTGAGGTCAGGGTTATCAGGAGTGATGGCAGCGTTATTAAGTTTTTCCAGTGCGTGAGCATTGAGATTGACACGTCTATGGACACGCTCACAGACGTGGCCACGGTCACTCTGCCTTATGACAACCGCTAGAACGTGAAGGACTCCAACGGGTTCAACCAATACTGGCTTGTGTCAGGAAATAGAGAAGGCTTTTTCTCCATCAGGGAGGAGATTGAGGTTTACTTTGGCTACAACTTTAAAGACGAGCTGGAGTTTCAGGGCTATATTACTGAAGTGATTCCTGAAAACCCTTTGAAGCTTATCTGCCAGGACCGTTCTTGGAAGCTCAAGAAGAATAGGCTCATGTTCAGTAAGCCGGGGCCGGTACATTTGAAAGACATTCTCCCTAAGCTTGTAGAGGGTACTGGGGTAGCAGTACACCCTCAGACGCACATTCAGAACATTGTATTTGGGGTCCTATAAGTACCAGGAAACAACAGCCCAACTGCTGGAGGAATGGAGTGGAATGGGCCTAATCTCCTTTATGAAGGAAGGGAAACTAGTAATTGGTAGGTCTTATTTCAGCTCTTATGCAGTTGTGTATTCCACCTCAGAAACCAAAAGGTACACGCCCCCTGTCCTGGCCAGTGATGACAATGTTATTGAGGATGCCCGCAAGGTTAAAACATCCTTATAAATCAACACGTTACAATAAATGGCTACATTTTAAGCAACATCATTTTTCTTTAAATTATTTTCTCCATTACCTTTCCTAGATGGAGAAAAAGCAAGAAAATAGCCCTTCCTTTCAAAAGACTAGAGATAATCTTCTCACTAGCCTCCAAAATCATTTAGAAAATATCTATCTGGTGGAAAAGCAGTTTACTGATATAATCATTCTTTCCGATGTCTTCCCTTTCAACCCAAATCAAGTAGAAAAGGATAAATGGGAGGATTATGAAATCAAGAGAGGGAACCTCAGAGACCTCTTTATAGACGAGACTAACCAATTGGAAGGACTAATAAAAGCAATTAGGCAAAAAAAGTTTAATCCCACAGATTCAAAACAGTTACTTCTATTGATATTAGGGTATGTAGATATAGCTGATTCAGCATTCCAAAAACTGTTTACTTATAGCTTTGTAACGAGAAACATAGATGAAATGCTAGAGAGCACACAAACTCGCTTCGTAAAACTTAGAAATCTAATAAGATTACTCATTAAAGGTGTTATCTAAACCCTCACGAGCCAAGTTTATTGCAGTTCATATATTAAATCCATAGTATTACTACTATATAAGATCACACATTCCATAATTATAACTTTAAGCATGTCCCTTCCTTCAATTAAGGATTTAACCCCCATAGAAACTGGGGGTAGAATAGCAAGAAACGGCTTTGTTTATCAGGATCATGTCGGGGTTCAATTTCTTCTAGACATGCTCTATGAAGAAGAGATACAAGAGGTATGGTTTGAGGGTGAAGACGATATTGTTTTGCATAGAGTAAACTCAAGCAGTAGCCATATAGAGATGGTTCAGGTAAAATCCAATGACTTAGACTCGAGATGGTCTGTCTCTAAACTTTTCAGCCTAGAGTTACTACCTAAATCTCTAGCGCGAGGAAGATGCAAAGAAGATATTATTTACAGAATAATAACCGCAACAGATGTAGATTCAGGTATTAGCTTTTTAAAAAACGAAATAGGCTCTAATAACAGGAATAACTCAAACTTGGATACATTATTGAAGCCATACCTAACACAAATAAACAAAATTGGCAAAAATCCAAAAGGCGAGGATGCATACTCATGGTTTAACAAATGCTTTTGGGAAGTCTTTCATAGCCAAGATACTATTAAGTACAAAAACTTATCTTATTTGGAAAAATGTCTAAATGAAAAATTCAACACAGTTTTACCACCAGATCAAAAATTAGAAATATATCAGCAACTGTTAGCGTTCGTCTCAAATGCAGGGGTTGGCAATGAAAAGAATAATTTCACCAAAGAAGAGATTTGCGATAAACTTGATCACCTTCTAAATAATTTATCTGCTCCAAAACAAGGCAGCAAAACACTTGACACCAAATTGATTCAAGCAAACCTAGAGCCAGAAGTAGTATTAACAGCTAAAGAATTCCGTTGGCAATTCCAAAAGGAAAGCTTGAATTTTAATTTCTACAATAAAACCCAAATCACTGCATTTAAGAACAAAATACATCTCCTAATACAAGATTTAAAATTAAGGTTTGACGATGGAGAGTTCCAATTTACTGATATTCAATTTCACAATTATTGTAGAAAAAAAGTAATTGAACTAGCTAACGAACATAAGATTGAGCAGGCTATTGCACTTGGTTGCATGTATGACAACACAAGTAGATGCACCCACAGATTCACTAAAGCCAAAGCATGATTTCAATAAATAACCTTTCATACTATCCAGTTGGCACAACCTTAGTATCAGATGATCTTATAGAGTTTCATGCATCTAGAATACTTCTAATCCTACGCATATGTGGCCAAAAGGACAAAGCAAGAAAACAGTATAAAATCACAGGGCTGACAAAACTTGCCAAGTTAGACTTCTTTGTTAGATACCCTGAATTTTTTAGAAGGCTCGCCAAAAGGCTAGATTTAGCAGAGCTAAATATAGAAAACCATACAGGAGGAATAGAATCAAGAATGATACGCTTCCATTATGGTCCATGGGATCAAAGATATTATCAGTTACTTCCATACTTAGAAGCAAGAAGCCTTATATCCGTTGAAAAAGATAAAACCGCATTCACTTTCTTTCTATTGGAAAAGGGGCAACACATTACAGATCAACTTTTGGAAGATTCTGATTTTGAATTACTCAAACATAATTTATTTAATATTAAACGCTCAATCGGTTCTTATTCAGGCAATAAGTTAAAAGAGCTAGTTTATGATATGTTTAAGGAGGAAGTTACTAACCAACCATTAGGGAATATAATTTTTTAATTGTGGCAAATTCAATATTACTCATTAAAGCGGAAAGAATTACCTCAGAAGGAGAAGTAGAACTTTTACTTTTTGACAAAGGCATAAATTTAATTACGGGTGAACATGGGGCTGGGAAAACGACATGGATAAAACATATTGATTTTGTTTTAGGAAAAGATTCAAATATAAGCCATGTTTTTCCTGATGATGAGCTATCAACAAAATACGCTAAACTCTCCATTGATTGTTTAATAGGTGAAGACTTGGTACATATTCATAGACTACCCTTAGAACATGGAGTAGCATCAAAAATATTTATTAACGACATACCTTATTCTCCTAGTGAGTTTTCAACAGAAATATTAAGGCTTTTAAATATTCCTTCAGACATCAAATACCCTAAGGGAAACCCATATACAACACCTTGGGTTACACTTACATTTAGGAGTATATTCAGGCATATATACAGAAAGGAAGATTCTTGGAATGATATTACTGAGAAGCAGCCACAGAATGAGCAATTTGCCTCTATTTCATTGCTTTTAGGTTACGCAGATAAAATATTCCCTAATGAACTTAACAACTCTATATCCAATGAGAAGAAGCTTTTAGAGTTACAAAATAAACGAGATCAATTTAATGATATTATCTTTTCAATAGCTAGAGAAATGTCATCAAAGGAAAACTCACTAATTAATAAAAAATCCAGTCTAGAAATAAACAACATCATTGAACACCTTCAGTCTGAATTAAAAAAGATTGAAGTTGACCGCGAAACCATTCTGAAATCCAGGCTGGAAAGATTAGATAATGAAAATAAATTTAAAGAAATAGGTCTTTCAGAAACCAGGGCTATTTTATATAGCGAAAAATCAAAAAATATAGAAAATGCATCTACGCTAAGAAAGAAAATTAATGAATTCCAAATAATCAAACAATCTATTTCAGACGAACTTGGAAGACTAAAAAGAACCAAAAAATCAGGACTCATTTCTGAGCTAAAGATTACTCACTGCCCAGCCTGCGATCAAGAATTTGAAAAGACTTATGCAACTAAAGACGAATGCTTTGTTTGCCACAGAAGCATTCATGGTATTAGCACAAAAAAATCTACAAGGATAGATTTTGAAATTGAACAGTTAACCGGAGAACTTACCGAAATTTCTTCAATATTAATGCAAGATCAAAAAGCATTAAATAACTACAAAGACAATGACGAGGTATTAGGGGAAACTATTCTTGCAATAGACACGCAACTAGAATCTTTAAAAAGTCAGTTGTTTGCTTTAAATGACAATCAAATATCAGATTTAGATGTGCAAAAAGGTCGTATAATTGAGCAGATTATAAATTATGAAAGATTAGACAAAAATCGTTCGTATAAAACCCTATTAGAACAAGAGATTATTGATCTCGAATTTGAAATATTAAAAGAAAAAGCAATTCTTGAAAAAAAGGAAGCTTTAATTGACTTTGAAACTATCCCTCATGAGCTTGCATATTATATGCAAGATTACGTGGACAAAGTTTCAAAAGGCAATCCTAATATATGGAAGAACAAAGGCAGGATAAATATTTTAATGAATGAATCTAAAATTAGCTTTTTTGTAAACAACAAGAATTGGACTGCTCTTGGCGGCTTAGATCGTTATATATTTCTACTATCTTATCAATACGGGCTTCTCGCTTTAAGCTACAACGCAGAATGCAATTATCCTGCTCTCACAATAATTGATTTACCACCGGATTTAGGTAGGTCAAAAGAAACGAGTTTCAATTATCTGATTACTCCTTTCACAAGTTTATCGAATGCAATGTTAACTAGTGGATCAGGAATTCAGATTATTGTCCTAGGAAGGTCATTTACAGGTATAAAAAATGCTAACACAATTCCTATTGCTCGCCAATAATTCCCGTTAAAGCCCATGACCAGGAAAGAGAAACCGTCTTAGGTCATAATGCACGCCGGGAGGTTGCGGCCTGTAGAGTATTTAAATTCACTCACCTCGCTCCTACTGTGGTTTACATTCATAGTTTAAACTCTGGGTTGAGCCAGCCAGCGAACTTGATCACCAGCGTCTTGTGCATCCACGTCCCTGAGTGGTGTCTGCCCTTTACGATTTTAAAGGGGAGGATTCTCACCTTTAACTTTTTAGAGAGAGCGTTCACAAACTCAATGGTGCTCATCCTTCAAAAGTCTTTGGCCTTCTTCCCGAACACCATTGCCATGTGCGTGGCGTTTGCCATCGCATCTCTGTCTACCGCCTCAAACTTAGGGACAGCCATGCTTCGAAAATCAAGGCAAGTTTTTGGTGCATCTACGCTCCTGAGAGATAGCGGCCTTTAACGATTTCAAAAGCGGGATTTCCCGACTTTAACTCTGGGACTTGATAGACTCCCTGGAATGATTCAGTTGTATGTAACGGCTTGGCTTTCTCTTGAGAGTCTTGATAATCAACCAACTCAAAACTGAGTTCGTTGAAATTTAATGTCCTCAAAATTGAGGGCAATGGATTAAAGCAGACCTAATCTGCTGATGCTGAAACGGAACCCTGTTTCAGTGCTGCTTCATCATTCCTGTTGAATTTGCAGCATTTGTAGTGCAATCACTTTAATCACTGCACAACACAAAGATTTTACAAGTTTTTCCAAGTTTTCATCAACTTCTACTTACCCGTTTTCCTATACTTCTTCGAAGTTGAGCAAGAAAGTTCCATCAGGGTGATGAGTACAGAACGACAGCCAATTTCAAAGGAATATTCTGGGGGTTGTCGGGGTGACTACGGACGCTCGCTCTCAGTCTTAAGCTCAAGAGGTTTCCCATGGAGCAACTCAGCAAAGATACCGAGGGGAGGAACGCAAAGGCACTAGCGCGTTTGGTATCAAACTGTCAGAATCTTCGGCCTTTGTGTCTGACAGCCCGAATACTCAAAACAAGTATTCAGGATGGCTACCCCCTTAGCGTAAGCTCTGCCTTTCGCTCCAAGGGGTAGCCACCCAAAGCCTAAAACAACCCTATTCCTACACAGTAGGGAACAGAGTAGAACCGAGTGAAGCTAATTCGAACTGAGAGGAAGCTGTTGGCAAAGGAAGATTGAGCAGATGGGAACAGTAGGAAGAGTGAAAGGAGGGAAAGAATGGAAGTGGAACCAGTAGAGTTTTTGACAATCAGTGCATTCGTGGCCAGGCTACGGGACAATGGGATTAGGGTAGACTGCCAGACGGTAGAGAACCAAATCAAACAAGATGACCTTGACGCAGAAAAGGACACTGAGGGGAATTTCCTAATTCCCGCAAGTGAGGTAGACCGTTTGGTAGTAGCGGTGCAGTGTATTACCAGTATTATTCAACCAGGTAAAATTTAGAAGAATGGAAACAACAGCTACAGCAACATTGGAAAAGGATTATATCAAACTCCTGCAGTGTAATCAGGTGCTAAACGAACGAGGCATTGAGTTCTCCCTGAGGGGGATTAGCGCCCTTCAGGCAATAGGCAAGGTGGACACCATCAGAGATGAAAACGGCACTTGGTGGATTAGTAAGCGCGAGATGCTTATCCGCATTCGGGAGAGCGGAAACCATAAACTACCCCCAATTGAAGAAGGCTGGATTTCACTGGAGGGCTATGTCTACCATCTGAGTGAGGCTGGAATCAAAGTAGAGGAAGGGAAAGTCTGCACCCAGATATTCTTCACCGAGTCCATCCAAGGGAAAAGGGATGATTACGGAAGGACCTTGATCAAGGCAGAAGAGCTGCAGAAAAGGATTGAAAAAGGGGTACAGAATTTTTTTTAAAGATAAAATTATGGCTACAATCACTACCAAAGAACAAAAATTTTATACGGTGTCACAGTTTAGCAAAGTGATTTCTGAGAAAGGTATTTCTATCGGTGGCCAGGGCATCAGAGATCACATAAAGGCTGGACGCATCTCTGCAAAGAGAGACATTTTCCGGCCAAAGCTCTGGATGATCCCCCATACTGAATTAACCAGGCTTACAAACCAGGAATAAGAAATTGATCGTCTTCATACTCGCAAAAGGACCTCCCCTGGAGGTTCCCTTTGTTTTAAAATGTTGAAAATAAATAATTTGAGAGGGGAGGAAAAATGATAGCAAGCGGTACAAATTATGACAGGCTCTCGTGTGAGATCAGGATTACCAGGGCAAATGGAGACCTTTTGAAATTCTTTCAAGCGGTTGAAATTGAGGCAGAAACCAGCATGGACACACTGACAGACACCTGTATTGTTACTCTACCGATGGACAACAGGTGGGTAGAGAAAGATTCCAACGGATACAATCAATATCGGATGGTCTCCGGAAACAGAGAGGGATTCTTTTCCATTGGGGATGAGATTGAGGTTTGCTATGGCTATAACTTTAACAACACTTTGGAGTTCCAGGGTTTCATCACTGAAGTAGAACCTAATTCTCCTTTGCGATTAATCTGCCAAGACCGATCTTGGAAGCTCAAGAAAAACAGGCTCATGTTCAGCAAGCCAGGTCCTGTCCATTTGAAAGACATTCTCCCTATGCTGATAGAGGGCACCGGGGTAGAGATTCACCCTCAGACGTATGAGCAAAGCATCACCTTTGGGGGCCTCTCGGTTCCAGGTAGAACAACGGCACAACTGCTGGAGGAGTGGCGGGAGATGGGCTTGATCAGTTTCATGAAAGAGGGGAAACTGGTAATAGGAAGAAGCTATTTCAGTTCCTCCGCTGGCGTGTACTCCAGCTCTCTTACTAAAGGATACATCCCCCCTGTGTTGGCCACAAATGACAATGTGATTGAAGATGACCTAAGGATTGCCACCATTGAGGCAAGTGAAGTCGCAATCCGAGCAGTGTCAATGCAGACTCGGAGCAATAAATCTCATAGTGTGACTCTAGTAAAGGACCCTCAAACGCCTTCCAAAATGCTAGTGGTGGAGGTCCATGACGAGAGGCTTACCAAGTCTCAAAACGAAGAGCGGCAAAGCAAGATCATCGCTCAGGTGGAGAAGAGGGGTATTTTCCTGGAAGATTACTTTATCAAGACGCACCATGAAATCAACCTGGACAAGGACCAGCTGATTGAGGCGGCAAAGGCTGCTTTTCCAAAATACCTGAGAAGCGGCCTTGAAGGCAGTTGCCTTACGTTCGGGGACTATCCCTTGAGGGTAGCCGAGACCATCTGCTTTCTGGACCCAAGATCACCAGACAAAAACGGTGAATACCTGGTAAGGTCACTCCAGAAGAGTTGGGGGGCCGGAGGAATTAGGCAAAGGGTTGAAATACCCCACAAGATCAAGAATATTGGGTAAGGAGCGGGGGTAGGTAAAGCCTACCCCTCATCTTGCGACTGCAGGTACTGGAGGCTAAACACCGGCCAGGTTGGAAGAATTTGTGCGTCAATGACTTGATTTATTATGATGATTGACGAGTAATTAGCTCCTTTCACATTTAATTATTAAATATAACATACCTGCAGTTGATATACACATTGTAAGGAAGCCCAAAAATGATTTTAATGTTAGCACCCCATATTTATCTTCTAATTTTCTCTTAGCAATTATCCAAACAAGAAAATAAAAGAAAAGATAAATAAACCCCATAACTGCTATTTCACCGTTATCTCCGAGCCTAGGAATCCCCATTTTATACAAACCTATCAATAAACCATAACATACTAAACCTAATACCAACCCATTCCCTAAAAACGAAAAAATAGCTCCTTTGAAATTACGTGAGTCCAAGAAACCGCTGTAAACACTGTGCCAAAAGGCTAAAATGAGGAATACTGCAACAACAAGACAGATAACACCTATTAATAAATCTCCTGAGCTTATTGGTTTAGCTATATGTTCTTCCATTCTTATAAAGTATATGATATCATTAACAATATATAAATATCTCACAAAAAAATTAAAATATGATTACAATGGAGGAGTGATGTGTTCATTGCCTTGCTTGTTGATTGAACCAATTGTAAAAAGCTGGAAATGAGAGCCGGGCCGGAGTAGAATTTGCCAGGAATGAAAACCTGAGAATTGCCTCAAAAAATTGAGGGGGCTCCCTAAAAGGAATTCATGTTGAACTTTGAAAAAGGGCCGATAATACACGCCTCCTTACGTACAGAAGGGTAGTGGCCCCTGCTATTTTTGAAAGGGAGGGGGCCTAAGCCCTTTTAAGATACGGACTCTGTTGCTCTCTTGTAGAGCTTGTGGACACTGCTGACCCCAAACGCCTTCCCTTGGGAGGTGACAAGCCCTAGCTCATTCAGCTTGTCTACTATCTCCCTGAATGATTTACCCTCTCTCTTCTCACTCAGGATTACATGGATAGCCTGCCTGTTCTCTTTGCTGTTCAGGGCATTGCTCTTGCGAACCTCCAGCCCTTTCAGCCTTGCCTCCTCTGTTAGGTTGGCCGGGGTGCCTAACTTAATCCCTTGTGCTTTCTTGGCCTCCAGGGCAGCCCTTGTGCGTTGGCTGATCAGCTCCCGTTCATGCTGGGCAAGCACCGCAAAAATGCCGATGGTTAAAGTGTTTGCGTCTGGCATGTCAGCGCATACGAAGTCTACCCCACTGTCTTTCAGGGCAAAGATAAAGGCGGCATTGCGGCTCAATCTATCCAGTTTGGCAATGCAAAGAGTACTGCCTGCGGTCTTGGCCTTGGCCATGGCAGCGGCCAACTGTGGACGCTTGTTTTTCTTACCAGACTCTACCTCCGTGAACTCTGCTATGATGCAGTCCTCGTATTTGGTAAAGGCCCTCACAGCGGCTCTCTGTGCCTCCAGCCCTAAGCCGGACTCCCCCTGTTTTGCGGTACTCACTCTGTAGTAGGCTATGTATGTTTTCATGTGCTTGAGGTATGAAATAAAGGTAGCTACAGATGTTCACTTTTACAAACGGAACGTCTAAAACAGTGAACAAGGTCATTATTGCCTTTCAGGTGTACCGAAGGTTCCAAGAAGAGAGAGTGGGATTACTGTGTTGGGAGAGGCATAGAAGCCCCTAGATAATACCTGTTGGAAAAATTAAAATATTATGGAAAAACTTTATATTGAAAAGCTATATAGTATATTAAGCAATGAATTGCTAATCACCTGATTCACTTGATTTATACAATAGTTATAGTAGTCTTAACAATCAAAAAAATTATTCTTTAACGTAAATAGCAATCAAAGATGGGTTTATTCCAACGGATTTTTAAGAGACAAACAGAAACCCCAGAGAAACTGGTTTTAATCATGGTCGTCAAATCGGCTGAGATGGTTTTGGAGGAAAGGCAGTTAACAAAGGGGGCAGTTTTTGAAGTCGCAATTTTTTCCTCACTGCATGTCCTAAGAAGAGTTAAACACTATTGCCCAGAGCATTACTCAGAATTTGAAAGAAAATATTTCAGGGAACTGTTCTTGTTTGCAGATGAAGTTGGAATATCTAAAATGATTCCAGGCAATAAGACTGAATTTCTAAATAATCGGCTTGAGTTCTATGGTTCCGAGATAAATAAAATGAAGACTATTACGGGGTATTACCCTACAAAAATGGGGTACAATTTTTATAAAAAGCCATTACAAGCTCAAAGTGGGGACAACTATGATCATATGGAACTTATTGCATTGACAATCAAAATAGATGAATTGTATGGTGTTTTAGATGAGGCTGCAAACATTGGAATGCAGGAGATGAAGAAACAGTATAAAAAATAAACTCATTAAATCTATGGGTCCAAGGAGGGGTAACCTTGATTCTGTGAATGTTTAGAAACTCCCTTATACATACCTATGGATTCAAGGTTTTCATAGGTTCTCCCCATTTTTATGGGAGAGTTATTAATCAGGTGTGATGATTATGACATAGCAAAAAACTTGCTCTTTAACCTTTGAGCGAGTTTTTTGCTATGAATTAGTATGCTTATGAAAGGCGACAGTTAATTTCTCTTAGACAGGTGCTTTCATTAATAAATGACGGTGAATCATTAGCTGCCCCTCAAATTTGTATTAAATTCTGATTAGGGAATCTACTTAACATGAATTAAGATCAAGTTACGTAATATAAGAAGGTACAATAACCGCCACCATCTTTTCTTGTTCTACCTCTTCTTAATTGTTCTTTTTTTTCTCCCAAAAATTATCAAGCTGACTTTTGGGATAATAAAGCAACTTTCCTCCCCTCTTTAGCGGCTGAAGTAATTTTTTGTGATTATAATAGTACATGGTACTCTTTTCAACTTTCAAATACTTTGCAGCTTCATCAATATCCAACAATTCATCATTTGGGTCAATTCTGTCATTAGGTAAATTCAGTTTCCCCAATACTTTCTGTCGTTCCAGAATATCTTTCATACCCCTCTCCAAAAGCTTAAATTTTTCAGGAATCATCTCTACTAGTACAGCAAACTGCTCTGATAAATCTTTTAAGTGAATTAAAAACAAATCTCTTGGGGATAGCTCATCTACTCCTTCTTTAGCTTGCTGGACAAGAAAACTTGGAGGTGCCTCATGGTTAAACCTATTCTCTAACATTTGCTCAATCCTCCCACTACAATATTCAATTTGAGTATACTTTAGAAAGGAAATCCTTTCTAAAACATCTAATTGAAATAGTAAATCATCCAACTTCCTAGTTAGGCTAATATCTTCCCGCACCAACTGCCACAGCAGTAAATCGTATTTTTTAAAATCCATTATGTAAATATTGTTTCTGCAACGGTTAGTTGTCCATACTTTCAAAGGCCTCTACTAGAGTCCTACCAAGCAACTGAGCATATATCTCTGTTGTATGGATGTTTGAATGCCCCAACCCTTCTTTCACTGCTTTTAAATTACCTGTTTTTAAAAGCATCAAAGTCGCACAGGTATGTCTACCTGTATGCCAGGTAACATTAGTAGTGATACCAGCCTGCCTAACCCAATCTCTTATTATGTCATACCTATTACCATCCCCTTGAAAGGGCCAAGGGAAAACATTTTCAGAAGGCTCTCCTCTTTCTCCCATATAGAATTGTGCATTTTTATTTAATGGAACAACATGAATCTTTTTAGGTGTCTTTACCGGCCGGAAAGTTAGTCTACCATCCTTGACGTTGCTCCATTTGATTTCTTTTAAATCAGATATACGCAACCCAGTATAACAGCCAAACAAGAACATTCTTTTTATAAGATCATATTTACAGGGGGCTTTCTTAAGACTCTCCAATTCCTCTTCCGATAAAAATACTCTTTGGGGAACATGCTCTTTAATGGGAGGTACATCAAGAGTAGGGTCAATATCAATAATACCTTTTTTGTGAAGAGTAATAATGAATTGCTTAAACTTCAAAAAGCAGGTCTTAGCAAAATTTTGGCTAAGGTTCTTCAATAAATATTCCCGAAACCCTTCAGCCACTTCAGTTGAAAGTTCCTTCATCATCATAGAGCCTCCGCAAAATTTTGAGAAATGCTTGTAAGAGCAATATGTGTTACTCCTAGGTCCTCGGATTTGGAATTGTTTATCTGAAAATTCCTTGAAGCTCTTGAGGAAGTCTTTATTTGCCTTATCAACGTTAGCAAAACTCAACCTGTGATTCAAGAGCTCCACAACTCTTCCAGCAACTATCTTTTCAACTTCAGCATCAACTAGCTTATTAAAAGCCTTTTCCTCAGCAGTTGTTGGCTTTGCATACCTGTACAAGTCTTCCAAGAACTCATACTTCCGTTTCTTGTCTTTGTAGATGTCCAGATAAATGCTTTGCTTGTTATCTTTCCTGTCTTTATAACGAACTTTTACTCCCATGTTACCTCCTTTGTTATTGTTGTTACTAATTGATTTCTACAAACGTATCGTAACATTTTCAGTAACGCAAGCCCCCCAAAACAACTCAAAACACTTCAAACAACTTCAAAGCATTTCAAAGTATAAATGCGTGATTGATAGTTAATTAACTATTTTTTCGCCCCCAATTTGAAGGATTCAAACACTACTTCAACCTTTGTCCGTGTGGATTTTACAACGACCCCAACAAAGACTGCGTCTGCGGACCGGGCGTGGTGCAGCGCTACCTCAACAAAGTGAGTGGCCCCTTGCTGGACCGCATTGATTTACACGTAGAGGTAACTCCCGTTTCCTTCGATCAGATGACCGAAACGCGCAAGACTGAGACCAGCGCCGACATCCGGGAACGGGTAGAGCGCGCGCGCCAGTTACAAGCCGAGCGCTTCAAGGACTTCCCCGACATCCACTCCAACGCCATGATGCCGCCGCAAATGGTGAAGGACCTGTGCCGCATTAACGAGGCCGGCCGTTTACTGCTGAAAGCCGCCATGGAGAAACTGGGCTTGTCAGCGAGGGCCTATGACCGCATCTTAAAGGTAAGCCGCACCATTGCCGATTTGGCCGGTTCAGAGGAAATCAAGATTGAACATTTAGCCGAAGCCATCCAGTACCGCAGCCTGGACCGCGAAGGCTGGGCGGGCTGATCTTAGTTTTTGCCCCGTTTTCTTAAAACTGCCTTAAAACACCGGTGCCTCTGTTCTGCAATAGAGGCACTGGCGTTTTAAGGCAGTTTCTTTTTCAGCTTCATAGGGGTATGCATGGAGAACGCTGTCTGGAATATGGAGAGCGGCAGCGATGAAAGGCCTCGCCACCATCGCTGCCGCTCTTACTTCCAAAGAACCATTATACCACAACCTATCTAGTATGAAAAAAATAGCCATTCTTACCGTCGCGGTGTTCACGTCTTACTTCGCGCAGGCCCAAACCGGCCCATCCATTGGTGTAAAAGCAGGGGTTAACTACAGCACCATTACCGCCGACAATGACAACAACGTCAAATACAAGCCAGACTTCCACCTGGGAGCCTTCGCCGATTTCTCCATTTCTGACATGGTTTCCATTCGGCCGGAGCTTTTGTATTCCAGAAAAGGGGCCAAATTTGAGTTCAGCGGCACAGAAGTAGTGGAAGATGAATTTGGCGATGAGCAAACCATTACCGGAACAGTAGACGGCAAACTGATCCATCAGTACCTGGAACTACCCGTGCTGGCGCACATCAAAGCCGGAAACCTATTCTTTGAGGGCGGCCCTACGTTCGCTTACCTGCTGAAATCAGAAGCAGACATGAAGATAGAATATTCGGGTGATGATATGGATTTCTCTATGGACGAAACCACAGAAATCACCGAGGACATGAAACGCTTTGAGTTTGGCTACGCGGCCGGTATCGGTTACGAACTTCCCAGCGGTCTGGGCTTGACGCTTAGATACCAGGGCGGCTTGAGTGACCTTAACAAAAATTCTGACCAAGACACCGACGACGAGGATCTGGGGGCACCGTCTGGCAAGATGAAGAACTCTGTCTTCCAACTCTCGCTCAGCTACAGATTTGGCGGTAGATAATCAATTTACCTGCTTTTTCAAAAAAGGCCTGCTAAACGCAGGCCTTTTTTTGTTTATTCCTTTACCTTTCCGGTAGCGTCTGGCTCCTCATTTTTTTCAGAGAACGTCATTCCCTTTCTTCGTTCAGGCCATGCACCACCGCCTGGTTCTCCATTTATTACCCGCTTAGAGCAACCTCAGTGCATTGAAGCAAAAATTCATGTTCTAGTATAGGAAACAGCCCTGAAACTTGTTAACTAGCGCCGCATTCATACTAAATAGTACAACCTTAAAAATCTTAAGCTCATTTTATGAAGAAATTATTACTATTTGTAGCGGTATTGTTCACTACGTATGCTGCCCAGGCACAGGACGGCATCAAGCTTGGGGTTAAAGCAGGCGCTAACTTCAGCAACTGGACGGGTAAAGATGTGGAAGAAGCATTCGGTACGGAGTTAGATTACAAAGTTGGCTACCATGTTGGGGTCTTCTTAGATTATAGCTTTTCTGACTTCGTTTCTCTTCGGCCTGAGGTACAGTTGTCGAACAAAGGCTTTAAGATTGACGGAGACGGTGACGCTACCGTAAAAGCTCAGGTAAACTACATTGACGTGCCTGTTTTAGCCCGCATCAACGCAAACGGTTTGTTTTTTGAAGGTGGTCCTACCATTGGCTTCAAGGTTTCTTCTAAACTGAAGATGAAAGACGGCGATAATGAAGCTTCTACTTCGTTAGACGGCATCAGGACGGTAGACTTTGGCTATGCCGCCGGCTTAGGGTATGAATTAGAGAATGGCTTGGGCATTGGCTTACGTTACAATGGAGGCTTTTCTAAAATTTCGGAAGATGGAGAAGGCAAAGTATACAACTCCAATATTCAGCTAGCCCTGAGCTATATTCTTGTAAGAAAGTAAACCTCCGGTTATATATGTAAGGAAAAGGCCTGCTCTTAGCAGGCCTTTTTTTATGGCTCCCGTTTAACCTATAGCAGCAGAGACAGCGTTTAGAGACGCTAAGCACTCCAGTTTAGGGCCGTTTTCAGAAAATGGGCCGCTAAACGCAATTACTGCCCTCCTTTCCAGAAGCGGAAGCACCAACGCAAAGAATTCACCAACTCTACACAACTCGGTGACCATCAGCAACTCGCTACCTAATTATCTTTTTCTAAGTCATACATCACTCAGATTTTGACAAAAATTTTATGACCCTAGAACCAACGTTTTTATTTCAGGCCGTATAAAGAGTGTTTTTACCCGAGATCGTTCGCAAACTTTCTCATTTACCATTTAAGTAAAACTATGAAAAAGATTGTATTATTTCTGGCAGCTGTCATTTCTTTCGGTGTTGCTCAGGCACAAACACGTTTCGGAATTAAGGCCGGAGCAAACTACTCTAACATTTCTGGTAAAGAGTTGGCCAACGAAGACATCTACGAAAACAAATTGGGTTTCGTAGGTGGTTTGACAGCCAATTTTGACCTGAGCGGAGATGGATTCTTGTCTTTGCAGCCGGAGCTTTTGTTCTCGCAACGCGGGTATCAGTACAAAGACGAGGAATACACCATCAACAATACAACTTACAAGAGCAAGGGAGATATGAATTATAACTACCTTGACCTACCTGTTCTATTAAAAATTAATGCCGGTGGACTGTTCTTTGAAGGTGGCCCTCAAGTTTCTTATCTGTTAGGCATCAAAGATAAGACGGAGACAAAAATCGGAAGCCGGGATTATGATAATTCCAGAAGAATTGACAAAGATGATCTTTCTGAACTGGAGATTGGTTACGCCGCTGGTTTAGGATACCAGCTGGAAAACGGCCTTAGCCTTGGTTTGCGTTACACGGGTGGTATCAACAAACTAGCCAAAGAAGACAACGATGAATTAGGAAATGCCCGTCATTCTGCTTTCCAGTTAACCTTAGGCTTCCTGTTCCCGAGCAGATAAGCACACGGTTTCATACAACCTATAAAAAAATGGGTGGGCCTTTTGAAAAGGTCCACCCATTTTTTTATAGGTCATTGTCAGGTATTTACCCTTCAGCCCAGTCGCTCCTCTATAGCAACCGGCGCAAACCGAATAGTTTAGGCACAGTGTTTGATAAAATACTTGCAAACAATGGAACTAAACTCAAAATTCTAAACTCATGAAAAAGCTTTTCGTTTTAGTGGTTGCGGTTATTGCCTCGTACGCGGCGCAAGCGCAGACTACCTTCGGGATCAAGGGTGCTTTAAACTACTCCAACCTTTCCGGTGATCTCAAGGATGAAACAAGATTCAACAACAAACTGGGCTTTGCCGGCGGTCTGTACCTGAACGTACCCGCAGTGGGCGACTTCTTCTCCATTCAGCCCGAAGTCCTGTATTCCAACAAAGGTTTCAAGTACGATGACGAGACCTATACCGATCCGCTGAAACTGCACACTTACCGCAAAGAAGGAACTGCCAACTTCAACTATTTAGACGTACCGGTGCTAGCCAGAGTGAAGGCCGGCGGATTTTTCTTTGAGGCCGGTCCGCAGGTGTCTTACCTGATTGGCGTCAATGACAAAACCAAAACCTATGTAGATGACAAGCTGGAAGATTCTAAAACCAGCTCCAAAAGCAAAGAAGGCTACTCTGATTTCGAGGTGGGCTATGCTGCCGGGCTTGGTTTCGCAACACAAGGTGGCATCAGTTTAGGATTGCGGTACAACGGCGCTTTCTCTGACCTCACCGATGACTCTCCCGCCAGAGGCGATTTCAAAGATGCCCGCCATTCATTGTTCCAACTGAGCGTAGGTTTCCCCATCAGCCGGTAATCGACTCTAAAACAATATAAATCAGGCTAAAAACAGAGAGCCCCGCCATTAGCGGGGCTCTCTGTTTTTAGCCTGATTTATGAAAATGGCCCTTAAAACGCGTTTACGCCTGTTGCTGGTGCAAGGCTGTAAAATGCTGGTAGAACAGCGGAATGGTTTCAATGCCTTTCATGAAATTGAACACGCCAAAATGCTCATTAGGCGAGTGAATGGCGTCTGAATCCAGCCCGAAGCCCATCAAAACGGTATCAATGCCCAGCTCAGATTTGAACATGGCTACAATGGGAATGCTGCCCCCACTGCGCACCGGCACCGGCTTCTTCCCGAAGGTATCTTCCATGGCCCGGGCGGCCGCCTGGTAACCCGCCGAGGTGGTAGGCGTGACCACCGGCTCGCCGCCGTGGTGCGGTTTCACCACCACTTTCACGCTGGGCGGCGCAATGGACTCAAAGTGTTTCTGGAACAGCGCGCTGATTTCCTCGGAGGTTTGGTGCGGCACCAGACGCATGGAGATTTTGGCAAACGCCTTGGAGGCGATCACCGTTTTAGCGCCCTCGCCGGTATAGCCGCCCCAGATTCCGTTCACGTCCAGCGTAGGCCGGATGGAGTTGCGCTCCATGGTGCTGTAACCCGCCTCGCCGTGCACATCAGACAAGTCAAGGGCTTGCTTGTACGCGTCCAGGCTGAACGGCGCCCGCGCCATCTCGGCCCGTTCTTCCTGGCTCAGTTCCTCCACGTTGTCATAGAACCCGGGAATGGTGATGTGGTTGTTCTCGTCGTGCAGCGAGGCGATCATCTTGCACAGAATGTTGATGGGGTTGGCCACCGCGCCGCCGTACAAACCGGAGTGCAGATCGCGGTTGGGGCCGGTTACTTCTACCTCGTGGTAGCTGAGGCCGCGCAGGCCAGTAGTCACCGAAGGCACATCGTTGGCCAGCATGCCGGTGTCTGAGATGACAATGATATCGGCGGCCAGCTTTTCCTTGTTTTCTTTCACGAAGGTGGCCAGGTTCACGGAGCCAACTTCTTCTTCGCCCTCAATCATGAACTTCACGTTGCAGGGCAGCGCCTGCTGCTGCATCATGGTCTCAAACGCCTTCACGTGCATGTAGGTCTGTCCTTTGTCATCGCAGGCGCCGCGGGCGTAGATTTTCTCGTCTTTGATGACCGGCTCAAACGGCGGTGAATCCCAGAGTTCATACGGGTCGGCGGGCTGCACGTCATAGTGGCCGTACACCAGCACGGTAGGCAAGTTCGTGTCGATGATTTTATCGGCGTATACAATCGGGTTGCCGGCCGTCTGAAACAGTTGGGCATTATCGGCGCCGGCTTCCTCCAACTTGGTTCTAAGATATTCAGCCGCCCGCAGCACGTCTCCTTTGAAAGAAAGATCGGCGCTCACCGATGGAATACGCAGCAACTCCAGCAACTCTTGCAGAAACCGGTCTTTGTTCTCTTCAATATAGGCTTTCATAGTATAGGGTTGATGATGGGTGAAGTTAAACTAAAAAGCGCCTTCCTCCTTCAAGAAAGACGCTTTTGTATCGATTTTGCTTTTAAAAACGTCAGCTAGGGCAGCTATTCCTCCGTTTTTTCGGCCATTCGCTCTGTTTTGAGACTCTTTTTCAGAAATCGGCCCCAAAACCGTCACGACAGGCAAACCGATTTTGTGCGGCAGGATTCTTTGTAGTACAATGATTTCTGGTTTGAGGCCCGTTTCCGGAAAAACGCCTTAAAACGGAAACCAGTATAGCTGGCAGCGCGAGCTGCTATTTGCTTCTGAACGGATTGATGTTGGCTTTGCTTTCCACGCCTTGCAGCAGCCGGGTGATATTCTTCTTGTGCGTCAAAACCACCATAATGGCAATGAACACCCCGAACACGGGCAACAGCCAATTGTCTGGCCTGAACACTGGCAGCAACAACAGCAGCGGGAAAGAAATGGCGGCTAGCATGGAACTCAACGATACGTACTTGGTCAAAAGCAGCACCACCACAAAAATCCCCAGGCAGATAAGCGCCACCTGCAGATGCACGGCCAGCACCATGCCCATGAGCGTGGCCACGCCTTTGCCTCCTTTAAAGCCCACGTACACCGGGAAGATGTGGCCCAGCACGGCTACCACGCCCAGAATCAGTTTGAACAGAATGAGTTGCTGCGGCTCAATCACCTCCCAGGACAGCAGCAGATTGGCCAGCGAGGTGGCGGCCCAGCCTTTCAGGATGTCCACGGCCATCACCAGGGAGCCCGGCTTCTTGCCCAGTACCCGGAACGTGTTGGTGGCCCCGGCGTTGCCGCTGCCGTGCTGGCGTACGTCAATGCCATAGAACTTTTTGCCCACCCACACGGCCGTGGGAATGGAACCAATCAGATACGCCAACAAAATTATTCCGCCAATAACGACAATCTCCATGTAGTTGTACAGTTAGTGAAACCCCGATTCCTTAGATACGGCTACGCCCGATAGGGTTCCATAAATATATTTCTTCAAATATAGGCAAACCCGCAGCATAGCCCAACACCGGCACAGGCCCTACACGAAACATCCCGTTTCCGGGCAGTTTCTGAAAAACGGCCTGAAAACGGGATGCAGTGCAAGAGAAATGAATCTAGCCCTTAGTTGCCCACCGCGGTGATGTCGGGTTGGGTTTCATCGGCTTTCTTTTTCTTGTCTTTCTTCTTTTTGCCGGAGGCGTCTTCCTGCTCGTTCACCGGGGTCTCGAAGCCAGAAGGAACCACATCTACTTCGGCCTCCTTCTTTTTCTTCTTGTCTTTCCCTTTGGTGTCCTCGGGCTGCGCGGCCGGGGCCTCAAAACCGGCGGGAACAGCGTCAGATGCTTCGTCTTTCTTTTTCTTCTTGGACTTGGCTTCCTCGGGCTGGGCTACCGGCGTATCAAAGCCGGTTGGCATAGCTCCGGTATCGGTTTCCTCGCCTTTCTTTTTCTTCTTGCTTTTCTTCCCGGAGTCTTCCTCGGCCATTTCGGCGGTGTCAAAGGTGTTGTACGTAGGCTGAGGCGCGGCTTTCAGCGGCTCTTTGCCCAGGTACGTTTTCCGGAAGAAATTCACAAACTCCATCTTATCTATGTCTTCCAGCGGATAGAAGGTGTACGAACCACCCGCCGAGCCTCTGCCTTTCGACTTAGATGCCACCGCGCCGTTGAACTGCGGATCTGATGAGGTTACGCCCAGGCCTCCTTCGTAGAAGTTGAAGTAATACCACGTATACGGGTTTACCTCCAGGTACATAGACACCACATCGCTGGAAGCGCCTTTCTTGATCTCAATGTGCCCGGCAATTTTGGCGTTCACGTCTATCTTGTCAATCCCCGCGATGCTGATGGGCCCCACACTGTACCACGCGTTCTGCTTAGGCGACCATTTCAGTTTCACCTGGTTCAAGACCAGCGTATGGATGAGCTTAGGCGACACCTTGGAGAACGGCACGTAGCCTTTGGAGGTGAGGGCCGTGAAATCAGCCACGCCTTTGTCGCCCACAAACGCCGCCAGTTGGAACGGCAGGTTCGGGTTGTTCAGGTCCACGCCTTCTGGCAAGCCCGCCACGTCTTTCGCTACTTTCTGGCCCATGCTCTCTATGGCCTGCTCTGGCGCGTTGAAGTCAAAGGCCATGAAGGTATCCAGGTCATAGCGGCTGCTGTCGGTGCGGCCGGTGCCACTACCCACGGTTTGCAGGTTAAAGCCTTTCACGTTCTTGATCAGGTTGAACTGACCGTCATAGCGGGCTTCTTTGGTGGCATCGTTGTACTGGAGCATGTTGCCCGTGTATGACTTGCCGTAGGCCCGGCCTTCATCGCCAATTTTGTACATCTTATCTTCTTTGTTGAAAGAAAGCAAGCCCTGCACCTCAAACACGTCCAGGTCATCGTCATACTGTTTCTTGGAGACGAAGGTGTTGTAGATCTTACCCGAGGTGGCGTTCACGTGGATACCGGTCTTCAGCGGAGTGCCATCGGCTAAGGCCGGGTTCTTGATTTCCAGGCGCACGTCTTCGGGGTCTACGCCGTCGCGTTTGTAGGGGAACCAATCAGAGTTCTCGCCGCCGCTGAACAGCATTTTAGCGTATCCGTCAAAATTCAGCACCTTCTTGTTGGAGACCACGCCCATGTTGCCGTGGTAGCGCACCTTAGGCATGATAAACAGCGTGTCTTTCTCTTTGACGGTTCCCTCAGCTAAGAAGAAGTCAGCCGCTTTGGGCTCGTCTTTCTTGCCGCCGTCCTGCTTTTGCCAGGTGAACTTGTCCATCTTAATTTTGTAGGAGTCTCCCCCGGCGTTGGCAAAGGTGTAGATCGCGTTCCCGGTCAACCCGAAGCGGTTGTCTATGTGCAGCTCGCCTTTCGCCATCTGGTGGAACTTCTGCACCGAGTCCATCACCAGCGTAGCTTTCTGGAAGGTTTTCAGCTCGGCATCTTTCAGGAACTGCACCCGGTTGCTGTCCGGAATCAGGTAACTGTCGCCCACCGGAATGTACGGCACGCCCGAGGCCACCAATGTATAGTTCCCAAAATCATAGGTGGCGCTTTTGGCTTTGAAGGCCAGCGAATCAGTGCCTGATTTCATGGAGTAGAAGTAAGACTCAGAACCGTCTGTGTTGCCGCTGGACAAGGTGAGCTTTCTGGATTTGAAATCCCATTTACCGGCGGCCAGCGACGATCTATACTGCGCAAACGGGAACTCCGTGGTTGCTTTTCCTTTGGTTTCGGCACCGTACTCGGCGTAACCGGCATCCATGTGGAAATCCAGGTACACGTCATAGGTGGTGAGCGCGGGGATTTTCTTATCGGCGGAGGCGACTTCCATGCCGGCCTTGTTCCCGTGGATGAGCCCTTTCTTGAAGACGAACAGCGGCGATTTCATGGCCACTTCCTTGTTCTCCACCACCCCGTTCCCGAACAGCGAGGACGGCGTGAAGCCCAACATGCCTTTGTAGGTAAACCGGTCGTTGAAAATGCTCATCAGCTCGCGGCCCACGGTGTGCACCTGCAGGGTGTCCTGGTACGGGTGCCAGTTCATCTTGAAGGCCTTGAAGGTACCGCTGGGGTAAGAACCCTGGGCCACCGTTCCCTCCTTGAAGCTTCCTTTCTTTCCTACCTCAGTGATGGCAGAATCCAGGAAGAACACGAAGGCCGGTGAGTGCATGGTGGCCGTTTGGTAACTTAACACGCCTTTGCCGCGCAGACCTTTGGTGTCCATGGTAAGCGTGTCAGTGAAACGCCCTTTGCCGCCGTACACCGCAAAACCGGCTTTAGGCACTGGGTACGAGAAGCCCAAGGCCCCATCGGGCTGAATAGCCAGCTTGGTTTCAAACGGCGGGAAAATGCCTCCTGAGTTAAACGTTCCCTTGAACCCGATGACGTTGTTCTTGGTACTGGCCATGCTGTCAATCTTGAACGGCGGAATGTTGAAATACACGCTGGTGTCATACACGCCCCCCAGAATCTCGGGTTTGTTGAAGTACACCGTCATGCCTGAGATGGCATCCAAGGCTGGATAACCCGCTGATTTCTTCCGGCCCGATTTGTTATCGGGTCGGTTGAGGTACAGTTTGGCCTGGCCTTTTCCGCCGCGGTTTACCAAGGTGAACGGCGTTTCTTTCTCTTTGCCGTCTTTCCCCTTGGTTTTGGTGGTTAATACCGTAGAGTCAATTTTGGCCAGATCAATGAAAAAGCCATCGTAATCAAACAGGAACTCCTTGCCTCGGAAACTGAAGTCAGTGGATTTCACTTTCCCGTTGAACAGGATGTTCCGGTTTTTCTGCACCCGCACCATCTGGCTGTCTGGCGTGGCAATCACCGCCGAGTCTGGGTGGAAGGCGAAAGACTCTACACCGCGCAAAATTAGATCGCCGGAAGCTAAATCCAGGGTGGCGTTCTTGCCGGCCGGCGAGAGGGCGTTCAGGTGGATGTAGTCATAGTCTTTCTTGTTGCGCGAGGCGTCAACGTAATGGTACGCTTTCTCGCGCAGGCGCACGAAGCCGGTGGCCGCGTCATAGTCCAGGTAGTTGCTCTGCGATAGCGTGGTGAGCGCGTTGTGCAGCACCTCTTTCTTGATCTTGGTGTCCTCGGCCATGTTGGTCAGGTAAAACGACATCGATCCTATTTTGGCCGCGTAGCCCACAGTGGTATACAGCGGATGGAAATTAGAGATGGTTTTAATCTGCTGGAAGCGGGTCTCGGTGAAATATTCCTTGGAGTTCACCTGCACCGGCACCTGGTTTTTGGCCGTGAGAATGGCGAAGTCAATGGTAGGCTCCTTGATGTTCCAGGAAGCCATATCCGTGGTGAGTTCTATCTGGTGGTAGGAATGGTAATACGGCGTCAGTTGGTACAGCCCTTCGGGGTTGATGAGCACCAGCCGTTTTCCATCTTTGTTGTACTTGAACTTCACCCCAGGGTGCGTGATGGAGTCTTTGCCCTGGAAGAGCGCAATTCCAGCCTCAGGGGCGGTCAGCAAACTGTCACTGATGGTGTAGTTGCGGGACGTAGCCCGGAATTTAGGTTCCCCGTTCTCAGACACCCAGATGGTGGAAGGGCTGCCATCCAGCGCGGCACTCATCAGCGTTCCGCCGGAAAGGGAAAGCCCCCCCAGGTATTTGATGTCCGCGCCAAAACGCTTGATCTGGGCGTTGTTGGTGTGGGAGATGAACTTCGGGAAACCGTTGTCGCCGTTGGCTTTGGGGCGGGTGAGGCGGTATTCCAGGTTACCACGGATGCTGTTTTCCAGCACCACTGGATAGGTAAGCGTCACGTCTTCGGCTTTGAAGGCCGGTTTGGCCACTTCAAAGGACAAGTTCTTGAACTCAGCCGTGGCATCGCCGCCTAGTCTGTTCCAGACCAGTTTACCGCCTTTGCCGGCGTACATCCCGTTGGCTAGCGACATGGCACCCGAGGCCTCTTTGATGGTCACGGAGTCAAACGCCGACGTGAATACCAGATCAGACTTCTCCACCACCACCACCGGACCCGCCAGTACGGGCAACGGAGCCGAGACATACTCCTCTACGATCACCGGCTTGGGTTCTTCTTTTTTAACCGGGGTTTCTGCTTTTGCCGTGGGCGCAGGCTTGGCGGTGGTTTTCTTTTTGGTACTGCTCGCCGTTTTGGCCGCCGGCTTTGTCGTTTTCTTAGGCGTCTCCCAGGCCGCCCAAGGATCTTCTTCCACGGGTTTCGCTACTTTCTTGGGAGCTGGTTTGGGGGCTGGAGGGGCAGCTTTGGCCGTTTTGGCGGCTGGTGCCGGAGTAACGGGCGCTTTGGCGGGAGTTGCAGGAGCTGCCGTTTCCTCGGTTCCCCACCCGGCATCCGTGGCTGGGGCGGCCGTGCCTTCGCGGTAATCGAAAGAGAAAATGCCTCCCTGGGCCCGCAAGCCGTTGGTAGGGCCTTTGTAGAGCGTTTTATCCGTGAGGAACTTCTGTGTGTTGACCAGAAACTTCTCATAGACTTTAACATCCTGTTTCTGAAGGGTCTGCTCCATCACGTTCAGCAGTTTGTCCAGGTTAGCGCCGGTGTACTGGTGCAGGTTCACGCTGGACCCAATGGTACCCAGGAAATTCTCAAAGTGCGGCCGTGCCTTCAGCTTTTTCTTGAGCATCTGCTGCGCCAGATCCATGATCTTGGTTTGCTGGGCTGTACTCACTCGGCCGCTGCTCCAGGCTTGCTCAAATGAGGTTCCCGTCTGCACCGCGGCGGCATTTTTGGTGCCCGTCATCAGGGCGCGCATGTCCAGCGCAAACTGAGCCGGGTCATCGGCGGACACCTTATAGGTCTGGGCATGGCTAGCCAACCCACTTACCATTAAAATCAGAAGGAGATAAAAATGCTTCATAAGGAACGATGCAGGCTATTTAGTGGCTGTTTTCCGGAAAATGGCCGAAACCCAGTTGTTCTTGCTTCTGGACGTCTCAAAAATAAGGCCAAGCGTGGTGGCCCGCTCCTGCAGAATGGGAAGGTCCTCGGTATAAAACCCGCTGAGCACCAGCGGCTCGCCGGGCAGAAGCAACTGGCTGTACACGGGCATGTCTTCCAGCAGCACGTTGCGGTTGATGTTGGCCAGGATGAGGTCAAACGGCGCCTCGCCCTGCAGCACAGTAGCATCGCCTAGGCGCACTTCCAGCGTGGAGCAGTTGTTGCGTTCGGCGTTTTCGCGGGCGTTTTCTACAGTCCAGTCTTCAATGTCCACGGCCAGAACCTGCCGGGCGCCCAGTTGCTCGGCCATAATGGCCAGAATACCCGTGCCGCAGCCCATGTCCAGCACGCGCTTGCCGGTGTGGTCCAGGGTGAGCTGGTTCTCGATCATGAGCGTGGTGGTCTCGTGGTGCCCCGTCCCGAAGGACATTTTAGGCGTAATCACGATGTCGTATTCAATTCCCTCGGGCTTAGGGTGGAAATCGGCGCGCACCGATACTTTCTCGGCAATCAACAACGGTTCAAAGTTCTTCTCCCACTCCTCGTTCCAGTTCTGCTTGGCGATGCTCTTGGTCTCGTACGGAAACTCGCCGGCGAAACTGTACCGCTCCAATACTTCCTGCAGGGCTTCCTCAGAAAACCGCTCCTCTTCAATGTATCCCTGGAACCCTTCCTCGGTGTCCTGAAACGTATCAAAACCCAGCTCCCCCAGTTCGGCGATCAGGATTTCTGCGTATTCTGGCGAGGCGGTAACCGTTACTTCAATAAAACTCATAAGCGTGTTTATAAGAATTCTGCCATTTGGCAGAAGATCAGGTAAAATTCAAACGAAAATAAGCGTAATATCTTGCGTTTTAGACTTATTTCTAGAAAATGAGGTAAAAAGTACCAAAAATATTTTATTCCGGAGCCCTCCTGCCTCTAGGTGAGCGCTGGGCCTTAAAAACAGTTTAGGCCTGTTTTCTGGAAAACAGGCCTAAAACATATAACATATTCTATATTGATCTTCCGCCTACCGGGAAGCGGTCCGGCGAGGCGGAAACTAGAAAGATTTGATGATATCGGTGAAGTCTCTGGACTTGAGCGAAGCGCCGCCGATGAGGCCGCCGTCTACGTCTGGCTGCGCGAACAGCTCTTTGGCGTTGCCGGGGTTGGCGCTGCCGCCGTACAGGATAGTTTTGTTGTAAGCCGCCTCGGCATTAAACAAGCGGGAAAGCTCTTCTCTGATGGAAGCGTGCATTTCCTGCGCCTGCGCGCTGCTGGCGGTACGGCCAGTACCGATGGCCCAGATGGGCTCGTAGGCAATCACAATCTGGTCAAATTCCTCGTTGCTCAGGTGCGCCACGGTTTCTCTCAGTTGCTGGGCTACGTACTTGAAATGGTCATCGGCCTCACGTACTTCCAACGGCTCGCCGCAGCAGAAGATCGGTTTGATGCCTTGCGCCAAAGCCGCTTTCATTTTCTTCAGGAGCAGATCAGCATCTTCGTTGTGGTATTGTCTCCGCTCAGAATGACCTACCAGCACGTACTCCACGCCCACTGATTTCAACATACTGGCTGATACCTCGCCGGTGTACGCGCCGCTCTCGTGGGCGCTTACGTCCTGCGCCGCCAGGTGCATGCGGGAGTTGCCCTGAATCAGTTTGCTGATGGAGTGCAGGAACGGAAACGGCGGCGTGACAATCACCTCCACGTTGTCTCCGGAGACCTCGTCTTTCACCATGTTGTCAATTTCGCTCACCAGCGCCTGGGCATCCTGGTAAGTTTTGTTCATTTTCCAGTTACCGGCAACAATGTTCTTTCTCATAGCCTTGAATTAGTGGTTGAAAGCGGCAACTTCTTGGTCACCGCGTTTTTAGGTTCTTTTTCTGAAAACAACCCCAAAAGGCTTTCCACCGGAAAACCAGAGGCGCTGCTGGGCCGCTAAGTTAATGATTTGTGGATTACGTGCGTGCCCTGATCTGGCAAATGGGCATTTGCTTCAAGAAGCGGTTGAGCTGCCCAGCCCTTGTTTGATGACTGCCGAGAGGAAAATAGTCCGGTCTACGGCGTTCATGATCCGGAGGTCTTCCAGCAGAGACGTCTCTTCGTTCAGGAACTTCAGGATAAGGCTGGCCGGCAGTTTGCTGAACATGTCATGGAAGACGCGCCAGGGCTCCTGCTTTTTCTCCTGCAATACCCGCAAAAACACGCTGTCATAGAACGCGAACTTGTTGATGGTCTTTTCAGAACCGGTCAGCGGTTTCTCTCCCCGGGCCAGATTCTGCGCGATGGCCGCGCATTGCCGCTGAATAAAGCTGAAGGTGTAGCCCGTGGAGGCCTTGGTAGCGCCGCCCGCCGTGCCGATGTTGATCACCTGCTCGCTCATTTGTTTGGAGAACGGCGCATCGGTCATGGGAATGATCCCGAATTCTTCGTGGGTGATGTCATAGTCGGTGATGTGCAGGAAATCGCGGAGGTAGGCCTGAATTTCGCTATCGTATTCTTCCTGCGGCAGCACTGCTTCTGAGAAACCCGTGTATTCCACCAGGGCCTCGTGGGCGTTCACCGGCAGCACGTACATAAACCGACAATCGCCGTGTTGGGCCACCCGGAAATCCATGAGCGTCGGCTCCTCGGGTTTGAAGACCGGCGATGGTGTTCTGATGAAAATGCCCTTAAAATGCTGCACCAGGTAATGCTTCTGCGGCAGCTTCGGGATTTGGAAGAGCACACTGTTGAAGACGTACTCGGCCTGGTACACCGCTTTTTTGCCTCTGATAATTCCGTTTGGTTCCAGCGCCACCATCTCGTCTTGCCGGAACTCCACGTTGGGAAACCGCGCCATCAGGTTGAAACAGTGTTGATAGAACGAGAGGCTGTCCAGCATTTTGTACCGATACGGACTGATGTCCAGCAACGCCGAGAACTCTTGCGAATGGAAATGCAGCTTGGCCCATTTGCTCTTGAGGCAGCTCTCAAACGGACTCTCACTAGTTTCCCAGAAGCACCAGGTGCGGTCGTTGGTTTGTTTCAGGTCGCGGTCCAGGAGCAGGATGCGTTTGGTTTGCAGATTTTCATGGCTGAGCAGGTAGCACATCAGACTCAACCCGGCGGCCCCGGCCCCGGCAATGATGTAATCGTAGGTGAACGGCTTATCCGGCATAAAAGAATTCCACTACATTCAGCAACAGGAAAAACACGAACTGCACCAGCAGGAAATACGGCGCGAACAGGTTGCGGGAGTTCTTCAGCAGCGGAATGAGCACCACCGCGAACAGAAAGCTGAACACGTACCAGGCCAGGTAATTCTGCAAAGGCGGCGTGTGACCGTCCCAGTACCAGAAATCGAATTTCTCGCAGACCTGCTCAATCAAAAAATCAATGCTCACCGGAATGGCCGCCGCTATGGCTGCCTTCGCTAAAAAAGGTTTCGCCCATTGGTTGACAACCGCCACGGCCGCAAAGCACAACGCCGCCCAGTTCATGCCAATCACCAGCGGCACTTCCATGAACTTGAACCCGAACGCATCGCCGTAATGATACCCCCCAAACACCTTCCCAGTGGCTACGCCGATGATTTCAGCGGTTAAGCCCACCAGAAACACCGCTACAACTCCCAGCACCAGTTTAAGGGTTAATCCCTGCTGGTTCCAGAGCAGCAGCCCGGTGGCCAGTACCAGATTTAAAGGCGTGTTGCTCAGAAACCATTCGCGGTACGAGGTGTAAAACCCAATGAGCCCGCATACGTGGAACAGGCAGATGATGCCCACGGAGAGTTGGAGTTTGTTGACAGGAAGAGGAGCGGTGAGTTCCTTCATTCAGTTGAAGCTTGTTAGAATATGACGCAAAGACACCTGTACGCGGCGGCGGCAATATAGTCAACCGGATGGAATAAGATTTGTTCTGCTCTGCGGCTTACTTCTCCAGTACGGTCACTAACAAATCTGACGCAAACATGCTGGCCGGAGAAATCACCTTCTCCTCAAGCGGAATATTGTGCCCGTAGCGTTCGCGCATTTTCGCTTGCACCGGCTTTGCTGTCAAATCAAAGTCCTTCAGCTTTTCCAGTTTCCCTATTTCTAAACCAGTGGCTCGCTGGTAGACTTTCCAGATGAGTTCAGAACAGTAGATTTTGTCATCAGACCATTCAAAGGTAAGATCATAGTCTTTGCCCGCCAGTTTCTCTCCTTCCTGCTTCATTTTAGCCAAAGCCGATGGCGAGAGTACCTCATGGGCGTTTTTCAACCGTTTTACCACAAAATGGCCTCCCTCACCACGGGCAATCCACCTAGCTAAGGGTGTAGTGGATACCGGCTGCACCGCCTCGTAAACGAAATAGTTTTCGCCTTCTCGGTAGACAATGCCGCAGTGGCTGTACTTGGATTTAGTGGCGAGTTGGATGGCCTGGCTCTGCGCCGAGCGCGAGGTATGGAAAATCAAATCTCCGTTCTGTAGTTCGTTGGAAGCAGATAGTTCCCGTACCCGGTCCGCCGCTATCTCCTGGTATTCTTCAGGACTGGGTTTGCCGTAGCGTTTTTCCAGAAAGTAACCCACTGCTACTAAAGGAAGAAGTACCCACAAGGCCAGCAAGATTTTGGAGCGGAGTTTCATACTACAAGGTAACAGAATTATCTTTTTTCTTAACAACGACGCTGTAGGGGCAATCCCTTGTGGTTGCCCTTATCCGTTTCCACCGTATTAGGGCAACCACAAGGGATTGCCCCTACAAACAAGAAGACCTGTGAGGTTTTGAAAACCTCACAGGTCTAACTCAGAGACTATCGTTTTGAGGCCCTTTTCTTAAAAACAGCCTCAAAACAGCTTTATAATTTCGGTTTCAAATACTTGCCGGTGTGGTTATCCTCTTGCTTCACGAGATCTTCCGGGGTCCCTTCAAAGAGCAGGTGGCCGCCGTTGGTACCGCCTTCGGGGCCCAGGTCAATGATCCAGTCGGCGCATTTGATGATGTCCATGTTGTGCTCGATGACCAGTACGGTGTTGCCGTTTTCCACCAGGGCATTCAGGGCCGTTAACAGCTTGCTGATGTCGTGGAAGTGCAGGCCGGTGCTGGGCTCATCAAAGATGAACAGGATGTTGCCGTTGTGCGGCGTGGCTCCTTTGGTCAGGAACGAGGCCAGTTTTACGCGCTGCGCCTCCCCACCTGAAAGCGTATTGCTGGACTGCCCTAACCTGATGTACCCCAAACCCACGTCTTGCAGCGGCTTCAGTTTCTCCAGGATCTTGGGCTGGTCTTTAAAGAAAATTAGGCTGTCATCAATGGTCATGTCCAAGACTTCGGAGATGTTTTTCTCGTGGTACTGAATGTCCAGGATGTCTTGCTTGAACTTCTGTCCGCCGCAGGCCTCACAGGTCAGGTAAATATCTGCCATGAACTGCATCTCAATCTTCACCTGGCCTTCGCCCTGGCAGACTTCACACCGACCGCCCTCAATGTTGAACGAGAAGTGCGACGGCTTGAACCCGCGGGCTTTCGCCAAAGGCTGGTCAGCGTACATGGTTCTGATGGCATCGTAAGCTTTCACGTAGGTCACCGGGTTGGAGCGCGACGACTTGCCAATCGGGTTCTGGTCCACAAACTCCACGTGGCTCACCTTGTTGATGTCGCCGGTGAGTTTGTCGAATTTACCCGTGGCATCGGCGTGGCCGCCCAAGGCTTTGATGAGCGACGGGGCCAGAATCTTCTTCACCAGCGTGGACTTACCAGAGCCGCTCACGCCCGTCACCACCGTCATGACATCCAACGGGAACTTAGCGGTCACGTTTTTGAGGTTGTTTTCGCGGGCACCGTGCACTTCCACGCAGTTGCGCCAAGGTCTACGTTGCGCTGGCACCGGCACTTCCATGCGGCCGCTCAGGTAACGACCGGTATAGGTATCGCTTTTCAGGAGCTCATCAAACGTGCCCTGGAACATGAGATTTCCGCCGCCAGAACCGGCCTCGGGGCCGATGTCCAGCACCTGATCCGCCACTTCCATCATGCCTTCCTCGTGCTCCACCACAATCACAGTATTGCCCATTTCCTGCAAGTTGCGCAGCACGCCAATGAGTTGATCTGCGTCTTTGGGGTGCAGCCCGATGCTGGGTTCGTCCAGAATATACATGGAACCCACCAAGGCACTGCCCAACGACGTAGCCAGGTTGATGCGCTGGCTCTCCCCGCCGGAAAGCGTGTTGGAAAGTCGGTTCAAGGTGAGATAACCCAAGCCTACGCGCACCAGATAACTCAGGCGATTGGTGACTTCGGTGACTAATCTATCGGCAACGGCCTGGTCATGGGCGCTCAGCTGCACGTTCTGGAAGAAATCTAGGGTTTTGGTCACGGGCATGAGCACCAGATCCGTGATGCTTTTGCCGTCTACTTTCACGTAACTAGCGTCTTTGCGCAGACGTGAGCCTTTGCAGTCTGGGCAGGCGGTGCGGCCCCGGTAGCGGCTCAACAATACGCGGTACTGAATCTTGTGCGACTGCTGCTGAATGTGCTTGAAGAAGTCATGCAAGCCCCCGAAGTACTTGTTACCGGTCCAAAGCAATTCCTGCTCCTCCTCCGTGAGCTCATTGTACGGCCGGTGGATGGGGAAATCAAAGCGCACGCCGTTCTTAAGCAAGGGCTGCAGCCACTCGTTCTGCTTCTCGGTGCGCCACGGCGCGATGGCTCCTTCGTACACCGTCAGGCTTTTGTCAGGGATGACCAGATCTGGGTCAATGCCCAGCACGCTGCCCCAGCCTTCGCAGGTCTGGCAGGCGCCGTACGGGTTGTTGAAAGAGAAGAAGTTCACGTTGGGCTCCTCGAACACCATGCCATCCAGCTCAAAGCGGTTGGAGAACACGCGGGTCTCGTCGCCCATCTGGATGTGGCATTCGTCATGGCCTTCGTAGAACGCGGTCTGCACCGAGTCAGCGAGGCGCATCTGCAGGCTTTCGGCTTCCTCGTCTTTCCGGATGACGGCGCGGTCAATCAGGATGAACACCTCGCCTTTGGGTTCTTTCTGGCCTTCGGCGATTAGCTCTTCAATAAAGAAGGGTTCGCCGTTGAGAATCACCCGCGAATAGCCTTTCTGCAACAGCAGGTCCAGTTCTTTGCTGAGCTTGCGGTCTTTGCTTTGCTGCAACGGAGCCAGAATCATGACGCGGGTACCGTCTTCCAGGGTCATCAGGTAATCAACCACGCTGGTCACGGTGTCTTTCTTCACTTCCTGCCCCGAGACCGGCGAAATGGTCTTGCCGATGCGCGCGTAGAGTAGCTTGAGGTAGTCGTAAATCTCGGTGCTGGTGCCCACGGTGGAGCGGTTGTTCCGGATGCTCACTTTCTGCTCAATGGCAATGGCCGGGCTGATGCCCCGGATGTAATCCACATCGGGCTTGTCCATGCGGCCCAGGAACTGGCGGGCGTAGGAGCTCAAGCTCTCCACGTACATGCGCTGCCCCTCGGCGTAGAGCGTGTCAAACGCCAGCGACGATTTGCCGGAGCCGGAAAGGCCGGTGACCACAATGAACTGGTTGCGCGGCAGGGCCACGCTCAGGTTCTTTAAGTTATGGACGCGGGCCCGCTTGATGATGATGTGCTCGCGGGCGTCCAGCGCGTCCAAGTCGGTATCTTGTTGAATGAGATCTTCTGTCATATAGAATTATAGCCTCTCTAGAACAACAACCGCGGCAGAATAATTCTGTTTGGGCGGGTTTAAAACAAGCGGGAGGCCAAACCGCAAAGGTAGGCATACGCATTGGTTTTTAGAAGGGTAACCGCTTTCTCTGTTTTGGAGCTTCTTTCGGGAAACCGGGCTCAAAACGCCGGAAGAAACTTGCGTTTATTTCTCAGACTTTGTAACTTTCTTCCCCTGAGTCTCGCACAAGAGTACTTGTCACCTATTGTTTCACTTACTTATTAATTCAGTACCGTTATGGGAAAAGGAGATGTTAAAAGTAAAAAAGGGAAAATCAGCAAAGGTTCTTACGGCAACAGCCGTCCGCAGAAACCCAAGAACGAAGCTACCAAAGCTGCTAAACTGACGGTTTCCAGCAAAGCGTAGTGGATGCATAGCAACAGGGAGGCCCGCCAGAATAGATCTGACGGGCCTCCTTGTTTTAGGGCCGTTTCTATAAAAACGAGCCAAAATCAGGAATTGGTGATCCCGGAGGTCAGTAACTTGGGGCTTACTCAGACGGCGCTCAGCGGTGAAAGCGTTCTTTTGTTTCTCCTCCTTCCGGCATTCTTTCTATATTTGCCCGTAGAACCTCTTCCCCCCTGTTGTGAAAATCAGAGTTATCTTTTTTGCGGTATACCTCTTTCTGGGCTCCCTGCTGCCCAACTCTGATTTGCACGAACTGTCCAAAATCTCTGACCTGCTGCAGCACTACCAAACGCATATTGCCCTGAACGGCCAGTTAAGCTTCACCGAGTTCCTGCACATGCACTACCAGGGTTCAGAGAACACCTCCTCAGAAAAGCACGACCGGCTCCCGCTCAAGCAGATGGGCAACTCGGCGTATGATTACTTTGTGGCCGTACCTTTGCTACAACCTTCTTTCCAGCTACAGGAAACCCAGGAGCCGCAGCACTACCTTTCCCACCCGCAACCCCGGGTTCCCGACGCCTTTACCGGCAGCATCTGGCAACCGCCGCAAGTGGCGTAACTCTCCTTTTATTGGCAGCATCAGCAGTCTGGCTACTTCAACAGCCCAGGCTTCTCTCTTCTGTCATTCTGAAAGAACTTTGTGAGCAAACTAGTATAGCGTTTAAGAAACGTTATTGCCGCCCGCAACCAAGTTCCTTCCAGGATGACAAAGAAAGATTTGGTTCTTAAAGAAAGATCTGGTGCATTCAGTCCTGCACGTGATGTGTGAACCGCGTTTTTAGCCTGTTTTCTAAAAAAACAGCTCCTAAACGCACTTCTTACTCCAAACTCAGGACTCTAGACTCAGGACTAACCCAGACCTGTGAGCGTCTCTGCCAATAGCCCAATCAACCTCATTTTCCCAGAACCGTCGGGACGGCAACCGTTCAGGCGTTCTCCGGCCTTGCCGTTTTTGGCTTGTTTTTGAGAAAACAGGCCAGAAACGGCGTCATTCCAAATCAAGAACATGTTACAGAAGATTATAGAGTTTTCCATCAAGAACAAGCTGGTGATTGGTTTGCTCACGGTGGCCTTGGTGGCGTGGGGCGTGTATAACGTGCAGCGCCTGCCCATTGATGCCGTGCCCGACATCACCAACAACCAGGTGCAGGTCATCACGGTGTCGCCGTCGTTGGGGGCGCAGGAGGTGGAGCGGCTTATCTCATTCCCCGTGGAGCAGTCGGTGGCCAGCGTGCCGGGCGTGACCGAGATCAGGTCGTTCTCCCGTTTCGGGCTGTCATTGGTGACGGTGGTCTTTGACGAGGACCGCGATATTTACTGGGCCCGCCAGCAGATCACCGAGAAACTGAAAGAAGCCGAGGAACAGATTCCCGAAGGCATGGGCTCGCCCACGCTGGCCCCTATTTCCAGCGGTTTGGGCGAGATTTACCAGTACGAGCTTCGGCCAGCGGCCGGATACGAGAGCCAATACAAGGCCACCGAACTGCGCACCATTCAGGACTGGATTGTGCGGCGGCAACTGTTGGGAACGCCCGGTGTGGCAGAAGTCAGTAGTTTTGGCGGTAAGCTGAAGCAGTACGAGGTAGCTATCAGCCCCGAGAAGCTCCGCAGTTTCAATCTCACCATCACCCATATTTTCAACGCGCTGGAGAAAAACAACGCCAACGCGGGCGGCGCTTACATTGAGAAAGACCCCAACGCCTACTTCATCCGCACCGAAGGGCTGGTGAAGAGCCCCGAGGACATTGGCCGCATAGTGGTCACCAACACCGCGGGCGGCGCGCCGGTCTTAATCAGGGACGTGGCCGAGGTGCGTGAGGGCTCGGCCATCCGGTACGGCGCCATGGTGAACGAGCAGGGCGAAGTGGCGGGCGGTATTGTGATGATGCTCAAAGGCGAAAACTCATCGCAGGTGATTCAGCGGGTGAAGGACAAGGTAGCCGAAATCAGAAAAACCTTGCCCCAAGGCGTGGTCTTGGAGCCGTTCCTGGACCGCACCAAACTGGTAAACCGCGCCATCAATACCGTAGAAACCAACCTCGCCGAGGGCGCGCTGATTGTGGTCTTCGTGCTGGTGTTGCTTTTGGGCAACTGGCGGGCGGGCTTGCTGGTGGCCTCCGTGATTCCGCTGGCCATGCTGTTTGCCATCTCGCTCATGAACGTGTTCGGCGTGTCGGGGAACCTGATGAGCCTGGGCGCGCTGGACTTCGGGTTGATTGTGGACGGGGCCGTGATTATTGTGGAGGCGGTCATTCACAGCATCCATACCAGCGAGTACGCGCAGCAGGGTGTTTTTAAGCTCTCGCGCAAGCAGATGGACGATGAGGTACAGGGCTCGGCCAGCAAGATGATGGGCTTCGCGTCGTTCGGGCAGATTATCATTCTCATTGTCTATCTGCCTATTCTGGCGCTGGTGGGCATTGAGGGCAAGATGTTCAAACCCATGGCGCAGACGGTTTCCTTCGCTATTCTGGGCGCTTTCCTGTTGTCGCTCACCTACGTGCCCATGATGGCCTCGCTGGTCTTGAGCCGAAAAACCCAGCACAAAGAGAACATTTCAGACCGCATCATGCAGGCCATTAACCGCACCTACCAGCCGCTACTCAACTTCGCGTTGCGCGCCAAAACGCTGGTACTGGGCATTGCTTTGGGGCTGTTCGCGCTCAGTCTGGTGCTGTTCACGCAAATGGGCGGCGAGTTTATTCCGTCGCTGGACGAAGGCGATTTCGCTATTGAGACGCGCGTACTCACGGGCAGCTCCCTCAACGAGACCATTGAAGTGGTGCAGAAAGCTTCCAAAGTGCTCAAGCAGACCTTCCCCGAGGTTGAGAAAGTAGTCACCAAAATCGGCTCTGCCGAAGTGCCCACCGAGCCCAACCCTGTGGAACTGGGCGACATGATTGTGGTCCTGAAAGAGCGCGACCAGTGGACCAGCGCCAGCTCCCGCGTGGAACTGGCCAACAAAATGTCTGACGTGCTGCACCAGAACTTGCCCCAGGCCACCTTTGGCGTGCAGCAGCCCATTCAGATGCGGTTCAACGAGCTCATGACCGGCGCGCGGCAAGACGTGGTGCTCAAAATCTACGGCGAAGACATGGACCAACTGGCCCTGTACGCGCAGAAAATAGGCAAACTGGTGCAACCCATTGAAGGCGCGCAGGACCTGTACATTGAGGAAATGAGCGGCTTGCCGCAAGTGGTGGTGCAATATGACCGCGAACAGATAGCCCGCTACGGCCTCACCATTGCAGACGTGAACCGCACCGTAACTTCGGCTTTTGCCGGTGAGATTGCGGGGCAAGTCTATGAAGGCGAGAAACGCTTTGACCTGGTGGTGCGCCTGAACCAACAGAACCGGCTAGACATTTCGGATGTGCAGCGCCTGTACGTGAGCAATGAAAACGGCCTGCAGATTCCGCTGGAGCACATTGCCCAGGTGGAGATGAAGGAAGGCCCCAACCAGATTCAGCGCGACGGCACCCGCCGCCGCATCACCATTGGCTTTAACGTGCGCAACCGCGATGTGCAGAGCATTGTCACCGAGATTCAGCAGAGAATTGAGACGCAAATTCAGTTGCCGCCCGGCTATACCATCACCTACGGCGGCGAGTTCCAAAACCTGATTGAGGCTAAAGAACGGCTTTCAGTGGCGGTCCCGCTGGCGCTGGCGCTCATCTTCGTGCTGCTGTTTTTCGCCTTTAAATCCATTAAACAGTCTATTCTCATCTTCACGGCCATTCCGCTGTCTGCCATTGGCGGCGTGTTTGCCTTGCTCCTGCGCGACATGCCGTTCAGCATCTCGGCGGGGGTGGGCTTTATTGCGCTGTTTGGCGTGGCGGTGCTCAACGGCATTGTGATGATCGGCTATTTTAACCAACTAAAAGCCAGCGGCATGACCAACCTGGAACAAATCATTCGCGAAGGAACGGCCGCCCGTCTGCGGCCCATCATCATGACAGCCACCGTGGCCTCGCTCGGTTTCCTGCCCATGGCCTTGTCTTCCTCGGCGGGCGCCGAAGTGCAGAAACCTTTAGCCACCGTAGTCATTGGCGGACTGCTCTCGGCCACGCTGCTCACGTTGGTGGTGCTGCCCATCATCTATTATTTCTCGGAGCGGGGCTTCGGAGGGCTGAAGAAATCAGCGGCGCTGTGGCTCCTGCCGTTCGGTTTGGTAGTGCCCCTAACTTCGCTAGCCCAGACCACTCCGTCGCAAACCTTGTCACTGGCTCAGGTGCTGGAATTGGCGAAGGAGCACAACCAACAGCTCAAAAGCGCGGCCTTGGAAGTAGAAATGCGGGGCGCGTTGCAGAAAACCGCGGTGGACATTCCCAAGACTGAGCTTTCCTACAGCCAGGGCGAAATCAACAGCCCCGTCACCGATGACCGCATTGGTATAAGTCAGACCATTCCGTTCCCTACGGTATGGAAAGCGCAGGGCAAGCTGTTGCAGGAGCAGAAGAACCTGAGCCAGCAGCAATTGACCCTGAAGCAGCACGACCTGCTGTACCAGGTGAAGCAGGCGTATGCACGGTTGGCGTTTCTGCACCAAGCGCAGCAGCTGCTGCAGCGGCAGGACAGCATTTTTCAGGTATTGGAGCGAGCCGCCGAAGTCAGGTTCAGGACGGGCGAAACAGGACTGCTGGAGAAAACCACCGCCACCACCCAACGGCTGGAACTCACTGACCGCCTAAGGCAGAACCAGAGCGCTCTGGCCGTGGCCCAGGCGCAGCTGAATGCCTTGGTGCAGGCCCCGGAACCCCTGCACATCACGCCGCAGCCGTTGCAACTAGACAACACTTCCTTCGGCGTAGCCGAAACAGGAAACCACCCGCTCCTGCAACTGTACCAACAACAGATTGCCGTAGCCGACCGGGAGCAGCAAGTGGAGAAAAGCAGGCTGGCGCCCGACCTTACACTGGGGTATTTCAACCAGTCCTTGATTGGCACTTATGACATCAACGGCCGCATAGAAACGGCCGCCGATAGAAGCCGTCGGTTTCAGGGCGTGGAAGCGGGGGTGGCGGTACCGCTCTGGCAGGGGCCGCAACGGGCACGGGTGAAGGCCGCCGCCTTGGGCAAACAGGCCGCTGAAGCCTCGCTCCAAAACCAGCAGCACCTTTTGCAGAGCGAGTGGCAGGCGGCGCAGGAAACCCAGCAGCGGCTTCGGCAGAGCGTGCAGTTTTACCGGGAACAGGTGCTGGTGAACGCCCGTCTGGCCCTCACCCAAGCCGATAAAGCCTACCGCAGCGGCGAGGCCAATTACCTGAGCTACCTCCAGGCCGCCGACCAGCAGTTGCGCACCCAACAGAATTACCTCCAGCTCCTGCTGGATTACCAGTTAAACGTCTTTCAACTCCAATACCTAGGAGGCCAATAATATGAGATCATTATTTTTAAATTACGCCATTGCTGGACTTTTCCTGCTTTCGGCCTGTTCTGAGAAAAACAGCCCCGAAACGGAAACGCCAGCCGCCCAATCCGCAACTGCCGCCGCTCCAGAAAACCCGGAAGTGATCACGCTCACCGAGCAGCAGATGCAGAACACAGGCATTGAATTGGGAGCGCCATCGCAGCAGAAACTGGGCAATACCTTGCAGCTCTCCGGGGAGATTGACGTGCCGCCCACCAGTTTGGTGAGCGTCTCGGTGCCCTACGGCGGCTTCGTGAAAACCATGAACCTGTTGCCCGGCCAACACATCAACAAAGGTCAGGTCCTGGCCACCCTCCAGCACCCAGATTATGTGCAACTGCAGCAGGATTACCTGGACACCCGCGCCCGCCTGCAACTGGCCAATCTGGAATATGCCCGTCAGCAGGAGCTCACGCAGGAGAAGGTGAGTGCCCTTAAAAACCTGCAACAGGTGAAGACTGAACGCGAAGTCTTGCAGAACAGCCTGGCCGCCTTGCGGGAGAAACTGCTCATGATTAACATCAACCCGGCCCGCCTGCAGAACGGGAAAATCAGCCGCACCATCAATGTTGTCTCGCCGATCAACGGCTTCGTGAAGAACACACTGGTGAACGTGGGCAAGATGGTGAGTTCTACCGATGTGCTGTTTGAACTGGTGAACACCGATGACCTGCACCTCAAGCTCAACGCCTTTGAAAAAGACGTACCGTACCTGAGCCCCGGCCAGCGCCTCACCTACACCCTGCCCAATGACGCCACTCCCCGCTCGGCGGAAATCATCTTGGTGGGCCACAGCGTGGAAGGCGACAAAACCGTACCCGTACACGCCCACTTAGCCCACGCAGATGAGCACAAGCTGCTCCCCGGCATGTACGTCACGGCCACCGTGCCCACCAAAGAGCGCGCCGTCACTGCCCTGCCCGAAAGCGCCGTGGTGCAGTTTCAAGGAGTCTCTTACATCTATGTGGACAACGGTAACCGTGCGTTCAGACGGGTAGAGGTACAGACCGGCTTGAAAGGAAATGGCTTTATAGAAGTAGTGCTCCCCGCGGAACTGCAGAACTCCAGCCGCATTGCCGTGAAAGGCGCGCATAACCTGTTGGCCATGCAGGAGAACAAGGAGGAGGAAGAGTAACCTTAGGGAGTTCTGAGTCTTGAGTCTTGAGTCAGTTTTGGTTTCGTTTGGGGAAAAGAGGCTGGAAATGGATGAACCCACCCCTACCCCTCCCAGGAGGGGAATTTTCAGGTATGCGTGGTTCGGCAGGTGTCAACATCCCCCTTCGCCCCCTTCAAAGGGGGAGTATCAGCTAGAGCACAGCCACGGGAGAAATTCCCACGTTCTGACCATGGAACAGCCTTCGACTTGCAAGCTCCGTTCCTATGCAACAAGACTCCCCTCCTCGGAGGGGTAGGGGTGGGTTCAATCTGCCTGCCGCCGCATTATCGTCCGCTCCCAAAAGACCTCATAGCGTGCGCAGCACCTGCGAGCGTCTGCGCCAATGGCTTTTTGCCCAAGACTTAAGGTCATCCGGCAAACGTCACATAAAAAAACCCTCTGCGTTTAGAGGCAGTTTTTGAGAAAACTGCCTCTAAACGCAGAGGGTTTTTGTTTCACTACCGCTACAAACTCAACTTTCGGAGCTTATCGGCTTTCCAGGCGGTAAAGGAAACGATGAGGATGGTCATGGTGCCGCCAAACACCACTGAGGGCACTACGCCCAGCAGTTTGGCGGCCAGGCCCGATTCAAAGGAACCGATCTCGTTGCTGGAGCCCACAAAGATGTTGTTCACGCTGGAGACGCGGCCTTTCATGTGCTCCGGCGTGAGCGTATGAATCAAGGTGGAGCGGATGATCACCGACACGCTGTCCAGCACGCCGCTCAGCAGCAGCATCCCAAAGGAGAGCCAGAAAATCTCTGACAAGCCGAACACGATGATGCAGGCCCCGAAACCCGCCACCGCCCATAACATTTTCTTCCCGGCGTTAAAGGTGATCGGCCGGTAGGCCATGAACAAGGCCATGGTCACTGAGCCAATAGCCGGCGCTGACCGCAGCAAGCCCAGCCCTTGCGGACCGATCTTGAGAATATCAGAGGCAAACACCGGCAACAGAATCACGGCTCCGCCGAAGAGCACCGCAAACATATCCAGCGCCAGCGCGCTTAGGATAATCTGGTTCCCGAACACGAACCGGAGGCCGGTCTGCAAGCTTTCCTTGATCTTGAGTTTAGGACCTTCGCTCAGCGGCAGCGGCCGGGCGGCGATGAACGAATACAGCAGCAGCGACAGTAACACCAGCGAGGCATCTACCCCGAAAGCGGCCGTTACCCCGCCAAAAGCGTACACCAGTCCTCCAATGGCCGGACCTGCTACGGAGCCCGCCTGCCAGGTAGTACTGCTCCAGGTGATGGCGTTGGCGTACAGTTTCCGGTCGGGGAGCAGTTGGGGCATGAATGAGAAGACCGCCGGCCCCATGAACCCGCGCGCGATGCCGCTCAGGAAGATCACCGAGTAGATGGGCAGCGTACCGAAGGCGTGCAGCACTTTCCCAATGTCCAGGGTATAGAAAAGCAGCGCAAGCGAGCAGAAAAGCAGCACGCTCAGCACCGTGATGATGATGCGCTTGCGCGGCACAATATCGGCCACGTGCCCAGCGTATAGCGCCACCGTGATGGAGGGGATCGCCTCTACCAAACCAATCAGCCCCAGGGAAAAAGGGTCTTTGGTGATGTCGTAGATCTGCCAGCCTACCACCACGGCCTGTATTTGCATGGCCAGCGTGATGCAGAAACGGGCAGAAACAAACAATCTGAACTCGGGGATGCGGAGTACGGCGTAAGGATCATGCCGCTCCTCGGGGATGGGGGTAGGTGTCGTCACAGTTTGGAAAGATCAGGGAGGCAAAGGTATTGCATTTTTCTGTGGAGTTCATTTATTCCTCCTCGGGAACGAACGATCAACCAGGTATAGATGTTTGCTATATTCAAGGTCCTGACAAACAATTTTGCTTGTACATGTTCAGGATTGCGGATTATGTTTGTAAGTTTACCTTAAATATCTGTGTCCTATGTCTCCATTGTTTTTAGATGCCATTGCCTTAACACACCGTCCGGATTTGGATGTGTTGTTTCTGCGCTGGCCCCAGCCCGTGTACGCCTTCACGGTGAAGGAGGTGTACCAGCAGGTATTGGAGTTAGCCAAGGATACCAATGCCCGCTATTGGTTGTTTGATATCAGAAGCCGTGGTCCGCTTTTAAAGGAAGACATGGCGTGGCTGATGGAGTCGTATTACCCAACGCTGCACGGCCAGCTTGGTCAGATTGCCCATGTTGCCTACCTGGTGTCTCCCGCCCATGCCAAAGACCCCGAAACAAGAACATCGGTGGCCGAAATGCGACAGCAACCTTGGTTTGGCCAGGGAGCCGACTTTGAAGTATTCACCTCAGAGACGGAAGCGTTGCATTGGCTTAAAAAATGCCAGTTGATTGAAATTGAGCAATAAGCTCGCTTATCATAAAGGAAGAACAATGGGCCCGGCAGAAAACTCTCTGCCGGGCCCATTCCGTTTAGCGCGGCGTAGGATTTTATTTCAGGGCTCTTTTTGTAAAAACAGGCCTGAAACAGCGTTCGCTCTCAACCGCGTGATTGGTGTTGACCGGAAGCTGGACAGCAACAGGAAAACCGGTGACAAAAGGAGCCCATCAGCTGTCAAGCGTCCTAGCCCTTCTTGTGATAGCGAGTTTCTTCTAATGTGCTCGTATGCCTGAGCACCTCTTTACCCAAGACGCAGCACTTCTTGTCATTTCCTGTTTTTGGAGAATAAAGAGCTCTTTCAACCCACCCTTGCCAGCCATTTCTTCCGATGACGGATGGTACAGCTGTTTTACGCCCGTTTTTCAGAAAAAAGGCTTAAAATGATGGATGTCATTTCAGGCATCGGCACCTATTCCTATTCTTGCAGTGTTATGTAAGAGGCCAAAGCCTCAGGAGGAAAAAGATGGAAGAAACCAAAGCAGAGTTACAGACCGAGGAAGACATCAAGAGACTGGTGGATACTTTCTATGACCACGTAAACCAGGACGAGCTGCTGGGCCCGGTGTTCAACGAGTTTGCCCGGGTAGACTGGGAACACCATTTGCCCAAGATGTACGCCTTCTGGAGCACGGTGCTGTTTGGGTCTATGGCTTACAAAGGACAACCGTTCCCCAAGCATTTGGCCATGCCCATTGACCGCGCGCATTTCACCCGTTGGATTGCTCTTTTCACGCAGACGGTAGACGAGCTGTTCGCAGGTTCCATGGCCAATCAGGCGAAGCAGAAGGCCGCCAGCATTGCCAATATCTTCCAGATGAAAATGGGCTTGTGGGCTATTCCTTTGGTGAAACCCTAAAAGAGTTTCGGTGCCCTTTTCCAGAAACAAGGCTTAAAACGGGCTTGCCTCTCAGAAGCGACCATCCGGGGCTATTTTCCATGGTGGGCGGTAATCACAACCCTCTATAACGCAGCAGCGGAAGCCTGATGGGGCTTCCGCTGCTGCGTTATAGAGGGTTTATATTGCTAGATGACACCGGTAGCGCGTACAGGTCTGTCATTCGGAAAGAGAAAAGAAAAGAAGTGGGCGGATTTGCATTCCAACAACACCTTCACATACGACCGCCGCACTCCTTATTTCATATATAATACAATTTAAAAATCTGTTCCTTTTTTCACGAGTTCTATTTACGCTGCTCTATTGGTAAGGTTAGAAAAAAAGTTCTATAAGTTTACTTTGCCTGTTTTTCTATCTCACTTTGCTATCTTTCAGCAAGCAACACCAGCTACAATCATCACTACAACAATCACATCAGCCATCATTCAGCGCAGCAATTGCTTTTCTCACGTGGAGCCAGCACACTTACCTAATCCAATAACACTGGTTTTCGCCTAAGCCTTCTGATAAAGCCCCAAGCCATTCCAGACCTGATTGTCAATTTCAGCTATCTACTAATTTTCACATTCCTTACACAAACTTATACGCCCAATCACAAACAAAGGATATAGCATTAATTTAACTTTTCAAAGAACCTGTCTGCATCTTACTGCTTGGCTTGACGAAGGAAAAGTTTTCTGTAGGCTTCTCCTCCATCATCAGGCGGGCAATTCCCGTATACAGAGGCAGATTCAATTGTATTTTGTATGAAAAGAGCCACGCTATACCTGTTAGTTGCCTTTACCTTTTTAGCCACTGCTTCTACTTCCTGGGCACAGCAAACGTCAGACTCCCTGATCACGCAAGCCAACATCAAGGACAACACCATCTTCTGGCAACAGAACAAACTGGTGCAGCACCGGGGTGGCAAGCTATATGAAGTGCAGGAACCGGTGCAGTACAGCAACGGCACCATCGTCTCGCCCAGCGGGCAGGTACGCCTCCCCGACGGAAAAACCTATACCTTGAAACAGAAGAACGCGGTGAATCCGCAGGGAAAAGTGGTGCTGGTCGCCGATGATATCTTCACCCACACCACCATTGTAGAGCACGAGAAGAAAGTGGTGGGCGACACGGAGGTGCGTATTGTGACCGTAGACGGCCAGATTGTGTCGGCGGGCAACCAGAAGCAGAAATTCACTTACGTTCTGCCAGAGGAAAAGCGAATGAAGTTACTGGAGCAGATTGTGCAACTGCAGGAACAGCGGGCGGCCTTGCTGGAGGCGAACCTCACGGCCTCAGAACGCAAAAGCATAGAAGCCTACTACAACGGCCTGAACAAGCAACTCACGGCTGTCAACCAGCAACTGCAGACCTTGGCTACCCCGGTTAAATAAGCAATAAAGATTTCGCCTCCTTGAACCTGCCGCCTCGTAACATCCCTGTCACGTTAAAAGTCAAACGCCCGTGGGGCAGGTTGCGCGATGCCGCTTTCATTGCCTGCGGCATCTGCTCGGCCGGCCTGGGGCTGAAAGGCTTTTTGATTCCCAATCATTTTATTGATGGCGGAGTCACGGGCCTTTCCATGCTGCTGTCTAAGGGAACGGGAATTCCGTTGCCGTTGCTCATCTTATTTATTAATGCTCCTTTTCTGATTGCCGGCTATAAACTGGTGGCCCGCTCGTTCGCGCTCAAGAGCCTGCTGGCGGTCATGGGCCTGGCGGTGCTGCTGCTCACCATTGATTTCCCCACCATCACCGATGACAAACTACTGACGGCGGTCTTTGGCGGCTTCTTTCTGGGGGCCGGCATTGGGCTCTCCATCCGGGGTGGCTGCGTGCTGGACGGTACCGAGATCCTGGCCCTGCTTTTAAGCAAACGCACCAGCCTCACCATCGGGGACGTGATTCTGGTCATCAACCTGTTCCTGTTCCTGGGTGCGGCCTTTCTATTGGGGGCCGGACCGGCCATGTACTCGGTGCTCACCTACCTTACCGCCTCCAAGACCATTGACTTTATCATCAACGGGATTGAAGAATACACCGGCGTTACCATTGTCTCCATCCACAGCGACACCATGCGGCAGGCCATCTTAACTCAGTTGGGCAGGGCCGTGACTATTTACAAAGGCCAGCGGGGCTTCTCCGGCGAGGAAGTGGATATTCTTTACTGTGTGGTCACCCGGCTGGAGGTACAGCGGCTGAAAACCCTCATCACGGAACTAGACGCGGGCGCCTTCATTATCACGCACAGCATCAATGATACGTCTGGGGGCATGATCAAAAAGCGCCCGCTCTCCCATTAAGCTTATTCTCTTCTATTCCAAAATTTATTTCAGCCTCGCTGAAGAATTTACCAGCCCAGAAAGTTCAAGGTTTCTTCACGGGCTTTCTATTCGTTTACAGCTACTTACAAAAGCGCCCTTTCAACGCTTGGTTAATTTTTGTTCTTTTCTGGCGCAGAAAACAAGTAAATTGCTTTCATTTGTGCCACAGAAGGCAGTATCTTCATCATTGGATCAGATGTACTGGTGTGATTTTTGAGGCAATCTGGTTTTCTGCGTTCGGCTGTTTTCAGGCAGGCTTCTGAGAACTGGTTTTCACCTGAAAAAAAATATTTTTTCAGAGGTTTTCAGCCGTTGCATTTGGGTGCCTTATTTTCTATATTTGATAATCTGATAAAAAACCTCTCTTAAAAACCTAACCTCACAATATGGCATAAACCTCTACGTTACTTTAATTGTAGATTTAGATGAATACAGTACAGCTAAATGATTCGGCGTTAGTGACGTCGTATATCGCTGGTAACGAGAGTGCGTTTGAGGAATTGGTGACCCGCCACAAGAGCAAGGTTTACACCACTATTCTACTGATAGTAAAAGATACCTACACAGCCGAAGACCTGTTACAGGAGACGTTTGTGAAGGCGATCCATACCATGAAGAGCGGTCGTTACAACGAAGAAGGCAAATTTTCATCCTGGATCTGCCGTATCGCCCATAACTTGGCTATTGATTACTTCCGTCGGGAGAAACGGAGCCCAATGATTACGTTGGAAGACGGCAGTAATGTGTTTAACACGTTGAGCTTCTCTGAGGAATCAGTGGAATCCGTCCGGATCAAAGAGGAAACCCATGCCCGTCTGCGGGAACTGATTCAACAGTTGCCGGCAGCGCAGAAAGAGGTGCTCATCATGCGCCATTACGCAGACATGAGTTTCCAGGAGATCGCAGAGGCTACCGGTGTCAGCATCAACACGGCTTTGGGCAGAATGAGATACGCATTAATCAATTTGCGGAAAAAAATGTCCAATGATAAAACAGCCTATGACCAAAACCTTTACTCATCATGATCTAGTACAGTACCTCTACAACGAACTGCCTCAAAAGCGTCGGCTTGCCCTGGAAGAAGCCTTAATGGTAGACCAGGAACTGGCCGAATGCTGTGCTGATCTGCTCCTCACCCAGCTAAGCTTGGAGGATGCTCTCACCCAACCAAGCGAACGCGTTACCGACGCCATCATTAGTTACTCTAAAACTGTGAGCTTGCATCCGTAATTTGAAGCGATGAAAAGAAGGCGCTGGTTACCTCTGAGGTGGCCAGCGCCTTCTCATTTCTGGTAACCTAACCACATCCGGCAGCAGTTTCATTGTCAATCCTGATTTATCAGGAAACCTTCGGCAGCGCATTCTTTCTGATGGGCTTCAGGAGGACACCGGAAGAAATTATGGCTCTCTTCAGGAAATCTACTTAAGCACATTTTGCCTAAGTTTGTATTCTTAATCCTTGAACCTGATGCGCAAACCAGAGCGGTACCGCCACTTAATCTCTTATTTCACGCAGAACTTCCCGGAGGCTGAGACGGAGCTGGATTACCGCAATCCGTATGAGTTGCTGGTGGCCGTTGTACTAAGCGCCCAGTGCACCGATAAGCGGGTCAATCTGGTGACGCCGCCGCTATTTGAAGCCTTTCCAACACCGGAGGTGCTGGCCACCGCTACCGCCGAGGAGATTTTCCCTTACATCAAAAGCATCTCGTACCCCAACAACAAGGCCAAGCACCTGGCGGGCCTGGGCAAAATGCTGGCCGAGCGGTTCGGTGGCGAGGTTCCTTCTTCCATAGAAGAGCTGCAGTTGCTGCCCGGTGTAGGCCGTAAAACCGCCAACGTGATTGCCTCGGTGATTTTCAACATGCCCGCCATGGCCGTAGACACGCACGTGTTCAGGGTTTCCAAACGGCTGGGATTGGTGAGTTCCAAGGCCAAAACCCCGCTGGAGGTGGAGAAAGAACTGCTGAAACACATTCCGGTGGATCTGGTGCCCAAAGCGCACCACTGGCTTATACTGCACGGCCGCTACATCTGCCTGGCCCGCACGCCGCAATGCGAACGCTGTCCGCTTACCCACTTCTGCGCCTACTACCAGAAGAACTGGCCCAACAAACCCGAGGACCCGGAGAACAAACTGGGATAGGTAAACCGTTGCGGGGCTATTTTGGTGAAAAGAGGCCCAAAGCGTAGTACAGTGCTATTGCTCCTGCCTAGCAAGCAAAGCCCATCATTGTGCCTGATAAAAGAAAAGACGAGACAAGGACCAGAGACGTTCAATTCATCAGCCAGGAAAGCTCCCGCTTGTTTTGCCCGAACGCCCACAAAATCAATGGAAGGAAACAGAAAGGTTTCTGAGGCCAAATTCCTGAAATAGGCCGAAAACGTAGAGCACGTTCAACACAGCTATTCCGGGTTGCGGCAGATTCAACGCTGTTTTTGCACCACCTTTTCAAAAATTTCCTCTAAAACGGGCACCATCTGCCGACGGTCAAATTGAGAACGTGCCACCTGCCTTGCGTTCTCCCGCATTACGCCCATTTGCTGCTCCTGCCCCAGCTGTTGCTCCAAGGAGCGGGCCAACGCATCAGCGTCTCCGGCCGGCACGTACCAGCCGCAGCCCTGCGTTTCCACCAGCTTTTTGGTCCACCCAGGATTGGTGACGATGACCGGAGTACCCACTGCCAGGCTATCGAAGAGCTTTCCGGGGGAGTTGGCTTCTAGCACCGGCAAGTCAATAAACGACACCACTGATACATCTGCGATGGAGAACAGCTGGAAGATCTCGTGGCGGGGCAACGGCGGCAGCAACTTGATGTTTGTTTGCTGTTTTGCGGCCGTTTCCAGCAAAGGAGCGTCAAAACCCTGCCCCGTGAACACAAAGCAGATCTCTGACCAATGCTGCAGCAACCCCGAGGCCCGCACCAGCATGGGAATATCGTTGGCCCGACCGTAGGTTCCGGCATACAAGACCACCTTTTTCCCCTGCAACCCAAACTTCGCCCGCAGGGCCTGTTGCTCAGCCAATGCGATCGGCTGCGCCGGGATTTCCGTGCCGTTCACGAGCGTGGTTACCTTCTGGGGGGAGATGCCTTGGTCAAGGATGTAGCGTTCCATATCCTCGGACAACGGAAGGATGTGGGCGGCTTGCCGGTACAAAGAGGCTTCCATGCGGTACAACTGACGCTGCGCCAGGGTAGACGGCACCGCGCCCATCTGGATGGGGAAAGAAGGCCAGAGATCCTGCACCTCAAACACCCAGGGCACCTTCCTGAACCTGGACACCTGCGCCGCGGCCCAGGCCGTGGTCAAGGGTGTGGAAACTCCCCAGATGACATCGGGTTTGGGCATGCGCAGCCCTTTCACCAAGGCGTGCGAAGCGAAGGAGCCGAAGGACTTTACCCGTTGCACCACGCCCATCTTGTTGGAATACGGCACGTCAATGGACACCAGTTCCACCCCGGGCGGCACCCAATCATACAACTGCGTGAGGCGCTTGCTCTCCCAGGCGTTGGAGGTGATGAGCGTGATTTGGTGCCGCTTTACCAGCTCAGCCATAAACGTGTAATGCCGGCACGTGGCGGGGCAGTCGGGGTTATGGTGGTACTGGTGAAACAGCGCAATGTGCATGGCAACGGAGAGAGGGAGGTCACGTTTTAGGGCTGCTTCCGGGAAAACAGCCCCAAAACAGAAAGCTTATTTTTTCTGCGGCTTGTATCTGGACAGGTTCAGGATCTTGCGGGCGTCTTTCTCCTCCATGAGTTGTTGCAGCGTCACCTGGGGGTTGTTCTCCATGTACTTGCGCACAATCTGCCAGCCTACCCACGTAGCCACCCGACCCGGGCAACGCTCACTGATCTCGGGGACGTTAGGCCGCTCTCCAATGTATTTCCGGATGGTGAACTGGCTGGTTTCATACAGCAGGCCCTTCTCAATGAGATGCGCCCAGATTTTGCCTTCGTTGTAGGTGACATCGGCTAGCTCCTGGCCCGTGTACCAGATGATCAGCGAATCTGGCGTACAAGGCAGCACCTTCTCCGTGAAATAGTACGACTTCCCGAAATCGATCATCTCGTCCAGCATCTCTTTGTTCACGAAATCAGTCTTGTTGAATTTGTTGGAGACCAACAGCATAACCGACGGAGCCAGGTTCTCCTTTTCGTAGCGCTTGAGGATATACTCGGGGGCCTGCGGCCGAAAGGAGGCTTTCTTCCCAATGAAGAAGTCCAGGCCCAATACCACCAGGCTGTCGCTGACCAGCAGATCTCGGCTGAGGCCCGAGACAAACGTCTGCACCTTGGGAATCTGGAACGAAGGATAAAAGTACTTGACGTGCTTAAAACCGTTCTCCAGGTCCTGGGTTACGTCTTGCAGGTCGCCGAAGGTGGCGTCGCTTTGCTTCTTCAGTTGATGGATGCTGGTATCAGTGGCCAGCCGGAGCAGGTTCTGCGCCATGAGTTCTTCTGAGGGATAGCGGTCACGCAGCAGAAACTTGTCGCGCAGCAGCGGTTCCTGCCGGAGGAAGGTCTGCATTTCGGGCACGGTTTTTATTTCAAAAAAGCGGCTCTCCAGGCGGTCCACCTTTATTTCTACCGGAATACGGGATACTTCCTCGGGGATAGTACACGTTTCATCCTTGGAACAGCTCATGAACAACAATCCGGTAAACAGCAGCAATAAATAGCTTCGCATCCTTTTCTTCTCTTTATCTTTAAGCAAATTTAACGTACTAATTCTTAATACCCTCTTACCCTATGAAGATGATTCGCTTTACTCCCCTGGTTTTGGCTTTTGCCGCTCTGTTCTGCTTCTCGCAGGAAGCCTCTGCCCAGGTAGAAATTGGGGTGAAAGTATCGCCCTCCGTTACTTCTACCCGCACCATTGCCAAAGACCAATACAACTTCAAGAACGATGGTGCCGGTGTTGGATTTGGGCTAGGCGTGATTGCTGACTATTTCTTCGGCACGAACTACGCCTTCAGCTCTGGCTTGCTCTATAACGTAAAGGGTGGTGAAGTCGCTTATAACTACACCCAAAATGTGGATGGGGTGACTACCAACAAGTCGGGCTCTGACGACATCAACCTGCAGTACCTGGAGATTCCGCTTACCCTGAAGCTCTTCACCAACGAGGTAGCCCCTGAGACCCGCTTGTATTTCCAGGCCGGAGGCTCCTTGAACACCATGCTGGCCGCCAAAGTGAACGACAAGAAAGTGGAGGACTCCTCCGGTGACAAGTACACCAAACGCTTCAACACCTTTGAGATTGGGGCCGTTCTGGGCGCCGGCGCCGAGTGGCAACTGGGCCAGAGCACCAAAGTGTTCGGTGGCCTCTCTTACCACCGCGGCCTCACCGATGTGGATGACAACTACTACTCCGGCACGTTCGGTGACAAGAAGGTGGAGCTCAAGAACAACTCCTTCGCCCTTGACTTCGGGATTAAATTCTAATCCTGTTTTTGCCCCGTTTCTGGGAAAACAGCCCTGAAACGAACCTTTTAAGTTGTTGGTGCTCTCAAATGCTTACGCCGTTACAGGGTAACGGCGCTACAGAAGGAATGTAGGCTCGTTACCCTGTAACGAGGTACACGTGCAGAGGAAAACTTTGGTGCTCTCACCACAACTTCTACTCCATCAGTTTAAGGGCAGTTTTGGGAAAGGAACCTAAAAAGGATTGTTGGTGATAACACCAACAAGGACACGAAGGTAGAATAACTCCCCCGCCTTTGATTTCGGAATTAAATTCTAATCCTGTTTCAGCCTTTTTTCTCTAAAACAGCCTGTAAACGGAAACTTACCGCACGAAAAAGCCCTCGTTTCACAACGAGGGCTTTTCTTTTATATCGCAGGCAATAGGAACGGTTACTCTGTTTCTACCGCGCGGTCTTGTAACCCATTTACTTCAGTGTAAGCTGATTTCAGCTCAATCTCGTCGCCGTGTTCGTCCATCACCTTGAAATCTGTGAGGGCCAAGGCCGTATCTTTCATCACGTTCACCCGCTTGAAGTGCTTCAGGAACCATCTCCGTTGCTTGGAGAGAATGCCTTTGGTGTAATACGCGTGCAAGAACGGATGCACGTACAGCGTAATGTTTTTCTGATTCTGGCGAGTCAACAGATCTTCAATGGTCTGATCTATCTCATCGGTTACCAGAATGCTGGCGGATATTTTGCCGCTGCCTCCGCAGGTAGGGCATACCTCGCCGGTTACAATATTCTGCTCAGGCCGTACGCGCTGGCGGGTGATCTGCATGAGGCCGAACTTGGAGATGGGAAGCACCGTGTATTTAGACCGGTCTTTCTTCATTTCCTCCTTCACTACATCCTGCACTCTCTGCCGGTTCTCGGCTGACTTCATGTCAATGAAGTCTACTACAATGATTCCGCCCAGGTCCCGGAGGCGCAGCTGACGCGCTACCTCTTTCGCCGCAGTAAGATTCACATTCAGAGCGGTGGCTTCCTGGTCCGTCTCGGAGTTGGATTTGTTTCCGCTGTTCACATCTACCACGTGCAGGGCCTCAGTATGTTCAATTACCAGGTACCCCCCGCCGGGGATGCTCACTGTCTTCCCGAAGAGGGATTTCAGCTGCTTTTCAATGTTAAAGTGTTCAAAGGTTTTCACCTTGCCCGAGTAATGCTTCAGAATCTTCAGCTTATCCGGGGCTATGGATTCAATGTACGTCCTGATCTCATCGTGCAACTTAGCGTCGTCTACCACAATGTTGTCAAAACTTTCATTCAATATGTCTCTCAACATGGAGGAGGAGCGTCCTAGCTCCCCAATGACCTTGTCGCGTTCCTTGGCGGTGCGCAACTTGGCAATGCCTTCTTCCCAGGTAGCCAACATGGTGCGGAGGTCTTTGTCTAACTCCGCCACTTCGCGGCCCTCGGCCACGGTACGGATGATCACCCCAAAGTTTTCCGGTTTAATGGAAGTGATGAGGCGCTTTAGACGCGTACGCTCCTCTTTGCTCACGATCTTCTTGGACACGCTTACCGTGTTAGAGAAGGGCACAAGCACCAGGTAGCGGCCCGCCAGGGAAATCTCACAAGAGAGCCGGGGCCCCTTGGTAGAAATTGGCTCTTTTACAATCTGGACCAAGACCTGCTGTCCTTTTTTGAGGACATCGGCCATTTTGCCCAGTTTGTCTATTTCGGGCTCAAACTTCACAGGGCCAAGCTTGGCCGTAGTGTTTTTCTGGGTCTGCACAGATTTCACGTATTTGTTGAGCGTTTTGATGTGCTCTCCTAAATCATGATAGTGCAGGAACGCGTCTTTAGTGTAGCCAATGTCAATGAACGCGGCGTTCAGACCAGGCATCACCTTTTTCACGGTTCCCAGGAAAATGTCTCCTACGGAGTAGTTGGTATCATTCCGGTCGAAGTGATACTCTACTAATCGCTTGTCCTGAAGAAGGGCTATTCGTTCTCCATCTTGAGTAGAATTAATAATTAATTCGTTACTCAATGTATTAGATGCTTAGGTGGAAGAATATACCAAAGCCCATCATTACCTTAACAGGTAATGTGGGCTCTCAGAATCAAAGGCCGGGCCTTATTTTTTCTTATGTCTATTCTTACGAAGACGCTTCTTTCTTTTGTGCGTAGAGATCTTATGTCTTTTTCTTTTCTTACCGCAAGGCATAGTGTTGATTTTTTATGTGTGAAAAAATTCTTTAACTCCGTTTTATTGAGCGCCGTTGAGGCGCTGCAGGTAACTGTCTACTGAGGCCTGCACCTCAGGATCTTTGCTAATCTGCTTGACCTTTAGGAAAGACTTCTGAGCCTCTGCCTTTTTACCTGTCTCCGCTAACGCAACGCCCATGTAAAAAGTGCCCTCCACGTGGTTAGGATTCACCACCAGCAGCTCCTGAAAACGCTCTACCGCCTTGTCATACTGATTAGACTGGATAGAAAGAACACCCAGGTTGAACAGGGCTTTCTCGTTTTTAGGATCTGCCGAGATCACTTCCCGCAGCAGGGTGATGCCCCGCATGGGTGTGCTGCTGGAGATGTAGGTCATGGCCAGGTTGGTCTTGGCATCCAGGTTAGTTGGGTTGTTTTTCAGCACCTGCTCATACAGCCCTTGCGCCTTGCTGCCCAGCTCCTGCGAGCGTTCCTGCGTGGCGGCAAAAGTGAATGCCTGAAAGTACTGATCGGCCGCTTTCTGGAAGCTTTTCTCCCCGGGTCTTGCCTGTGCTACCTGCTCGTAGAAATATCCGGCGCTGTCATGTTTGGCAACGGCCGCATATTTCTGCGCCAGTTCATCAGCCAGTTTGCCTTTCGCTTGTGCGTTACTCTCGCGGCTGAACTTGTTGCGCAGATCGGCAATTTCCTTCAGCTGGGCGGGGGTAGCCACCACGTGCGCGTCTGTGGGAGTGGCTGCTTCCTGTGCGTGGTCTTCATGGCCCTCATGATTGGGGTCATGCGTAGACTGCGCGGCGTTGGCATTGGCTCCGTTAGCGGCAAACTCGCCTTTCTTATCTTTATTGATAATCACTTTCGGTAACAACGCCATCAAAACGGCCAGCACCACGGCAGAAAGAATAAGGGCTATCCGACCTTTTGACATAGTTTCGTTATCCGGAAATTGTTATGAAGCAAATAGTTAAGGCTGCAAAGGTACAAAAAACTAAGAAACTACCGGTTCTTTGATTTTTTTGCTGTTTTTGATCTTCGCAACAAACGTTTTAGACGGCTTGAAAGAAGGGATGAAATGCTCGTCAATGATGATGGACGTGTTCTTGGAGATATTACGGGCTACTTTCTTCGCACGCTTCTTGTTTACAAAGCTTCCAAAGCCACGCACGTAAATGTTATTACCATCGGCCATGGAATCTTTTACCACTTTGAAGAATGCTTCAACGGTGGCCGCAACATCAGATTTTTCAATCCCTGTCTTATCCGCAATTTCTGATATAACTTCTGCTTTAGTCACTTGTTTAAACTTTTAAAGGTAATTGAGTAAAGATGAATATGTTTGTACAAACGTTGTACCGTACAGCGTACAGCACCCCTGAAATCGGGGCACAAAGGTAGTCGGCCTTTTCGGAAAGTAAAACAATTTATGCAAAAAATCTGTTCTCTGTAGCCTTGCATAAGAACAGCAAACCAATACGTTAAAGCCTTTTCATGGCCAGCACCCCTTCTTTTTTTAGTAATACTCTTATTGATTGGTATCACCGGCACCGCCGTCCGCTGCCCTGGCGTGAAACCACAGACCCGTACGCCATCTGGCTTTCAGAGATCATTCTGCAGCAAACGCGCGTTAAGCAGGGGCTGCCTTATTACCTGAAATTCATAGAGCGTTTCCCTACGGTGCACGACTTGGCAAACGCTCCCGAAGACGAAGTATTGCGTCTCTGGCAAGGCCTGGGTTATTACTCAAGGGCTAGAAACCTGCACTTTACGGCCAAGCAAGTGGTGGCCGAGTTTGGCGGCGAGTTCCCGGGCAGTTACGCCGGCCTGCTGCAGCTACGGGGCGTGGGCTCTTACACCGCGGCGGCCATTGCCTCCTTTGCGTACCGCGAGCCGGTGGCCGTACTGGACGGGAACGTGTACCGCGTACTGGCCCGGGTATTTGGCCGCCATGAGAACATTGCCGCCCCGGCCAGCAAGAAAATCTTTGAGGAGATTGCCAACGCCCAAATTCCTTTTGACAACCCAGACACCTACAACCAGGCCATCATGGAGTTTGGGGCCATCCAGTGCACGCCCGTAGCGCCCGACTGCCTGTTCTGTCCCTTGCAACAGGAATGCTTCGCCTTTCAGCATGGCCTGGTGAACGTGCTCCCCGTGAAAGAGAAAGCCAAAAGCAGCCGGCAGCGGTTCTTCCATTATTTGGTGCTGCAGCATGAAAACAAGCTATATTTAAGAAAACGCCCCGCAAACGACATCTGGCAAAGTCTCTATGACTTCTTCTCGCTGGAAACTGAAACCCTGCACCCCGATCCGGAGCTGTTTCAGGGCCAGATTTCTGAAACGTTGCAAATTCCAGCTATCCCCTTCCGCACTACTGGCAAAGTCTACAAGCACATTCTGAGCCACCAGAAAATCTCGGCCCAGTTTTATCTGGTTTCGCTTGATTTTCGTTTAAGGGAGGAAACAGAAGATACGCTTGGCTTACAGCTCTACTCTCTGGACGAAATAGAAGCGCTTCCTAAGCCTATTTTGATACACTCATTTTTAGATGAGCATTTCTTTTAGTATTTTTATAAGCTAAATCAAGTTCCACCCACCATCTTTCAATCTATGGCAAGCATTAATAAAGTTATCTTAATCGGGAACCTTGGCAAAGACCCGGAAGTGCGGCATTTAGAAGGCGGCGTGGCGGTGGCCCGTTTCCCGCTGGCTACTTCTGAAACGTTCAAAGACAAGAACGGCGACCGCCAGGAGCGCACCGAGTGGCATAACATTGTGGTATGGCGCGGCCTGGCCGAGGTGGCGGAGAAATACGTCAAGAAAGGCCAGTCGGTCTACATTGAAGGAAGAATCAGAACCAACAGCTACCAGGACAAAGATGGCGTGCAGCGCTACAGCACCGAGATTGTAGCCGATAACATGACCATGCTGGGTGGCCGTCCCGACGGCGGTTCCTCTGCCCAGGGAAGCGGCAGCGGCAGCTATAACAACGAACCCTCCTCTGCTGGCGTAAGTACTTCCAGTGGCAGCATGGGCGCTAATAAAGGCGGAAACTCTAAGTCGGTGGCCTACGAGGAAGAGCCAGACGATCTGCCTTTCTAACTTATTGTTGGATTAAACTCTAGCTTTTGGAAAGTATACCTCCATTAGGGGAGCCCTCCAGTTGGGGCTCACTGTTAGCTTTCACCCTTTCGTCTCTATATGGGACGGATTGGGTTCTCCCCTCTGCCCTCCTGGTGCTGCTACTTGGCGGCAAACTGGCCCTCATCGCCGCTTTGGCGGCATTTCAACAGTTTCTCAGCAATACCACTTCCTTAACGCCTGTTCAAAAGGCGGCGGCGTTACCAACGGTCTTCTATGAAGAGCCGGAGCGGGTGGCTTGGGCCGGCACGTTTGTCGCGTCTATGCTTTTCCTGCTAGTGGGCGGCTGTGGCTATTGGGTAGGGACCAGCCTCTTTTCTTTTCCTACTGTTGCCCCCTGGCTCTACTCCGCCGGTTCCTTGCTAGTCATTGCCACCCTGCTGGTCATGCTGCGGCTGTACTTCGCGCAATGGGGCAGAACCCGGCAGGCAGCAACCTCGCACCCGCTGCTGCTCCCGGTATTGAAAGCGGCGCACTGGGTAGGCAGTCCCTTTGTCTTCTTCATGTTACCGCTGCAACAGCTGGCAGGGCGCACCCGGGTGGCATTTGGCACGCCCTCACCGTCTGAGGAGCTCTCCCATTCCCTGGATCACTCGCCTACTGAGCCCGCCTCTCCGCAGGAGAAAGGCCTGCTCAAAGCCATCGTCAACTTCAGCTCCATTACGGTGCGGCAAATCATGCGGGCCCGCGCCGATGTCATTGCGATTCACCGCCGCGTGCCTTTCCAGTCCCTTCTCAAGCAGGTAAAGCAGTGTGGTTACTCGCGTATTCCGGTGTACTCCCAGGGCACCGATAAGCTGGACGGCATCCTGTATGTAAAGGATTTGCTTTCTTACCTGAATGCTCCCGGAGACTTTGTCTGGCAAAACCTGATCAGAACCCCTTACTTTGTACCGGAGACAAAGAAAATAGACGAGTTGCTACGCGAGTTTCAGGAGCGCCGCGTGCACATGGCCATTGTGGTGAACGAATACGGCGAAACCACCGGTCTGATCACTTTAGAAGATGTAATTGAGGAGATTGTGGGCGAGATCCATGACGAGCTGGACGAAGAAGAAGACCATTACTACACGCAATTGGACGAGCGCACGTTCCTGTTTGAGGGGAGCACCTCCCTGCATGACTTCTGCAAAGTGGTAGACCCTCCGGCCGAACTATTGAAAGACATCAAAGGAGACGTGGAGTCTGTGGCAGGGTTAATGCTGCGGCTTTTCTCCCGCATTCCGCATACAGGCGAGGAAACCCAGCTGGGGCCTTACCTCTTCCGGATAGAAGCCGCCGACAGTAAAAAGATAAAGAAAGTACGGGTACACGAAGCGGTGCCCCACCCTCATAATGAAAAAGAATAATTTCTTCAAAATAACCGCCCTGCTGGGTGGATTTCTGTTTTTGGTTGGCTGCGCGGAAGACTACACCCCCAAACCCAAAGGCTTTAACCGCATCGATTTGCCGGAGGCGAAGTACATCACCCTGCAGGAGCAGCACCCGTACACCTTTGAGCATTCTATCTATGCCAAAATATTACGGGACTCCTCCCGCATAGCCGAGCCGCACTGGATAGACATTTACTACCCGCGTTTTAAGGCCAATATCCAGATCACGTACAAAAACTTCAACCAGGACCCTAAGATGTTCAACGGCCTGGTGGAAGATGCCCGCAAGCTCACTTCCCGTCACCAGATCAAGGCCTACGCCATTGAGGAAAGCCAGATCAAGACGCCCACCGGCATTACCGCCAGCGTGTTTGAACTGGAGGGCGAGGTTCCCAGCCAGTTCCAGTTTTATCTAACGGATAGCTCCAAACACTTCTTCCGGGGTGCCCTATACTTCAGAACCGCCACCTCCAATGACTCGCTCGCACCCGTGATTGAATACCTGAAAAAAGACGCCGTGCACCTGCTCAATACCCTGCACTGGACTGCCCAGGTCAAGTAAACTGCGTTTTAGCGGCCGTTTCGCGAAAGCAGCCGCTAAACGCCGATACGGTTTTAATTGGCTGTATAGCTCTTACGCAAAACCTCAACTCATTACCAGGTGCCTATCCGCTTTACCGCAGGAGTAAAGTGCCTCGCGCCTGCCGCTTAAAAGCAAGAAAGGAACACCAATCATGGTGTTCCTTTCTTGCTTTTAGAATAGCTGTTATTCCAAAAATAACTCAATCCGTTTTTAGCCTATATTCCAGAAAAGAAGCCAAAAATGGAAACAGTCGCGTTGCTCTCCTTTTGTTGACTGTTCTTTCATTTGCCCAGGCTATATAGTATATTCGGCAACGCACCTACTGTTACTGATAACATGCCATGTTAACCATTCCATCCATTGAGCCAATAACCGGAATGGTTTCGTTTATATAATAGTTGGCGGTAATGTAAATATGAATAAAGAGACATTAATACAAGGAAGTTTTGCACTTACTGAATTCAACTTCTTTACTGAAAGCGGAATGTGGCTTCTTGTATTTGAGAATGACTTGAGAGTTCAAATTGAAAGCTTCTGGAGATTTTTAGAAAATAGAAGTATAAAATGGACATCGAAGGACAATGGGCAAATTTACGGGCATAGAACCCCGATAGATTTAAAAGCCGAAATCAGAAAGTCACTCCTCAACAGTAGCCTGAACTCAATGGAAAGAAATCTAAATACAGGCGACTTATACCTTGAATTTGAATATAATCTAACCTTTGAAATATTAACCGACTCAAGCGGATATGAACCTTGGGAAATATTCATTGGAGAAAAAAGAATCCTTGGACTTGGGCAAGGAGCAAAAGCATAAGAAAAGAAACACTCCCGCCAACAACAGCTAAACGCCAGCATCAGCCGACGGCCTCCGCCGCCGTTTAGCCTAACCGTTGGTAGTAAAACATAAAATAAAGAATGGCTCAATCTCAACGTCACCATTATATACCACAATTCTTAATCAAAGGGTTTGTCGGTGAAGACAAAAAGGTAGCTGTGTATAATATTGAAAAGAAAAAGCTTGAACCTTATCGAAAAAGCCCTTCGCAAGTGTTCTTTGAATGGAATAGAAACTCTTTTGATATTAATGGCGAGGTTACTGATTTTATAGAAGGTTCATATCAATTTAGTGAAAGTATATTTGCTCCAGTTTACAGAAAGATACTTGAACAGCCTGGACCTATCGTTATTGATACTTATGAACTGCTTCAGTTAATTTTATTTATAGGTGAGTTACATTGGAGAGTACCTGACAGAGATGAGGAAATGGAAACCTTCATGCAACATGCCACTAAAAAAGACCTCCTCATTTCCATTCGAAATAAAAAAAACGGAGAAGAGGCCCCTCAAGATATATATGACCGATTAATGAAGGAACCTGCTTTTAGGCAAGGTTCTAAGATCATAAAATCTATTCATGATTATCTTAAAGCTGATATAATTTCTTCAATAGACAACTGGAAAATATATTACTCTTCAAATAATATCCAATTGCATTTACTAAGTGACAACCCGCTTATAATCCGAGATATAAAAGAATCTAATATTTATAAAAATGAATTAATATTTCCTCTTTCAAAAGGAAAGACTGTTTTTCATACTAATGGAAGAACAGTAAAAGTATTACCTCCTGAACATAGACTTTCAATTGACTTGCTTATTTTTCTTCAAGCAAAAAAAATGGTCTGTGGACCTAATAGTGAATACTTAAACCATATAGCTCATCTTGCAGAACTTTATAAAAGTGACAACCATGTTCAACTGTTGAAAGAACAAATATTTAAAGTATTTGAATAAATAGTTCTACTACCAACAACAGCTAAAAAGCATTAAAAAGCTTTTCAACCCAACCGTTCTCAGTAATTCGAACCATAATGCTAATTCAGAATCAGGGTTTTTATTTTAAGGGCTTTGAATTTCCAGCATTCACTTTAAGTCAAGGAGGAATGTTAAGGTTCTGGGTTGAGGTTGTTCCACAATCCGAAACCGCCACCAATGGATATTTGATCCCAAGCAAATTGATAGGGGACATCCAAGCTACGTACCCTGATAAAGAAATAATAAGGATATGCCCAGCAAGGGTGAAAAGAAGTTTCTTCGACTTTATCCAACCGATAACATTAGAAGATTATTTTAGAAACAGATTTAACCTAAACACAACAGCAATCGACGAAATACTCTCCTTATTTAGCCTAGACCCTAAGTGGAAGGTCAAAAACTTAGGATACGCTCACCAAAAGATATTTGCAATTATTTGTGAGTTTCAAAGAGAAAGCATCGTCAGCTACGACTACTATGGGTTTGCACCAGATAGTGAAGAGCAACTAACAAAATATGTAAAGAGAGAATTAGAGAAGGGAAAATCAGCGATAAGTTTTGATAATCTTTATTATAAGCCAGAAAATCCTGATTCGGAGAGAATAACAAATCTTGACATTAGGCAAAGAAGATAAACTAATGAGAACAACGTGTAAACGCCAGCCTCCGCCGCCGTTTACATTAGTCGGTTTGGAGAAATATATACAGATGAAGATTCAAAAGATTTTATATTCAACGGTTATTATATACTTTCTAAGCCTCAGTTGTCACGGACAAATAAAACTAGAATTGGAGGTTCAATCAGAGACCAGAGATTCTATTAAAATTAACATAACTTCAACCAATACAAGCACAACTGATACACTTATATTTTATACTCCAACTGAATCTTCATTTTGTGTAAGAGTAATAAATATAGATTTCATCCAGGTTGGCACAAATAAAGAGCACAGCTATTTTCCATGTGATTGGATTAGCGACTTAGACCATATACTTTTAAATAATTCAAATTCAGTTTTAATTCCTCCTTCAGATTCATTTTCGTTTATCATGAACCTGAATAAGCAAGAGATAAGCCCCCATTTAAAAAGAGGAAAATACAAGATGAAAGCTTCCCTCAATTATGGCTATGGTAATTTTAAACTTGAATCAGATTCTAAGCATTCGGTCTTTCATGGTAATGTAACATCAAATGATTTAGTAGTAACAAGTAACTAAAATTGAAAAGAGAGGCGACAAGAAATCGGGTTACTGGTATGTCGTCAACATGAAGCAAGACCAGGGCCTTCTATCACTTCAATACCGGTGTTACATCGCCGAAGCCCTGCAATCAGAGGAAATCCTACTCGGTAAGAACTAATCTTGCTCCCCAACCTCATTTCTGACCTGTTTTCTGGAAAATAGCCTGAAAACAGAACAAGCACGCATTCACGTTTTCAAGCCGATGGGAAAGATGCGATTCGATTTTATGGATGTCACCACCGGCCTCCGTTTTTAGGCTCCTTTGTGGAAAACAAGCCCAAAACGGCTCAGATAAGAAAAGCCCCGGCTAAACCGAGGCTCCCCACTCGCCACTTCATGGCGTAACGCTCGCCCAGCGTGTTAGGTGCTTACCGGTAACCCGTAACGGCCTAGCACAGATAGTGTCTCCTTTCTTTGGTGAGTAGATGTTGGTATATACGGATCACTCAATATATGGATCTGCTTTCCTTGCGCTATTTCCGCTAGCCCCGCACCTATTTCCCCCATCGGCTTGCCGTCAAAGAACCGGGCAGCATGGGCACCGCCAAATAGCTAAGGAGATTAGCCTGCCTCGTGTCTTTTCTGTAATTTTACAGAGCAACTAGGCAGGCGTTTTCGGGGTGTTTTCCGGGAAACAGGCTAAAAACGGTTGCGTTTCCTATAGGTGTCATCAGGCTTTTTCCATACCAAAATAGAGTTTCTGAAAGGCGTAGGGCCGCAACGGGCCACGTTGCTCCAGACCGAGCTGGGCATCTTCACCTACGGCGACCTCATCCAGCACTACCCGTTCCGGTACATGGACCGCACCCAGTTCCACGCCATCGCGGATCTGAACGAGGACATGCCCTATGTGCAGATCAAAGGCCGAATTCTGGAAAAGAACCTGCTGGGCGAAGGTCGCAAGCAAAGATTATCGGCCATCATCCGTGACGCCTCCGGTGAGCTGGAACTGGTCTGGTTTAAAGGCGTGAAGTGGCTGAACGTGCAATTGAAAGTCAACCAGGAGTACATCGCCTTCGGGAAGCCCAGCCTGTTTAACGGGAAATTCAACATGGCCCACCCCGAGTTGGAGGAAGCCACCGAGGTGAAGCAGGGCCAAAGCTTTCTGCAGCCCGTTTACCACACCACCGAGAAGCTCAAAAACCACCGGGTAGACAGCAAAGTGCTGGGGAAGATGATGGCCGATCTGCTGAAGCAATCCCCCACGCACCTTTCTGAAACGCTTACTCCCGAACTGGTAGACCACTACCGCATGGTTTCCAAACGCGAGGCCATGCAGCAGGTGCACTTCCCCAGCAATTGGGACACCTTGCTGGCCGCCCGTTTCCGGCTGAAGTTCGAGGAGCTTTTCTACACCCAGCTCAAGCTGCTGCGCACCCGCACCAAGCGCAAAGCCGAGCTGGCCGGGCAGATCTTCAGCAAGACGCCTACGCTCACCGAGTTCTACAAAAACCACCTGCCCTTTGACCTCACCACTGCCCAGAAACGGGTAGTGCGAGAGATTTACCAGGATGTGACCGCCGGCAAGCAGATGAACAGGCTGCTCCAGGGCGATGTGGGCAGCGGCAAGACCATTGTGGCCTTCGTGACCATGCTCCTGGCCACCGACAACGGCGCGCAGGCCTGCATCATGGCGCCCACCGAGATCCTCGCCGACCAGCATTACCAGGGCCTGAAACAGTACGCCGATAAACTGGGCATTCTGCTGGGCAAACTCACCGGCTCCACCAAAAAGGCCGACCGCCGCGTGCTGCACGAGCAATTACGCAACGGCGAGATGAAAATGATTGTGGGCACGCACGCGCTTTTAGAGGACGAAGTGCAGTTCCAGAACCTGGGCCTCTGCATTGTGGACGAGCAGCACCGTTTTGGTGTGGCTCAGCGCTCTAAGCTGTGGCAAAAGAACCCCCGCATCATTCCGCACGTGCTGGTCATGACGGCCACGCCTATCCCCCGCACGCTGGCCATGACCTTATATGGCGATCTGGAGGTATCGGTGATTGATGAGCTTCCGGCGGGCCGCAAGGAGATTATCACCGTGCACCGCTATGACAGCAATCGTCTGAAAGTCTTCGGGTTCATCAGGGAGCAGATCAAGCTAGGCCGCCAGGTGTACATTGTGTATCCGCTGATTGAAGAATCTGAAGGGCTGGAATACAAAGACCTGATGGACGGCTACGAGAGCGTGACCCGCGCTTTTCCGGAGTATCGCGTGAGCATGGTGCACGGCAGAATGAAGCCGCAGGACAAAGACTTTGAGATGCAACGCTTTGTGAAGCACGAGACCCACATCATGGTGGCTACTACGGTGATTGAGGTGGGTGTGAACGTGCCCAACGCCAGCGTGATGGTGATTGAGAACGCAGAGCGGTTTGGCCTGGCCCAGTTGCACCAGCTGCGCGGCCGCGTGGGCCGGGGCGCCGAACAGAGTTACTGTATTCTGATGACGGGCTATAAACTCAGCAAAGAGGGAAAAACCCGCATAGAAACCATGGTGCGCACCAACAACGGCTTCGAGATTGCCGATATTGACTTGAAGTTGCGCGGGCCGGGAGATTTGATGGGAACCCAGCAAAGCGGCGTGCTGGACCTTTTGATCGCTGATTTGGCCAAAGATGCCAAAATCCTGAAGGAGAGCCGGCACGCGGCCCTGCAGATCATAGAAAAAGATCCGGACTTAAGTCTTCCGGAGCATGCCAACTTGTTGCGGCACATCCGGTCGCTGAGTGCCAACGCCGTGAACTGGAGCAGGATCAGCTAGACCAAAGCCTGGATCTTCAGGAAAGGAAATTGTACTTCTTAGTTAAGGGAGTAAGTAGAGGTCTCTTCAGTAGTTTCTGCTTTGGGGGTTGAGGTTTCTGTATTCTTTGTCTGGTGAGTGAAGGGGAATGGATCCTGAAGGTTCATGGAGTAAACGTCTTCAGTTGCACTATTACCTTTCTTGCTGATTTCGTTCGCTGAACCCTCTTTCAAGAATTTTCCAACTAGTATCATTCCCACCAAAAAAAGAACTTTAAAAATAAACTTCATAAACGTACTATTAAATGTTTTTTAATGTCTGATCAATCAAAATACGTGTCTTAATCACGAAGAGCCGTCAACAGAAAATCATGTTTTTATTACCTAATTATTAACAGATTTTCAATGAACTCCCTCTATTCTCTTATCACTATTTTGACAAGCCTAGGGGTTTACGTCTATCTTACTATCAGGTTAACTTTATGTCCTAAAAGTTTTCCACATAATCATTTTAGCCCGTATTCCTATATTTAAATATTATTAAATTTAATTATTTAGTTATGTTTCCGCCTGATTTACAAACGGCTGCAAAGTTAAGTATAAAATTTCAATTTCAATTATTCCGTTACCAATTTACTGATATATGATTTTTTCGCTTCAGGTAATTGCTAATTAGTAATACCAGACGCGCCTTTAACCAGTATATTGCCAAAAAATCAACAATAGTAATATGCGTACCAGCTTCCTTTATTCCCCTCTTTTATTTCTCATCGCTTTGTTTGCCCAAATAGGACAGACGCAGGCCCAAAAGATAAAGTCAGCCGCCTTTGATTACACCCCCGAGGCAGCCGGCGACCAGTACAACCAACGGATCCCGAAGAAAGCCTTCACCGTCAGCCCCACTGATTTTGTGATCCTCAGCCGGAAATCAGACAACACGTACGCCATCATCCGGTACGGGGCTGACCTGAAGAAAGCGACCTGGACTACGCCGGTGCAATTGCTGGGCCAGGAAACCGTTGAGGCTTTCTCCCACAATAACCAGACCGCTTTGCTGATCACGCACCGGGTACTGCCCGAGCAAGGCAGCCAGGCCCTGTACGGCCGGTTGTTTGACGTGGCTACTGGCAAAGAAATAAGCCAGACCAAACTGATAGACGCCCCCAGCAAAAGCCGGCGCCTGGCCGTGGCCATCTCCGCCGATGGCTCCAAACTGGTGGCTTATCATTCCATCACCCGCAACGAGGAGCTCCGCTCTATCCAGGCGGCTATCTATGATGCGTCTCTGACTAAAATAAAGGACAGAACTTATGATTTAGCCGGGGCAGGCCCGCAGGTAAGCGCCCAGATCCAGATTGACAACCACGGCAACCAGTTCGTCAGCATTCTCACCAGCAACTCCATGCGCCTGAGTGTGCGCCGCTACAACAACCGCAACAATGAAATAAAGGTGATGGAAGTGATGCTGGGCGGCGTGTTTGACGGCGTGAATGTGTACGTGATGGACACCTACTTCAAACTGCACCAGGACAGCAGCCTGTACGCCGCCGTGTTAGTGGCCGAGGAAAAGAAAGGCGAGTACCACAGCCTCAAAATGGTGCGGTTTGACTACGCCGCCGGCAACATGCGCTTCGCGGATGAGTTCCGTTTTACGCCTGAATTCACCGAAAAGCTAAACAAAGCCACCGGTGCCAAACGGCTGGAAGACATTTACCTCTCTGACATCCTGATCAGCTCAGAAGGGCAAACGCTGGTGATCGGGGAAAAGAAATACACCGAAGGCGGCGAGAACAGTGATTACCACGCCAAGGAACTACTGCTGTTTGCCTATGACGAGTACCTGCACCCCACCTGGAACTCCGTGATCTTGAAAGACCAGGTAGCGCCTGCCGCCGAGGGGTTTGCCGGCATCTCGTACAACGCCCATCTCATTGGCAACCGCCTGCAACTGCTTACCTTGGAAACCATCAAAGGCAAAACCGATCTTTACACCCGCTCCATCCATCTGCTGACCGGCGCCTCTGAGCCACCCAAAGCCGTAGGCCTGAACGTAGCTAATGACAAGCAGGTGGCCTTTGTGAAAGACTTCACCACCTGGCTGGACGAGCGCACCATCACCGCCGTGAACCGGCCCTCCAAAGCATCGGCAGGTTTGCGCCTGAGCCGAATCACTTTCAAAAAATAAGGTGCGTTTAGGGGCTGTTTTTCCAAAAACAGCCCCTAAACGCAACCTCACACCCCGGAAGACGATCTTAGGCCTACCCAGATGCAAGACCTTGATTTCCCGCTGCATTTCACCTTTGAGAAATTCACCCTGGCCAACCGGTTACAGGTAACGGATGCTACTGGACGGGTCCTTTACCTAGTCAAGCAGATGCATTATGATGAGTTTTCTGAATCAAGCCTCCTGAATATTGATCCTTTCATAGATGAAGTAAAGATTTTCGGGAATTTCTCTGACTCAGAAGCCCTTTACATCATAAAAGCCGTGCCCTGGCAAGATTTCACCGCCTCTTTTGGGTTTCTGGACAAAGATGGACAAGTGCTGGGGTATGTAGCCCGCTCCACGTGGGTTCCCGAACTGGCCGCGCATTATCACATATTTAATAAGCACCTGCAAAAGGTATTCACCGTGAGAGAAGGAGCTGGTATGGTTAGGTTCAGCGATACCCTCTTTAGCAGAATCCCTTTCCTGGGATTCTTTTCAGGTTACTTTTTCAACCCGTCTTACCATGTTATCCGGCAGGATGATACCCAGGTAGCCTTACTTAAAAAACAAAAATCCTTTCTAGCGCGCAGATTCTCTGTGTACCGAGGAAACCCATTCTCAGATAGCGAGAAAGCACAGATTGTTTTGAGTTTGCTACTGATAACCATCCAGGAAAGGCTTCGTGGGTAGCAATAGGAATTCTCCCTTCCTAAAACAGAACGCCCCGCTGTAGTAGCGGGGCGTTCTGTTTTAAGCCTGTTTTGAGCAAATGAAGCCCAAAACATCGTCTGTCTTCAAACTACTGCGGAACCGTGAAACTGATACTCGCCTTGGCCGGATATTGCTCCAGCCCTTGGTTGGCTACCCTCGCCTGGATGGAGAAAGCACTGCCGCGTGCAATGTTGGCTGGAACCTGATAGTTGAACAGCAGCGAATCGGTGCGGGTCACTTTGCTGTAGGCGGGTTTGTAGGGGCTCTCTCCTATCTTGGTTTCCTGCGTACCCATGACCATGTAAAACTGCACGTCCTTGATCTGACCCTCAGACCAAAACCGCAGGTCCATGGAAAGATCGGCACCGGGCTGTACCGCCGTGGCCGTTGGGGTTATGAGCCGGAACGTGGCAATCTTAGGCACATAGCCCAAATCTTCTTTGACGATCTCCTTCAGATCATCCATGGGGTCTTCGTCACAGGAACTGAAGGTGAAGGCAATGGCCAGTAAAGGCAGTATGAAAAGGTTACTTAGCTTCTTCATGATAGGCTTGATTTATTGAAACAACCAAAGAACACTGGTTTGGGTAACGCCGGTGGGCAGGCAGGTATTCACACCCGGCTCTTCATCGGCTAGGTTAGACCGCTGCACCCACGGGTTGCCCGGCAACTGGTTCACTACTGGCTTTTCTAACCGTGGGTAAACGTTCTGGTCGTATTGGTAGCGGCGCATATCGGTCCAGGTCTCTATCTGCATGTACAGGGCCAGGTACTTTTGCAGCATGATGTCCTGCAAGGTTAGGGTAGTGGGAGTTAATGCCACCGCCGGATTATTCAGATAGGCGGCAATATCGGCTACCGGAACACCCACTTTGGTCATGCTGGCCTCAATGCCTCGGCGGTACGCGGCGTAAGACTCCGCGCGGTTGGTATTGAACAGCGCTTCGGCCATGATGAACTGGGTTTCAGCGTAGGTGATGAATAAGATGGGGGCCACAGCGCGGGTATGCCAGGAGGTAGGCGTCATGCTCACGTTCACGGAAGGCTGGTCTCCCACCAAGCGCCCGGGGGTAAGCCCCACATCGGTTTGCGTAGCGGAAGCCCGGGTCATGTAAATAGGCAGACGCGGATCTGCCACGCCCTGGAATCTGCCTCCGCGGCCGCTCAGTAAATCCACCACGTAAGAACTCGGCTGCATGGGCTTGTTCGTAGCATTCCCCAAAAAGCCAAACCAGGGGTTAGGATTTTGCTGCTCAAAGCTTAACTGCAAATCATCGGCATTGGACCCGAAGGACGCGGCTGCCTCCTGGGCAGCGGTAGCCAGGGCGGCAGGATCTTTCTCACTCAGGTGCAGGAAATACCGGGCCCGGATGGCCTTGACGGCTTTGGTCCACTTAGCAAGGTCTCCCCCGTAGATCAGATCATTCTGCACCGTCCGCAAGGCCTGGATGGAAGGCAACGGTTGCGCCAAGTCGGCCAACGCTCCGTTGAGCAAGCCGATGATGTGCACCCGGTACAGGTCTTCCATCTTGTCATAGCACGGGTACAGATTGGCCGTGCCCTGGTTAGCCTGCGAGTAGGGCGCATCGCCGTAGATATCGGCAACGGTCATCAGGTTCAGGGCCAGCAGGGTTTTGGCAATACCCGAGTAATTGTATGCCCCCAGTTCCTCGGCCCGGTCGATCATGTCCTGCAAGGTAGGAAAGGCATCTGTGTAGAACGGAGTCCAAAGCTGATCGAACCCATAAGGCGTAAACTGACCGATGGCCTGTCCCGCCAGATACTGGGGGTATTGTGCTCCGTATTGCGCCGCGCCGTATTGGGTGTTGGCGGTAAACCGCTCCGCGGAAGGCAGCAAGGTGGGCAATGTTGCTTCCTCGGGGCTAACCCTTCCCGGATCAGAATTTGCGTCAAGCAGATCTCCGCATGCGCCCAAAAACAGGGCGCTCAGAGCTATGGTTGTACTGTATAGTAGCTTTCTCATAAGATTAAAAAGTGACGTTAAGGCCAAAATACACGCTTCTGGTGGCCGGAATGTTGGTACCCACATACCCAAAGATGTTACTTCCTGGTCCGTAAGCACTCTGCTCTGGGTCAAAGCCCACGAAAGGCGACGTCATCCAGAGGTTGTTACCGGTCACGGAGGCAGTCACGTTGGTGAAAGGCGTTTTGCTGAGCAAGGTCTTGGGCAGGCTGTAGCTTAAACTCACGTTCTGCAGGCGCAGCACGCTGGCATCCTGAAATCCGTTGAATTCTTTCGCTAACCGGTACCGGAACGTCTGGCTGTAAAAATTAGGAACGTCAATCACTACCGGAGTGGTATTCTCCACCCAAACCGGCGCTTCTACGGTACCCGTGTTGGTGACGCCATCAAAGACCACCAGGCGGTTGCGCCATTCGGTTTCTGCTCCGGTTGGTGCCTCACCACCAGCAGATCCGTACCGCATCCGGCGGTTGATGTCAAACGCTTCGCCGCCTTTGCGGAAATTGAACAGGAAACTGAAAGAAAAATTCTTGAAGCTGAAGCTGTTGTTCCAGCCGCCTTCAAAGTCAGGGAAAGCATTCCCGATGTGCGTATCCTGGGCAAGCGGGGTTCCTTTCCAGTTGTTGTTCACATCCGGATACCCATTCAGAATCACCAGTCGGCCGTTGGCCGGATCACCGGGCGCGTTGACGCGGCTCAGTTCCCAACCATACCAGTCACCGGGTCTGCCGCCGGTCTGGATGCGTTGTTTCACCCAAGGTGACTCGGGTTGGAACGTGATCACGTCCACTCCTTCGGGCATGCTGATCACTTTACTGCGCAGGCGGGTAAAGTTGAGGATACTGTTCCAGGTGAAATCTCCGGCTTTCAGTACTTCGGCATCTAACACCAGCTCCAAAACCTTGTTCTGGATTTCACCGGCATTGGTAACAAAGGTGGTGAAACCGGTGGGCCGGCTGGTAGGCACGGGAACAATCTGGTCCACGGAGTTCTGGATGGCGTAGTTGGCATCAACTTTCAGGCGGTTCCCCAGGAAAGCCAGCTCAAGACCCATCTCAATTCCTTTGGTGCGCTCTGGCCGCAGGGTCTCTGAACCGATGATCTCACTTCTCCGGATTCCGGCAACGCCCAGAAACGGCGTCTGCGTGCTGTAGTGATTCCCCAGCAGATAAGGAGCGGCATCTTTGCCCACCTCGGCGTAAGAAGCGCGCAGCTTTCCGTAATTGAAGAACCGGTTCTGGGAAAGCCCCAACGTCTCACTGAAAATGTACGCCAAACTCACCGACGGGTAGAAGAAAGACCGGTTGTTTACCGGCAGAGTAGACGACCAGTCATTGCGGCCGGTCACGTTCAAAAATACGGTCTCTTTATAATTCAGCTTAGCGTCACCAAACGCCCCAATGATGTTGCGCTCCGTAGGGAAAGACCGCACCGTGTATTGCCCCAGGTTGTTCACGCTGTTGAAATCGGGCAGAATGAAGTTGGTACCAGACCCGGTAATATCCGTGCTGTTAATCATGGTCACCTGGTTACCCAAGGAAACAGTCAGCCCGAAATTCTCACTGAGCTGCCGTTCCCCGGTTAGCAACAAGTTGCTGTTAATTTCCTGATAAGTGAGAGTTTGCTCAGAAATGCTCCCCCGGCTGGTAGCGGCAATCAGGACGGTAGGGCGGGAGATGCCCCGGCGTTGGTTGCTGTAGTAGTCTATCCCGGCCCGGTAATCCAAGGAGAGCCAGTCGGTGAACTTGTAGTTAAGCCCCATGTTCCCGATAATCCTGTTCAGGTCTTCTTCCTGGTACGCGTTCTCCGCAAAGAAGAATGGATTATCCAACTGCGTGGAGTACCGGAACTGGCTGCCGTCAGGGTTGAGGATGTTGTTCATGTCTACATCCGGCGCGTAGCGCGAGGCATAGGAAATCACCCCGGAACCACCGGTCCCGCTACGCGGATTGGTGCCGTTGGAGTTGATGAAATTGGCCGATCCGTCTAACTTCAACCGGTCAGAGGTTTTCAAGGACCCGGCAATTTTAACGGTGGTGCGGTCAAAATCTGAATTAGGCACCACGCCGGTCTGGTCTAAGCGGCCCAAAGAACCATAAAAGGTGGCCTGCTCCGTACCGCCTGAGAAAGATAAGTTGTTCTGGTACTGGTGCCCGGTTCTGAAAATCTGATCCCATTGGTCATACACCTGCTCGCCGGCCGGAATGGGCGGACCATCGGCGCGGTAATCAGTGGGGTTGTAGATCCCGTTGAAGCCACGACCGTACCGCTCCTGCATAGGCGGCGTGCGGTACACCTCATCCACGCTGGCGGAAGTACGGAAGTTGAAGGTAGTTTTACCCGCCTGCCCGGATTTGGTGGTGATGATCACCGCTCCATTGGAAGCCCGAAGTCCGTACAACGCCGAAGCAGCCGGACCTTTCAGCACCGAGATGGACGCGATGTCATCGGGGTTGATGTCTGCGAAACGGTTGGTGTTGGAGAAGGTATCACCCCCGCGTCCGCCGGTTAAATTGGTCTCGTTACTGATCGGAATTCCGTCTACCACAAACAGCGGCTGGTTGTTAGCACTGGGGTTAAGCGAGTTGATTCCGCGGATGACAATCGTGGCCCCGGCCCCGGGAGCACCACCGGCACTCTGGATACTCACCCCGGCTACCCTGCCCCGTAACGCATTCAACGCATTGGGTTGGTTGGTTTCCTGAATCAGCTCAGCATCTACCTGCTGCACCGCATAGGTAAGCGCCTTACTTTTTTCTTCTCGTCCAAAGGAAGTCACCACAATTTCATCTAACGTACGGGCATCTTCCTTCAGGCCTATGTTGATGGTTTGCTGGTTGCCTACGGGAACTTCCCGGGTCTCGTACCCTATAAAAGAGAAAACCAGGGTGGAGTTTGGACCAGCCACTGAAATGGAGAAGTCGCCATTCGCTCCCGTAGACACCCCGTTGGTGGGGTTCCCTTTTTCCAGCACGGTCACCCCTGCAAGTCCTTCCGATGAACTTCCGGAAGTAACCCGCCCTGTGATCCTGCTTTGGCCATAGGAACTTAATCCTCCCATGAGCATGCACAAAATGAGTAGATATTTCATCATAGTTCTTGTGTGTGTTAATCTATGGCTCAAAGTAATTACAAAAATCGCAAACAAGACAGCTATACAGCTGCATTATTAAACAATATTTAATTTTTTATTCATCTCTGCGCGACTTTTTAAAAATTCAGCCTAATACTGACCTTGAGGACTGCCGATGGATAATCAACCCCTTAAAAACAGAAAACCCCGCCAACTGACGGGGTTTTCTGTTTTTAAGGGGTTTTGCCCAAAACAGGGCTAAAACGCTCTTTCAAAATTCAAGGCTAAGTCTTTCGACTTATGTCTTGAATCTTGCGTCTTAGTAAACAAACTCGTTCGCTTTGATCATATCAGCGGCGATGCGGCGGCGGGCTTCTTTGGTGTTGAACGGCTCCAGTTTGGTGAAGCGCTTCAAACCGATCAATAGTAGCTTTTGCTCATCGCCGGGCTCACTCATGGCGGCCAACGCTTCTTTTCCGGCTTTGTTGATGCGGTCAGCGGCGTCATTGATGACTACGCGTACCATGTCCAGCTGGCGGGCGTGGGCTTCTTCGCCGTCCCGCATTACCAGTTTCTCCACACGCAGCAGAGCAGATTCCGTGATGTAGGTCTGGATGGCCATATCCGCGATGTACATCAACACTTCCTGCTCTTTGTCCAGGGTCATCATGAACTTCTGCACGGCGGTACCGGCGGTCATGAGCACGGCTTTCTTGAACTTCTGCACGGCTTTCTTCTCGTACGCAAACAGCGTGGTGTCTTCATCGCCGAAGTCTGGAATTTCCATCAGCTCCTGTTGCACGGCGGCGGCAGGTCCCATCAAATCCAGTTCGCCTTTCATGGCTTTCTTCAAGACCATGTCCACGATGAGCATGCGGTTGATTTCGTTGGTACCTTCAAAGATGCGGTTGATACGGGCATCGCGGTACGCGCGGTCCATGGGGTAATCAGCGGAGAAGCCGTAGCCACCGTAGATCTGCACGCCTTCGTCTACCACGTAATCCAGCACCTCGGAACTGTCTACTTTCAGGATAGCGGCTTCTACGGCAAACTCACGGGCTGCTTCCAGCACAGCTTCGTTGTAGCTTTTGCCAGCGGCCAATAATTCCTGCTCTTTCTGGTGGATGTCGTGCCCAGCGCGGTACAGCGCAGATTCCACCGCGAAGATGCGGATGGCCTGCTCAGCTAATTTATGACGGATGGCCCCAAACTTGGAGATCGGAATTTTGAACTGGATGCGCTCATTGGCATATTTCACTGACAGATCAGCTACGCTCTTACAAGCGCCCAAACAAGCTGCCGCCAGTTTAATCCGGCCGATGTTGAGGATGTTGAACGCGATCAAGTGCCCTCTTCCAATCTCGCCCAGCACGTTTTCTTTCGGCACTTTGCAGTCCGTGAAGAACACCTGGCGCGTGGAAGAACCTTTGATGCCCATTTTGTGCTCCTCGTTGCCCAGGCTCAACCCTTCGGCGCCTTTCTCCACGATGAAGCCCGTGAATTTATCGCCGTCTACCTGCGCGAACACGATGAACACATCGGCGAAACCCGCGTTCGTAATCCACATTTTCTGGCCATTCAGGATGTAGTTTTCGCCATCCACGTCCAGCACCGCCTTGGTTTTAGCGGCCAGCGCGTCTGATCCGGAACCCGGCTCGGTTAAGCAGTAAGACGAGGACCACTCGCCGGTGGCCAGTTTGGGAATGTACTTGGCTTTCTGCTCCTCTGTCCCGAAGTACAGGATAGGCAGCGTTCCAATACCCGTGTGCGCCGCGAAGGCTACCGGGAACGAGTGCCCCGGACCAACTGACTCCGTTACCAGCAGAGACGAGTTGAAGTCCATGTTCAGGCCACCGTACTGCTCTGGTATGGCTACGCCGAACAAGCCTAAATCCCCGGCCTTTTTCATGAGGCCTTCCATCAGGCCTTCCTCGTGGTTGTCCAGACGTTCTACCAACGGATGCACCTCGGTTTGCACAAACTGCTGGGCCGTTTCGGCCATCATGCGCTGCTCCTCAGAAAAATCCTCGGGCGTGAAAATATCTGCGGCGTTGGTTTCCTTGATGATGAACTCACCGCCTTTTAAGGTTTTGCTTGTAGTTTCCATATGTATAAGACTTTAGATTCTAGTAGGTTGATGTAGTCTCTTCCTTCAAAACAAGAGCAAACCCCGCTTTTGGCTCGTTTTTGTAAAAGCAGGCCAAAAGCGGAAGCTTATTTCAAAAACTCATAGATACCGGCCACTCCCTGGCCACCGCCTACGCAGGCCGTCACCATGCCGTATTTCTTGTTCATGCGGCGCAGATCACTGAAGAGCTGCACGCTCAGTTTGGCACCGGTACAGCCTAGCGGGTGACCCAAGGCGATGGCCCCTCCGTTCGGGTTAAGTCTGTCTGGATCAATGCCTAATTCACGCATCACCGCAATGGACTGGGAGGCGAAGGCCTCGTTCATTTCAATGATGTCGATGTCCTGCAGGTTCATGCCAGCGTTCTTCAAAGCGCGTGGAATGGCTTTCACCGGGCCCATGCCCATGATGCGCGGGTCCACGCCTTCGGCGGCGTAAGACACCAGACGGGCGATGGGTTCAATGTTCAGCTCTTTGACCATGCGTTCGCTCATCACAATCACGAAGGCGGCACCATCTGAGGTCTGCGAGGAGTTACCAGCCGTTACGCTTCCGTTAGCAGCGAATACGGGACGAAGTTTGGCCAGTTTCTCAATGGAGGTATCGGCGCGCGGACCTTCATCGGTGTCTACCACGTAGGAGCGGGTTTTCTTTTTGCCGTTCTCGTCCAGGAAAGTCTCTTCCACGGTGATAGGCACAATCTGGTCTTTGAACCGACCTTCTTCAATGGCCCGGATGGCTTTCTGGTGCGAGGCAAAGGCGAATGCATCCTGGTCTTCGCGGCTAACCTTGAAGTCATTGGCTACGGCCTCGGCGGTCAAGCCCATGCTCAGATAATATTCAGGGTGTTCTTTCGCGATTTTGTAGTTCGGCGCGGTTTTCCAGCCCACCACCGGCACCAGGCTCATAGACTCGGCCCCTCCGGCGATGATACAATCGGCCATGCCGGACTGAATCTTGAAAGACGCGGTGGCGATGGTCTCAATACCAGAGCCGCAGTAGCGGTTCATGATGGCACCGGGAACGTTGATGGGCAGGGACAGCAGGGAAATCATGCGTCCCATCTGGAGGCCTTGCTCCGCCTCGGGCACCGCGTTTCCTACCAACAGGTCATCTACGCGGGCGGGGTCCAATTGCGGCACCGAGGCCAGCAGATGCTTGATCACATCGGCGGCCAGATCATCGGGCCGGGTGAAACGGAATACTCCGCGGGGCGCTTTCCCCACGGCGGTCCTGAATCCGGCAACTATATAGGCAGTTTGCATTTTCTTTTCTGTTTTTGAGGTGTTTTTATAAAAACAAGCTGAAAACAGCTCTTAGTTCTCTTTTCAACTCTTACTCTCTATGAAACTCTCCACCTTTTTGTCATTCTGAAAGAATCTTGGTGGCAAGCGGTAGTTCAGTCGGCTATCTTCAGAAAAAGCATCTTTGGATTAATTGTTTTAATTAAAGCAACCTTCTCTTCACGGCCCATTAGCTTCAACTCTGTCTCCCGGTCAATTGCATGCTGCACAAACGAGTGCCGCTCATAGTACAGTAACTTATAACAGTAGTATCTGCCGGCAAACGTCTCTGGCTTGCCTCGATTCTCCCGGTGCTCGAACAATCTTCGAGACAAATCATTGGTCATTCCCACGTAAAGCACTGTCTTTGTCGGGTTTGACGTGATGTAGACAAAGTAGTTATGCTGTTTCATCGCTACTGCCGTCTAGTTTGTTACCGAGATTCTTCCAGAATGACATGGTGGGGAAACTAATTCCGCAGGGGCTTACCGGTTGTCAGGATGCTCTTGATGCGTTCCAGGGTTTTACGTTCGCCGCAGAGGCTCAGGAAGGCTTCGCGCTCCAGGTCCAGCAGGTATTGCTCAGACACTTCAGACGGCATAGACAAATCACCGCCGCACATCACGTAGGCCAGTTTCTCGGAGATCTTGCGGTCATGGTCTGAGATGAACCCGGCGGCTTGCATAGCGTGGGCACCGGTGATGAACATTCCCAGTCCGCCGCGGCCCTGCACTTTGATGTTGGCTTTAGGGGTTGGTTTGGTATATCCAGCCTCGGCTAACAGGATGGCTTCGGCTTTGGCTTCGGCGAGTTGGCGGTTATTGTTGAGCGTGATACCATCGCCGTGGCGCATGAACCCTAAATCATAGGCTTCTGCCGCGGAGGTGGAGACTTTGGCCGTCCCGATGGTCATGAACACGTTGCGCAGGGCGTTGTACTCGGTGTCGCCTTCTTCGTAAGCGGCTGAGGTACGCAGGGTCATTTCCTTCGTTCCGCCGCCGCCCGGGATCAAGCCCACGCCAAATTCTACCAGCCCGATGTACGTCTCGGCGGCTGCCTGCACTCTATCGGCGTGGAGGCACAGCTCGCAGCCGCCGCCCAGCGTTAGGCCATGCGGGGCCGCCACTACCGGAATAGCCGAGTAGCGCATGCGCATCATGGTGTTCTGGAACTGCCGGATCATCAGGTTCAGCTCATCATACTCCTGGTCCAGGGCGTACATGAACACAAGGCCCAGATTAGCGCCCGCCGAGAAGTTCGCGGCTTCGTTGCCTACCACTACCCCTCTAAAGTTCTGTTCCGCCAAGTCGATGCCTTTGTTCAGCCCCTGGATGATTTCACTCCCGATGGCGTTCATCTTGGAGTGGAACTCTACGTTCAGGATGCCGTCGCCGAGGTCAATGATAGAGCAGCCGGCGTTTTTCCAGACCACATTGTTACCGCGCAGCACATCCAGGAGCACGAAGTTCTCGGTGCCTGGAATCTGCTTGTATTCTTTGGAATCAATATCATAGTACTGGCGCTGGTTGTTCTGGCTCCGGTAGAAGCTCTCGTGGCCGGCCTCCAGCATCTCGTACACCCAGGCGGCGGGCTTGTAACCGGCGGTTTCCATGGCAGAAACGGTCTCACGCACGCCAAAAGCATCCCAGGTTTCAAACGGCCCCAGCTCCCACCCGAAACCGGCGCGCATGGCGTCGTCAATGCGGTAGAGTTCGTCGGAAATTTCGGGGATGCGGTTGGTCACGTACTGAAACAGCCCGAAGGAAGTCTCTCTAAAGAACTCACCGGCTTTGTCCTGGGCCTGGCTGAAGGCTTTGAGGCGCTTGCGCAAATCCTCGATGGGCTTCAGCATTTCCATGCTCTGGAACCGAACCTTTTGCTTAGGCCCATATTCCATGGTTTTGAGGTCCAGCGTCAGGATTTCGGTGGCACCCTCAGCAGTTTTGGTTTTTTTGTAGAAGCCTTGGCGGGTTTTATCACCCAGCCAGTTTTTCTCCAGCATCTGCTGAATGTAACCGGGCAACTGGAACAGGTCACGGGCTTCGTCGTTCTCGCCGCTCTGGTACAGCCCTTGCGCAACTTTGGCCAGCGTGTCCAGACCCACCACATCGGAAGTTCTAAAGGTCGCGGATTTCGGGCGGCCCACTACCGGACCGGTGAGGCGGTCTACTTCGTCTACGTTCAGACCCAGTTTCTCCATCACGTGCAGCACCTGCATGATGCCATAGATACCCACGCGGTTCGCGATGAACGCCGGCGTGTCCTTGGCCAGCACAGTGGTTTTACCCAGGTACAGATCGCCGTACTTTAACAGGAAAGCAGTGATTTCAGGATCGGTTTCTGGCGTGGGGATGATCTCCAGCAACTTGAGGTAGCGCGGCGGGTTGAAGAAGTGCGTGCCGCAGAAGTGCTTTCTGAAGTCCTCGGAACGGCCGTCCAGCATCAGGTGAATGGGAATACCCGAGGTATTGGAAGTAATCAACGTGCCCGGCTTGCGGAATTGCTCCACGCGCTCAAACACGCTTTGCTTGATTTTCAGGTTCTCCACCACTACCTCAATGGTCCAGTCGCACTCGGCAATGCGGTTCAGGTCATCGTCAAAGTTTCCGGTCTGGATGAGGCGGGCATCGGTTTTCTTGTAGAGGGGCGCGGGGTTGGAGGTGATGGCCGTTTGCAGGGCGGTGTTCACAATGCGGTTGCGCACCAGCTTGTTCTCCAGCGTGAGGCCTTTGGCTTGTTCTTCGGGGAGCAGCTCACGCGGCACCATGTCCAGGAGCAGCACCTGCACGCCAATGTTGGCGAAGTGGCAGGCAATGCGCGAGCCCATAATGCCCGAGCCCAACACCGCCACTTTCTTGATGATTCTCTTCATAGTTACTCAGTTTTTGTATCACGACGGGCGACTCGCGCCGCTTCTATTATTTACTTGGTACAACTTCCGTTTAGAAGGTCTTTTCCGGAAAACAGGCTTAAAACACCCGTTTCTTTTCTGGCGGTTAGTAGACCTTTTTAGAGTCTATCAGGTCGTTGATCTGGCCCACCACCTGAAAGAACACCTGCAGCTGGCTCTCAGGGATCACCTCGCGCACTTTCTGGTTGAACCGGCGCACAGTTACCCGGCTCACTTCCCGTTTCTCCAGCCCCAGTTCGGTGAGCAGAATGCGCACGGATCGTTTGTCCTGCTCATCGGCAACCTTGTAGATCAGGCCTTTCTCTTCCATGCTCTTCAGGATGCGGGTCAGGCTTCGGGCCTCCAGGCCCAACAGCGGCGCGATCTTGGTAGCCGGGGTGCCTTTCTCGGGATCGATGTTCAGCAGCACGAACCCAATGGAGGTAGTGATGTCATTCTTCACGGCCTGGGCATTGTACATGCGCGCGATGGCGTGCCAGCACACTTTGATATTATAGTCTACCGTCTCGTTTGCTTTCATGGGCTATTGCTGTCTCTTACCAAATTTAATAAAATTTGTTATGCTTGCATACTATAAAATAAAAATTTTACGTACTGGCAACAAAAAGGATGAATAGAGTCCTGTTTTTATTCTTCTCCGGGGGCAGAGGCCACTACATTGCCACTTTGGCAAACAACCTGCGGCAACGCTCTTGCTAGCCAGCTGGGTTTTGCGGCTGTTTTCCGGAAAACAGGGCTAAAACGAAACAGCAGGGGAGACGCTGTTGAACGTCTCCCCTGCTGTATTAACTTGTCTTACGCGGTGCGGTACAGGCTTTCAATCAAATGGCTGTTGTTGCTGGTGATGACCTTGCGCTTGATGCTGAGCTTTGGCGTCATCTCCCCGGTTTCAACGCTCCAGAGCTTAGGCAGCAGCACAAACTTCTTGATCTTCTCGTACTGGGCCAGGTGCTCGTTGGCTTTGTCAATCTCTTTCTGAAACTTGTCCAGCACCTCCGGCTTCCGGATCATCTCTTCGTCTGAGGTGTACGCGATGCTGTGAATACGGCACCACTCCCGCAAGCCTTCAAAAGCGGGCACAATCAAGGCACCCGGGAACTTCTCCCCTTCGCCTACCACCATCACCTGCTCCACCACCAGAGACTCCTTGAGTTTGTTTTCGATGAGCTGCGGCGCGATGTACTTACCGCCCGAGGTCTTGAACATCTCTTTCTTGCGGTCCGTGATCTTCAGAAACTTGCCTTCCACCAGTTCGCCAATGTCGCCGGTATGGAACCACCCGTCGGGGTCAATCGCCTCGGCGGTCAGGTCGGGGCGTTTGTAGTAGCCCACCATCACGCTTTCAGAGCGGGTGAGAATCTCGCCGTCCTGGGCAATTTTGATTTCCACGTTGTTGATGGCCGGCCCCACGGTGCCAATGACGTTGTTCTCGGGCTCGTAGCGGTTCACGGCAATGACCGGCGAGGTTTCAGTGAGGCCGTAGCCTTCCATGATGCGGATGTTGGCACCCCAGAACACGCGCGCCAACCGGGGTTGCAACGCGGCTCCGCCGGAGACAATCACTTTCACGTTTCCGCCCAGCGCCTCCTGCCATTTGGAGAAGATCAGCTTGCGGGCCAGTTTCAGTTGCAGGTCATAGAAAGCGCCCGGCGAGGTGCGGGTATCGTATTTCTGCCCCAGGGCCAGCGCCCAGAAGAACAGGCTTTTTTTCACGCCGGTCAGCTCGCCGCCCTTGGCTACAATCTTGTCATAGACTTTCTCCAGCAGGCGCGGCACCGTTACGAAGATATGCGGCCCCACTTCCTTGAGATTATCGCCTACTTTTTCAATACTCTCGGCAAAGTACACAGACACGCCCACCGACATGTAGATGCAGGACACCATGCGCTCATAGATGTGGCAGAGCGGCAGGAAGCTCAGGGCGCGGTGCTCCTGGTTCACGGGCACAAAGGGTTTCACGTTGGTGAAGTTGCTTACCAGGTTGTTGTGCGAGAGCATCACTCCCTTGGGAGCCCCGGTAGTGCCGGAGGTATAGATAATGGAAAGCAGGTCTGCGGGCTGCACGGCGGCCTTGTACGGCTCCAGCGTGGCAACGTCTTCTCCCTGGGCCATTTTCAGGAGCTCCGTCCAATGCTTGGCGCCAGGCACGTGGTCAAAGGTGTAAATCTCCTGAATGCCCGGCAGATCGGCGGCGGCTTCCTTTACTTTGCGGTACAGGTCTTCCGTTGACACCAGAATGAGCCGGGTCTCTGAGTCTTTCAGGATGTAGCGGTAATCCTCCACGGTGATGGTGGGGTACATGGGCACGCTCACCGCGCCCACCTGCTGAATGGCGTAGTCAGAGAACGTCCATTCAGGCCGGTTCATGGAAATCAGGGCAACCTTGTCATCTTTCCGGATGCCCGACTTGATCAGCGCCAGGCTCATCGTGTTCACGGTCTCCACCACCTGCTGCGTGCTGTATTTCACCCATTCTCCGTTGATTTTTGCAGCCAGACAGTCTGGTTGTGGAAACTGCTCTAACTGGTTGGTCAGCAAATCAAAAACCCGGGTTACTTTCATAGATTTAGAGCGTCTTAGTGGTTTGTCCGGTTAATATAACGCAAATAAGGTTTAAAAAAAATAAAACCCCGCTGCGCCCGCTTAACCGAATTGTTAAAAATGCTTCGGCCTTATGGCCGATATTTACCTAAATTTGATTTTTGCCACACGCACTTCATGAATCTCTCCATCTTTTTTGAACCACTGCCCGAAGAGCTTTTCGGGCAGGCAGACGCACCGAAGACCGTGGGAGGCTACCTGGCCCCGTTTATCCACTCGTTTCCGGATTGGCGCTCTGCCGAGGTGGTCCTGCTGGGTCTGCCAGAATACCGCGGCAGCACCAACACTACTGATCTCACGTACCAGGGCCCCAACAGAATTCGGCAGGAGCTCTACCGCCTCATGAAGGGAACCGGTTCCTGGCTGGTGATGGACCTGGGCAACCTGCTTCCCGGCATTCACCTGGAAGACACGTACCTACGCCTGAAAGAGGTAATAGAAATATTAGTGGATGCCGGCAAGTTCCCCATCCTTCTGGGCGGCTCCCATGACCTCACGTACGGCCAGTTCTTAGGGTACGAGCACTTGTCCAAAACGGTTAACCTGGTGGTGATAGACAGCCAACCGGACATGGCCGATGTGGCTGACACCGCCCCTGAGCACCACCACCTGCACCGCATCCTGCTGCATGACCCCAACTACCTATTCGGGTTCAGCCACATAGGCCACCAGACCTACCTCACCGATGCCTCCACCCTGGCCGCGTTTGAGAAACTGCACTTTGAATTATACCGGGTAGGCCAGGTACGGCAACAGATGCAGGAAATGGAGCCCATCATCCGACAAGCCGATCTCATCAGTTTTGATGTCTCGGCCCTCCGCCACCACGATGCCCCCGGGCAACAGCAGGCCAATCCGTTTGGGTTAACCGGTGAGGAAGCGTGTCAACTCTGCTGGTACGCCGGCCAGAACGACCAACTCAGCTCCCTGGGCTTCTATGGTTACCGCCCCGAGTTGGACCACCGCTCCCTGACCGCCACTACTTTGGCTACCATGGTGTGGTACAGCATTGAGGGCTTCTACCAGCGCCAGGGCACCCTTGATTTCCACAGCAACCAGTTCCTCAAGTTCTCGGTGGGTTTCCACGACAATCCCAACAAAATGGCCTTCTACAAAAACCGCCTCACCGAAAAATGGTGGATGCAGGTAGACGACCTCTCCGGCCGGCACGCCCCGCTGATTGTCCCCTGCAGCTACCAGGACTACCTCACCGCCGCCGACGGCGAAGTCCCCAACCGCTGGATTCTCATGCAGGCGAGGTTTTAATGTGCTAATTGGTTAATGTGCTGATGTGCTAATTAGGAAATGTGTAGATGTGGAATGTGTAAATGTGGAAATTAGGAAATGCGTAGATGTGCTGATGTGCTATTTTAGAGAACTACATTGGCGGAGCTTACACAGCCTTCATGCATGCAAATTCCCTTTGAAGCCTCTTCTTCTGTCATCCTGAAAGGATCTTGTGGGCGAACAAGGCAAGCAGAAGCTATAGAACAGCATAGGACAAGCATTCCAAATAAAACGAAGGGTTATGTTGTAAGCTTATGTTACATAGTTGTCCTTATTACAGTTTGCCCACAATATCCTTTCAGGATGACAGAAGAGGGAAGGAAATAGGACAGGAAGAGTTGAAAGAAGGAATGCAGAATGAAAAACCGAAGCATTTTGGGCGAGTTTTCCAGAAAACAGCCTTAAAAGGAAAATCATCAGCACATTACCACATCAGCACAATAAACAATTAGCATATTTCCACATCTACACATTTCCTAATTATCAAATTAGCACATCAGCACATTAACCAATTAGCACATTATATAACCATGCAAGAATACACCCGCGCTCAGTTAGCCCTCCGGAACGGTCAGGACCGGGACGAGATTTGGGTGGCGTACAAAGGCGAGATCTATGACGTGACCAAGTCACGGTTATGGCGGCGCGGAAACCACTATGAACACTGGGCGGGCCAGGACTTAACCGAGGAATTAGCCGATGCCCCGCACACCGAATATGTGTTTGACAAGTTCTCTATTATAGGAATTCTAAAAAAATAGCTCTGGTCTGGTCAGTTTTTCAGAGATTTGGCCCAGCTTACGAACAAAATTATATGATCCTGATTGCTGACAGCGGCTCCACCAAAACCGCATGGCGCTTACTAGACTCCCAGGGCGAAGTGGCCCAGGCGCAAACCGAGGGCATCAACCCTTATTACCAGAACACCCCAGAAATCGCCCAAACTCTGAAAGACAGCCTCTTAGAACAACTAGGCGGCCAAACTCCCCAGGAGATCTACTTCTACGGCGCCGGTTGCAGTGCCAAAGACAAGCAGGAAGTAGTGGCCCTGGCCCTGAAAGAGCTTTTCCCCCACTCCCAGGTGCATGTGCACCATGACCTGGAGGCAGCCGCCCATGCTCTTTGCGGAGACAAAGAAGGCATTGCCTGCATTTTGGGCACCGGCTCCAACTCCTGCCTGTATGACGGAGAGAAGATTGTGCAGAACGTTCCCAACCTGGGCTTCATCTTAGGCGATGAAGGCAGCGGCGGCTACATGGGCAAACTGCTGGTGCAAGCCTTCCTGAACCAGGAACTCCCGGCAGACCTCCATGACTCGTTCATGGCCCGCTACAACACCAACCGTGACGAGATCATAGACCAGGTGTACCGCAAGCCGTACCCCAACCGCTACATGGCCAGCTACTCCAGATTTCTCTTTGACCAGCAGCAGCACCCCTTCATCTACCAGATGATCTGCCAGTGTTTTAAAGACTTTTTTGAGAAAACCGTCATAAAATACCCCGGCTACCAGCAGAAAGAAACGCATTTTGTGGGCTCCATCGCCTTCCATTTCGCTGATATGCTGCGTACCGTAGCCAAAGAATACCACATTACCGTAGGACAGATACTAGACAGCCCCATTGCAGGCCTAAGCTTGTACCACCAACAGAAAACCACAGCATGAGCACCACAGAAACCGCTTCGCACTACAACCATCTGGAACAGATGAGCGTGCAGGAACTCCTCACCAACATCAACAAAGAAGACAAAACCGTGCCCCTGGCCGTGGAGAAAGCCATTCCGCAGCTGGAGAAACTGGTAGAGGCCACCGTGGCCAAAATGAAAGAGGGCGGCCGCCTGTTCTACATTGGCGCCGGCACCAGCGGCCGTCTGGGCGTGGTAGACGCGTCTGAATGCCCGCCTACCTTTGGCGTTCCGTTTGACATGGTCATCGGGATCATGGCCGGCGGCGATACCGCCATCCGGAAAGCCGTGGAGTTTGCCGAGGACGATGACCAGCAGGCCATCATAGACCTGGACGCGTACGGCGTGAACGAGAAAGACGTAGTGGTGGGCATCGCGGCCTCGGGCCGGACTCCTTACGTGATTGGCGGCTTACAGGCCTGCAATGAGCGCGGCATCACCACCGGCTGCATTGTCTGCAATGCAGATAGCAAAGTGGCCGCCGTGGCCAAGTTCCCGGTAGAGGTAGTGACCGGCCCAGAGTTCCTGACGGGCAGCACGCGTATGAAAGCCGGCACCGGCCAGAAACTGGCCCTGAACATGCTCACCACCTCCACCATGATCCAACTGGGTCGCGTGAAAGGCAACAAGATGGTAGACATGCAGCTCACCAACCACAAACTGGTAGACCGTGGCGTGCGCATGATCATGGAAGAACTGAACACTTCTGAGGAGAAAGCCAAGGAGTTACTAGACTTACACGGCAGCGTGCGCGCCGCCATTACCGCCGCCGCAGAACACTAAGCTTCCGTTTTGCGCCTACTTTCCTGAAAACAGGCCTGAAACAGGACAGAAAGATTCGCCCACACCCGGCGAATCTTTTTTTGTGCCGTTCGGCCATCCCTGACCCGGTTTTCTGCGTTATGCAGTTTGCAATACATCTTTTTGGCCATGCACACCATTGAACCTTTCTATAACTGGATCGAAGCCTACACAGCTTCAGAAGACGAACGCTCGCCGCTTTACGGTGCGGAGAACAACGAACTGGAATACATCAACACCATCTACGGCTACTACATCCATCCGCAGTGGGACGACATAGATTCTGAGACGCTCTTCATCAAGATTCTCTATGTAGACTACCATGACAATTACGCCGTCATAGAATTCATAGGCGAGTGGAACGACACGCTCAACAATGACATCATGTCTCTGAAGCGCAACATCCTGGACCTGATGGTGGGCGAAGGCATCAACCATTTCATCCTGATTGGGGAGAACGTCTTCAATTTCCACGGCTCAGATGACGCGTACTACGAGGAGTGGTTTGAGGAAGTGGAAGACGGCTGGATTGCGGCCATCGGGTTTCAGGAATTTGTGGTGCAGGAGATGCAGCAGTTCCATTTGGATTACTACATCAACTTCGGCGGAGACCTGGACAAGATTCCGTGGCGCACGCTGGCGCCCCCGCAGCTTTTCCATTTGGTAGACGGGCTTATCCAGAGAAGATTAGGCGCCTGAGTTTAGGGGCCGTTTTTGTAAAATCGGCTTTAAAACGGATCTCCTATCTTTAGGTAATCACCAGCAATGAAAAAGAGCCGGCACTTAGTAGTACGGGCTCTTTTTTATTGCCAATGTCGTATGGTGTGCGGGAATTAACTTGGATCAGCGGCGTCTACGCTATCTTCCCGCTCTTCGGCGGCTTCCTCTGGAACAGGGTTGTCAGCATCGTCCTGGATGTCTTCGGTTCTTTCCGTCTGGTCTTCCACTTGGTTTTCTTTCGCTGAGTCACAGGAAGAGAACGAGAGCATTCCGGCCGCCAGGGCCATTACAAAGAGGGTCTTTTTCATAGTTTTATTTTGTACGAGTGTCTTGTGTGCGTTTCCTGAGGAAACAAAGTCTATTCAGGATCTACCTGGTCAATGCTGTCTTTCACCTCGCGGGCCTCGGCAGCCAAGGCCGTATCGCCGGCCATCTCAGCGTGCGTTTCAACTTTCTCTGCCTGCTTTTCCATGTTGTTTTCTTTTTTAGAATCACAAGCCGAAAAGCTTACAACACCTCCCAGGAGCGCAAACAGAAACAATGTCTTTTTCATAGTCTTATTTTGTATGAACGGGTAATCTCTTCTCTTTCTTTTCTGCCTTTTACAGGAAATCAGCCAAGAAAGATCTGTTCTGGTGGTATGTACGGCTGTATGGAGAAATGGATATATTTTTAAGTCTAGATATTAAAACAATACCATCAGATTCTTTTAAAACGGATAAGGCGCGGGACCGTCCTGAAGTACATCAGGACCGTCCCGCGCCTTGGCAAAGCGTCACAACAGGTAAGTTTTACGCCGTTAGCAGCTTAGATATCAGAAGCCACAGAATCTCTGGAGAGTCCGGTAGAGTCAATGGGAGCCGCAGTGGTCTCGGCCACATCGGTGGCGTTGGTGCTTTCCTCTATGGTTTCAGAAGAGGAAATAGGCGTCTCCTCGGCTTCTTTAGAGGAACACGCAGAGAAAGTCAACAGAACTGCTGCGGCAAAAGGTAAAACAGTCTTCATAAAAAGTTAACAGTAAGCAGGTTTAGACGTTGGGTAAGTCGCGGATAGAAAGAAATAAGCCGAGGGCCTATTTCTTTCTGAATACTAAGTTAACGGGCACACCTTCAAATCCAAAATGTTCCCGCAATCGGTTTTCCAGGTACCGGGTATAGGATTCTTTGATGTACTGGGGCAGGTTGCAGAAGAACGCGAACGTGGGCGTGTTGGTAGGCAGCTGCGTCACGTATTTGATCTTCACGAACTTGCCTTTGATGGACGGCGGCGGATAACGCTCAATCTCCTTCAGCATGGCATCGTTCAGCTTGGAGGTCGGGATCTTCATGGTGCGGTTCTCATGCACCTGAATGGCCGTCTCAATGGCTTTATGCACGCGTTGCTTGTTCAGCACCGAGATAAACACGATAGGCGGATATGCGATAGGCGCAATCTTCTCCCGGATGGCGTTCTCCATGTCACGCATGGTGTTGGTTTCCTTCTCCACCAGGTCCCACTTGTTCACCAGAATCACCAGACCCTTGCGGTTTTTATCTGCCAAGCCGATGATGTTCATGTCCTGGGCTTCAATGCCACGGGTGGCATCCAGCATCACAATCACGATATCGCTTTCCTCCAGCGCGCGCACGGAACGCAGCACCGAGTAGAACTCGATGTCTTCGTGTACTTTGCTCTTCTTCCGGAGCCCGGCGGTATCCACGATGATGAATTCCTGCCCGAACGCGTTGTAGTGCGAGTGGATAGAGTCACGGGTGGTACCGGCTACATCGGTGACAATGTTGCGCTCCTCGCCCAGCAGCAAATTCACAAACGAGGACTTGCCCACGTTTGGTCTGCCCACCACGGCAATGCGCGGAATACCGGCCTCGGGGTTCTCAATGCCTTCCTCAGGGAAGTGTTTCACTACCTCGTCCAGCAGTTCTCCCGTTCCGGAGCCGTTTTGGCTGGAAACCGGGAAAATCTCGCCCTCAAACCCCATCGCGTAAAACTCGCCGGCCAAGTGGCCACGGGCGTGCGTATCGGCTTTGTTGGCCACAATGTACACGGGCTTATCGGTGCGGCGCAGCACATCGGCAAATTCCTGGTCCAGGCCGGTCAAACCTGCGTCCACGTCTACCATGAACAGGATGACATCGGCTTCTTTGATAGCCAGTTCTACCTGTTTCCTGATTTCCTCTTCAAAGATATCGTCTGAGCCGCGTACGTAGCCGCCGGTGTCAATCACGGTGAAGTACTTGCCTGTCCAGTTGCCGTGGCCGTAGTGGCGGTCGCGCGTCACGCCGCTCTCATTGTCCATAATGGCTTTCCGATGACCTACTAAACGGTTGAACAGGGTTGATTTGCCCACGTTGGGGCGTCCTACAATGGCGATTGTATTTTGTGCCATATCTACTTAAATGTGCGTTTTGAGGCTCCTTTCCGGGAATCGCTCCCAAAACGCGGGTTAAACCTGCGGTATCGCCTTCGTGGCGCCGCTAGGGAATTGTCTGTATCACGTATCTGGTAGCAAGTATCAAGATTTTAGATACTACTGGTTATTACCCTTGCTGAAAATCTTGCTACTTGATACGTGTGTCTTGATACTATTAATTATATGCTGTTGTAGCCGAAACGGTCCAGCAAACGCTTATCGGCGCGCCAGTTTTCATTCACGCGCACGTAGAGGTCCAGGAACACTTTCTTCTGGAAGAACTCTTCCATGTCAATGCGGGCCTGGGTGCCTACTTTCTTGAGCGCCGCGCCTTTGTCCCCGATCACGATGCCTTTCTGGCTTTTCCGCTCCACGCTGATCTCGGCGCGCATTCTAATGATGTCGTCGTCTTCTTTGAACTCCTCAATGACCACCTCGCAGCTATAAGGAATTTCCTTTTTGTAGTTGAGGAAAATCTTCTCGCGCACCATCTCGGCCGCAAAGAAACGCTCCGGCTTGTCGGTTAGTTCATCTTTGGGATAATAGGGCGGATGCTCGGGCAGCAGATCCAGGATTTTCTGGAACACGCCGGGCGTGCCCTGGCTGTGCAGCGCCGAGATGGGCAGGTATTCCTGCGCGGGCAGCTGCTCTTTCCAATAGGCAATTTTGTCAACTACCTCTTCCTGCGTGGCCTGGTCAATTTTGTTGATGAGCAGCAGAATGGGCGCTTTGGCTTTGCGCAGCCGCTCCACCACTTCGCTCTCGTCGTGCTTCTCGTAAATATCGGTCACGAACAGAATGACATCAGCGTCTTCCAGCGACGCATGCACGAAACGCATCATGGACTCGTGCAGCTCGTACTGCGGCTGAATGATGCCGGGGGTATCTGAGTACACAATCTGGAACTCCTCGGCGTTGAGAATTCCCATGATGCGGTGCCGGGTGGTCTGGGCTTTGGACGTGATAATGGACAGTTTCTCGCCTACCATCACGTTCATCAACGTGGATTTGCCTACGTTCGGCTTACCGATGATGCTTACAAACCCTGCTTTGTGCGGCTTTTCTGCCATTTTTTTCGCCTCCATTTAAAATAGTTTGCAAAGGTACGGCTTTTTTAGATCGTATGAAGTATCACGCAGCAAGTATCGGGCGGGTTGCTACTTCTTGAGTATCAATTATTCACGAAAACAGTTAGAAAGAGCAACTCACCTATTGGCCTTCTTCCCCACCGGTGTCACTCTAGCCGAGTCGGCAGAAGTCAGCCCCTCAAAACGCATCTATTCTTTACGCGTACAAAAACGTCAAAACATTTAGCCGCCGTTAGCGCTTATGGGTTTTGGGCGTGTTTTCCGGAAAACGAACCTGAAACGGGAAGTGCCGCCTCTATCACTCATTGGCAATATCTATCGGAAAATGATGTAGATCACCTGTCTGGCTCGTGCCAACTGGTCCTCAAATCCGTATCTTTGCCCCTCAATTGAAAGCGTATGAAAAGTGGAGCCACTGGCAAAACAGGAGTATTACTAGTCAACCTCGGCACGCCGGACTCTCCCAGCGTACCGCACGTGCGCAAATACCTGCGCGAATTCTTATTGGACAAACGGGTGCTGGACATTGCCGCGCCCTCCAGATACATGTTGGTGAACGGCGTGATTGCGCCGTTCCGGGCTCCTAAATCGGCGAAGATCTATGCGCAGCTGTGGACCGAGCGCGGTTCGCCGCTGTTGTTCCACGGACTGGATCTGCAGCGCCTGGTGCAGGAGCAATTGGGCAAAGACTACCACGTGGCGTTTGGCATGCGGTACCAGAGCCCCAGCATTGAAAGTGCCTTGAAAGAACTGCAGGACAAAGTGGTGGACCGCATTGTGGTGCTGCCGCTGTTCCCGCAGTACGCCTCGGCCAGCACGGGCTCTGTGCAGGAGAAAGTGATGGAGCTGGTGAGCAAGTGGGAGGTGATCCCAGACATCCGGTTCATCAGCACGTTCTGCAACCACCCGGGCTTTATTGGCACCTTCGCCGAGATTGCGAGCCAGCACATGGCCCAGCGCGACTATGACCATTTTGTGTTCAGCTACCACGGCATACCCGAGCGGCAGGTTCTGAAAGCCAGCACCAAAGGCTATTGCCAGTTGGGCGTCTGCTGCAACACCTACCACAGCCGCAACCGCTACTGCTACCGCGCCCAGTGTTTTGAGACCTCGCGCCAGTTGGCCAAAGCGTTGAACATCCCCGAGGACAAGTACACCGTCTCGTTTCAGTCCCGCCTAGGCAAAGATCCGTGGCTCACCCCCTATACCGATTTCATTCTGAAAGACCTGGCCGCCGCCGGCGTGAAGAACGTCTTAGCGTTCAGTCCCGCGTTTGTCGCCGATTGTCTGGAAACCACCATTGAAGTAGGCAAGGAATTTAAGGAGGAGTTTGAAGCCGCCGGAGGCGAACACTGGCAACTGGTGGAGAGCCTGAACACGCACCCGAGCTGGATCAAGGCCGTGGCCCAGATGGTGCAGGAAGCGTAAGTTTCGGTATCAAGTAGCACGTATCGAGTAGCATGATTTAGATTTAAGAGAGAAGCCCAGGCAGTTGCCTGGGCTTCTCTCGTTTTAAAAAAGCAGGCTACCGTTTCTTCCTTTGGGCCTTGGTTTCTTTTTTGAGCCACTTAACGGCAGCGGCGATCTTCTGGTCTTTTTTCCAGTTGGTGAAGTCATCGCCGTTCAGGATTTCTTCGTCTGGCTTCACGTTTTCTTGGTAGATCACGCCGTTGCGATCAGCTTCATACAGGACGGCCAGGGTAAGGCCAGAGTTTTTGTCTATCCGGAAGCCTTCGTTGGCAGTGGTGAGCCCGTGGGTGGTTTCCCCGAAGAAGCGCCTTTGAGGCTGATGGCCACGGCCTCACCGGCGCTGGCGGTCATGTTGCTCAACAGCACGGCCATGGGCGCGTCTCCCGCTACCTGCAGCGCTTGGGGCACGTTGGTAACTAGGGCCGTGTTCACGTAGAAGTTACTGTCCCTGATGCTCCACTCCTCCTCGGGTTTCTGGTCTTTCGTCACAAAGCCGCCTACTTTCCCGTCACCCATCAGTTGTGCCAAGCCCCCGAACATGGGATACATGTTGCCGCCGGTGTTCAGCCGAAGGTCTATGATCCAGCCTTTTATTTTACCCGGATGGATTTTGCTGATGGAATCCCGAATGGCCTGCGCATCACGGTTCACATTCGTCATCCCGAAGTCACTATTGCCCTGAAGCAAGATGTACCCGATGCCGTTCTTCAGCACTTTCACCTGCACCCCGGGCTTCTTTTTAAGCTCGGCCACTACCGCCGCGTTGCGGGGCTGGGCGGGGTTCCTTCGCCAGGAATAGCTCTTGCCTTTGTACGTGAACCAGCCGTGATAATCATTGAGCTGCTCAAAGAGAAACGGATACACCGGCGCTACCTCCTCGTACGTCTTGGCTCCCCGCGCTTTCTCGTAAGCCGCCCGGCGCAACTCCTCCCAGTTCACCGCATCCCGGTTCAGAGAATGTTCCTGCAGCAGGGAAAGTCCTTTGTCCAGGTATGCTTTGACGCTGTCTGGCAGAGGCTGAGAAGTAGTCTGCCCGAAGGCGGAGGCGCACACCAATAACAGGCAAACAAGGAGCAGGTTTCTATTCATGACGATAGGTTCGGTTTGAAAGGTAAATGCCGTTTCTCCCGCCCGAGTTGCCTGACGTGCGCCGTTTTTTTTCACCTCAGCGGCCCGAACTGTTTTAAGGCCATTTTCCTGAAAACAGGCAAAAAGAAGCGCCACCTTTCTCAGGTGGCGCTTCTTTTTCAATGTAGGGACGTTTCCTGCGGCTAAATGCGTTTAAAATCCACCCACTTCTCCGTGATGACGGGCGAGTGGTTTTGCAACTGGTTCAGCAGTTCTTCTCCTTTATCCGCGATGATGATATTGTCGCGCTGCTCGGCCTTGACAAAACCTTCGGTGACGCTGTGGTCCATCATCTGCAGAAACGGATTGAAATAACCGTTCACGTTGTACAAAGCCGCGGGCTTCTGGATGATCTTGAGTTGGTTCCAGGTCACAATCTCGCAGAACTCATCAAACGTACCGAAGCCGCCGGGCATGGCTACAAACGCATCTGACTCCGCGGCCATCAGGGCTTTGCGCTCATGCATGGTCTGCACCACGTGCAGTTGGGTAAGCCCCGTATGCGCCACTTCCATGTCTACCAGGCTCTGCGGAATCACGCCTACCACCTCGCCGCCTCCGGCCAGCACCGCATCGGCTATTACGCCCATCAGACCAACTTTCCCGCCGCCGTACACCAGCCGGATGCCTTTCTGGGCGAACAAAGTCCCCAATTTCTGGGCCGCTTCACGATACACCGGATTGTGGCCGCTGCTGGCCCCGCAAAAGATGGCGATGCTTTTCATCTCTGTATTCTTTATGGATGGAAAACAAAGATAACAATTCCCGCAGTTTCTGTTTTGAGGCTGTTTTTAGAAAAACGGGCCTAAACTAAACTCTCTTGACAGTTACGCAAGTTGAAAACTTGCGTAATTAGTGCTCCAAGTTGAAAACTTGAAGCAGGAAATTGCAGAGCTGTTTTTAGCCTGTTTCTTCTAAAACAGGCTAAAAACAGAAAAGGGAGCCGCTGTTGGAGCGGTTCCCTTTTCTATCATCTATAAATCGAGGAGACATTTTCACATCTCCTCATTTCCAAATCTTCACATCAATCTAGTACGCTCGCGCGAAGTACACACGGCGCGAAGAAGGTTTGCCGGTGACCATGTCCACGCCTTCTTCCTCTGGCGTGTCCAGGGCGATGCAGCGGATGGTGGCTTTGGTTTCTTCTTTGATGCGCTCCTCGGTCTCGGGGGTTCCGTCCCAGTGAGCTAATACAAACCCGGGTTTCTCGTCCAGAATGCGTTTGAACTCGTCATAAGAATCAACTTTGGTGGTGTTGGCTTCCCTAAAGTCTAACGCGCGCTGGAAGATGTTGGCTTGCATTTCGTCCAGCAGGGCCGGAATGGTGTTCACCAACTCATCAAACTGCTGGGAGCTTTTCTCTTTGGTGTCACGGCGGGCTACTTCGGCGGTGCCGTTCTCCAAATCTCTTCCGCCAATGGCGATTCGCACCGGCACGCCTTTCAGTTCCCACTCGGCAAACTTGAAGCCGGGACGCTCGGTGTCGCGGTCGTCAAACTTCACGGATATGCCTTTGGCCTCCAATTGCTTTTTCAGGCCCAAAACCTTCTCGGAGATTTGCGCCAGTTGTTCTTCGCCTTTGTAAATCGGCACAATCACCACTTGAATTGGGGCCAGTTTTGGCGGCAGCACCAGACCTTCATCATCGGAGTGGGCCATCACCAGGGCTCCCATCAAACGGGTACTCACGCCCCACGAGGTTCCCCAGACGTGCTCCAGGCCGCCTTCTTTGGTCGCGAATTTCACGTCAAACGCCTGCGCGAAGTTCTGCCCCAGGAAGTGCGACGTACCGGCTTGCAGGGCTTTTCCGTCTTGCATCAGACCTTCAATGCAGTAAGTGTCCAAAGCTCCGGCGAAGCGCTCGTTCGGCGTTTTCTTGCCTCTGATTACCGGCAGGGCCAGGAAATTCTCGGCGAAATCAGCGTAGACGTGCAGCATGCGTTCGGTTTCCTCTACGGCTTCTTTGGAAGTGGCGTGGGCGGTGTGGCCTTCCTGCCACAGGAACTCAGCCGTCCGCAGAAACAGACGGGTCCGCATCTCCCAGCGCACTACGTTCGCCCACTGGTTGATGAGCAAAGGCAGATCGCGGTAGCTTTGAATCCAACCTTTGTAGGTGCTCCAGATAATGGCTTCTGAGGTAGGGCGCACAATGAGTTCTTCCTCCAGTTTGGCATTAGGGTCTACGCGCAGTTTTCCGGGTTTGTCGGGATCCGTTTGCAGGCGGTAGTGGGTCACTACGGCGCATTCCTTGGCGAAACCCTCGGCGTTCTGCTCCTCGGCCTCAAACAAACTTTTGGGCACGAATAGGGGAAAATAGGCGTTGGAGTGTCCAGTAGCTTTGAACATGTCATCCAGCACGCGCTGCATCTTTTCCCAGATGGCGTAGCCGTAGGGTTTGATGACCATACAACCGCGCACGGCTGAGTTTTCGGCCAGGCCGGCCCGTTTCACTAACTCATTATACCAGAGAGAATAATCCTCGCTGCGTTTAGGCAACCCTTTGCTCATTTTTTGTATCTTTGATAAAGAAGAAATATATAGCGAATCTTGAATTACACGGCATAGAATTTGCTTAATTTCTTAAGCGTTACCATACCTTTTCGGCCCAAAAATACGTTAATATATCTGAATAGAAACGTTGGCGAACCGGATACTCGTGTTATTGGTTTCGTGAATTGGTCTAGCATCCTTTACCAACTACTATACTCCCATGAAATATACTAAAAACAAACTGCTCATATTACCGCTGCTGGGCTTTCTGGCAGCCGGTTGTAGCACCTCTTCCAACTTACAGACCAGTGAGACGGACGATGTGTATTTCTCCTCTTCTGACAAAGTAACCTACGTGGAGCCCGCACCGCAGGAAGATGCGACCGCTTACGCGGAGGAAGTTGACGGAGGCGATGACTCCCGGGACATCACTGAGCGCGTGAGCGACCCTGAATCCTACGCCCAAAGACGTTCCAGCAACAACACGCCTTACCAGTATTCTTACTACGATGCGCCGTTCGGGAACCCGTACTACGCGTATCAGTCACCTTTCTATTATCCGGGCCGCTACTACTCCAGAGCGGTGATGATGGACCCCTGGATGGACCCTTTCTACGATCCGTTCTACGGACCAAGCATGGCCAGAATGGCGATGTATGATCCTTTTTGGCCGCGCACGGGCTTGTCTATCGGCATCGGCATCGGTTTTGGCCGGTATTACAATCCCTGGGGATATGGTGGCTACGGATACGGCTACAACCCTTACCGTTACGGCGGTTACTATGGCGGCGGATACTATGACAACGTGTACGGCGGAGGCCGGGTAGTGGCGAGCCGCGTGGCTTACGGCCGCAGAGATGACAGAAGCACGAACACCAGCGGCAGAAACCCTAATATCTCGCGGGACGGCCGCGGCAGCATAGCGTCTCCCGGCACCAGCCGGTCAAGCGCAGCCACGGCAGTGGAACCGGGTTACAGAGGTCGTGCTACTTCCAGAGGTGGCGTAGCCGATGCCGATGGCACTATCCAGACGCGCCGGAGAACAGCCGCTCCTTCAGGCAGCCAGACGCAGGAGATCAGCGTTCCGGCCCAGGAGAGAAGATCACGCACCAGCGGGGTAAGCTCAGAAGGCGGCCAACCTACCAGACGTCAGCGCACGGATTACACCCCGGCCCCAAGACCTACGGAAACCCGTACCCGTTCTTATGAGCCGGCTCCCAGCCGTTCTTATGAGCCATCTCGCTCATCTTCCTCCAGCTCCTCTTCCGGAGGTGGCGGCGGCGGAAGCAGCTCAGGTGGTGGCCGTAGAGGCAGAAATTAATTTCCATTCTTTTTAAACTACATGAAACGATATAGTTTTCTTCTGGCCTGCCTGGCGTTGCTAGGCAGTGCCGGAAAGAGCTTTGCCCAAAACGAGGTAGATGCTCTCCGTTACTCAAGAACAGAATTTGGGGGAACCGCCCGCACCATGGGTCTTGGCGGGGCCAACGTAGCCTTAGGCGGTGATGCCGGTTCTTTTTCCTCTAACCCGGCGGGTCTGGGACTTTTCAGACGCTCAGAGATCACCGTTTCTGCCGGCATCAACGCCAATGAGGTCAACAGCACCGTCTATGGCTCTGCCGCTACCAACAGCCGCAACAACCTGAACATCCCGGGCCTTTCGGCAGTATTCTCCACCCGCAAAGCGGATGACGAGGAAGGCGACTGGCGCTCCAGCTCCTTCGGGATTGGCTACACCAGACAGAACAACTTCAACCAGCGCTCTTTTTACCGGGGCCAGGGAGGAGAAGACAACCTGAAGTTTGGGGAATATGCCGCGCAACGCGCCAACCGAGACCCACTTGTTGGTGGTGAGCTGGCGTATAATTCACTACAGGAGCTAGCTTTTGAAACCTATCTCATTGACGAAGATGCGAACGGTTTCTATTACCCTAACTGGGTGCCGAACAATGCCTTTCAGGAGAACATCCAGACAACCGGCTCCCAGAATCAGTGGGATTTTGCCTACGGCGCCAGCTTCCGGGACAAATTCTTCATTGGGGCATCCTTGGGTTTAACTACCGTCCGGTTTAAACAGACCAGAACGTATTCTGAGGAAGGTCCGGCCTCTGACATCACCAACCTGAGTTTGCAAGACCAACTAACTACGGAAGGTTCGGGCGTGAGCTTACGGGTGGGGGGTATCTACCGTCCCAGCGATGCGCTCCGCCTGGGGTTCTCTGTGCAGACGCCTACCTGGTTTAACCTCACAGACCGTTACAACACCAATCTCTCAGTTAACTACACCGAGGCTCCTGAAGAAAACGCGAACCTGAACCAGTACTTCTCCACAGATCAGGGCGAGTATGACTACAGTCTCACCACTCCTTTCCGGGCCAGTGGTGGCGCCGCCTTCTTCTTAGGCAAGAACGGCTTCATCACCGCCGATGTGGAATATGTAGACTACAGCAACGCCAAGTTAGACTCCGACGATTCTTTCCAGAACGAGAACCAGACCATCAAGAACGTGTATGACAAAGCGCTGAATTACCGCGTTGGGGCAGAGGGTCGGTTCAATATCTTTAGAGTGAGAGCTGGTTACGCTCTGTACGGCGATCCGTTCAAAGACAGTGACGTGAACCAGGCGAAATCGTACTACACCGGAGGATTCGGGATCAGACAGAACAACTTTTTCATTGACGGCGCTTTGGTGTATGGCAAGTACAACAGCGTGTACTCCCCTTATACCAACCTGGAAGTGAATGACCAAGGCTCAGAGTATTACAACCTGTCAGTGCCCACGGTAAAAAGCAAAATCACCAACACCAACTTCATCGCCACCGTCGGCTGGAACTTCTAATTCCTGTTTTAGGCCTGATTTCCTAAAATCAGGCCTAAAACGAAGTGTAAAAGAGAGGGCTCTCCTGATGATTCAGGAGAGCCCTCTCTTGTTATGATAAGACAAAACTTTAAATAAGATTTACACTGCTCTGGGTAGCAGCCAAACAGGTTTACGTTTAGGGCCTGATTTTAGGAAAACAGGTCCTAAACGCTTTAAAGCAGAGGGGCCACTCCTTTTTTGGAAGTGGCCCCTCTTGTGATTAATATAAGAAGATCCTTAAATATGAATCGCGCGGTTCTCCGTGGCTGCCAAGCAGGCTTCTTTCATGGCCTCGGTGTAGGTGGGGTGTGCGTGGCTCATGCGGGCTATGTCCTCGGCAGACGCGCGGAACTCCATGGCCACTACGGCCTCGGCGATCATGTCAGCGGCGCGGGGCCCGATCATGTGCACGCCCAGAATTTCATCGGTCTTGGCATCGGCTAATACTTTCACGAAACCATCAGTATCCATAGATGCTTTGGCGCGGCCCGAGGCTTTGAACGGGAAAGAACCGGCTTTGTACGCCACGCCCTGGGTTTTCAACTGCTCCTCGGTGAAACCTACGCCCGCTACTTCCGGCCAGGTGTATACTACACCCGGGATCAAGTTGTAGTTGATGTGCGGCTTCTGGCCTGCCATGATCTCGGCTACCAAAACACCTTCTTCCTCGGCTTTGTGGGCCAGCATAGCACCGCGTACTACGTCACCGATGGCGTAGATGCCGGGCACGTTGGTTTGCAGGTGATCGTCTACGGCAATCATGCCGCGCTCGCCCAATTGCACGCCCGCATTCTCCAGACCCAAGCCTTCGGTGTACGGTTTACGACCCACGGAAACCAGGCAGTAATCGCCTTCAAACGTCACGGTCTGCCCTTTGGGAGATTCCGCGGTTACCACCACGCCTTCGCCTTGCACTTCGGCACCGGTTACTTTATGTCCGAAGAAGAACTCGAAACCGAGGGTCTTTTTCAACACGCGCTGTAACTCCTTGCCCAAGGCACGGTCCATGGTCGGGATGATGGCATCGGTGTATTCCACCACACTTACTTTTGAACCAAGGCGGGCGTATACGGAACCCAACTCCAGGCCAATCACACCGCCACCAATCACAATCATGTGCTTGGGAACCTCTTTCAAGGTCAAGGCCTCAGTGGAAGTGATGATGCGGTTTTTATCAACAGGCAGGAACGGCAGACTCACGGGCTTAGAACCGGTGGCGATGATGGTTTTATCCGTTTCGATCTGCTGCTCGGCACCGTCCTGCCCCGCGATTTTGATGGTGTTTTTGTTCACGAAAGAGCCAAGGCCGTTGTACACGTCAATCTTGTTCTTTTTCATGAGGTACGCGATGCCGTCGTTGTTGGACTTCACCACTTCGCTCTTGCGCTTGATCATCTGCTCAATGTTCACTTTCAGGTTCTCCAGCTCAATGCCGTGCGTGGTGAAGGTATGGGCGGCGTTGTGGAAGTGCTCAGATGAATCTAACAACGCTTTAGACGGAATACAGCCCACGTTCAGGCAAGTACCACCCAACACTGAATATTTCTCAATAATGGCGGTTTTCAGGCCCAACTGCGCGCAGCGGATGGCTGCCACGTAACCTCCGGGACCGGAACCGATTACTGTTACATCATATTTCATGTTCTTTCTTTTTATGTGAAGAAAGGCTCCGTACCCGCTCTTGTTCAGCAGCACGGAGCCTTTCGTTTTTAACTCATTTTTACGAAATCACGCGTAAAGCGCAAGTTTAGACTCCCAGCAATAAACGCATCGGATCTTCCAGCAACTCTTTCACGCGCACCAGGAAGCTCACTGACTCACGGCCGTCAATGATGCGGTGGTCATACGAAAGCGCCAGGTACATCATCGGGCGGATTTCCACCTGGTTGTTGATGGCCACCGGACGGTTCACGATGTTGTGCATACCCAGAATGGCCGACTGCGGCGCGTTGATGATAGGCGTTGACATCATGGAACCGAACACCCCACCGTTGGTGATGGTGAAGGTACCACCAGTCATCTCGTCAATACCCAGTTTGTTTTCGCGGGCACGCTTGGCCAGACGTACTACTTCTTTCTCAATACCGTCTAAGCTCAGGCCTTCGGCGTTGCGGATAACCGGAACCACAAGACCTTTAGGCGCAGACACGGCGATGGAGATATCGCAGAAATCGTTGAAGACCATTTCTGCACCGTCAATCTGGGCGTTTACCGCTGGCCACTCTTGCAGCGCTACGGTACAAGCCTTCACGAAGAACGACATAAAGCCTAAGCCTACTTCGTGCTTCTCTTTGAACTTGTCTTTGTATTTGGCCCGGATGTCCATGATGGGTTTCATGTCTACCTCGTTGAAGGTAGTGAGCATGGCCGTTTCATTTTTCACCGCTACCAAACGACGAGCGACAGTTTTACGCAAACTGGTCATTTTCTCGCGGCGGCTGTTGCGGGAACCTGGAGCGGCCGGAGCCGGAGCAGCAGTTTCTTTGGCAGTTGGTGCAGCAGAAGCGGCGGCAGGCTGTGGTGCCGGAGCAGCCGAACGAGCCTGGGCGTTCTGGGCATCTTCTTTGGTGATGCGGCCGTCACGGCCAGTACCACTTACATCAGAAGCTGAGATACCTTTTTCAGAAAGGATTTTACCTGCCGCTGGCGATGGCGTACCGCTCGCGTAGGTGGTAGATCCACCGTACCCGGAGGATGCGGCTTGCGCTGGTTGCGCCGCCGGAGCGCTTGTCTGTGGAGCAGGAGAAGTAGAAACCCCGGAACCAGCACCCACCTCAATGCGGCAAATGGTAGCACCAATTTCTACGGTATCGCCTTCCTGAGCTACAATTCTCAGAACCCCAGCGGCTTCAGCTGGTAACTCAAAAGTAGCTTTGTCAGACTCCAGTTCGCAGAGAACTTCGTCCATGGAAACCTGGTCACCATCGGCTTTTAGCCATTTAGAGATGGTTACCTCAGAGATAGACTCACCTACAGTTGGGATTTTTACCTCTAACGTCTGGCCAGTACCGGCTCCACCACCTTGCGGTTGGTTAGGAGTGCCGTGGCTTGGCGTATTTTCAGCGGCTACGGTGCTCTGCGGGTCTGTCACTGATTTAGACTCTGTGAGGCTGTGCTCGGTAGAAACAGTGGTAGGCTGAGGCGTAGAAGCACCTTGTCCGGCGCCATCAATGGAGCAAATTACTTCTCCAATGGCAATGGTATCGCCTTCCTGGGCTTTGATTCTTAGAATACCGGCAGCCTCAGCGGGCAATTCAAAGGTGGCTTTGTCTGATTCCAGTTCACAGATCACCTCGTCCATGGCCACTTGGTCGCCATCTTGTTTAAGCCACTTGGCAATGGTTACCTCCGTGATGGATTCGCCCACTACCGGCACTTTTACGTCTAATGCCATAATCTCTTTTTAGATTAAGTTATGTTGTTAAAAGTCCGTTTAGGGCTTGTTTTTAGAAAAACAAGCCCTAAACGGACATATGTTTTACTTAAATACTGAATGCTTTTTCTACCACCGCGCGTTGCTCTTTCTGGTGGATTTTGTTGTACCCAGTAGCCGGTGAGGAGCTTGGCTTACGGGAAACCACGTCATCAATGCCTTTGCGCATTACGCTCAGAATGTACGTCCAGGCACCCATGTTGTACGGTTCTTCCTGAACCCAGAAAATCTGTGCGTTCGGGTATTTGCTCAGTTCACGGTCTAGCTGTACCTGCGGGAACGGATGCAGCTGCTCCAGACGGATGATGGCTACATCTTTGCGGTTTGTTTTCTGCTGTTCCTCCAGCAAGTCATAGTACACTTTACCGGTACACAGCAACACTTTGGTCACGGCTTTCGCCTCGGCATACGTGTCACCAATCACTTCCTGGAACGAGCCTGCCATGAAGTCTTCCAGCGGCGACATCACGTTCTGGTGACGCAGCATAGACTTAGGCGACATGTGGATACACGGTTTCCGGAACGGCGTTGCCAACTGACGACGCAGCATGTGGAAGAAGTTAGCCGGAGTGGTACACTGGGTCACGTACATGTTGTACTCTGCGGCCAACTGCAGGAAGCGCTCAGGACGGGCATTGGAGTGCTCTGGTCCTTGGCCTTCATAACCGTGCGGCAACAGCATCACCACACCGTTCATGCGCTGCCACTTAGATTCTGTAGACGAGATGAACTGGTCAATCATCACCTGAGAACCGTTGGCGAAGTCACCGAACTGCGCTTCCCAAATTACCAATGCATTGGGGTTGGCCATGGCGTAACCGAACTCAAACCCTAACACGCCATATTCAGACAACAAGGAGTTGTAAATCTGTAGTTTCTGCTGATTTTCCTGAATGTGGTTCAGGTTGGTGTAAGCCGCGCTGGTATTGGCATCATGCAACACCGCGTGACGGTGCGAGAAAGTACCCCGCTGCACGTCCTGGCCACTCATGCGTACCACTTTTCCGTCTAACAGAATAGAACCGTACGCCAACAATTCAGCCGATGCCCAGTTCAAGGCGCGCGCTCCGAAGAACATGTCCTGGCGCTCTTTGGTCAGTTTCTCAATCTGCTTCAGCGGCTTGAAGTTTTCTGGCAGCGTAGTCAACGCTTTCCCTACTTTCTCAATCGCCTCGGCAGAAATACCGGTTTCTGGCGACTGGTTGAAGTCTTCTGGTTTAGAACGACGCAGCTCTTGCCATTCTTTCTCCAACACTTGGTAGTTGTACGGCAACGGCTTTTGCTTCACCATGTCCAGACGGTCTTGCAGCATCTGACGGAACTCCTTGTCCATCTCCTCGGCTACCTTCGCGTCTAACTCACCACGTCTGATTAACTCTTTATTATAGACTTCCCGTGGGTTGTCATGCTTGGAGATGAGGTTGTACAGTTGTGGCTGGGTGAATTTAGGCTCATCTGCCTCATTGTGGCCATGGCGGCGGTAGCACACCATGTCAATGAAGATATCATTGTGGAAACGCTGACGGTATTCAGTCGCTAACCTTACGGCAAACACCACCGCTTCCGGGTCATCACCGTTTACGTGCAGAACTGGCGCGTCAATGATTTTGGCTAAATCGGTGCTGTAGATAGAAGAGCGGGCGTCTTCAAAGTCAGTGGTGAAACCTACCTGGTTGTTAATCACGAAGTGGATAGTACCGCCAGTGCTGTAGCCTTCCAGATTCGCCATCTGGGTTACCTCGTAACCAATACCTTGTCCGGCCACGGCTGCATCGCCGTGGATGAGGATAGGCAGGATCTTATTAGTGTCACGGCCGTACATGGAGTCCAGCTTGGCGCGCACAAAACCTTCTACCACTGGGTTCACCGCTTCTAAGTGCGAAGGGTTAGGAGCCAGTTTCAGGTTCACTTTTCCGCCAGACGGCGTGTTTACCTCGCTGGAAAAGCCCATGTGGTATTTCACGTCACCATCGCCCATGGTCAAATCTGGCACGGCGGTTCCCTCAAATTCAGAGAAGATTTGCTCGTAGGTTTTGCCCATGATGTTGGCCAACACGTTCAACCGACCGCGGTGCGCCATGCCAATCACCACTTCCTCTACGCCCAGTTCAGAGCCTTTGTCAATGATAGCATCCAACGCCGGAATAGTGGTTTCGCCACCTTCCAGAGAGAAACGCTTCTGCCCCAGAAACTTGGTGTGCAGGAAGTTTTCAAACACCACTGCCTCGTTCAACTTAGACAGGATGCGTTTTTTATAGTCAACCGATGGGTTGAAAGCCACCGACTCTTTCTCGGCTTTTTCCTTAAACCAGGCCAAAACCTCTGGGTCCCGGATGTACATGTACTCAAACCCAATGGTTCTTTCATATACTTTCTTCAGGGTAGCCAGAATGTCGCGCAAGGTGGCGGCACCTAAGCCCAGCTCAGATCCGCTCTGGAATTTGGTGTCCAGATCAGCCTCAGACAAACCGAAGTCCTTCAGGTCTAACAAAGCCTTGCGGTCTTTACGCGGACGAACCGGATTGGTGTTAGAGCGCAGGTGACCGCGGGAACGGTAGGCGTAAATCAGATTACGCACCTGAATTTCTTTCTCTACCTCACCCACAGACGCGCCACTGGTGGCACCACCAACTGTTGGAGCCGCCGCCGCTGGGGCCTGGCCGTTTCCGTTCGGGTAGGTTTGCGAGAAATCAAAACCTTCAAAGAATTTCTGCCAACCAAAATCCACTGAACCCGGATCTTGCTGATACTGCTTGTACAGTTCATCAATGTACGCACCGTGCGCGTTGGCTATATATGAGTATTTATCCATAAAAATTGATAGTACTTGCCTTATTCACGGCAAATTATAAAATCCTCAGCAATACACATAACCCTAAATTCGCATAAGCAAATATTCAGCTTCATTTATTAAAATGTTATTGATTTTGAAACCGATCTGCTCAAACGTAAAAATCTCATCTAGGGAATACGTGAAAAAATTTGATTTTGGCGAAATTATAGATAAATAGATAACAGACAAATCTTTATCTGGCCTGTGCTCCAATTGGCTCTATTTTCCGGCCATCTTTCCAATATTCAATTTCAACGATACCTTTCCGCCCTTAGTACATCCTTAATTTCCGGAACTCAGCAGGTAGTTTACTCAAGCTACTACGCACTAGGAAGACGTTTTAAGGCTTCTCTTTACCTTCTACCGGTATCCCCTTGCCGCACAGAGACCTACAAAAGAAAAAAAAGACGTGTGCAGCTAACCTTTCAACTGAAAGAAGCTGATCTTCAAGCCAACTGGAAAATTCAATAAACCTGATCAAGAGGAACTGAGAGGTAAAACCTGATGATTCTTTATCCGTTCTGCCTTTTCTTATCTCATCTGCAAAGCAATAACTTCTAGTTCTCACCAGAAAACACCACTACACAGCATCTATTTATCACCTGTTTTCAGGAAAGCAGGCCAAAAAGACAAAAGCAATTATAGCAACATGAAACAGCTGCAGAATGGGCCAACGTTAATTTCAGTGAAGCGCTAGTTCCCCGCTGACATGAGCCAGACTAAAAACTGAAATTGATTGCCACATCCATGCGGGAAACGGGAAACACACCGTCAGAAGCTTGCAGCAAGAAGAAGGTCAGAATACGGCAGCGGCCGAACTACGCCTGATGTTGACAAGTTTGTTTTGAGGGTGTTTTCAGGAAAACAGGCCGAAAGCGGAGGTACTATTCCCGGACGCGCACGCGCACGAACGAGGGTACCTCAGTGATCGATTCCGATAACTTCGCCTGGGTGATGGGACCGGGCTGCAACTGAACTCCGGGCGTATCGTCTACCACCACGGTCTTTTTGCGCCAGCCTTCTACCGTAGATTTGTCGGTGACTTTATCTGTTCCGGCGCCGCCGTACACGTAGACGTAGCTTCCTTTGGCCGCAGTGCCACTGATATCAAAAATATCGTCTCCTTTCAACCCGAAAAGATTGATGCGTTCGGTTTCGCCAGCAAAGAACGTGCGGCTATACACTTTGCCGCTATTCACGTTGCCCTCGCCCAGCCGGTAAATCTCCACCACGGTTCTTCCCTGCGACAACCGCTGCACCACAAACCGTTCTGGCTCATCAGCGCCAACCACCGCTACTTCCTTGGCCAGGATCTTGTAATAGTCTTCGGCGGTTTGCACCAGCAGTTTCCGGCGGCTTCTCAGCTTCTGGAACGTCTCTTCGCCCACCAACGCGTAAACCGGCGGAGGCAGCTGCTGTACGGCTCTCCGGAGGACAGCATCTGACAAGGCCACCTGCATCTCGCGGGCCAATCTCCTGAAATCAACCAAAGACACCTCAGACAGGGCTCTGGTATCTAAGAAAGAGGCATTGATGGTGAGGCCAAACACGTCTTTGAAGACAGGATGGAACGACTCAAACTTGCGGGCCGCGAATTTACGGGTGGCCAGCCACGGGATAACGCCATCGTCATAGAGGCAGAGCGCCTGGTCGCGGTCTTTGGGAATGGGCTTGTACCAGATTTCGTTTTCCTGCACATACGCCGCCCAGTCCCATTGCCCCTCGTGCCGGTCCCAGTCGCTGAGCAGCAGGTCCAGGAGACGCGCCCGGGCGAAGGCCCATTGGTCAATGCGGTGCCGGCTGGAGGAAAACCGCCGCCGCAGCATCTCCTCGGTGTCTACCAGATCCGTGGCCGCGCCCAGCTTATCAGCCAGCGAGGCTTTGGAGGTGAATTTCTCTTCCATCAGGAAAAGCTTGTTCCCAAAGATGTTGGAATATTGCTTGAAGTCCTGGTCGGCGGGCAGGACGTACACCAGCTGGGGCGATGGATGTAAAATGTTGGCAGCTTTCGCCAGCGGAGGCACCACCAGGGCCGCGTACGGGTTGGTAGCGGAAACCTGATCCCGCACAAAGGAGCCCACAAACGTCTTTTGCCAGAAAGCCGGCAGCACCTGAATGGGATCTTTGTCCAGGGAGCGGAGGGCGAAGCGCCGGCCTGAGGAATCGGTGAGGGTGAGGCTGGTGGTCTGCATGCCGCCGCCTAACTTCTCGATGGAAAGTCCGCCGGCCACTTCGTTCATGTGGAAGACCTTGGCTTTGACGGGCACCGTCCAGACGGGGCGGTAATGCTCGCCCAGAAAGAACTCGCCGGCTTTGCTGATCTTGTAGTGCGCTCCGGCGCTGGCCATGACACTGTCCTGGGCGTACTGCAAAGGGCTGGTTTGACCAAAGGAAGGAGAAGAAGAAGTCATGGGCCCCGGCGTTTGGTCGGCAAAGAACAAGTCCACTAATCCGTACAGGACCAGCACTCCCACCAAGGCCAGTAAAATCCTTCTCTTCATGTAAGCGTTTTCATTAGAGTTCAGCTTTACCGCAATTGGGCGCGAAAGGTTCAGCTGTCGGTTGGAAAGTCTACCCGTCTGTTTTACGGAAAACCGCCAGAAAACATATACCTTTAAGCGTTGAGGCGGCGGCTAACCTTGCCTTTGCCTCATGCGTTAAATCTATTCTACCCATAACCTAAATTCTACTCTTATGGCAAACAGTGCTACCTACACTGGCATTACCCCAGAACTGTACAACACCCTCAGAAGCAAATTAGGCGCCGCTGGTATTGAGCTGGCAGGTAATAACGGACGTGTTTCCAAGCAAGGCGTGACCGCCGATTATGCGTATGAGGAGAATTCCCAAACGTTGCAGATCAACAATGTACAGGTAAGTTTCCCGGCCAGTATGATGTTCAGCCCAGACAAAATCATCCAGAAAATAAACGAAGCCGTGCAGAGCGCAGGCGGCCGCGTGTCTTAACCTTGAAAAAAGATTGACCTAAGCTATTTTATTTGCGTATAGAAATCCCGGCCCGCCCTTGTGCGCAGGCCGGGATTTTTCTTTTAACAACCGCTCATTCTAGAGAACACAACTATGGAACAAACACCAAATACATCGCCCCAGGTAGTACAACCCAAAGATTTCGCGAAAACCGTAGAATCAATTGTAAGTGTGTACCAAGGAAACCATGACGTGCTGCCAGAGCTACTTTCTGATGCCGGCCGCATGCTATTAACCGTTAGACAGAAGCTGAGCCCCGTACAACTGGTGCTGTCTGTCGCCGCCGTGGCCATTGGCGCCATTGTGCTGGTTTCTTACAGCGGCAACCGCTTTGACGAGGCCGAAGATGTGACGAAATCAAAGTAGTCCTCGGGTCAACCCCTCAAAAAAGAAGAGCCCCGCTTATGCAGATAAGCGGGGCTCTTCTTTTTTGAAATCGGAGAGAAATCTTAACAAGCCTTTCTTTTCCTGGCAGAGATCCTCTGAAAGTAGAGGCGACACACACCTGCACCCTGAACACATCGGCCACCAACCATAAACATCACCGGCTGCAGCAAAGCACTTCTTTTCAGCAGCTCCGTTTTATAGCCATTTTAAGCAAAACAGGCTCAAAACAACCATCTCTTTTCGCCTTCGGCCGATATAAAAGTTTTCAGAACCGGCACTGCCTCTATAAAGAAACGCCGACGCAAGGCACTCTCTTTCCCGGATGTGTGTTTTCTTTGCACACATCTGCTGCATGGCCACAAAGAAGAGGAAATACGCCCCCATCGCTCCCCCGCCCCTGACTGCTCAGGAGAAGGTCAGCCGGTACATGCGTGGCAATAAAAGCAAAGACACCCAACCAGAACTGCTGCTGCGCCGCCTGCTTTGGCACCACGGCTTGCGCGGCTACCGCATCCACTGGAAGAAGCTCCCGGGCAAGCCCGATGTTTGTTACCCTGGCCGCAAACTGGCTATTTTCCTGCACGGCTGTTTCTGGCACCGGTGCCCCCACTGCGTACCCGCTCTGCCCAAATCCAACGTCCCTTTCTGGACCGACAAATTCACCCGCAACCAGGCACGAGACCAACTGAACAGAGCCAGGCTACGGGCAGCCGGTTGGCAGGTGCTGGTGATCTGGGGATGTCAGTTACAGCAAGACCCCGAAGGCTGCCTGTTCGCCATTAAAGCGTTGCACGCCGGAGTACCGGAAAGCTATTGGCTGGAGGCGGCGTAGCGCTTCCCTCACCTGCCTAACCTCCAACTGCGTTTTGGGCATGCTTTTCAAAAATAGCCCTTAAACACGTCGCTTGCGCTCTTATCAGGTAAAAGCTATTGTATATCCTGATCTGCTATTTCCAGCGGACTGGCACGCCCAATTTACGGGCGGCATACCCAGCCGCCGAGGCGTGAAGGGCGGGAAGCACCTCGTTCACGTCATCAGAGAATTCCACGTGCAGGTCTTCATGGAGCTTGTTTAGTTTCTGCAGCATCTCTTCGGCGCGTTTGGCCAAGAACAGACTTAACGCCTCGGTGGCACCGGTGAGCACCTGCAGCATTTCCTTCTGATGAGACAAGACTTCCTGCAAGAGCAGGAGCAGCAATTGAATCTCGCCGTAGACATCACCAGTTATTTTGGTGTGGTAACCCAGCGCAGGGCACAACTGCCGCAGACAGGCCAGCAGATCGGTGGCAGTATAGTAGAAGCCCTGGGTGATCGTTTGCACCTGGGCTGCCAATGCCTCCCTCCTAAGCGCCAGCGCCTCCGGGCCTTCCAATAATTCAAACCGGAGCTGCTCCTGCAAGACGGGCTGGGCGGTCAGCAACTGCAGCAGCAATTTATCTTTTCGGGCGGCGGGCAGGGCCAGAACGGCCTTGCGCAGGTCTTTGTCTAAGGCGGGCATAGGATCTGTCTCTCAGGATAAAACAAACAAAACGGACTCCGCCACGCATGGTTCCGCATTTTCGGATTTCACGTGCCAGATCAGCCTGTTCTCTCCTAAAATACAAAAGAGATAATATAGCCTTAACCTAAACCAACCCAAACTGCGTAAACAGCGGCAAACAAGCCCGGCTTCTGCCGGCATTTACACTTAGCTCCTTCCTGTTTTAGTCTTGTTTTCATTAAACAGGCCCAAAACCGAGAAGCCGACTGCCATTAATAAAATGAACATGAAAGAATTTTTACCCAGAAGGGTAATCCTGCTTCAGCTTTGCCTTTGGATGCTGTGCCCGGCGCTGGCCTGGGCTCAGCTTCCTTCCTTACCGTCTTCCTCCCCCTCGTACACCGTCTTGCTGACCGGCAGGTGGGCGCCAGGTCAGAGTTCCGCGGCCCCTTTGCCCCTGCTGCAAGAGCAACTGAAATCCGCCGGCAAGAACAGCGCCGTAGTCTTTATGGGGAACCCGTTTCAGCCGGCAACGCTGCCGGGCGTATCGGCGGGCAACCGAAAGGAATTGGAAGCGCAGCTGCAAAAGCAACTGAACTACCTGCAAGGCTACGCGGGGAAAATCATTCTCATGCCGGGCGAACACGACGCCAAAGGTGGCCTGGACCAGGGAGTCCGGAACCAGGAACGCTACATCTCCCAATACCTGCAAAACGAGAAGCTGCTCTTGCCGGAGAACTACTGCCCCGGCCCCGCCGAGGTAGCCCTCACCGATGACGTGCACCTGCTCCTGCTGGACACCCAATGGCTTCTGCCCAACCGCCGCATGGACGACGAGGAAACCCAGCGCGGTTGCCCCACCACCGGCGGCACCGCCACGCTGGCCGCTCTGGATGACGTGATGCGCAGCAACGAAGAGAAAAACCTGCTGGTGGCCATGAGCGTCTCCCCCGAGATGTCAGGACTGGAGTACCGCCTCATGCACCGCCAACTGAGCCAGATGTACGCCCAGCACAAAGGCTTGGTACACGCCGAGGGGAACTCTGCCGCCCTTACCCATAGCACTCAAGACAGCATCCACTACGTGACCGCGGGCGGGGGCATGAAAAAAGGAAAATCGCCCCGGCAGGCGGCGCCGCTTTTCTCCCAAACCGCTCCCGGCTTCGCGAAGGTTTTGTACTTCCCCAACGGCGAAACCTGGCTGGAGATCTGGACTGCGCAAGACGCCCAAAGCAACCAAGGCCAGGTAGCCCACCGCGTGCTCCTTTCCCGCAAGCCTACCCAAAAGCAGATAGAAGAGCAGACCAAGAAAATGAACCTGAGCTTCGCGGGCAAGAAGAGCGCCTTACCCGCCAGCCAGGTGTACAAAGCTAGCGGCTTCAGAGAGTGGCTTCTGGGCGAGAACTACCGCCCCGAGTGGCAGACGCCCGTTTCTTTGCCCGTTTTCGATATTGGCACCCAAAACGGCGGCCTGAAAGTAGTTCAGCGCGGTGGCGGTTTCCAGACGGTTTCTTTGCGCCTGGAAGACAGCACCGGCCGCCAGTACGCGTTGCGGTCTGTAGAGAAATACCCAGATGCCGCCCTTCCCCGCATTCTGCGCCATACCCTGGCCGCCGATGTGGTGAAAGACCAGATTTCAGCCTCGCATCCGTACGGCTCTTTGGTGGTTCCCACCTTGGCAGATGCCGTGGGCGTGTACCACACCAACCCCCAGTACTTCATCATCCCGGATGATCCGCGGTTTGGCAAGTACCTGAAAGGCTTCGCCAATACCATCGGGTTGTTTGAGGAGCGCCCCGACGAGGACATGTCTGACCTGGAAAGCTTCGGGAACGCCAAAAACGTGGTGGGCACAGACAAAGTCCTGGAAAACACCCTGGAAGACCAGAACGACCAGGTAGACCAGAGAAGCCTGCTCCGCGCCCGCCTCCTGGATTTCTTCATTGCCGACTGGGACCGCCACGACGACCAATGGCGCTGGGCCGAGTTCAAGAAGGAAGGCAAAGGCAAAATCTACAAACCCATTCCGCGTGACCGCGACCAGGCCTTCTTCGTGAACCAGGGCGTGATTCCCAACATTGCCAGCCGGCGCTGGATTCTGCCCAAGGTGCAGGGATTTGACGAAAGCTTGCGTGACATCAAAGGCTTTAACTTCAACAACCGGTACTTTGACCGGTACTTCCTCACCGCCTTGGAACGCGCCGACTGGATTGCCATGGCCGATTCTGTAAAAGCGGGCCTCACCGATGAAGCCATTGACAAAGCCGTTCGCGCTCTGCCGCCTGAAATCCAGAAGATCTCCGGTGAGCGTCTGGCCAGCACCCTCAAAGCCCGCCGTGCTTACATCAAGCGGGATGCCGAAGAATATTATGAGTTCCTGGCCCATAAAGTAGACGTAGTAGGCACTGACCTGGACGAGCGGTTTGAAGTACAGCGCGAAGCCGGCGGAGCCACCCTGGTGACCATCTACAAAAAAGACGGCACCTCCGCAGATGACCAACTGTACCGCCGCCGCTTTCTGCCCGATGAGACCCGTGAAATCCGCTTGTACGGTCTGGGAGGCGCGGATGAATTCCAGGTGCAAGGACAAGCCGCCGATGGTATCCGGGTCCGGATTATCGGGGGCGATGGCATGGACAAGGTCACGGACAGCTCCAGCGTGGTTGGCCTGCGCCGCCTCACCTATGTCTATGACAACCCGGGTGGCGCGCAACTGGCCCTGGGACCAGAAGCCCGCAACCTCACGCGCCTGCGCAAAACACCGGTGTATGACCGCCGAAGCTTTGTCTACAACTACTTCGGGCCGTTGGGGTCCGTAGAATTCAACCGCGATGACGGTTTGCTGCTGGGCGGTGGCGTCTTGCTGAAAACCCAAGGCTTCAACAAGCAGCCGTATGGCATGATGCAGCGGCTGGTGGGCAGCTACGCCCTCAATACCAAATCGTTTTTGGTAGACTACGCCGCCCACTTCCCGCGACTTAGAATGGGCATGGATGTGAAGGTGAACGTCAACTGGAAAAGCCCCGGCTTCGCCGAGAACTTCTTCGGGTTGGGCAACGAAACCCCGTTTGACCCAGACCTGGACATCGACTTGTACCGGTTCCAGTCATCGCAGCTCTACACCAATGTGCTGGTGGGTGGTAAAATAGGCAAATACGAATCGGTGTTTGTGGGTCCGGCCTACCAGAACGTGAACGTAGACCGCATGGACGAGCGCTTTCTGCCGCAACAGCTGGCAGGTACCGAGCAGGCCATCGGGTTCGCTGATCCAAAATCGTACGCGGGAGCCCGGTTTGAGTATACCTTAGATTCACGTGATCTGGCGGCCTTGCCCTCTAAAGGGGTGCACTGGCTGGTAGCCGCAGACGTGTTGAAAGGCGTGAACGAGAGTGCTTCAGACGTGGCTCGGGTGCATTCGCAGTTCTCCATCTACAAGACTCTGCGCATTCCCCTGAAACTCACGCTGGCCACCCGTTTTGGCGGGGGGCACACCTTCGGGGACAGCTATGAGTTCTTCCAGGCGCAGTTCCTGGACGGCCCTTCTACCCTGCGCGGCTACCGCAGAAACCGGTTCAGCGGCCAGAGCAGCCTCTACAACAACACCGAAGCCCGCCTGCGCCTGTTCAGTTTCACCACGTACCTGTTCCCGGCTTCGCTGGGCGTGTTCGGGTTCCATGACATGGGCCGGGTATGGGTGAAAGATGAAGATTCAGACAAGTGGCACCGCGGCTACGGCGGCGGGGTGTGGATTTCCCCGCTGAACCAGGTTGTGCTCTCGCTGGGGTATGCTACCTCACCCGAGCAAAGCCAACTGCTGCTGCGGGCCGGGTTCCAGTTCTAACGATTCACAGCCGCCCCAAAAACAGAAAGGGCTGACCCTATGGGGTCAGCCCTTTCTGTTTTTGATCTCTTTTCTGAAAAAGAGGCCTAAAGCGCTTAGTTCAGGAAAATGGAGAACAACTCAAACCGGTTAGATGAGAAACTCCAGTGCGACGGTGACGGATGAATCTCCTCGCCCTCTTCGTCAATGATGGTCACGGCCATTCCTTCTTCCTGGTTTAGAGGCTCAGTGAAATGTTTTACAATGTATACGTGCCCTTCTTTGATCCACTCTTCTGGGTCAAAACTAGGTAGCGTGGCGTCAATGCATTTTGCGTATACCGCCATATAGTTAGGTGGATAGATCAGATTTACCATGTCTTATTAACTATAAACAGGTGAGAAAAATTCCGGCTACACATGACTCTCTTCTTTGCTGGTATCCTACCCTCCTGCGTCCAGATCACATGTACCTCGGCGTAACAACATGACTAGTTTACGCACCAATTCTGACTTTTGCAACTCTGTAGATCAGAAATTCTGAATCAGAAGACACCCTCTTTCCCATCTGCTCGTACAAACACAGGCCGGTTTCTCCGGTTTTAACTTGTTTTTACACCATAAACCATACTACACCATGGAAAACGACAATAAGTTTAACGAAAAGGAAAAATTACCGAACGGAAAAGAAGCTGCCGATGATCTGAAGAACACCTCAGAGGAACCAGGCGCAGAAGCAAAAGGAAACGCCAGCTTCAAGCAAGGCGGCCAGCAGCCCGGCAACAGCCAGGGCGGACAAGGCGGCAAATCCACGGACGGCGATGACAACTCCCGCCATGACACCGGTGATGAGCTAAGCGTATTTGGCCGTCTGGACAGCTAATCTTACCGCGCCTGACGATGCAAGATCATCTAACCAACGTCCTGCGGCAGAAGCAGCACTCCTGCTTTACGGTGGCACCAGGTGTCATGGGCATGGAGATTGTTTTCGTGAACCTGTACTACATAGAAAACCCAGACAAATCCTGGGTATTGATTGACGCCGGTCTGTACGGCTCCGCCGATAGAATCAGAAAAGCCGCCGAGGACAAGTTTGGCAAAGGCAATCCGCCTAAAGCCATCCTGCTCACGCACGGCCACTTTGATCACGTTGGCGCCCTGCAAACCTTAGCAGATATCTGGCAGGTGCCGGTGTACGCGCATCCGCTGGAACTGCCTTATTTGACCGGGTTGTCCAGCTACCCGCCGCCAGACTCCAGCGTGGGCGGAGGCGGTATGGCCTACCTGTCGTTCATGTACCCCAAGAAGCCCATCACCTTCAAAGGTCGGCTGGAACTGCTTCCGTCTGACGGATCGGTTCCGTTCCTGCCGGAGTGGAAGTGGATTGAAACCCCGGGCCACTCGCCGGGGCACGTTTCGTTCTTCCGGGAGCATGACCGGTTATTGATCGCCGGCGATGCCTTTGTGACCCGCAAACCCGAGTCTGCCCTGGCGGTGCTCACCCAGAAGCAGGAAGTGTGCGGCCCGCCCGCGTATTTCACGCCAGACTGGGAGGCAGCGCGCGCATCGGTGCAGAAACTTAACGCCCTTCACCCAGAGATTGCCGCCAGCGGCCACGGATTGCCCATGCGCGGTCAGGAACTGAAGCAAGGGCTGGAGGAGTTGGCGCGGTTATTTGACCAGCTGGCCATTCCGTCTAAAGGACGCTACGTCCCAGAACCGGCTATTACGGATCGGCAGGGTGTGGTGCAGCTTCCGCCTACCGTCAACAACACCGTACCCAAGGTATTGGCGACGGCGGGCCTGGTAGCTTTGGCAGGTTTGGCGACGTATGCGTTTACCAAGCAGCGGAAAAGCAAAACCAACGCCCGCGTGAAGAGAAGCTGGCCGGGGTACGCCAACCCGCACAGCCGGTACGGCTCTGAGCACCACGTGCAGGAACATGCCTCGTTCACCCATGATCAGGATGATAACATCACCAATAATTATCCGTAAAAGGTGACCAATGGGTCGTTAATGAAAAGAGAGGGCAGCTTTACAGCAGGCCCTCTCTTTTTGTTTTTATGCGTTAGGTACTTCCTTTTAGAGGGAAACTGTTTTGGGGCTGTTTTCTGTAAAACAGCCCCAAAACAGTTTTTACAGGCCTATGGCCTTCCGCTTCAAGGCGGTGAACTCATCCTGGGTGATGGTGCCTTGTTCCAGCATGGTTCTCAGGCGCTCAATGGTAGCAATGTCATCCTGCACCGGACGGCCGTCCAGATTGGAACCTGAGCCCAGGTTTGAACTTGAACCCACCGTAGAGCCTGACCCGAAGTTGGAGCTGCTGGAAGTGGAGCTATGGAAATGGCTTTGGTCCTGCGGGATGGATTGCCCGCGCTGGTGCCGGTTTCCGTAGAACCGGTCCTCATTGAACTGCTCGCGTCCATAGAACTCCGCGCTGGGAGAAGGCGAAGCCGTTTGCTGCGAGTACGTTTCGTTGGGGCTGGTGATGGCGTGCATCACGCGGTATTCATAGTCTGCGTCTACGGCACCGCCTCTGTAGAACGGAAACCGAGACAGGGACATCTGGTCCATGCCTACGAACACCTGGTCGCTGTCATCGTCTAGCTGGGCCGCGCCAATGGGCACCAGAATGTGGCGGGCATCGGTGTCGGGCAGCACGCGGTCTTTGTCTACGTCTACATCCAGGTAACGTACTTTCATCAGCTCGCGGTCTACAATGAGATCGTCTACTTTGCCAATGCGTTTGCCGTCAGAGCCAATCACTTCCCAGCCTCTGACATCCAGGTTATTATTTGCTACTTTAAAGTCTCTCAGGTCGTGTAAAGGGGCCAGCCTGGGCAGCCCGTCGTTTGCGTGATATGCCATAGCGGTATGCTTTTAAGGGGTGAATCAATAAGACAGGAAAACAGGAGCGATGGGCATGATCATGCCAGCAGTAGGTGCGCCACTGGTCTCGGGGCTGCCTCCCTGCGCTTCAAAGAAATATTTGTACAGAAGATAGCCTACTACCAGCAATATCAGCAACACCACTATCCACGCCCAGCTGGAGCGTTTTTTTGGTTCAATGTTTATTTCAGCCATAGTTTTAGTTTGGTTAGATCAATACGTAATTACCGTATCCTAGCGTACGAAGCTTTTCAAGAGAGGTTTATACTCAGGCGTTTAGAACCACTTGACGCAGCACTTAAATCTCAGGCAACTTTCGCCTTGGCTCCTCTTCTATCTCTTTGCGGCCCAGCGCGGTACAGGTGGCACCCAAACGCAGCGTCCGTTTACGGGCTGTTTTTCAGAAACTGGACAAAAAACAGAAAGGCCGCCAACGAGCCAGCAGCAATCTGAACTGAAACAGCAAAACAAGTAAGGCTGAAAACCAGCAACTGGAGGCGAAAGCAGAAGAGCCAGAGAGGCCCCGGAAAACTGATTCTGCTTGCCCAAGGGCTGGTAAAAAACAAAGGTGTTTCAAGGCCGATTTTCAAAAACCAGCCCCGAAACACCTTTTCAGATTCGTTGTCTAAAACAGTACTTCTTACGCCTGCCCGGGTATTTTGGGAAACTCGATGAATTCGCCCTCGCGGCTGAAAAGCATGCTCATGGGCTCCTGCGGATCGCGCAGAATCTCTTCCTGCGTGATACCCCATTTAGCCCAGACGGTGGCCAGCAATTTGGCGTAGGCGCTGTTCTGCCACGGGTTGAAGATCACGTTGGTGACATCGTCAATGAGCGTGTCCATGACCAGGTGATCGTCTTGCGGCTTCACGGCGCGCAGCAGGTAATCTGGGATCACGTTGAGCAGATACCCGGCATAGAAAACGCGGGCGCTGAGCTCCGCCGCCTGGATGGGCTGCAACTGCTTGGGCTCCAATTCCTGCCACACGCGCTTCATGGCGTCTTTGATCATGGCGTTGTCCAGCAGGCAGGAGACGATGAGCACGTTATCCAGCCGCAGGCTGAACATCATGGTGGAGAGCTCGTCCCGGAACTCGAACCGCGAGGGCTCCGCGGAGGCGTCCACGTCTATCACAAACAGCGAGGCGGGCAGAAAATCAGCAAACTCCATGGGCACCCGCAAGGACTGCAGCACCCTGAAAAACGCCTGGAACTTCATCAGCATCTTGGGCTGCTCGCTCACGGCGTACTCGGGCCTAATCAAAGGGTTCTGCTCTTTGATGAGTTCGGTGATGAGCGTGCCGTAGAACATTTTGCCCATCCACTGGAAAAGCAGCTTCCCGTCCAGGGCTCTGAGTCCGGCTAAACCCTGGCTTGCGGCTTCCTGCACCTTGTCTTCCAAAGGTTGCAGGTGCTGCGTCTGGCACTGGGTACAGCACGGGATGTGCAGCTCCTGGTACGTCACTACGCTTTGGTCCAGGAGCCGGAGCGGTTCCTGGGCAAACCCGTACTCCTCCATCAGCCAGGTGGGGAAAACCGGCGTTTTCTGCTCTGGGGTAACGGTGGTGCCACACAGAAAACAGATATGGTTACCAAAGCGCATCCCCTCAAACGGATCGAAAATGGACAGGTGCTGCTGCATAAAACTCAGGGAAAGTAAATCTTAACGAAACCGCAAAGATACACATCAAAGCGGCTTAGCCCACACTGCGGCGCTGGTGGCGCGCGTTAAACCAACGTGATCAGAAACTCGGCATGGTACTTGCAAACCCATTCTATATATATCTTTAACCCTATGAAACTACTATTCGCCTCCGTTTTCGGCCTGTTATTGACAGGTTTCGCCTTTTCTGCCAATGCCCAGCAAAGCCAGTTGCCGCCGCTAGTGAGCACGTCTGGCCTGGGCGAAGTGAAAGTGCAGCCTGACCAAATCACGTTCACAACCGGCGTGGAGATCAGGGAGAAAACCCTGGAAGACGCCCGCCGCGTAGCCGACCAGCGTACCGCCGCTCTGCTGACCTTCCTGAAGAAAAACGGCGTGGATGACAAGCACGTGCAGACCGCGTATCTTTCGTTGCAGCCCGTGTACACCGGGGAATTTGGGCAAACCACGCCGCAGTTCTACCAGGCCACCCGCTCCATCTCGGTGACGCTTAACAAGATTGACAAGTTTGACGAGCTCATGTCTGGGCTGTACAAAGCCGGGGCCAACCGGGTAGACGGCATCAGTTACCAGAGCAGCCAGTTGAAGAAGCACCAGGAGGAAGCCCGCAAGAGAGCCGTGCAGGACGCCAAGCAGAAAGCGATGGCGCTTGCCTCTGAGTTAGGTGCCAAAGTAGGCCGGCCGTACCAGATAAACGAAGGCGGCAGTAATGCGCCGGGCCCGGTGATGTACAAGGGCATGATGCGGGAATCTATGGTGGCCATGGATGGCGGCGGCTCTACCCTGGCGCTTGGCGAGATCATCATCACGTCTGGCGTACAAGTTAGTTTTCTGCTGGAGTAGCTTCGGGCCTTGGCCTTCCGTAAGGAGTCAAGTTTTTTATATCTGACCTGCAGCGCCAGGAGAAAGAAAGTTTTTAGGAACGCTTCTTTCTCCTGGCGCTGTACTTTTTCGATCTTTGCACAGTTATATCATCAGAGAATGCCATTTATAAGCTGATTTTGAGAAAACTGCCCCAAAGCGGCAACGCGAGACAACCGTTACCCGTCAAGGAACTAACCTGAATTTTGGGTACATTTGGAAGATTATGAAGGAACCTGCATTTACTCTGGAGGGAAAGCCTGTTCACGTGGTACAAACCGATGAAGCGTTGCAAGAGGCCGTAACTCATTTAGCCCAGCAGCCAGAGCTCGCCTTAGACCTGGAGTTTGACCAACACCACTATACGTACGGCTTCACGCTGTGCCTGATCCAAATCTCTGACGGCCACACGTGTTTCGTGATTGACCCGTTTCCGTTGACAGACCTTCAGCCGCTGTGGGATGTGCTGGAGAATCCGTCGGTGACCAAGATATTCCACCACGCCAACAATGACCTCATGCTGCTGAGCATGCTGGGTTGCCAGGTACGCACCCTGGTAGATACCGCCGTGGCCGCCAAAGTCCTGAACTACGCCAAAGCCGCGCTGGGCACGTTGCTGGAAGAAGAACTGGGCCTGCACCTGGATAAATCTCAGCAGATGAGCAACTGGAACCAACGGCCTTTGTCCAGACGCCAGCTGGAGTACGCCGCCCAGGACGTCTTGTACCTGCATGAACTCAAGAACGCCATGGTGGCCAAGATACAGGAGTTAGGCCGCCTGCACTGGCTGGAGGAGGAAGACCAACTGCTGGAGTCCATCACGTTTGTGGAGCAGGAAGACCCGCACCTGAAGATCAAGTTTCCGCAGCGGCTCACGTTGCTGCAACAGTTCATCCTGAAGCCCCTCTATGACTTCCGGGATCAGTTGGCGCAGAAATGGAACCTGCCGGCCGGGCAACTCATCAACACCAACGCGCTCATGCAGCTGCTCAGCAACCCTGAGCAACCCATCAATGACTGGCTGTACCACACCAAAGGCATCAACGGCCGCCTACAGCAAGACCGCTACGAGGAACAGTTGCAGCGCATCTTGAACGGTGCCTTGAAAGAAGCCGCGAAACGCCGCGTGCCTAACCGGTTTCCGCCTAACACCTTTCCGCCCCGGCTGAAGACACCCGAGACCGAGGCCCGGCGGGAACTGCTCTGCACCGTGCAACGCGCCTTAATAGAGCGGTACGGCGCTTATGCCACGCCCATGCTCCTGGACCAGAGCATCATCACCCATTACAGCCAGACAAACGAGTTGGTCATTCCTAAAAAATACGCGCGGGAGATTGTACACGCCACGGCCCAGGAACTGCAGATAGATCTGTAACCCTGGAGCGGCGGCCTGTCTGGAAAAGAGAAAGGAACTATGCCTAAGAAGAGTTTAGAATTTGGTTTATACTCCTGGTTGCCGGGACATGGCTATGCCCCTATTCACCCGGCCAACCGGAGGGAGTTTGAGTTGCTGGAGCCCCACAACAAAGTTTTTGAAAAGATTGGCGAGGTAAACGGGTGGTTGCTTTTGCGCTACTCAGATGAGGAATTCAAAGTACGCCCAGACATGTTCACCCCCATCTCGTGGCTGCCCTTCACCTTTGGGGAATGGGTAAGGCCCGTCAATCAACCCACCGGCCCGGTAGCCGAGATCACCGACATCTACTGGAGCGTTTCTGATGATGCCCCGTTCTTCGGGCTACGGGTAGGCAAACAGAAACTAGACGGAGTCTACCGCCAGAATCAGTTACAACCGGCATAAAAAAAGCCTTCCTTGCAGTGCAAGGAAGGCTTTTTTTATGCTCTGGCGTTTTAGAGGGCGTTTTTGATTTTGTTGATCAAACCACTGCCTTCTGCGCCGGTCATCTGCTCTACCTGGGCATGTCCCTCAGGAGCCGGTGGCGGCAAGATTGGAATATCTCCCAGCGGTTCACCGGGCACCATCTGGAACGTTCCTTTGCCATCAATAGACGGTCCTTCGGCCCAACGACCGAACGCTTCCTGGTCTCTGTAAATGTTGGTGGTCACGAAGGCGTAGTTGAACTGCTGGTTTTCCTCGGCTTGCGGGAAACTGTTCGGGATTGGGTGGTTGTTGGCCACACCGCCTAACTCTTCCAGCACCGCCATCCATTGGTTCTGGTGCATGGTGTCACGGGCAATCAGGAACGCGAGCATGTCTTTCATTCCCGGGTCATCAGTCGCTTCCCACAGGCGGGTAGCCAGCACTCTACCGGTAGACTCGGCCATGACGTTGGCGTGCATGTCGGCGGCCAGGTTGCCGCTACCTACTACCCAGGAGCCATTGAACGGAACGCCATTGGCATCTACCGCCATGGCCGCTAAGCCCGATGACAGAAAATGACGGGGGTCCATGCCACCCATCACCGCCCCAACCACTGGGTTGGCGCCTACTATTTCATCCTTCAGGGAAGAAGTGGCTCCCTCCAGGTTCAAGGCTACCGCTGTAGCCAGCATTTCAATGTGCCCAATTTCTTCTGTTCCCGTCTCCAGGAGCATGTTCTTGTATTTCACAGGGCCCCGGTTGCCCCAGGCCTGGAACAGATACTGCAAACATACCCGGATTTCTCCTTCGATACCGCCAATTGCCTGTTGCAGCATTCTGGCGAATGCAGGGTTGGGTTTATCTACCCGTACTTTGTACTGTAATCTGCGATCGTGATAGAACATAGTTTCTTTTAGTTAATGAATTAAAATTTACTATTTCACTTCCTTCCTAAACGATCATTATTGTTTTATGGACAATTGTTTTTCCTTTAATCACGCATGTATATAAAAATATATCACTCTCTATATCACATTCATTCACAATAACTTACTTCTAAATAAATAAAGATATTCTTCTAGAATGTTTTTGTAATTCACTTGTAAATTCAGTATAAATACGAATCGATTAAGGGGTATTCATTTCAATAGATTTACCCAAATAGATAAGAGGCTATATTGCCACGTTAAAGAACGTGTCTTCATAAAACTTCTAACAAAAAATATAATCCCAAACTCCTCTTTACAAAAGATAAAATACGAATAGTTCTACTTACCAAAAGGAACAGTAAACCTGAAAATCACCTCACAGACAAACATATACCTGCCAGCTTCGCTCGTTTTAATCTAATTACCTGAAACATCCGTATAAACATCCCAACGAAACCAATTGACCTATGACTATGAAAAAAGTATCTAAGGGATTGGCAATGGCCCTGATGGCTCTTGCCTTCGGATTCACCTCCTGTGAATCGAAAACTGCCCAAAACGTGGAAAATACGGCAGAATCGGCAGCTGATGAGATTTCTGCCGAAGCAGATTCTGCCTTTGATGATGCGGATGCTGCACTCACGCCTACCGATACATTAACCGTGAAAGACGAACCGGTAAACGACGGGGTAGCTGACAAGGTGGAGAACCAATAGAAATACTCCCATATATTTTTAGATTAAATCTGCTGGCAAAAACGAGATTTCTTGCCAGCAGATTTAATTCACCTTCAAAAACATCTAAAATTATTCAATTTTTTTTTTGGCATAATGATATAACATATCAAGAAGGTCTTATATTTGTGCTCCGGTCCCCTACCACGAGTAAAAAACCCTTTGTTGTGAATACCACCCGCCAACCGTTGACATATACTAATGTATATGTAGATACTAGCTTGCATGCAGTACATATAGAGTGTGAAGGATTTGTCCCCAGTGACATCTTCCGGCGAACCTTACTGGGCGTGGTAACGCTCATCAAAGACCGGAACCTTTCTTCCTGCATCTATGACATCCGTCGGCTCAAGAGCCTCCCTCCTTTAGACCAGGACTGGTTTCTGGATGAAGTGTTGCCTTTACTTATGAAAACCTCCCTACGGCATGTAGCCGTACTGGAGTCTGCCACCAGTTCTGGCATACTGGATCTGAATCAGCTGGTGTACACAAAGCTTCACTCCATTCCTTTTGAGTTGCAGTACTTTGAAGACGTGGCCCCAGCCTTGGAGTGGATTTCAAGCTCCTTATCTGCCCCAGCCCGAACAACTGACGCTCCGCGCTAGAGCAACTCTTTCCTGAGCGCCAGCCGCACGTTGAAACAACCTCAGCCAAACAGTTTATGAAATGGCATGGGCCGGATAGGCGTAGTCTTTCAAATAGCTGTATTTCTCACATAAGGCACCGTCTTTGGCGATAGTCGCCTTTTTCAATACTCCGTCTTGATCGCCGTTGAACAGGTGGGGCAAAACCTTGTCAATGATTTGCCGGCTGAAATCACGGGAGGCGTTCCGGGGTAACTCACAGGGCAGATTGTCTACCGCCATTATAGTGATGTTCTTCTCTGAACTGTACGCCTCCTCCAACTCACCTGTCACCGGATTGTAGTCAAAAGCAGGATCCGCAATGGTAGACACGCGCTTGGTACACGGAATGGACCCACCCACATCACAGGTGATGTCGGCAATGGTGTTGATCTTGAAGTCTGGCTTCTGCATGTCTTCCTGGGTGAAAAGCACCGGGGCCGCCGGGTTCCAGTACGCGCAAGCCATAAGCAAGTCGGTCACTTTGGCGAACTTCTGGAAAGTAGACTGGTAGAGATGCGGGTTCTGATAAAAATCTGCCGTGTCCCATACCTCTACGTCTGGCCGCATGTGGTAATGCGAAGAACGCACCTGCGTAAACACCGGTTCATTGTATTCTTTGTACAGGTAATCAAAGACGCTCACTTGCTTCAGGCCCATTCTGGTCAACACCTCCAACGCGCCCTGGGTGACCCGCCCGCCGCCGGTCACGGCAATCTTGATGCTGGGCAGCGTCTTCACCTTGAAGAATTCCTCCAGCATGTCTTCCAGATCATGGCACTGGTGCGCGGGTTTCAGGTGGAAGAGGTCCCATTTGCGGCCGTAGGTGAGCAAGCCGTTGTAAGCCCCCACAATTCCCGCCCATCGCCCGAAGGCCACTTCCCGGTCGCCTTGAGCGTTGGTGATGGTCTCGTAGTCAATCATGGTGATTTTCTTCTCCAGAATGGCCTGCAACAGTTTCTGATTATGGGCCTGTTTCTTAATCGTATGCGAAAAGAAGAAATACGTCTTCTGGGGAATCAGCTGGTGAATGGGCACTTCCTTCACGCCAAACAGCACATCGCAGCTGCTCAGGTCCTCTTCCAACGGAATGCCCAGGTCAGTGTATTCTTCGTCTGAAAAACACCGGATGGGGCTGGGCTGCACCACCAACTGCACCTGCGGAAAGGTCTGCAACACCTCCAGGCACTTTTTGGGAGTCAGCGGCACCCGCTTGTCTACCGGTATCTTTCCTTCACGCAGCACACCAATTTTTAGCTTTTTCATAGAAGAGTCTTCAGGAGCATGACGATGTTTTAGGGGTTGTTTCCGGAAAACGGGGCAAAAACGAAATATGCCCACATCCCTTGCCCGCAATTTAAGGGCTCTCTCTGTAATTACTGAATTATAACCTGTACTTTTGTTAAATCATTTGCACCAAACGTTTGTTACAGGACAAAAGAAACTTATCTACCTAAATTCCAGCGATAAATGATCTTTAAAACCAAGCCTGCCGATATCTTCAAAGAGCGCCACAACGGCCCTGTGAAAGAACAGATGCAGGACATGCTGCACGTCATTGGCGCAGCATCTCTAGACCAACTCATTGACGAGACCGTTCCGCCGGCTATCCGCTTGAAAAAACCGTTGAACTTGCCCGCCCCTTTAACGGAGCGTGATTTCCTGCGGAAGTTTGCCAAGATTGCCAAGCAGAACAAACTCTACAAGTCTTACATCGGGTTGGGGTACCATGACACCATCCTGCCGCCGGTGATTCAGCGCAACATTCTGGAGAATCCAGGCTGGTACACGGCTTACACGCCGTATCAGGCCGAGATCGCCCAGGGCCGTTTAGAGGCGCTGATCAACTACCAGACCCTCATCATTGACCTGACCGGCATGGCCATCGCCAACGCTTCTTTGCTGGACGAAGCCACCGCCGCCGCCGAGGCCATGAACCTGCAGTACTCGCTGCGCAAAGGCAACCGCAAAAACGCGAACCGCTACTTTGTGTCTGAGCAAGTATTGCCGCAAACCATTGACGTATTGCTTTCCCGCGCCACGCCGCTGGGCATTGAACTGGTGCAAGGCGATCACCGCGAGCTGAATATCCAGGACGACACCTTATTCGGTGCTTTGGTGCAGTACCCTGCCGCCGATGGCGAGGTATTTGACTACACCGATTTCATTTCCCAAGCCCACGAAGCTGGTGTACCGGTGGCCGTTGCCGCTGACCTGTTGAGCCTGACCCTGTTGAAATCACCAGGTGAGATGGGTGCCGATGTAGTAGTTGGTTCTTCGCAGCGTTTTGGCGTGCCCATGGGCTACGGCGGACCACACGCCGGTTTCTTCGCTACTAAAGACGAGTATAAGCGTTCCATCCCGGGCCGTATCATAGGTGTTTCGCAGGATGCGTTCGGGCAGAAAGCCTATCGTATGGCCTTGCAGACGCGTGAGCAGCACATCCGCCGCGAGAAAGCGACCTCTAACATCTGTACCGCGCAGGTATTGCTGGCGGTAATGGCCGGTATGTACGCCGTGTACCACGGACCACGCCGCCTGAAATACATTGGTCTGAACATCCATAGTCTGACCCAGATTCTGGAGAAAGGTCTGGAGCGTTTAGGTTTTGAACAACTGAACGAAAACTATTTTGATACGCTGAACCTGCGTATTGAGAGCGCTGAGTTACAACAAGCCATCCGTCAGGAAGCCGAAGCTGCTCAAATCAACTTCCGTTACTTTGGAGACAACAACATAGGCATTTCCATCAACCAGAACACTGATCTGGATGAGGTGAAGGATATTTTGGCCGTTTTCGCGAAAGTAGCCGGGAAACCGGATGCCACGCTGGAACTGGACGCTATTCCGGAAGAAACCGAGATCACCTGGCCAGAGTCCCTTATCCGGACTTCTCCGTACCTGCAGGCGGAAGTTTTCAACAAGTACCACTCTGAGAGCGAGATCCTGCGCTACATGAAGTACTTAGAGAACAAAGACTTCTCCTTGGCACATGGCATGATTCCGCTGGGTTCCTGCACCATGAAACTGAATGCCACCGCCGAGATGATTCCGGTGACCTGGCCAGAGATTGGGCAGATGCACCCATTTGCCCCGGCTGATCAAGCTCAAGGTTACGCGCAGATTTTCCAGGACCTTGAAGCTTGGTTATGTGAAGTGACTGGCTTTGCAGCCATGAGCTTGCAGCCAAACTCCGGTGCCCAAGGTGAGTATGCCGGCCTGATGGTGATCAGAGCCTACCACGAAGCGCGCGGTGACCATCACCGTAACATCTCATTGATTCCTTCCTCGGCGCACGGCACTAACCCTGCCTCGGCGGTAATGGCGGGCATGAAAGTGGTGATTGTGAAGTGTGATGAGCGCGGAAACATTGACGTAGCTGACCTGCGCGCGAAAGCCGAGGAGCACAAAGACGACTTGTCTTGCCTGATGGTAACCTATCCGTCTACCCACGGGGTGTACGAGGAAAGCATCATTGAAATCTGCGAGATCATTCACCAGAACGGTGGCCGCGTGTACATGGACGGTGCCAACATGAACGCCCAGGTAGGCTTGACCTCTCCGGCGAACATCGGCGCTGACGTGTGTCACCTGAACCTGCACAAGACCTTCTGTATCCCTCACGGTGGTGGTGGACCAGGTGTTGGACCAATTGGGGTAGTAGCGGATCTGGCTCCTTTCCTGCCAGGCCACGCGGTAGTAGACTTAGAGCGCCCAGAAGCTATCAACGCAGTATCGGCGGCACCTTGGGGAAGCGCCAGTATTCTGCCCATCTCGTATGCCTACATCAACATGATGGGCGGCGAAGGTTTGACCGAGGCTACCAAAATGGCGATCCTGAACGCGAACTACATCAAAGCGCGCTTAGAGGAGCATTACCCGGTGTTATACGTTGGCTCCAACGGCCGTTGCGCCCACGAGATGATCTTAGATTGCCGCTCTTTCAAAAAGGCCGGGGTTGAGGTAGAAGACATTGCGAAGCGTCTGATGGACTATGGTTTCCACGCACCCACCGTATCATTCCCGGTAGCGGGTACTTTGATGGTGGAGCCAACCGAGAGCGAGAGCAAAGAAGAACTGGACCGTTTCTGCGACGCCATGATCTCCATCCGTGCCGAAATCCGCGAGATTGAGGAAGGTGCTGCTGATCAGAAAAACAACCTGCTGAAAAACGCACCGCACCCGGCCCACGTGGCCCTGGCCGAGAACTGGACGTTCCCATATACCCGCGAACGCGCCGTTTATCCGGTTCCTTACACCCGTACTGCCAAATTCTGGCCAACCGTAAGCCGGATTGACAGTGCCTACGGCGACCGTAACCTGGTGTGCAGCTGCGCGCCAATTGAGGCCTACAACGAGCAAGGCGAAGAAATGAAAGCCGTTTAAGCTTAATCCACTTACCAAGCATTGAAACGCCTGCGGAGCTTCCGCAGGCGTTTTTGTTTTAGGCGTGATTTAACTAAAACAGCCCTAAAACGGCTTTGGGTAAGAGAGCAGAAAATACGCTTTCAAAATAAACCGAACGGTATAATACAGGCACAGTTTTTGCCTTGTAATTGCACGAAAAGAACATCCCTAGAAACCATCTTTTCCGCTTAGTTGTTACTTACATGAAGCGAGAAAGCCATTTTAAAGGTGTTTTTTTCTCTTTCTTTCACTACACTAAAACTGTACAAATCAATGAGACCATTTAATAAGATAGCGAAGTTGGTAACGGGAGTAATGATGGGGTTGCTGGTGTTAGGTTTCACTGGTTGCGCCACTACCTACAACGTTGCCACTGATTTTGACAAGGGCACCAATTTCCAGGCGTACAAAACTTGGCGCTGGTACCAGGACCAACCGGTAGCCAAAGATTCCACCAGCCGCAGATACACCACGTTTTTAGATAAACGGGTGAAAAACGCGGTGGAGACCGAGATGCAGCGCCGCGGTTTCACCAAAGCCTCCGGACAGGAGAAACCAGACATGTTGCTGGCGTACGATTTCACTATCGAGAACCAGCAGCGCGTACGTCCTGACTTTATGAGTATCCCGTCTATTGGCTATGGTTACTGGTACGGTTATCGGTATGCATATACTTATAACCGGCTGTACAACACTTCTACCGTGCAGGATTACCAGGAGGGAACCTTGATTCTGGACGTGGTAGACACCAAATCCAATGAACTGATCTGGCGCGGCAGCAGTGAAACCGCCGCCACCGAGCGTTCCTTAACCGATGAGAAAGTTCAGGCCATTGTTTCCAGCATCCTGGCGAAGTTCCCGCCTCAGGCCGAGGAGAGAGCCACGGCCCGCCGTTAATGACCTGCTTTAGCAAAAACAGCCTTAAAACAGAAGCGCCACCCCATTGAGGTGGCGCTTCTGTTTTAAGGCTGTTTTCAGGAAAACGAGGCCGAAACGTTACTTGATCTTGAACTCCGTACGGCGGTTGAGTTGGTGCTGGTCTTCGGTACATTCCACGCCATCGGCGCAGCCGTTGATCAGGACGGTTTCGCCGTAGCCTTTCCAAGTGAGTCGGTTTCGGGCGATGCCCTGGCTCACCAGGTATTCCACCGCTGACTGGGCCCGGCGCTCAGAGAGCACCTGGTTGTAGCCGTGGCCTTCGCGGCTATCGGTGTGCGAACCTAGCTCAATCTTAATGCTGGGGTTGTCTTTGAGCATTTGTACCAGTTTGTCCAGTTCTTTGGCGGCATCTGGCCGGATGTTCCATTTGTCCAGGTCATAATAGATGTTCTCCACGGCAATGACCTGGTTCTTCTGGCTCTTGTCAAAGATGAGCGTCACGCGCGTGGTATCGGCTAGTTTCACCGTGTCAATGGCCACAATCGCTGATTGCGTGAGATACCCGAATTTGTCCCCGATCAGGTCATAGGTGGTTCCTTTCTGCACGCCAAACTTGTATTCGCCGTTGCGGTCAGAGAAAGCGACCACCGAGTCATTGGTTTCTTTGGGCGTCAACTTCAGGCGGACATCGGCCAGGGGCTGGTTGATGCTGCGTTTGCCTTTCACCTGTACGCGTTCCAAAGTGGTCACAAACAGTACGGCGTTGCTCAGCAGTTTGAAGGAATAGATGTCATCGGTGCCGTTGTTGCTGTCGCGGTTAGAGGACAAGTAGCCGACCTGGGCATTGTTCGCCCCGCGCATGAACACCATCCCGAAATCATCTTTGGGCGAGTTTACCGGCGCGCGCAGGTTCTCAGGTTTGCTCCAGGTGGCGCGGCTGCCTTTCACTTTGAACACATCCAGGCCACCGAAGCCGGGGTGCGTGTCTGAGGAGAAGTACAGGGTACCGTTCTGGTCGAAGCCCGGGAACATCTCTTTGCCCACGGTATTCACCATGTTACCGGCGTTCATGGGCTGGCCCCAGGTGCCATCGGCTTGCAGTTCTGCGTAGTAGATATCGGTCTCGCCGTAGCCGCCGGGTTTGTCTGACACAAAGTACAGCACTTTTCCATCGGGGGAGATGGCGGGGTGGCCCACGCTATACTCTTCCACTTTATTATGGGCGAAAGGCTTCACCTCGGTCCAGTTGGCCCCGTCGCGGCGGGCCGAGAAGATCTCCAGGCGGTTCACATAGTCACTGGAGAGTGGCTTTTTCACCCAACTGGTGGGGTCTACGTTCACGTCTTTCTGTTTCTTCTCCACCATGTGGGTGCGGGTGAAGTACATAGTGGTGTTGGCAGAATCAAGCACCGCCGGGCCGTCATGGTACACGGAGTTTAACGTGCTGCTGGCGATGGTAGGCATTTGCCAGGTGCTGTCTGCGTTGCGCTGGGCGTAAAACATCTGCAGGTAAGGCCGACCAGTCCAGCCGTAGGTACCGGCGTCCACGTCTTTCTCGTTGCTCACGTTGCCGCCCCGGTCTGAGGTAAACAGGATACCCTGGTCATACACCGTCGGGCTGAAATCAGCGTTACCGGAGTTGATCTGGGTTTCGTTCACCACAATGGCGGAGGCGGGCTCTTCTAGCAACTTCAAGGCCGCGTCTGAGGCCTGGGCTTTTGCGTTAGCTTTGGCCGCCTCGGCGGGCACTTTCCGGGCGTAGTCCTGGTACTGGGTTTTCGCTTCGAAGTACTTCCCGTTGCTCCGTAAAGCCTCGGCATAGTAATAAGTGTTGATCGGGTCTGCCTCGGGCATGGCCACAACTTTGGCGTAAGCTTCCTCGGCTTCTTTCGTGCGGCCCGTCAGGCGGTACGCATCGGCTAAGCGTTGGGCACCCTGCAGGGTTGGCTCCTTTTTGGCGAATGCTTCCTGGTACTCCTCAATGGCCAGGGAATAATCAAAGTTCTCGAACAGCCGGTCGGCTTTGCGGGTCGTTTGGCAACCGTTTAAAGCTAGGCTACCGGCAAGAAAGGAAAGTAAAAGTGATTTGTATATGTTATGCATAGAAGCGTCTCGTTAGAATTAGAAATACCGGGGGGTTACCATTTTGGTGGCTTCCTTTCTCAGGAAACTGTAGCCAACGGATATTTCATGGGTGCTCAAATCATTCAGGTTACCGTGCAGCGTAAAGTCATGGGCATAGCCCAGGCGCAACCGCTTGGTCACGTACAGGTCCACCATGGCCACCACCGCATCTTTAGAGGAAAGCCCCTTCGCCTCGAAGTCATTCTTGAAGATGTTCATGGCCGTGCGGTAGCTGGCGCCTAACCAGATGCGCTCACCAAAGAGGAAAAAGGCATTCAAATCCACGTTGGTCGGTCCATCGAAGTTCTCCTTCAGCATGATGCTGGGCTTCACCTTGATGTTGTGGCTGAGGTCGGCCACGTACCCCACGTTGAAGAAGTAATGGCGCTCCGGGTCATAGTTGATGTCCTTGTCGATGCCCAGCAAATCGGTCACGGAAACGCCCGCGTAGAAGCGCTCGGTGTGGAAGAAAATCCCCGCTTTCAGGCTGGGGCTCCAGGTGGTTTCCTTTTGGGCGGCAATAACCGCCGGATCTTCCTGGTCGTTCCCGGTCACCAGTTTTGAGCCGTTCACCGCAAAGTGGGAAACGCCCGCGGCCAACCCGAACGAAAGAATACCAGTCTCGCTGACCGGCAATTTCACGGCGGCGTCTACCTCAATGTTCTTGCGGTTCTGAGCGAAGATCTCATCTCGGGTGGCATGGAAACCCAGGCCTAAATGTTTGTTCTTGGTAAGCCCGTCAATGCTGAAAGTCTGCGTATTGGGCGCTCCCTGCAAGCCCACCCACTGGGTCCGGTGGAAGGCGTTGAGGGTAAGCGTTTCCTTACTGCCAGCATAGGCCGGATTAATGACCAGTTGGTTGAAGATGTACTGGGAAAACTGTGACCGGTGCTGTGCCCAACCGCTCCCCGCGGCCAGCATAGTGATCAGTATGATAAAGATTCTTTTCATTTCTAAGGGAAATTAATGTTTGAACTACCTGCGTTTAGCGCACTACCTGTACCGGCCCTCTGAATACCTGGTCTTTGCCGTCACAGCCGCGCACGCGCAGGACATAGAAGTAAGTGGCTTCTTCCAGGCCGGTGGCCCGCCAGTCATTCTTGTAGTTTTTGGTTTTGTAGATCTCGTTGCCCCAACGGTTGTAGACGGTCAGGTCATTGTCAGGGAAGTTCAGCAGGTTCCGGATCACGAAGGTGTCGTTGATGCCGTCGCCGTTCGGGCTGAACACCGTAGGTACCACAATCTCGGTTCCGGCGTTGGCGGCTTTCACCTCCACGGAGGCTCCGTTGCTGGCGCAGGTAGAGGCTCCGGTGCTGGCCGTTACTTTGAGCATTCCTACAGCGTTAGCGGTAGAGGCTTTCAGGGTCACGGTTGTTCCGGTAGTGGTGGTGCTGTTATCAGCGAAGGTGAAGCCGGCCGGCGCGGTCCAGGTGTAGGTGACACCCGCCACCGGGTTGGAGATGGCGTAGGTCAGACCGGTACACGGTCCGCTGTTGTCCACAATCACCGGGGTAGCCGGAGGAATGCTTGGGGTCACGTCTGCCGTAGAAGCAGTAGCGGTACCGCAGGCATTGGAAGCTACTACCGTTACTCTTCCGGGGCCAGTTCCTGCTTTTACTTGTACTTGCGTGCCAGTAGCAGCCCCTATTCTTTCCCAGCCGGTGCCAGACACGCTCCAGGTATAGGTTACTCCCGCTACCGGCTGACTGATGCTGTATTGATAAGTAGTACCCGCGCACAGCCCGGTTTCAGGACCCGTAATCACCGGCGCCACTGGGGCTGTTCTCACCACCAGTTCAATTGGGAAGGCAAGGCTGTTCTGGCAGTTACCCGTGGTTACGGCCACTACCGTGATCGGATAGGTACCTGGAGCAGTGGTGGCGCTTGCTCTCACCGTGAAGGACGTCAAGGTTCTGGCTTCAATAGTCAGGCCGCTGTTGGCCGGAGCCACAATGGCAAGGCTCGTTACACCCGCAGACACGTTGCTCACCGTGAAGGTAGTTGTTCCGCCTACGCACACTTCCTGCGGTCCCACCACATTAGGCCTGGCCGGACGCACGCAGATGGTAGCTTCATCGGTGTCGCCGTTGTTCTCGATAACGGCAATGTTGGTGATTTCTCCCAAGGCCACGGTTCTGGCGGTGATGCGCAGCGTAGCGGTTTGGTTTGCCGGCAGAGTGCCGATGGTCCAGATACCGGTAGTGGCGTTGTAGGTTCCTTTGTCCGCTTCAGCGGGTGGCACCAGCGTTAAACCTTCCGGCAGTTTGTCTTCCACGGTAACATTAGTGGCATCAGCGGCCCCGGAGTTCGTCACCCTGATGGTGTAAATGACATTGTCGCCCATGGTTACGGTGGTGGCATTCACCGCTTTGGTGATGCTCAGTCTGGCGGTCCCCGGAGTAGTTCCGCCCCCGCCGGTGTCTCCATCTCCGCCGTCTCCGTCATCACCTCCACCTCCATCGTTGGTCGTGAGCGGCTCTGGCAAAGAAATGTTATTGTTGTTGAGCGTTACGGCCCCGTTTGTAGACAGCACCCGTCCTACCAGCGTGGAGTTCAGGCTAAGGAAGGCATTATTCTGCACGATGAAGTTCCCGCTCAGGGTAGAAGGCGTGGCCAACATCCCTCCGGTGCCAATGGTCACATTGCCGGTTACCCGGAAGAAAATATTATTGGGTGTGGCGTTGAAAACGTTGATGGCAGAACCAGGCTCAATGACCAGGTCACCATTCACCTGGATAACAAACACCGAATTGGGGTTTCCCTGTCCGTCAAACTTCAACCGGCCATTGATACGGGCGTTACCGTCAAATTTGTACACGCCACGGGTGAGCAGGGCGCCCCTAACGGCCGCTTCACCGGGTGTGAAGCCTTCGCCCAGGGTTTGCCCGGTCAGGTTGCGGGTGGGCGTCAATTGCCCTAATTCGTTGTATACCCGCACTACCTCGGTTTTGGCACTGGCCGCAGCCGCCGTGCCTCGCTGGGTGTCTCCGAGCACTTTGCCCGTGGGGAAACCAACTACCGCCGTGCCGGGCGAGGTACCCAGGTCTCCGTAAATGAGGCTGCTACCAGTACTGGTAACGGTACTACTCCCTAACACCGCATATTCACGGGCGGCTCCTAACGAGGGAGCCGTTAGGGTTTGTGCAGTTGAAGAGGAAAAAACAGCGAACAATGCTGTCAACACAAGTAAAAGTTTCTTCATACGAAGGGATAAAGGAAGTTGTGGTAATAGTTAATCTCAGATATTCCTATATAGGAATACAGCCCCTGCATGTACTTTGCTTTAGAGCAAAAGTTTTTACTTGTTGGAAAGATGCAAACTGAGAGAAAAGGACAGAAACGTGTGTTCTGAGGGCAAGCTAGGCTACTTGGTGCTTTTTAAAAATCTCAAGATTGAGAAAATGCTTTTTCAAAGCGCAGATGGGTAGATATCTCCGCAAGGTACTTCTAAATAATTGAGTAAAGACTTTTATTTCAGAACTCTTGCGGAAAACCACACCCATTCGTTTAAATACGATTTTATTATTTTTATTCAATTTCAGATCCGCGCATCACCCTCTTAGATTTCTTATAAACTGTAGCAAACCGATACGAATAGTCCAAGTAACACCATAAAAAAAGCCCCGCTGGTCAGCGGGGCTTTTTTTATGGTGTTTTGGTAAAAACGGCTCTAAAACTATACGTGCACGTGACGCTCGGCGTGGTAAGAAGACCGCACCAGAGGGCCGGACTCTACATACTTCAAGCCCCGGCGCAGACCTTCTTCTCTGTAATGCGCAAACAGATCGGGGTGAATGAACTCGGCAACCTCCAGGTGCATTTTGGTAGGCTGCAGGTACTGGCCCAAGGTAAGAATATCCAAGCCGTTGGCGGCCAGGTCATCCATGGCCTCGTACACTTGCTCCTGCGTCTCGCCCAAGCCCAGCATGATGCCGGTTTTGGTGCGCTTGCCGTACTCCTTGATGCGTCTGATTTGCTCCAGGCTGCGGTCATACTTGGCCTGAGGCCGAACCTGGCGGTACAGCGCTTTCACGGTCTCTACGTTATGCGACACTACTTCCTGCCCAGCAGAGATCATCACTTCCAGCGCTTCCCAGTTGGCTTTCACGTCTGGGATGAGCGTTTCAATGGTGGTTTCCGGAGAAAGCTTCTTAATCTGCACGATGGTTTCATGCCATACACTGGCGCCACGGTCTTTCAGTTCGTCACGGTTCACCGAGGTGATCACGGCATGCTTCACGCCCATCAACTGAATGGCTTCCGCTACGCGGCGAGGCTCATCCAGATCATATTCGTTCGGTCTACCCGTGGCAACGGCACAGAAAGAGCAAGAGCGGGTACATACGTTGCCCAGAATCATGAAGGTAGCCGTGCCGGCACCCCAGCACTCTCCCATGTTCGGGCAGTTACCGCTTTCGCAGATGGTATGTAGTTTATAGGTATCTACCAGTTGTCTGACTTTGGCGTATTCTTTGCCTACCGGCAGTTTCACGCGCAGCCAGTCTGGCTTACGGGTTTTAGTTTGAGCTTCTGCTGGTTGGATAACCGGCAACGCAATCAATTGATCCATGGCACAAAGGTACTAAGTGAGGAGCGGATAGGCAAAAAACAGCCAAAGGGAAAGGATCGTTCAACGGCGGCGCCCGTAATACAGGGTCAGGTACACAGAGGTGAACAAATTACGGTTGGGAGCCTCCGGGATCATGGTCATGTCTCCCGCAAAAGTCTCTACCAGCATGCCTACTTCAATCCCCGTTACGCTCTCCATATAGCGGCCGTACTCAAAGGAAACCCCGGCCTTGGCGTGGGCCCCCACCCTGAAACTTGGTTCGCTCAGTCCTTTGAAAACACCGGGAGCCCCTACAATCATGCTTTCGTTATTATGGATATCAGGGTTGAATTGCTCTGTACTGATTATGACCGGACCAGACAGATAATATCGTTGCGTGTTTTGGTCATAGACGTAATTGCTCCGGTCATAGTCAATAAAGTAAGGAGCCAAGATGCCCAAGGAAGGCCCGGCCGCCAGAATACCGTTCACCTGTACGCCAGACTCAGCCGCTTTCCGGAAGAAGGTGTACTCCCGCCCGTACTGCGGCCGCAGCACAAACAGGTAATTGCTTTTTCCTCTCACGAAAGAAGCCCCGTTCTGCAGGTTCTGCACCGGGTTCTCCTTTTCATGTTTTACCTCTACCCCTTCCAGCGCCCAGAACTGGTACCATTTACCATCCATGTGGTACACCTGCTTGATCATGGCACCGCCCAGCAGCCCACCATTGGAGTTAAAGTTGAGTCCGTAGGTGAACTCCCTGGAATAGCCTTCCTCTTCTTCTATTGATTGGGCGAACACCAACCCGACAGGAAGAAAGCATGTGATCACAAGCACAAGTAGAAATCTGCGCACAGAGCAAAAGGCTAAGTTTTTATTAAATGTAAATAACTTTACAGGCACCTGCAAATCTTAAATAACGTAAGACAATAAGATTTCAACGCGTTCACTTCCCCTGGAAAGCCCCACCCTTCAGCAGACTGAACTGCCAAAGACAAGGATATAAGACTTTCCTCTAAACAGAACTCGCCCCGGCATCCAGAAGGCAAGGCCAAGGCCGAACATCACGCACCCTAGTTGGCCGCTGCTTACAGCATAACCAGACAACCCCGGTTTCTGTTTTGTCTCCAATGAAACAACGCTGATATAGAACGCGATAGCACCTGCTTTTGGTATAAAAAAATCCCGTTGAAAACATTCTCAAGGGAAATGGTTTCAACGGGATTCAATTCACTCAGGAAGCTAATTTTTTCACCTCCTGCAAGCTGATTCCTAAATGGGAACCGTGGTACTGGCATTGTCCGTCTTTGATCAGCAAGAGCTGCGGAGACTCATGCTTCACGGCAAACGACTGCGCGATTTCCGCGGAGACGGGCCGATGGTTAAGCAGGTCCAGGTAGTACGGTTTTACGTTCCCGAGGCCCGCGTCTGCCCACTGGCGCTCTAGCCGGCTTTTGGCCGTGGCACTGATGGAGCACGTAGTACTGTGCTTAAAGATGACCACTGGTTGTTCTTTTGACTCCTCTTTGATCTGGGCTATCTGTTCAATACTGTTTATCGGATTCCACTGCATAGTTCTTGATCGCTAAAATACATAAAGCAGAACGCCTCAACTTCTTCTGTTCCGGGGCTGGACGTTCTTTTTGGTAAACACTTTGGGTTTGATAACGGCGGTCCCGTCTTCATTGATGGGCATCTGGTCTCGTTTCTTCTTCTTTTTCAGTTTCCGGCCGTTTTCCCCCATTTTGAGGTTGTACGCGCTTACATCCAGATGTGATTCACTGAAATCAGATTCCACCTTTTTAGCCGCTTTGAGGCTGTTCTTCACCTCGCGCTTCTGCTGGCTCTTGGTGGTAAAGGCGGTCTGGGCCGCGGCCTGTTGGGCTACTCCCAAAACCAGCACCACCACTACACTTAAAAAAATAGAGCGTAACGTTTGTTTCATCCTAGTCCTACTTTTCCCAGTAAACCCTGCTTCCGTTTAGGGGTAGGGATTTTGGTTTTCTTCTTTTTAAGCAATCCCTGTTTGTCGTACTCCATGTCGCGGCCGCCGTAATCGCGGCCTTCGTTGGCCTGGTCTTCCTGGGTCACTTCTTTCTTCTTGAAGAAGGAGAACTTCTTCTTCCCGGAGACATCGGGGCAGGCAATCCGGTTGGAGTTGCAGCCTCCCAATATCAGGCCCATGGACAAAACCACCAACCCTACTGCAAAGCGTGTCTTTTTCATACCTATATTCAAGTTATGGTATACGTATATCAGGCTATATCGGCCGAAGCAGTTTCGGGGCTGTTTTCTGGAAAACGGCCCCGAAACACGCTCGCCTTTTCTAGAAGCTGAGCAGCGCCTCCACTTTCTCCCGCAGCCGTTTCACGGGCAGGAACTCCTGCTCTAGCGGCGGGGCAAACGGAATAGCCGTATCCAGGCCGCCCACGCGCACCACCGGTCCGTCTAACTGGGTGAAGCAGTTCTCTGAAATCCAGGCGGCAATCTCCGCGCCTATGCCGCCGGTAAGCGTGTCTTCGTGCAGCACAATCACGCGGCCGGTTTTGGTGACGGTCTGGCGCACGGCTTCCTTGTCCCAGGGCAGCAGCGAACGCAGGTCCAGGATATCGGCCGAGACGTCTGGCATGGTGTTCAGCAGCTGTTTGGCCCAGTGCACGCCCATGCCGTAGGTGATGATGGAGAAGTCGTTTCCTTCCTGCGCCAGGCGGGCTCGCCCGATTTCCACGGTATAGTAATCGTCCGGGATGGCTTCTGACAGGGCGCGGTACAGCAGTTTGTGCTCAAAGAACATCACCGGGTTAGGGTCTTCAATGGCCGCGTTCAGCAGACCTTTAGCGTCATACGGCGTAGACGGATACACAATCTTGAGCCCCGGCGTGTGGAAAAACCAGGCCTCGTTGCTTTGCGAGTGGAACGGACCGGCCGCTGCGCCCGCGCCCGTAGGCATGCGCACCACCACATCGGCGTTCTGGCCCCAGCGGTAGTGGCTTTTGGCCAGGTTATTCACAATCTGGCTGAAACCGGCGCTCACGAAATCGGCGAACTGCATCTCAATCACCGACTTCTTTTTCCGGATGGACATTCCCAACCCGATGCCCAGGATCGCCGACTCGCACAAGGGTGTGTTGCGGATGCGCTCCTTACCGAACTTATCCACAAAGCCTTCGGTCACTTTGAAAACCCCGCCGTACTCGGCAATATCCTGGCCCATGAGCACCAGATCGGGGTAACGCTCTAGGCTTTGGCGCAGGGAATCGGAAATGGCATCCACGAAGCGGCGCTCCGAGCGGGCGCTGTCTCTGGGTGCGATCACGTTCTGGATAAACGGTTGGTACATGTCCGCGATTTCCTCCTTCACATCCGGCGTAGGCATGGCCGTGTTGCCCGCCACTTCCAGCCCGCGCTCAATCTCCTCGCGGAACTCCTCGCGGATGGCCGCCAAGGTTTTCGGCGTGAGTACTTTCTCGTCCAGCAGGTATTTCTCAAAGTTCTCCACCGGGTCTTTCTTGCTCCAGCGCTCAAACAGCTCCTGCGGCACGTACTTGGTGCCCGAAGCTTCCTCGTGCCCACGCATCCTGAAGGTCATCGCCTCAATTAACATGGGGCGCGGGTTTTTTCTTATGCTGTAGGCGGCTTGGCGCACGGTGTCATACACTTCCAGCACGTTGTTGCCGTCTATCTGCAGCGCGTCTATGCCGTAGGCCGGGCCTTTGTCAATGAAGTACTGGCATTTGAACTGCTCGTTGCTGGGGGTAGACAAGCCGTAGCCGTTGTTTTCAATCATGAAGATTACGGGCAGTCCCCACACAGCGGCTACGTTAAGCGCCTCGTGGAAATCGCCTTCGCTCGCGCCGCCGTCGCCGCTGTACACCAGGGTCACTTTCTCGCGCTTGTCCAGCATCTCGGCTAAGGCAATGCCATCGGCCACGGCCAGTTGCGGGCCCAGGTGCGAGATCATGCCCACGATGTGGTGCTCGTTCGTCCCGAAGTGGAAGGAGCGGTCACGACCTTTGGTGAAGCCGGTTTTCTTGCCCTGGAACTGGGCAAACAGGCGGTCCAACGGAATGTCGCGGCAGGTGAAAACGCCCAGGTTGCGGTGCAGCGGCAGAATATACTCATCGGGGTCCAGCGCCAGGGTGGAACCCACCGAAATCGCTTCCTGCCCAATGCCCGAGAACCACTTGCTCACCTTGCCCTGGCGCAGCAGAATCAGCATTTTCTCCTCAATCATGCGAGGCTTGAGTATGCCGCGGTACAAATGCAGCAACTCATCGTCTGTATAGTCTTTTCTGTTGAATTTCATGGTTTTCGCGTTAGCTGCGAGGCGTAAATTTACGGCAATCCCTGACGGAGCGAAATAGTAGCCTAGTTATTTTTACTTTTGTCGTTTCGGGGCTGTTTTTCAGAAAGCGGGCCCAAAAAGGGAACGCCGCCGGGGCTGTTGCAACACCGCCTCCTTCGCCGCGTTATGTATGATACCTTTCAGAAGGAGCATCTTTATTAGACTTGTATGATTCATTACAAAGAATTCACCTTAGATAACGGCCTTCACTGCATTGTGCACGAAGACTTCACCACGCCGCTGGCGGTCCTGAACGTGCTCTACAACGTGGGCTCCCGCGATGAAGACGAGCAGCACACCGGGTTTGCCCACCTGTTTGAGCACCTGATGTTCAGCGGATCGGTGAACGTACCCAACTATGATGAGCCCCTGCAGCAGGCCGGCGGAGAGAACAATGCCTTCACCTCGCCGGATATCACCAACTACTACCTCACCGTGCCCGCCCAGAACATTGAGACCGGTTTCTGGTTGGAATCTGACCGCATGCTGGACCTGGCGTTCAGCGAGAACGGCCTGGAGGTGCAGCGCAAAGTGGTGGTAGAAGAGTTCAAGCAGAACTACCTGAACCAACCTTACGGCGATGTCTGGCTGAAGCTTCGGCCGCTGGCTTACCAGCAGCACCCGTACAAATGGGCCACCATCGGCAAAGAGGTGAGCCACATTGAGAACGCGGTGATGGACGATGTCCGGGCCTTTTTCAAGAAACACTACTCGCCCGCCAACGCCGTTCTGGTACTGGCCGGCAACATCACCTTTGAGCGCGCCAAAGAACTTTCCGAGAAATGGTTCGGGCCGATTCCGGGCGGTGTAAAATATGAGCGCAACCTGCCGCAGGAGCCTCGCCAAACCGAAGCCCGCTTCCTGGAAGTGGAGGCCGAGGTGCCGCTGACCGCCCTTTACAAAGCCTACCACATGCCCGCCCGCACCAGCCCCGATTATTACGCCGCCGATTTGCTGAGCGATGTGCTGGGCCACGGCGATTCTTCGCGGCTGTACAATGAGCTGGTGAAAGAGCAGAAACTGTTCAACTCCATCTCTTCGTTTGTGACCGGCTCCATGGAACCGGGCCTGTTGGTGATCCAGGGCAAACTGAACGTGGGCGTGGACCCGCAGGTCGCCAATGCCGCCGTGGAAACCATCGTGGCCCAGATCAGGGCCGAGCACGTGAGCGAGGAAGAACTGCAGAAGGTGAAAAACAAGGCCGAGACCTCCATCGTCTTCTCGGAGATTGAACTGCTGAACCGCGCCATGAACCTGGCCGTGGGCAAACTGATGGGCAATCCCAACCACATCAACGAAGAAGGCTACCTGGTGCAGGCCGTCACCTCAGACGCCATCTACCAACAGGCCCAGGAAATCCTGCGGCCTGAGAACTGCTCCACCCTGCTCTACAAAGCCGCCCCCGGCAGCGAGGCGCAGGAAGAACTGGAAGAAGTCTTGGAAGAGGAATAAGCTGTTTTGGGGCTGTTTTCTGTAAAACGGCCCCAAAACAGCTCAGCGCTTCTTTCACCCATTTGTCATCCTGAAAGGATCTTGGGCGCGAACGGCAGCAGCGTTTAAAACCGGCTTTTCTATTTGCGCCTTTGTTGGTGTTATCACCAACAAGCCTTAGGGCAGCTATTGGCAAGGCCAGCGTTCAACTGCTGCTTGGTGATAACACCAACCAGGGCACCATTCGCCCGCAAGATTTTCCAGGATGACAGGGAGGTTTTTAATTATTACGCTATCTTAATTTAGTCTAGCAGCGAACATCCAGCTACTAGCATCTACACTATGAGCTTTAACATTAGAACCGGCTTCGGCTATGACGTGCACCAGTTGCAGGAAGGATTGGACTTCTGGCTAGGCGGCATCAAAGTACCCCACACTCACGGTGCCCTGGGCCACTCAGACGCCGATGTCCTGATCCACGTTATCTGCGATGCCCTGCTGGGTGCCGCCAACCTGCGCGACATCGGGTTCCACTTCTCAGACAAAGACCCGCAGTACAAGGGCATCGACAGCAAGATCCTGCTGCGCGAGGTCATGAAGCTGATCCGGGAGAAAGGCTATGAAGTGGGCAACATTGACTCTACCATCTGCCTGCAGGAGCCCAAGGTGAACCCGCACATCCCGGCCATGAAAATGTGTCTGGCGCAGGTGATGGGCATTCCGGAGGACGATATCTCCATCAAGGCCACCACCACCGAGCAGCTGGGCTTTGTGGGCAAGAAAGAAGGCGTGGCCGCCTACGCTACCGTCCTGATCCACAAATAGCCGCTCATCTGGCAAGACTTAGGCTTCGTTTTTGCCTTTGTTTCGCAAAAATGGCCCTAAAACAGCTATCGTTTGTTCGTTACCCGAAAATTCAGTAGCATTAAGGTCTTATATCAGTACAACAAACAATCTCAATGAAAAAGCATTTGTACACGTTGGGCATGGCCGCCGCTTTCCTGTCGGCTTGTTCTTCGTCCCAAACTCCTTCGGCGTCCAACACCGGGGGTGCTACCGCGGGTAGCAGTGCCGCGGCCGGTTCCGGTGCCCTTGCCGCTAACCCCACGCAGTACGCCAACACCATCACCGCCGCCGACATGGAGAAATACCTGCGCGTGCTGGCCTCCGATTCTCTGGAAGGCCGCGAAACCGGTGAGCGCGGACAGAAAATGGCGGCTGAGTACATCGCCAACCACTTCAAGGCAAACGGCGTTCCGGGCCCGGTAAAAACAGGCTCTAATCCTTATTATCAAACGTTTGACCTGGAGAAAAGCACCTGGGGCGAAGGCTACGTGACCGTGGGTTCCAAGCGGTTCACCATGGGCAAAGACTTTTTCGTGCTGGGCGCCTCGCCGTACCAGAACGAGGAAACCGCGCAGGTGGTGTTTGCCGGCTACGGCATTGACGAATCGGCGTACTCAGACTACACCAACCTGGACGTGACCGGCAAAGCCGTGGTCGTGCTGGCCGGCGAGCCGAAGAAAGCCGATGGCAAGTACCTCCTCAGCGGCACCGACAAAATGAGCACATGGAGCCAGGACGCCCGCACCAAAGCCGCCGCCGCCACCAAGAAAGGCGCGAAGAGCGTGTTGGTGGTAATGGGTACTACGGATGCCGAGTTCCAGCAGATGACCGCCCGCTACGCCGGCATGTTGACGCGTCCGTCCATCGGGTTCGGGACCTCTACCGCCGCGCCGCGTGCCGCCAACATTTACGTGTCGCCTTCTATGGCTGCCGCTTTGTTGAACACCAAGCCTGAGCAACTGGCTTCTTACGGAGCCTCGGTCTCCAAAGCTGGCAAAGTAGTGGCCTCGCCGTACAAAGCGGCTACCAACGTGAAAATCAAAACGGCCCGCAACAAGCAGCCGCTCCCTACCGAGAACGTGTTGGGTTACATTGAGGGCTCTGACCTGAAAGACCAACTCATTGTCATCAGCTCGCACTATGACCACGAAGGCATCAAAGACGGCAAGGTGTACAACGGCGCCAACGACGATGGCTCCGGCACCATGGCGGTGATGGAACTGGCCCAGGCCTTCGCGCAGGCGAAGAAAAACGGCCACGGACCGCGCCGCAGCATCCTGTTCCTGACGGTAACCGCCGAGGAAAAAGGCCTGCTGGGTTCTGAGTACTACACTGAAAACCCAATTTTCCCGCTGGAGAACACCGTAGCTGACCTGAACATTGACATGATTGGCCGACATGACAAAGAGCACGAAGGCAAGCCAGACTACATCTACGTGATCGGGTCAGACAAGCTTTCCTCAGAATTGCACGCGATTTCTGAAAACGCCAATAAAACGTACACGAACATCGACCTGGACTATACCTTCAATGACCCCAACGACCCGAACCGGTTCTACTATCGTTCAGACCACTATAACTTCGCGAAGCACAAAATTCCCGTTGCCTTCTACTTCAACGGCGTGCACGAAGATTACCACCAGCCCACCGATGACGTGGAGAAGATCAACTTCCAGTCCGCTGAGAAAGTGGCCCGCCTGGTGTTCTACACCGCTTGGGACCTGGCCAACCGCACCGAGCGCATCAAAGTAGACAGCAATAAGAAATAAGCGGAGCTTATTTCAGTTCTGAGTCTGGAGTGCTGAGTTATAACACGCTGGATTCAGGAAGAAACAAAAAAAGGAGAGGCGACGGTCTCTCCTTTTTTTGTTTCTTCTTCTCCGCTGGTATAAGCCTGATTCAGATGATTCTCTGTATCTTAATCAAAATTATAGCCGATATCCTCCATTGCCACAACAGCTTACCTGTAGAGCGATGGTAATCTATAGCGTAAAGTATGTCCCCATTTCATAAAAGAATTTATTCTGGAATCAGCTTAGTCTTGCTCCTTTTCGGCTGCCTCTTTCAGGTGCAAGCCCAGAAGAAACCAGGCATTGCCTTTCTAGCTGCCTCCTCCTGGGAGAAAGTGCTTGCCAAAGCCAAACAAGAGCGGAAAGCTGTTTTCCTGTATGTGTCAACGCCCGGTTGCCGGCATTGCGCGCACATGGAGAAAGACATCTTCCCGATGCCGGAAGTTGCCCGCTTCTACAACGCCACGTTTGTAAGCCATAAGATCAACATTGAAGACAAAGCGCAGGGAGAAGCCCTGGCGAAACAGTACGGCATCACAGCCTATCCCACTTACCTGTATCTGAGCAAAGACGGAGAACTTTTGCACCAGAGCGGCGGCAGCAAACCTGCGGCGGAATTCATCTTAGACGGTAAAAATGCTTTCGACCCTACCAAAGCCCTCCTCTCCCTCAAAAGAAGGTATGATACCGGCGACAGGTCCCCTTCCCTCCTGTTCCATTACAGCAATGCCTTAAACCTGGCTCACCAGGCCAACAGCCCGAAGGAAACCGTAGTGGCAGAATACCTGGCCACCCAAACACCCCAGCAACTAGCGTCTGAAGAGAACCTACGCTATCTCTTCTCCCAATACCTGGGTTTCCACTCCCCTGCCACGCAGTATTTTCTACGGAACCAACCTCGGTTTTCGCCTTTGTTCAAAGAAGAAGAAGTGGCCCATAAGGCCAAAAGGATTATCACCAACACCGCCCAACACGCCGGCACGCAAAACGATACGCGTTTGCTCCAGGAGGTAAAGCACGCCATTGCCGCCCATTTCAAAGACACTAGTCAACTCTCGGCTCTGACCACCATCTACTTTTACGCCGGTCGGCACGACTGGCTCCCCTATGCCAAAGCGACATTAGAGTACAGCCAGACGAAAGCAAACGGTGATTGGCAAACCTTGTACGAAAGCGCCATGTACCTGAATGCCTTCGCCGAGGACAAAGAAGCGCTTAGCCTCGGGGCAAAGATCATGCAGCAGGTTATTCCCTTGCATAAGAATTACGAGAACCTTTACCTGTATGCCCAACTCCTGCAAAAAACCGGCAACTACTCCTTAGCGCTGCAAACAGCCAAAGAAGCCATCGCCGTGGCGGCACAACACAATGAAGACTCCCGCCAGGCCAGAGACCTGCAAATGAAGCTGGAATCCCGGAAATAACGACTCTTACCCGGCAGCTGTTTTGGCCCTGTTTTCAGAAAAAGCCCCTTTAAACGCATAGCTTCTTCCTGTTTTCCGTTAGAAGTGCAGGAAAGGAACCTGATCAAATCAGGGAAGCGCCAAGGCGATGCCTGAATCTTGCCATGCGTTTGCGCTTACCATGCCTATTTGCGGCAAAGGTTCGTTAATTTTGCAGTGGCTCTATTTATCTGTAGCTTGGCCAAATAGAGCTTTCTCACCTATACCGGAGAACACACTTGAGCACTAAACTGAAACAGTTTCTGCTGGACGCAGAAGATAAAGCCTTTGACCTGGAGCACCGGCAGAAGATTCGCTTCAACATTGGCAAATACAACGCCGCCGTGCAGAACGGCATGAGCGCCTACGAGCACCATGAACTGGCGCGGGAGCGGGCCTCATTTCTCAAAACCCAGACCATCAACAACCTGGACAAGTACCTGGTGGAGTTTGAGAACAACTTCAGCAAACGGGGCGGAAAAGTGATCTGGGCGCAGAACGCTGAGGAAGCCCTGCGCGAGATTGGCACCATCATGAAGCGCAAGCGCGCCAAATCAGTGGTGAAGTCCAAGTCCATGAGTACCGAGGAAATCCACCTGAACGATTTTCTGGAGAAGAACGGCGTGGAAACCGTGGAGACGGACCTGGGCGAGTACATTGTGCAGCTGGCCGGTCAGCGGCCGTACCACATTGTGACCCCCGCCATGCACATGTCCAAGAAGGACATTTCGGAGCTGTTTTCTGAAAAACTGGGCATTCCGCCCACCGATGACGCCCAGCAACTGGTGCTCACCGCCCGAAAACTGCTGCGCGAGAAATATACGCAGGCCGAGGTTGGTATCAGCGGCGCCAACTTCCTGATCGCGGACATCGGCGGCATCGCCGTGACCGAGAACGAAGGGAATGCGCGCCTCTCCACCACCTTCCCCAAAACGCACATCGCCATTGTGGGCATCGAGAAGCTGATTCCGTCCATGCTGGACCTGGATTTGTTCTGGCCTTTGCTCAGCACCAGCGGTACCGGCCAAAACGTGACCATCTACAACACCATTCTCACTGGTCCGCGCCAGCCCACCGAGAAAGACGGCCCCGAGGAGATGTACGTGGTACTGCTGGACAACGGCCGCACGAACCTCTTGGCCCAACCAGAGCAGCGCGAAGCCCTGAACTGCATCCGGTGCGGGGCTTGCCTCAACGTGTGCCCGGTGTACAAGAACATTGGCGGCCATACCTATGAAACTACTTACAGCGGGCCCATTGGCTCGGTGATTACGCCGCACCTGGCGGGCATGGAAGAACACAAACACCTGAGCTACGCCAGCTCGCTGTGCGGCGCCTGTACCAGCGTGTGCCCGGTGAAGATCAACCTGCACAACCTGCTTTTGCTCAACCGCAGACAGAGCGTAGACGAAGGCCTGGTGGACAAGAACGAGAAACTGGCTTTTAGATTCTGGGCGAAAGGCATGCAAAATCGCAGGCTCCTGAACTTCGCGCCGGCCTCGGTCAAGAACTTCGTTCTGGGGCACGTGCAGAAAGAGACCTGGAGCAAACGCCGCGAACCGCTGGTAGCCGCCCCGCTTTCGTTTAATGAGATGTGGCGAAAACAACGCAAAAACTCCTAGAAACAGAAAACGCCTTCCAGATTCGGAAGGCGTTTTTGTTGGTAAGTTGTTACCGCCTGTTGACGGCCTAAAAAGGCCACGCCAGCAAGCCAACGCTTAGCGGGCAGCTATTGACTGGAAGAAGGACTTCTTTTTACGGGTAGAAGTGGCACGCTTCTTTACATAACTTCCATTGTTCCGTTTGATCTGCTTGTATCTGGCCATAGACCCTTTTTTCTTTTTGAAGAAGGGAAGCCCTTCACCGGCAAGAGCTGAATCTGACGCAGCAGACGCGACAGGGGAGAAAGAAACCGCAAAAGCGCAAAGCATTAAAGTAAGTAAATACTTCTTCATGAGGAGCGTGTTAGTTTAGTTATATAATAGTGTATTTATACTCAAAACTATAGCTAAAGTTTAACTATACCAAGTATTAGTTTAAACCAAATAACACATTCCTGTTAACATACAATTAGATACGCTTCAGTGCCTGTACTAAAATTTCTACTTCCTGTTCTAAAACAGCCGGAAAATTGGCGATTCTGATCTGTTTGTCTTTAAATGCCCCATACCCGCTGCCTACTACAATTCCTTGTTTTTTTACTATCGAAATAATTTCAGCGGCGGGGCGGTCCAGCACATCGGCCACCACTACCGTGGGAGATCTATGCGTTTTCTCCTGCACGAACGGCGAGAACAAAGCACTCTCCTCCAGAAAGGAATAAAGCTGTTGCGCCTTGGCCTCCGTCTCGCGCCGGATCACCTCTACGCCTTTGGCCAGCATGTCTTCCACCACGTGCGCCAGCAGGTAAATGTCCAGCACATTGGGCGTGCTGGGCGTCTGAAACTGCTGGTACTGCTCTTGCAGCGAAGCAAGACTGTGGTGCCCGCCAGTATATTGCTTTCCTTCCAGAGAAGCGGCTTTCTGGCGGCAACGCTCATTCACCAGCCACACCCCAAGGCCGGCCGGCAAACCAAACCCCTTCTGCACCGAGAAGAACGCCATGTCAATTTTAGAAAAGTCCAGCGCCGCATACGGAGCCCCGGATACGATGTCCACGGAGATCAACGGCTCAGGATAGCGCTGGCGCAGGGCATGAATGTCTTCTACCGGCATGCACACCCCGGAACTGGTTTCGTTCTGGGTGATGGCCAGCAACTCTGTCCCGTCGGGCACCTGCACATCCTCCAGGGAAAATCCCTGCCCGAAGGGCACCTGCAACACCTGCGCGTTCCGGCCCAGCCACTTGGCATGGTCCAGGTACTTTTTGGAGAAGGAGCCGTTCACCAGGTGGTAAGTATTTTGCGCCGTGAGGCTCTGCAGGCTGCGCTCCCAGATCTCCGTGGCCGAGCCGGTGAAGTAAATGGAATAATCATCGGGTAGCTGGAACAGCGCCCGCAACCCGGCATCGGCGCGGCGGTACAGATCTTTGAACGCCTGGCTCCGGTGCGACTGGGAGAACACCTGCTGCTCTAACGCATTTTGCAAATGACCTGCCACTGTGGGGTACAGTTGCGCCGGGCCGGGAGTGAAATAAACAGAAGCCATAGTTGATGGAGTGAATGAATGGTTGAGCGATGGATTAAATAAAAGAAGGAGCCTTCTATCTCCTGAAACTTAAATATTGGGAAGAAAGGCAGCTGAAAAGCAAGAGCCGTTTTGATGCCATTTCCTGGAAAACAGCTTTAAAACGGCTCTTGCACTTTATATCTACCTCTGGCGTACGTTTAGGGCCCATTTTCCTGAAAACAGCCCTAAAACTACCAGACAATTCTACTACTTGCTACTCTTTAGTACAGCGTCCGGGATTTGATGGTATCCGGGATCTGCTTCAGTTGCTGGATAACCGAACGGTCATACTTGGTGTCTACATCGGTGATCACGTACCCGATGGTCTCGTTCGTTTTCAGGTACTGGCCCAGGATGTTGATCTGGTTCTCGGCCAGGGTGTTGTTAATCTTGGCCAGAATGCCCGGCACGTTGCGGTGGATGTGGATCAGGCGATGCGCGTTGCGCAAAGCCGGCAACTGCAGGTTAGGGAAGTTCACGCTGTTGTAAGAGCCGCCGGTATTCACGTAGTCAATCATCTTGGACGGCACGTACTGCGCGATGTTCTCCTGCGCCTCCTCGGTGCTGCCGCCCACGTGCGGACTCAGCAACGTATTGGGCAATCCGCGGAGCGCCGACTCAAACCGCTCCTGGTTGTTCTTGGGCTCATACGGGAACACGTCTACCGCGCAGCCTCTAATCTTGCCGCTCTTGATATTCTCAGCGAGGGCCTCAATGTCCACCACGTGGCCGCGGGCCAGGTTCAGGAACAGCACGCCCGGCTTCATTAACTCAAATTCCTTGGGGCCGATGATGTTTTTGTTGCTGGCGCGGCCATCTACGTGCAGCGTCACTATATCAGCCAGAGCCAGCAGCTCGGCTAACGAATGGCAGACTTTGGCATTGCCCAGGGCCAGCTTGTCTACCACGTCATAGAAGTAGACCTCCATGCCCAGGCTCTCCGCTAGCACAGACAGTTGCGACCCGATGTTGCCGTACCCGATGATGCCCAGTTTCTTGCCCCGGATCTCGTTGGAACCCTTGGCAGATTTGTCCCACTCACCTTCGTGCAGGCGGTTGCTTTTCTCCACCAGTCCGCGGGAAAGCATGATGATCTCGCCAATGGCCATTTCCACCACGCTGCGGGTATTGCTGTACGGCGCGTTGAATACCACAATACCGCGCTCGGTGCAGGTCTGCAGGTCTATCTGGTTGGTGCCGATGCAGAACGCGCCCACGGCCATCAGCCTGGGGGCCGCCGCAATGGCTTTGGCGGTTAACTGCGTTTTAGACCGGATGCAGAGAATGGCCACGTCGTGCAACTGCTCGCAGAGTTCGTCTTCCTCCAGCGCCCCGGCCACTACTTCTACCTGGTACCCTTCCTGCCTAAACATGTTGATGGCTCGTTCATGGATGCCTTCCAGTACCAGCACCTTGATGCGGTTCTTAGGATAGGAGAGCGCGCTGGGCAGTTTGTTCACGTACAGGAACTCGTCCAGGCTGGGCGTCACGTGATCGGCTTTGCCTACCACGCTGTCGCGGCTCACGTTCTCAGTGAAGGCGTAGAATTTATCGGCGATGCCGGCTTCTTTGATTTCGTAATCGGTATATCCGTCCCCAATGACGTAGACCTCGCCGGGCAGGTTCAGCGATTTGATCTGCTTGGCTTTGCCCTGGTTCTGGGTGAGCACGTTGTCGCGGTCGAATCCGGTGATGTTGCCGTTCTCGTCATACGTGAAACTGTTGGCGAACACGTTCTCGGGCTTCACGCCCAACTCCCGCACAATGGGCACGATGAACTCCTTGAATCCGTTGGAGATGATGTAAATATCGTCTTTGAAGGCCTCAAAAAAAGCCTTGTTGTGCTTGAATGACTCAGAGATCTGGCCGCGCAGGTGCTCAATGAGGGTGTCTAGATGCTCGCGGTTGGCGCTGAGCAGGGCCAGGCGTTGGTCCAGGGAATCTACCAACGGGATTTCGCCTTCCATGCCCAGGTCTGTGATGCGCTGGATCTCAGCAAGTACTTTTTGCCGGCGTACCGGGTCTGGAATGCAGATGGCGCAAAGTTCGTCCAGGGCTTCCACCTTGGTGAAGGTACTGTCAAAGTCAATGATAAAGTGCTTGTGCGTACTCATGGAGTAGGAGTTTACGAGGCGATGGGGAAATCTGCCGCCGCCTCTGGTTTCCGGTTTGCCGCCCCAACAGGAACGGCGCCCCAATATCGGGGAGTATACCGTCAAATGAAAAACGTTTTGGGGCTGTTTTTCACAAAACAGCCCCAAAACCGAAATATGCCGTTAAAAATCTGCTGTTCTTCAGAAAAGGGCGGGCATGCCTGGCCGGCGGCAGAACGGGGTCACGTCGTTGATGTCCTTGATGCGGCAGATGTAGCGGGCCATGCGCTCCACCCCAAAACCGGCCCCGGCCGAGAGCGGCAACAGCTGTTGCCGGGCCACCTCCAGGTAATGCGTAAACGCCTCCTTGCTGGCTCCGGTCTCATCCATCCGCTTCAGGATCTGGTGGTATTCGTTCTCGCGCTCCGCCCCAGACAGGCCCTCGCCGAAGCCTTCGGGCCAGATGAGATCATAGTTCAGGTACGTGCCCGGGTTGGCGGGGTCTTCTTTGTCATAGAACTCGCGGCGGTGGTTCAGGAGCCAGAAGGGCGCGGCCGCTTCTTTGGATTTGAGGTGCTCATAGTCCGGGCCATACTGGGCCTCCAGCTCCTGGGTGCGGAACACCTCCAGCGGACCAAACGCGGGCAACCCCTCAGGGCGGTACTTGGCCACTGTCTCCGGAAGGTCTCTGTTCACCGCCCAAAAGACGTAATTCAACAAATCTTCCATGAACGCCCGCACAAAAGCCCCATCTTTGTCCCAGAATTCAAAGTCTACCTGGGTGAACTCAAACAGATGGCGGCCCGTAAATGCACGGTCAGCGAACTCTAACCGAACATTAGGCGAAACGATGTACAAAGACTCCAGTTCTGGGTTCAACAGCGCCAGTTGCTTATGGAAGATCATGGATTTGGTCAGGCTCCAGCGGCCGCCGGCATACGAGATAGCCGCGTCTACCACGCCGTGGTTCAGGGGATCTGTGATGGGCGAGAGCATAACCGGCATCAGCTGCACCAGGCCGCGCTCAAACATGAACTGGTGCACCGCCCTGATAATGGCCTGCTGCACCTTGAGCACATCTACCACTGCAGGACCCCGCAATTGGCCCAAAGTTTGGTCTAAACTCACCTTGATATCCTCAATCAAATCGGTTTGCATATAACTTTTTATCAATATGTTAAACTTTAAACCTTTTTGTTATTACGAATATAACACAATTGTAAATAAATTGACAATTTGATAAATATATTTTTTGTATCTTAGCACATCTCTAAAGCGAGATGTTATTCGTTGTAGAATTGTTAAAACTAGATCTATAAAATGGCCCAAGTTTCAGAAATTGATAATCTTGACAGAAGAATTCTTTCCATGCTCATGTTAGACGCCACCCGGGCTTACACTGATATAGCGAAGGAATTACAAGTTTCTGGGGGTACCGTACACGTGCGCATGAAAAAGTTGGAAGATTTAGGGGTGATCAAAGGATCGCACCTCTTTATTAACCCCAACGCAGTAGGCTATGACATCTGCGCCTTTATTGGTATCTACCTGGAGAAAGGCTCAGCTTACCAGACCGCGGTGACCGCCATGCGGCAGGTGCCCGAGATTGTGGAAATGCACTACACCACCGGTCAGTGGAGCATGTTCGCCAAAATTATCTGCCGTGACACCCTGCACCTGCGCGAAGTATTGAACGAGAAGATACAAGCCATTGAGGGCGTGGAGCGCACTGAGACCTTTATTTCTTTGGAAGAAAGCATTACCCGCCAGGTAGATATTTTGTAATTCCTATAAATGCTTTCTGCGGCCATTGGCCGAATACAAAAACTGTATTAACTTACATTGCTGAAGTCTACAGATAGACCGGCGCGTCTATGAGCGAACGATCTGGAACAGGTAAAATACCCGTATGGAGCAGGCTGGTTCCCCTGCCCTTCCTGTTGTTTTGGATGTGTGCCTGCGGCGATGCCGGCACCCCTGAAAAAGGAATCACGCTGAAGAAAAATGCCCGCAAGGTGAGCGTCATTGCCCACCGCGGCGCCTCTGGCCTGGCCCCGGAGAACACCCTGGCCGCCGTCAGGAAAGCCATGGAAACCGATGCCGACTTCATTGAGGTAGACGTTCACCAAAGCAAAGACAACGAGGTAGTGGTGATCCATGACGCCACCCTTGACCGCACCACCACCGGCACCGGCCGCGTGTCTGATTTCACGCTGGCAGAACTCGAGAAACTGGATGCCGGCATTAAGCTGGACTCGGCTTTTGCGGGGGAGCGCATTCCTACGCTGGCGCAGGTCTTGAAAGCGGTGAAAGGTAAAAAAAAGCTGCTCATTGAACTCAAAAAAGGCGAAGACGACTATTACCCGGGGCTGGAGGAGAACACCCTGCGGCTCATCCGGGAAAACCGCGCCGAGGAATGGTGCGTGCTCCAGTCGTTCTACGACCCCATTCTGGAACGCATCTGGAAAGCGGATTTCGTGATTCAGACGCACAAACTGATGGTGGGCAAGATTCCGTTCCTGCCTATCTTCATTGACCACGAACTCAAATTTGGCGGCTTTGACCGCTACTCAGAAGCCACGGCTATCAATGTGCATCGCTACTTCGCCTCCAAGGCCTTTATCAAGTCACTGCACCATCAAGGCTTCAAAACTTTCATCTGGACCGAGGACAAACCAAGGAACATCCAGGAACTCTTTGAAATAGGAGCCGATGGCGTGATGACCAACCACCCGGAGCTGATCACGAGGTAAGTGCCTGTTTTAAGCCTAATATCCTTAAAACGGCCCAGAAACGGCAGAAAGCCTACTACATCCGTTCATCCGTTTAGGACCTGTTTTCTTTAAAACAGCCTTAAAACGCCGGGTCCGCTTCTATAAGCAGAAGCGGCCCCGGCTTTTTCATTTCCGCTCTTAGTAATACTAGTTAAGCCGCTTTCCGCTTCGTGCCTGGATTCCTTCTGGCCTAGATTTCGCATATCGGCACATCAGTCTTTGAACAACAACTCGTTCTTCTTACCTAAGCCACAAGCGCGCAACGCACAAAAGAGCATTAAGGTCAATCTGGGGCAAGACACATGGTTTTAGGAGGAAAATTACAGCATGTTTTAACCCAAAGAGCGGAATACCTCGGTTTACTTTCTTCCAGCGGTCATCTTCTTAGCCAGGATAAAAAGCGTTATCTCTGAGAAGGGTTGTGTACCTTAGTAGTGGAAAAAAGCCGATCTGGAAACATTTACCCCTGTTCATCGCTTCTTTCTTCCGATACTTTAGAAATACGAGGTTCATTTTCCCATCTGCGGAGGGCCACTTTCGTATATTTATTCACCTAACCGCCCGGCATGATATTAGACGCCTATACCTTTCTGATCATTCTTAGCAGCCTCATCATTCTTTCCTATGTCTTTGATGTGGTGGCGAAACGATCTAAGATACCATCCGTCATTCTGCTGCTCTTCACGGGCATTCTCCTGCAGGTCCTTGCTACGTATTTCAACGTCTCCCTGCCGGGCCTGCGCAACATTCTGGAACTGTTTGGCATCATCGGACTTATTCTGATTGTACTGGAGGGCGCGCTGGACCTGGAACTTAGCCGCGACAAGCTCCCCCTCATCCGGAAAACCCTGCTGACTGCCACGCTTACCCTGCTCATCACGGCGGCGCTGATTGCCTGGTTTATCAATTTCTGGCTGGATGTGCCGTATCAGATGGCCATTGTCAACGCTATTCCGCTGGCGGTGATCAGCAGCGCCATTGCCATTCCCAGCGTGAGCAACCTTTCTGCTGAGAAAAAGGAATTCATCGTCTACGAAGCTACTTTTTCAGACATCATCGGGATTGTGGCCTTCAACTTCGCCGTCCAGAACGAGCAGGTTGGGGTGGGCTCTTTTGTGACGCTGGCCGTGGATCTGGTGAGTATCTTCCTGATCTCCGTGGTGTGCTGTCTTATTCTGCTGTTTTTCGTGGACAAGATCAAAAGCCACATCAAGTTCTTCCTGATCATCGCCATCCTGATTCTGCTTTACTCCATCGGGAAGAAACTGCATCTGTCCTCGCTGCTCATGGTGCTGTGTTTCGGGCTGATGCTGAACAATGCCGCGCTCTTTATCAAAGATCGGCTGGGCAAATTCATCAACTTAACCTCGCTGCAGGCCGAAATCATCCAGCTCAAGCAGATCAACGGCGAGAGCGCCTTCGTGATCAGGACCTTCTTTTTCCTGCTGTTCGGGTTTTCCATCAATCTGCAGGAACTCTACCAGCTGGATGTCTGGGTCATGGGCTTCACTATTTTCTCCATCATTCTGCTGGTGCGGTTTGCGTACCTGCAGTACATTGCACGGGTACCGCTCATCCCAGAGCTTTTCATCGCGCCCCGAGGGCTCATCACCATTCTGCTGTTCTTCAGCATTCCGCCGCAATATGACATTGCGGGCATGACCGAGAGCGTGCTTTTCTTTGTGGTGCTGCTCTCCAGTCTGCTCATGATGCTGGGCCTGATGCTGACCAAAAACAGCGTGAGCAACATCCCCAACTATTAAGCGAGCGCAGAAGAAACCTGCCGTTTAGGGTGGCTTCTGCGTTCACGCGGATAAGCTGGTTTCCGGCTGGTGTTCTTCCGTAAAAAGGTGTAGATTTGAACTATGGGAAAAGCACTAGCCATTTTCATCTTGGGAGTTCTCGGCTCCTTCTCGGTCAGGGGGCAAATCAGGGCCGGCCAACCGTTGGACAGAGCCGAGTTGCCCCCTGTCCTGACGCCGCCGCCAATGCTAGGAGTCGTTTCCATGTCCAGCACTCCTCTGTTGCTGCTGGGCTCCCAGGAAACCTCCTACGGTTCTTTGCTGGTAGATCCCAAGGAAATCATAGTGGTGCAAGTCTACAAAGACTCCGCGGTGCTGGCCGAGATGGGGCGCAAAGCCCAAAACGGAGTGGTGCAGATTACCCTTAAAAACAAGAAACCGCTCCTTAAACTGGAAGACGTGCTGGATTACTTTGAGGTGCCACCCGCCCAACGGCAACTGCGCGTGTTGGTGAACAAACACCCCGTGAACAGCGCCCATTTCCTAGCCGATCTCAAGCGAATCGCCAAGGTGGAGGTCATTACGCAGGACAAGATAACGCCCTACCGCCTCAGTTGGGATGAAAATGAGCAATTCCTGAACATCGTGACGGTGCAGCAGTCGCTGCTGTAAAGAAATTATCATTGGGGTGGACAAACCCTTGTGGTTGTCCTTTGCGTTGAGCCCCATAAGGGCAACCACAAGGGATTGCCCCTACATGCGCTTTGCCGAAAGGCAGAAACAGCAATCCCGGTTTAAGGCCTGTTTTCTGAAAACAGGCCTTAAACCGGGGACTCACTCACTGTCTTCATCCGGTAGGATTTCCACGTCCTGCACCAGCACCAGGTTTTCAATCTCGCGGCCTTTGGGAGTGTTGGCTAAGCCGCCCAGAGCGGTTTCCTTGTACCTGGTTTCCATGCTTTGCCCTACCTCGCCCAGCGCCATCACGCACTGGTCCACCGGAATGACGGGATTTACCCCGGCAATGGCAATCTGGGCGCTGGAGAACGCGATAGCCGCCGCACTGGCGTTACGCACAATACACGGCACCTCCACCAAACCGGCCACGGGGTCACAGATCAACCCCAGCATGCATTGGATGGTAATGGCCACGGCCGCAAACGCCTGCTCCACGGTGCCGCCCAGGCAGTACACAATGGCTCCGGCCCCCATGGCGGCGGCACTGCCGGTTTCGGCCTGGCAACCACCTACGGCACCGGCCAAAGATGCATTGGTTTCAATAATGAGCGCGATGCCCGCGGCCACCAGCAATCCCTCCAGAATCTTGCGGTCATCCAGGTGGTGCAGGTCCTGGATGGTGGTTAAGATGCCGGGCAAGATACCCGAGGCACCGGCCGTAGGAGCCGCCACTACCCGGCCCATGCACGAGTTTACCTCCTTAGCCCCCAGGGCCCGGCTGATGAGCTGCTGAAACTCAGGTGACAGTACCGTAACCGGCGCGGCCGCTACTTTCTTAGCCCCGTTGTTCACCATGCCTGAGCGGGAGGTCATGTCTTGCGTGAGCCCGGTTTTCACGGCATCTTTCATCACGTCGTACGCCCGCTGCAGACCGTCCCAGATCTCTTCCTCAGACCGGCCTTTCTGTTCTATCTCATAGCCCAGCACCGCCTGGTACAACGGTTCTCCCGTGGTCTGGCAGTGCTCTCCCCAACTCGCGAAATCATTAAAAAGTAGTGCCATATCTTGCGTGTATGCTCTGATGCCAAATCTCTTCACTTCCTGTACAAAGCTCTTGTTCGTTGAACAAACGAGCCTTTATGAAAGGGTTCAGTCTTTAAAATTACGTGAAAGAAAAGAGATAATCAGTATCCTTGGGTATACGCAGGAGAAAAAAACCTAACATTAGTTTTCATCCTGTTTTTGGCTTATTTTTAAGTAAACAGCCCTAAAACAGAACCGTATGCTGGCCTCGCTGCTGAACCAGGTTCCATTCTTCTCCCCCGATGACGTGGAAGCCTTTCTGCCCTTATGGAAGAAGCGCTACACGGTGAACCGCGGCGACTTCCTCATCCGGACGGGGCAGGTGGAGCAGCATCTGTATTTTGTGGAAAGCGGCACCCTGCGGCTGTACCTGCCCACCCCGCAAGAAGAGATCTGCGTGGGATTTGCCTACCCCAACACCTTGATCACCTCGTTCCCTTCGCTAGTGACCCAAACGCCCTCCCAGTACTGCATCCAAGCCCTGCGGAGAAGCGAGTTGCTGGCCATCTCGAAAACTGATTTTGACCTGATTCAGGAAAAACGGCCCGTATTCGGGAAGTTCTGGCGCCTGGAACTGGAGAAGGCCTTGGTGGGCAAGATAGAACGCGAAGTAGACCTGCAACTCCCCGATCCTGCCCAGCGCCTGGATCGTCTGCTGCGCCGGAGTCCGCATATCTTTCAGCTGGTGCCTAAGAAGTACATCGCCTCTTACCTTCGCATGACCCCTGAGACCCTGAGCCGCATCATGTAAATCTTGATCTGAATCAAGGTTTGGCACCGTTCAGGGCGCTAGCTTTGGTAAAAAGATAAACGTCATGAAACCAGCACCTTTCCTAACCCAACTGCAGGAGCAGGCCCACGCCCAGCAAGAGATTATCCGGTCAGAGTTTCTTCCGGCGGATGCTGCGGCCCTTAATTTCAAGCCCCACGCCTCCGGGTGGAGCGTTCTGGAATGTGTAGAGCACCTCAACCGCTACAGCCGGTTTTATCTGCCCCACCTGGAGCGCGCCATCACTATCACTCAGCAGCCACTCCTTTCCCAGGCCGTGCGCTACTCCTGGATAGGCAGAAAGTCCCTTGATGTGGTGAACCCCCTCGGCAGCAAGAAATACAAGACCCTGAAGCACCTGAACCCGCATAACAGCCATCTCACGCCCCAGGTACTGGACGAGTTCCTGCAGCACCAGGACAAGCTGCTCCACCTGCTGGAAGCCGCTGCCAAAGCAGATCTCAACAAAAAAGCCATTCCGGTGGAGTTCTTCCGATTGCTCAAAATGCGCTTGGGCGAAGCGCTGGAGTTCCTACTTCTGCACCAGCAGCGCCATCTGCTACAAGCCCAACGCGCGAAGGAACAGGCCCGGCACTCTATCTGCCTGGTGGTGTGAAAAACCGGCTCTCCAGCCCTGGCAGACAGATTATTCCACCGGCACCATGGCTTTGATGGCTACTATTTCCCGCTCGCCGGTTTCCAGGTTCACCTTCCAGAGTTGGTGGGCGTTGGTGTTAGTTATCCACAGAAAACCGTTGTGGAAAAGTACGTCGTTGGGTTCGTCTAAACCGCCTACAATGGTCTTGATGCGCTCTTTGGCCAGGTTAAGCTCCTTAACTTTGCCGTTGTAGGTATCTGCCAAGTAGAGGTTTCCGTTATGGGCCGTGATGCCCATGCAATGCTGCAGATACGCCTCGTCAAAGTAGCCGTCTTCATCCCCGAACTCAAAGAGCCCGCGGCCGATGAGCGTAGAAACCCGGCCTTTCTCCAGGTGTACCGCGCGCACGGCACTGGCCTCGGGGTCTGCCACGTACAGGGTGTGATCGATGAGGGTGAGGCCGCTGGGCTGGTTGAAAGCCGCTTCGGGCAGCGTTCCATCGGCGAGGGCCTCGCGGCCGGTTCCCGCAAACCGGTACACCTTTTCGGTGTGTAGGTCCATGCGCAGGATCTGGTGATTCCCGGCGCTGGCTATATAGAGCTGATTTCCGTCAATGACCAAATCCCAGGGACTGTTGGGGTTCACGGGCACGCCAATTTCCTCGTGGAAAAAGTAATAGCTCAATTCACCCGTTCCGGCCACTGTTTTCACCTGCTTCTGCACCAGGTCTACCTTCCGGAGGGCGTTGTTCTTGGCATCGGCTACGTAGAGGAACTGCCCGTGCAAGGCCAGACCGTGCGGCTCATGGAAAGTAGCCTCCTCCGCAGGTCCGTCCGTGAAGCCTTGCTGGCCACTGCCAATCACTTCCAGCACATGACCGGCGGTATCCAGTTTCAGAATCTGGTTATGGCCACTGTCAGAAAGATAAAGATTGCCTTCTGGGTCCGCGATCATCTTAGAAGGAAACCGCAGGGCAGAGGCCTCGGTTGTTTCGGGTTTAAAGCGGTAGGGCTCCAGGTTTAAGCGTCCCTGGAACGTCTCAATCAGGTCATCCAGGTGCGGTTTGATGATGTCATAGATGCCCTCGCCGGAGCGTTGCCCCACCACTTTGCCATCGGGGTCAATGAGAGCCACCGTAGGCCAGGCGTTGACGGCGTATTGTTTCCACACCTCAAAATCAGCGTCGTTCACCACGGGGTGCTCAATCCCGAACTTAAGGATGGCCTGCCGGATGGCGTCTTTTCTTTTCTCGGCCTCGAACTTGGCGGAGTGCACGCCAATCACGACCAACTCGTTGGGATATTCCTGCTCCAGGCGCTTCAGATCAGGCAAGATGTGCTGGCAGTTGATGCACCCGAAGGTCCAGAAATCCAGCAGAACAATTTTACCCCGGAAGTCTCGCAGGGTGTACGACCGATTCACATTCAGCCAACCGTGGCGGGTATTTATCTCGGGGGCGTTGACACGTCCGGTAAGCATAGGCTCTTCACTTATTGTAAATAATAAAGTTAATATAGGATTTAACTTTTAATAAAATCAACTCAGCCGATAAAAATCTTCGCTTTTGCTCTTCTTCTCTCTTTCCGGCACACTACTTTGAAAAGCGTAATTCATCTTAAGAAATTGAGTATCAACAGGTATTGTCTTCCCAAAGCTCACCAGTCGTTTTGGGCCTCTTTTCAAGAAAACCCCTCTTTTTCAGAGAACCAGGTTCAAACGCGCTCCATCTGGGCAGGCGTTTGCAAGCACGGGTCTACGTGTTCCATTTACCGCATGTTTTAAGGAAAAAGGGCTTAAAACAGAAATACCCTGAAGGTCAGGGCTCAAGAAGTAATGAAGGTGCTGGGAAGTTCGCTTCCAAAAAGAGAAGTTCCTGAAGGGGTAGTATAGCCAAATCGCTACCATACTGTGCCTCCACGAGGCAAGTGTCTGCCTATGTTGAGTGTGCTCTAATTATAGTACCTTTAGCGGAGGAGTAAGCAAGCACCTGGGCAACAGGCAAGTCAGATCTCAAATAGCAGTCAGCACACAAAAAATGAAAAAAGCACTAGACTTTATGGCCCTGCTGTTGGGCATCAGGACAGCCAACAACACCGATGGTCATCGGCGGAGTCCTATCATTAGGTGGAGAACCTGGTTTCCTCTCCTAAAATGGACTTTTTCTCTGCTGCTGGGTGGCTTTTTATTGCTCCTGCTCCTCAGCTTACTCACTGATTCTTACGTGAAACAAAGGAACACCAGCCAGAAACTGAATCGACTGGGCGTGGCAATTGTGAAGTACCACCAGACCCAAACCCGCTGGCCTCTTACGTTAGAGGAAGTAGTGGCAAACAGTCCCGTGCTGCGTGATTTGACCGTGGACAGCTGGGGAAAAGCCATTCTCTATCAGCCTAACCCCGCCCGCCAGACCTTCTCCCTGACCTCGAGCGGCAAAGACCAGCAACTGAACACCCCCGATGACCTGGTGCAGGTGATTCAGACGATGAACCGCCAGGACTAACCTGCGTTTAGGGGCTGGTGACGCGCCTCCCAATACAGGAGGGCACTCCCAAAACTTCTCGGCCCGACTTGCGTTTTTATGACTGTTTTGAGAAAACAAGCTTACAACGCCGCTGGTTGGGTAATGAAGAGGACGGTGTCTGTAGGGAGATGTGTCACCATAATTTCTATCTATCACGTAAATCTTTACCCAACTTGAACATTAAACTATTCCTGTCCACCTCGCTGCTGTGGCTTTCTGTGTCTGCGGGAGTGGTAGCTCAAACTCCAGTTGCGGACACCGTAACCACTACATCGGCTCAGGCCGCTCAATCGGCCACGCAGGCCGAGGAGAAACCCAGAACCAAACAGTACCTGAAGCGCGCAGTGCTTCCGTCGGCTATCTTAATTGCCGCTGGTATTTCCACCATCAAAGACCGGGGCTTTTACAGCAGTTATGACGCCAGCCGAGACGCCAGGAAAGCTTTCCCCCACTTCAGCACCAAGATTGATGACTATCTGTTTTTCGTGCCCATTGTAGGTCTGTATGGGTTCACGGCCTTTTCAGAGGAAAACAAACATGACATCCGGCGCCAGACGGGTTTATTGCTGGCTTCCGGCGCGCTCACAACGGTGGTGATCTATCCCATGAAAATCTGGACAGCGCAGGAAAGGCCCAACGGCTTGCCCCGGGCGTTCCCCTCAGGCCACACGGCCTATGCGTTCACCATTGCCACCATCGTAGACAAAGAATTCCGGCACAAAAGCAAGTGGATTAGTATTGGTAGCTACACCATTGCCTCGGCCACGGGCGTGATGCGGGTCCTGAACAACGAACACTGGATGGCCGATGTCTTGGCCGGCGCGGGCATTGGCATTCTCTCCGTGAACACCGTTTACTTTCTGCATGACCGCCTCCTGCGCAACAAAGGCCTGAACGCCTCCATCACCCCAGCCGTTTTACCGGGCGGCCGATTGGGTCTGGGCATGGGCTTGCAGTTCTGATGATGGCTGATTAATGGCTGTTTTTGTCAAAAGGGCCCGAAAACAGCGTATAATGACCTTGAGCAGTCTTATCCGTTTAGGAACAATCAGGTATTAACCAGCAACCATGAAAATACTCACCGCCGCCCAGACCCGCGCCGCCGATGCTTTCACCATTGCGCAGGAGCCCATCTCTTCCCTTGATCTGATGGAGCGCGCCTCCTGGGCCTTGGTGCAGTGGCTGAAACAGAGGTATTCGGCGGCAGTTCCTGTTTTCGTTTTCTGCGGCCCCGGCAATAACGGCGGCGATGGCTTGGCGGCCGCCCGCCTGCTTCATCAGGATGGCTATGACGTGCAGGTTTTCCTGATTGAAACCGGCCAGAGCGCTTCCGCAGACTTTACCCAGAATCTGCAGCGTCTGCCCAGCGCCATCGCGGTGAACCGGCTCCAGCGCCTAGAAGATTTACCGCCAGGGTTGCCGCCTCAGGCACTCGTATTGGACGGACTGTTTGGCTCGGGGCTTTCCCGGCCCTTGGAAGGTCTGTACGCCCAGGTAGTCACGTATCTGAACCAGCAGCCCGCCACTATTCTTTCCATCGATATCCCCTCGGGGCTGTTCGCCGATGCGCCTACTCCCTCCGGCAGCGCCGTTATTCAGGCCGATGTCACGCTCACCTTTGAGCGGCCTAAACTGGCGTTTCTGATGCCCCATTCGGGGGGTTATGCCGGCGAGTGGCACGTGCTTCCTATTGGGCTGCATGAAGATTTCCTGAACCAGGTGGAGTCTCCGTACCAGGTTCTCCTGCCCGAGGCCTTCCAGACCATCCTTCGTCCCAGATCAAAGTTTTCGCACAAAGGCACATTTGGGCACGCTCTGCTGGTGGGCGGAAGTTACGGGAAGATGGGGGCCATTACCATGAGTGCGCACGCGGCGTTGCGGGCGGGCGTAGGGCTCCTGACCGTGCAGGTTCCCCAAAGCGGCTATTCCATTCTCCAGACAACAGTGCCAGAGGCGATGGTGTTGACCGATGATCATGAACGGCACCTTTCCCAGTTCCCGGAGGACCTCACGAAGTACCAGTGCCTGGGCATTGGGCCAGGCTTTGGCCAAGCCGAAGACACCCGTCTGGCCCTGGAGAGTCTGTTCCGCCAAAAGCTGCCGCCGCTGGTGCTGGATGCCGATGCCCTGAACCTACTGGCCGCGGACCGTTTACTGCGCCAGCAACTGCCCCCTGATAGTATCTTAACGCCGCACCCCAAGGAATTTGAACGGCTCACCGGCCCGGCCTCGGATGATTTCCACCGGCTGCAACTACTACAAAACTTCTGTTCCGAACACGCCTGCTATGTCATCCTGAAAGGGGCCCACTCCTGCATCGGGACCCCGTCTGGCGAGTTCTATTTCAACACCACCGGCAACCCGGGCATGGCGACGGGCGGCTCCGGTGACGTGCTCACGGGCATTTTGACGGGGTTACGGGCGCAAGGGTACTCTCCTTTAGAGGCTTGTCAACTGGGGGTTTACCTGCACGGGCTGGCCGGCGATCTAGCGGCTGAAGCAGTAGGAGAAGATTCACTCATCGCCTCGGATCTATATAACTACCTGGGCGCGGCTTTTCTACAAATCAGACACTCCTGAACCATTTCCGGCGCTGGCTTTTTAGGCTTAGTTTCAGGAAATCAGGTCAAAAACAGAGAATGCGTTTCAGCGGCCTTTTGCCGATTTCGGCCTTAAAACGCTGCGAGGTAGTAATAGTTTTACTTGGGGAAGACGCTTACGTCAAGAGCCAGACCAGCAGGAATTGCAGCATCATCATCCCATCGGTGAGAAGCATGAAGTAATAAGGAGATCGGTATTCGTGCGCGTTCCAGACTACCAGAGCGGCCGCTACCCCCGCCAAGCCCAAGGCGATGCGCATGTGCAGCACGGTTCCGGCGGGTACCAGCAGCACAAACAGGAACAAGAAAACCAGGGCCAGCTTTTTGGTGTTCTGAACGCCCCATCTGGTTGGGAACGTCACGGTCTGGGTCAGTTTATCTTTGTTTATGTCCCGGATATCGAAAACGAGGGTCAAAGCGAACAGAAACAGAAAGCGCCGCACAAAAAGGATGAGACTGTCTGAGGAGAACAGGTCATGGCCCACCTCGGTGAGGGGCAGTTGCACGGTAATGGCGGTCCAGACGTAGGCAATCAGGAAAACTTTGAGGTACGGGATATCGCGCAGCGGAATGAAACGCTCCCCCTCCGGCACCACTGGCACCGAGTACAGGCCCGCAATCACCAGCAGATGCAGCAGAAACCAGAAATTCAGCTCAAAAATAGCCGTCCAGTACAGGAAGATGGCACAGAGGGCACTGCCCACGGCCATAAAGATCAGCTCTAACCGGTTCGATTTCACCCACTCCAGGCGAGGGGTCAGAGGCACGTCCTGGTTGAATTTGTAAGGCAGCAGGCTGTCTGCGTTGTAGACAAACAAGGTGGCGAAGAAGACCATGGCTCCCAGTCGCAAAGAAATGGGGATTCCGCTGAGCAGATAGGTCTCCCCCACCAGTGCGGCGGCGCACAGGGAGATGAACATATTGCTGTACAGAATGAAATCAAGGACTTTTTGGGGGACCCTCATGTGATCTTACTGGTCAACGGTTTTCTTCACCATTTCCCTGACAAAGTACGTCAGCCAAACATATAGGTGCAACACTATTCTTGGGTTTGTTTTCGCGTTTTTCAAGCGTCTACAAACCAGAAGCGCCGATTTCCTATACGGGAACCGGCGCTTCTTCAATGGCATTCTTTTCTACTTCTTAGCTTTGCGCTCTGAAGGTGGTATTGTACAGCTCAATGCTCTGCTCAATGATCTTGTAGGCTTCTTCACGGCCCAGGAAGTTCTCTACTACCACTTCTTTGTTTTCCAGTTTCTTATAGTCTTCAAAGAAACGTTGGATTTCCAGCAGCGTGTGCGGAGGCAACTCAGAGATGTCATTGATGTGCTTCACAGACATGTCATTGGCCGCCACGGCGATGATCTTGTCATCTTCCTCGTTGTTGTCAATCATCTGCATCACGCCAATCACTTTGGCATCAATGAGGCACATAGGCGCTACATCAATAGAGCAAAGCACCAGGATGTCCAGAGGGTCTTTGTCATCGCAGTAAGTCTGCGGAATGAAACCATAGTTTGCCGGGTAGTGCACCGCGGAGAACAATACTCTATCTAATTTCAGGAGACCACTGTCTTTGTCCAGTTCATACTTGGCTTTGGAGCCCTTCGGGATTTCAATAATACCGGTTACCACCTTCGGAGCCTCTTCACCGAAGCTTACATCGTGCCAGGGATTGCTGGCGGTTTGGGAAGTTTCTAACATCTTACTTTTTATCTAATCTATCCTCGCGTCTGGAAACCCTTATTTCCCGACGTATTCTACTAATGAACGACCAGTTGTGCCATTGGGCTCCTGTATCCGAAGCCAGGCTGCCAGGCTGGGGGCAATATCAGTGATATGTGTTCTTACGGTTGACTCACCGGCCGGGATCTGCCAGCCGTACCAGAGCAATGGCACGTGGGTGTCATAGCCATAGGAACTGCCATGGCTGGTTCCTTTGACAGCGGCCCGGCCATAGTTGTCATACCAGCCGGGCTGCGACACGACCATCACATCGCCGGAACGGGCATACATAAATCCTTGCTCCACCATCATTCCCAGCCCGACGGTCCAGTTGTTACGGAGCAGGTTATCTGCCGTAAACACCCGCGCCACGCCCGGGAACTGCATCATAATTCTGGCGGTCTCTTCCTGTATCTCCAGGAGGTTTACTTTCTTGCTCTGTATTACCTTATGGTTCAGGTAGACTTGCTGGTTCATGAATTTACTCACCCATTCTGCTGTCCCAAACTTCTGGTTCAGCCTTTTCTCCAGGGTGTCTGTCATGGCCTTGTTGTTGGTGGTACCTGCCGGGATACGCAATTGTTGCAAGTAGGTTGGGTTATGAGCCCCACCGTGGTCAGCCGTTAGAAAGATAAGTACGTTTTCTTTGCCCAAGTGGCCGTCAATAAATTTCAGCAGGGCCGCCATCTCCTGATCAAGCCGTAAATAGGTGTCTTCTACCTCAATGGAATTAGGCCCGAACTGGTGCCCCACATAGTCTGTGGCGGAGAAACTAACGGCCAGGAAATCAGTCACGCTTCCTTTGCCCAGGTTCTCGGCTTTGATAGCCTCCTCCGCAAACTGTCTGGTATAAGTATTACCGGCCGGTATGGACCGCAACATATCAAAGGTTTTGCCCCGATACGCGGGAATGTTGTGCGGGAACACCGGTTTCTGCTCGCCGGAGAAGGTGCCTTCAAACGGCTGATCATCGGCGGTGCTCTCTGTATACTGCTCAAGGGGCAACAGGGTGGTCCAGGGCTGGCTTAAGTATTGATCTGCGAGGTTCCGCTTGTTGAAGGCTTTCACCCACTCTGGCAAATCCTGCATGTAGTACGTGCTCGTGATCATGCTGCCATTGCTGCCGTCATACCAGTAGGCGGCATTGGCGGCGTGGCCAGCAGGCAGAATAGAGCCTCTGTCTTTCAAGCTCAGGCCAATTACCTTGCTCTTCTGATTTGTGGCCAGCTTCAGCTCATCTGTGATGGTGGAGGCGATCATGTTGACCGGTGACATCTCGCCCGCCTTGCTGGAACTGCCCACTGATTTTACACTTTTGTCTTCGGCACAGTACGTGTTACGCCCCGTCTCGCGGTTGTACCAGTCATTGCCCACTATCCCATGAAAGGCAGGCGTGGTGCCGGTATAGATGGAGGCGTGGCCAGGACCGGTATAAGTGGGAACGTAGTTGTAGTGGTTGTCTCTGAAGTTGAAGCCTTGGCCTATCAGCCGTTTAAAGCCATCTTTCGAATATTTGTCCCAAAAACGGTATAGGTAATCGTACCGCATCTGGTCTACCACTATCCCGATGACCAGTTTAGGATTTTCCGGATTCTTTACGTTCGATTTTCTCTTCTGGGCCACTCCCGGGAAACTTCCCAGCAACAGCACCAGCATCATCCAACCACAGATAACACTTTTCTTCATTCGTATTAAATTCTGTTAACCTTTAGAGCCTCTTTTTATTAAAATGCCTTTAAAACGTAAAGATAGATGATAAATGCTTTAAATTACTTTTTCTAAATATAGGCCCTAAATTTAATCTATGGATAACACCGGCTACAAAAGCAAAGCGCCCATTGAGAAATGGGCGCTTTGCTTTTGTAGGGGAAGATTATCTCCCGGCTATCTGCTGGCGGCCAGCGCTTCGGCACCACCTACAATCTCCAGGATCTCGGTCGTGATGGCCGCCTGGCGGGTCCGGTTATAGGTCAGTTTCAGTTGTTTCAGGAGTTCACCGGCGTTCTCGGTGGCTTTGTCCATGGCCGTCATCCGGGCACCGTGCTCAGAAGCGTTGGATTCCAGAACGGCCTTGTACACCTGAATCTTCAGAGACTTAGGAATCAGCTGCTCCAGGATCTCCTCTTTGGAAGGTTCAAAGATGTAGTCCAAGTTGGCATTAGTGCTGGTGTTGGCCTGCTCCGTCGCATTTTCCTGAATAGGCAGGAACTGCTCAGTGCGCACAATCTGGGTGGCTACGTTCTTGAACTCGTTGTACACGATATCCACCTGGTCATACAGTCCGGTCCGGAAACCTTCCATGGCTTGCTCAGCGGCAACGCGCACGGTTTCAAAAGACAGGTTCCCGAATACGGTGGTATAATCACCGGCCGTAGGCATGTTCCGTTTGTTGAAATACTCATGCCCTTTCTTCCCGATGGCCATGATCTCAATGTTGCCGGCCGCTGACTGGGCACTGTAGCGCTCATTGATGAGGTTGTTCACCGCTTTCATAACGTTAGAGTTGAAAGCGCCGCACAAACCACGGTCAGAGGTAACGGCAATAATCAATACCCGCTGCACGTCACGTTTCTGGGCATACACATTCTGGCCGGCCTCACTGCTTACGTTAGACAGGTTAGACAGAATGCTGTTCAGGCGCTGCGCATAAGGGCGCATACGCATGATATTATCCTGCGCCCGGCGCAATTTAGCCGCCGCCACCATTTTCATGGCTTTGGTGATCTGCTGGGTAGAACCTACTGAAACAATGCGGTTACGTACTTCTTTTAAACTTGCCATTAACTTGCGTCAAGTATAAACAGAGAAAAAAGAGCACGCGCGTTACCGCTATGCTCTTTTTCTGTTGGTTTAATTATTTACGATATCTGGCTGTGAGCTCACGCGCCACTTTCTTCAGCGTGTCAGTCACATTATCATCAATCTTACCAGCTCTCAACGCATCCAGAACCGGACGGTGCTGCGCGTTCAAAGTCATGGTGAAGTCTTTCTCAAAGGTACGCACCTCGTTTACCGGCACGTCATCGATCAGACCATTGGTACAGCAGTAGATCATGGCTACCTGGTCTTCTACCGCTACCGGAGAGAACTGAGGCTGCTTCAATACTTCCAGGTTTCTACGGCCACGCTCAATGGTCAGCTTAGTAGCGGCATCCAGGTCAGAACCGAATTTCGCGAAAGCTTCCAATTCACGGAACTGCGCCTGATCCAGTTTCAAGGTACCAGCCACTTTCTTCATAGACTTGATCTGAGCCGAACCACCCACGCGAGATACCGAGATACCTACGTTGATTGCCGGACGGATACCGGAGTTGAACAAGTTGGTTTCCAAGAAGATCTGACCGTCTGTGATGGAGATCACGTTGGTTGGGATATAGGCAGAAACGTCACCCGCCTGCGTCTCAATGATAGGAAGAGCGGTCAAAGAACCACCACCTTTCACTAAGTGACGGATAGACTCTGGCAAGTCGTTCATGTCTTGCGCGATGGCATCAGAAGCGTTAATCTTAGCCGCACGCTCTAACAAACGGGAGTGCAGATAGAACACGTCACCTGGATAGGCCTCACGTCCTGGAGGACGACGAAGCAACAGAGACACTTCACGATACGCCACGGCTTGCTTAGACAAGTCATCATAAACTACCAGGGCAGGACGACCGGTATCCCGGAAGAACTCGCCAATGGCAGCACCAGTGAAGGGCGCGTAGAATTGCAAGGGAGCTGGGTCAGCAGCCGGAGCAGCCACTACTACGGTGTAACGCATGGCACCACTGGCTTCCAAGGCGTTCACGATCTGCGCTACGGTAGAGGCTTTCTGGCCAATAGCTACGTAAATACAGAATACGGGGGCACCACGGTCAAAGAACTCACCCTGGTTGATGATGGTGTCAATAGCCACGGCAGACTTACCTGTCTGGCGGTCACCAATGATCAACTCCCGCTGGCCACGGCCAATCGGAATCATGGAGTCAATGGCTTTGATACCGGTTTGCATCGGCTCATTTACCGGCTGACGGTAGATAACGCCTGGTGCTTTTCTTTCAATTGGCATTTCGTACAGCTCACCCTCTAACGGGCCTTTGCCATCTATTGGCTGACCAAGGGTGTTCACCACGCGGCCTACCATGCCATCACCTACGCGAACGGAGGCAATTTTATTTGTTTTCTTAACTGTGTCGCCTTCTTTAACGTCGCTCCAGTCACCCAACAATACCGCACCCACATTGTCTTCCTCTAGGTTAAGAACAAGGGCTTGCAGACCATTTTCGAACTCTAACAACTCACCAGACTGTGCCTTGGATAAGCCGTAGATACGAGCAACACCGTCACCCACTTGCAGAACCGTACCAACTTCTTCTAGTTCAGCTTCTGTTCTGAAGTTTGACAGCTGTTCTCTTAAAATCGCTGATACTTCATCAGGTCTAACTTCTGCCATGATTATAGTTTAGTAATGTATGGATTTTCTTTAAACTTGTTTTTCAATTTCTGCACATTGGTTCTCACCGAGTTATCAATCTGCTGATCGCCAATGCGCAAGATGTACCCGCCTACTACGGCTGGGTTCACTACTTCTTGCAACTCTACCTTCATGCCTCCGGTGCGTTCTACCACCATTTGCTGGAAAGTAGCCCGAAGCTCTGGGGTAAGGGGCACGGCAGTAGTCACCGTTGCTTTCTGGATTCCGCTGATCAGGTTGTATTGCTTTACAAACTCAACCGCCACTGACTCCAGAATGGCCTCCCGGTTCTTTTGGGTGATAATCCGGAAAAAGGCCATAGTCAACTCACTCATGCTGCTCCCGAAAACGGAGTTAAGGATGGCGAGTTTCTTATCATGCTTTATAATCGGGTTGCGCAGTACCAGGCTCAGGTCACGGCTTCCGTTCAGGGTTTTGGTGAAGGAAAGCATATCGGCATACACTTTCTCCAGGGAACCCTTCTCTTGGGACAGCTCTAGCAGAGACTTGGCGTACCGCGAGGCAACTCTTTCGTCTGACATTTTTTTCTCTTGCGTGGTTTAAAACGATTCGCTTCCTTTCTCGGGGCGGGAAGCCGCTCGCCGTCCGTTCTTAGCTCAGGTGCGTGTCTTGCAGGTAGCTTTGCACCAGAGCGCGTTGCGCCTGCTCGTCTTGCAACTCACGTCTGATCAGTTTCTCCGCGATGTCAATTGACAAGGTAGCGGCCAAGTTTTTCACCTCGGTCAACGCGGCCTTCTTCTCATTCACAATAGAGATGCGGGCCTGCTCAATCATGCGCTGTCCTTCTTCAGTGGCTTTGGCGCGGGCGGTCTCCACTAAATTGGTAGCAGCCTCAGAGGCGTCTTTCAAGATACGGTCGCGCTCAACACGGGCCTCGGTAAGAAGGCGCTCGTTGTCGGCTTTCAAAGCTTGCATCTCCAGTTTGGCTTTCTCAGCCATGCTCAGGGCAGCGTCAATGTTGTCTTCGCGCTCGCGCAAGGCCTTCATGATCGGCTTCCAGGCGAACTTTGACAACAGGAAAAGCACCACCAAAAAGGTGACCACTTGCCAGAAAAGTAATCCGAGACTAGGGGTTACTAATGGATTCATCTTGTAAGATTAATTAACGAAAGGTACTATTTTTTTCAACGTGTCTATACTACCGGCTCTTTATCCCCTCGGCCCGTCCAGACCAATCGTCAGGACGGGCGAGGCGATAGAATTCATCTACTCGATGAAAGAAATCAGAAGGCAAACTACCACCCCGAACAGGGCAACACCTTCAATAAGAGCAGAAGCGATAATCATCGCTGTCTGGATCTGTCCACCAGCCTCTGGTTGTCTAGCGATAGACTCCATGGCAGAGCCACCAATTCTACCGATACCCAAACCGGCACCAAGAGCCACTAAACCAGCGCCGATACCGGCACCCATGATCGCGTAGCCTGAGCCAAGAGACAATGCAAGCAATAATCCTAACATAGTAGTATATATATATAGTTAAAAAAAAGGAATTCAGATTAATGAGATGCTTTCACTGCGTGGGGCGCATCACCAAACCCCATGTCATCATGATGATCGTGCTCTTCTACCGCTCCGCCAAAGTACATGGCAGACAGCAACGTGAAGATATACGCCTGCAACAGAGCCACAAACAACTCCAGGAAATTCATGAAGGTGGCGAACGCCACGCTCAACGGCCCGATGGCCATGCTTTCAAAGATGAAGATCAAGCTGAACAAACTCAGGATGATGATGTGACCGGCCGTGATGTTTGCGAACAATCGAACCATCAACGAGAAAGGCTTGGTAAAAATTCCGATCACCTCTACCAAAGGCATGATTGGAATACCCCACTTCAACCACCACGGAACACCCGGCGTGTTGAAGATGTGTCCCCAGTACGACTTGTTCCCACTGAACACGGTAATCAACAAAGTAATCACCGCCAGCACCAACGTAACCGTAATGTTACCGGTCAGGTTAGCGCCACCCGGGATCAGACCCAACAGGTTGTTAAACCAGATAAAGAAGAACACGGTGAGCAGATACGGCATAAAGCGCTCATACTTAGGACCGATGTTGGTTTTAGCGATATCATCCCGCACAAAAACAATGATCGGCTCAAAGAAAGACTGAATACCTCTTGGGGCCTTACCGCGGTTCTTTTTGTAAGCTCCGGCAATGGTCAGGAACACCAGAAACAACAGGAACACGCTAATGAACATGGAGGCCACGTTCTTGGTGATAGAGAAGTCCATTGGACCTACGTGCTCTTCTTCGCCCTTGGCATTCACGGTTGTACGTGGATGCCCTTCTTCGTTGGCGTAATAGATATGACCATGCTCATTCACATACCCGTTGTAAGGCTGCAATTCATGGTGCTCATTATAGAAGTTAGAGGAGGAGAAAATATCCAGTCCTTTTTCCCCGTATAGTATAACCGGCAAAGGCAATGTAACCCCGTGCGCAAACTCCCAAACATAGTCATCGCCTATGTGGTGCATAATCATGTCTCCGGGACTGAATTTACCCTCCTCGGTTGATTCTGCCGCTTGGGCTGAAAAAGTAAGTACAGTAAGCAGGAAAACGAGTATCTTCTTCATTAAGAGCTAATTAAAAGCAATGGTTTTTATGTAAGCGCATTGCCCTATGCACGCTTTTTTGAATTTTGGCGCAAGTTACTCAACAAAGCGTAGATTTCAAATCCGGCATAAATAAAATAAAGGGCGAAAAAGTTTAATACAAATTGTACTAGCTGCTCTGCATGGAAATATCTATATACAAAAACTGCTATTATAGAGAAAACCATCCGCACCCCCATAGAGGCAAAGTAATAGGCATGCAGGTTATCAGAATCATGCTTCAGGCCCAGATTAGCCACGTAATGGGCAAAACCGGTCAGAAACACAAAGAACCCCAGCATGTACCAGATATAGGAATGGATCAATCTGTCTCCGGTGAACTGGAGGAGAAACGTCACCAAAAGGATCAGCAGACCGGTGATCAAAAGCATGCCTCTGAAAAAATTCACCGGCTTTTATTTCTTAGTAGTAAGGGACACAATCACAGAATACATGCAGGCAAACACGGCCACCACCAGCAAGCCCAGGGTCCACCACGGAGTATCGTTCTGGAAGTAGGCATCCAGTTTACGTCCGCCCACCGCCGCCACAGACATCACCGCAATCATCTGGAAAGCCAAGCCTGAGTATTTCAGGTACGGTTTCACGCCGCCTTTCTTGTTTGGATCAGAAGAAGGTTGGGTTGGCTCCATGGGGTGCATTTGCTCCTGTTTCTACAAAGGTACTAATCCCTGGCTCACTGCAGGCAGAAAGATGGGGCAGTTTTGACTCATTTTGGAGAAAACGAGCCAAAAACGGGATTGGTTCGCACTATTTCGGGGTTCATTCGTTTACCTGGTAGCCAGCATTTTGCGTAGTAGCATAACTAGAGGTAAAATAATGTAAATTTGCTTTTAGCCTCGCAGAGACTGCCCTGGCACCAAATGCATCCGTACGTTTCCAGCTTGTTTTGGCTAAAACAGAGACAAAATAAAAAGGCCGCTGCGTAGTTCTACCTAGTACCCCAACCTTTACCTGACGTTGAAACTGACCCGTTTTCTTCTTTCCTTCCTTGTAGCGGCAACCTTGGCGGGCTGCTCTTCTGATAAACCCTTGGGTAGGCTGTACCGCAATATCAACGCCCGCTTCAACGGCTATTTTCTGGCGCGCGAAAAGATGGAGGCGGTAGAAGCCCGCATTGCGGCCGCCAACGTGAATGACTACAACCGCATTCTGGACGTTCTGCCCACTCCTGACACCGCGTTTCTGAGAACCCTGGCCCCAGATCTGGACGAGGTGATCAAACGCGCTTCGTTCCCCATTGCCCGGCACCCTAAATCGCGGTGGATTGATGACTGCTATGTTTTGATTGGTAAAGCGCGCTATTACCAGGGCGAAGATGCCGAAGCCGCGAAGACTTTCCGGTTTGTGCAGACCACCAGCCCCGACCGGCACGCCCGCCACGAAGCCATGATCTGGATGATGCGGCTGGCCATCCGGCAGAAAGACTATGACCAGGCCATCTCCATTTCTGAACAGTTCCGGAAGGAGCGCATGAACGAAGACAACGGCCGGGAGTTACTTTTAACCAGGGCGCAACTGGCCAGCATCCAGAACAACCTGCCGCTGGAGATGGAGAACCTGGAGAAAGCCATTCCCTTCGCCCGGAAGAGAGACCAGGAAGCCCGGCTTCGGTTTATCCTGGGTCAGTTGTACCAGGCCACCAACCAGGACACCAAAGCCTATGAACAATTTGCGAAGGTGCTCAAGAAGCGGCCGCCCTATGAACTGGGCTTCTATGCCAACCTGAGCATGGCGCAGGTCACCGAGCTGAAAGACGTAGAAGATAAGGAGAAAGTGAAAAACTTCCTCCACAAACTAGCCGATGACGCCAAAAACAAAGAATACACGGACAAGATCTATTATGATCTGGCGAAGCTGGAACTCCGGGAAAACCAGTATCCAGATGCTCTGAAACTGCTGCGTCAGTCCACCGCGGCCTCCACCACTAATAAGGTTCAGAAAGCGTACTCGTACTTGCTGTCAGGGCAGATTTACTATGAGAACCTGCAGCAGTACGGCCTCGCCCAGGCGTACTATGACAGCACCCTGCAGTTGTTACCGCCCAACACGCTGGGGTATGAAGAACTCGCCGACCGCCGTACGGTGCTCACGGCCTTTACCCAACAGTTGGAGATCATCCGGTCAGAAGATAGCCTGCAGGCGTTGGGGCAACTAAGCACCACGGAACGAGTTCAGCGCGTAGCCGAGCAGATCACCCGCGAGCGGGAACAAGAGGCTGCTGCCACGTTGGCCGCCATGACAAACGCCGCCGGACCTACCCAACAGACCGCTACCCTACCCATCGGCGGACCGGCCACGCCCGGAAGCACCTGGTACTTTGACAATCCGGCGGCTATGGCCACGGCCCGAAATGACTTTTTGCGCACCTGGGGAGACCGCCCGCTCCAAGACAACTGGCGCCGGGGAGCGGCTATTTCGGGCAACACTGGAGTCGCGGCCAGCCCCGTTGCCAGCCCTGCCGTAGACAGTACCGCCCTGGCCGCTGCGGCCGCCCAAAAGCAGGAAGCCTATCTGGCCGCCATTCCGGTAACGCCTGAGCAGCGGCAAGCCTCCGCTAAACGGGTCGAAGAAGCCTTGTTCACCTTAGGCAATATTTATCAGCAGCGCCTGAGAGAACCCGAGAAGGCTGCCCAGACTTTCCAGCGGTTGCTGGAACGGTTCCCTAATTCAGTCCACGCGTCTGAAGCATATTATAGTTTGTACCTTCTCTCCCAGGGCCTGCAACAGCCCGAGAAAGCGGCTGAATACGCTAAAATTCTGAAAGACCGTTTCCCAACGTCTAAGTACAGCAAGCTGATTGACCAACCAGATTTCCTGCGCACCTTTTCCGCGGAGAACATGGCGGCGCACGCGCTCTATGACTCGGCGTACGTGCTGTATGAGCAGGAGAAGTATCCCGAGGCCCTGGCCGTTTTGGACTCCCTTTCCAGAAAGTACCCCCAAAACGATGTCCAGGACCAAAGCGCTTTCCTGCAGGCGCTGGTAGTAGGCCGTACGCAACCGGCGGTTACGTTCAGGGCGGCGATGGAGAGATTCGTGGTTCAGTACCCGGAAAGTCCGCTTTTACCCAAAGCCCGCGACTTCATGAGCCTGTACCTGCGGTACGAAAGCGGCGAGTTGTCCAAAGCGCCCGAAGTCAGTACCCCCGTTGCGCCCAAAGAAGAAATGCCCACGTACAAAACCGAAAGAAGCCTGCCGCACAGCTTTGTGGTGGTGCACACCGGCGATAGCGTAGCCTTGCAGCAGCTCATGAAAGCGTATGACACCTACAACGCCCGCTTTCACCCTAAAAAACAACTGAAACTGGAGGCGCTGCCCTTTAATGAGGGCACTACACTGCTCATCATCCGGGCCTTGCCCGATTTTAAAGCGGCCCAACAGTACACCAAACTACAAGCCACACGCAATTCTCCGTTAGCCAATTTAAAAGGCTCGAATTTTGCTACCTTTGTCATTACTGACGCGAACCTGGCGGTACTAGAAATGCTGGGAAATATAGCGGAGTATGTAGCTTTCTTTGAAAAAAATTACCAATAGCATGTCGTCTACGCCTGTTAATAAGTTCCGGAAAACCATTTCGGCACTTTGGCTGCTCTTTGCCGGAGGATTTGTGTTCTTCCTGCTGTACGTTTTTGCCGTTAGCATCAATTTCCTGAATCTTTTTGGCGACCTCCCAGACCTGAAAACCCTGGAGAACCCCAAAAGCGAACTGGCTTCTGAAGTGTACTCAGAAGACGGCCAGCTCCTGGGAAAATATTTCCGGGAAAACCGCTCGCCCGTGACGTATGAGCAACTGCCCAAGACCCTGGTAGATGCCTTGGTGGCCACCGAAGACATCCGGTTCGAAGAGCACTCCGGCATTGACTTCAAGGGAACCCTGGCCGTGCCTTACTATAAACTGACCGGCAAACAGGACCGCGGTTCCAGTACGCTTACCCAGCAGCTGGCCCGTAACCTCTTCCGGACCCGTGATGACCTGAACAACGGCCTGCTCAGCGACGTGCCGGGCCTGCGCATGCTCATCATCAAAACCAAGGAATGGATCATGTCCATCAAGCTGGAGCGCTCTTACACCAAGAAAGAGATCCTGCTCATGTACCTGAACACCGTTGACTTCGGGAGCAATGCCTACGGGATCAAAGTTGCCGCCAAGACCTTCTTCAATAAAGATCCGCAACAACTCACGTTAGAGGAAGGCGCCACGCTGGTAGGTGTCTTGAAAGGACCATCGTTCTACAGTCCGGTTCTGCGCCCGGAGCGTTCGCTGAGCCGCCGGAACACCGTGCTGGACCAGATGCTCAAGTACAACTACATAGATGAGCCCACTTACCAGACGGCCAGCGCTAAACCTATTAAACTGGATTTCAACGTAGAAAACCAGAACAAAGGCCTGGCCCCATACTTCCGGACCGAGATTGGCAAATCGCTGGCGCAATGGTGCCGTGATAACGGGTACGACCTGTATTCAGATGGCTTGAAAATCTACACCACCATTGATTCACGCATGCAAAAGCATGCCGAGGCCGCCCTAGAACAGCACATGAAAACCATGCAGAAGGAATTCTTCCAGCAGTGGAAAGGACGTAACCCTTGGATCAATGACAGCGGGAAAGAGATCAAAGGTTTCCTGATGGACCGCATGAAAGGCACCGCCCGCTACAAGAGCCTGGTAGAGCAGTTCGGGAACAACGAGGATTCCATCAAATACCACCTGAACCACAAAATTCCCATGCGGGTTTTCTCCTGGAAAGGAGAACGTGACACCATCATGAGCCCGATGGATTCGCTGCGCTACTACAAGCATTATCTGCAGGCTGGTTTCATGGCCATGGACCCGCTCACCGGCAAAGTGAAAGCCTGGGTTGGGGGCACCAACTTTAAGTACTTCAAATACGACCACGTGAAGCAGGGAGCCCGCCAGCCTGGTTCCACGTTCAAACCATTTGTGTACACCACTGCTATTGAGAAAGGCTTCTCGCCGTGCTATACCGTTACAGATGCCCCGGTGACTATCATCAACCCAGACGGAAAACCCTGGACGCCCAAGAACAGTGAAGGCACCTACACTGGCCGCCGAATGACTTTGCGGGAAGCCTTGGCTCTTTCGGTGAACAGTATCACCACGTACCTGATGAAGAAACTGGGACCAGAAGAAGTAGTGGCGACCGCCAAGCGATTAGGTATCACTACTCCCCTAGATCCGGTTCCTTCTCTGGCCTTAGGCTCCAGCGATGTTACCCTGTATGACATGGTGGGCGCGTATGGCACCTTCGTGAACAAAGGAACCTGGACCCAACCCCAGTACCTGGTCCGGATTGAGGACAAGAACGGAAACGTGCTCCACGAATACGTGCCGAAGACGGTAGAAGCCCTGAGCGAGGAAACCGCTTACCTGATGGTGCACATGCTGCAAGGCTCGGCTGATACCCGCGGCGGTACCGCTTATTACGGACTGCGTCACCGTTTTGGCCTGAAAAACGAAATCGGGGCCAAAACCGGTACTACTTCCAACTACTCAGATGCCTGGTTCATGGGCATCACACCAGACTTGGCAGCCGGGGTTTGGGTAGGTGGCGAGGACCGCAGTATTCACTTCCGGAGCGCGGCCTACGGTCAGGGAAATAAGCTGGCCATGCCCATCTATGCACTCTTCATGAAGAAGGTCTATGCTGATAAATCTTTGAGTGTCTCTAAGGCGGCTTTCCCGAAACCGGCGCAACCACTTTCCACGAATATCAACTGCGGAGGTTCTGACTTTGTACCAACGGTCACTGATTCCGTAAAACAAGAGCAAATCCTTACCCTACCGCAAAAAGTAGAGGAAGGGGCGTTCTAAGGAAGAAGACGAAAGGAAGAACTGTGGAGGAATCATTAAGAGAGCAACTGAAGCATTTGCCCCATCGGCCTGGCATCTACAAGTACTATGATGACAAGGGCATCATTTACGTGGGCAAAGCCATTGACATCCGCAAGCGGGTCAGTTCTTATTTTAATTCTTCCAAGCAGCACAACAAGAAAACCCTGAAGCTGATCTCGCAGATCAAGCGGATTGAGTTCACTATTGTGGACAGTGAGGCCGATGCGTTCCTGCTGGAAAACAACCTCATCAAGCAACATCAGCCCAAGTACAACATCCTGCTGAAGGACGGGAAATCGTACCCGTTCCTGTGCATCACCAATGAGCGTTTCCCGCGGGTGTTAAGCACCCGCAACAAGCTGAACGATGGCTCCCGCTACTTCGGTCCTTACCCCAGCGTGACTAGCATGTACGTGGTACTGGAGTTGATCAGGACCCTGTACCCGCTGCGCACGTGTAGTTACAACCTGAGCCCCGCCAACATTGAAGCCGGCAAGTTTAAGGTGTGCCTGGAGTACCACATTGGCAACTGCAAAGGCCCCTGCGAAGGCCTATACGAGGAGACGCAATACAACGAGCACATCCAGCAGATCAGGAACATTCTGTCCGGCAACCTGACGGTAGCTAAGAACTACTTCAAAGAGGCCATGTCGGCCGCGGCCGCTGATTACCAGTATGAGCTGGCGCATCAGTACAAACAGAAACTGGATTTGCTGGACGATTTCCAGGCCAAGTCTACGGTGGTGAGCCACACGCTTACCAACATAGACGTCTTCACCATCACCTCCAATGAGAAGTGTTCGTTTATCAACTACCTGAAGGTAATGAACGGCTCCATCATCGGGACTCAATCACTGGAACTGCAGAAAAAGCTGGAAGAGACCGATCAGGAGATCCTGGCTTCCATGATCATGCAGCTTCGGTCAGACTTTGAGAGTTCGTCCAGAGAGATCCTGGTGAACATTGAGGACCTGATTCTGCCTCTGGAAGGCGTCACGATTACCGTCCCGCAGATTGGAGACAAACGCAAGTTGCTGAACCTGTCTCTGAAGAACGCATTGTACCTGCGCAAGGAGAAGGAAAGCATGCAGGACAAGTCCAAAGATAGTAACGAGGTGCGCATCATGGAAACTATGAAACGTGACCTGCGCCTCACGGAGCTTCCCAAGCACATAGAGTGTTTCGACAACTCCAACTTTCAGGGCGACAATCCGGTGGCTTCCATGGTGTGTTTCCGGAACGCGCGGCCTTCCAAGAAAGACTACCGCCATTTCCACATTAAAACTGTGGTTGGTCCTGATGACTTTGCCTCTATGTACGAAGTGGTGACCCGCCGTTATCGCAGGCTCATAGACGAAGGCACTTCTTTACCCCAGTTGATCATCATTGACGGAGGAAAAGGGCAGCTGGGCATGGCCGTGAAAGCCTTGAAAGATCTGGGCATCTACGGCCAGGTAGCCATCGTGAGTATTGCCAAACGCCTGGAGGAGATCTTTTACCCCGGAGACACGCTTCCGCTTTACATCGATAAGAAATCGGAGACCCTGAAGCTGATTCAACGTCTCCGGAACGAGGCGCACCGCTTCGGGATTACGTTCCACCGTTCCCTGCGGGACGCAGGTACGCTACAGACCGAACTCACCAAAATCAAAGGCCTGGGCCCGGCCACGGCGGAGAAGCTGTTGAGCAAGTTTAAGTCGGTGAAAAAGATTGCCGAGTTATCACAACAGGAACTGGAAAGTGAGGTAGGCAAAAGCAAAGCGCGGCTTCTCCTTGACTACTTCGCCCAGACGCAGAAGAAGTAAGCTGTTTCAGAGGTAGTTTCTGGAAATCACCCCTAAAACAGCCTTACTTCTCCTTTTCTGAGCTTTTTCTCCTGCATTCTGTTTTGGGCTTCTTTTTCTGAAATCGGCCCTGAAACGGGTAAACTTTATTCTCCTTCTTTTGAGCTGTTATGCCTCTGCTCTCCTGTAGACAAGGTAATCTTCGTTTTAAGCCTCTTTTCACCAAAACAGCCTTAAAACGGAAATCGCTTTTACCTCGCTCTGACTTATCTATCTAAAGTAGGGGCAATCCCTTGTGGTTGCCCTTTCCTATGTCCCGTTTTTCTTTCAAAGAATGGAAGGATAGACTATACAACTAGATCTGCGATGGCACAAAGATCAACAGCTAACGTGAAGGCAATGTGGCTGTGTAGCTGTTCGGGATTAGAAATCCTGAATGAAGGAGAAGCGAATTCGTAATCTGCCATGTATTTGTTATCCGCCATGTACTAGTGGCGAATGTAGGGGATTACAAATCTCCCTCTCCCAGTTTTCGAATTTTAAATCCTAAAGAGCCTACGGCAAGTAGCGACCTGTCCCAGATGGCAAAGAGCATTATATCAGTTCCTGTGTAGGGCTACCACAAGGGATTGCCCCTACTTGCTAAATCGTCAACATTCTTTGATTTCTAAACTAGTTGCCGTGACAAAATGGGCATAAAAAAAAGGAGACCGTTTTGGGTCTCCTTTTTTGTTTCTTGCTTTAAACTAGTAGCTCCACAAGCTGTATTCGAACTCAATGATGTCTTCCATGGCTTGCTGGGCGGCTAACAAGCCTTTTTTGCCAGCACCAAACTGCTCTTCCAAACGGGCATCACCTACGTTAGATACTTTGGTGATGTACGAGCTGAATAACCACAGATCAAACGCATCGGCCAGGTTTTTATGCTGCGCATCGTTCTGAGCGTTGAACCAGAGAGCTTCGTCTGGATGCGCTCTGAAGACGCGGGCCAGGTCGCTGTACTTGAAAGAAGCAATTGGTTTCTCAAAGCCCAGGCTGTTGTATTTCGCTGGCATTACCAGCGTAACCGCCTGGATGTCATGATACAGTCTGGAACGCTTTTTATCAAATACCACATCTTCCTTGATCTCTAATTTATAAAGCTCGTTTGGAAGAAGCTCGTTACCCGTGGTTACCGCCATTGCCGGAGCAGGAGTGGCTGCTTTGGTAGTGGTTTTAGGAGCCGCTTTCTTAGGAGCGGGTGTTCCCCAACCATCATCTTCCGCTGCCGCTGGGGCATCAAAGCCCGCTGCTTTCTCAGCTTCGGTTAAGCCGCCACCGGTTTCAGCCGGCGTCATGTTACCGAAGAATTCTTGTGCCGGGATGGGCGTATTCAAGGTATCGGAACGATAAGCTTGCAACTCTCCTCTTTTCACCGCTTCTGTGATGAGCTTGGTGATTTGCTTACCGCTGGAGAACATAGGCAGGTTTTGCTTCTCGCGTAAGTCTACTGCTCTCCAAACCGTTTTCTTGAACATCACATCAGAGGGTGGAATTGGTCTGGCAGAAGCAGGGGCCGCTAACGAGCTGTCCATTCTTGCCTGAGCAATTTCTGCCTGCTTTTGCATTTCCTGCTGACGAGCTAACTCTTCCTGCCGCGCTTTTTCAGCAGCAGCTTGGGCTGCAGCACTTTGCTGAGCTTTCTGCGCAGAAGTAGTTGACTTTTTAGTAGTACGCTTTTGCGCCATACTAACAACCGGCATGCTAAGCAAACCCGCTAAACCCAACACAATTAACTTCTTCATGGTACTATTTTTAACTACTAGTTAAGCTGAAAGGTGATACTTGAATTATCAGAAGGAACAACTTCCTGCTGATCACGATAGTTCATTCTACGTATTTCTTTTACTTCTACGGCGATACGGTCTCCCGGACGAGCCTGCCCAGCTAGGTTACCTAAGCTAACAGTTGGGCCACTTCCTTCCACTCTACCTACCGGACGGTTACCACGCACCAAGTACACGGTGTAATCAGTCACTCTGTAACGAGCATCTTTCGGTAATTGGTTCTTGAAGCTTTCGTCAGGAATAGCTTGGATAGTCAAAGAACGAGGGCCTGGAGCAGGCATCCCTTTCACAACATCTACCGGACGACCATTGGCAGTAGCTACTACTCTTGGTCTTGGTACCAGTTTCACGGTGAAGTCTTGTGACCCGATGGCGTTTCCGCCGCTGCTCACATTTAGTTTCACTTGTCTTGACGTAGGAATGATAGTTAAAAAGCCTTTTTTAGCACCTTTTACCACCGTTGCGCCAGAAGCAGAGAAAGAAGGATCATACACGGCACCTAAAGCAGGTACCTGTACACTCAACTCATTCCCGCAGTTGAAATACAAGGAGTTGATTGAAGCTGACTGGATCTGCATCACAGGCTTGGCTACTACGTAATCCTGCGTAACTGTAAACGTGGTGTCACGGCCGCTTGCCTGACGGAAACGTACTTGGCCTCTCCACTGCTTTTTGGCGTTACCTTCCGCGTCATAGTTACCGGCAGTTGCGGTGAATTCAATTCTACCTTTTCCGCCTTGCACTGGAATAGATCTTCCGTCAACTGACATCGTTGGAGTTACAGCATCAGAAGAAGCCGCCAGGAACATTTCCGCTTTGTATTTGGTACCAGCCGCTACTGTTTTAGACTCAGCGCTGGCCATTGCGAAGATGTTCTCAAACTTGATGATATCCGCACCCACTTTCTGGGCCAGTTGCGATAAGGTTTCAGCTTCGTACTTCAACACTTCTGATTCTTTCTGCGCCAATGTGGCCAAAGCGGCTACCATTGGGGTTTCTTCAAAGTTCAGTTGAGCAAAGTTCTTCTTACGTTGGTCTTTGTTTTGTGCCACCCGTGGGTCTTCTGTGCCGCTCATGGCAAGCTTTTGCGGAATCTTAGGGTTGAATGGGCGCAAGAACTCGGCGTACTGGTTCAGTTTTGCTTCTAACTCATAACCTTTGCCTTTTTTCAGGCCGCCAATCATCACTTCATTCACCACTTCATTCGCTTCTGGATTGATGTAGTTGCCTTCGGCATCTTTACCTCCAGTTGCTTTTTCTAACTCTTCCCGCAGGCTCCGGATGTACGCTACCATCTCAGCAGTTTTAGAGCTCACTTGCTGAGCTTGCTCTACCACTTGCTGGTCTTTGGCAGTACTTGCTCCCTCGGCCACCGCTGCCTGAATGCCTTTCACTGCTCCCTGGTTATCGGTTACCGTTTTGCGGTTCACCTCCATTAAGCTGGCATCAATAAATTGGAATTTTAAAAGTATCGCAGAGCTTACGTTCAATGCCAGCAGCGCAGTCAGAACGAGATACATCATCCCGATCATCTTTTGCCGTGGCGTCTCTTTTCCTCCAGCCATAGTATCCTGTAGTGTTTACCTTTTAATTTATCTTATCTTATATAGAGGAATGGCAGAGATTATCCTCTCATGGCATTTAACATGTTGCCATACACATTATTCAAAGAATGCAGGTTTTTAGTAAGGTTAGTCACCTCATCTTTAAATTGTTCAGTTTCACGGCTGGCCTGAGTAAGGTTTTCCATTGCATTAGTGATGCTGCCGTAGAACTTGTTGATAGATTTCAGGTGGTTGTTGGCATCCTGAAGCTCCATTTCGTACACTGCGTTTAGGGCACCCAGGTTTTTAGTCACCTGCTGTACCTGTGCGTGGTACGCCTGCGTATCTGCGGTGGCAGTGGCCATCTGAGATACTACTTGCAACGTAGTGCCGTACGCATCATTGATTTTGTCTAATGAACCAGTAGCCGTTCTTACACGGGCGGCGTATTCTTTGGTAGCTACAGTAGCATCCGTTAAATCAGCCATCTGAGCAGTGGTTTCGCTTAAGCGGTTCAAACCTTGGCCTAATGTGCTGATAGTAGCAGGGGTCACGTTGGCGTCACGCAGCATTTTGTCCAGATCACCGGTGATAGACGGACCAGCAGCGGCAGTTTGTACCGTTGGAAGCGGACCATCATAGTCATCACGCAATTGTGGATATACACGCTCCCACTCTGGCTCATGCGGAGGGTTTGGTTGGAAAGCACTCAGGAAGAAAATAACCGCTTCGGTACCAAGACCAACAATAAGCATCAGGTTTGCACCTTCTAAGTGGAGGATTTTGAACAACGCTCCAACAATTACTACTGCAGCTCCAATACCATAGATTTTTGGCATCACCTTATCGAAGAAGAAGTTGCCTCTCGCTTTACTCATTTTTTGAAGGATTTAGATTGTAAGTTATTTGGGTTCAGAAATTAAATTAATATAGCACTATTAAGATATGACCAAAAATTATCTTCCCAGGTCAAAGTCAGAGGAACGACCAATGTAGATCATGGCGCTACGGAAACCGATGAAAGAACGCGCTGAGTCTTGGTATTCAAAGTTACGTACGCCGGTCTCCAGGAAGTGCGCAATGTCTTTCCATGAACCGCCACGCACAATTTTACGGGGCTCGTTGTCATCATAGTAAGTAGGGTTCAAATCCCACACTACTGGCACAGTAGCCTCAGAGTAAGCATCTTCGCACCACTCCGCTACGTTACCGGCCATATCATATAAACCGAAATCGTTCGGATAATATTGTCCTACCGGGGCAGTATAGGTGAAACCATCGCTGTAATAATCGCCACGGCCTGGTTTGAAGTTAGCGAGCATACAACCTTTGGCGTTACGCAGGTAAGGACCACCCCAGGGGTAGGTAGCCAGATCACGACCACCACGGGCGGCATACTCCCACTCAGCCTCAGACGGCAAACGGAAGCTTGGCATTGGTGCCATCCCGCTCTCTACGTTATAATTATTTTTGTGCTTGGTTCTCCAGTTGTTGAAGTACTTGGCGGCAAACCAGTCTACCCCTACTACCGGGAAATCATCAAACGCCGGGTGAGAGAAATAATACTCCATCAATGGGTCACCCATGTGGTAAGTAAAATCTTTCACCCAAACGGTGGTGTCTGGATAGAGCTGAGTCATCACGAACTCTTCCCCAAGAATGTCCAAAGAATCTTGACGGATGGCATCTACGAACTGACGGTACTCATTGTTGGTGATTTCAGTCTCATCCATGTAGAAACCGCCAATGGTTACCTGCTTGTTCATGTTGGACATACTGGCCGCGATATCCTGATCTGTCTGCCCCATATGAAAAGTACCACCTGGGCAAGCCACCATCCCGTATGGAACTTCTTGTGGATTGAATTCAGGACGATCTTCTGCCCCGATCACATCTCCCTGAGAATCTCTACCCATACCACAACCTGCCATCAAGACTACGCTCAGAGCAATGGCAGAAAACTGTAAAAACTTAATCATATTCTTTGGACTTGAAAAAAGAAGCGTTTCCGCTAAGCAGTTATAATTTTTTTAAGATAGCAACTATATGTCCTGATTTAAAAAACAAAACTAGTGTTTTTTCTTGAAGATCAATATGCTAACGAGGTAAAGAAAATAATATTTTATTTGGTTAACAATTCCCTCATCGCTAGCGATATGCCTGTTACTTAAAAGTAAGTATTTAGAAGAAGTAGCGTGGGGTTCTGATGGGGGGCTTTGTATTATTCTTAGGCTTCGGAAGTCTGTACCCCACCATTACCTCATGCGAGGTGGCGCTTTTTGCATCGGTGCCTAGGGTGGTAAGATCAAAAGCATATCCAAAACTAAGAGCATTGTCTTTCAAAAGATAAACACCTAACATTCCTGTGATGGCTTCCCCAAACCTATAACCCGCTCCACCCCAGAATTTGTCATTGAACGTTGCTCTTGCCCCAGCCTCAAAAGAGGTGACGCCAGCGTTTATATCCTGTTTTAGCAGGACCGTAGGTATAACGTCTACAGCATCGGAAAGTTCCACTTCATACCCACCGGTGACCATAAGATGTTTTTCACCCGTTACGGTACCTCGCTCTTCGCTTTGTTCCCGGTTCTCAAATTGGTAGCTAGTACCCAGAAGGTTGGTAATCCCTACCCCCGCGTACCAGTTCTCGTGCTGGTACCACAAACCGCCCCCCATGTCAAACTTGCGGTCAGAGCTGTTAAAAGGCACCCTGGTATCGCCTTGCTCGTTGGCACGGTAACCTCCTTTGCTCATATTCGTCAGGCTTCCCTGCACACCAATCCCCAACGTGCCTCCGGCAAGAGATAGGTGATAGGAATAAGCCAATTGTGCGTTGAAAATGTCTACCGCCCCAATCTCGTCTTTCATCACTACCAATCCTATGCCACTTTTTAAGGAAGTAAGGGGGGCTGAGACGGTAAACAAGGCGGTCTTAGGCGATCCTCCGGCGTCAAACGTTCCATCATACCCCAACCATTGGTACCGATAGAGAACGTTCATTTCCGTCTGGCCTTTCACGCCGGCGTATCCAGGGCTTATAAACTGCCCATTGAAGCCATAATGGCTAAACTGCGGCAACTGCTGCGCCTGAGTCAGGAAGGGAACCAGGAGCCCAAACAAAAAAATCAGAAAACCAGATTTGTGCTTCATGTATGGCATTGAAGTACCCTCGCGTTTCTAAGGGTCGGTTGGCAAAAGCTAGCAAATTATCCAGTAACAACCAAAAGCAACCATTAATTTTCTAGCCTAGCCATGCTACGCACAAACCTAGCAAAAAGTAACATTCCTTTTACTTTTTCCTAGAATGTTGTTGGATATAAACCTCAATTGCTCCGGTCATAGACGGGGCATTAGGCATAGGCGCCTCAATATCCAGCTCCAGACCTGCATCTCGCACCGCCTGAGCGGTAGTAGGGCCAAAGGCGGCGATCCGGGTCCCGTCCTGCACAAAATCAGGGAAATTCACAAACAGCGAGTTAACTCCTGAAGGGCTGAAGAACGCGATACAATCATACTTCACCTCAGCCAGGTCTGACAAGTCAGAGGCCACCGTTTTGTACATGGTAGCTTCGGTGAAGTTAAAGTTATTGGCCCGCATGAACTCAGGAATGTCTTCTTTTCTGATGTTGGAGCATGGGTACAGAAACTTCTCTGTCTTATGCTTCTTTAACACATCAAACAGATCTGAGGCGGTTTTTCCCCCAATGAATAATTTCCGTTTCCGTAAAACGATGTACTTCTGCAGGTAGTACGCCGTCTGGTCTGAAATACAGAAATATTTCATTTCAGCGGGCACTTCAATCTTCCCTTCGGCACAGATTCTAAAGAAGTGATCTACCGCGTTACGGCTGGTGAAAATCACTGCTGTATGATCCAGGATGGAGACTTTATCTTTCCTGAAATCTTTGTAAGAAACTGGCTCTATCTCAATGAAAGCTCTGAAATCAACTTTAATCCCGTATTTATCAGCAATGCTTAAATACGGCGAGTTATCATTTGCCGGCTTTGGCTGTGTGACCAGAATACTAGAAATTTTCTTTGAATGTCTATCAGCACCCAGCTCTTCTTTACCGTCAGCCATATTTAGAAGGTAGTTTAACAACTTATAATCTAAAATCTGTAATAATTCCAGTTTAGGATGTATTCTTTACACAAAAACAATAAGCTTGAGTAAGATCATCAGAGGAATCACTTCTGTGGCGCAAAGGTAGGAAAATAAATGTAGATTTTTGAGGGAATATTTTTTACTAACGGTATAGAAAGTCCTCATAACGGTAAAGACCAGAAGTGCCGTAATGCTCACATTGGCAATCCAATAGACTACCTGCGGAGTGGTAGACCAAAGCCCCAGATAAAGCAGTAAAACAAAGGGTAAAAACAATCCCATTCCCAGCAACGTGCGCAGAAACTCCCGATACTGTGACAGCACCATTTCGCCTACCCCAAAAATAAATCCCATCAACCGCAGGAACAGGTATTTAAACAGCACAAACAAGAAAATCATCAAAGAATACAGCAGAATCTTTGAGATGAGGTCTGCCTGAGTTGCCGTAAACAACTGGTTCAGCAATGCCAGATCCTCCAGGTTGGTATGGATGGCCACGATCAGCAAGGCAAACGAGAGCGCAAATGCCAGCACAAACAGAATACTGGACCAGTTGCCAACAGGCTTCGCCAACAATCCTTCTTCCAGGGTGGAAAGCTTCGTGAAGCTGCTCCATCTGAAAATACTCACAAAGTCTGAGTAGAACGTCATGCGCAGAGCGCCATAAATCAACCCCACCACCACCATGAAAAACACCAAGGCACTCCGGTGGGCATCCGGTGGCTTCCGGATAGGCCGGTACATTGCGGCAGGCTTGGAGCTCAAGGCCGGCATTTGCCCCTGCGGTACTTTGAAAGAAGGGTAGTTAGGCTGTTGATCTGGATGCCACACCGTCAAAAGGTATTTCTTCCCGGCCGTGAGATACGGCGACAGGTCCAGAGTATACCGGGCGGTGGAATCAGCAACAAACACTAACCGATTGTCCAGGAAAAGGCAAAGATCCTGCCGGGCAGCGAACTCCACCTTCGGGTTGGTGAACTTATCCAGACTAACCCACTGATAGAGAGCCTGACGCTCCTCATGATACTCAGGAAGGTAGGGCACCAGTTTGTTCTGGGAAGCCTCGTAAATAAGCCAGTCAGATGATAGCAAAGGCTTCAAGGCTCCTGGTTGCCCTACGGCAATTCCGCCCCATAACCAAAGCACGATGACCGCTCCCCAGAAACGCATTATTAAGTACTAGAAGTAGATTTAGAAGAATATTGCCCCAACACCACGCTCAGGATCACTGAGAAGCCCAGCAGACACAGCAGCAGCACCAAGTTCCCCCAATGAGAGAAGTTAAAGACAAACAGGATCACCAGTATATTCAGAAGCGCCAGAATAAGCACGGTAGCCACCTGACTGAAGCCCATGGCTAAGATACGGTGGTGAATGTGGTTCTTATCTGGCGAGAAAGGAGACACGCCCTTCAGGATTCTGATAAGGGAAACCCGCACGGTATCAAACAAAGGCACGAAAAGCACGCCCAAGGCCACCATAGGCGAAGAAGGCACCGCCCGCATCTCTATGAATTGAATGGCCATGATGGAGACCACAAATCCACAGAGCAAGGAACCGGTATCTCCCATGAAGATCCTGGCCTTGTAGAAGTTGTAGCGCAGAAAGCCCAGCAAGCCACCAATGAGGCAAACCGCCACCCCGGCGTAATTGGAATACGTCTCTATGTGGGCATACCAGAAGAAGAAGCCGAACGTGGAGACCACAATGGTGACAATGGTTCCGGCCAGACCATCCAAGCCGTCAATCAGGTTAATGGCATTGGTGATGCCCACAATGGTAAAGAAGGTAAACCCATAACTCAGTCCGTCGGGCAGTTCATGAATTCCGAAAATACCCTGAAAACTGGTCACCCGGATATCGGCGATAAACATGACCACCCCGGTGGCCAATACCTGCATGAAGAATTTCTTAAAGGCCGAGATGGAAACCAAGTCATCTTTCAGACCACCGAAGAAAAGGATGATGCACCCGGCTAGCACCTGCTGTACCCCGTTAGACAAATCCCCGAAGATGGTGAGGGCCGACATGAAACCTGCAAAAACACCTAATCCTCCTAAACGGGGGGTAAGCGACACGTGCACCGTGCGTTTATTGGGTTGATCTAAGATGTTCTTTAAATGCGCCACATACACAATAGAAGGGATGGCGAATAGAGTGATAAAGAAAGACCAGCTAAAGGAGAGTAGGTATGTAAAGAATTTCATGCCATAAGTAACGTAAAAACATAAGGCCGAGGCCAGCCAAAATGGAAGCCTCGGTAGAAATTTTTGTGATTAAATCAGGAATGCAGCACTCCTTCTTTATCCAGTAGCGCAATAGGGATCAAGTTCTCCTCCACAATGCTGCCCGGCACAAAAATAAACCGTTTGTCATGGATGTTGCGGCCAATGTAGTAGCTCACCCAGTATTCATTGGTGATGTGAAACAAAGCAGGATCAATAGGCTCTACCTGCAAGGCCGTTTTAGGGGCAATTTGGTCAAACATGTGCCGTAACACCGAGGTCTTAACCTCCTGCCCGTCCTGCTCACCATAGCCTTTTGAGGAGACGAGCACATTCTCCAGGTAAAAATCATTGTTGTTGATAAAGTACACATTCCACTCTTCCAACCCTGCTTCATTCAACTCCCGTGCAATGGCAACGGATACACCTTCTACCTGGTGAAAATCAATGTCCTTCTTCATATTGATGCGCCAGCATTCTGGCTTCAAATAACTGTTCTAAATGCCGGAGGAGTTTCTCTTCAACTTCTTCTACGGGTACGGCATGCCCAACTTCTTTTTCCAGAGACGTCACCGCTTTGTCTGAAATACCGCAGGGAACAATGTTCCCAAAATAATTCAGGTCTGTGTTCACGTTCAAGGCCAACCCATGCATGGTCACCCATCTACTGCATTTCACCCCCATGGCACATATCTTCCTGGGGTTACGCTGCTCTTCAAAATCCAGCCAAACGCCGGTCAGCCCTACAATTCTACCCGTCTTCAGGCCGTATTCGGCTAAGGTCAGGATAACGGCCTCTTCCAGCAGGCGCAGGTACTGGTGAATATCAGTGAAGAAATTCTCCAGGTCCAGGATGGGATATGCTACTAACTGCCCGGGGCCATGATACGTGATATCACCGCCCCGATTGATTTTATAAAAAGAGGCCTGCTTTTCCGCCAATCCTTGCTCATCCAGCAGCAAGTGGGCCTCATGACCGCTCTTGCCCAAGGTATACACATGCGGATGCTGGCACAGCAGCAGGTAGTTGGGCGTGGTTCGCTTCTCTTCCTCCGGCAAAGACCGGTTCTGCGTCTTAATCTCTACCACTCCCTTCAGAAGTTGCTCCTGATAGTCCCAGGCCTGCTGGTAATCTACCAGACCCATCTTCTCAAAAATGATGTCTCTGTTCTGCTTCATGGTCCTGGGCTCTGCCTTTCTCTTTCTATAATAGTCCTATTGCCTTGCCGCACAGCCTCTACCTAGCCCCATACAGAAACCTACTCTGCACGTATAGAAGGCGTTGCACCTAGAAAACTGTGCAAATTACTCATTAAACCAGCACCTACCAAAAATGGCGCATAATACTACTTTAGGAAAGCTGGGGGAGCAAGCCGCCGAGGCCCATCTGATCGCGCACGGATACCAGATACTAGAGCGAAACTACCGCTACAGACGCGCCGAGGTGGACCTGATCGTGCTCAAAGAAACGACGTTGGTCTTCATAGAAGTGAAAACCCGGAGCACCCATCAATATGGTTTCCCTGAAGAAGCGGTCTCCTCCAAAAAGGAAGTCATGCTCCAATTAGCCGCCGACTATTATATAGAGCAGCACCAATGGCAATACGAAGTCAGGTTTGATGTGATCTCAGTTTTATGGCACCAGGACAGACCCGAGATCCTGCACATAGAAGATGCTTTCCATTAAAGAGACACAGACGAACCCCAGCACCCGCTCGCCATCAGCCAAACACTCTATTATATATAGAGCACTCTATTATATATAGAGAGAATCAGACTGTTTTAAAGCGAGAATCCAGAAAACTGCCCTAAAACGTAATTCTCGATTCAGAGCCTTTAAACCGGGGGAGACAATACCGAAGCAGGAAGGCTTCACCACGTCAAATGCAAAATCCCGTTTGGGGCCTGTTTTCGGAAAACAGGCCCCAAACGGGTTTAAAGCTTAATTACCAAGATATCTTACAGGCTATTGCTCTTTCTTCTCAAAGACCAAAGATCCATGGCGGTCATATTGCTTCACCAGTACAGGCTCAACAGGCTTATCGAAGGCGCTCTCCGCGTACTGGAACTCAAACTGACGACGGCCCCTGAAATCATAGAAGTTAATCCAGGTGCCCACTTTGCGACCTTTGTCATAGGTGCCCTGCCACTCCAGCTGTCCGTTTTCATAGAACTTGTAGTACTCGCCCTGCACCTGGCCATACTGGTACGGCACTACCTCCTTGATCTTGGTTTTGGCGGCGTCATAGTACGTGATAACGGCATCCCGCAGGAAGCCTTTCTCATAGTGCTGCCGCTGCGTGAGCGTGCTATCAGTTTTGAAGGTCTCCCAGCGCAGGTGCTTGGCCCCCACAAAGAAATACCCTTGCTCAATGAGCACGTCGCCTCTCTTTTTGGTGTACGGCCCGTGCAGCACCAGCATCTGGGTCTTGGAGGGATCCAGCGTGGGAGCCCTGAAAATCTTGCGCTTCTTTACATCAAAGTAATGCTTGTCGCGCACGTATGGGTTGGGCTCTTTGAACTCAGGCAGGTAGTAAAAAGTCTCCACTATCTCGTTTTTGCCTTTGCCCTGGCGGGCGAAGCCTCGTTTCACGCGATAGCCGAAGTAAGTCTTCTTCTTTTTAGATTCCTTCTTCTTGTCTTTCTTGCTCTTAGGGTCGGCAATGCTGTCTGCCTGGGCGGTAGCCAGCGAAGGTCTTGCCAGAGAATCGTTCAGGAGAGCCGTATCCACCGGACTGGCTACTAGGGAGACCTTGTCCTTCTGCCAGAAAAACAGTTTCTTCTTTTCCTTCCCTATAATCTGGGCTTGGGTTTGCAGGTGTAAGCCCCAGATCATTCCCAGACTACACAGCAGCAGCTTTGCCCAAAATCTCTTCTCACCCATAGTAGACTTCTACTTTCTGAATTTCGCTTATAACGTGGTTAATTGCTCAAATGGTATACAGCACCCCATACGGAAAATCCGCTTACGGATGTTGCAGTAGCAAGTAGAACAAATCACGGCAAATAAAATTCAGTACGGCCTGTTTTTCGCCTCATTTTCTTAAAACAAGGCGAAAACATCAACTCCAGGTCTGTTGCGACAGCTCTGGCGGCAAGCACAAGTACACCAGGAGAATCTTAGAGAGCGGCGCTACTAGCCAGGGCGGCAGGTTCTGCCATGGTCCGCACCAGTCCCTGAATGCCTTTTTTGCCGAGGTCTTTGCGAGCCTGCTCAGCGGTGGCCTTGGTCACGAACCGACCGGCCAGAATGCGGTGCACTTTCTGTCCGTTCACGGTTTCCTCCACCAAGGCGATGGGCATTTTCTGGTACATGCGGCGCATTTTCTCTACCTGGGCCTGGGCGTTGCTCAGATTCCCGTAAGCACCCGCCTGAATAACGAACAAGTGCGTCTGCGACAGGGTAGGCGTAACGGGAGCAATGACAGAAGCCGTAGGAGTGCCGGCGGGAGTTTCCGTTGGGTTGACAACGGGTCCTGCCTGTTCCGTCACGACAGTGCTGGCTGAAGGCGTCTCTGGCGCAGCTTCTATGGCCGGTGTTGCCAATGCCGTAGCGGTTTTCTCTGCCTGTTCTGCCTCAGCAGCAGCTTTGGCTTTGGCCCTGCTGGCCAAGAAAGCATCTGGCAGGTCAACCACCTCTACCGTCACCTCGGCCAGGCCGTGTTTACGGTAATGGATTTTACGGGCGGCGGCCTCAGAGAGGTCAATGATGCGGGCACCTCTGAAGGGTCCGCGGTCGTTGATTTTCACGATCACACTTTCACCGGTGGCAACGTTGGTGACTTTGACTTTACTGCCTAAAGGAAGTTCATTATGAGCGGCGGTAAGCTTGTGGCGGTTGTAAACCTCGCCACTGCTGGTACGTTTACCGTGGTATTGAGCCCCATACCAGGAGGCTACTCCGTTTTGCGTATCGCCTACCTCTTGCCCTGAGGCAATAGGTGCAAAACCGAAGGAAAAGATGAAAAGAACGGTGAGCGCATAGTAAATTTTCTGTATCCCCATTTTAGGTTTTGTTGGTGGAACATCAATTTCGAGACGACAAAATTAGGAGTAATTTTCTTCCCAACAAGCCTCCGGAGGTCAACTGCGTCCTTCGCAGCCTTTATTAACTAAATAAAGTAATACATTTTATTCTAAATACACAAATAAAAAAGTTTTACATATCACTAAATTTACAATCTGTGGTATGCCAGATTTCCATTTCGCTGAAAACTATTTTTCTGCGTATAACAGCCGTAGACACCAATTTTTCAGCCTGAATTGGATTTTAATGACACGTCTCTTTTCAGACGATTTCCTTGGAAAAATAGAATGTGTGCTTTGAAAATATTTTTTTTCTTAAAATTTTAGCGTTCGCCCCAAAAAACAAGTAAAATACCTCCTGAATTAGCATTAATATAGCCAAAACCTAATACTTAGAACCATGGATTTCGGCCGCCTTCCAGACATCAGCAACGTAGACTTCCGCTTACCGCCAGACCATCCGGTCACGCAGCAGGTACTGGCCAGATCAGGACGGCCCACCCGGTCCAATCTCTACCTGGGTTGCCCCACCTGGTCTAACAAACCCTGGATTGGCACCTATTACCCGGCCGGGGCGCAGGACGCGCAGTTGCTGTATTGGTACGCGCGGCAATTCAACACCCTGGAGATGAACACCACCCATTACCGCATCCCAGACGCCACGGCTATCAGCCGGTGGCGGCAAGCCGTTCCGCCGGGGTTTGTCTTCTGCCCTAAACTTCCCCAGATCATCAGCCATGACCAACTGTTGCAGAACGTGGGCGAACCTACCAAGCTGTTCTGTGACGCAATCCTGGGTTTAGGCGAAAGCCTGGGCATGGCCTTTCTGCAGCTGCCGCCGTTCTTCGGGCCGGAGGATTGGCCGGTACTGGAGCAGTTCCTGAAACACTTCCCCGAAGAGGTGCCGCTGGCGGTGGAGTTCCGGCATGAGAACTGGTTCAAAGCATCTAAGGCGACCCAGAAAGCATTTGATACGCTAGAAGAAAGGCAAATTACCACCATTATTACGGATGTGGCTGGCCGCCGAGATGTGCTGCACATGCGCCTCACTTCTGCTACCGCCATGATTCGGTTCAACGGCCACGGCTTGGTGCCTTCAGATTACACCCGCCTGGAAGCCTGGGCCGACCGGCTGCACCAGTGGCTGGAGCAGGGGCTACAGACGGTCTACTTCTTCATGCACCAGAAAGACATCATGCACGCCCCTCCCGCGCTGGTCTACCTCATGGAGCAACTGGAAAAACGGACTGGCTTGCAGTTGGCGCGACCCCAAAAGGTGCAGCAATTCATCCAGGGCCAGCTTTTCTGAGTTAGGCAGAGCTTCATGTTCTGAAATTCTATGCTACCTGAGGTTTGGCAAGCAACTACTGACGGGTATCTTGCATCTATAAACATAGAAAACCTTCTATACTTTCAGAACCACCGCTCAATGTCCTTCAAATCATTCCTTCAGAAAAGCTGCCTGGCGGTAGCGCTCCTTTCGCCCACCTTCCTGTATGCCCAGGGCAACGCCCCTTTGCTGTACGCGCCGCATGACAGTGTAACGTTGGTCATGAAAGAAAGCAACCTCAACTACACCTTCCACGTGAGTGAGGCGGGCAAAGAAACACTGATTCGCATTAACCCTAAGTCCCGGCCCAACGTGTTGTGGGTGCACACGGGCAAAGACAGCCTGGCGGTGCGCTACCGGAACAACCCCCGGGAGAAATTCAGGCTCACCAACGGCAAAGACACCACCCAACTGGTGTTCTCCTATTTCACGTCGCCAGCCCACGAAGACCTGAACAAGCAAGGCACCGATGCTTACACGAAGAAGAACTATCCGCAAGCCGTTGCCCTGTACCAAAAAGCCATCAATGCTACGCCCAATGGGGCGCATGTACGTTCCGCGTACTACAACATGGCCTGTAGTTATGCCTTGATGGGCCAGAAAGCACCCGCCCTCAAAGCCCTGGAGCAAGCGGTAAACGCCGGGTACAAGAACGTGGCGCACCTGAAGAAAGACACCGACCTGGATATACTCCGGCAGGAGAAGAAGTATCTGCAGTTGGTGAGTAGGTTGGAAAAACAGAATGCCCAGCTAGGCGACCCTCTCAAGGCGCAACTGGTCACCACCGATGTCCACAATTTCTGGAAAGCCTATGACCTTGCCGCCAAAAACCCGGCCCGGCAGCAGGAGATTTTTGAGCAGGAGTACTTCAACAAAGCATCGGTGGGCTTGCAGGATTACTTCGCCAGCAAGATTGGCTCCGTGGAGCAGTTCCTCAACAACCTCAACAACAAAACCGCGTTTTTCCCGGCTATCCGCCGGAACACGCTGGCGGTTGACACCATGAAGGCCGGCATTTACCAGAGCTTCCAAAAGATGAAGGAGCTGTACCCAGATGCCACGTTCCCCAACGTGTACTTCGTGGTGGGGCGCTACAGCTCGGCGGGCACCGTCTCAGACAACGGCCTCCTGATTGGCATTGACCAGTACTCGCGCTCCCCGGAAGTGCCGCTGCATGAGCTGAGCCTCTGGGAGCGCAACAACTTTGACTACGTGAAGAACGTGCCGCCCCTGGTGGCGCATGAACTCATCCACTTCATCCAGACCGACCGAAACGACACCACGCTGCTTTCCAATGCCCTGTCCGAGGGCATGGCCGATTTCATTGGCGAGCTCATCTCCGGGATGAACGCCAACCGACGCCTCCATGAGTTTGCGAATCCGCGCGAGAAACAGGTTTGGGAAGCCTTCCAGAAAGAGATGTACCTCAACCGCGCCTACAACTGGATTGCCAACGGCAGCCAGGAGCGCCCCGACCATCCCGCCGATTTGGGCTACTACATGGGCTACAAAATCTGCGAGGCTTACTACCAAAAAGCCACCGACAAGAAACAGGCCGTGAAAGACATCCTGGAAATCAAAGACGCCCGCGCCTTCTTCGAGCAGAGCGGCTACGCCGATAAATTCACGAAGAACTAGCCAGTAGCTCCTACCAGTTCAACCGTTTTGTTTTGGGCACGTTTTCCGGAAAACGTGCCCAAAACAGAAACCGGCTCTCAGACCTCACAGGTTTTCAAAACCTGTGAGGTCTTTTTGTTTTCAACCGTTATTGGCACAGACGCTCGCAGGTCCTCCGGACGCTACGAGGTCTTTGGAGCAGGCGCTTTAGGCCTATTTTCAGAAAAACTGCCCTAAAACAGCATTCGACCACTACAAAGAAAGCCTCTACTATGGCGCGGAAGTTACTTCCGTGACTACAGGAATCGATAGGCACGGAAGTAACTTCCGCGCCATAGTGGGGCCATATGTGGAAAAGAACTCAACACCAATCCGCTCCATCTTGTTTTGAGCCTGTTTTCTGAAAAACGTGCTCAAAACAGGCAAGTAGTTTTCAACTTAGCTCCGGGCCGAGGCCAGGGGAGCGACTTCCGCAAACGCAATCCGGAACGTCGTCACGCCATCAGGGCCGCTTTCCAGCGAGAAAGGGAACCCGTGGTGCAGCAGAATCTCCCGGACCATGGTGAGTCCGATGCCCTGTCCGTTGGCCTTGGTACTGAAGAATGGGGAGAACAGCTTTTCCTGCACCTCGGGGGAAATGGGCTTTCCGTTGTCCTGGATGAGTAGTTGCGGCGGATTCACCACTGTTTTCACGTTCACCCAGCCGCCCGCCTCCGTCGCTTCCAGGGCATTCTTCACTACGTTAATGAGCACCTGTTCCATTTGCTGCACATCAAGCGAAATGGGTTGAATTTGCTCCGCCAACTCCCACTCCCAAGTCACTTGCTTCCGTTCAAAGCTTGGCAGCATGAGCCGGTGGATACTGTGCAGCAGAGCATGCAAATCGGTGGGCTGCGGAACAGGTGGCGGAATTCGGACGACATTGGCGAAATTGGCCATAAAACCGGCCAGGTTCTGGTTGCGCGTGATGCAGACTTGCAGGGCCTCGTCGAAATCCGGCTGGGTGTCTTGGTTGAGTTGCGGGGAGAAATACGAGAAGGAATTTAGGATGGAGTTGACTGCGCCAATGGAGTTGTTGATTTCATGCGACATCATCCTAATCAGTTTTTCGTAGGCGTTGCGCTCCTTCTCCAGCAGTTCCTGCGTGAGTTCCTCCACTAGAATGAAGTAGCGATGGTAGCCCCGGTCCAGAAACCTGATTTTGCGGCAGCGGTACGTCTGAATGCCGTTCGGCCGTATCACACGCTGCTCGTCTTTGGGCAGCTTGCTCAGGGAGCCGCCCCAGTGCTGCGGAAGCCCGGTCAGAGGTTTGCCTATTACGTCTTTTCCCGTGATTTGCAGCAGCGCCGCCGCCGCCGGATTCAGGCCGGCCACGCGGTCATGGGTATCCAGCAGGATAATGCCCGAGGGCGAGGCTTCAATGAGGCGCTCCAGCAGGAAATGCTTTTCGGTTTGCACCACCCGCTCCTGCCGCAGCTCGTCCATCATCTGGTTGTACACGCTAATAAGCTGGTCTACCTCCTTCTGGCCCGTTTCCAGGAATTTGATGGAAAAATCACGGTCTTTGATGGACGCCACGCCGGCGGCAATCAGGTTCAAGGGGCGCACGAACGCCGTGTACAGCCGAACCGTAAGCACCAGACTCACCAGAATGAGCGCCTCGGCGGCCACAAACATCCACTTGTTGTAGGTGAGCAGTTGCCAGGCCAGCACGCCCATGGCCGCGTACAGCAGCGCCGCGGTGAAGATAAACCTATTCTTGAGCGTCATAGGGGATGTTGAACTTCTCCAGCCTTCGGTACAGCGAGCCTCGGCTCACGCCCAGCGCCTTGGCCACTTTGCTCACGTTGTTTTGGTAATAAGCCATCGATTTTTTAATCATGCTGGCCTCCAGCTCGTCCAGGGTCATGGCGCCCACGGATGGAAGCAGTTTCTCATCCAGTTTCCGGGAACCGCCTTGGAGTTGGCTCTGGAAATCCTCTACATCCAGCAGGCTTTTGCCACTTACCAGCACCGTTCGCTCCACCAGGTTCTTCAGCTCCCGTATGTTGCCCGGCAAGGGCAGTTCGCGCAGCCATTTTAGGGCTTTTTGGCTCACCTGCAGCTCCTGTTTATGGTACGTTTTCTTGAGGTTGTTCACGAAATGCTGCACCAGCAACGGGATGTCCTGGCTCCGCTCTCGCAGCGCGGGCAGTTTCACCGTGATGAGGTTGATTCTATAATATAAGTCTTCCCGGAACTTGCCTTCGGCCACCATTTCCTGCAGGTTGCGGTTGGTGGCGCAGACCACGCGTATGTCCAGGTTTTTGGAACGGCTGTCGCCGAGGACTTCATAGGTGCGGTCTTGCAGCACACGCAGCAGTTTCACCTGGCTGTTGAGGTCCAGTTCGCCAATCTCGTCCAGAAAAATGGTGCCTTTGTTCGCCAGCTCGAAGCGGCCCACGCGGTCGGTCTTGGCATCAGTGAACGCGCCGCGCCGGTGCCCGAACATCTCGCTCTCAAACAGACTGGCCGAGATGCCGCCCAAATTCACCTTCACAAACGGAGCCTTCCGGCGATGGCTGTTCTTGTGGAGCGCCTCGGCGATGAGTTCCTTGCCCGTGCCGCTGTCGCCCTCAATGAGCACCGAGGCATCGGTGGCGCTGATTTGCCCGATGCTGCGCAGCACCTGTAATAGCCCAGGGTCTTCACCCACAATCATGGAGAAATCATACTGCTCGTCCAGCGGCTTGCGGCTGAGTTTCCCGGCCGGGATTTCCACCACGGGTTGGGCCAGTTCCAGCGCCGTTTTAATGGATTGCAGCAGGGCCTCGTTGTTCCAGGGTTTGGTGATGAAATCGGCCGCGCCGCCTTTGAGCCCTTCCACGGCCAGGTGAATGGAGCCCCAGCCGGTAATCAGAATCACCGGCACAGCCGGGTAGCTTTGCTTCAGTTGCGCCAGCAGGTGCAGCCCGTCTTCGCCGGTGGTTTCTATGGAGAAGTTCATGTCCAGCAGCACCAGCTGGGGCGTCTGCCGGGCGGCTAGTTGCAAGGCTTCCTGGGGCCCTGCGGCCTGGGCCGTGGCATAGCCCGCTTGTTTGAGCAACAAGCCCAGGGAAGCCCGTACGGCTACGTCATCGTCAATAATCAGAATCATGGGTTAGGGAAGCAGATAGGTGAAGGTAGCGTTTTTAAGCCGATTTCAGAAAAAGAGCCGCTAAACGGAACGGTTTGGACACTCGCAAAAGCTGCGCACAAGACGAGGTCAAAGGGAGTTCTGAGTCAAGAATTCTAAGTTTGATAATAGAAGAAGCTGGCGCGAGTCTCCAGACTCGCGCCTTGGGATAACGGGTAGTCTCTGACTACCCTCGCTGCCCGCAGCGACCGAGCGCATTGCTGAGCTACTTTCCCCTGCTGCCTAGAAAGAAATCCAATAGAGAAACTGCATGTAGCACCAGTTCTCGGTTCACGGCGAGTCTGGAGACTCGCATCATCCGTTGGCACGAGACTGGAGTCTCGCGCCAGAGGCTTATTTGAATTTGTGAGGATTTGCGTTTAGGGGCTGCTTTTATGAAAACAGCCCCTAAACGCATAAGCCAGCTTACTCCTCATGCAATGCCACCGCCGGATGGATTTTCGCCGCTTGCCAGCTGGGGTACACGGCACAGACAATGGCCAGCAGAAAGATGAGCAGTGCGGCGGCTCCTATACCTTGCCAGTAAATCTCGGCGGAAAGCTGGAATACGTGCAGCAGCGGAAACTGCGCCGCCAGCAACAGGCCCAGCAGCAGCCCGAAGGTGGCCATCACCAGCACTTCGCCCACAAACTGGTTCCGGATCTGTCTGGTAGTGGCGCCCAGCGCCCGGCGCAGGCCAATCTCTGAGTAACGGCGGTTGATGTTGTACCAGAGCACCCCAAACAAGCCCAGCGCCACGTTGAAAATCAGGAAACCGCACACCACGCCCATGGCCGCCATGGGCACCCAGGTTAATTTTGATTTGCTTTGGCGCATTTTCTCCAGTGTGGTGACTTCTATGGTCCAGTCTTTGGCGATGCGCGAGAGGTCTTTCACCATTTTCTCCTCAAAAACTACACCGGTGCCCGGTTTTACCTTGATGAGCAAACTGGCGTACAGCTGATCGGGTTTGGCCTGCTCCAGGTTGATGCGCCGAAAAAGCGCAGGTTCCTCTTCGGCAAACTCGCTGTCGGCGCGGTAATGGGGAATCACGCCCACCACGGTATAACTGGTAGAGTCATCCACCTTGATTTGTTTGCCCAGCGCTTCTTCCTCGCCAAACAGCCGGTCTTTCAATACCTGGTTGATGACCACGGAGGTGTGGAGCGCAACGGCATCCTGCGGCCCGAACCACCGGCCCTGGTCCACCGACAACTGGAAGACGTCTTTGTAGGCATCCTGCACCTCGTAATTATTGGTTTCCACCGATTCCTTGTTTCCGTAGGAAACCCCCATGCTCATGCTGCTGAATGCAAAAGGCACGTTGTTGTGGGCCAGAGAGGCAGCCTCCACCTCGGGGAAAGATTTAATGCGCTGCATCATCTGCTCCTGTATGGCCTTGGCCTGCCCCATGGAATCTGCATTGGGCCTGAAGGAGAGCTGCCACACGTTCTGGTGGTTAATGCCCAGCGGTTGCTTATAGTTATGGTAGTTGTAGAGCACAAAGCTGATGACCGCGAACAGCACCATGAATGAGAAGAACATTTCAGTGATGAGCAGGAAGTTGCTTTTCTTCCGGTTCCAGATTAGTTTAAATAAATGGCGTATCATTTGGAGCCTCCTCTCAAAGCCTCAACGGCGTGTAAACGTGACATTTTAAAAGCGGGGTACACCCCGGAAATCAACCCGAACACCAGGCACAAAAGCAGCCCCCAGGCGAACACCCGCAGATTCAACCCCAGTTGCGAATAGACGATAATGCCGCTGTCATTGATCAGCGCCAGCACCCCCGCCGAGAGCAGAAAACCTAGCAAGCCACCCAAGAGCGTCAGGAAAACGTTCTCCACCACAAACTGCCCGATGATGGTATTAGACGAAGCCCCGAACGCCTTGCGCACGCCAATCTCAGAAGACCGTTCCATGATGCGGCTGATGTTGATGTTCACCAGGTTGATGGTAGGCAAAAGCATGAACAGAAAGGCGGCCAAGGCCATCATGGTGTACAGGAACGTGACCTTGTCTTGCTTGCCATTGCCCGGAAATGCCCGCGCGAAGCTTTCCAGGATGGCATCTGCAAAGGAATGCACCTGCTTCGTTTCTTTGGGATTCAACCGACTCACCTCCTGAATGATGCGGTCGTATTCTTCCTTTATCTTAGGAATGTCAGCCGCTTGCCGGGCTTTGATGGTGGCAAAAAAACCGCCCCGCAGGCCGGTGTCTTTGAACTCCTGGCTTTTGAGCGTGATGGGCACCCAGACATCGGCGTAGGAATGTATTCTTAGCACCGGCACGTCTTCCACTACGCCAATGACCCGGTATTTCACCTGGTCTACCTCAATGGTCTGCCCCAGGGCCGGCCCCGTCCCGAAGTAGTTCTTGCGCGTCGTCTGGTTGATCACGGCCACCCGGCTGGCGTTCTTCACCTCCTGCGCCCCAAAGGGATTTCCCTCCAGAAAATGAAAGTCCAGGATCTCCCAGAACTGCTGATCGGTGTGCTTGATGTCCAGCGCCAGCTTCTTGTTATGGATGTAGCTGTTCACCGGGTTGAATACCGAGTGGACGGAGACTTTCTCGGGCGTTTGCATGCGCCGCACATAGCGGTCCAGGAAAAAATAGCTGGGCGGACCGCTGCTGGAGTAGCCTTCGCCCTGTTCCTCGCGCAGGTTGTTCACAAACAGCAAGCGGTCGGTCTCCCGCTCCGGCATCTGCGGCCCGAACACATGGTCAAAGAGCGAAGTCACCACCATGAGCACCATCAAGGTGAAACTGATCCCGAAGAGGCTGATGAAGGTGAAGAATTTCCGGCGCAACAGTACCGCCCAAGCAATTTTTATATAATTCTTTAACATGGCTGTGGCGTTAGATCTGCGCTTCTACTAGTCTGGAGTCTGCCACTTGCTGCCCGTCAAAGAACCGGACCAGGCGGTTGGTCTTGAGTGCCATGTTCTCGTCATGGGTCACCATCACAATGGTGGTGCCTTCTTCCTGGTTCAGGCGCAGCAGAATGTCCATGATCTCGTCGCCCATCACGCTGTCCAGGTTTCCGGTGGGTTCATCCGCCAGGATGATTTCCGGCTGACCGGCCAGCGCCCGGGCAATGGCCACCCGCTGGCGCTGTCCACCGCTGAGCTGACTGGGAAAGTGCTTGGTGCGGGCACTCAGGCCTACTTTCTCCAGGGCCGCCAGCGCCCGCTTACGCCGCTCACTCGCGCTCACGTTCCGGTACAGCAACGGCAATTCCACGTTGTCTACCACGCTCAGATCATGAATTAAGTGATAACTCTGGAACACAAAACCGATCTTCTCATTGCGCAGCCTGGCCAGTTGCTTGTCTGAGTGCGTTTTCACCGGCTGCCCGTCAATGATCACTTGGCCGGATGAAGGATCATCCAACAAGCCCATGATGTTGAGCAGCGTAGATTTCCCGCAACCCGAGGGCCCCATGATGGACACAAACTCCCCACGTTCCACGTGCAGGTTCACGCGGTGGAGGGCTACCGTCTCAATGGTCTTGGTGCGGTAGACTTTTTCAATGTCTTGTAACTGTATCATAGTTAATATGCTGATGTGTGAATGTGCTAATGTGCTATGTCTGTTTTAGGCCTGTTTTCCGGAAAACGTGCTCAAAACAAGTTTTAGCTGGGTACTCCTTCGTCCCCCTTGGAAGGGGGTAGGGGGATGATTTCGCATGCTGATCAATCATCCTGAGGTTCAGTATTTAATTGCTTCTTACAAGCGTTATAAAGTTCTCCAGCCGCCTTTGTCATCCCCCTACCCCCTTCAAAGGGGGACGAAATGCGTGCCTGTTGTTTTAGCCCTGTTTTCAGAAAAAGAGCCGCTAAACGCATTGCTCATTTTTCTGCCAGCAGTGACTGCCTGCGTTCAAAGTCATATAAGGTAAGCGCTCTGAGTTTGTAATAGGCTACCCAGAAATCCTGAAGGGCCGTAATATACGCCCGCCGGGCCTGGTCTTTTTCCTGTAAGGCGATGTTCAGGTCAGTGATGCTGATGCGGCCTACCAGAAACGTGGCTTTGGTGATGTCATAGCGTTCCTGGGCAATGGAATCTGCCGAGGCGGTGATGTGGAGGCGCTCCTTCAGCAGCTCTATCTGGTTTACCTGCGTGTAGACATTCTGCTCAAAAGCTGTCTGTTCCTGCTCTACGGTGTACTGGGTGAGCTGCAGGTTGGCCTCGGCGGTTTTCACGCTGGCTTTCTGCCGTCCCCAATCCACGATGGGCACGCTGAACCCCAGCGTTACCTGTTGCTGGTTTTCCGGTTGGGCATAGCTCTCAGAAAAGTTGTTCGCGCTCTTGGTTAGCCCGAAGGTGGCGTACAGATCGGCGTTGAAGCCGCCTTTGCCCCGGGCCTGGGCCACCTGCTGCCGGGCCTGCAGCACCCGCCGCTCAAACTGAAACCGCTCTTTCCGGTTAAGCCGGGCCTGCTCTAGGGCGAGTTGCTCTTCCACCTGCAGAGCCGGAACCGCTTCGGGTGCCTGCACCGCCACTTGTTCGCCCCGCATCAGGCCCACGTAGGCCGAGAACTGCATGGCCACGGTTTTGAGCTCGGTGGAAGCCTGGGCCTGCGCCATCTGCGCGTTCATGAGGCTCAATTTCAGTTGCAGCAGTTCGTTCCTGGACAATCGGCCTAGCCGATGCTTTTCCTCGGCCACCCTGAACAGCGCCTGGTTGTTTTCCACGTTTTTACTCGCAATCTCATAGTTAACCTGCTGGAGCAAGACCTCAAAGAAGCGCTGGGTGGCAGTGGTGGCAATGTTCTCGCGGTCTTCAATGAACTGCCGCTCTGATTCCCGGAAGCGCAGGGGCTCTACTTTCTTCGCCCAGCCCAGGCTGTTGTACCCAAAAATAGGCTGCCGAAACCCGATGATGGCCGGGAAGGAATTGTAGCGCCGTACCCCCTGGTTGAAATCATCGAAGCGCTGGCTCTGCGAAGACACAAAGAACTGCCCGCCCGTGAGCCCCACCGCCTGACTCAGAGACAAAGACAAATCTGAGTTGCTGATGGAAACGGCCCTGAAGTCAGTGGTACCGTCTGGCTGAATGACCGGAATGATGCTCCTGGAGAAATCTGGCAGCGTACCAGACAAGGTCAGGTGCGGCCGGTAATCTGCCTTGAACGTGCGGTACTGCCAATAACTGCCGGTTTTGTTGGTAGCGGCCTGCTTGGCGGCTGTGGAGGCGGAAAGCGCCAACTCAATGGTTTCGGGCAAGGTGAAGCGGCGCGCAACTCCCCCGTTCTGGGCGCTGGGCTGGGCCTGCGCCGCCGGCGTTTTCAGAAGATAGAACAACACTATATATAATAGAGTATTTTTCATGATGCAGGGACCTTAATCGGCTGAGAGTTGCAGTTCTTTCAGGTGCGCGTACTCCTTGGTGTTGGAGAGGATGATCTGCTCGCCCTTGGCGATGTCGCCTTGCAGTTCCACGTAGTCCAGGTTGCTGGCGCCGGTTTTCAGGGTGCGGCGCACGGCTTTGTCGCCCTGGACCACAAACACGGCCTGTTCCGGGGAGCCGGTGAAGAAAGGCCCGTTTTTCACGCGCAGCACGTTGGGCCGGAAATCAGTGAGGACAAAGACTTCTACCCGCAGGTTGGAGCGCAGGGCGGCGTGGTTTTTCTCCTGCAGCCGCACGTAGAACGTGATGATGCCGTTCTCTACTTTGGGCTGCACGTTGGCAATCTCGCCGCGTAGATCGGTGTTGTTCACCCGCACGGTCACGGGGCCGCCTACTTTCAACTGCTCGGCGTAGGTATCTGCAATGGTGGCTTTGATCTTGAAGCTGCTCAGGTCGGCTATGCGGGCCAATGGGTCTCCGGCATTCACGGTGCCGCCTACTTCCTCGTTCACCCACGTTACCACGCCTTTGCGCACGGCTTTCACATCGGCTTGCTCCAGTTGGCGCTGCAGTTGGCCTATGTCGCGGCGCTGCATTTCCAGTTCGTAGCCCACGCCTTTCATGCCTATGCGGGCGGCGGCCTGCTCGTCCTGAATCTGGCGTTGCAGTTGGGTCAGTTCCAGCGAGGCTACCTTCAGGTCCAGCTCGGCTTTTTTCACGTTTTCCTGGGTGCCGCCGCCAATGGAAAGCAGGTATTGTTCATCATTAAGGGCAGCTTGCAGGCTTTTCACGCGCACTTCCTGCACGGCATAGCGGGAACGGAGCTGGTTCACGTTTTTCTGTAGGTCGTTCTTCAGTTCGGCGGTTTTGTTCTGCTTCAGTTGCTGCTCATCGCGAAGTTTGTCAAAGGCCGTCTGGGACGATTGCTTGTCCAGGAGCAGGAGCGGCTCGCCGGCCGCCACGTGATCGCCGGGAGTATGCAGCACGCGCTCAATCTTGGCCTGGATGGGACTGGCGATGACTTCCTCGTTCTCGGGCACCACCACCCCGGAGGCGGTGAGCGAAGCTTCCACGGCGCCCACTTCCACGGTGGCGAAACGGAGCTCTGATCTGGCTACCCGCGTTTGCAGCACCGACCGGAACGCCAGCACCCCAATCAGCACCACCACGACCACTGCGCCAATCTGCCACCACCGCCGACGGTTGGCTTTCTGCACTACAGCTTGGGATAATTCTCTGTCCATTTTTGCATCTATTTGACAGTCTGTGTTATCCAAGCGCCGTGCCACTATTTAATTATCTGATTATCAGAATATTACACACAAAACACCTCCGCAAAACTGTCCAGTTCTGGACAGCTGGTCCAGATGTGGTCAGGTTTTAGAAGGCGGTAAAGCGGAGGCTAAAAATGGTTTTGGCCCTGTTTTCAGAAAAGGAGCCTAAAACGGAAACCGGTACTGCTATCTTTGCCTCGGTCGTTGGCAGTTCCACTTTTACACAGGCCCGCAGCATGGCAAGAAACAAGGCACAATTTGAAGGCTACTTCGGGATAGGCATCATCGAACCCAAAACCGAGGCCAACGTGGGCACGCTCTGGCGGTCGGCTTCGCTGCTGGGCGCCAGTTTTATCTTCACCGTAGGGCGGCGGTACAAAAAGCAGTCGTCAGACACAGGTAAAAGCTGGAAGGAGATGCCGCTGTTCCACTACGCAGACTTCGAGGATTTCTACCAGCATTTGCCCTACAGTTGCCAACTGGTAGGCGTGGAACTGGACGAGAACGCCGTACCGGTAGAGCAGTTTGGGCACCCGGAGCGGTGCGTGTACCTGCTGGGTTCTGAAGACCACGGCCTCTCCAACGCGGTGCGGGCGCGGTGCCACTACCTGGTGCAGTTGCCCGGCACCAACTCCCTGAACGTGGCCTCGGCGGGTTCCATCATGCTCTATGACCGGTACCTCAAAGCCCATCTGGCGCAGGAGAATGGGGCAGCACGCTAAGCGCGAGCCTTTTCCGGGGCAGTTACTGGCATAATAGGATATTCAGCGCGCAGTCTTTATCTTGGACGGGGCAGACCAGTTCTGCGATGCGCTTTATGTCTTACCTTTTGAATCGGCTTTCTTAGTTTTGTTCCAGTTCCTGAACCCGGCATGGTTGTGGGCCGCCGCCAGCGTGGCCGTTCCCATTGCTATTCATTTATGGAATAAAAAACCGCCCCGTACGGTGCTGGTGGGCAGCATTCGGTGGCTCCAACCCTCCGAGAGCAAGAAACTCAGCAGCCTGCGCCTTTCTGAGCCCTGGCTGTTGCTGCTGCGCTGTCTCCTTTTGGTGCTGCTTGCTCTGCTGTTAGCTGAGCCGCGCTGGAAACACCACGTGCCCGCGGTACCCGAGAAACACGCCTATCTGCACCCTGCGCTTTTTCAGCCCCGTTACCTTCCGCAGATAGCCGCCACGGTAGATTCTCTGGCTCTCAAAGGCTGGCAGATTCACCGTTTACAGCCCGGTTTTCCCAAACTGCCCCTAAACGAGGAAACGTCTCTCCAAAACTTCCAAACCGATAGCCTCTCTGCGGATTCCACCAACGCCTGGGCGATGCTGCGCGTGCTCAACCGAAGTCTGCCCGCCGATGCCCGCGCCTGGATTTTCACCACCGATCTGCTCCGGCACCACCGCGGCGAGTTCCCCGCCCTGCGTTCCGGCCTCACCTGGATTCCCGTGAGCGCGCCCCAAACCAACACCTGGCTGCAGGAAGCCTACTACACCACCGCCGGACAACTGCTGCTGCGGTTCGGGAAAAGTGACGGACAGGAAGTGACGTTTCTGGAGCGGAAAGTCGCCAAACCCGTCTCGGGGCAAACCATCACGGTGCCTCACGCGCCCGCCGTCCAGTTCACTTCTCACGCCACTTCAGATTCCCTGACCTTGATGGATGCCGCCCAAAACACCATCGGCCTTTCCAAACAGCCGCTCCAGGTGCTCGTGCGCTACGGGAAATCGCGGCAAGCCGATGTCCGGTACGTACGCGCCGCCCTGCAAACCGCTCTGGACTACCAAGGCGCGGCCTATCAGTTGCTCGTCTCTTCTGAGGATCAAGCCTTGCCCGATTCCGCCCCGGACTGGGTTTTCTGGTTAAGCGATGAACCCCTGGCTCCGTTTCTGGCCCGTTTTCCGGAAAAGCGCCTGAAAACGCTGCAAGACGCTCCCGGCGGCGTTCCGGTCCAGAAAACCGAGAGTTGGGCGCAAGTACCGGGCAGTGCGCAACCCGTGTCGCTGCACCAACGCACCTCCGCTCCCCAAACGTTAGCCGTCGATGTCCTCTGGAAAGACGGTTTCGGGCAGCCGCTGCTGACTCAGGAGATCAAAGACCAACAGACGCACTACCGTTTCTACAGCCGCTTTCACCCCACCTGGAATGCCTTGCCCAATAATGGACACTTCCCCGAACTGCTCCTTCGGCTGCTCTTCCCCCAGGAAACTTCCTGGCGCACGCAATTTGACACCCGCACCTTACAGCAAGACCTGGAACGTCCCCGTCCGTTTACCGGCCCGATTCCCGAAAACAGCCCTAAAACAGAAGAATTGCTGGATATAGAACCCTGGCTGGTCGCGTTGATGGCGGTGCTGCTGACGCTGGAGCGGTGGCTGGCCACCCGCCGCACAAGGATTAGTGCCTGATATCGTGTACATTTAACATTCATCCCCCAGAACGTTGCCTCACCTGACCTCCCATATCTCCCCTTCGGCCCCGGTGCTTATGCACGTGCGGGCGCAGTACCTCCGCCGGAAGGCCGGGCTGCTGGCATTGCAGGAACTGGGCATGTTGCTGCCTTTGGCGGTGTGGACCTACCGCGGAGGAATTGGAGGCGTGACCGCCGCGCTTCTCCTGATGCTGCTGACCTTGGGTTTACAGGCCTGGCGCTGGCGCGAACTGCAGCAGAAAACTGACCTGCTCAAAATTGCCCGGCACCTGAACCGCCAATTCCCGCAACTGGAAGAAAGCACCGAGCTGTTGCTGCAACCCGAGGAGCAACTGGGCTTACTTCCTCAACTCCAGCGCCAACGCGTAGCGGCGGTCCTGGCGCAGATTCCGCCGGAAGAAGCCTCGCCGGTGAAGTACAAAAGCGGGATAATCTTCTTACTAGTGGGAGCGTTGCTGGCAATTGCGATCTGGTTTCTGCCCGTTTCGCCTCGGCAACTGAATCAAACGGCTTCTGCCGACGCGGGTAACTCCGCGGAGGTACAGACGCCCGTTGCGCAGCCCAAAGCCATTCTGCCGGCCATTGAGCAGATGCACCTCAAGATTACGCCCCCCGCTTACACCCGCAAAGCTCCCTACGCCGTCACCACGCCCTCCTTCAAAGCCGAAGTGGGCGCACAGGTCACGTTCACCCTTCAAACCAATGCGGCGGTGTCTTCGCTGCAACTGATTTTAAGCAACCAGAAAGCGATCAATCTCCGGCCGGTGGCGAGGCAGCAAGACACCTATACCACTTCCATCACGGTCACGCAAGCGGCGTTGTACCATCTCCGGATCAACGGGCAGGCCTCTGATTTCTATTCCATAGAAGTAATTCCAGACGAAGCGCCTTCCGTAGCGGTGCAGCAACCTAAGCAGTACACCGAGATCCTCTTCGGGGAACCGCAGCGGGTGATCTTGCAGGCGACCCTGCGGGATGACTACGGTCTTCGGTCCGCTGATTTAATCGCTACCGTGGCCCAGGGCGAGGGAGAGGCCGTGAAGTTCCGGGAGCAGCGCATTCCGCTTCAGCTTTCGTTCAGCGGCCAGCCGCGCCAGTTGCAGCTGAAACAAACCCTGAATTTGAAGACCCTGGGCATGACCTACGGCGATGAACTGTATTTTTACCTGCAGGCCTATGACAACCACCGGGGCTACACCCGCACCGAGGCGTTTCTGGTAGAGATTGAGGACACCACCATCGTGGAAACCATGGATGATCTTTCGCTGGGCGTGAACCCCAACCCTGAGTATTTCCGGAGCCAGCGCCAGATCATCATTGACACCGAGAAACTGATTCAGGAGCAGAAGGGCCTCACGCCGGCCGTTTTTCAGGAGCGGTCCAACAACATCGGGGTAGACCAGAAATTGCTGCGCCTGCGCTACGGCAAGTTCCTGGGCGAAGAGTTTGAATCGAACATCGGGGCCGCCGCCCTTCCGCCAGAACTAGCCGAAGGACACACTATGGACGACGGCCATGACCATTCGCCCAAGCAAGGAAGCAGCGAGCACGAAACCAAGATGGGCGAACTGCTGGACCCGTACCTGCATAAGCACGATCAGGAAGAAGCCGCCACGTTTTTTGAACCAGCCATCAAGGCGCAATTGAAAGGCGCGCTGGCCCAGATGTGGGAGGCGGAGCTGAGGCTGCGCACTGCGCGGCCCAAGGAAGCGCTGCCGTTTGAGTACAAGGCGCTGCGCATGCTCAAAGACGTGCAGCAGAAATCACGGGTGTACTTGAAGAAAAGTGGTTTTGAGCCGCCGCCGCTCAAAGAACCCGAAAAACGCCTCACTGGTGACCTGAGCAAAGTGCAGCCGGTAGAAGCCCAGCGGAAAGAAAAACCCACGGAAACCGCCATGGTGGTGCGGCAGGCGCTGCAACGCGTAAGCCAGCTCCGCCAAGGCAGATCGCCTCTTTCCGCTGATGCCGCTTTGCTGGAGCTGGCTGGTCAGGAACTGGGGAAAGCCGCCGTGCGGGAACCCGGCGCGTACCTGCGCGCCCTGCAAGACCTCCGGAAGCTGACGCAGGACATCCGGGCAGAGCGTCCGCTGTGCTTTGATTGCCTTACGCGGGTAGAAGCCGCCCTGCACCGTTTTCTGCCCGTTTTTGTTAAAACGGCCCAAAAACCGGTGTCTTCCGGGGCACCCAAGAAACTGGCGCAGGACTACTTTAACCGGCTGAACTAACCATGAACCTTTCGTTGCCTTTTCTTCTGGTGTTTGCGGGGCTGCTGGGCGCCTGGTTTTCCTGGCTGGCGGTGCGCCGCCCAGACCGCCGTCGGCTTATCTGGCGGTTGCTGGCCACTTGGGGCGTGGTGGCTTGCCTGGTCCTGCTGCTCGCGCCACCGCACCTCACCCGCTCCTACAATGCCTCCGAGGCGATTCTGTTAACAGAAGGCTACTCCCCTGATACGCTCCGCGCCCTGATGAAAACGCTTCGTCCGCGCCCGCAGGTCTATGGATTTGAGACGAAGGCAAACGGAGCCGAAGCGGTGCCTGATCTTACGTCCTTCCGGCAAGCACACCCGGCGGTGAAGACCTTGCATGTGCTGGGCAACGGCCTTCCGGCCGAAGAAATAGTCGCTCTTTCCGGGGTGCGTCTGGTGCCGCATTTTTCGCCTTTGCCTGCCGGGGTTCTGGCTGCTTCCTGGTCGCCGGAGATCACGTTAGGCGAAGAAGTGCTGGTGCAGGGCACCTTTCACGGAACAGCAACGCAACCGGTCAACTTATTTCTGCAGGCCGCCGGTCAACCACGGGACTCTGTGGAGCTCAGAAAGGGAGTAGATCAGCCGTTTGCCCTTCGGTTCAGGCCTAAGGCAGCCGGGCAGTTTGTGTACAACTTGCGCTGGAAAGACGCCGATGATTCTGTGCAGCAGGAAGACGTACCCGTGGTGGTGCAGGCCCCGCGCCGCCTGAGCGTGTTGCTCCTGTCCTCGGCCCCGTCGTTTGAAGGCAAGTTCCTGAAAAACGCCTTGGCCCAACAAGGTCACAGCGTAGCCCTGCGCAGCCAGATGAGCAAAGACATTTACGCCACCGAACTGGTCAATCTTCCCGCTCTTACCCTCAATCGGCTTACGCCTTCTTTGCTCCAGAAATTTGACGTGGTCCTGCTGGATGACGTGACACTGCAACGCCTCAGCGGCGGAGAGAAACAAGCCTTGCAGCAGGCAGTCCGGCAGCAAGGCCTGGGAGTATTGACCTCCGTTTCGCCGCAAACCACTAAAGCCGTACCCTTCTTCACCGAAGCCGTTTTCAGGACGATTTCTGAAAAACAGGCCCGAAACGGGGCCGTACGCTGGGCGAAGCAAACCGGCACATCTCCGGTGCTTCCGCTTTCCAACGCCGTGTTGCAACCCAAAGAAGGCCAGCAGGCGCTGGCTTGGGAACAGAAACCCACGCAGGCGCTGGTGGTGCACTACCGGAAAGGGCTGGGACAAGTGGGCATCAGTCTGGTGCCGGAGACGTTTCCGCTGGCCTTGGAAGGAAAAGAAACGCTATACCAGCAGTATTGGGCCACCATATTGACGGCATTGGCTAAACCTGAGGAAGCGGTACCGGTCACCTTCGCCTCTACTGATAGACCTTTCCAGGAACATCAGCCGGTGACGTTTGTGTCCTCCGTTCCGCTCACCAATGCTTCGTTCACTTCCGGTAACGCCAAGGTTCAGCCTGCTATTTACCGCCAAACGGATGCACCGGACAACTCCTACGCGACCGGCATGATCTGGCCGCAATCATCCGGTTGGCAAACGTTAACCCTGAACAAGAAGACTAGGGTCCCGGTCTACATCCATGCTTCCGCGGGCTGGACTACGCAGAAGCTACAAACACAGCGGCAAGCTCTCCTCCGCGCTGCCTCACAAGTTCATCCTTCAAGTAAAGCCCTGGGGTTGAAACGAGAAGAACCGGTTTCGCTGTGGCTCATCGGGAGTGTGCTGGTTTCGCTGCTGGGATTTCTGTGGCTGGAGGAAAAGCTCTAAATTAAGCATCATCCACTGCACTTCTTCTGATTAGAATTTCCCTTTGCAAACTCAGGCATCCGCTTGCACATCGTCAATGGATCAGCTCCTGTTTTTAAGCCGATTTCTGAAAAGTAGCCCCAAAATAAAGGCGCAAGCAGACACTTGCGTCAGTAAGTCCGCTGGCAAATGAGTTTAAATGGTACTAAAGTTTAACCTTAAGGAAATCCCTCAACACCTCCTTATAAACAAAAACCGGGCTAAAAGCGCTGTCTGCTTTTAGCCCGGTTTCTTGAAAACGGCCCCGAAACGGGTTACTTCAGAATCTTAAACTCGGTGCGGCGGTTGACCTGGTGTTCGTCCTCAGAGCAGGGCACGCCGTCTTTGCAGCGGTTCAGGAGTTTGGTTTCGCCGTAGCCTTTGTCTACCACGCGTTTGGGTTCTATGCCCTGGGAGATGATGTACTTCACGGCACTGGCGGCGCGCAGCTGCGACAGCATGAGGTTGTACTTATGGCTTTCGCGGCTATCGGTGTGGGAGCTCAGCTCAATCCGGATGGTGGGGTTGTCGCGCAGCATGCCCACCACTTTGTCCAGCTCCACAATGGACTCGGGCCGCAGGGTGTGTTTGTCCAGGTCATAGTAGATGTTCTCCAGCACAATGGCCTGGTTGGGCGTGTCGCGGTCCAGCACCATTTCAATTTGCACGGTGTCGGTGACTTTGCGGCAGTCGGGCTGAACGTGGAAGGTGCGGGTGAGATAGCCTTTCTTGCTGCCCCGGATGGTGTAGGTCTGGTTCGCGTTCACGGCAAACAGGAAGCGACCGCTTTCATCGGTCTCCAACTGCAGCGGGCTAGACGTATCACCGTTTACAATCACCTCCAGATTGACTTTCCCTACCGGTACCTGACGGGCCCGACCGTTTTTATTGGGGATGCGGGCGTAGGTCACCCCAGACAGCTTACAGGGAATCTCGGTGGGCTTGAACCGATAGATGTTGTCAGAACCGGCATCGCCCTCACGGTTAGAGGACAGGTAGCCACTTTTGCCGTCTTTTTCATAAATCAGCCCGAAATCGTCGCGCGGGGAGTTGAACGGGTAATACAGGTTCTCCAGGGTGCTCCAGCTGGTGCGGCTCCCCTCGGCGGAGAAAATGTCCAGGCCGCCCATGCCCATGTGCCCGTCTGAGGAGAAATACAGCGTGCCGTCTGGGTGCACCACGGGAAACACCTCTTTGCCGCTGGTATTGATGGTGGGGCCGGCGTTCACAGGCGTAGACCAGGAGCCGTCCGGCTGGCGCTCACTGAAGTAAATATCGGTTTGGCCGTGGCCGCCGGGCATGTCAGAGACAAAGTACAGGAGCTTGCCGTCGGGCGAGAGCGCAGGATGGCCCACGGAGTAGTTCTCGCCCTGGTTAAACGGAAACGCTTTCACGTCTTGCCACTTCCCTTTGCTGAAGGAGGCGCTGTAAATCTCCAGCCGGTTAATGAACTCCTCGCTTTTGGAGTAGCGCTGCCAGTTGCTTTCGGTGCGAAGCTCCTCGGGCAGCACCCGGTTTTTCACGCGCTTGGTGCGGGTGAAGAACACCTCGTTGAAATCTGGCGAGAACGTGGCGATGGCGTTGTGGAACTGCGTGTTGATGGATTTCTCCATGGGTTTGATCTCGCCCCAGGAGCTGGGCCCTTTCCGCTCGGCGTAGTAAAGTTGCAGGTAGGGCGTGCCCGTCCAGCCGTACACTTTCTGGTCTGATCCGTTCTGGCTGCGCCCGCGGTCCGAGGAAAACACCAGCCCCTCACGGTAGAACACCGGGCTGAAATCAGCAAACGTGGTGTTGAGCGTACTGTCCGGGATCACGTCTATCCCCAGCGGGCGGTCCATCCAAGCCATGGCCAGGTCACAGGCCTGGGCCAGCTTCAGGGCCTCGTCTCGCCGGGCGGGTTCCAGATCGGCAAACAGCAAGTAGTTCTTTTTGGCGGTAGTGTATTCGCCGTTCTGGCGGCAGGCATTGGCGTAGTAAAACAGGTTCACGGGCGCCGAGCCGGGGAAACCCAGCGCCTGCCGGTACCAGAACTGGGCGGCACCGGGCTGGTTGATGAGCCGGTAACAGTGGGCAATGCGCTCGGTGAGGTGGAGCGTGGGCTGTCCTTTCTCCAGCAGCTTCTGGTATTCCTCCAGCGCCAGCGCGTAGTCAAAGTTGTTGTAGTGCTTGTCTGCCTTGCTTGGGTTTGCCTGGGCCTGCGTTTTAAGAGGGGAAACCCAGAAAGTAAGGCAAAGCAGTAATACGAGGGAAATAATCTTCACAATTCCAGTTCTTGCACCAGTTGGTGGATAAAGAAGCTGCTTTGGGGCCATTTTCTGAAAAACAGCCCTAAAACAGCTTTCTAGGTGTACGACATCAATCAGATCAAAAGTACCGCGGAGTCAACATACGCCCATACTTCTTTTTCAAAAAATTATAGCCCAGCGAGATTTCATGGCTGGAGTAATTGCGCAGTTTGTTCAGCGAGAAGTCATAGGAATAGCCCACCCGCATGAGCGGCGAAGGATGCAGTTCCAGCAAAACAGCCAGGGCATTGCCCAGACGGGTATTGGTAGCGAAGGCCCGGTTGTTGAAGATGTTCAGCGTGGTCCGGAAGGAGGTTCCCAGCCAGATCTGCTCGTTGAACAACAAAAAGGTATTTAAATCCAGGGCCGCCGGGCCGTTGAAGTCTTCCTTGAGCAGAATGCTGGGCCTGAACTTCATCTTCCGGCTGAGGTCAAACACGCCACCGGAGGTCAGAAACAAGTGCGGCTTTGGATCGGTGGGCAGGTCATCTTTGAAGAACACCACGTTGCCCAACGAAACGCCGGTATAGAACCGGGTGCTGTACAGGTATGCCCCCACGCGGCCATTGGGCTTCACAGCTCTTTCAACCCCCATCGGGATGGCCATATCATCGCGCTCCGCGGGGTCCAGTTTTGTGCCGTCCAACGTCTGCTGGGTGGCGCCCAGGGAAATTCCCACCGCCAGGCGGGTGGCGTGGCTCAGGGAAATACGCACCGCTGAGTTAAAGGAAATCTCGGTGAACCGCTGCGCGCCCAGCTTATCATTGGAAATGATGAACCCCGCCGCCAGTTTCCGGGTAAGGTTGCCATCCACACTCAGGGTCTGGCTCACGGGCGCTCCTTCCAGCCCGGTCCACTGACTCCGGTGCGAGCCGCTGAGGCTGGTGAAGCCTTTGCTGCCCGCGTACGCCGGGTTCAACAGCAAGCCATTGAACATGTACTGCGTGAACTGCGGATCTTGCTGCGCCATTCCTACCCGGGGCATGCTCAGGCACGCCACCAGCGCCAGAAAAGATAGTATCGCTTTCTTCATTTTCTTCTTTCCCTTAGCGCATGATGGTTACGTATCCTTTGTGCGTCACGTCCTGGCCTTCGCAGAGGCGCACCCGCAGCACGTAATAATAGGTGCCTTCGGCTAGGCCGCCGCCGGTCCAGTTGTTGGTGTATTTCTTCACGCGGTACACTTCACTGCCCCAGCGGTTCAGGATCACCAGTTCATTCTCTGGGTACTCCAACAGGTTCTGCACCACCCACACATCGTTTTTGCCGTCATTGTTGGGAGAGAACACGTTAGGGACGTGCAGCTCCGGTGCCAGGTATTTCGGCGTGACATCCAACGAAGTCGAGGTGGTAGAGCAGGTGCCGTTGTTGGCTTCCACGGTGACTTTCGCGGTGGCCGATGGCGCATTGGCCGGTGCTTTGACGGTGATTTTGTTTGTGCCCTGCCCCGAGGTGATGGACCAACCCGGAAGATCTGAAACGATGCTCCATTTGTACGACACCCCGGAAACTGCTGGCACCGAGAACTGGTTGCCCACGCACGCCGAGCTTTCATCGCTGATGACCGGAGCTACTCCTAAAGCGGGCGCTACCGTCACAGACAAAGAAGCATCGGCGGTGCCGCCGCAGGGGTTCACGGCTTTCACGCTCACCAAACCGGCCCCGGCCTGGGTGGTCACCGTTAGGCTGGTAGAACCCTGCCCACTGATGATCTGCCACCCGGCAGGCACATTCCATTCATACGAAACCGCACCGGCAACCTGCGAAACGGTGTACACCCGTTGCTCAGCAGAGGAACAGAAGGCAATAGGTCCTTTGATCACGCCGGGTTTCATGGCATCCACTACCGTTGGCGTTACCAGCAGGCTTTTCTCTACGCTGAGTCCGCAGCCATTCTGGGCTTTCACTTTGATAGTACCCGCGGTGCTGTTGGGGATCACTGAAATAGTATTGGTATTCTGTCCAGATTCAAAAGTCCAACCGGCGGGTACTGTCCAGATATATTGTGTAGCGCCAGAACCGGTGATGCTGTAGGTAACGGCTCCGGCGGTGGCGCAGATAGTCGCGTTCCCGATGATCTCGCCGTTGAGGACTGGTGCTCCCGTGCTTGGGGCAACTGCCACGGTCCGGCTCTCGCTCTGCCCGCAGGCGTTTTTAGCTATCACACTTATCTGCCCGGCTGTGCTTCCGGCTGTGACGGTCAAGGTGGTGGTTCCCTGCCCACCGGTGATTACCCAACCCGAAGGCACGGACCATTCGTAAACAGAAGCGCCGTTTACAGCCTCAATTTTGAAAACCAGCCCCGTTTGACCCACACAAGGCGCAAGGGCCGAAGCGAGCGACTGGATGGCCGCAGGTCTCAACGGAAGGTCTTTCTGCACCTGAACCTGCAACGAGCTCACCGCTGATCTTACCCCGCATCCGTTTACGCCGGTCACACTCACGGCTCCGCCAGCAGCACCCGGAATCACCGTGATCGCGTTGGTGCCCTGCCCCGCGGCGATGGTCCAGCCGGTAGGCACTATCCAGGTATAGGTGTTCACATTGGCATTGGCGGCAACCTGGTACGTTACCCGGGTAGTGGCGCAGCTAACAGTTTGACCGGTGATGGCGCCTAACGCGAAGGGAGAATTGTTGGAAATACTTACCGCCAGCGATGTCGCGGCACTGGTATTACATACGTTCTTCGCCGCTACCGTTACTTGCCCGCCAGTGGTTCCGGCTTGTACCGTAATGGAAGTGGTTCCCTGACCCGTGGTGATGGTCCAACCGGCCGGAACCCTCCATTCATAGGAAGTAGCGCCCGTCACCGGCTGAATGGTGTACGTCAGCTGTCTCTCGTTGGCGCATACGCCTCTGTTACCGGTAATGGCTGCCGGTGCGGCCAGGTTGTTCACTCCGGCCGACACCGCTAAGGCTCTCCGGTTGGTTGCTCCGCAGCTGTATTGGGTATTCACCGAAATCTCTCCAGCCCCAGTTCCGGCTTTCACCTGAATTTCTCTGGTACCCTGCCCGCTTACAATAGTCCAGCCGGTAGGCACCTGCCACTGATAGCCCGTTGCTCCCGCAGCTGCAGCCACTGAATACTTCTGGGTAGTTTCAAAGCAAAGGCCGGTACTTCCCTGGATAGCATCCGTGGCCGGATTGAACACCGAAGGTGCAACCACCAACATCTGGCTGGCACTGGTTCCGCAACTATTCGTGGCTTTTACCGAGATTGTTCCGCCGGTATTGCTCACTTTCACGACTAGGCTACTAGTGCTTTGCCCGGAAACAATTTGCCAGCTTGCAGGTACCTCCCAGGTGTACGTCATGCCCGCTACTGGATTCCGTACGCTGTAGGTTTGCTCCGCACCGCCCCCGCATGGGTTGGTTTCTCCTATAATGCCCGTGGGTAAAGCAGGAACTGTCTGGGACGAAACCTCCAGCCGGACCGTAGCACTGGCGCCACATGCATTGGCGGCTACCAAAGAGATGATTCCTGCTCCGGCACCTGCTTTTACTTGTATGCTTCTCGTATTCTGACCACCTAAGATTTGCCATCCGGCCGGCACAGCCCACGTGTATTGCGTGGCACCAGGCACCGCCTCTACAGCATAGCTCAAGGATTCCTCTGTGGAACAAGCGGTTCTAGGTCCAGTTATAGCGGATGGAGCTGTGGCGAGCGGCTGAGATACGGTGATGTTGGTGGAATCTGCGCTGGTGCCGCAATTGTTAGAGGCCACTACTTTCAGGTACCCTCCGGCGGTGCCGGGCCGCACACTCACAGAACGCGTTCCTTGCCCAGACAGAATTGCCCATCCGGTAGGGACAGACCAGGTAAACGTTTTCACGCCCTCGTTCTCTGCCACGCTGTACGTGCGTGTTGCCGTTGAAAAACAGAAAGCTTTCTCGCCGTTGATACCGCCAATGGCTGCCGGTGCTGCAAGCGACATATTCACGGCCAAACTGGATGCGGCACTGGCACCGCAGGCATTGCTGGCCGTAACCTGTACTCTGTCTGCCGTAGCACCTACCCGCACCACCAATGAGGTAGTCCCCTGCCCCCGAACAATGGTCCAGGAAGAAGGCACTGACCAGGTATACGAAGTAGCTCCGGTGACGGCACTTACTGAATAGGTTACCTCCCCCGCATTGGCGCATAAGTTAACCGGACCCGTAATCTGCCCCAGCGTTGCCGGAAGAGCAGAAGAGACGGTCACGGGTAAGGAACGGGTGGTGCTCTGCCCACATCCATTCCTAGCCGACACCTGGATGTTGCCACCGTTTGTACCCGCTTTAACTTTAATTTCAGATGTTCCCTGACCACTCAGGATAGCCCAACCCGCAGGAACCTGCCACTGGAAAGAAGAAGCGGCATTGGTAGAAGAAATGCTGTAGGTAAGTTGATTGGCATTGGCGCAAACACCCGCCTCTCCCTGAATGGAAGCGGCTAATGCCGGCACGCCCGAAGTAGGCGTAACCGCTAACTGGGCCGAGGCGCTAAGCCCGCAGCTGTTGCTTGCCGTCACCGTCACCTGGCCGCCAGTTGCTCCGGCCCGCACTGTTAGGGTGCTTGTCCCCTGCCCGGAGACGATGTTCCAACCCGCCGGAAGTGACCAAGTATATGTGAGCCCTGCTACTGCCTCGGGCACTGTATACGTTTGCTGCCCCCCCGTACAAGGCACAGTTTCACCGGCAATGGAAGCCGGAGCTGCGGGAGGCGTAATGGCCGGAGTGACGGATAGCGTTCTTACCGGGCCATTACCACAGCCATTCGTCCCGAACACGGAGATAGAACCGGCCGTGGCACCCGCTCTCACAGTAATGGATTGGGTTCCTTGCCCGGCCACGATGGCCCAGCCTTCGGGCACCGTCCAGGTATAGTCAGTCCCAACTGCACCAGAGGCAATGGAGTAAACAAGTTCTGCCTGTCCGTTACAAGGCGCGTTATTTCCTGAAATAACGGAAGGGATGACTGGTGGTCCTGAGCTCACGGCTACTTTCAACGTTACCGCTGTTCCAGCCCCGCACGCATTAGACGCCACTAGTCTCACTTCGCCGCTGGAGCCTACTTTGACGTTGATCCTTCTGGAGCCTTGCCCAGACAGAAGCCGCCAGTCCGCCGGAACACTCCAGGTATAGTTGGTAGCGTTGGCCACTTCCTCAATGGAATACGTCACCTCTGCATTCGACAAACAGATAGAGACATCGCCGGAGATAGGCCCTACGGTGGGAACCGCTGAAGAAATAGAGACTGGCAAAGAGGCGGCACCGCTGGTTCCGCAGCTGTTCTGCGCCCGTACCGTCACCTGTCCTCCGGAGGCTCCGGCTTGCACCACCACTCTGGCAGTTCCCTGTCCGCTCACAATGCTCCAACCGGCTGGCACCACCCAGGTATAGCTGGTGGCATTGGCAACGGCCGCCACCTCATAGATCACGTTATTTGTATTGGCGCAGACTTGCCCGGCTCCCGTGATTTGATCGGGAGTTTGAGGAGCGGCGGGAGCAATGGTCACCTGCGTCTCACTGCTGGCGCTTTTACCACAGGCATTCTCAGCCGTTACTTTTACCTTTCCGCTTTGCGTGCCGGCATTCACGGTGATGGAAGGTGTTCCCTGCCCGCGCACGACGGTCCAGCCAACGGGTATTTCCCAGGTGTAAGAAACGGCACTGGCCACCGGATTAATGGAGTAGGTGATACCTCGCTGCCCTAAACAAGCCTCTACCGGCCCTGAAATAGACGACGGCATGGGAGGAGGAAAAGATACGGTACTCACCGCCAGCACAGCATCGGGGCCATCGCCGCAGGCGTTCACCGCCCGTACCGCCACCGTACCCGAAGCCTCGGCCCCGCCGGTTGAAACAGTAATGCTGTTGGTTTCCTGCCCCGAGGTGATGGTCCAGCCCGGGGGTAGGGTCCAGGTGTATTTACGGGTTCCCGCCAAGGGCTCTATATAAAAAACGTTTCCGGAGGAATTGACGCAAAGCGAGGAGCTACCACTGATGGCTCCGGGCTTGGAAGGCGTGGCGCAGATAGTGGATTCAGAGCTGTTGTTCTTGATGTTGGGGTCTGTTCCGTCACCCGTTGCGGTGATGATGGCAGTGGAGAATTCCGTTTTAATGATGCTGGCCCGCACCACCAACGTAGCCTGAGAGCCGCTCGGGAATTCCCGGATAATCCACTCCCTCCTTACCTCGTCAAAGGAAGACCCCATATTGGTGGTGGCACTCAGGAAGGAGAGCCCGGAAGTGGTTTCAAAATTCAGGAAGACATTCTTCTCGTCATCCGGACCAAGATTCTTCAAGGTAACGGTATACGTTACCACCGTACCTAACCCGTAAGGGCCCTCGCTTTTCACGTGCGTTACCTCCAGATCAGAGATATTCTCAGATCCCAGTTCAGTTACTTTGGAGCTGGAAAGAGACACCAGACCAGCGGTGCTGAATAGTTTGCCTTCAATGGCGGCTTCTTTTGCGGCCGTAATGTTTCCTGCGCCCACCACGGTGCCTTTGAAAGCACTTTGAGCGCCCAGGGTAGTCTTCCCGGCAACTTGCCAGAACACGTTCTTGGCCCGGATTCCCTGCCGCAACTCAACACGCACCGCCGGATCAACCGTTAGGTCGCCCTCCACCTGAAAGACAAAGACGCCATTGGGGAATTTGCTGCCTTCCAGCTCCAGCGATTTTTGCAGGTGGGCATTCCCCTTTACCCGGTACACGCCCGGCAAAAGCTTCGCCCCCGAGAGCGCAGCCCCGGATAATACCTTTGCCGGCTGCTGCCGCTTCAGTTCGGAATAGACTCTCTCTATCTCAGCCAGGGTCTCCTGCGACGCAGAGCCTGCGGCCAATACCCGTTTGTCTACCTTGCTATTGCCCTTGTTCTCATAGCCCGCCCCTGCCGCCACAGACACCCGCTGCAACGACTTCAAAGCCGGAGCTACCTGACCAAACGTTACTGAACTAAATAAAAGGAGGAAGAAGAGTAGTAATCGTATTTTCATGTACATCCCTCCAGTTTACTGAGCCACTTTCTGGAGTATTAATCCAATAATATTGCGCTGATTGATAGCCTGATAAATAGTAGACATATACTGGTATTACTTTTATTAAATTCAATTTCTCAGGCATCTTAAATGAGAAAATCCTTCGCCTGATTTTTAGCAGGGCAATACTTTTCTATGGTTTATTAAATAGCTATAATCCAACTTCTTGCACTTGGACAAATTTATTAAATAAATTGCAAATTCACAGATTTAATGTATATTCATCTTTTGCAATATTCACAAGCCCTCTCACGCCACCCCTCTGGGAACAAGCAGTTTAGCTTTCCTAAAAGCACGTTTGACAATTGACCAAGGAAACGAAGGAAATTTCGGCAGACAGGAACAGGCCAGAAAGCTGCTTTTTTACTTTTCTACCAGAAGATGATTTGGCCTTAAGCGGAAGGCTTTGGGCTTGTTTTCACTAAACTGCCCTAAAAACAGCAACCCGACCAAGCTCTTCGAAACGGGGTTTCAAAAACCTGATCGGGTAAGAAGGTGACGGGGCATTGGGCGTGATGGCTGTAGCAGCCCAAAGAATTCCTTCTTTTCAGCTATTCTTTCTCCACGCCAGCAAAGACAGATGCAAAAGAACTTTCGGTAGAACTTGGCGCTTTTTGCCTGTTTTCTGAAAAACAGGGCCAAAACAGGCCATCAGTTTCCAAGCAATTGTGCTATGTATTTATAGGTTAGCATCAACCCCTGCTTCTGGAGCAAGCGCCTGCTTGTATCGCCGTTTAGGGGCTGTTTTCACCAAAACATGCCTGAAACAGGAACTGAAAAGCTTTGCCAATCAGCCCAGGTTTGATGAAAGACAAATACCAACCAGCCTCTCTATCCGGCTTAGAACTTTCATTGCATGCAGCGCCATAAAAGGAGATAACCGCTCCTCCAACGCCGCTCTAGGCTCCAGTCACCGAAGTTAGGCTGCTGCGATAAGATGTGTTCAAAAATTCAAATCTACACCCGTGGTTCCTCCAAACTACCACACCCATTGCGGACAAAGCACCCGCAGCTCGTTGTTTACTTTTAGACCTACCATGATTTCATGGGAACCGGCACTGGTTTCATTCTGATGGGAGGTGGTCAGGTCATAGGAATAGCCGAAGTCCAGCAAGGGGCTCACGTTCAACCCGAAGAGAAAAGCCATGGCATCACGGTTTCGGTAAGAGGCACCTATCCACACGCGCTCGTTGTACATGGCTTTCACATTCAGATCAATGGCCCCGGGGCTAGGACTGGCTTTTTTGTACAGCACCGAAGGTGTGATCATGAGGTCCTCAACCTGAAACCGATAGCCGGCTGTGATGAAATAGTGGGGCACCAGCCGCCCGGCGATGGAATAGTCAAGCGGGGTCTGAAAATCGCTTCCGCTGTTGATCAGGTGGGCCCCAGAGATACCCAGAAAGGCATACCGGGTGTACAGCCAGGTACCCACGCTCAGGTCTGCCTTGGTCATGCTCACCTGATCGCCCAGCAGGGCCACATCTGAGGGCGTAACGGCTCGGGCTCTGCTGGTATTGAAACTGTTGCGTACCGCCCCGGCAGAAATCCCCGAGGCCAGATTCAGGGTACTGGTCAGCGGCAGGTGGAAGGAATACACCAGGTTCACAGAACTGGTCCTGAGCAACCCGGCCTGGTCTACCTGCACCATCGCGCCAACCCCGTGGTGCGGGTTCACGCGCCTAAACCGGTTGTTGCGGTCTATCTTGTGCCCCGAGCCATTGCCTTTCACCCTGAACTTGCCCCGGCCGGTGGCATTACGGTCGCTTTTGCCAATGGAGGCATGCACACTGGTATACAAGGTGGTGGGCGAGCCTTCTATGCCCACCCATTGCTTCCGAAAAGATGTCCGGATGTCCATGTAATTCTCTATGCCCGCCACGGCCGGGTTGATCACCAGGCCATTGGTCATGTACTGGCTGAACTGAGGCATCTGCTGCCCTGCCGCCCGAAAGGCAACCAGACAAAGCACGATCAGGCTCACCGAAATTAAACGCTCTCTTCCTTTCATGACCTTAATTAATGATGGTGATACTTCCCGAGATGGGCTTCTCGTCTTTGTCAAGCTGAATGATGTAGTAGTAGGCGGCTACCGGCAGAGGCTTGCCCTGGTAAGTGCCATCCCATGGCTTGGCGTACCCCTCAGAAGTGAACAGGCTCACCCCCCAGCGGTTAAACACCTCCACTTTGCAGTTCGGGTATTTTTCTATGTTCAAGATCTCCCACTCATCATTGATGCCGTCTTTGTTCAGGGTCAGCACGTTGGGGATGAAGATTTCGGGCAGCACCGTCACCGTTACCTCATCTTTGGCGGTACATCCTTCGGCGGTAGTGACCGTGACGGTGTAGATGGTGGTTTCTGTAGGGGTGGCAATGGTGGCGGCGGTATTCACCGATGACAAGCCCCTGGCCGGCGCCCATTCGTATTTCACGCCTCCCGAGGCCTGCAGCTGCGTGGAGCGCCCAATGATGATGGAGACATCCGGCCCGGCATCAGCTTTGGCGGGCACCACCTCCACCGTCACCGCCGTTCTACTGCTGCTGGGGCAACCCTCCCGCGAGAGCGACTGCACATAGAACGTAGTGGTTTCTGTGAGGGCGGGGGTCGGGAAGGTTACATCGGTGTAAATAAGCCTTCCTCCCTGCGGCTGGTCATACCACTCCACCCCAAAACCGGGGCTGGTCACCGTCACGTTGATTCTATCTCCCGGACATACTCTTAGGTTACTCGTCAGCAGCGCCGGGGCGGCCGGCAGCTGGTTTACCTTGATCTGCACCACGTTGCTGGCCTGGTTCTGGCAGGGGGCAGAGACCAGCACCCTTCTGAACCACGAGGTTTGGGTTAAAACACCCGGCTGGTAGCTGATTTGATCATGGATGCCCGGTGCCGGCGCGAAAGTCCCGTTGGCACCGGTGGTGCTGACTTCCCATTGATACACACTGTTTGCCCCACCGCCGGTATGCACCGAACCCTCCAGTACGCCGGGTGCCGTGTTAGCGCAAATCTCCTGATCTGTTCTGATGAAGTTGTTGGCCACCGGCGCAATGACCGTCACCTTCACAGGCGTGCTTTTGCTTTCAAAGCAGGGGAATGACGTAACCGTGCGTCTGTACCAGGTAGTGACTCTAACAGCCCCCGGCGCATAGTTCATCTTCTTGTTATCTCCGGCTGCCGAGGTAAACACAATCCCGTCGGTGCTGCTTTCCCAGACATACACATAGGTACCGTTGCCACCCGTAGGAACCGAACCCGTCAGCGGCTGCACGGCATCACCCCGGCAGATGGTCTGATCAGCCGAGATGGTGTTGTTGGCGATAAGGGGAACCACGGTGATCTGCACCACCGCCGATGTTATGGTACAGCCCCCGGAAAATACCGTCCGCCGGAACCAGGTGGTCTGGGTAAGGCTCTCCGGCTGATAATTGCGTTCCTGCGCGTTTCCGTTGGCTGTAGTGAAACCGCTGGTCGCTCCCGTTGTGCTGCTTTCCCAGAGATAGGTGTAGGTTCCGTCGCCTCCCTGCGGCTGAGTTCCGGTGATGGGGGCCGGCGGCGTGCCGGAACACGTAGATTGCGGAAACGAAATCCGGTTGTTCGTGATCACCGGACTGATAGAGATCCTGACTGCTTCGCTGACGCTAGGCAGACAAGGCCCCGCTGTAACTCTTCTTCTGAACCAGGTCACCATTGTGATATTGGTGGGCAGATAGGTGCTATCCGAATTGGTCCCTAGCGCCGGACTGAAGCCCGCATCGGGTCCCTGGGTGCTTTTCTCCCATAGATAGGCGTATACCCCATTCCCGCCGGTTGGCGATGTACCCGTCAGCCGACTGGGGCTGGAGCCCACGCAAAGCGCCTGATTGGAAGACACGATGTTGTTCCCGATGTTCTGATTCACCGTTACCTGTACCATCACCCGCGGACTGATACATCCTTTGGCATCGGTTACCTGCACATAATATGCAGTGGAAGCCGTAAGCACCGGCGTGGTGAAGGAAGCGCCTTGGCCCAGGGCAGTTCCTCCGGTCTCCGTGGCAAACCATTGGTACGTTCCGGCGCTAGTTCCTGTCACAGTCAGAGTAGCGGCGTTGTTCTCACAGATCACCTGATTTGCCACGGCAGGGGCCGCTGGCAAAGGCTCCACTGTGATTTGTATCGCCGGCGAGGCACTGGAACACGCCCCGGTTACAGCAACCCTCCTGAACCAGGTGGTTTGGGTCAGCACGCCAGGGGCATAATCTTTCCCGTCTGCTCCGTCAATAGCCATAAAGTCAGAGGCGGTAGCGGAAGTAGTGCTGCTTTCCCACCGGTAGGTAAACACGGCACCAGGATCACTTGCGGGCTGCGAACCCATCAAGGCAAGCGGCGCGGTGTTGCTACAGATGGTTTGGGCGGCACTGATGGTGTTGTTTGTCACGGGTGCCGTTACCGTTACTTTAACTCCATTGCTCACATTAGCCACACAAGGCCCACCGGTCACGATCCTTCTAAACCAGGTCGTTTGTGTCAGGTTCACAGGGGTATACTCTCCTTGGGTGGCACCAAGAACCGGAGCATAGGTGTTTCCGTCAGTACTGGCTTCCCATTGATATCCGTAGTTTCCGGAGCCTCCGGTGGGCTGCGACCCCGTCAACGCCTGCGCGGCAGAACCAGCACAAATGGTCTGCTCGCCGGCAACACTGTTGTCTGCAATAGGCTGCTGCACCTCTACTTTCACCGCCGGACTGACGGAAGTACAGGTGCGGGAAATCACCTTTCTGCGGAACCAGGTATCTTGGGTAAGCGCCGCGGGAGCATAATCACTCTCCGTTGCCCCGAGAATATCTGTATAGGATAAGCCATCGGTGCTTTGCTCCCATTGGTAAGTGAAAATATTGTCCCCTCCCGTGGGTTGTTCTCCCTGCAAAGCCGCAGGCGTAGAACCGGTGCAAATAATCTGCGCCTGATTATTTCTGATGATATTATTTTCAATGGCCGGGCTTACCGTCACCTGCACGGTATTGCTGATGCTGGGCTCACAGGCACCGCCAGTCACCATCCGCCTGAACCAGGTAGTAACGGTGAGCGTCATGGAGGCGAGATCCCGCGCATTGGCAGCTGGCACCAGACTGAAGCCGGCAGTGGCGGACGTGGTGCTTTGCTCCCAAACAAAGGCGTATGCGCCGCTGCCGCCGGTTGGATCTGACCCGATCAAAGGCTGAATGGACTCTCCGGCACAGATCGCCTGATCTGCGGAGACAGTGTTAGCGGCAATGGGTTGCTGCACCTCCACCAACACCGCTTCGCTTTCACTTCTCTGGCAGGTACCCGATTCCACCACCCGTCTAAACCAGGTGTTTTGCGTTACAGCAGCAGCAGGACTGAAGTCTTTTGAGGTGGCTCCTGGAATAGCCGAGAACCCACTTGAACCAGAGGTAGTGCTCACTTCCCATTGATAGGTGTAGGTATTGTTCCCTCCTGCTGGCTGAGAGCCTGTGAAAGCCGCTGGAATACTGCCTGTACATACCGTTTGAGTAGAAGAGACGGTGTTGGCTGTTATTTCCGGGCGGACGGTAACCTCCACGCTTCCACTTGTAGAAACACATCCCGCGGAACTAACCACCCGCCTGAACCAGGTGGTGGCCGTGAGCGCCCCCGGGGAATAATCTTTGGTATTGGAATCCTGAATAAGCACAAACCCTGAGGTAGCAGAAGTAACGCTGCTTTCCCAGGCATAGGTAAAGGAGTTGTTCCCGCCCGTAGGCTGCGAGCCGGTCAATCCTGCTGGCGTCTGGCCGGTACAGATATCCTGCCCACCTCCGATGGAATTATCCGCAATGGTAGCCGCGACTCTCACCCGCACCTCAGAACGCGATGTGCTCACACAGCTATTCTCATTGGCTGCCTCTACATAGAACACGGTATCACGCGTCAGCGCAGGCGTTTGGTAAGATTCACCCGTAGTCACCAGGGCACCTCCGGTACTGGCAGTGTACCACTTATAAGTAAAGCCTACCTGGGCATTCACAGAAAGACTAGCCCGTTGTCCTTCACAGATGGCCACGTCATTCAACGTAAGCACGGGCGCTGCCGGCGTAGGACTAAACGTGAATGCGACTACATTGCTTTCGTTTACCGCACATTTTTGCGAAACGATGGTTCTTCTATACCACGTGTTCCGGGTGATCAGGCCGGGCGAATAGTCTTGCTCGGAGTTAGTGCCTGGGGCATCGGTGAACGTTACCCCATCTGTGCTGATCTGCCATTTGTACTGATAAGGCGCTCCGTCTCCTCCTGTTGGGAGAGAGCCGGTAATGGTGTTAGGGGCGACTCCTTCGCAAATAGTTATTGCTCCTTGCGCCGTAATGCTGTTGTTGGAGACACCTTTCAGTACCACTACAGTAACCAAAGTCCTGGTCGCGCTCACGCAATTGAAACCACTAACCGCCTCTACATAATAGGTGGTGGTAGAAGTCAGGGCGGGCGAGGGCGTAAAGGAATCGCCGGTGAATACCGGATTTCCCCCGGAAGCCGCTTCGTACCACCGGTAAGTGGTACCCGCTGCTCCTCCTGTCGCCGTCAGAACGGCGGGCTCTCCGTCGCAGATGGTAAGTCCGGCCACGGTTGGAGGCAGAGGCAACTCCCTGATGGTAATCTCCTGCGAGGCCGCTGCCGAGGCACCGCATTCATTGGTGGCTGTGACGGTGACGGTGTAGGTGCCGGCCGCCGGGAAATCAATAGAAGGATACTGCGAAGCATCTGTAGTACCTGACACAAAGGTTGCGCCACCTCCTCCGGTAACGGTCCATTTATAACCGGAGATCGTTCCGAAGTTGGCTCCATATTCTGGCCGATGGGAGGCATTGGCCTCGGAGAACGTGATCACTCCCGGCGCGCATAGTTCTCTGGGTCCAGGCAAGGTGACCGTAGGAGGAGAACCCACGTTAATCTGCGTACTGGAAGAATCAGACCCGCAGGGATTACTGGTCTTCAGGGAAAGGGTATACACCCCGGCGGTGTTGAAATTGAAAACCGGGTCTTTACTGGTCAGAGAGCCGGAGGCAAGCGTATACCCACTGTTTGGCGTGACAAACCAGGCATAAGACAACTGTTCCCCCACAGATTGGTTTGCAGTAGCCACCTCCAGGTTGGCACATCCCGTGGCGGGGTTCAGAGTGGTTGCAAACTTAGAGACAGGTGGCTCAAGAATGGAGAACACGAAGGTAGTATCATGAGAGCCACAGCCATTGGTTACCTTCAGACTGATGCTGTAATCGCCTTTGGCAGTAAAGTTGATGACTGGGCTAAAAGAGGTAAGCGTCCCTGAGGTGAGCGCCCATCCGGTAGCAGGACTTATCTCCCACTGGTAACCGGCATTATTATTACATGTGCCACTGCCCAGAATACTCGCCCCCGGATCAGACGTATTTTTCAGGGTGTAAGCTGTGTTGATACAACCCGTGGGAGCTTTGGGCTCTAATTCAAACTTAGCTTTGGGAGTGGCCGCTATATAGATGGAACTTACAATGACATTCGTGATCCCGCATGGGTTTTTGGCCGTGGCATTCAGCTTGAAGGCATCTGAGCCACCGTTGTTGCAGGAACTCTTTAAGAACGTGTGGGTAAGGCTGGAAGGAACATTGTCCTGCGTGAATGTGTACCCCGGTGAGCCATCATCAAACTGAAAAGTGTAGATAGTGGACGGGCTGTTATTAGCGATGCCCGTTATAGGGAAAGTATAGGTAACCGGCGCACATCCCACGGTATTACCAGGGCTACCCACCGTAAGACTGGGGTTGCTCCCGTTAAACACCTTGATATTTCTTGTGGAGGTACAATTAACTCCCTCAATGACCAGTTTCAGGTTAAACTCTCCCTGGGTAGTATAGGTATGCTCCGCTTCCTCAAAGGAAGCCGGAAAGTTTTCGATCTTACCATCGCCCCAATCAATGGTATATGCTCTGTTCGTGCTCTTGGTGGTGGACGTATTCCGGACCTTTAACAAGTAGCTGGAGGCGACAGACGCGCAGTTAGTAAAGGGAAGAGTAAAATTCTGAATAGCCAGCACATCTTCCAGAGAGGGATCTGCCCGCTGGTTGATGGTCAGTTCTTTCGTGACTTCACTGGTACAACCGCCTGCATTGGTCACTTTCAGTTTAATCTGGTACTTTACAACACCGGTACCGTTGGAGACAAAAGTATGGTTGACTTCCTGTTGATGACCGGTATTGCCACTTCCTGAGTTTGGATCCCCGAAGTCCCACTCATACTTAAATCCTGCCCCTGTAGGCGAGGCCGTGAACCTCACATTAGAGCCGGAGCAGACATTATCAATAAAGGTAAAATCAGCGACCGGGTTGGGGCTGGTGGTCACCGGAAAAGCCGGGGAGACTTTCTCTGAGCAGGAAGCACTTTTTACGACTACCGTATAATTCCCGGTGGAGGTCACCGTTAGTTTAGCACCGGTTTGCCCCGCCAGGTCCACTCCATCTTTTTGCCACTGGAAAGTAGCCCCGGCACTACTGGAGGAAGCCACTAGAATAATCTGCCCAGCACCCGGACACAAGGCACTAGGCCCTTCGGCGGAGACAGTCGCGTCACATTCCTGCGCCCAGACCCGCAGATGACAGATCAATAGCAGAAAACAAGCTAAAAATAGGCTACGGTAGAATTGTGCCATAGAATCAGGTAAAGGGTGATGAGAGAAATGGGCTTAGCGAGAAAGAGGAGATCTCAACCACCATAAAGATAGTGGACAAATTATATTAATTCCAATAAAATTTATATTCATATAAAATCTGAATATAGCGCGCCTTCAATATTGAGCTTTAGCGTAGTACTCTTTGGGCTAGGAAGAAGAGAAAAGACACCTTACTACAATCGGAATAATACAACTAAACAGCCATCAACCTAAAACACACCAGAAATAAGAACTATTCTACCTGCCTTTTTCAGCTTCTTGATCGATCAGAGATTCTCCCCTACCAACTTTATAGCATTCCAGGAAATACCGTTTACGCGATGATTTCTGAAAAACAGCCCTAAAACAGTTCAGTACAACCTTTTCAATCGCCCAAAGAGCTGTACAAAGAATTGAATACCTTCACTCAAGCGAGGCAAGCGGTAAACAAACAACTTCTTCTTAGCTAGCAGCAAATAGTAAATTTTCAAGCCTTACATAGAACAGAACATCTTTTACGAGCCAGTAAAAAGCCGGGCAAGTGATCTTATAGAACAAATAACCCAAATTAGGAAAACTCTCTGGGGAGGAGTTTTCAGGCACAAAAAAAGCAGGCCCTCCCGCCACTTCTTGCACAAAGTGAGGGAGCGCCTGCTCAGAAGAAAGGGAAATCAGGTTTCATTTACCCGGGGGAGCCTCGTTTTGCAAAGCGCTTCCACAGGGGCTGGACCATCAATTTCCAAGCGAAAACAAGGTTCCTTTCTAAAAACCTAGTCAGGGAATTACCAGCCGATGCCGTAGTCTTCGCCGTGGTTGCTGGAACCGCCCCAGAAACTGCCGTGCTTCCAATCAAAGTAAATGGCATTGATGGGTCCGCTGGTACGGTCATCGAAACTCAGGATGTAGCCCATTTTCTTGAGTTGTTCCCGTACCGGCTCTGGCGTGCTGTCATGCAACAAAATCTGTCCGGGCTTGGGTTTACGGTCGTCAATCTTAGTGCCTCCCAAAGACAGCCAGAGTTGGTTTGTGTTGAAGTTGGCGGCTTCGGCGGCCTGCTGCACGTTCATCCCGAAATCGGCTACGTTCAAGAAGAACTGCAGCAGGTTCTGGTCCTGGGTATCGCCGCCCTGCACCGCGAACGACAAGAAGGGCTTTCCATCTTTCAAGGCCATAGAAGGCGTCAAGGTCACCCGAGGTCTTTTGCCCGGCTCCACCACGTTAAACGGATTCAGTTCGGCATCCAGCACAAAGCTCTGCATGCGCTGGCTCATGCCCACGCCCGTATTACCGGCAATGCAGGCCGGGTTCCAGCCGCCGCTGGGCGTGATAGACACCACCCAACCTTCTTTATCGGCGGCTTCCATGGTGGTGGTCCCCAACCACAGCCTTTGCTGATAGTCAACCATAGAAGAACCGTTCCGGATGTCATGGGTAGGCGCGAAGTTGCGTTTGGTGGTATCCAGTTCGTAACCTCGTTCTTTCAGAAGCTGCAGATAAGGGTTCTTGGCTCCGTTGCCTTCAAACGGATACGGGTCTCCGGGGCCCAGGCTAGGGTTATTTTTATCGAACTGGATAAGCGAGGCGCGTTGCTTTGCATATTCCTTGCTCAACAGCCCTTTCATGGGCTCCTGCGGCGCGAAGTAGTTATCGCCGTAGTAGAAATCACGGTCAGCGAAGGTGAGGTTCATGGTCTGGTACAGCGTGTGGATGTACTTGGCGCTGTTGTAGCCCATGGCCTTCAGGTCGAAGTTCTCCAGTACGTTGAGCGCCTGCAACAGCACCGGTCCTTGCGTCCATTGTTGTAATTTGTAGACATCTATGCCCCGGTAGTTGGTGGTAAGCGGCTCCTCTTCCAGCGGTTTCCACTTAGCCAGATCCTGCATGGTGATCAGACCGCCCTGTTCCTGGCAGCCCCGCACGAATTCCTTGGCAATGTCGCCGGTGTAAAAACGGTCATAGGCCGCCATGATGGCTTCTTTCCGGTTCTTGCCTTTCTTACGGGCGGCTTTTTCGGCCTCCACTAACTTGGTGAGGGTGGCCAGCAGGTCTTTCTGCACGAAGATCTCGCCCGCCTCGGGGGCTTCCCGTTTCTCGCCGGGGTGCGTCAGGAACACCTTCTTGCTGTAGGGCCACTGCTTGAGCCGCTCTTTCTCGCGTTCAAAACTGTTGGCGGTTTGGGCCTCAATGGGGTACCCGGCGGCCATCTCCATCGCGGGCGCTAATACCTGCTCCAACGTTAAGGTGCCGTAGTTAGCCAGCATGTGCAAAAGTCCGCCCGGCGTGCCCGGCGTGGTGGCCGCCAACGGGCCGTATTCCGGCGGAAAGTTATAGCCTTTGCCTTTGAAGAACTGCGCCGTAGCACCGGTAGGAGCCACGCCCATGGCGTTGATGGCAATTACTTTTTTGGTTTTGGGGTTATAAATCAAGGCCTGGGTCTCGCCGCCCCAGCTCAGGACATCCCACATGGTACAGGTGGCGGCCAGCATGGCGCAGGCCGCATCTACCGCATTGCCGCCTTTCTGGAACGTCATGGCTCCGGCGGTAGCCGCCAGAGGTTTGCCGGTGATGGCCATCCAGTTCTTGCCGTGCAAGACTGGTTTTTGCGTCTGCTGCGCGGTAACTGACACAATCAAGGAGAAGCAGAGAAACAAGGTCAAAAGGTGTTTCATACCAGTCTGGTCGGTTAGAAATGCTTAAGTTAAAGAAAAACGGCCCAAAAACGGACGAACCCGCCAGATATCTCACAAGCCGCAGACGCTTACCGGTGCAGGTACTCACGGCCAGGACAGAAAACAACGCAAGACACAGACCAGCCGATGACCTGCTTTCATAACCACTGCCCAGCATCAGGACTCAACGGCAGCCTAACTACGGGAAATCTAAATCAGAAACCGCTATCTACCTTTGAGATAGGCCCAATTCCTCTTTGAAAAGCAACCGGCATGGTTATCTTCGCAAAACGCTTTTCGGCACTTCTTTTACTTGACCAGAACCAGCCCGCTCATGAAGGTAAGTCTTTCCCGCATCATCGGGGCATCCCTCGCTTTGCTTTGCCTCTCCACCTCGTTGCAAGCGCAGCACCTCCAGAAGTACCTCCGCCAGTATGACAAACAGCTCATGGAAGAATACGTGCAGTTCCTCTCCATCCCCAACGTTTCCACAGACTCGGTTAACATCCGGAAGAACGCCGCTTTCATCCAGGAGATGATGAACCGCAAAGGTATCAAGGCCGAACTGTTGAACGGCACCACGACAGGGGTGACGCCGGCGGTGTTTGGTGAGATTAAAACGCCCGGCGCTACCAAGACCATCGGGTTTTACGCGCATTATGACGGCCAGCCGGTCAACCCCAAACAATGGTACGCGGGCACTGATCCGTTCAAACCCGTGCTCATTACGGCTCCTTTAGAAAGCGGCGGCAAAATCATGGGCCCTTACCAAGCCGGGGAGCCGGTGAACCCTGCGTGGCGTATTCTGGGCCGCGGCTCCGCCGATGACAAAGCCGGGGTCATGGCCATTCTGAACGCGTACGAGGCGCTGGTGAAAACAAGTCAGCGCCTGAACGCCAACATCAAGTTTCTGTTTGAGGGCGAAGAAGAAGTAGGCTCCATTCACCTGAACGAGATCTTCCGGCAGCACAAAGCCAAACTTCAGGCCGACTGCTGGATCATCATTGACGCGCCCCGGCACGTTTCCGGCCGGAAAACCCTCATCTACGGCGTACGCGGCGACGTGAACATGGCGCTCACCGTCTACGGCCCCAAACGCCCGCTGCACAGCGGCAACTACGGCAATTGGGCGCCCAATCCCGCGTTGAAGCTGGCCCAACTATTGGCTTCCATGAAAGACGAGCACGGGAAAGTATTGGTGAAAGGTTTCTATGACGATGTCACGCCGCTTACCGCCACCGAGAAGCAAGCCCTGGCCCAAATCCCCAACCAGGACGAAACCCTGAAAAAAGAACTGGGCGTCAACGCGCCGGAAGTAGCCACCCGATCGCTGGTGGAATCCATCATGCAGCCCACCCTGAACATCAACGGCCTGCACAGCGCCAACGTGGGCTCCATGGCCAGCAACGTCATCCCCACCAAAGCCGAAGCCGTTTTGGACCTCCGTTTGGTAAAAGGCAACGATTTCAGGAAACAAGTTGAAAAGGTGATCGCTCACATCAAGGCCAAAGGCTTTCAGGTGCTGGACCGCGAACCCACCGAGGAAGACCGCCGCAACTATCCCAACTTAATCAAGATAGAGGTGGAGCACGGCTACAACGCCCAACGCACGCCCATGGATCTGCCCATCGCCAAAAGCATTCAGGTGGCGGTGCAATCTACTACCAAAGAACCCCTGGTGCTGATTCCCTCCATGGGCGGCAGCCTGCCCTTGTACCTCTTCGAGGAGATTCTGGGCACCAAGGTGATCACCGTGCCCATCGTGAACTATGACAACAACCAGCACGCCGAGAACGAGAATGTCAAGATCCAGTACCTCTGGGAGGGCATTGAGACCATTGCCGCCATCATGCAAGCCCGTTTCTAGGCGGTCAACAGGCGTGTGGTCACCGGCCCCAATCCGCTGCGTTTTACCTGCATTTTTTAGAAAATAGCCCTAAATTGGGAAACCGTCTATTTCTCTCCTTTCCTCCATGAAACACCTTTTCAGAAACGCTACTTTACACCTGTTCCTCTTCGTTCTTTTCTCCTGCTCCTCCAGTGAGAAGGTTACCTCCAGCAAACAGGTTGACCAATGGAAAGAACAGGCGGCGCGGGTCACCATCATTCGGGACGATTTTGGTGTGCCGCACATCTACGGAAAAACTGATGCCGATGCGGTTTTCGGGCTTTTGTACGCGCAGTGCGAAGATGATTTCAACCGAGTAGAGCGCAATTACCTGTGGGCGACGGGTCGGTTGGCCGAGGTGGAGGGCAAGGAAATGCTGTACAGCGACCTCCGAGCGAAACTCTACATGACCCAGGAAGAAGCCATTCAGCACTACGAGAAAAGCCCTGAGTGGCTCAAAACCCTTTGCCAGGCCTTCGCCGATGGCATCAACTACTACCTGCACACCCACCCCGAGGTAAAGCCCAAGCTGCTCACCCGATTTGAACCCTGGATGCCCATGTACTTCACCGAAGGCTCCATCGGCGGCGACATAGAAAGCATTCCGCTGAACAAAATCCAGGCGTTCTACGAGGAAAACAAAGCGCAGGGGCTGACCGGCTATAATTACCAGCCATCGGCGCAGCCCAACATTTTAGCCGAACCCAAAGGCTCCAACGGCTTCACCATCTCGGGCAAACATACCGCCTCAGGCAATGCCATGCTGCTGATTAATCCGCATACATCCTTCTTCTTCAGGGGCGAAGTACACGCGGTGAGTGAGGAAGGCCTGAATGCGTACGGCGCCGTGACCTGGGGCCAGTTCTTCATCTATCAGGGCTTCAACGAGAAAACCGGCTGGATGCACACCTCGGCGTACGTAGACGTAATTGACGAATTTGAGGAAACCGTCAGCAAAAAGAACGGTCAACTGGTGTACCAGTACGGCAATGAACAACGCCCGGTGACCACTTCTGAGGTTACCTTGTCCTACAAAGAAGGAAAGGAAGTCAAGCAGAAAACCTTCACCACGTACAGAACCCACCACGGCCCCATTACGCACCAGAACGGGAACAAATGGGTAGCCACAGCCATGATGTGGAAACCGGTAGAGGCACTCACGCAGTCGTACACCCGCACCAAGAAAAGCAACCTGAAGGAGTTCAACGAGATGATGCAGCTGCGCACCAACTCCTCCAACGGAACCGTTTACGCCGATGCCGAGGGCAACATCGCCTACTACCACGGCAACTTCTTCCCCAAACGCGATACGGCTTTTGATTACTCCCAACCGGTAGACGGCAGCAACCCCAAAACCGATTGGCAGGGTCTGCACTCGCTGGAAGAAACCATCCGGGTCATCAACCCGCCCAACGGCTGGATTCAGAACTGCAATTCCACGCCTTTCACCAGCGCCGGCGAATACAGCCCGAAAAAAGAAAACTACCCCATTTACATGGCACCCTCGCCCGAGAACTTCCGGGGCATCCACGCCGTGCGCCTACTCAAAAAGGCTGAAAACCTGACGCTGGACAAACTCATAAGCCTGGCCTATGACCCGTACCTGCCCGGTTTTGAGCTGCTCATCCCCGGCTTGGTGAAAGCCTATGATAACCAGAAACCCAATGACCCCAAACTGAAGGAAGCCATGGATGTGCTGCGCCGCTGGGACTATGCCGTGTCCAAAGAATCCGTGGCGATGTCTTTAGCGCATTTTTACGCCACTCTTTCCACCAGAAACGGCAGCGCGCCCAAAAACCTGAATTTGATTGAGCGCTTCGAATACTACGCGAACGAGTCGCCGGAGAAAGAACGGCTGGATTTGTTTCGCCAGACCATCGCGCAGCTGGAAAAAGACTTCGGCACGTGGAACACGCCTTGGGGCGAGATCAACCGATTCCAGCGCCTCACCGGCGATATTCAGCAGCCGTTCAATGATGCCAAACCTAGTCTGCCCATTGGCATGGCCTCGGGGAACTGGGGCGCTTTGGCCTCATTTGGCGCGAACTCCTACAACACCAAGCGCCTGTACGGCACCTCAGGCAACAGCTTTGTGGCCGTGGTGGAGTTCGGCCCGAAAGTGAAGGCGAAAACCCTACTGGCCGGCGGACAAAGCGGCGACCCGAACTCCCCGCATTTCAGTGACCAGGCCCAGCGTTACGCCGATGTGCAATTCAAAGACGCCGCCTACTACCGTGAAGACGTGGAGAAACGCGCCAAAGCCACCTACCATCCGGGCGAGAAAAGGTAATCTGATATTATCCCAATAACTGTTTTAGGCCCATTTTCTGGAAAACACCCTTAAAACAGCATCCAGCTCTTACCACCACACCAAACAAACCTATGAACACCCTTTCCCAACTTCTGCTCCGTGGTCTTCTGCCGGCAACCTTTGCCCTCGGCACCTTGCCCGCGCTGGCGCAGTCCGCTGAAAAAGCCAAGCCCCTGGCCGTAGATAAGCGCTACGAGAACGAGATAAAAGCGCTGGCCAAGAACCCGGCGGTCAAAGCGGCTTTCAAGACCATCGTGGACCTGGAGCCGCAGACGCATCAGGATTTAATCACGCTTACCGAGATTCCGGCCCCACCTTTCAAAGAGGAAGTGCGCGGCCGGAAATACGCCGAGATGCTGCGGGCGGCCGGGGCTGACTCCGTGTGGACCGATGAGGTAGGCAACGTGCTGGCACGTCGGAAAGGGAAAAACGGCACTAAAACGGTGGTCATGGAAGCGCACCTGGACACGGTTTTCCCCGAGGGCACCGATGTCAAAGTCAAACAGAAAGGAGACACGCTATACGCGCCCGGCATCGCCGATGACACCCGCGGCCTGGCCATGGTGCTGTCGGTTTTGAAGACGTTAGAGAAAACCGGGCTGGAAACGGAAGCCGATGTGTTGTTCATCGGCACGGTTGGCGAAGAGGGCCTGGGCGACCTGCGCGGCGTGAAGCACCTGTTTTCGGAAAAAGGGCCCAAAATCGATTCGTACATTGCCGTGGATGGAACGGGCATAGGTTCCGTGACCAACCGGGGCCTGGGCTCACACCGCTACCGCATCACCTTCAAGGGTCCGGGTGGGCATTCCTCAGGGGCTTTCGGGCTGGCCAACCCGCACAACGCTTTGGGCCGGGCCATCCACTACTTCGCCGTGGAGGCCGATAAATTCACCAAAGAAGGCATAAGAACCACGTACAATGTGGGCGTGATTGGCGGCGGCACCTCGGTGAACTCTATTCCGTTTGAGTCCTGGATGGAAGTGGACATGCGCTCAGAGAGCCCGGAGCGGGTAGAGGGCATTGACAAGCTTCTCCAGGCCGCCGTGCAGCGCGCCTTGCAGGAAGAAAACCAGATGAAGCGCAGCGGAGCCAACCTCACTGTAGACGTGAAACTGATTGGCGACCGCCCGGCGGGCGGGGTTGACCCTGGCGTGGCCCTGGTGCAGCGCAGCGTGGCCGCCACCCGGTTTCTGGGCACCGAACCGGCGCTCAGGGTGGGCTCTACCAACTCCAATATCCCGTTCTCCAAGAATGTTCCGGCAGTGACCATTGGCAGCGGCGGCACCGGGGGCGGAGCGCACGCGCTGGAAGAATGGTTTGTGCCCAAGAACACGCATTTGGGCACTCAACGCGCCTTGCTCCTGCTACTCTCGGAAACCGGCATCGCCAAAGGAAAGAAATAGTTTTCCGCAAGGCGTTTTGAGCACGTTTTTCTTAAAACAGCTTAAAAACGTTCCTCTCTGTCATCTTGGAAAGACCTTATGGGCGAACGGCAGTAGCGCTCAATAAATGTTTTTCTAGTTCGCCCACAAGGTCCTTTCAGGATGACACAAATAAAAAGTTGACCTTCTTCTAATCACTTTCCGCTCACCACTAACAGCCACTCTATGACGTCAAAGTTTTACCGCTCCTTTACCTTCGTGCTGCTCCTCACCGTGGCAGTGTGCCAAGCCCAGACAGTCCCCTCGCCCAAACAGCACTTCGGCTTCAACATTGGCGATGATTACCAACTGGCGAACTTCACCCAAACCGAGGCCTACTTCAAGAAACTGGCCGCCTCTGACCGTACCAAGTTGGTGGACATCGGGCTCACCGAGGAAGGCCGACATCAGTTCATGCTGATTGTGTCCTCACCGGAGAACATTCGGAATCTGGCTCGTTTTAAGGAAATCTCGCAGAAACTAGCCCGCGCTGAAAACCTCACGGAAGCACAGGCCCGCGCTTTGGCCGCTGAAGGCAAAGCCGTAGTCTGGATTGACGGCGGCCTGCACGCCACCGAAACCGTGGGCATTCACCAGTTGATTGAAACTGCCTGGAACCTGGTAAGCCGCCAGGATACCGAAACCAAGCGCCTGCTGGACCAGACCATTGTGCTCCTGACGCACGCCAACCCCGACGGGCAGGAACTGGTGAGCAACTGGTACATGCGCGCGCGCAAAGAAAAAGACCGTTCCCTGAGCAACCTGCCCCGGCTGTACCAGAAATACGTGGGCCACGACAATAACCGTGATTTCTTCATGAACAACATGAAAGAGTCGCAGAACATCAGCCACCAGTTGTTTGTGGAGTGGATTCCGCAGATTATGTACAACCACCACCAGCGCGGCCCGGCGGGTTCAGTCTTGGCCGGTCCGCCGTACCGTGACCCGTTCAATTACGTGTATGACCCGCTGCTGGTCACCAGCATTGATGCCGTAGGCGCCGCCATGAACAACCGCCTGAACGCCGAGGACAAGCCGGGTTACACGCAGCGCGCGGGCTCCCAATTTTCCACCTGGTGGAACGGTGGTTTGCGCACCACGCCTTACTTCCACAACATGGTGGGCCTGCTCACCGAAATCATCGGGAACCCGACTCCGGAGGAAGTGCCGCTGGTGCCACAACGTCTGCTGCCCAACGGCGCTACACCCAACCCAGTCACCCCGCAGAAGTGGCATTTCAAGCAGTCTATTGATTATTCTGTGTCGCTCAACTACGCCGTGCTGGATTACGCGGCCCGCCACCGCGACGAATTGCTGTACAACATCTACCGCATGGGCAAGAACTCCATTGAACGCGGCAGCAAAGATTACTGGGCCCTTTCTCCCAAAAGCGTAGATGCGGTAACTGCTGCGCAGGCCAAAGAACGCAAGTCTGGTGACGCTGAGAACTCTACAAATGAGGCAACTTCCGGCAGCGGCAATGTTCCGGCCAAGCACTTTGAAACCGTGTTCAAAGACCCCGCCCTGCGTGACCCCAGATGCTACATTCTCTCGGCGGCCCAGCCTGATTTTCCTACGGCGGTCACCTTTGTAAACGCGCTCATCAAATCAGGAATTCTGGTGCACAAGGCTACGGAAGATTTCAAGGTAGCCGGCAAAAGCTACCCCGCCGGTTCTTACGTGGTGAAAACCGACCAAGCCTTCCGGCCGCACGTCATAGATATGTTTGAGCCGCAGGAGCACCCCAACGATTTCCAGTACCCGGGCGGACCGCCCATCCGGCCGTATGATGCCGCTGGTTGGACCCTGGCGTTCCAGATGGGCGTGCAGTTTGACCGCATTTTGGACAGCTTCAAAGGACCGTTCCAACCCGTGCCTTACGGCGAATTACAAGCGCCCAAAGGCAACCTGCAAGCATCAGCAGCTGATGCGGGTTATGTGCTGGATGCCCGTGCCAACCATTCCTTCATTGCCGTCAATGATTTGCTTAAGGCTGGGGCCGAGGTGTACCGCATGCCTGCGGCCGGTGCTGACCAAGGCAATTTCTTCGTTCCGGCCACCGATAAATCCCGAGCCCTCGTGCAGAAAGCCTCCGCTGATTACGGCCTTACCATCAAAGGCGTGGCGCAGCGACCGGCCGGAGCCACTACCAAGGTTTCTCCCCTGCGCATCTCCCTCTGGGACACCTATGGCGGTTCTATGCCCTCGGGCTGGACGCGTTGGATTATGGAGCAGTATCATTTCCCCATCCAACTGGTGTATGCAAAAGACATTGACGCCGGTGACCTAAACAAAAAATACGACGTGATTCTGTTTGTGACCCGGGCCATTCCACCCGTTTCCGCGCAGGGGAACAATGAACGTGGCGGTGAAGGCCGAGGCCCTAAACCGGAAGACATTCCCGCGGAATACCGTTCCCAGCTAGGTGCCATTACGGCAGAGAAGTCTGTCCCAGCTCTCCGGAAGTTTATGGAAGCGGGCGGCACCGTGGTCACCATTGGTACCAGCACCAACTTAGCTTACCACCTGGGCTTACCCGTCAGCAATGCCTTGGTGGAGATGAACGCCACCGGACAGGCCAGACCACTGGCGGCCACCAAATACTACATCCCCGGCAGCATTCTGCGTGTGAAGTACACCACTTCCCAACCTGCTACCTGGGGCCTGCCCACCGAAGGCGATGTGTATTTTGACAACAGCCCCGTGTTCAAGCTCACCCCTGATGCCGTGGCCAACGGCATAGTAAAACCATTAGCCTGGTTCTCCACCGATAAGCCCCTCCGCAGCGGCTGGGCTTGGGGACAAGCGTATCTGAAAGATGGGGTGGCCGCTTTCTCCGCTTCCGTTGGCGCAGGCACTTTTTACGCCTTCGGGCCGGAGATAACCTTCAGAGGTCAGGCTCACGGCACTTTCAAACTGCTCTTTAATCAGTTGTATTCCACTGGTTCAGGCGCGGCGCAAAGCATGCGGTAGTAGTACCAACTTCCTACCCTTAAACAGAGCGGGGCACCATGTTCATGGTGCCCCGCTCTGTTTAAGGGTAAAGCTGTTTGCCGCAGCCAGGTAGCAGGCGTTTTAGGGGCGAAATCCGTAAAACAGCCTGTTTTCAGGAGTTGTCCCGGCACCAAGCTTTTCCCCATTTACCTTTCATGGATCAAGGTTGGTATTCACAAACGGCAGCTCCTGTTGCTACAGGAACAGCTGTTCGTGATGGCTTTAACCCGAGCAGCTTTGAAAGCTATTTTTTAGCGCTGTACGCGATCTTCACCAAGACAGGGAAATGGTCAGAGGGGAATCTACCGAAGTACGTATCCGTCAGGATTCCCCACTTCTGCACCTCAAAGGCATTGGTCACAAAAACATGATCAATGATTTCTTTTTGGTTAAACTGCTGCTTGAATCCGTTAAAGGAGGCGTTGTTGGCGTACGGGTATTTCACTTGCTTGAAGGTGTCTTTCAGCACGCCTGAATTGGCGACGGTTAGGTACCACTCACTGGCCTGATCTCCGTTGAAATCGCCCGTTAAGACCACCGGCTCTTTCCCGGCGATTTCCTGAATCTTACGCAAAATCAGCTTGCTGCTTTCCTTGCGGGCCTGTACTCCCTGATGATCAAAATGGGCGTTGAACACATACAGCTTCTTCTTGGTGGCGAGGTCCTGCAGATACACCCACGAGGCGATGCGGTTACAGCAGGTGGCGTCCCAACCCAGTGAAGGCTTATCAGGAGTCTCTGATAGCCAGAAATCACCTTTGTTCAACAGCTTGAATTTATCTTTCCGGAAAAAGATAGCGGAATGCTCGCCTTTCTCCTTTCCGTCATCGCGGCCCGCGCCGTGGCGTTCGTACTCGGGCAGTGCCTTGCTCAGATCATCTAACTGGTTTTTCAATCCCTCTTGGGTGCCCAGCACATCAAACTCATGAAAGCGGATGAGGTTGGCGACCACTGGCGCCCGGTTCTCCCACAGATTTCCGGTATCGCCCGGACTGGCGAACCGTAGGTTGTAGGAACCGATGGTCAACTGCTGCGCCTGGCTGATGGTGGATAAACTCACGAGCAACAAGAGAAAAAGGAAGCTTTTTTTGATTAGCATAAAGCGTGTCTGTGTTGTGGTGTTACAATCATTTAGCAATTACCAGCCCGGGTTTTGCCCTAAGGCAGGGTTCATGAGCCGGTCTGCTTCGGGGATGGGATAAAGGTAGTGTTTCTCTTCCCAGTTTCTAGGGATGTTCCGGAGCCAGGTAAGTTCCCCGGAGGTGCCTTCTGACAGCCTTTGCGGGTTTGGACTACCTCCGCTGATGGTTTCCGCCACATTGATATAGGTAACACCGGCCACTGGGTTGCTTGGCCTGGTGGTATAGAAACTAACGTCTAATTTCCCGTCTTCATTTAAATCCAGCGGCTGGTCCAGAGCCGGCACATAAAAGCCGTTCCATTCCATTTCCATCAGCTCACCGCGCTTCCAGCGGACCAGGTCATCGAACCGCAGGCCTTCCAGCACCAGTTCTATTCCTCTTTCCCGGCGCACCTCCAGCAAGGCTGCATCTGAAATACCCGGGAAGTAATTTGCCTGCAGATACGGATCTACTGCGGTGGGTTTGGCCGCCAGCCCTCCGGTGATGCCCGCCCGCTGCCGCAGCGCACCTATGGTCATCGCCCAGTCAGCGTCGGTGAGGGTTCCCAGTTCGGCTTTGGCCTCCGCGTAGTTTAGCAGTACCTCGGCATAGCGGATGATCGGGATGGAGTTGGTGTTCCGGCTGCCACCGTCATAGTAGGTGTCATCCAGCGTCCATTTAATAGGTTGGTAACCGGTGTAGGTGTAGGAGAAAACAGGGGGAGCCGGCTCCGCCGCCCCGCCGTTGATTCTCTTGTAATCCTCCATCCGAATGGTTTGCTTCAGGCGTTTGTCTCTCCCTTTGACCTCCTCTGAAAACACCTTGGTTTTGTAGCCAGGCGTACTGGTGAAAGGGGTGCCATCCAGGTTCAGATAGGTGTTCACAAATGTCCTGATCAAGCTCACCCGGGCACCATATGTGGCACTGGTCCACCACCAGTTAGCATCATTGAACACATTCAAGGTAGGAGACACGACGGCCGCCAGCATTACCTCAGAGGCAACCGGCGTTTGGCTTGTAAACAGTTGCCGGTAAGCGCTCTCGGTGCCGCCAGCGTTGTTCAACCGGAAGCCGCCTTCCTGCATCACTTTCTCTGAGGAAGCAACGGCTTCCTTCAGCCAGGCATCGGCGGTGGTGCCTAAGGGCAGTTCGGTGTGGTATTTCCGGTAGGTGCCTTCGTATAAGCAAACCCTTGACTTGAAAGCATACGCCACGTACCGCGTGATCAGGCTACGGGTACCGTCATTGGTGGTAGCAATGTTCTCGCAGGCATAATTCAAATCAGCTAAGACGGAGTCCATCACCAGGGCGCGAGGGTCACGCCCTTTGAAAAGATCGGGGTCATCTACCGCCATGGGCTTGTTGATCCAAGGCACATCGCCAAACCTTTTTACTTTATCAAAATAGAACCAGGCCCGGAAAAACCGGGCCAGTGCTTGGTAATGCTTCCGGGTGTTAGGGGCAACACTCTGGTTCGTGTTATTGGCCATGAAATAGTTGAGGTTGCGCAAAGGTTCCCAATCCCAGCCGGAACTTTGGCGAGGCCCGAACGCCCCCGCCCGCAGGAAATCAGGCACCTGGGTTCTGGCAGCGTAGTCAGACATGGCGTCTCCCCGATGCACATCATTGGCGGTTGGTAGGACATTATAGAAAGAATTGGCGTAAAGCTCTAAGCCTTTCTCGCTGCTGAAAACGGCTTCTTTGGTAGCGGTCGCCTGCGGATCCTGGTCCAGCGAATCACAGCTGGCAAAGAACGTGCTCAAGAAAACAAGCCACACTAGTTGCTTCTTCATCATATTGCTGATTATAAGAATCTGTTGATTGGAGTTAGAAAGTAATGGAAACACCCATGCTCATGCTTTTCAGGATAGGGTAATTGTAGCCGTTCCCGCTGGAGCCATTGGTCAAGACCCTGTCTGACCCATGAATGCTCTCCACATCAAAATCTCTGGTAAGTTTGTAAAGGGGTGACCAGGTCCAGAGGTTCTCGCCTGACAAAAACACCTTAGCGGCGCTCATGCCTACCTTACTGATCAATGAGGAAGGCAACATGTACCCAACCTGAATGTTCTTCATGCGCAGGTACGCCACGTTCTGGAGGTATTTGGTCTGGGCCTGCGCCAGTTCTCCTGCTCCGTTCTGCGCCACGTACCCCCGGTATCTGGGCAAATAAGCGTTGGGGTTTTCCTCTGACCAGATATTGCCTAAATGCCATTCGGGCAATTTGTTGTAGGGCCGGTTATACTGCCCCCAGAAGACAGCGGCTTCTCTGCCCGGGAACCAGTCCTGCTGGCCTACCCCCTGCAAGAAGGCAGAGAAGAAGAACCCGTTCCAGTCTGTTCCCAGGTTGATGCCGTAGGTATAGCGGGGCGTGGTATTGCCTATGACCTTCCGGTCTCCGGGGTTGGCCACGGTGTTGTCCCCTTCATTGATGACGCCATCGTTGTTGAGGTCTGTGAACTTGATGTCACCGGGAAGTAATTGCCCACTGGTAGAGGCCCGTATCAAGGCTTGTGACGGAGAGTTCTTAATGTCTTCCTGCGAGGTAAAGTACCCATTGGTTACGTACCCCCAGATTTCCCCTACTGTCTGCCCTTGATAGTAGTCATTGAGTTTTTTATCTGGGTTGTTGTATTTGGTGATCTTGGCTTTAGAATCTGCCAGCGTGAACCGCAGGCTATAGTTGAGAGGCTTTGCCCCCACGTTGAACCTATCCTGCCAAGTCACTGCCAACTCCCATCCTTTCGTCTCCAGATCGGCGTAGTTGCCTTTGGGCACGCTGGTACCAAACACTGCCGGAAGCGTCATGCCCACGGTGAACATATCCGTCGTCTTGCGGAGGTAGGCATCTGCATTCAAGGTTAACCGGTTAGACAACATGCCCAGGTCCAACCCAAAGTTTTGCGTAGTGGAAGTTTCCCAGGTTAACCCGTCCGGAATCACCCCGGGCTGGCTTGTCTGCTGCGGCCGTATGCCGTTCAACACCCTGCCTGACTGGGAGATATTGAATTGCTCCTGAAACGCATACGAAGAGATATTTCCATTCCCCAGAGAGCCGTAGGAACCCCGAAGCTTTAGTTCTGACACCAGCACTGGAGAAACTTTCCAGAATGGCTCGTTGGAGATCCTCCAGCCGGCAGAGAAAGAAGGGAAGAACGCGTACCGCTCATTCTCCGGAAACTTGGACGAACCGTCATACCGTCCATTTACTTCCAACAGATAGCGTTCCCTGAAGCCATAATTCAGCCGGAAGAAACCACCTGCAATGTTCCATTTATCCCAGCCCCCGCCGGTAGTGATGGACTGGCCCAAGGCAAGGTTTATATCCTGCGCGTTCTCGAAAATAAGGCCGTTCCGTTGGGTTTGGAGTGACTGGTACGTAGACTGCTCATAGTTGTAGCCTGCCAGGGCTTTGAAATAGTGCGCGTCTCTGAACGTGCTCTCATACTCCCCGTAGAGGTTCCCCGCCAGGTACTGGGTCTCCCGGTAAATATCCTGGATGTCATTGGTATTGGTGCCCACGTATTCTATCACCCCAGGCTTTCTGCTGTACGGCACGGGTACGCGCACCTGCTTCTGGTCATTGTCTGTACTCCGGAAAGTGAAATCTCCTTTTATTCTGAATTTATCTTCCAGGAACCTGGTGGTGAAACCGGTGGTGTTCCGGATCACGCGCTCATTCATGTCAATGCCGTTCTTGCCGTACCACAGGTCCCCCACTGAGTAAGCGGCAGAATAGGTCAGGGTGCCGTCAGGGTTGAACATGGGGGCCATGGTATGTCCCTCGTCGGCAATGTTGCGCCAGATACCGCCGCCTTCTCCTACGTTCAGCGGATTGTGGTACTTCATCTGGGAGAAATCGGTGTTGTTGTCAATGCGCAGCCAGGGAAACAGGTCAATAGAACCTTTCGCCCTGAAGTTGTACATCTTGTAGTCATCAGAATTGTAGCGGAACAAGCCTTCCTGGCCAAAGTACCTGCCCGTAGCGTAGAAGCTCGCTTTTCCGCTGCTGCCCGAAACTCCTATATTGTGCTCCATGGCCGAGTTGTGGTCTTTGTAGAGCTCTTTGTACCAGTCAGTGTTGCCGTAATAGACGTATTCGCCGTTTGCCCCAACTTCTACTTTGGGCAGGCTTGGGTCATTGGCTCTTCTTTCCAGTTCGGCCAGGTACTCCGGCGAGAACCGCACCGTTTTGTTGACGTTCTGCGGCGTTTGGGAGTAATCATTCCAGGCCGACCAGCCTTCGTTGAACATCTTGGCAAACACATATCCGTCCGTGACCAGATCAGGCACAGCCGTAGGGCTTTTCACGCCGTAGCTGCCCGAGTACGTGACGCTGGTCTTGTCTTTGGAAGGATTTTTAGTGGTAATGAGCACCACACCAAACGCGCCCCGGGCCCCGTAAATAGCGGCCGAGGCGGCATCTTTCAGCACCGTGACACTGGCAATGTCATTGGGGTTTAACAAGCTAGGATCGCCTTGCACGCCGTCAATCAGCACGAGGGCACTTCCTCCCTGGCCAATGGAAGTAGTTCCCCTGACGTTGTAGGCCGGGGACTGGATGGGCTTCCCATCCGTAGGAACCAGGTTCAAGTTGGGCAATACGCCCTGCAGTCCCTGAGAGAGGTTGGCCACCGGACGACCCTCCAACACCTCCGCCGTCACCTGGTCTACCGCTCCGGTCAGGTTTGCTTTTTTCTGGGTACCGTAGCCTACCACCACCACTTCATTCAGGGAAGTAGCGTCTTCCTGCAACAAGACGGCCACAAAACTACGCCCTGCTACGGCTACCTCCTGCCGGAGAAATCCGATATAAGACAAGACCAGCACCGGCTCATTTACATTGGCCGCATTCAGGCTAAACTTTCCTTCCAGATCGGTCATGGTGCCGGTGGAAGTTCCTTTCAAAGTCACCGATACTCCCGGCAGAGGCTGCCCGGCGGCATCTTTTACTTGCCCCGTCACCGGGTTGGTTTGCCTGGTGTTTAGCTCGTAGCGGCTGATGCCCACTGGCGCAGCCGCTTTCGTGAAGCCTTCGGCCGGGAGAATACCCAGCATAGCCAATAGCACCAGCGAGGAGTGCCGGGTAAGATGCCTTTTCTTTTTGACTGGTAGTTTTCTACTCATTTCTAAGAAAGTAATTTAAATGTAGATTGGTGATGCATCTTGGTTAGCAGAGGGAACAGCCATAGCAGTCATGGCCTGCAGGAGGGTCATAACACTTGATTAGAAAGAAGAGAGGAGAGCTGAGGGTCACGCTTGCTTGTTCCTAGCTTTATGCTGAGGGTTGCCATAACTTATGTTGCTAGTTGTACCCCTTTAAGTACACTGCAAAGCAAGCGTGTGCATGTTACCTGAATATTTAGCAGCTGTTATAGAAGTGTGAAAACACAGTAAGCCTGTTAGCAAAACTTAACAGAACCATAAACCATCTTGCAGGCCTGGATCTGCTGTGTTTTCTATTTTACAGGCCTAAAACCTGTTTCCTTTCTTTGATAGAAATGGAAGACATGAGGATAAGGGCTGTACAGAAGGAAGCATTGAAAAAAAGAGGTACAGCAGATTCTTCGGGTATGCCCGGAGATCAAAATTCTAGCATAGCCAGATGGCTCCGAAAGCGTGCCTGTCTTTGAATGCGCCGGCCTGGCTGCGGGAGATTGGAGTATTTGAGAAGAATATTTATTAGTGATTTTGATTTAGGTTAAAAGCAAAGGCCCGCTCTTCTGAAACGGACCTTTCTTATTTTACTGAGGTATTATTAAATAAACACTTTCCTTCCCCATCTCATGAAAAGCAGCAGCAATTACATGGCCTTGGTCATAGTGATAATGAACTTCAGTTTTGTGAGGTCCCGATCCTGAGTTGGTGCCATTTCTAAAGTTGCCATCGGCTCTTTTTTGTTCTGCTTTTACGAACTCATCAAATTGTTCCTTAGATACTTTCTTGGCTTTGTCAGTATCAATTACATCTGGTAATACTGCTGCATACATAGGTTTGGCGATTTTGTTAGTGTACAATCACCAATATATAATCTTAGCTACTAAACGCCGCCTTCACCTCTTCCTTTATTTTCTGGATGATGCGGTGGGCTTGCTTGGTGTATTTGCAGTCGGTGAGGAAAACAATCTCGGTAAGGGTGAGTCCCTGTAGGTGCAGCTCGAAGGTGGATAACTCATCGGCGGAGAAGTGGGCGAAGATGAAGGCCCGCACACCTGCAGCCAGAGCCATTTGCTCTTGGGTGTTTTCGTCCTGCTCCTGGGCGGTCATGAGTTCCACCAAGTTCAGTTTGCGGTTGGTACGTTTGGCGTATAAGAAGTTGCCCTTCATGGAAGTGATCATGTAGGCCATGAAGCCGACACATTGCTGATCCTTGGAGAGAGACGATGTAGCTGAGTGATTTGTCTTGCTTCCGGGCGATGGTCGTGAGAAATAGGGTAGCCTGCTGCTCGAATGTTTCTTGCATACCCGAAGCTAATTTAACCCATCGGGAGGGTTGCGAAAATTCGCCTTAGCTATGCGTTTTCAGGCAATGTATTACTCATGTATTACCTGCAAAACGAAAAAGCCTTGTAAGTTTCCTTACAAGGCTTTTATCTGAGGTAGCGGGAACAGGACTCGAACCTGTGACCTTTGGGTTATGAGCCCAACGATATATGGTTCAATATGGTAGCATATGGCCCCTGAATAGCTTTAAAGGCACTTTTCCCGCCATATCGATTCACTTGAAACCACGTGAATACAAACTTTCTTGTACCTATTGTGTACCAAATTTATTTTGCTTATATTTATGTATCAGCAACTTATGGGTTATGGCTTCACTAAAGGTAGTGCTTAGAAAGAAGGAAAACAAGGATGGCACCTTCCCCCTGGCTATCCGCATCACCAAAGATGGCAAATCGTCTTACATTTATTTGGGACAAAACCTTCATCCGAATGAATGGGACGATAAAAAGCAGCAAGTTAAAAAATCTCACCCTAACGCAACCCGCCTGAACAATCTTATCCTGAAGCGCAAGGCTGAGGCCAATGACACGCTGATTGATATGCAGACGAAGGGCAAAGACGCCTCTGCCGGCGCGGTGAAAAAGCAGATCAAACCCAAAGACGGGGTTTCCTTTTTCGCCCAGTCCAAGGTGTTCCTGGATAATATGCGCAAGGCTGGCAAATATAATCGGGTGGTGACCGAGGAATGCCGCATCAAACGCTTCCGTCTGTTCCTGGACGATGCTGATATTGCTTTTGGCGATATATCTGTTCCGCTTCTGAACCGCTATGCAGCATGGCTGAAAGGCGAATATAACCTTGCTGAACGGTCTATTGTGAATAACCTGATGATTATCCGCACCATCTACAATCAGGCCATAGCCGCGCAAATTGTGGACACTAAAACATATCCTTTCGGCAAGGGCAAAATATCCATCAAATTGCCGGATTCCGCCAAAGCTGGTATTACCACGGATGAATTGCACCGCCTGGAAACGGTGGAATTATCGGGGCTGGAAGATCACGCCCGGAATGTCTGGCTGTTTTCGTTCTATATCGCAGGGATGCGGGTGTCTGATGTGCTGCGCCTGAAATGGGCCGATATTGCCGATGGCCGGATCAGCTATGTGATGGGAAAAAACAATAAGGCTGGTTCGGTCAAGATACCGGACAAGGCGCTGGCCCTGCTGGATAAGTACAAGGAAGAAAAGCCAAAGCTTGGCCTGGTGTTCCCTGAACTCAAGATACTGGACACTTTGCAGGATACTTATGAGGTGCAGCGCAAAATCTCGTATGCCATTAAGCAGCTGAACAAGTACATTGAACGGGCCGCAGCCAAGGCAAAAATCGAAAAGAAAATAACCTGTCATATCTCCCGGCACACCTTTGCCCAGATTGCGGCCGATAAGGTTCCGGTGCAAATATTGCAAAAGCTTTACCGCCATAGCAACATCAGCACGACAATGGGCTATCAATCCAATTTCACCACCAAACACACGGATGACGCTCTGGATGCGGTTATTGGGAAATAGGACAGGTACCATGTTAAGGAACTATTCAGGCTCCTTCTGGAAGCCGCGGCCCCTTTCCCTGCCCTCCTTGATGTCGCGCTCAATTTGAGCGGCTTCTGCGTCCCGATCATTCTGGCCAAAGTCGGCAAAGTGCTGGCGGGTGTCCGGCTTGCGGTCATCCCGGCCATAACCGGTAAACTGCTGCCTGGCTTCTTCTTTCTTGGCCTGTTCCTTTTGCTTGAATTTTTCGCGCTGCTCTTTGATTGCCTCGTCATACATGGGCAATTTCTGACCTTTCAGCTTGTCAGATAATTCCTTGGCCTTGACAGGAAACAGCATCTTGACCAAGTTGTGGGCAATGCCCCGGTCGTCCACCAGTTGCCATGGCCGCTTATGACCACCCTTGGCGATCATATATCCTAAATCCCGAATGCCCTTTAACAGTTCGACGGCATTGCCCGATGCTTGCCAGACATAGTTGACGGCTTTCTTGATCTGCTCCCTGTATATATTGCGTAATGGGGTGCGCTTATGGCCAAGGGCTTTTTCAATGTTGGCTCTGGCTCGGTCATGATCTCGCGCCCACTTTTTATTTGGGTCCATTTTTCCAGTTTCAGGGTTGTATCGCTGAACGCCCAGGTGAATATGTGGCAAGCCGTGCTTGTAATGGATGGCACAGGTATAGGGCCGGCCGGATAGGCCGCGCTGGTGAAGCACCTCGTTAATCATGTATTTGATGTCCCGGTCCTTCAGGTTTTTGGCAGCGTCATGATCGGGACAAAGCTGGATATGGTAGGCCGGGTACTTGGCTTTGGTCTGATCGGCCAGGTGGCCCATTTCCTTCATGGTCATGCGGAAATCCTGGGCGGTTAGCTTGGTAAATATACCGCCCTCGTTGGCGAAGATCCGAACCTTGTCGTTATCGCCAACTCCCAACATATAATCAGCGAGGCCGTCAGCGTCGCTGTGGAGATTTCCTTTTATAATCATCGATCTTTTCCATTGTATATTTTGCCATCTGGGCAATTCCGTAGAAAAGATGCTCGCGCAAATGTTCGGGGGCCTGTTCGCACAAAACCCTGATTTTGCGGAGTTCTTCAATTCCTTTAATGTAGGCTTCATGCTCCGGGGTTGGCCTTACTTCCTCCGGCTTTTCGCCTTGATAATCCATGGCCCACATATCGACAAGCGACACAAAACCGCGCTGCTTTTTGATGTAATGCAACAGCGATTTTAGCTCCGGTGTGCAGCGCATTTCCGGTAATCGTGCTGTTTTCTTATCAAAAAATTTCTTGGGTCGTGCCATGGTTTTTGTACAGGTGGTAAAAGGTTTTCGTACATGCGCAACCCGTCTTGCTATACCAAAAAGCGCACCCGCCACCATAAGCACAAGCTACTGAAAAGTACATAATAAACAAAAAAAATTATAGTATTTAAAGATTGAATTTAATATATTTATCCACAACCAACCTCCTTCGTATGGCACTGACAAAACCTAAAGCCGCCCTGATCCTGGTCGGTATGTTTGCTTTTTCAGCCTTGATGTTTCCCTTCGGTTTTTATGGATTGGGTATCTTTACCTTCCTGGCGACATTCATAGTTGCACTCATTCTGGCAAGTCGACTTAAAAAAATAGCTGATAAAGGCAGGCTATCCGAACACGGAACGGCCGATTGGGCGACCATAGACGAATTCATGAAGGTCAATAAAAACGGCACCGAGGAAAAGGGCCTTTGGATAGGCGGTGGTGTGTTCAGGAATAAGTCCGGCCATTTAATCACCTTCGCCCCATCTGGTTCCGGCAAAGGCACCAGCCTGATCATTCCTGCCCTGCTGACCGTACCAAGTGGTTCCATCGTTGTTACCGACCCCAAGGGGGAAAACGCCTGCATCACCGCCAAAGCGCAAGCCATAGGACACCAGCAACGGGTTTTCATCCTTGACCCTTGGAATGAGCAGGAAAAGTTACAGGCCAGCCACGGCATACCTCCGTCAGGGTTTAACCCGTTCGACTTCCTGCGTTCCAGCGGGGATGAAATGGCTGATAGCTGCGATATGATTTCCTATTACCTTATCCCGGCCAATGAAAGTTCAGACCCCTACTGGAACGATAAGGCAAGATCGGTCATCAAGCTTATGCTGCTTCATATCCTCACGGCCCTGCCCAAAGAAGAACAAAGCTTTTGGACCCTCTATAAATTCCTGCGGCTTGATGACACGGAGTTTGCCCGGCTGCTGGCCAACATGAAAAGGAACAAAGCCTTTGACGGCATGATCGAAGCGGGGGCCAATGACCTTAAAAGCCTGGCCATGTCCGAGAAAACATTTGCCTCTGTCATGTCCAATGCCCAAAACGCCACGCGCATCTTTGAAAGCCCCCAGCTTCGCAAATCGCTGGAAAAGTCCGAATTCAACCCGTTCGACCTGGCAAATGGCAAATCAACCGTATATGTGGTGATTCCTGAACGCTATATGACCTCCCATGCTGCCTGGTTGCGTATTGTCATCGGGCTATGCCTCAAAGCCGTCAATTCCCGCCCCAACAAACGAGTGACCTTCATACTGGATGAATTCGCCGTACTGGGTAAAATGTCTGATGTTCAGAACGCTTATGCTTACGGCCGGGGGCAAAACATTGTGATGTGGACCTTTATGCAGAGCATAGCCCAATTGAAAGAGATTTATGGCCCGGATGGGATGAACAGCTTTATTAATAACAGTTCGGTGCTGCATGCCTTCAATTTAAGGGACACATTCTCTCTGGAATATATCAGCAAAATGCTTGGCGTCAGCACCATCATGAAGGAACGCGACACCGCGCCAAGGTTATTGATGACGCCCGATGAAGTGGCAAGCTGTGACAGGATCATTGCCATAGCGGAAAACAAAAAATACCAGATGATGAAGCGGCATTATTATCAACCCTGGTGGAAAGCATACAGCGAAAACGAGATTGACACCAGCGATCGCAAGGCCATTAAAAGTGGCAAGCTCAAGGATGAATGGTATGAGTATTTCCAGGAAGTGGCTGACCCGGCGCCAAGGGTGCATTAAAATTTAGGCTTGCCCTGATTGCGTAAGTTGGCCCCGGCCGTGTCATGATAAACTGGCAGGGAAGGAGCCACCCGCAAGGGGTTTGCCATGTGCCGGGCGCTTAAATCCTCATAGCCGCGGTAAAACCCTTCCATCGTGCCGAACATATCCAGTGGTTCCAGCATATTTTCCAGCCTTGCGTTAGCCATTTGCCCCGATGCGGAAGCGTCCACATGGTTGAAATGGAAGGCACGATTGATTTTTCGGTTTCCCAATACGTGTTCCCCCGCCTGCGTGGTCATGGAATCCCCGTGGTAAATGATATACTCATGATCCCGCCGGCGCTGATCCAGACATGCCCAGGTCACAAAATCCATCTTTGAGGAAAACAGCATGGCCGTTACTTGCTCCGCCTTTGGGTCGGCAGGGAATACCGTGATGTCTTTTGGACCGATGCACCCCTTCACCGTTTTTCCTGTCCGGGCGTTGAACGTATGCCATTCCATGCCCTCTTTCCGGTTTTCCATTCCGAAGGCGGCAAATTTCTTATTGTATTTCTCGCTTTTGATAATGACCTGATCCATGTATTCAGAAATGATAGCTAAGGGCACGTTGCGCCTTGCTGCTTCCGCTTTCAGGTTCTTGTCCCGGATCACTGATCCTCTGGAAATAATCGTATAGGTGTCGCTGTATGCCGCTGGCCGCTTTTCATATGGATTTACAATGGTGGGCATGTTGTCGAAATACTCCAGTTCCTTTAGGGCGCATTGGATGGCGTCTTTATCTCGCCGGTCCCGGTTGTGGTAATCGCAGTAAAGGTCAATAATATCGCCCTTGCCCCGGCTGTCGCCAAAATCTTTAAACTTGTTTTCCCGCGTGTCGATCTTAAAGCTGGCGTGGTTTTCCTTGCGTAATGGGGAGCAATACCAAAGTTCGTGTTGCCGGCTCTGCTTGTAAAAAACAGCCCCAAGCTTTTCAGCAAGGAGCTGGATCGGTATCTTTTTGGCTTCTTCAATACGCACTAAATGCGCGGCGCGTGGGCGACTGGACCTTGGGTCATCCCATTACGTTCCAGATAATCGCGCTTGGCTTCAGCCATGAAAAAATCGTTATCCATGAATTGGCCCATTGCCTGCGTTGCTTCTTTGGTAGCTTGCTTGGTTACGGCCTTTTCAGCTTTTGCTTTGGTTTCTTGACGGTACATGGTGGTTCTCCGTGGTTGGTGTTATCTGCACCTAACATCCTTAAACCATTGCGTCAAGACATAAAAAAGCCCCACTGGTGAGTGAGGCTCTTTAATAATTATTCTTCAGGTATTACTCGTAAAAATCTTCTGGTTGGAAAATAGCGCGGTTAAGCCACATATAGGCTGTTTAAGCTTGTGTCTTGCCTACTGCCAGGGTTCGTGGATCGATTAGACCTGATGCTTTAGCCTCTTTGAATAGTTCACCAAGGGCTTTTTCGTGTGCCTTAAATTTATTGACCAGTTCAATCTTCTCGGGTGATGGAGGGGTGTATCCTTTAATTTCGGTCATGCTTATTTCCTTTCTAAGCGGTTCCACTTGATTGTAGAACAATCCCAAATCATTACAACCCTTCGACACGTTCAAAATTAGAGCGTTTGCTCATCTTAAAACTCACAGTTCGGGCCCAGGCTTGGCAAGCGGTAATCGCGAAACTTCTGTTGCCCGACACAAATATCATAGATGGTGCAAACCAGCATTTCCGGGTCAGGTACACTGGCATGGACCATGATAAAGTCGGCGCACTCATCGAGGTTATGTTGAAACGGATATTTAGGAACTACCGCCACGCCGCTTTCTGGTCTGCCGATGGATTCCATGTTTTGCGCGGCCAGCTTAAGAATTTTGAAATACTTCTCAAACTGCGCCATGCCATCTTTGGCAGGATTTTTCATGTATTCGTTGGCTTCGTGCAATTGGTCCAGCGTGTAGCTTTTGGGCATTCATTCTCTCCTAAAATGGGGTCGGGAAACCATCTTTTTTGCGCCACAGGTAAGCAAACCCCTTATTCAGCGGCAGATTATCGTTGTGGAACTGCACAATCGTATCCTTGTTGTCCCAGAACTGATTTTTGATGCGGCGCAATTCCTCACCCGTAGGCAGCCGTTTCGCAGAGGTTACCGTGACGGATACCCCTTCCCATTCCTCGCCATCATCGGCCAGACAAAGGAAAGTCTCATAGGGAGGCAATACAGGCAGTTCGGCATATATCGGATCATCAGAAAAGCCACTCATTTGAAAAATGAATACGCCGCTATTCTCATTCTTGTGGTACTTCCCGTAAGTGCCGCCTGTGGCCCTGTACTTTTGTGGCGAGTGCATGGACATTATGGGTTACTCCGGTCATGAGCGATAGTCTGAATATTGGCGTGAAGCTCGGCCAGTTCTTCTGTTTTTAAAGGTGGGGTTGCGATCCGAAATTTTTCATTTGACATACCGCAAATTACGAAAGGCTCATCATCATTTGCATAGTTATAAATTCGCAACTCGTAACCCTTCGGCCTAATAGCTTTCAGCGCGTCACGGCTGCGGGTGTATTCTGGTATTCCCGTAATCCAGTCATTTTTATTGTTTACCTTGACAGCCAGTCTATCAGACATGATTAATCGCTTATGAGCGCTATAACCCCACTTGTTTACAAAACACCAGAGCCGCGCATCAATCTCGTCCAGCTTGGCGGTATCTGCCGGGTCAACGGTTTCGATAAGATTTAAAATAGTTTTGACTTCGGTCATTCTCTATTCTCCCAATCGTAAAGTTTTTCCGCAACCTCCCGGCCTTTGTCAGTCAAATGCATATAGCGGTCAACCAATCCATACCTTTGAAGCGAAGCTAATGAATGGGTCAAGCCACCGATCTGCCCTCTATCCTTGCCGTGGCTCTTGGGTTCATACCCCTGATGGATATTCAGCAAGACTTGTTCCATGGCCGGGGTCAGTTTAGGCGGATTATATTTTTGGCTCATTTTTTTGCCACGTTTGCAGCATTTATTTCATCAAACTTTTTTATAACTGCATCATGCGCCCACAAAGCAAGCTTTTCAGCCTGTTCTTCATTTTGGCATCCAGTTATTTTAACTTTCGCATACCAATTTCCCAAGTCGTCTTGCCCAATATATGTGTTAGTATTTACTCCCATTTTCATATCATGCCGCCAGTCTTGGTTGTGGGTTATTATTTGATGCCGTTTTAGGCATACTGATGATGTCGGCCTTATTCTGCAACATAAACAGGTAATCGGCTGCTTTGGTGGCTTCACTGGACACGGCAAAAATACCTTTCTTGTCTTTCAGCACTTCCGGCAACCAATTCCCTAAATAACTCACGGTGTTCTGGCTCGGTCCCGGCTGAACGCCCAATGCCGTGCAAACAAAAGCGGCCGACATTTCGGCAACGCCTTCCTCTGCCGCATATTTGGCATCCCCAAAGCGTTTGCCGCCATCCCGGTCCAGTCGTGACTTTGCCCCGGTCCAGTGGCCCAACTCATGGAAGGTCACGTTATATTCAGCCTGCAAGGGCGTCTGGTCGGCTGTGCCAATCCAACGGTCATTATCGACCAGGTGAATGGTGTCCGTGCTAGGTCTGTAATAATTCTGGTTTCCGCCCCGGACAATGATGGCCCCGGTGTTCTCGATAAATTCATCCACATGGGTCAAGCGTTCCACCAGCGGGGCAGGCTGGACAATCTCGGATGGTTTATAGCCTTCCAACTGGCAGGCATTGAATACGCTGTAATCCTTGAGCAGGGGGATTTTCTTTTCGTCCTCTTCCTCGCCAATTACAAGGTCTTTGTAAAAGATAATCTTGGTGCCTTTTTCGTCTTTACGGACCTGTTGGCCCTTTTCCTGCCATTGCTTATAGCTGCACCATTCGTGCAACTCATAATCCTTTTCCATCGAAGCGCATTCCAGAAGCAGGATATTTATCCCCCGATACATGGCCCCGGTAGTTCCGTTCTTAGGCAATCCGAAGCTGTATCCGCCACCACTCCAAGGCTTTTGCCAGGGCATCACGCCTTGCTGGGCTTTCTGAAAAATCTTATCGGTGACTTCCTGATAAATGTCACGTTGGGGCATTACTGACCATCCTTGTCGCTATATTCGGTGCATTTGTTGGTTTGAACATTTATCATGCTGCATTCCCATTCGTCACCGCGTAGCACATATACATCAGCAAGGTCAAGGGGTTCGTATTCATCTGATAGGTCCAAGGGTTCGTATTCATCGGACAGGTCAAGTGGTTCATTTTCGCGCTCGATAACCGTAATGGCAACACCCATCAAGATATGTCCAAAGCCAACACTGACCATAAAGAGCAATGCCAACCCCACGGCATAAATTGCCAAAAGATATTTTCTCTCAATCATAATAATCTCCATGCCATAGCCATACCCATATTCTGAATTAGTCATGGTGTTTTCCACTCCTTACATGCGAGATAAAGCAAAAAGACTAAGCCAAAGGCGGTAATTGCACCAGCAGCCCAGAGGATTTTAACAATTATATCGGTGGTCATTATACCTTCATCTTTCTTCTTTGGCGTTTGCGTTGCTTGTTGACTTCCGGGGTGATGCATTCGAGGTTTTCCCGCCTGCAATCCAATGTCTGATGGTTTTTATGATCGACTTCCAGATCTTCCGGCGCGCCCATGATGAACCGATGCAGATAAACCTTGCGGCCGTTCACCGTTGCTCTGGCATATGGATAGCCTGGACCCCGCTTACTTCCCGCTGATTGATGGGTATGCCACCTGTAACGATTGACCCTGCGATAATCCACGGCACTTATAACCGCGACACAACCCTTAGTCAGGAAAATAACCCGACAGCCTGATCTGTCACTCATGGACCGACCCCACACATAATGGTTGAATGGATGATAGACGGGACCGCTTGGCCATGCGGCCTGGAGCGCCCAACGGCTTGGCCGGCCCGGCCTGGAGGGCAAAAGCCCTGTAAGTGGTCGAACGTCATGGTGTACCTCCAAACAGATCAAGCTCTTCAGTTGCAGTAGTTTTTTGCTTTTTAACAATTTTCCTCACCCGAACTTTACTAAATGAATAGCCTGGCATTTGTTTATTACCGTCAAATGGATCTTCTGCGATTTTCAGTTCGTGTTTAAATTCTTCGATCTTAGAATGACATTGTTCAGCTAAAGAAACCAGAAACATATCAACATCATGAAAATCAGCACTGATATTTTCTAAACGATCTTGCATTGCAATCAAGGATTTTAACACATGCGTTCGAACACGGTTGAAGCTATACTGTGTCATCAAAAGTTACTCCGAAAATCATGGTAAGTGGTGGTGAAATAATTGTGACCGAAAATGTGCCGCGCTTCGATCACAAAGCGCGTCCATGCTGCTACTGACATTTTTCGTCCAACTCCAATTCTGCCAGTATCAATTCCAGCTTCTGGATTTGCTCTGCATAGTATTCGACCGATTTGACGCAGGAAATAGCATAGCGGGTATTGCCAAGCTCGAAATGCTTTGCCGCAGCATCGGATGAATTTTGCATACCCTTAAAAGCTTGCTTAAGATCGTACTTAATGCGCTGCATGGCTGGGCTATCCGTTTCATTTTCCTTTGCACGCATTGTTTCGTATTCCTCGCGAATGCGGCAAGGGATTTGCCCCTCATATGCGTTTTGTGCGTTGTTCCAGAATTGTAAAGATGCTTTCATTTTTTCCTCTGTTGTTGGAGTGGTCAACTTGACCTGATAGAATTACAATAGGCTCAATGCGCCTTAGTGTCAACACCTTTTTTCAATTTTCTTTTGTGCAGCGCAGCAAGGACTTTCTTTAACCCGAATGCATCAATCAAATCCATGCAAACCGAGATTGGCCCGGAAATTTCTCTTTCTCCCGCCTCGTATGCCCGAACCGCCCGGCCCGAATTAAGCCGTAACACTTCTGCTAGTTCGCGCTGTGACAGGTAATGGCCCTGGCGCCGTTCCTTCATTTCTTCCGGTGTCATGTATGGTTTTTTCATTATTGCCTCTGGGGTGAAAAGAATTAGGCCGCCAGAATGACGGCCCCAGTGATTATGCCGCTTTCTTTGATGGTTTCAATCCAAGCATTTCGTTTAATTCTTGAATTTGTACCGCTGGCAAACCGCCTTTAGACTTCGGGCTTTGTTCATCATACATGGTATAGAATTTCTCGCCCTCCGCCCATACGGTTTTCAGTTTATTAATTGTGGTTACGCTGTATAAAACCGCCTGCAAAGCATACCGCGCTTTAATCTTTTGATCTTCGATGTCCTTTTTCTTTTCAGCAAATGCACGAGCCTTTTCCAAAGCTTCATCCTTTAAGCTTCCAAGTGTTGCACAACCAGTTGAATAAGGGACGGGTACTTTCTTGTCAATCAAGCAGAATGTCAAATAATATCCGCCAGCATTGAACCGCAAACATCCATCTTGTCTAGTCCATTCTTTTGGTAGTTTATTAGCGGCTGCAAGCACTTTTTTATCATAGATGGATTTATAGCAGAGCAAGGCTAATTCATGTTCCTCCTTCTTCAGCTTTGATAGAACTGGCTCAAACTTTTCATTTATAGCTTTCCCGATAATTGAATCGCGGATTTCATTGGTTAGGCGGGTCAAGGTTAGTCTCCTAAAAAAGTGTAAGTTGTAGGGTGGTGGTTATTGGCTGAATATCATCAACCAGTTTAACTGGATGCTCCGGCAGGCTCTCCTTTGCATCTTGGTTAAATTCTTTGTTTTTGTTTTTTAGCTTATAATCCCATAATCCTAAAATATGGGCTGGGGTGTACCAATGGCTAAATTCCTCTAGTGATAAGCTATTGCCATGAACGACCACGGCTGGAATATGCAGCAATGAAAACTGAACATAAGCCATGTGTACGCACCGGATATCTAGGTCAATTGCCGTGACGTGTAGCTGCTGTTGATAGTTGATGTCCTGGCTTTTCAATTCCTCGGCTAAGGCAATTACCATCGCCCCGGCTCCACAAGCTGGCTCCTGTGCCGTGATAAATCCACGTTCCGCAATAATACCTTGTTCGCCTTCACCAACTGTCATTTTGGCCATCATGCGGCAAAGGTGGTAGGGGGTGAAAAACTGCCCTTTATAGGTGTTGTGTAATTCCAGTTCATGAAAGAGATTTCCTAGAATATCGTCTGGCCCTGCCTCCAAGCCCTCAACAAGCTGACCCATCAGTTTTGGGAATTGATCAACTTCCTCTTTTTTGTATTTTCCGACAATCTCCATATATCGGGCTTCGCGTTTCTCTCGCTGGTTCCAATCAACTGCATTACTTAGTGCAATGGCTGACATTTCCACAAAATCAGAAAATACATTGTGCTGGCTGTGACGATGCGCCAGATTACGCACCGTCTTTGCCATTTCTTTTACGGCTTGCATTACTTTATCTGCCGGAAAGAAAAATCAGAAGCGTCAACCAGAAATACGCCTCTATCCCCGTGACTCATATTTTTCAAATAGGCATTATCAGAGCTAAAACCTTTTGGAAGGTTCCAAATCCCAAGTGAAAGATTACTTACCTCGTGACTGTGGCAAATACCAATGAAACGGGCTGCTGCATATGAAACATCATCAAGGCGATCTGCCATCAATTCTTGCGTTTCCTTGATGTAATCCTTGACTTTATATCCTGCCCAATGCAGATAAATTACCGGGCTAAATTCTTTTTTTGCTTTATCATGAAAAATGATAAGTGCTCTATCTCCCATCGCATAATCTCCTGTGTTGATGGTTACCGGTCAACTTGACCATATAAAGAGCATAGGCGCATTGAGCCTTTTAGTCAACAACTATTTTTCTTTTCCTGGCATTTTCTTTTGCCGCATTGCAACATTCATTCTACGCCCTGAACAGCCAACCTTCCCTCCCCGCCAAGCCAAATGTGGGTGTCCGCAGGACGGGCCCCGCGCCGAGCATTGGCTGAAAGCCACCTTTTACTTATCTTTGGATATGAACAAACTGGTCAAGGAACTAAACGAAATGTACCGCGACTGCATTATAGAGGCGGATGGCGCTGAATGGTGCTTCAAGAGCATACAGTTCCACTGGTACGGTCTAAAGGTTCACGCTTACCGCATAGAAGATAACCGGATAAAGAATGGCCGCTTCCCGCTGGGCAGGGTGAAAGTCTCGCAGAGGAAATATTTGGACCACTTCCGGTAACAGGCCGTATCAACGCCAATCATCCGCGAAAAGATTGCTCTTGCCCAGGTTACACGGCCTGCACAGCGTTTGCAGATTTTCAAGTTCCAATTCCAGGTGCGGATATAAAGAGCGCGGATAAATATGATCAACCTGTAGCTGGATGCCGTGTTTTCTCGACCGTCCGCATAGTTGGCATTTCCCCTTATCCCGCCTCAAGACAATGTACCGGATGCGGAACCACGCCTCGCTGTTATAGAAATCGTCGCGTTTTTTGCGCCGGATCATATCTCCACATCCCGCTTGGCAATAACCAGCACTTGCCAGTCATTCTTGAGGATTTTGACATCATCCTGTGTCAGTTTATTTTCACGTGACCAGTCCACCGCCTGCTTGAATTCATAGCCTGCAAAAAGGCATGTACCTGTGCTGTATATCATGCTAGGCTCCCGGCATGGTAAGGCTTGAAGATAAAATCCAGTTTGAATGCGCGCAGTTCCTTCGCAGGAACAGGATTACATTCTATCATGTGCCGAATGGCGCGAAACGATCCGCTGCCGAGGCGTCGCGCCTGATTGCCCTGGGCCTCCTGCCTGGCGTCAATGACCTGGTTATTTTGCTGCCTGGCGCCGTGTCGGTCTATGTGGAATTGAAAATCGAAAAGGGCAAGCTGTCCAAGTCGCAAATAAACTTTCATCAAAAAATCTCCGAACTCGGCTTCCCTAATTACATTATTCAGACAGATTGTCCCAATCAAGCAATACTTCTTCTTGCTGACATCCTGAAAAATCATACGCAACAATCTCTGGATATTTAGGACCGACATCCACTGTGATTTTGCCTGGCACCTTCAGGTGTTTTACCAGTTCAAAGGCGTCGGCTGTTTTGTTTGGCAATTGCAGATCAGTACGCAAGCGCCACCAGTTCGCCGCCCGGATGCGGGGATTGCCCAGGATTTCAAAATGAATCCATTCCCGGTAGCCGTTGTATCCTGAATCATAATATTCCACGCGCAGGCAAGGCTTTTTGCCCTTTTTTTCGTGGATGTGATACTGGACATCCTCAACGGTGATTTCCTCCAATATCTTTTGGGTGCTTAACATGGCCACATTATCAGCAATTGCATTGATTTTTGGCTCCGGCGGCGGAAATTCATGGCTGCAATCGGGGCAGATACGAATTCCGGCAAACACGATGGCCGAACAATTGGGGCATTCCTTCATCGGCGGGATACCGTCACCCGGCTTGCTACGATCTCGGCCGCGTATCTTGTCCAGTGGGCCATGATTGGCAATATTCCCTGCCCAATCCAGATAAAGGCAATTCTTCTTGCCTGGGCTTAAGCGTGTGCCGCGCCCGGCCATTTGAACCAGTAGCCCGGCGCTGGCCGTAGGGCGCAAGCCGCCGATCAGGTCAATGTTTGGAATATTGGTCCCGGTAGTCATAACAGCAACCGAGCAAACGGAACGCAATGAGCCATTCTTGAGGGCTGCATAAATCCGTTCGCGCTCTGCCTGGCTGGTTTCGCCGGTCACGACTTCGCATGATATGCCGTATGACCTGATTTCCTCACAAACGTGCTGGCAATGCTTCACGCTGGTACAGAATAGCATCCATGTTTTTCGGTCATGGCCGTATTCCATCAATTCCTTGATAGCGGCTTTGGTGATGGCCTCCTGGTCAACCGCCCGGTCCATTTCCCCCTGTTTGTATTCGCCCTTGGTTTTACCCACGGCGCTCATGTCAATCTTGGTGGCCATACTCTTGGGGATGATTTCGCACAGGTAGCCATCCTGCACGGCTTCCAGCAGGCCGTATTCATAGATAACGCCATGAAACAACGCATCCTCACCGCCAATCAGATTGCCGCTATCCAGGCGGAATTCCGTGGCGGTAAAGCCGATAATGCGCATGCGCGGATTAATGACTAGCATATCCTTGATGAACTGGCCCCAGCGTGATTTCCCCTCGCGGCTGATCGTATGGGCTTCATCGACCAGAAGGATATTACATTTCTGAAAGTCATAGGCCCGGTTGTAGATGGACTGGATACCGGCAAAGATGATCGGGGCATTCGTGTCCCGGCTCTTAAGCCCGGCACTGTAAACACCGGCTGGCGCTTTGGGCCAGATATTTTTGAGTTCCTTGTAATTGCTATCCACCAGATCGGCCACATGGGTGGCGCAGATAATCCGCGTATCCGGCCATTTTTCCAGCGTCCGGCGCATGAACTCGGCCATGACATAGGATTTTCCCGTTCCTGTCGCCATAACGACAAGCCCGTTCTGCCCTGGGTTTTCGCGCAGCCAGGGGATGATAGAACTGACTGCGCTTTCCTGGTAACCTCTAAGCTGCATCGGCAAAGGTCATGCGGTTATAAATCTTGCGGACCAATTCGACATCAGCCTTGCAATAATCCGCAATGGCATCGAACATTTCGGCTTTCCACATGGCATAGACTTCTGACCCGTTGCCGGTTTTTCCACGGATGCCCAGGGCCATGGCAATCTTGTCCATGCTGACGAAGTTGCGGGAATCCCACTGAACCATTGTGTCAAACGGGTTGGCATCCCATGGCTTGGTATTGAAGGGCATGAAATGGGGTGGCTTAATGCCAAGGATCATGGAACGCTGGCGGATGTTTTTTAAATCAAAGCCCACAATGTTGTGGCCGACATAGATGGTGCCGGCCGAAACGCGCTCACCCAGCCAGGCATATAATTCAGACAGAATTTCCTTTTCCTTGCCCATGAAGCTGACCGGTTCGCTGTTATTGGCGGCTGCACCGATACAGACAATGTTGTTATAGGCTCCGTCAAGGCTGGCCTGCTCAAGAGCTTTTTCAATTGCTGCCGGCTTTTCGTTCTTTTCCCATTCGGCAATCGTTTCAGCCTTCTTCATGTTGCCGGGCGGCTTTACACTTTCCGCGATAAAATTGCGGATGCGCTTGTCCTGGGTGGGGATGGTTTCAATATCCAGAAAAATGTGATGGGCTATTCTGATTGGTTTTGGCGGAATGAGTGCCATTTTATGCGTCCTTGGTTGGGGGTTGAAGGACAGGGGCCAGTCGCTAGGCTGGCTTCGTAACGTGCAGCCGTCGCCAGCACATTTACAGTTCGTCAACTGCGCTTTCTGCTTTCAGCGCCGCCCTGTCCAGAAGTGCCGATGCATCAGGGCATCTACTAGCCGCGCGGTAAAGCCATTTCGGAAATCCTGCGCAAGCATCGACACATCAAGAAAGGGTGCTTGTCTCTCCAAACTGTCAAGCCTGCGCCTTGGGGCTTTCGCATCGTGAGTTGTATAACGGTGAACACTTCCGACTAAACCGTGCATCGTAGGGCGTTTTCCGGGTCCGCCTTAGTGCAATCTACCAGACCCACAAGAAAAACCGGGGCAACGCTCTCTCCAACATTGCCCCGGCCGCATATCAACTAGAACGGAATTTCGTCATCCAGTTCGGCGGACGCTGCCGGTTTGGCTGCGGTTGCTTCCGTCATGCTGATATATTTCTTGATGCGGTTTCCTGGGCCGTACTCGCCTTTCGGGGGCGTTACGGCGACATCCGCGATAAAGCGCTTGTTGTGTAGTTCCACGCTGTCAGAAACTTTTGCCTTGCCAATGGCGCGGCAAAGCTCTCCCAAGGCGCGGAAGGCAATATCGACTGCTGTGGTATTAGCATTTTTCAGGTTAAGGCGCTCGAAAATCTTGCGGCCTTTATATTCACCATCCTGAACATCCATTTCCAGTACCAGCATTTCGCCGCCCGTGGAGGTTTCTTTCATTTCCGAATTGACAATCATCATCGTGTATTTGCCAGCCGGAAGCGGTTGAAATTCATCGCGTTCTGGAATGTCTGCTACGTTAATTTGTGAGCCTAAATTGGCCATGTTATACGTCCTTTTTCTGTTTGTTGAAGAATGGAACATGATCAGCGATCACCTTCCGATATTTTCCTTCCTGGTCGAAAGGAATTTCTGCTGGCAACCCGTAACGGTTCTTTGCAATGAAGCTTGGCCGTTCTTCGGTGTACAATACACGCTCACCAGAGCCGATTGCCATTGTTCTGTCGCCAAAGCCTTCTTTTTTCTTGGTTGTGCCGACATAGTAATTGGTGAAAAGCACAATGTCAGAATGTTCCAGAATTAATCCGGCGGCCAGGCGATGCAGTTTGATCTGGTAGCGGTCATAGGATTCATTCAGCGGATCTTCAAAACGCTTGATTTCCGTATGAGCCGTCTGGACGATCATCATGCCTTTTTTGTCACGCAGATAATTCACCGCCTTGATGTATTCGCGCCAGATGTCCAGCGCCATGACGTAGCCCTTGCCGTAACCGATTTGCTCAAGGTTCTCGACATGGTTTTCCTGCGCCACTTTTCGCCAGATCATCGGTTCCAGCCAGTCAAGGGAATCAATGACGACGGTTTTATAGTCGTGGTCGATGGTGGCCAGTTCGCGCAACTGGCTCATGACCGTATCAAAATTTTTGGCCAATGGAAAAGCGGGGGCGTCAATATTATCCAGACCATCTTCCGTCTGGATAAACACCGGCTTTTTCATCATTGCGCCAAAGGTGGATTTACCCAAGCCTTGCGGTCCATAAATGACAATGCGGGGAGGCTTGTGGGTGCGAACCTCAAGGCCAAGCGTTTTTGGTGCTGCCGGGGCCTCGGTGGTTTGTTCAGTGGTTTGTACTTCTGTCATATCGTGCGTCCTTTCTGTGATATTGACAATTCATGTTTTAGCGTGGTAGTGTGTTGCTGTCAACAACAAAAGAGCAACAACATGAAAAAAAATTTCCTGCACATCCTGATTGATAAAGAGCTTGACAATCTTATCAAACGTGCTCTTAAAAAATCCCCCTTCAAGCGGAAAAGCGACCTGGTACGCCATATTCTGCTTACCTCACTGGATCAGTCAAAGTAACCCGGTTTTTCCCGCGAGTTACGGCAGTATATAACCATTTGCGGCGGTCCGTGATGTCACGGCCAATCGGTTCCTTATAAATAATCACATCGTTGAATTCGCTGCCCTGCGATTTGTGGCAGGTGATGGCATAGGCGAAATCAAACATATTCAGTCGGCGGTGCTGCCGGAAATCATGGCGCTCATTGTCACGGATAACATTCAGGTGTCCCAGCTCTTTCATGTCGATGCCGTAACACAGATAGTCGATTATCTCCGCGTCACTTGCCGCATAGTCAATCATGCCATTGAAAACAGCGTTTCTTGGATTGTTTTTCAGGCAGATCATTTTATCACCCTTCACAGGCAATACCGCTTCAAAGCCTTTTATCATCCGTGCGCGCCGGTTAAACCGGATGCGCGTATCATTGCGGCCAACAATAAACTGGTCGGCCTTCATGAAATCATCCATGCTCAAGCTGCCGTTTTTCAGGTAGCGGAATTCCCCTTCGTCACAATAGCGGATCATGTCGCCATTGCGTATCATGGTCGCATAGCGGATAATCGGGCTTTCCAATGCCTGGCGGTGAATTTCATCAATGAAGAAATCAGGCTCGATGATGCACTGGCCGTTTACTGGCGGTAACTGGAACGGATCGCCCAGGTATAAAATCTTGTCGCAAATGGTGCGCAAGTCCTGAATAATCTCTGCGTTCAGAAAACTGTATTCATCGACAATCACCAGGTCGGCATAGCGCATGGCGCTCTCTTCATTCAGCCCGAAAACCGGTTCCTTGCCTTCCTCGCCCTGCAACCGGTACAGATAGCCATGGATGGTTCCGGCATTTCCGCATCCCTTGTCCCGCAAAACTTGCGCTGCCTTTCCGGTATAGGCGCAAAAAATGACGTTCCCGAATTCCTGCGCAATACGTTTGGCAAGGGTGGTTTTACCCGTTCCTGCATATCCGGCCAATGCGAATTCCTGCGCATCGGTTTTATGCCAGGCCATGATGCGGTCAAATGCTTCCTGCTGCTGAATGCCAAGCTTAATCATTTTCCACCGCCATGTATGCCATGACAGGTCGGCCAGCTTTGCCGGTTCTTCTTTCTCCCAATACAATCAATTCCGATTCCACCAGGGCGTGAATAATTTCTTTTCGCTCCCGCTCCCGGTATTTGGAAAAAGGCGGCGTCTTGTGCATTTCCTTTTCGGAAATACCCTGCTCCCCAAGTTGCCTTATCCGGCCAAGCCATTCTTTTTTCCATCCCTCGAATTCGCTGTTAGAAATCGACATTTTCAGCTTGTTCGCCACATTGTCCATGTTGTGCTTGACCCAGGCGATGGCCCAGTCAATGTGCTTGAGTTCGATGACAGTCGCGTTTGGATCATCCGACAGGGCGGCAATCAGGCTAAGGCGCATGGCAATTTCATTGGAACGGCCAAACAGTTCCGCCATGCCGAAGCGCTCAAAGGCGTTCATTTTCTCAATGCAATATTTCTGGTAAGCCTCCTGCGCGTTCATGGCCTCCATGGTAAAGTCAAGCGTCACGAGCGTGGGGGCGACATTGGGATTTTCTTTCAGCTTGTCGGTGCGATTGAAAATCGCCTTGGCCCATTCAATGATGCTGCCCGGAACGTCCAGGGCGGGCTTATGCTGGCGAATGCTGCGCTCGGCATCCGATACGTTGATAATGAAGCGGTTTAAAAATCCATCCTTGATTGACGATACATCCAGCGAACTGAAAAGATCATCAGGAACGGACAGGGCCATGAATGTTAGTGCCGGATTGATGATTTTCGTTTCCTTGGCTTTTTCCTTGGTCATGGTGGAATAGACCTTGGGGCGCAGGATGCCATCGGTACGGCCAAAAGCCTCCATAATGACCTTTTTCGCTTCCAGCATTTGCCCGTTGCTTTGCTTGCCGGCTGTCTCCAATTCCTTGGAAAATTCATCCACAACCGTGATATGGCGCGGCTTGGCAAGGAACTCGCTGAACACGGCGCCGGACGATGTATAGCCGCCACCGGAGACAAGATGCTCAAGGCCGCAGGCATCCAGCACCCTTTCAATGGTGCGCTTGATGTGCTCCTTGCCGGTTGCCGATTTGCCCAGGCACATCATGAACAGGCTGGCCCGGTTCGCCATATTCGTTTCAAAGTTTCGCGCACAGACGATGCTGGCAATGGCAATGGCCGACTGGATGGCAAAGCCCGGCTGGTAGTTCCCCGATGTCGCATGATAGTAACTGACAAGCTCCCCCAGGATGCCGGATGGACGCAGGCTGTTTTCATCAAAGCCGGTAACGGTTTTCTGCTGGTATATCCTGGGCTTTTTCCGCAATTGCTCGCGCACAGCTTCAAGCCCCTCGCGACAATGGAGATCATTCCAGTCAACGGGTTCACCTTCCAGCGATGAAAATCTGGGGAACATGATTTCAATACCCAGACCATCGGCCGCCTGCTGTCCCTTGGTGCGCCCGGCATTGGATGGCTTGAACTGGTCATCATCCCCGCCAATAACGATCCGGGCGTCAGGGTGGTCGGACCGGGCAATGGAAGCTATCTCAAACAGGTTTCCGGCATTGAAGGCGACATAGACGGTGGCCCCGGTTGCCATGGCGATGCTGGCTCCGGTGGCGTATCCCTCGGCCACATAGACGGTATCTTCCTTGCCCTCAATCTTGAAGTGGCACCCTTTGATGCGGCCTCCTGTCAGGAATTTCTTGGAACCGTCCGGCTTGATCAGTTGCAGGGACGTCAATGCGTTCTGGCGGGTGATTGGAATGATCAGGGTGCTGCCGTTCTGACGGACATGCTTATAGGGAATGACCTGCTTGCGCTCAAGATAGGGGTTGTTGTCGGCGTACCCGGCCGCTTTCCAGATCAGGCTGGCCTTTGCCGCTGCCTTCTCCTGCCGCTTGCGCGTTTCTTCTTCGTGGGCAAGCCTGCTGGCTTCCAGGTGCGCTGTGAATTGCTGGCGCTCTTCCAAGGTCATGGTGCTGGAGTCTTTACTGCACCATGTTACTTTTTCCGGGCCATAGGCAGGATTGAAAGAACCGTATGCGCCAAAGCCGATTTCCTGGCTCTCATTGTACCATGCCCAGCCGATAAGGTTCTTTTTCGGGCTTTGGGCAAGCGGGAAACGCATCACCTTTCCCGGAACCAGTTCCTTGATGTTGACCGCACCGAACTGGCGCAAAAGGTCAAGAAATGTTTTTTCGGCTGATTCGGCGGTGGGCCGGGATGATTCGTACTGGATACGATTGGTATAGAGTGACAGATTTGCCATCAGATTTCCTTACACGAAAAGGACACGGGGGCGGAGAAATCGGAGTGGCAGGCTATCCGTGTAAATAACCACCCTTGCAATGGGCTTGCCACTCCTTAAGCGCCATTCTGCATTTATAGGGATTTTGGGTCAATACATTTTTTTTTACAACTCCATAAAATTTTATCAATCTTCATAATCCCCCATAATCCCCTATAATTATTTGGTGTCAAGTCATTGAAAAAATCTCTCTTTTTAATTAATACAATTAAATACTATATATATACCCCTATTTAGAATTTAGCCCTTTTTAGCCTTATTTTCGGAATGTGTGTACGCGTGCGCGCGCGTGAGGCAGATTTTTCCGCTTGCCCTGCCTTGGCTCCCTGGGTTAGGGTTGACCCATGACACGCACCCCGATTCTCCTGACCGCCCTTCCGCATTACGATGGCCTGCCATTGCCGACCTACGCCACGCCTGGCAGCGCCGGACTGGATTTGCTTGCCGCCATACCCGAACGCGTAATCATCTACCCAGGCGAACGTCTGCTGGTTCCCTGTGGTATCGCCATTGGCCTGCCTGATGGCATGGAAGCGCAGATCCGCCCCCGATCAGGATTGGCGAACAAGCACGGCGTTACTGTCCTGAACAGCCCCGGTACCGTGGATGCCGATTACCGCGGCGAAATTCACGCCCTGCTGATCAATCATGGATCAACGCACTTCGTCATCAGTCGCGGTGACCGCATTGCCCAGATGGTCATTGCCCAGGTGGCACAGGTCGAATGGGATCATGTCGAAGCGTTGCCGGAAACCGTGCGCGGTGCTGGCGGCTTTGGCTCTACCGGCCGATGACGCTTTGTTCATCCTGCGGAAGCCCTCACAACCGCAAGAGCCAGCGAACCTGTGGCCCTTGCCATACCGAATACATGCGCAATTACCGTAAGAAGCAGAAACGTGCAGTTCACAAATACCGCGCCCTTGCCGCGCTGGTTCCGCCTCTGCTCAAGCACGTTACTTCACGTGGAACCTAAATATATTTGGTAATTATAAGTCTAAGAACGATGAAGTTTTTAATTTTATCGCATGGGAAGACTTGGATTAGATATTAGAAAAGATGTTTTGGCTCATGCACTCATAGTAGAAAGCATGACTTCATTGTTTTTGGCAAAGCTGATTGGCATTGATGATGTAGCAAACTCAAAAGTATTGGGCAATAAAGGAGGCGGCTTATCCTTCAATCAAAAGGTAGATATGCTAATCGAAATCCGTGCCCTGTCAGCAGCAGACAAAAAGAAGTTCCAAGCATTCATGGAAATACGAAACCAATTTATGCATAATATGGAAGCTAGCACTTATGAGAAGTGCTTTTCATATTTGGATGGAAAAGAAGCTTTCCTAGTAAAGCTGTATCCTCAATATGCTGGACAAACCAGAGAGCAAAAGCTGAAATCGATTACTGATGCGTTAAGTAAAGATGTTGTTGATTTGACAATGGCCTTAACAGAAAGGTTTAAGGACAAAATAAGAAAAGACGTCGAAAACGACATGGCAGCCAAGTCTCAACAAGCTTTTATTAACGCCATAGAGGAAATGAAAACCGTTCTTGATACGGTGTTTAACAAAGAAATAGAAAAGAGCGATAAATTCAGTTCAAAACGCCTTAAAGATTTAGGCACACAGGTGAGTAAAATAATATACCGTCTCTGGAAAAAGCATTTTGCTGAACTGAACAATTTAAATAAAACTCTCCCTGAAGTTAGCGAACCAGACAAGAGCCCTTCGCCTGCCGCTGAATAACCAACGCTAAGCCCCACCTTCCTAGTGGGGCTTTTTTATTGACCGTCCCCCTATTTCTGTTAAGCTATCCATATGCCATGCCGCCGTTCCAGGGTGGTGCGCTTATCATCGCGGCAAACAAAGTTTCCATCGGGTGCGGCCTCTGGCGGAGTTCATTGCGAGTAATGGGAACGAATAAGCAATATATCTTGACTGGCTCTGCCTCATTGGCATATTATTCTAAAGTAGAGGTTTTTAGATAATTATGGCAAAGGGTAAAAAAACAGGCGGACGCAAGGCTGGCACGGTCAATAAAACGACTGCATCTGTCAAGCAGGCGCTTTCCGAGGCATTTGAAAAACTGGGCGGCATCACTAGTCTGGTACAATGGGGCAAAGAAGAGCCCGGAGAATTTTACAAACTGTGGGTAAAAACATTGCCGACCGAAGTTAAGGCGGAGGTCAGTGGCCCCAACGGTCAGGCTATTCAAACCCAAACAGTACCGGCTACCGTGGAAGAGGCGCAACGCGCTTACCAAGAATTGCTGAATAGAACCAAGTGACCTCGTGGCCTCCTGATTACAAAGCCGAGATCCAACGCCGTACCCGGTTATTGACCGAGCTTACGAATGATCCAACATTGCGCGCCGGCGTCATGGAATTTTACCGTGAAAATCCCGTGCAATGGATCAATGACTGGGCCATCACCTATAACCCTCGAAATAAAAAACCATTGCCCAAAATCATGCCGTTCCTGCTTTTCAAGCGGCAGGAAGAATTCGTGCAATTCCTGATGGAATGCCTGCATGAAGGCGAAAACGGACTGGTTGAGAAATGCCGCGATATTGGCGCAACCTGGTTATGCGCCGCCATAAGCGCCTGGCTCTGGCTATTTATTCCCGGCGCAAGCATCGGCTGGGGTAGCCGCAAGGAGCAGCTGGTGGACCGTAGCGGTGACCCTGATAGCATTTTTCAGAAAATCCGCATGATTATAAATAATCTACCCGGATGGATGCTGCCTGCTGGCTTCAATGACCAGAAGAACATGACGCACATGAAAATCATCAATCCTACGGGTGCGACGATTACGGGCGAAGCAGGTGACAATATTGGGCGTGGCGGCCGTAAGCTGATTTATTTCAAGGATGAATCCGCGCACTATGAACGGCCTGAACTGATTGAAGCGGCACTTGGCGACAATACCGATGTGCAGATTGATATTTCTTCCGTCTATGGTACCGGGAACGTTTTTTACAGGCGCCGCATGGCCGGTGAGGTGTGGCTGCCAGGCAAGAAAATAGCCAAAGGCAAAACCCGTGTGTTCGTTTTTGACTGGCGGGACCATCCGGGAAAAAATCAGGAATGGTATGACCAGCGCCGCGCCAAGGCCGAAAGCGAGGGCCTGCTTCACCTGTTCGCCCAAGAGGTTGACCGGGACTATTCCGCTTCTCTGGAAGGTGTCATTATCCCGGCCAAATGGGTCGAAGCTGCCGTTGATGCCCATATCAAGCTTAAGTTTGTGGCAACCGGTGAGAAGGTCGCAGCCCTCGATGTTGCTGATGAAGGCGGGGACAAGAACGCTTTGGCCATGCGCTATGGGGTAGTGTTGCAATATGGTGAGCATTGGGGTGAAGGTGATGCCGGTGAATCCGCCCGCCGCGCCGTGATGGAAAGCCTGAATGCGGGTATGGGCGAGCTTTATTATGATGCCGTCGGTGTTGGCGCAGCTGTGAAGTCAGAGACAAACCGCATGAAAAAAGATGGTCAGATCCCGCGAACACTGAGTATCCTGCCTTGGCTGGCTGGCGCATCCCCCTTAAATCCGGAAGGGCGAATGATACCGGATGACCTCAATACGCCCATGAACAAGGACTTCTTTGCCAATCTCAAGGCGCAGGCATGGTGGAATTTACGCACTCGATTTGAAAAAACATACAAGGCCGTTACCCAGGGCGTCACCTATAATCCCGATGAATTGATCAGCTTGCCTTCAAACCTGCCAAACCTTCATGAGATAAAAATGGAGCTTAGCCAGGCACAGAAAAAAGCCACGGATGTCGGGAAATTCTCGGTTGACAAGAAGCCGGACGGCACCCGTTCACCGAACTTGGCAGATGCCATAGTGATGTGCTACACTCCTGTTCGAACAGGTGTTGATTATTCTAAACTGGTATGGTGATAAATGACGGTAGCAAGGCGGCGCAGGGCAAGAGCGGATAGTTCCGTTCGATCGGATGGTTACCTGAATGTGCTGGCCGGCATGGGTGGCGGTCTGGATAAACGCAGCCGCACCAAGTTTGTCGGCGGTACCGAACTGGACCATATTACGCTTGAAAGCATGTACCGCTTTTCCGGGTTTGCCCGCAAGGTTATCGACATCCCGGCCCATGAAATGACCCGTGAATGGATATGGATTGAAAACGACAAAAACAGTATCGGGCTGAATAAACTTGCGGCTCTGGATGCCAAGAACATGTTCCGTGATGTGCTGAAATGGGGCAACCTGTTCGGCGGTGCGATTATGGTCATGGGCATTGACGATAACGGAACCCTTGATATGCCCCTGGATGAAAAGAACATCCGGGATATTGCCTTTCTGCGCGTGTATGACCGCCATCAGATAAGCTGGATGCCGAGCGACATCAACGACAATCCCAATTCCCCCAATTTCGGCCAGCCCGAATGGTACACCATTAGTTCCTACACCACTGTCAACACCTTCCGCGTCCATGCCAGCCGGGTTCTGCGGTTTAATGGGGCCGATGCTTCCGAGCGTACCAAGGCCAGCAATCAGGGATGGGGCGATAGTGCCTTGCAAGCGGTTTATGAGGAATTGCGCGATTACGGTATTATCAAGGCTTCCTCTGTCAGTATCGTACAGGATTTCGTGCAGGTCATCTTGAAGATTCAGGGCCTGATGGCATTGATTGCCGCTGGCCGCGAAGAAGAAGTAAAAACCAGAATGGCCATGCTGGACCTTACACGCTCGGTCAACAATACGATCCTGCTGGATGGCGGCGCGGATGGCAAGGGCGAGGACTACGAAAAGAAAAGCTCGTCTGTTACCGGCTTGCCGGATCTGATCGACCGCTTCGCCCTGGCATTATCCGGCGTAACGGGCATTCCGGTAACAAAGCTGTTCGGTCAGTCGCCTGCCGGATTGAGCGCGACCGGTGAAAGCGACATCCGAAATTTTTACGATGACATCAAATCCAAGCAGGAAGATATTCTGTTGCCGATGCTGCACCGCCTGGCCCGGTTGATGATGCTTTCCAAGAACGGGCCCTACAAGGGCAGGGAGCCGGCCAACTGGAACATTCAGTTTAACCCGCTCTGGCAGATGACGGATCTTGAGGAAGTTGATTGGAAATATAAAATTGGCCAGACTGACGCCCTCTACGTCAGCAATGGTATTTTAAGCCCGGATGAAGTGGCAATCTCCCGCTTTGGAAACGGCTTCAATACCGACACCATCATAGACCCGAAAACAGTACGCGGCCAGACTGAGCCGGATGATGAAGAATAGATTTACCGCGATGGTCGCTGCCAGGCGCGCCTTCATGGGGCGAAAAGGTTTGCGGCGCCGCGCACCACGCTGGCTGCATCCGTCAGGCATTGAGCGCGATTATGTCCGAGCGATTACGGCGATGGTCGGGCTGCTGGAACAGGAGATTAAAAACCGGCTTATTTCCCGCCTTCCCCATTTCAAGAAACAATCGGATTTATACCGGGGCGATGACTTTCTGGATGATATTCGGGAATTGATGAACGCCCTCGGCATTGCAGCTGGCGTTATTTTCAAAGATGTGGAGGCTATGGCCTTCCTGTTCGCTGACAAAATATCGAATTTCAACCGGGGGCAGTACAGGCGGATTATCAATGCTACTCTGGGTGTCGATCCCATTTCAAACGATGATTGGCTGCGTGCTCAACTGAAGCTGTTTGCCCAGGAAAATGCCACCCTGATCAAGTCCATTCCGGAAACTATGCTCAAGGATGTCGAAGGCGTGGTTTACCGTGGCTTGCAGGGTGGGGCTACGATCCGCGACATGGAAAAGGATATTTCCGATAAGTTTGGCGTTTCCCGGCGCAAGGCCAGGCTAATTGCCCGTGACCAGACCGGCAAGTTGAATTCCGCCCTTACCGAGATCAGACAGAAGCGGGTCGGCATCGAGGAATATATCTGGAATGATGCCAGTGATGAACGTGTCAGGGATAGCCACAAAGCACTTGACGGAAAAATCTGCCGATGGGATGATCCAACAGTCTACCGCAATCCAGGCGAGGCCGAATGGCGCAAGAGGTCATCGATCGGCGGGGTTGAAAAACATCCCGGAGCGGAAATCCAATGCCGCTGCTGGGCAGAGCCGATCATGGAGGACTTGATAAATGCTCAATAAATTCAAAAACCCGCATAATGATTATGTTGAAACTGCCACAACCCCATTGGGCATACTGGCCTGTTTCCTGTTCGGCCCGTTATATTTTCTTTTCAAGGGAAACATAAAGCATTTTGCCCTGAGTATCCTTCTTGCCATTTGCACAGTCGGCATGTCCTTTTTCATCTATCCGTTTTTTGTCTATGCCATCAACGCCAAACATTATCTTAGAAAAGGGTGGATTCCTGCTTGAAACCGACAAACGATAAAGACCTGCAACACATGGCCTGGGCTGCATCCTTGATACAGGATGCCCAAATCAAACGCGAGTATTGCCAGATTACAGTCAATATTGAGAACGGCCGGATTACCCGTGCTGTTAAAACCACCTCCATTCACCCTCCGGAAGCCGGGGCGACACCTCGGCAAACAGGCTATTGACACCGCGTTAAATTGCCGCCATAATCAATTCATAATTTCTCGGGTACTCAAAAAATGGGGCCGCTTTGCTTATCGCAGGGCGGCTTTTTTGCATTGGAAAACATGATTTACAGATACGACAAAGGCGAGATCAAAGGCGAGGCAACCCGAACTGACGAGGGCTATGTTCGCGCTGATTCCATTGTGACCCGTACCGGCGTTTTCCTGTACCAGAATGCCGATGGTTCAATTCGCCGGGAATTGCGGCATCCGGACGATGTTTTTGAAGCCGTGTCACTGGACACGCTCAAGATGATCCCGATTACCAACGGCCACCCGGAACAGAAGCTGGTTAATTCCGCTAATGCCAAAGAATTGCAGATCGGTACGACCGGAGAAAATATCAAAGTCGACGGCCGGTTTATTCGTGCGCCCCTCGTCCTGACCCATGCTGATGGTGTCGAGGCGCTTGATGCCGGGCGCAAGGAATTATCCCTTGGTTACACGGTCGACCTGGAAAAGGTTGACGGGGAATATAACGGCGAGCGGTACGATCACCGCCAGCGCAATATCCGGTACAACCATTTAGCCATTGTGGACAGAGGCCGCGCCGGTCCGTCTGCCCGCATTCATCTTGATTCCGGCGATGCAAAACAAACCGAAGGAGTTGGTATGACCGACAATCTAAAAACAGTTACTCTGGATGGGCTGGATTATAAAGCCTCTCCCGAAGTAGCGAAAGCCTATGAGAAAGCCGTCAAGCGCGATGATGATCTGCAAACCAAGCTCGATGCGGCTGAACAGGCTGCTGCTGATGCAAAGGCCGAGACAGAAAAAGTCAAAGCCGCTTTAGATGCCGCCAAAGAGCAGGCCGAAACCAAAAACGATGCTCAGGAAATTCAGAAAGCGGTAAAAGCCCGCCTGGATTTGGAGCGCACCGCCACCAAGGTTCTCAAAGCTGATGCACAGATTTCCGAGATGTCGGATGCCGACATCAAGAAAGCCGTCATCCTGGCCAAGCATCCTTCCGCTAATCTGGACGGCCAGACGGACATTTACATTCAGGCCCGTTTCGATGCAGTTGCCGAGATTGTGGCAAACGAAAAAGGTGTTGCCGATCAGCGCCAGCAAATGAACGAGCGCAATGACGGTTCCAATCCGAATGATACCGTCAAGGCCCGTAACGACATGGCCGATGCAATCAAAAACCAGTACAAAGGGAGTGCTAAATAATGCAAACCACCTCTGCATCCTATAACCCATACATGACCCCCGGCGTCGCTGGCGGCAAGTATGACATTCGCCCTGATACGGTGTCGACCCGTTCTGCCGAGGAAGTAATTCCTTTTGGCCGTGCCGTGACCTATGGCACCAAGCCTGACAAGCAATGCACGATCATCAACAACGCGGCCGACAAGTTTATGGGTGTTGCCCTAAAAACGCACACTATCGCTGTTGAAGCTGATGCCGTTCCTGGCTACGCCATTTCCGATGCCGTCTCCATTCTAGAAAAAGGCGCGGTTTGGGTGGAAGTCACCAGCGATGTTGTGGCAGGGGCAGCAGCCTATGTTGACATTGCCAACGGTAAGTTCACCGATGTATCAACCAATAACCTTGCTGTTCCAGGAGGCACTTTTGAAACAAGCGCTTCTTCTGGTGGCCTGGCCGTTTTGAAATTTTAGGGAGTAACAATTAATGCCTCAATACACAAACCTTGATGCTGGCGAAACGATCTTCTTCAATCGTCAGCTTGAGTATATCAAGCCCCGCACCTATGATGTGGTCAAATCCCCGCTAAAGGCATTTGAGCTTATTCCGGTGTCCAGTGAAGTAAATCCTGGTGCCGAAAGCATCGTTTACTATCAATATGACCAGTCCGGCTTCGCCAAGATTATCGCCAACTATGCCGATGATCTGCCGCGCGTCGACGTTCATGGTAAGGAATTCGTTTCCCGCATCAAATCGGTTGGCGACTCCTACGGCTACAACCTGCAAGAGATCCGTGCTGCCCAATATGCCGGCACGAACCTGACCCAGCGTAAAGCCAATGCCGCCGCCGAAGCCCAGCGCCAGTTGTGGAACAAAATCGCCTTTTATGGTGACAAAGAATACAACCTGCCAGGTCTTTTGACCAGTCCGAACATCCCAAGCGCATCGGTCGCCGCGGATGGTACGGGTTCAACCACCACCTGGTCAACCAAGACCCCTGCCCAGATTGTCCGGGATGTGAGCGCCTTGATCAATAGCGTCATCACCCTGACAGGCGGTGCGGAGCAGGTAAATACGGTTGTCCTGCCACTGGCAAACTACACCCTGATTGCCACAACCAAAAACTCGGAATCAAGCGATATCACCATTCTTGAGTTCTTGCAAAAGGTTCATCCTGGCGTATCCTTTGAATGGGCGAACGAAATCACGGCCGCTTCTCTAGCTGCTGCTGGCGTGACCGACTTCACCGGGAATATCATGTTGGCCTACAATCGCAGCCCTGATAAGCTGGTGCTTGAAATGCCGCAGATGTTCGAGCAGTTGCCCGTTCAGGAGCGCGGCCTTGAATACATCGTGCCATGCCACAGCCGTATCGCTGGTGTGCTGGTTTATTATCCACTGTCGATGGCAATCGGCGAAGGCATTTAAGGAGATTAAAATGCAAATCAAGTACAACAAAGCAAATACCTATTCGGCCAATGGCGTAACCCTTTTGCCAGGCGTCAACACGGTTGCTGATGCGGATGCGAAAGCCTTTCTGGAACACCCCCACGTCAAGATTAAAATCAAGCGTGGTTTTATTCAGGTAATGGCCGAAAAAACTGTGCGTTCTGAGAAACCAGTTGGCGTACAGGGCAATGGCAATCCTGTTGGCAATACGAATGGTCAGACAAATCTTGATGAGATGAAAGCTGGTGAAATTGTGGCATTAGTTGAGAAAAGCGAGGATAAAGCTTTTCTTGAGAGCCTGAAAGACCATCAGTTTAAAACCGTTCACGATGCCGCCGAAAAGCGTCTGAAAGAACTGGAAGAAAGCACCTCTGAATAACCATGAGCGTGGATGCGACACTCCTTGTAATTGCGCCAGAAATGATGGCCGTTGACGAAACCCGTCGGCTGGCTGTCATTGACCTGGCTGCAAAGAGTGTCGGTCCTGCTTATGGCGACAATCGAGAACTGGCTACGGCTTACCTTGCCGCGCACATGCTGACCACCAGCGGCCGTGGCGGTAATACCGGATCAGTCAAGAGCATCAGAGAAGGTGATTTAAGTATTACGTATGGCGGTGGTGAAGGTACAGGGTATCAATCCACCGCCTACGGCATTGAATATGTACGCTTGACGGGTCTTATTGGCTTTGCTGCCAGAACGAGGATGATGTGATTAAAGACATCGACAAAGGCTGGAACCGCATCAAGGGCGAAGTGCAGAAAATGAAAAACGCACATGCCCGGATCGGAATTTTGCAGGGCGCGCCAGCTTATCCTGACGGCACAACACAGGCAGAGGCAGCTTTCTGGAATGAATTCGGCACCGAAGATATTCCTGAACGCTCTTTCGTTCGGTCGACTGCTGATGAAAAACGGGCGACCTATGGCCAAGTCATGAAAAAGGAAACCGACAAGATTATGCTGGGCACATCCAACGTGAAAACCTCCCTTGAGAGAGCCGGTATGCTGGCTCAGGGTCATGTGCGCAAGAAAATTAAAACGCTTAAATCTCCCCCTAACGCCCCATCCACCATTGCAAAGAAAAGTTCTTCCAATCCGCTTATTGACACTGGCACCATGCTTCGTGCCGTGGATTATGAGGTGAAGATGTGAACGCCTTTAGCGCCTTCCGCAAACCCATGACCCTGAAAAGAAAACCGCTTGGCTCTTATGTCGACGGTGTTTGGATTGAGGGCAATCCGGTGGCAACGACCATCCTGGCTTCTGTCCAGCCTGCCAAGCCGGAGGATTTACAATCCCTCCCGGAAAACCGCCGTGCCCTGGCTACCTACAAGGTTTATACTGACGCTGAATTGTTTGGCGTGTTAGAAGGTGTCCGCAATCCCGATATTCTGGTGATTTACGGGGAGGACTATGAGATCGCCCAAGTCGGTATCTGGCAGAATGGCCTCGTCAATCATTACAAGGCCCTGGCCGTACGGGTGCAGCCATGAGAGATGCCCAGATCAAACCGATACTTCAGAAATGGATCATTGCCGCTACAGGATTGCCGGACAATAAAGTGGTTTACGCCAATCAGAACGGGCCTCGTCCCGCCTTCCCTTATGTTACAGTTCATGTCACGGCAAAATCGGATATGGGATGGGCTGATATTTCAGTGCCCGACACTGACGGGGTGGCCGAAATCAACAATGACCGCATGGTATCGATCAGCCTTCAGGCGCTTGGGTCAGGCGCCATGAGCCTGATGGAAACGCTGAGGGATGACCTGGAACGTCCTACTTCGCTGCAACAATTCCGGGGGGCTGGCTTACCCTTTATCCGTGTGCTAAATGATGTGAACGATCTGACTACCGTGGTAGGAACCAAATACGAAGAACGTGCCGGCATGGATCTGGAATTTCGGACAGCCGTTCAGCTGACGGATGAAGTCGGCCTGATTGAAGCCGTGACAGGTGAAAGCCAGATCAACAGCGAAATCAAAGAAGTTATTCTAACTTATGAAACAGGAGTTTAAGAAATGGCAACATTAGACGATATCGTAAATGTCCAGATCACGCGGGAGACGAATACGGTCGACCGAGAATCGTTTGGTATTCCTCTTTTTGCTGTAACGGCTTTGAGTGCAACCAATCGGGTAACCGCCTATTCCAGTATGGATGGTGTGGCAGCCGATTACGCCCCAACCACAACGGCCTATAAAATGGCTCTGGCTGCATTCTCCCAGGAAATCCGGCCGCGTCGCATCAAAATTGGTCTGAAAACGGCTGAGGAAACCTGGACCCAAGCCCTGCAAGCGATGGTCAATTACGACAATGACTGGTATGGACTAGCAACAGAAAGCATCGATGCCGCCGACATCGTGGAAATCGCCACTTTTGTGGAAGCTCGAACCAAGCTTTATATCGCCCGTTCTTCTGATGCCGACATTCGCACGACTGATGACGATGATGTGGCTTCTGATTTGCAGCTGGCAGAGCATGACCGCACGGCAATTTTAAGCCATAGTCTTGCCGCTTCGCAATATGCCGATGCTGCTTGGTTGGGTAATTGCCTGGTGCGTGATCCTGGCTCCCAGACATGGAAGTTTAAAACCCTGAATACCATTACACCCGATGCCTTGACCGCAACGGCCAAGGATAACGCCTTGGGCAAGAGTGCAAATGTTTATGAACGCGTGGCCGGGGTCAACATCACCCAGGATGGTACGGTTGCATCCGGTGAGTATATCGACATTATGCGCGGTATCGACTGGCTGACTGCCCGTATCAAGGAGCGCATTTTTACCCGGATGGTCAATTCCCCTAAAATCCCTTACACTAATGCCGGTATTGCCGTCATTGAAACTGCGGTGCGTGAGCAGTTGGATATTGCGGTTGCTCAAGGGCTGATTGCACCTGAACCGCCTTACACAGTGACCGTGCCGGATGTGCTTGACACCGATGACATTGATCGAGCACACCGTATCCTGCGCAACGTGAATTTCAAAGCGCGACTGGCGGGGGCAATCCACTATGCTGAAATTCGCGGGACTGTTTCCGCTTAACCTACAGGAGTAAATAATGGCCGGTGTAAAAACGTATGATCCAAAAAATGTGCAGGTTATCCTGGGCGGCACTCCTGCCTCCGGTTTTACCGATGGAACATTTATTTCCGTGGCGCCTGATGAGGATCTGTATACCAAAACGATTGGCGCTGACGGGGAGGCAAGCCGGGCCCGTTCCAATAACAAGTCGGCAACCGTAACGCTGACGCTCAAGCAGACATCCAGTACGAATGATGTTTTGAGCACCTTCGTAGCCGCTGATCAAGTCAGTGATTCCGGCGTGTTCCCTCTGATGATTAAAGAAATCGGCTCTGGGCGTACCCTTGTATTTGCCCAGGCAGCTTGGGTGCAACGCTTCCCTGACCTTGCCTATTCCAAAGAAGTCGAGGACCGGGAATGGGTAATCGCTGTGGGGCAAATGGATATCTTCATTGGTGGTAATTCTTTTAGTGGAGCGGCCTCGTAATGTTGGAAACCAAAGAAAAAACCATTGATGGGCACGAATACCAGGTGACACAATTCCCTGCTCTAAAAGGAATGCGTCTCGCGGTGAAAATCGGCAAACTCTTGGGCGACGGCATCGGCCATGCAGCTACTACTGGCAGCGTCATGGATATGGATGTTTCCAAAGTCGTGGCCGGCATTGTCGAAAATCTCGACGAAGAAGCCACGCCAAATCTGTTGCTGCAATTGTTTTCCAGTACGCACCGGGACCGCAAGGAAATGAACGAAAGCGGCTTTAACATGGCCTATGCCGGGAATTACATGGAAATGGGCAAGGCTTTACTGTTCATTCTTGAGGTAAATTACGGGGGTTTTATGGGGGCGCTGGAACAAGCAAGAAGTATTGGAAGCCAAGCCGAAGCCAGCGCCGCCAAGTAAAGTTACCGGGTACGCTTGACCCTGAACTGGATGCTGAATTTCCAGCCTGGCGATTGGTTTTGGAAGGCGTGGCAACACTTCACGAACTGGAAACAAACTGGTCGCTGGATGATGTGGCACGGGCTAATGCTCTTTTGGATATGCGGGCTGATATAGAGGAAGCGGGTAGAAAAAATGCTGGTGCGTGAACTCATATTCAAGCTTGGTTTCAATTCCACTGAGGCCGATAGAAAGGCCAAAAATTTTGATCGCACCGTGAGCGGCATCAAAACTGGCCTTGTTGCTATGGGGAAAGCCGCACTTGCATCCGCTGTAGTATTGACAGGTGTTGGTTCAAAAATCGTGGATGAGTATACCGCGCTGGAAAGCCGTTTAGGTCTTGTCACTAATGGCATGAACGAGCTGAGAACGGCGCAAGAGGGCGTTTATAATATTGCTCAGAAAACAGGTACAGCCTATAACGCGGGTGCTGACTTGTTTATTCGGCTGACAAGATCGACACGGCGATTTGGTTACGTTCAAGCGCAAAATTTAAAAGTAACCGAGGCCATTCAAAAGGCACTGGTCGTATCAGGTGATGCTTCCAGCCCCGGCGCACAGGCTGCATTATTCCAGTTGGGCCAAGGCTTGCAATCCGGCGTATTGCGCGGTGAAGAATTAAATTCTGTTCTGGAACAAGCGCCGCGTTTGATGGAGGCCATTCTGGCCGGGCTGAACGTTGCGCCGGAAAAGATGAAAGGACTTGCCGAAAAGGGCTTTTTTACGACACAAAAAATTATGGATGCCTTGCTTGGCCAGGCATCCGAGATCGACAAAGAATATGCAAAGCTCGCTAACCGGCAGGCACAAAGCCGGATGCGTTTAGTCAATGCCTTCAAAAAGGTCATCTATCAGGTTTCCAAAGAAGAAAACGCAATGGATGGCCTGGTTGATGTGTACGACGCCTTGCGGGAAATTGTGGAATCGCGAGATTTTAAAGAATCCTTCAAAACGCTCATAACGGGTCTTTCTGAAATTTTGAAATTGGTAGTTTGGGTCATTAAGCACCTTACAAAATTGATCCGCTTGATAAATGACACGGCTAAAAGCATGGGCGGATGGGAAAGAATTATCGGGGTTCTTGGTTCGGCTTTAGGGGCATTTGCCCTTGTTAAAATAGGAGCCATGATTGCCGGATTTATTTCGCTTATAAGGTATCTTGGGTTAGCATTTACGGCGAGTTACGCCTTGGCTGAATTGATGCCTATCCTTCGGGCTGCTATGTTGTCTTTGCCCATCATAGCAATCGCGGCTTTGCTTGCATTGTTGATTGAGGATTTGTGGAACTTCTATCGTGGAAATGAATCCGTGGTCGGCAAGTTGGTTAGTAAGTGGGATGAATTCAGACGGTTCTTTGCCGATGTACTGACATGGCCGCTTAAAAATCTGGAAGATAATTTGAACAAGCTTATCAGGCTGGCACGCAAGCTGGGTGCAGATTTAGATTATGTCGATTTTGCCCAGGGTTTTCACAATGCGATAAGCGGCGCGGCGAATGCTGGGAATTTTGGCGGAATTAGTTATTCTGGGGCTTCAATGGGACGCAGCATCAATAATTCACCCGTTTTCAATCAGCAAATTTCTCTTACGGTTCCACCCGGAACAAACAAGGAGCAGGCTGACTACATTTCCGGCCTGATCACCCGCAAAACAAAGGAAGCCTTTCAATCAGAATACCGCTCTGCCCTGAACAACTTCCCGGAGGTTGAATAATGGCTGATCCGCTTTCCATCCTCTTTTCGCAAGTACCGGGGCGCAGGGCGTCGATCGGTGCCGTTACTCTGGATGCCACGGTTAATGAGAGCCATCAATATTTGGCCAATGTGACGACGCACCCGATTGAATCCGGTGGTTTTGTCACCGATCATGTTTATGAGGAACCGCGGGAAGTCACTATCGAAGGGGAAATTACATCATCCCCGGTCATATTTTTCGGCAATTTGGGAGGTTTGTCGGACCGCCGTATCGAGGCTTATGATCAGCTGGTAAGCCTGTATAAAACACGGGATATTGTTACGCTGGTGACGGGATTGAAGATCTATACCGACATGGTTATCCAGTCCTTGTCTTTTCCGCGTGACCAGAAAACAGGCGGCAGGCTGCAATTTTCAGCATCCTTTAAAGAGGCCCGAAAAGTTTCTTCTCAGGTCATTGGGGTTGCCTCCGAAAAAGCCGCAGCTGACAAAAAAGATAAGGTTGCCGGCAATAAGGATTTGGGTAGGCAGGAAGCAACGAATGCCACCCCCGCCCAGGAAGAAAAAGCCAAAGTCAAGCGGTCACTTTTACTGGATATTATTCAATGACGCAAATTATTCCCTGGCGCGATCTGGCCGACTTTACTCAGGATATACGTTTATCCGGTGAGATTTTCAGCATCCGAGGGAGATGGAACAGTGAACGCGGCTTCTGGACTATGGATATTCACGACAAAAACGATGCACCCCTGCTTATTGGGCAAAAAATCGTTTTAAACACTGATATTTTGATGCGCTATCGTGATCCGCGGCTTCCGCCAGGAAGCATCTTTGCAGTTGAAGCCGCGCCCGGCATCACGAAGATCGGCCGTAATGACATCGGCACAAATGTATTTCTGGTTTATGAAGCATGACGTTTTATAATCGCGCAGCCTCTGTCGATATAGAGCTTAAAACGGGCGAGGTTTTACGCGTCCGTGACCTTCGCATCGAATTTCAGATTGAGCAAACCAATAACAGCACCCCCAATAAGGCAGAAATCAAGATAACCAACCTTTCGGATGTCACCCGGTCTAAAATGCGGGAGAAGGATGCATTGGTCCGCCTTTTTGCTGGATATGAGGGAGATTTGGGCTCGGTGCTTCTTTTCGTAGGCAATTCTCAGCGCATTATCAATTCATGGGATACGCCGGACATCGTGACGCAAATTGAGGCGCAGGATGGCCAGCGTTCTTTGCGGGAAACGCGAACAAGTTTTTCCTATGGGAATAACACCCCAGCCAATGTCATTGTCACACGCCTTGCGAATGAACTTGGTTTTCCCCTTCGCCTGAACTTTGATATTAAGGGCAGCTATCAAGGGTACAGTTTTAACGGCAGGGCAAAAGACGCGCTGGATGAATTAACCCGGCGATTTGGCTACAAGTGGTCGGTGGTGAATGGTGAAATTCAGATTATCCCCAAAGATGGGAATACTGGCCGAGCCGCTGTGCTGCTATCCCCGGAAACAGGGCTTGTCAACACGCCGGAACGATTGATTGATCAAGAAGGCGAGTTTGATGAAGCGCTCCAAAATCCGCTGGAATGGAAAATCACCAGTTTGTTGAATCCACGCCTTACACCGGGTTCATTGGTTGATCTTGTGTCCAAACAGGCGAAAGGGCTGTTTAAAATCGAAAAAGTAAGGCATTATGGGGATACACGCGGCAACGATTGGTTCAGTGAGATTGAGGTAAAAAGCGTATGAGCGATAAAGACAACCTATCGGATCTATTACGCCAGGCCATGACCAGCAGGCTTGCCGATGTACGCGTTGCCATGCCGGCCGCAATTGTTGAGTATGACTTCAAAACCCAGAAAGCCTCTGTCAAGCCGCTTATCAACCGCAGGTATGCCGATGGCAGAATTTCCGAATTCCCGGTCATTAATAACGTACCCGTGGTTTTTCCGCGCTCTGGCGGGGCAAGCCTGACTTTCCCGGTTGTGAGTGGCGACACGGTATTGCTCTTGTTCTGTGACCGTTCGATCGATGCCTGGACCAATTCCGGGGGCACAGTCAATCAGGACGACAACCGAATGCACAGCCTCAATGACGCGGTGGCAATTCCGGGTTTAATTCCGTTTGCATTGGGTACTAAAGCGAAAAATAACGAAGATGTCCTGCTGACATATGCTGGCGCCGAAATCGAGATAACATCAGACGGCCAGATTAACATGAAAAGCCCGGTTAAGGTCACGGTTGATTCCCCGGAGGTGCGCATGACCGGAAATTTGCGCGTCAAGGGTGACATTTACGATCTGGATGACGAATACGGCACGTTCAACCATATCCGTCAGATTTACAATATCCACACGCACCCGGAAAATGACGAGGGTGGTCCTACTGATGTGCCTATTCAGCAGCTTGGCGTGTTGGGAGATACTGAATAATGGACCTTATGCTTGACCCTGTAAGCCATGACCTGGTTGTGACCCATTACGATTTGTCGCTGGCGGATGGCATCCCGCTTATGCAGCAAAGGCTCAAGCAGTCACTTTTATTTTTCATGGGTGAATGGTATCTGGATGTAACGGATGGCGTTCCCTATTACCAGTACATTCTGAAAAAGGCACCTGACCGCAACACGGTGGAGAGTATGTTTAAGGCAACTATTCTTGAAACGCCTGGGGTGACCGAACTTGTGGCGTTCAATTTATCCTATGACAATCCTATCAGAAGCCTTTATATTGATTTCAAGGTAAAGACCATCTATGGGATGGTGAGCATGAGTGAGGAAATATAATGGCTGGGTTGACACGATACGGCTTTAAAAGAAAAAGCTTCACCGACATAAAACTTGAAATCGAAAACGCATTAAAAACCGTTCTGGGCAACGAAATTGACCTTCGTGCCGAAAGTGTTCTTGGTCAAATTGTGGGGGTGCTGACCCTGCCGATTTCCGATCTTTGGGAGGAACTGGAAAACGTTTACCTGTCATTTGACCCAGATTATGCCGAAGGCGTATCGCTGGATAGCCTAGCGGCGCTTACGGGTGTTACCCGAATTCCGGCCACCTCCACGGAGGTGGATGCGGTACTTTATGGTGCTGTTGGCACTGTCATTCCTATTAATTCCGAAGCGCGCAATACACAGACAGAAGATATTTATTTGCTGGCAAGCCCGGTTACTATCAGCCTTAATAATCTTGCCAGAGCGTTGGTTACGGTCAATACGGTTTCGAACACCACGGATTACACTATTACCGTCAACGGAACAGATTACACGGTTACCAGTGGGGCGGTGGCGACAAAAGACGATATTCTGCTTGCACTGGCTGCTGAATTGGCCGACGAGCCTGTATTCTCGCAAGTCAATGTCCAGCAACAGGTGGTATTGGCCGGGGAGCCGTTTACGTTGAGCGTCTCAGCCAATCTGACGATTTCCAATACCGGAAGCATGGGGGTATTTGTCGCAAAAGAGCCGGGCGCCAAGTTCGTGCCTGCTGGAACATTAAGCGTCATTCAAACCCCTGTGGCCGGCTGGACAAGCGTAATGAACCCAGGCGATGGGGTAACAGGCCGGAACATCGAAACTGATCCTGAATTGCGATTGAGACGCCGCCAATCCGTTTCCTATCCGGCGACCGGAACCGTTGACGCGATACGGTCAAAACTCCTGCAAGTAAGCAATATCCAGTCCGCGGTTGTAATTGAGAATGATAGCGGGAGCGTGGATGAACACGGTGTGCCGCCCCAGCATATATGGGCTATTGTCCAAGGGGGTGACGACGATGTGATTGCCGATATTCTTTATCGGACGAAGGCCGGGGGCATCGGTACTTATGGCGATACTCTGGTGGAATATGAAGCCGTAAACGGTCAGACGTATGATGTAAGATTTGAGCGTCCGCAAGAAATCGACCTTTATATCGACATGACCATCAAACCCTTGGAGGGCTACCCTCTGGATGCGGTTGACCAGATAAAAGCTGCGATTACCGCGTGGGCATCATCCAATATGAGCATTGGGGAAGGGCTGCGATACTCGCGGCTGTTCACTCCTATCAATAGTGTTCCCGGATTTGAAGTCACGGAACTTTTAATTGGTACTGAACCAAACCCTGCCAGTGAGGCTTCCATATCCGTGGACGTTGACGAAATCATTATTTCAGATACCGCAAACATAAATATCACGGTGATTTAATGGCAGACCGGGTGAAACAAGCCAAAGACTTGCTGATCGAGCAATATAAAGGCTCGACCAACCTGAATGGCTTTATTTCCAGTTTCGCGGCCGAACTTCAAGCCGTGGATAATGAAACGGTAAATCTTTTGAATGAACGGGGACTGGACACAGCCAAGGGTGTAAATCTGGATATTATAGGTAAAATCGTCGTTTTGGACCGCCCTTATACTGACCCTGATCCAGAAGATGTTTTTACCTACGAAAACCCTGATGATCTCGGAAAAGGGTTCACTGATATTCAGAAAACAGAAATTGGCGGATATTTTATCGGGCTTGAGCCGTTAAACAATCAACGCTATTCGGATGAGCAATACCGCTTTATTTTACGGGCAAAAATCATTTCCAATACGACCCACGCCACCCTGGAGGATATGCACCGTTACGCAGAATTTGTTTTCGGTGCGGATTCCAGCATTATTGAGGGTATTGGATACATCGACATAAGCATTGCCCGGCCGCTTGGCAAGCAGGAGAGGCAGATTATCAACGCCACTTTTCCTTTAGCGGCCGGTGTCCGTATGGGTGATTTATCCTATTCAAATGACCCTAATACCTTTGGGTTTACCGGCGATAACAGAAATGGCGGTTTTGGTGACTTGAATGACCCGGACGTAGGCGGGGTGTTTGCAACTCTGGTTATTGACTAAATCCCGGCATTGATACATACTGCCAAAATATAGGTATTGGAAAACCCAAGCCGCTTGACCGTAACTGGTTGGGCGGCTTTTTTCATGGAGAAAATCTTGACAAAAGAAATCGGCACAAGTGACCTGCTCGACACATGGGCCGCAGAAGGCACAATAGTTGAGCCGAGCCTTGCCAAGAAAAACAATGGTTGGGATTTAGGGGAGCAACCGCCTCATGAATATATGAACTGGGTTCAGAACATCATGGGCCGGGCAATCAATCATATCCTGCAAAACGGCATCCCTGCATGGAATGCAAACACTGAATACCTGCTTAACAACATCACGCAGCGAAACGGCATTATTTACCGCGCCAAACAGGGCAATATAAATAGCCAGCCTCCCAATAATAATTGGCAAGCCATTGGGCCAGTCACCCCTAAAAATTCCATTGAAATTAATGACGGGGCTTATCAGCTTGTCGGTGATATTGCTGAACCCGGTCCTAATAAAATTTACGGAACAGACGAAACCGGTGCGCGCGGTTTCCGCTCACTCGTTCAATCCACCGGATTTTCTACAGGTGACCTGAAGTGGCGTTATAGCGTCGGTGAACACGAAGGATGGGTTCGCTTTAACGGCAAGACAATTGGGGCACCTGGCTCTGGCGCGACTGAGCGCGAGGATGATGATACAGAGGCGCTTTATATCCACTTGTGGAATGAAGATCCCAACTTGGTTATTTCTGGCGGTCGCGGCACGAGTGCTGAGAATGATTATGCCGCATTAAAACGGCTGACCCTGCCTGATTCTAAAAACCGAGCTTTCTTTGCAGTTGATGGTATGGGCGGTACTAACAGCGGCAGGATTTCCAATGGGAATGTGCTGGGAGCCACAGGCGGTGCAGAAAAACACGTCCTGACGATCGAGGAAATGCCTCCGCACGATCACGAGATTGACGGCAAATTCGGTGGCAATAGGGCTACATCCGGGTTTGGAAGTACGCCGGACGCTCCGGGTACACTTACCACCGGAGAAACCGGAGGTGGTGAGGCCCATAACAACATGCCTCCATATATTATCGGCGGAACGGTGTATATCAAGCTATGACAATTGAAATCGGCAACAGTAAGTTTTTAGACGCATGGGCAGCCTCCGGGGCAAAATCAGAACCGAATACTGCAAAAAAAGACCTTGGCTGGCAATCGGGTGAACGTCCTTCCTTCCAGGTAATGAATTGGCTGCAAAATACTGTTATGCAGAAAATCAATCACATCCTGCAAAACGGCATCGCCTTATGGGATGAAGATAATGCGTACCTGACCAATAACATTGTCAGCCATAATGGTGTAGTTTATATTGCTTTGGCCGATAATACGGGAAGCGAACCACCTGGCGCCGACTGGAAAGATATTACATCCTCGGATGCCTTGAGTGTGCTTTATGATAACAATTCAAGCGGATTAGCCGCCGGAACCGTTCAGGCGGCTCTGGATGAAATCGTTGAGCTAATCGACCTGCTTTCTGATGCAATTGATGATTTCGGCAATCCATCAGATTATGCCACGTCCGCGCAGGGCGCTAAGGCTGATACGGCATTGCAGCCGGGCCAAGGTGGGAAACTGGTTGATCTCGCCTATGCGGAATACTCTACATACGGCACTACTTTGGCGCAGATTCCGCTTGATAACAGTAAACCGCAGATCACTGAAGGCGTGGAAATCCTCAGCGCAACTATCACACCCAAAAAGACAACAAATAAAATTCGCGCTACTGTTAGCGGCATGTTTTCAACTGATGTTGGTGGCGTGTCAACAGTTATCGCTTTGTTTGACGGCGGGTCGGATGCCTTGAAAACAACGGCAATCACGGCTCCGGCAGCGGGGTACATAATGTCAGTAGCCTTTGATTTGGTCTATACGCCAGGCGTAACCACCGCAAAAACCTTTAGTGTTCGTGTAGGCCGGGGCCAACCAACATTTACAGTTCATCTTAACGGGGTAAATGGGGTGGGGATGTTCTTTAACGGCTCTTCAAAATGGACCCTAACTCTTGAGGAAATTGCAGCATGACCTTGACCTTTATTTCAGCCCGATATGCAAACCCTGACCATACAGCCGTGGAAGCAGTAACGGAAGAGGTCGGCGCTGTTCTTTTGAGCAAGGCAGATAAACCAGAAGAATGGGCCTCTCTGAAAAAGTCGAAAGTTAAAATTTCGGAATACCCTGAAATCCCGGCCGCAACGCCTCTTTCAAAAGAAGAAATTATTGCCCAGCTGGATCAATTGAAAGCCCAGCTTGAAAATATGCCTTCCGAAGAAACTGCAACCTAAAGGAATTTCCTATGAGCATTATGGAGAACCTTTGGGAGTGGGTGCTTACTGCCTTTCTTGGCCTCATCGGGGTTCTGTATAATCAACAGGAAAAAAAGATTGAAAGGCTTGAGGTAAGGGTAAAAGAAGGGGAATCCCTTTTTTCAGCCTATCGGGAAAATGCAGCGGGAAAGTATGTGTCCCGCGAGGAAATTAAAGAGGACTTCGCGGAGATCAAGGAAATGCTTCACCGCTTAGGGGAAAAACTTGACAGAAAGGCCGATAAATGACCCACATATTTAGCCCAAAATCCATCGACCGTTTAAAAGGCGTACACCCTGACATGGTGCTTGTCGTGGAATACGCCCTTAAGCGTTCATCAACCGATTTTTCCGTTAATGAAGGATTGCGCAGCCTGGAACGGCAAACCGAATTATTCAAGGGTGGTTTTTCCAAAACGATGGCCAGCAAGCACCTGAAGCAATCCGATGGCTACGGCCATGCGGTTGACCTTTATCCTTATCCAGTCGACATGGCAAGGGTGAATAAGGGCGACTGGCGCGAGTGCATCCGTTTTGGGATGATCGCCGGCGCAATGTTCTCGGCCGCAAAAGAACTGGGGATTCCTATTCGCTGGGGCATGGATTGGGATGGCGACGGTCAAACGCTGGATCATACCTTTTTCGATGCTCCGCATTTTGAGTTGGTGAAATAATGGGCGAATTTGATTTTCCCACTGTCCGGCGCGGATCTTATATCCTCATTTGCTTTGTTGGAATCATCATTATTCGTGTGCTGACAAATGGTGCTGATAGCTTCATCGTCAATATCATTGAGGCTCTTTTAGCGGCTGTGGGTGGAACTCACGCCATGCTCGTTCTGGGCGGAGCCTTCAATAATTCAAGTTTTGCGCGCCCCCGTTCTAGTGTGGTTGAGGAAACTACGGTAACGAAAAAGACATCTCCGGTTACCCCGGAGATTAAGGACGTCAATATCAAGGCAGAGGGTGACATCAATGTTTCTTCTTAAATACTGGCAACCAATAGCGGCCGCAACGCTGGCTGTGCTGCTTACCGCGCCGGTGGCCTATAAGCTCGGCACATGGCACGGCGCCAGGCAGGAAAAAAACGAAGCCCAAGCCCGGCAACTGCTGGCCGATGCCAAGAATGATGTTAAAACCGTTTCAGAATTGGCTTTGGTTCGTAAAATGTACGAGCCGATTTATGTGGAGATTGAAAAATATGTGGAAGCCCCTGCATGTGCTGTTCCTGCTGTTATCCGCGACACTATTAACCGGTTGCCAGGTCCTAAAGCCGCACATTAACCCAGAATTGGCCGCACAGTGCGATCACCCCGCAAAGCCTGACCTTACTGGCCCACGATGGGACAAGGCCCTTGCTGCGTATTCTGCGCGGCAATCAGAGGTCATTGCCGTGTGCAAGAAGGTGATCAATCCGAATAAATAGAAATTATGCCCTGTATACCCCGGTTTACGGTGGGTGCAACGATAAGCCGGATTATCTTCTGCCGTTGCCCTTGGGAGGTAAACAACAGCAAAGCGCAGGGCCGCGCTTAAATTCTAACCTACTAAAACTGCATAAGCGATAATAAATGGCGAAAGGGCTATGATTAATAGCGCAATGGCTGGAAAAATGTATTTCATGGAAAACTCCCAAATTGTTATCGTTGCACAATGGGGAGCCTAAACATACCGGGGAAGCATGTCAACAGGTATTTTATTTCTTGGGGTCGCGCTTTTTAATCCTGGCGTCCGGCTCTTCCTTTTGGCGCTCTTTTTCGGCTTCCCGCCATCCAGACCATACGCCTTTATAAGTGGCCGTTTTCTTGTCGGTAAGGGTGCGCTGGAATTCCATGAATTGGTCCATGTCATCCTTGGCCAGCCAATAGCCGACATTGAACGCCTTTACAAAAACAGGATCAACTTTTTCCTCGTCCATCAGAATGGTTCTCTAACGTGTTTTTCAATATACGCATCAATGCTGTCAGAGTCATAAAGGATCACCTTGGGCATCGGCTGGCTATACCGGATGGCCCCGGTGTCGCGCAATTTCTGCAATGTCGTCTTGCTGGTGATCCGCAATTGCCGCATGGCTTCCTCGCCGTCAATCCATTTGTCCCGCTGCTTGGCTCCAAAGCGCTTTTGTATCTCGGTGACCGTCTTGGCCACCAGTTGATAAAAGGCTTCTTCTTCAAGCGTTATGACGTTCATAGGTTCGCAATCGAAGTCAAAATTGTTTGTACCTCAGGCTGACTAATACCCGCAGAACTCGCTCTTTGGAAGGGCACCCCAAAAGACTGGCAAAACCTTGATGCAGGCAGCCTGACAGTTGAGCCATGGATTTGCCTGGACTCAGCACGGGAAACTATGCATGCTGCCTTTGCTCTTGTAATGGCCACATAAAGCAATCTTGCCGATTCTAAAATTAAGCCGGGCGACTGAATAGCAGGTCTGCTGGGGAACAAGGTTTCTTCTAAACCTGGGATAAAAACAACCTTAGCACTTAAGCCTTTTGATGAATGAAATGACATTATCTTAACTTTGCCCTGAACTTGTTGCGCCTGCTGGCTCGCACCATTCACTCTTTCGTTTACAGCATTTAAAATATTATCTTTTTCCTCTTGGGAATCTGTTTGTAAGTAATTTTTTAATTCTTCTAGGGTAATTCCTGATGGTAATAAATTATAGAAGCTTCTCCAGTCATTTATTTCTGTTTGAGAAAAATTACTTTGCAGAAGCGTATCAATGTCCGCCAATCTCTGATTAACAGTATCCGTCAGAGCCCAACTTGAAGTTGCCTGTATATTTTGTTTTGCCTTATTAATAGTTTTAGTTTCTCTTGTTGAGAAAACGGAAGGTGGCAATGGGTTTATGAACAAGTCTTTGTAATTCATTAAATTGTTGATAACCTTGTCCGTTATTCCGCAAGATGTACTTATTCCAATTCCATTTGGCGCGCATAAAATTATCCGGTAAGCCAAGTAGTCGTCCTGATTTTCTTTAAGCCTTAATAAGGATAAGATAAATCTCCCATGAAAACTGTCTTTAAATTCATCTTTTTTATTGGCGTCATAGTCAATATTTAGCAAATCGAATTCAGCCTTGATCGTAGGTAATTGCTCCCTCTTATTATTAATAAGGACCATAATATCATTGGGGGAAACACCGGCATTGATCAGAGCTAGACATGAATTGGCAATGAATTTAGCTTCATCTCGGGCCCTGGTAAAAGTATTTGCCGCAAAAAAACCATTATTTACTGGATTTGAAGCTGAATAGACGGAAGTTAAATTTTTTGGTATTCTATTGGGTGATGGATAAGTCGATATTAAATTATTAGCAGCACTTAAAACTGAAGTTGTACATCTAAAGCAGTCAACAAGTACATGGCTTGTCGATCTGGGATATACCGTCGTAAAATTCTGAATACCTTGCGGGAAAGCAAACCTGAAAGAATAAATGCTTTGATCATCATCGCCGGAAATGAAAACTTTCACCCCTCTTTGAATTAGCAAGTCAATAAATTCGAAATCGCATGGATTCAAATCCTGCACTTCATCCACAATTAAATGCTCAACGCCAAGCTCAGCAACGGGATCAATTAAATTAGCATTAATTTTATCAACGCAAGAACGAATAACTTCTCCAGGCAGCACGCATGCATAAGCCTGGGTTCTTAAGTCGTAAAATGATTGAAAGACCTGCCGTTCATGAGCCGTTACCGGATTAGGAATGGCGGGTAAGCTAGGTGGGTTCCAGTTACCAGTACTCCAAAATGCCTCATGATCATGCCTGATTTCAGAGCATCTTGTCTTAGTGCTACTATTGAGGCAAGAGTATTCAGCATCAAAGATTTCTGTAAGTTCCCAATTATCCATGATCACTGGTTCCGTAGGGTAAAGGGCCATATTCCCTGTTTTCCTAAGGATATGCAGAGCAAGAGAGTGAAGTGTGCTTACCCTGATATCAGTTACATTGGCTTGATTCTTTTTTATACAATGTGAGTAAATCCTGTCCTTTAAATCCTTAGCGGCGGCTCTAGTAAAAGAGATGGCTATGATACTTTTAGGGTCTACGTTTTGAATGCTTAATAAATGAAGGACTTTACCTTCGATAACGAAAGATTTTCCAGAGCCTGGGCCAGCTACTAATCTTACTGTTTGGTTTGCATCTTGAGCTGCTGCATTTTGAATTAATTGGGCATTTTGTATTTGCTGCGGTGTAACGGCCATAAGTAGGAAATTAGAAAATTTTGTATTTATTTTTTTAAGCTGGGATAACCAGAAGGCAAATTATGATTATTTTAAATATTCTATATTAATTATAGTTATTAAAATTTGACTGGAGGTCCAATGATAGACTTCTAACAATACAAAAAGCCCCTTAATGGGGGCTGATTATTTAGTAAACATGAAGTACTCGATATCTGCTTACCAGTCTAAATTATCTGAAACTAAGATTTCATTCTTTTCCAGGTGGTGTGTCGTTTTCATGGGTATGATCTTATAAGGCAACCCGAAACGATCTGCCAAGCCACGAATTTCCGGGGTATCATCATACGTCAACATGAATTTCCCTCTTAACAGCGAGACATATTCAAATAAACGTGCATGGTCGATGTCAAAGAATGTGTACAGCCTTTTTCCTGCCTTGGTGTAAGGCGGATCAATGAAAAAGTAAAAATCTTCTCGGTCCCGGTACTGGGTCAAAACATCGAAAGCGTCCTCCTGGTTAAAGGTGATCTTTCCTCTGACTTGCTGAATAGCCGTGATGCGGTCAAACAATGTTTTTGCATACCAACGGGAGGCAATGCCTTTGCCATTTTCGCCATTCTTTAAAGGGCCGGAACCTTTGGCAATTATACCGCCGTGGTAAATCCTGTTTTTCAGAACGGTGCTAAAGGCATGGTCGCGGGTCTGCTTATCTTCCATGTTGATGGCGGCGTTGACATTATCAATATTCAATTCAAATTGAAGTATTCTCTCTGCCAGCCATTGGTTGTCATCGCTGATAATAGTTTGCCAAACAGCCGCAATTTCAGGGTCAAGCTCGGCCATTATCACCTGGTTTGCCAAGTTCTCAAAAGCGGCCGTTAAGCTAACGATACCGCCTCCCGCAAAAGGCTCCACAAGGGTCGAAACAGCCCTGCCATCCTGCTTGAGCCATTGCCGCACCGTGGGAATCAGCCATGTCTTGCCACCCGGATAACGGAACGGGCTACGCTGCGGAACCGAGGCAACGTTGACAATTTTATTTTTACCCGGTTTAGCCGGCGTTATTTCTGTTTCAAACATATCCAATTGTGTAGCCATATTCTTCCTTCATGTAAAGTCGTCCTTCGCTTCCGAAAATCCCTCAAAATCGAGGGTTGCGGATGGCCTTCCGTTTAGCTTTGCATCTACTGTCTTTTGCAGGCCAACCATGAATTCTGCCATGTCTCCGGCTTCGGGCGATGTAAATTTAAATAATGATGTATCGTATTTTGTATAAACGGTGCGATTGAGCGTCAGTTTATATAGCTGGGTAGATTCTTCCGGCAGCAAGTCATAGAGAAGCCATGCCAAATCAGCTTCAGCGGGATCAACCTCCACTAAATTGGGCAGAGTATCAAAGAACCTTGTCTGCACCGCAACAGCTTGCTTTTTCCCCCATTGGCGGAATATCCCGCCCTTGGTCAGCATTTGTGGTATTAGCCTTTTGTTTGATGACGAAAGATAATCGGGTCGTGGATAATTTACGCCACGCCATTCAAAATCAGGATTTTGATCCTCCATGAATGTTTCAAATGCCCCTCTGATCGTGCCACTGATATAAACGGCCTGAACTTCCAATGAAGCAAAATCGATTATCCGGCCCCGGTCATCGTGCAAAATTAGTACATAATCAATGTTACCAGCTTTACGCCCGTTTTTATCAAACAGGCGAACTTCGGAAAGGGATAAATAGGATGATGTTGAGCCAAAGAAAAACTTGGCGGCATCGGCAATCATGGTCCAATTTTCTCGAAAGCGTACCGGGCAGGTAATAACCGGCTCCCCCTTGTGATACATGCTGCATACGCCTAGTGGATGCAGTTTATCATCCTTTGTGCATTTAGGGGTGCCGTTATGGAAGGGGCAAAACTTATTATCCCGGTTTGTTCTGGCTGTTTCAGTGTCGTTATGGATTGGGAAGCCAAATATTTCAGCAAGTGGGTTCCGGGGGTTAATGCTTTCCATCAAATGGAGTAGTGGTATAAATTTATGTCGATTTATTTTGAGGCTAAATATATTAAGAAAAGGGCGGGAAATTGACCTATATTGTACCAAATAAAAAAAGGCAGCTACAAATTAATGTAACTGCCTGATTATTAGGTAGCGGGAACAGGACTCGAACCTGTGACCTTTGGGTTATGAGCCCAACGAGCTACCAACTGCTCCATCCCGCACTGTTTGTAATACAAATGTAGGGGCTTTTTCTATTCGCTCCAAATACTTTGTGAAAGTTTTTCTAAAAACGGCCCGTGATCCCGAAGTGAATCTTGCCTCTGGAGAGACTAAAACCCTCTTGCGAAGTCCTGCCAACAGAGTAAACTAGCTGAAACACACCGGCTCCCGTGGAAAAGCTGATGCCGCCGCCTACCCCGCTGGCCCACTGAATATTTTTTTCATTTTTCAGGTCGCGGCGCAGATATCCCTGGTCATACAGCAGGAAAACGTACGAATCCTGCCCCGTGTACTGCCGGTACTCCAGCGTGCTGATCCCGTAAGAAGACGCATAAAACGTGTAATCATCAAAGCCCCGCAGTGAAGCCAGCCCTCCTAACCGGAACAATTCATTCAGATACAGCCGCTGGTTAACCAATCCCTCCGCCCGGAGGCGAGTCAGTAGCACCCCGTTCTTGAAGAGGGGCCAATACCGCTCCAGCCGGGCGGCCAGGGAAAACTGGGTTGTTTTCAGCGGAATGGTGTCATAGTAACTGACCTCCACCTTGGCATTGCGCAAGACGCGCTTATTCCCCACCGCTCCCTGGAGGTACGCCTGTGCTCCCCGCCTCGGGAAGTACAGGTCATCCAAGTTGCCCCAGGCGTAGGCCAACCCGTACGAAGTGAAGTTGGCGTCAATGGCTGAAGAATCGGAGCGGCGCTGCCGCAAGGCTTCTGGCGAGAGCAGCTGCGAACTGACCACCTCGGCAAAGAACGTAACCCGGCTGGTGGTGGAGAGCGGATAGGCAATCTCCAGGCGCGGCCGCAGGTTCAGAAAGGACGTGTCCTGTTTGTACAGGTGAAACAAACCCGCTACCTCTAGGGGCGAGTTGAAAAAGTGTGGGTGCCGGTATTCCAGGTCCAGAATCTGGGAATTGCGTTCCACTTTGCGCCAGTGCAGCCCTATCTGCTTGCCGCTGCCCCGCAGGTTCCTGATCTGCAGGTTCACCTCACCGGTGATCAGCAGTTTGGCCGAGGAGGAGGAATTATCCGGCAGAAACCCGATGATGCCGTCAAACTGGTTCGCTTTTTTCTCGTCCAGGAAGAAATACACGCGGGCCTGGTTTTTGGCGAACAAGACCTGCGGCTCGGCCATGACGCGCACGAACGGCAACTGCCGGAGCGCGCGCATGGCGGCTTCTATCCGTTGCAGAGAATAGGGTTGGCCCGGGGCAATCTGGGCATAGCGATACAGAGTGCGCAACTGCATGCGGCTGGAGCCCACAATCTGTACCGAGTCAATCAGCATCAAGGGGCCCCGCACCACGCGCAGCACGCCACTCAATGAATCATTGTACAGGCGCAAAGAGTCAAGATGAACGGCCGCGTACGGAAACCCGCTGTTCTCGGCTTCGCGCAGCAAAGCCTGCTGCAGTTGGGCAAACTCCGCGGGCCTAAAAGGTCGGTTGTTGTAGAGTTTCTCCCGGAAGCCCACCTTCTCCAGCAATCCTTCGCCTACGTTGCCGTTCCGGAGCGATGCCCAGGTATAGGGCCGGCCCACGTACACCTGCACCCACAAAGAATCTTGCCGCTGGCGCACACTGTCCAGCGAGGCTGTAAGGTAGCCTTCTTTCTGCACGCGCGCCAGCCAGCCGCGCAGGTCCTGCCGGACACCCAGTGAATCGCGGACCAGGAGCTTGGGTTGCAGGCGCTGCCAGATCGCCACGGCCTCGGTGTCTGGGGACTGTACCTGAACCACCATTTTGCGGTCCTGCGCCTGCCCGGCGCCGCACCAAAGCAGCAAGGCCAGGAGTAGCCCCAGAAATGCGTACCTTTGCCGGACATTCTTTTGGTACAGACGGGAACTAGACCTCCTCTTCATTGTTTCTAAAGGTACGGCGCACGCTGCAAAGTTAACGCACCGCCGGTTTCATTTACATCTAACGCTTTCCCTAGCCCTATCCTATTTTGGCCGGAATTTATCTTCATATCCCTTTCTGCAAACAGGCCTGCCACTACTGCGATTTCCATTTCAGTACGTCCATGGGCCTGAAGGAGCAGGTCTTGCAAGCCATGCACCAGGAACTGGCCCTGCAACAGCAGTACCTGAGCGGAGAGGTCATCAACACCATTTACTTCGGGGGCGGCACGCCTTCCATCTTATCCGTAGCCGAGCTGAACGGCCTTTTGGAGGCGATTTACGCGAAACATACGGTAAACTCCAACGCCGAGATCACGCTGGAAGCCAACCCCGACGACCTTACCCTGGAGAAACTGCAGGCGCTGCGCCAAACCCGCATCAACCGCCTGAGCATTGGCGTGCAGTCGTTCCATGACCCGCATCTGCAACTCATGAACCGGCCGCATACCGCCACGGAGGCCGCCGCCTGCATTGGAATGGCGCAGGAACTGGGCTTTGACAACATCTCGCTGGACCTCATCTACGGCATCCCGGCCGAGGACCCGGCGCTCTGGGAGCAGGACCTGGCCAAAGCCTTCGCTTTAAACGTGCAGCACCTTTCCTGTTACGCGCTCACCATTGAACCCAACACCGTGTTTGGGAGCCGCGTGCGCAAGGGCAAGTTCTCCCCCGCCGATGAGGAGCGCGTGGCCCACCAGTTTGAGCTGCTCATGACCCAGGCCGCTGACCATGGTTTCCTGCATTATGAGATCTCCAACTTCTGCCAGCCGGGCTTTGAGAGCAAACACAACAGCAGCTACTGGAAACAGGTGCCGTACCTGGGCATCGGGCCTAGCGCGCACTCGTTCAACGGCGTGAGTCGCCAGTTCAACATCGCCCACAACCCCAAATACGTGCAGGCGCTGGAGGCCGGGCAATTGCCGTGTACCGTAGAGGAGCTTTCCGTGGAAGACCGGGTGAACGAGTACGTCATGACCACGCTGCGCACCAGCTGGGGCTGTGACACGGCTTTCATCCGGCAGAAATGGGGCATTGATCTGGTGGCGCTTCACGCGGTCTACCTGCAGAAGATTGCAGCCCAGGGCCTGTTGCGCCAGGAAGGCGACGTTCTCCTCTTAACCGAAGCGGGCAAACTCCTCGCCGACGAGATAGCGCTGGATTTGTTTCTCTTGGAAGAAGAGGCGTAAACGATGCGCCGGTGTTTCGGGCCTGTTTTCCAGAAAACAGGCCCGAAACACCGGTTTCTTTCCAAGGCAATCCACCTCAGGAAAACTCTTCGCGCCGATCACCGTTGAAATAATGTCCATCTTTGCCTGAATGAAAGCACACTCCTCCTGAAATCCATTATCCACGAAAACCATCTCCTTCCTTCCCTGAAAAAATCTCTTCTTTCCTATAAGCTATTGATTCTGCTCTTCTGCGGTTTTCTAACGGCCTCCTGCGGCGATGACGATGAAGAATCCCTGCCTTCTTTGTCCAACCAGCTGGAGTATTATGACATGATGTATGACCTGACGCTTGGGGCAACATTTGACGGAGGCCCTACTGGATTTTCCTCAAACGATACCCACTTTGGCCGGGTATTCCTGGTGACGGATGCAGATAACATAGGAGAGCGGGTGAACCTTGTTTTTGACACCTATTCCTTAGGCACCTCGGGTTTCAAAGCCGGCAGGTTTGACTACGGAAGCATTGCCGGCCTGACCAGCGCTCAGCGAAGCGCCGCCTACGGGAACAGGAGCTTCTTCGTTAATTCCTACCTGGTGGTTGATTTGAACGATGACGAGGAACTGGATAACAGCGAAGTAGTAATGATTACCGGAGGCACGGTTACCATCTCCGGCACGGCTCCCGAGTATACCTTGGAGTGCGACGTGGTACTGGAAAACGGACAAACCGTAAGAGCCCAGTACACCGGAGATTTCATTGACATCACCGATGACATCATTGATGAAGACGGCGTCAAGATGGACGAAGGTGATGCCAAAGCCAATAGAAGGGCAAAATCTGGCATTTCGCCTTTCCTCTTGAAAGCACCAAAATCACTTAAAGACGAATAAGTCCCGGCGGCGGCTCTCATCGCTTTGGGCGTAAAAGGCAAACTCCTGTTTTAGGGCTGTTTTCTGGAAAACAGCCCTAAAACAGGAGTTTGCCTTTTAGTTCCTATCTTTCGGCACCTCAGGCTGGCCTCTTTGTTTTAGCGGTTCTTTTGAGAAAACAGCCCTAAAACAGAAGGTTTTCGTTGACCGATCTTTTTTGGTGGGCTCCGTTTCCAAAACATTTCCCGGCGCAGGAGGTATTGGTCATAATCGCTTAATAGCCAATGAAAAAGTTTATGTATATCCTGCTCTCACTCATTGCCACCCTTGCGGTAGGCGGTATGTTGTTCATGGCATTTGCACCGCAGTTTGGGGCCGCCGCCCACGGGCAAAGCCTGGAGCGCATCCAGAAAGCCAAGAATTACAAAGACGGGAAGTTTCAGAACCTATCTCCCACGCCCATGATGGACGAGTCGCCCTTTCTGGACAAGGTGAAGATCTTCGCCAAATTCATTGGTGGCACGGAGGGAGCCACTCCGGCGGAGGAGCTGCCCATGGCGCCTCTAAAGAAAGAGGATTTCGCGGGCACGCCGGGCGCCGGGGTGAAGGTCACGTGGTTCGGGCACTCGGCGGTACTGCTGGAAGTGAACGGCAAACGCATCTTCGCGGACCCGATGCTGGGCCAAAGGGCCTCGCCGGTTTCTTTCATTGGGAGCAAACGGTTCAACGAGAAATTGCCCCTCGCCATTGAAGACCTGCCGCCGCTGGATGTGGTGCTTCTGTCGCACGACCACTATGACCACCTGGACCACGGCACCATCCTGAAACTGAAAGCCAAAACCCGCCATTTCATCGTACCGCTAGGCGTGGCCGCGCACCTGCAACGCTGGGGCGTGGACAGTAGCAAAATCACCGAGCTGAACTGGTGGGAAACCACCGATTTCGAGGGGCTATTCCTGGCGTCTACGCCCGCCCGCCACTTCTCGGGCCGGGGCCTCCGGGACCGTGACAAGACGCTGTGGTGCTCCTGGGTCCTGAAAAGCGGAAACCAGTCCATTTACTTCGGCGGCGACTCCGGTTATGACATACACTTCAAGCAGATTGGCGAGAAATACGGTCCCTTTGATCTCACCCTGCTGGAGTGCGGGCAGTACAACGAGGCCTGGAAGTTCATCCACATGATGCCGGAGCAAACCGCCCAGGCCCACCTGGACCTGAAAGGAAAAGTTTTGATGGCCACGCACTGGGGCGCTTTTTCGCTGGCCCTGCACCACTGGAAAGAACCTATTCAACGCCTGTCAAAAGCAGCACAGCAACAGAACATCCAACTGGTCACTCCCCTGATCGGGCAACGCTGGAGTCTGCAATCTAACCTGCCGCAAACCCAGTGGTGGCAGGGCGTGGAGTAGAAAGCCAGCCAGAAGGTAATTACATACGGGCAGTTGTTTACAAACTGATTTTTTCCCCGGAGAAGAGAACATTCTGTAGGGGCAATCCCTTGTGGTTGCCCTTTGCAGTTCCCAAACGTGTAAGGGCAACCACAAGGGATTGCCCCTACAAACACGACATTGCTTTTTATACTCGATCATCCCCTTGAAATCAGCTTGGGAAATGCTGCTGTAGTGTGGTGATGAATCGGCGAATTTCCTCAGAAGAGAGTAAGTTCTGTTTTGGGCCTGGTTTATGAAAATCGGCTGAAAAACGCATCTTCTTAGAAACTAATCTTCTAAGACTATGGAAACTCTCAGCAACCACCGCCCCAGCTTTCCCCACGCCTTCCGGCCCAGAAAATTCCAGGTTCCTTTTGCCTTCGGTTATGCTTTTCTGCTCCTGTGCTTCTTCTGCGGCGTTTTCTATCTTTCCAGACCTTCTATTCTGGCTGATCAGGCTCTAGGGGTAATCTCCCAGGAAGCTGCTTCTCCTGATTACTCAGCTTCCGCTCCCGCCATGAATGCAGAAGTCGTGTATCTGCGTGAGACAGAGGAGGCCCGCGGGGCGGATTCTTCCAATAGCCACCCAGTTGCTCGCACTACTGCTGATCTGGAACATCACCCTATGTTTGCTCCGCTGCAACAGCAGCTCCCAGATTCTATGCCGCTCATTTTCCGGCCAGAGGCGTGGCAGAATCGGAAATAAAACGCGTTTGGAGACAAAGGTGGAAACAGGTTTTTCTTTGCCGGCAGGCTTTGAAACGCAACGAGTTCTCAGCATCTTTGCCAGCACCTGTTTCTACCCTTCAACTCCTTTGACTTCATGCGTTCCAACGTTTTCCTCCGGCTGTCGGCGTTTCTTTTTGTAGTGCTTTGGTCTGGCTGCGTGAGCCAGAAAACCGTTTCTGTTACCCCAGTAGATGAACACGTGGCCTACATGGGCCGGGTGGGAAAACCATCGCCGGAAGCGGCGGAACTGTACTGGTCGGGCACGTCGGTGAAGATGAATTTTGAGGGCACTTCCGTGAAAGCACGCCTAAAAGATAACACGGGCAAGAGCTACTACAACGTGATCCTTGACGGAGACAGCATCTCCATGATCCAGCCAGACACGGCGGCGAAGTTTTACACGCTGGCGGCCCAGTTGCCGGCCGGCAAGCACACGGTAGAGCTGTTTAAACGCACCGAGTGGGACAAAGGCACCACTACTTTTTACGGCTTTGAAGTGGAAGGCAAAGGGAAACTCCTGCCGGTGGCGCCGCCGAAAACCCGCACCATTGAGTTCTACGGCAACTCCATCACGGCCGGGTACGCCGTGGAAGATTACTCGGGCAAAGACAACCCGGCAGGCCCCAACACGAACCACTACCTGAGCTACGCGGCCTTGACCTCGCGCTTCTTTGACGCCGAGCACACCTGCATCTGCAAAAGCGGCATCGGGATCACCGTGAGCTGGGAGGCCAACATCATGCCCGATATCTATGACCGCCTGAACCCGTCTGACCCAAGCAGCAAGTGGGATTTCTCGCAAAAGCAACCCGATGTGGTGGTGATCAACCTCTTCCAAAACGACTCCTGGATTGTGAACTTGCCCAACAATGACCAGTACAAACGCCGGTTCGGGAACACGAAACCTACCGAGGAGTTCCTGATCACGGCGTACCAGAACTTCGTGAAGAGCATCCGGGGCAAATACCCCAACGCGCACATCATTGCCATGCTGGGCAACATGGACATCACCCGCCCCGGATCGCCGTGGCCGGGCTACGTGGAGAAAGCCGTGGCCGGTCTGCAGGACGGGAAAATCTACACGCTGTTTGCGCCTTACAAAAACACACCCGGCCATCCGAGGGTAGAAGAGCAGCAGGCCATGGCTAATCAGCTTATCAAGTTCATGCAGGAGAAACTGAACTGGTAAGATTTAGCCTGTCACATTCTTTACCAACTTCCATATGAGAAACATTTTACTTGTCTTGTTTTTACTTCTTTCTTTTTCTGCAATTAGCCAGATAGATAAAAGGAACCCTACCATAGACGTGATCGGGAGTGCTAAAATCACGGTAAAACCAGATGTGGGCATCTTAATCATTGGGATAAGAGAAAACAACCTGAATTTCAGTGAGGCGATTACTGGCTTGAACAAGAAGACAAAAGATGTTACAAGCCAGATCGTCTCCATTGGCTTCAAAGAAGAGGACATTAAGACCACAAACTTTGAAATTGAGAAATATACCGTTTTTATAAAGGAGCAAGATATAGACAGTGGATATGTGGCTACCCAAAGCATCACCGTTGACTTCAAGAATAGTAAAGAAACCATTACCAGAATCCTGAACACATTTGCCAAAAGCAACACTGATTTCACCTTGAACTTTAATTTTAAGTTATCTGATGAATTAAGGGCATAGGTGCAGGATGAACTGATAAAACTCTCTATTGAAAACTCTAAGCATAAGGCGCACCTAATAGCCTCCTCCACAGGTGTGCGCTTAGGCAAAATCCTTGACATTGGGTACGGGAACAACTACTATGGCGGCATGCAGGAATTGGAAGATAAGGCGACGAGTAGGGTTATGGCGGGTGGAAATGCTATAGGAGAAGCCATGATTGGGTTTACACCTAATGATTTAGAGTTCATTGACCACGTGACAATCACTTGGTCAATAAAATAACGTAACCTCCATGCAAGAAACCCTGCACCAGAACAAGACCTTTGACCAGCTCAACTACACCGGCAAGGGTGTGGCCGGGCGTGAGTTTGAGAACTGCACCTTTACCAACTGCGATTTCTCCAATACCAACCTCTCCAACAACAGCTTCTCTGATTGCCGTTTTGAGGACTGTAACCTGGGCCTGGTGCAGTTCAGTTACACCAAGCTGCACGACGTGACCTTCACCAACTGCAAACTGGTGGGGGTGGACTTCAGCCAGTGCCATGATTTCCTGTTCATGGTGGCCTTCAACCGCTGCTCGCTGGATTACACCTACTTTGGCAAAAAGAGCCTCAAAAAGACCGTCTTCCAAAGCTGCAGCATCAAGGAAGCCAACTTCACCGATTCTGATTTAACCCAGGCCGCTTTCCTGGACTGCGACCTGACCCGCACCGTGTTCCAGCGCAGCAACCTGGAGAAAGCCGATTTTAGGACGGCTTACAACTATACCCTGGACCCGGAGGTGAACCGCATCAAAAAGGCGAAGTTCTCGGCGCAGGGCGCGCTGGGTTTGCTGGCCAAGTATGACATTGACGTGAAGTAAACAACCGGGTGGCGGGTTCAGCGGGAGAAGAAAATTTGAGTATATTTAGTACCCGCATTTTCACCAGGACAGATTCTTCCGCAGGCGAATTCTATGTTTTCTTTTTTACGGCAGCCGTACCCGCTGAGTGAGCTCACGCTTTCCAAATCCCTGCTCCACTCGGTGCTGTTTGGGGCCATCATCGCGTTCACGTTGATCGTGTTTCAGCCGTTTGGGTCCTATAACTGGCATCATCCGTCCAAGAACCCTATTCTGGCGGGCTATGGCGTAGTGGCGGCGGTCTCGGTTTTCCTCAATTTCTACGCTTTCCGGAGGATGCTGCCCTGGCTTTTCAGGGAACCAGCCTGGAGCGTGGGCAAGGAGATTGTCTGGAATTTGGCGCACTTCGGGACGGGAGGTTTTCTGTGCACCGTGTACGGCTCGCTGGCGGGCGTGATGCCGTTCAGCCTGGATCAGATCCTCTACATGTCATTTATAGCGTTCCTGATGGGGCTGGTGCCGGCTATCTTGCTGGTGATGATCAACTACGTGTATTTGTTGCAGAAGTACCGTCCGCTGGAACCCACCGGGAAAAAAGAAGCGCCCGCGCCGGAAGTTTCCCGCCCAGAAGAAAATGACCTGACGCTGCTAGCCGAAAATGGCAAAGATTCTCTCCGGCTCCTGGCCCGTGACCTGCTGTTCATTGAAGCCAGCGATAATTACTGCACCGTTTTCCACGTGGAAGACGGCAAGCTCCAGAAGGCGCTCCTCCGCAGCAGCCTGAGCCGGCTGGAAAATCAGATCACCCACCCCGCCATGTTGCGCTGCCACCGGTCGTACCTCGTGAACCTGAATCGGGTGCAGACGGTATCGGGCAACGCCCAGGGGTACAAGCTGCATTTCGAGGGCACCGATCAGCTGGTGCCGGTAGCCCGCTCGTATTCGGGACGGGTGCGCGAGACGTTTGTGGCCGTCTAATCGCCCCAAGCCCCCTTTCCATTCGCCCCAAAACCTGCTTGTAACCCCAAAGAAGCGGCATTTCGCCCCATGGTCCAGCGGCGTATTTTCCGGGCCTCTACTTTTGACGAAACAATACACACCTCCTTCGTCATGAAAAAGATCCTGAAAAGAATTGCCCTGTTCGTACTCCTCACCCCGGTGGTGTTACTGGTGTTGGCCTTTGTGGCGTATGGCATTTATGCGCTGCTGGCCGTGGGCGGCGAGAGCACTCCGCACCAGGCGTACCTGCAGAAACACAAGCAGGAAGTGAACCTGAACCAGCCCTCTCCCGCCTTCCCCATCTTTGACAGCGCCTTTTACCAGAAGCAGATTTTCTTTCTGGGCGAGGCCCACGGCACTGCCGCGCCCCAGGCGCTGGACTTCGCGTTACTGCAACACCTGAACCAGCGCGTGGGCCTGCGCCATTACTTAGCCGAGGTTGACTACAGCCAGGCATATTTCCTGAACGAGTACCTGCGCACCGGCGATGAGCGCCACCTGCAAACCGTCTTCCAGGTCTGGGCGAAACAGAATGCCCAATGGGGAAACCAGAACTTCTATGACAAACTCAAAAAGATTCGCGCCCTGAACCAGACCTTGCCCGAGGCGCGGCGCATCAGCATTCTGGGCGTGGACAAACTGCAGGACCTGAACACCACCCGCCTGTTCCTGAAAGCAGTTTTGGGGCGTTTTCCGGAAAACGGGCTGAAAGACTCCGCCTACGTGACACTGCAAAAAGTAGTATTCGCTGACACGCTGGACGAGGACGCCTTTACGGCCGCGGCCGGACAGTTCCTCTCCAGAGTATCGCCTGCTTCTTCCGGCACCAAGGGAGCGGCTGATCTTCACTTCGATTTACAGCACACCCTGGAGAACGTGGCCTACCTGAGTTCTAAAACCCGCCGGGACAGCGTGATGTACCTGAACCTGGTTTCGGTGACCAAGGCGCGGCATCTGGAGAAAGCCAAGCTGTACGGCATGTGGGGCTTGTTTCATACCTTACCCGTAGCGGTGGAGCGCGGCGTGCCGTTTGCCTATTATCTGCAGCAGGAAAACTCGCCGTATCGGGGCAAGACGGTTTCCATTGGCGTGTACACCCTTGACAGCGAGAATATGATGCCCGCCGCCGCGCTGCCTGCTTTCCTGAGTAAGGGCGAACGTTATGTGAACAGCGGCCTGGCCAACAACGACGGCCCAATGGTCTTTGTGCACGGCATCAAGGACCTGCGCGCCGCCAGCCGCGAGCACACGCTCACCTTGTTCAAAACCGATGCCCCGGATTCGCCTTACCGCACTTCTTCGCGGTTAGCCAGTTTCAAGGTGCTGTTCCCCAACCAGAGCATTGCGTTTGCCGGCGAGCACCCGCGCCTCACGCAGGTGTTCCGGTACGTGTGCCTCGTGCGCAACTCCCCGGCCCTCACTCCGCTGCCTCATTTGTAGCCTCCCCAGGGAGAAACGGCGAAAAGGAAACATATGCGCCGGTTGTTTCCTTTTTGCCGTTTTTGCCCTACTTTAGGCAAATAAGGGCCAAAACGGAGTTCCAGCTCATGAACTTACAAGACCACTATACCCAGTTATGGAAGCAATCCGAAAAGGAATTTGCCGCCGGAAACTATGAACTGGACCGGCTTCTCGGTTCTCCCCAGGACACCAGAAGAGGGCTGACGCTGGTGGCTCGCCCTACGCCGGCGGTCATCCAGGAAATCCAGAACCTGTTGCGTGATTTGGCTTCCCTGGAGCCGGAGCAGTACTACTACCCCGCCTCTGACCTTCACCTGACGGTGCTTTCCATCATCAACGGCTATCCTGGGTTCTCGCTGGACCTTATCCACTTGCCGTCTTACCTACTGCTTGTGCAGCAGGCGCTGGAGAACATCCCACCCTTGCAGATTTCCTTCTCCGGGATCACCGCTTCCACCTCGTGCGTGCTGGTGCAAGGCTTTCCTAAAAACGATTCTCTGGAACAGCTCCGGCAGAACCTGCGGGATATTTTCCGAAGATCTGGACTTCAGCAGACCATTGACCAGCGCTACACCATCGCTACGGCGCACAGCACCGTGGTGCGGTTCAGGAAGCCCTTGAAGAAGCCTGAGCGGTTTCTGCAGCAGCTCCGGGAATGCCGCAAGCGGGAATTCGGCACCTCGGTGATCTCCTCCCTGGAACTGACCTGCAATGACTGGTACCAGCGCCAGGGCGTTTCCCAGAAACTGGCCACCTTCCCGCTCACGTGATTTCCCTGCGGCATCTTCCCGTTTTTCGTGTATTTTCGGGAAAACAGGCCTAAAACCGCTGCGTATGCTTTCCTCTGCCACTCTCACCTTCTGGGACCGCGTTTACCGGTTCCATCCGCTTCAGCCGCTGGACATTTCCCTGCCGCTGGCCCCGGGTCCGGAGAACGTCAATTGCTTCTGGGCCGAGCCCGTGCAGGTAGAGACCATTACCGTAGGCGATTTTGTGGGCAGCGTGGCGCAGGGCGGCTCCACCAATTACCAGCGGGTGCACCTCACGCCGCACGGCAACGGCACCCATACCGAGTGCTACGGCCATATCTCGCCCGACCCCGCCGCTACCCTGGACCAGTGCCTGCCGCGTTTCCTGTTTGTGGCGCAGTTGATCTCAGTGGCTCCTCAGCAATTGGCCAACGGCGATTTTGTGGTGCTCGCCGAAGACGCCTTAGCCCAGTTGGATGTGGCAAACCTGCCCGAAGCCTTGGTGTTGCGCACCCTCCCTAACCCGGAAAGCAAACGCACCGCGCAGCACTCCGGCACCAATCCCACGTACCTAGAACCTGCCCTTGCTGAGTTTCTGGCCCAACACGGCGTAGAGCACCTGCTGCTGGATTTACCCTCGGTGGACCGCGAGGAAGACGGCGGGGCTTTGCTGGCGCACCGGGCGTTTTGGCAGTATCCGGAGCGTACCCGTACCCACGCCACCATCACAGAGTTGATTTTTGTGCCTGATGCGGTGGAAGACGGGTGGTATCTGCTGAATCTGCAAGTCACCAGCCTGGTGCTGGACGCGAGCCCGAGCAAGCCGGTGTTGTATTCGTTAACCCCGGTTGGTTCTTCTGCTGAAGGGAGCGTTTCTTTTGTAGAGGCGCCGCATTAACCTTTCTCCTTCTATTGCTGGTTGGTAGATGGTTATGCTGCTGGCGATGCGCTATCTTTCTGGTGACTTTTGCTGCACTTGTAGTCTGCTTGTTCTAGCGGAGGGCCGCTTCTTGGGTGGGTGCATGCGCTGAGTTGTTGCATGGTTTCCCTCCGTGCGCTCACGGCCGCGAGGCCCCGCCTTCCCGCCTCGCGCTGTGTTTTAGCCTTGGCCAGCAGGCCTGCCGCATGCGCGGCACCAGGTCTAAAACAAGGCGCTCCACGGAAAGGCTGGAAAAGGGAAAAGTCATCAGATATTGACCTCTGATACCGTAGAGACAAGGCATGCCTTGTCTCTACCACGCATTGCTTTCTTTTTCAGAAACGTATTCCCCTTCTCAAAGGCTGGGCGTTCCATTTCACACTCCAACACCGCCAACTCAAAAGACCTTGTAGTGTCTTCAGACCTACGAGTGTCTACGCCAGCCCTTCTAACTTTGGAAGAGTGCCCGAAGTAAGCCTTAAAACAAAGAAGGCTGCCTGGTAGGGCAGCCTTCTTGAAATCCTTGATCGGCGGAAGCCGAGGGTATGCTTAGGCAGTAGCTTCTTCAGAAGAAGTAGCGGCAACCGGAGCGTCTACTGGCAGAACAGAAACGAAAGAACGGTTCTTCACGCCTTTTTTGAAAGACACGACACCGTCTGTCAAAGCGAACAACGTGTGGTCTTTCCCGATACCTACGTTAGCACCTGGGTGGTGCGCAGTACCGCGCTGACGCACGATGATGTTACCAGCGTTGATGGCTTGGCCACCGAAGATTTTCACGCCTAAGCGCTTGGAATGTGATTCGCGGCCGTTGTTAGAACTACCGACACCTTTTTTGTGAGCCATTTCTAGTCTATTTTAATCTGAGGACAAATCCCCAGAATAGGTTCTACAATAATTTTCCTTTACCTCAAAAATTAACCAATGGTGTTGATCAACACTTTGGTGTACTGTTGGCGGTGACCGTTTTTCTTCTTGTAGCCTTTTCTTCTTTTCTTCTTGAAGACGATCACTTTGTCACCTTTGGCGTGTCCCTGGATGGTGCCAGTTACTTTTACTCCGTCTACAAAGGGAGCACCAACAGTTAAAGATCCGTTGTCATCAGTTAAAAGAACATTGGCGAACTCTACGGCGTCACCTTCATTGCCGGAAAGCTTGTTAGTGTAGAAGAACTTACCGCTCTCTACTTTCGTCTGGATACCAGCGATTTCTACAATTGCGTACATCAGCTTACGATATTTTTAAAAAAATTGAACCGCAAAAGTACGGACAGTCAAGCTAATATCCAAACAAGTCGCTTTTATTTTAGCCTGATTTCGGCCGGTAGTTTGCTGGTTTAAAGGAGGTTGTGAGTTATCCCCGGACATGTGGATAACTACCGTGGATAAACCAAACCCATACTGATGCTCAAGCAGTTACACGTGGATAAAGACAAAATAATAGACAGCCGCTCAGAAAAGGCGGCTACCGGAAGGCCAAGAAGAGAGACTTAAACCGGATCTTTTATCGGTAGAAAGACAGATGAAAGTACCTCGTGCCGCAGTTAAAGTCAAGAGAAACAACACATTTGTTTCCACACCCTCTCTCAACACCCGTTTCTGAACCTTGACTCACCAAACCGCCCTCTCAACCTACCCCAGCAAACCGAACCGTTCCAACTCCCTTAACCGGACTTTGCTCCAATCTCTCGATCACTGATTCAGTCACCCCGTTCAGATTGTTCTCACCAAGGTCGCACGGAGATGACACCAAGCTACCACTTGGCCTCTCATCCTCTTACATAACAGACCTGAACGCACATCCACCTGGGCAGCAGCTAAGGAACACACTTGCACTGCCTGGATTCTCTTTCCTCCAGAGCAGACCATCCCCTGATCAAAACCTTTACCACAAAGCGGGAATCGCACTTCTTCAAGGCAGCTTCCCGCTTGTTTTAAGCCTGTTTTAGCTAAAACATCCGTAAAGCAGACACCCGGTTCAAAGCACTTCTGCATCGTCTGCAAGACTGCCTCCCGTCCCTTTCCAAAGCCAGTTGCTATCCTTCAAGAAACCACCTGATCTGCTATAGAGCAAACACTATATTTCAGGTTTCTAATTTTGATAATATTTTATCTGATTGATTTACAGTTAGTTATAATGTGGATAACCGCTGTATAAGAAATGGAAAAGTTTGACTTCACGAATCGGGCAAACAACGTAATTGTCCCTATATTTGAAATCTCAAGCCGGGACAACTGACTCTAAACACAGACGTTCATACACTGCCCGGCCCAAGAAAATAGCGCCTTTCCGGTGTTATCACCTTTAATAAAGTAAGAGCAAGAAACCGTTTAGTCTATGGAGCCTTTATTGCAAGAAAACCCGAACCGCTTTGTCCTTTTCCCCATCCAGAACGATGCCGTTTGGCAGATGTACAAGAAAGCAGAGGCTAGCTTTTGGACGGCCGAGGAGATTGACCTCACCCCAGACCTGAAAGACTGGGAGAGGCTGAACGACGGCGAGCGCCACTTCATCTCGCACGTGCTGGCGTTCTTCGCGGCCTCAGACGGGATTGTGAACGAGAACCTGGCTATCAACTTCATGCAAGAGGTGCAGTTGCCAGAGGCCCGTTGCTTTTATGGGTTCCAGATCATGATGGAGAACATCCACTCAGAGACCTATTCTTTGCTGATTGACACTTATATTAAAGATCCGCAGGAGAAAGACCGTCTGTTCAACGCGCTGGAGACCGTAGACTGCGTGAAGAGAAAAGGCGAGTGGGCCCTGAAATGGATCAACTCTGAGAACTTCACTGAGCGCCTGATTGCGTTTGCCGCCGTAGAAGGCATTTTCTTCTCCGGTTCTTTCTGCTCTATCTTCTGGATGAAGAAACGCGGCCTGATGCCCGGCCTGACCTTCTCCAACGAGTTAATCTCCCGTGACGAAGGACTGCACTGCGACTTCGCCTGCTTGCTGTACTCCATGTTGCAGAACAAGTTACCCGAGGAGCGCGTACAAACCATCATCCGCGACGCGGTGAGCATTGAGCAGGAGTTTGTGACCGATGCGCTGCCCGTGGATCTCATAGGGATGAATGCAAAACTGATGAACCAATACATCGAGTTTGTGGCCGACCGCCTACTGGTTTCCTTAGGCTGCGGCAAAATCTACAATTCCACCAATCCATTTGACTTCATGGAGTTGATCTCCCTGCAAGGCAAAACCAACTTCTTTGAGAAACGTGTGGCTGAGTATCAGAAATCGGGCGTGATGAGCGACCGTGACTCCAACGTGTTCTCTCTGGACGAGGACTTTTAATCTATCTATCACCCCTAGACAGCCCTAAAGCGCTTTGGGGTTGTTTCTCTAAAAACAGGCCAAAAACGCCCGGCAACCGGCCGGTGAGGTTGAGCCATCACAAAATCCAATACAAGAAAATCCTCAGGTGCCCTAAGGCGCAGGGGAGAGAAATATCCGGGTGGTACTCCATCCATCACCTATTTAGTGTAAGCGTATGTTAGTTGTAAAAAGAGACGGCCGCAGGGAATCGGTCAAGTTTGATAAAATCACGGCCCGCATAGAGAAACTGTGCTATGGCCTGAACATGTCGTTTGTAAGCCCTATAGAGGTGGCCAAAAAGGTGATTGACGGTATTTACGATGGCGTGACCACCGTAGAACTGGACAACCTGGCGGCGGAGACCTCGGCTTCGATGACCACCAAGCACCCCGACTACGCCATTCTGGCGGCGCGTATTGCTATCTCCAGCTTGCACAAGGTGACGCAGAAATCGTTCTTCAACACCATGAAGCAGCTCTACACCTATGAAGATCCAAAAACGGGTGAGAACGCTTCTCTGATTGCGAAAGATGTTTTTGACATCGTGAAGAAACACGCGGCCCTGCTGGACTCCAGCATCATCTATGACCGTGACTACAACTATGACTACTTCGGGTACAAGACCCTGGAGCGCTCGTACCTGCTGCGCCTGCACGGCAAGGTAGTGGAGCGTCCGCAGCACATGCTCATGCGGGTAGCGGTGGGTATTCACAAAGAAGACATTGAATCAGCCATTGAGACCTACAACCTCATGTCTGAGAAGTGGTTCACGCACGCCACGCCTACCTTGTTCAACGCCGGTACGCCTAAGCCGCAGCTGTCCAGCTGCTTCCTGCTCACCATGAAAGAGGACAGTATACCAGGCATCTATGACACCCTGAAGAACTGCGCCCTGATTTCGCAGAGCGCGGGCGGTATTGGCCTGGCGGCGCACAACATCCGGGCTACCGGTTCTTACATCAAAGGCACCAACGGTACGTCTAACGGCCTGGTACCAATGCTGAAAGTGTTCAACGATACGGCCCGTTACGTAGACCAGGGCGGCGGAAAGCGTAAAGGCGCGTTCGCGATTTATCTGGAGCCGTGGCACGCCGATATCTTTGAATTCCTGGATCTGCGCAAGAACCACGGCAAGGAAGAGATGCGGACCCGCGACCTGTTCCTGGCCCTCTGGACCCCAGACTTGTTCATGAAGCGCGTAGAGGCGAACGGCGACTGGAGCCTGATGTGCCCTAACGAGTGCCCGGGCTTATCTGAGACCTGGGGCAAGGACTTTGAGCGTCTGTATGAGAAATACGAGAAAGAAGGCCGCGCCCGCAAGACCGTGAAAGCACAGGAACTGTGGTTCGCAATCTTAGAAGCGCAAACTGAGACCGGTACGCCGTACATGCTGTTCAAGGACCACGCCAACGGCAAGTCCAACCAGCAGAACCTGGGTACTATCAAGAGCTCCAACCTGTGTACTGAGATCATTGAGTACACTGATGCCGATGAGATTGCTGTGTGTAACCTGGCGTCTCTGGCCCTGCCGCGCTACATCAAAGAAGAGAAAGGCGTTAAAACCTTTGACCACCAGAAACTCTACGAGGTAACGTACACGGTGACCAAGAACCTGAACAAGGTAATTGACATCAACTATTACCCGGTACCAGAAGCGAAGAAGTCCAACATGCGTCACCGCCCTATCGGGTTGGGCGTACAGGGTCTGGCCGATGCGTTCCTGCAACTGCGCATGCCGTTTGAAAGCGCCGAAGCCGCCCGCCTGAACAAGGAGATTTTCGAGACCATTTACTTTGCGGCCATGACGGCTTCTAAGGATCTGGCCAAGAAGAACGGACCATATGAGACGTTTGAAGGCTCACCCATCAGCCGGGGTATCTTCCAGTTTGACATGTGGGGCGTTACGCCAGACAGCGGCCGTTGGGACTGGGAAGCGCTGAGACAAGAAGTAGTAGAGCACGGCGTACGCAACTCTTTGTTAGTAGCGCCTATGCCAACGGCTTCTACCTCGCAGATTCTGGGCAACAACGAAGGATTTGAGCCTTACACTTCTAACATCTATGTACGCCGCGTGTTGAGCGGGGAGTTCATGGTAGTGAACAAGCACCTCTTGAATGACCTGATCGCGCTGGGTCTGTGGAACGACCAAATGAAGAATGCCATCATCGCGGCCAACGGCTCGGTGCAGGGCATCACCAACATTCCGCAGAACATCAAAGACCTGTACAAGACGGTGTGGGAAATCAGCCAGCGGACCATCATTGACATGTCGGCCGACCGCGGTGCCTACATCTGCCAGAGCCAAAGCCTGAACCTGCACGTGTCTAACGTAAACTTCGGGAAGTTGACCTCTATGCACTTCCACAGCTGGAAGCGCGGCCTGAAAACCGGTATGTACTACCTGCGCACCAAAGCCGCCGCCGATGCCATTAAGTTCACCGTGGAGAAACAAGCCGCCGAAACCCTGGCGCCCATGTACACCGCCGTTGAGCAGAACCTAAGCGACATGGCCTGTAGCCTGGATAACCCAGACGCTTGCGAGGCTTGCGGTAGCTAAGAACTACTTTTGCTAATAAATAGAAAAAGGAGGCCCGAAACGGTCTCCTTTTTTGTTTGAACTGAAAAAAACATTAAATTCAAAAGAATTGATAGTCAGGCGAATGGGTTGAAGTTCAACCAAAAGCTATATTTAAATAAGACATAATAATTGTAATTTCAAGCCTATGGACTTTTCTACCAAATTAAAATATGGGTATAAGGAAATAGTTGCTTTGCCCAAGTTTGAAGAAGATATAATAAGACTTTGTTCAAACATGGCAAACAAAACAGTTGAGATTCATGGGAAAGATTCTGTTAAAAATGAATTAGATAGCGATGAGCTTATCAATGAAGATTTAAATAACTTAATTACTTACCAAATAGAAATCGGTGGGCTAAAGCTTTTGAAAGACTATGATTTAATCATTGACAATGAATACGTTTTATCCAAAAGAGCAGCAGCTATTGCATTTAGTATTGCATTCCATTTAGCCAATTGTTATAAAGAAATCGGCGCAAGGACAAGGCCTACACCTTGTATTTACAATAATGATGCATTGGAGATTCTTGCGGAAAGAATTGTGAAGCATTGTTACGATTTACATATAAATTATCGTGTAGAATTTTCTACACTCAGGTTTTCTGATATTGATGGCTTAGTGAGTTTTTATATTGGGGATATAGTTTATAATAATTCAGAAATGGGATTTAAAGATTTTTTTAAAAAAAAGAGTATCCAAGATAGGGCTAATGACATAGCACTTCAAATTGAAAAGAAGTTTAATACTAAGGTAATTAAATGCGGGGCTTTTGACAACACAAAAGAGCAATTCAATTCATTAGCATTTAATATGGTTAAACCTTCGAATGCGGAAAACCTATTCTTTTTCCTCTTGCCAGTAGATGATGAAAAGAATTTAATCACAAAAAATTACATTGAAAATTACAGACAACTAAATGATTCAAGCTTATTTAGCTTGAACGGCAAACTTGCTGCCTTTGAATTTCAAAAGAATTTAATTAAATCCACTCAAGTTAAAGCCTTTTTACAAGCAGAGACAGGAAAAACAGTCTATGATTCTGGCTCTATGGACATAAGTGCTTACAAAGGCAATGAAAATGAGTTGGTTGGAATTCATGATATTGAAGATGCCAAATATCTTTTCTTTAGGTTCTATAGTTGAGTTCTTTTCAAAAGTATTCAAGTCCTTCGATTTTTTGCCATTGTTGGTGTTTTCACCAACAATCTAAACTGCGGTTCTTATAACAGCCGTAATTCCGCTTGCTGGTGATAACACCAGCAAGGGCGAAGCAGAGATAGCTTCTGGCTTTCTGTTTTCTGCCTAAAATCGTAAAAACAGGCTAAAAGCAGCAAAGAGCTATATCTTTAGCGAACAGCAGAATAGCCACGAAACAATAGGAATAATCCTCAAGTAGAACCGCAATACCTTTTTATAAAGCTACGAGGGAATTAGAAAGTGTATCAGCATTTGCTGTAGTTTCTGCGCAAGGTCACTAAAGATGAGATAAGATGATGAAAGGAAATGACATCTTCGTCGATGCCCAAAAGGAGTTGAAGCAAGATTTGGCTCAACTGGAGAATGGCGAGGTAGAATTTATTGACATAAATCAATTAGATCAGGAGTTGGAGAACACCCTCTCCTCTCTGTCATCCTGAAAGGATCTTGGCGGCAAGCTGTAGAAGCGTAAGAACAAATGCATTCCTAGTTCGCACATAAGATCCTTTCAGGATGACAAAGTGGGGTGAAATCAGCGGATAAAATGTAAACAAAAGAACCTGCCCGGGTGCGCTTGAATCAGAGGCGTGGCAGGTATTATTGAGGCGAAAGAATCACTTGATCGGCTTAAGTACAAATTCGAGAGTAGTAATATTTCAATTATAGGCTCACAAGCTAAAGCCTTCCCAGCTTTGGCCTTCTTTCCCAAAAACAGGCTCTAAACGGGCCAGCATCCGTATAGATACGGCAGTACCAATTTCAATTTTCATGCATAAGTACACGTTTGCGCTACTCACGTTAGTAGGCAGCCTGTTGTTTTCCTGCCAATCTTCTACAGAAACGTCCACGCCCGCCGCAGAAGCAGACGCTCCCGCCGTCGCCGAGGCAGGGCCAGAGCTTCGTCTCCGGTCTGAGCGCATCCAGCGGCAATCAGACCTTTGCCAGGCAGACACCTGCGCCAAGGTAGACATCCAGTATCTCGTAGCCGAGGGTGGCCCAACGGCCCTGCGCGATTCCGTGAACCAGTACGTACGGCGGTACCTGCTTCGGCAGCAGCTCACCAACAACCCAGACGCCAACCTTACCCAACCCGGCAATCCCGCGGAGTTGACCGCGCAGGAGTTCCTGCTCCAATATGCGTCCAGCCGAAAGGAATTCCCGGAGGCGGCGACCAACATGGGGTGGCAACTGACCATCTCCTCTGAGGCACTGCACCAAACCCCTGCGCTGGTCTCCCTGAAGCTGACTTCCGTGGGTTACAGCGGCGGGGCGCATGGCTATGCCGTGACTACCCTGCAAAGCTTTGACAGCACCGGTCACGCGCTTCAGGTACAAGAGATGGTCACGGATACTGTGCAGCTCCGGAAACTGGTGGAGCAGGAATTCAGGGAAGTGCGGAAGCTAGGGAAGGAGTCTTTGGAGCAGCAGGGCTTTTACACCCAGGCCGGTCACCTGCCGTTCCCGCAGAACGCCGCCCTCACTCCTAAGGGCCTGCACCTGTACTACAACGCCTACGAGGTAAACGCCTACGCCTTCGGGCCGACGGACATTCTGCTGCCGTATGCGCAGATCAGCTCCCTGCTTAAACCTGTCTACCAACCTCAGCCTTAACAGCGGCCGCACGCATCCTTCTACTCAGTGATCAGCCACAAGAAAAAACCTTGTTTTAGGCCTACTTTCAGAAAAGCAGGCCCAAAACAAGGTGCTGGCACTAACTATATAGTTGGGGATATACTTACATTAGATAGGTGTACACCGTCTCAAAGGCGGTGCCATTGGCGGGTGTAGTGATCTTTTTCACGGGCAGGTTATGGGCGTTGTACTCGTAGGTGAAGGTGGTGACGCGCTGCTCGCCCGAGGCCAGCGTGGTGGTGACTTTGCCGGGGTTGTTCCGGTACAGGATGATGTTGGGCGTGAACAGGAACTCGGCGAGGTGCTGCACAGCTTTCTTGGTGTCATAGCCTTCGTACTTGCTTTTCTGCACCTGCTCCCAGGCCGCACCAGCGGTAGGGCGACGGTACATGGTGAGCTCAGTGAGATTGCTGTTGGTGTCATAGGTGTATGTGACCTTGTTGGTCTCGCGGGGCACGGTAGCGTCGGGGTCTTTGTAAAAGCTGTAGCGGGTGATTAGCCGGCCGTTCAGGTCGTATTCAAAGGTATGGTAACTCTCTACTTTGGCATTGATCAGTTCGTCTAGCCGGTAAAGCTGGTTAGAGGCAGTGTAGAAATAGGCGTTCTCGGTGTCCAGCAAAGGGCCATCGGTGCGCAGGTAGGCAATGCGGCCCATGTTGTCATACACCACCTCGCTGGTAGACTGCTCGTTTTCATTGAAGGCCAAAGAGCCCATGCCCACCATCTTGGTCAGCCATCCGGAGGCCGAGTACTGAAACTCGCGGCTGTCGCCTTGGTTCGTGGCTATCTTGGCGAGGAAGATGGGCGAGGAAGTGGCAGAAGGTTCCGGGTCTTCCAGATCGCACCCAGAGAGCAACAGACTGACAAAGAAGAGAAAGGTGAGTTTACTGACAAACGTTTTCATAAAAAAGCAAAAGTGAGTTCTGGTATTCTTTACTCAGAAGAGCCTTTAACCCACCGGAAGGTTGCACGGGCGCCGCAAGAACTGTCCTTTTTCATGATTTCTCCGGATACAAACAAAGGAATCCCCGTTTTCGGCCCGGAAACATAAAACAAGGCCCAAACCGCCGATGGCTGCTTTCGGCCTTGTTTCCCGATTTCGGCTTGAAAACAGAAAGGAAGCCCGCGTAGGCTTCCTTTCTGTTCTATATAGCATTTTCTATATACAAGATCCCTTCTTCCTGACGCGGGGAAGTTTAAAGCAGCGCTCCGGGCAAGCTTCCAACCCTTTCAGCAGCAGGTCCCCGGCAAGTTGCCTGACGTTTCCGCTCCCTTATCTTTGGTTCGCTAGGTGCATCGGTCTTCATTAGGATAGTGCATGACGATGCTTTTGGCGGCCAGCAGACGGAAACCTGCCGAGGCGGGGTTTTATTTGTCTTCCTTGTAAATGATGCTGATTTTGCCGCTACGTTCCAGGCAGGCAGTTTCTATTTTATTGATGTCCAGGGGACCGCCCTGGGCCCGCATGGTTTCCACAATATCGTTCTCGGTGATGCTGTGCGCCCGCATTTCCTCTTTCAACAGCTTGCCGTCCTTCACCAGCGCGGCTGTTTTGCCTTTGATGAAGTTACTCACCCCGTGCCCGTGCCCGAACCGGAACGCCACCGAGGCCAAGATCCGGTGCAGGAGCACCAGCACCAAACCGGCGGCCAGGGTAGGGAAGAAAGGAGAAGTTCCGGTAATGGCCCGGCTCATAATGGAACCGTACATGATGCCCAGCACAATGTCAAAAGCGCTCTGCTGCCCGAAAATGCGCTTGTTGGCAATGCGCACGTACGTGAGGGAGATAAAAAATACGAGCACCGACCTGAGAGACATTTGCCACCAGTTCAGGTCTTTCTGCCCCAGCCCTAAGATAAATTCCAGTGTTTCCATCCCAAACCAGAACGGTTTAGGAAAGAGAGGGTTGCGGTACGGGCAGAACTAAGATTCCCTGCGCAGGCCTAACATAGTAGAGCGTTTTTTCCGCTGTTCTGTTTTGGGGCTTAAATCCAGAAAACGGCTCCAAAACGCTTCTCTTTGATAGAGGCTTTCCGTCAGGGAAAAGAATTAGGTGGGCTTTGGTTTTTGAAGGCAGAAAACAGGACGCGCGGGTACTGAGGCGCTTTCCTAGAACTCCTGCATGAGCCAGCGAAGGGCTTCTTCCTCGTCCTGAAAACTTTTGAGGGTAAGATCGTCCAGGTCACCGGCGCGCTGGATGAGGTGTTCAATGGCTTCTACCTGCTTCTCATCTTCTGAGGGGAGAAACGCCATGCGGCGCAGCGGACCGGCCAGGTACGCAGGCACCACGTGCTCCTCTACCCAGTTTCTGTCTTCCTCAGAAAACGCCTTCATTTTCCGGTCATCGGCGAGCCAGCGGGTAAGCCGGTATTTGTCCATCACGTAGGCGCAAATCAGCAGCGCCTCCTGTAAATCAGCGCCGGTGAGTTTGCCTCGCCAGACGGCCATTCCCAGCGAGCGCTCCAGATCATACCGCACCGTGAAGGCATGGCTTTCGTAATAGACAGACGGTAAAAGTAGGGGCATGCCAGAGCAGTAGTACCGGAGGACACGTTGCGGGGGCTAGCAAACAGTGCTACAACTGTCCAGTGTTACTACAAAAATAGAAGTTTTCTACTAAAAACCGAGGCAAAAGAGCGGCATATTTATATTCAGGCAACATTACGCCGCAGCAAGCCCGCTTTCAGGCCTTAAACCGAAAACCACTGGAAAAAGAGCTAAGCACCCATGAACGACGACCCGCTCCTCTTGGGCCAGGGTCCAGTCACAGGACAAAGTTTCTGCCTGATTCACCCTTGGCCATACCGCACCCGAAGCTTACTTCAGGTCTTTGCTTTGAGGATTGGTGGAGACCGCCGAGGGAGCCATCAGCCAGAGCAGCGCCTCACTTTCATCTTTGAAATCACAGAACGCCAAGTGATCAATGCCGCCAGCCCGCTGTAGCATCTGCTCTACGGCCATCTTGTTGAACAGGTCTTCAGACACCAGGGTAGCCATGCGCCGCAGCGAACTATGCAACAGGCGGGGTATGATGGTCTCTACAAACCATTGCTGGTCGGCCTGCCGGATGGCTTTCATCTTCCGGTTATCCGCGAGCCAGCGGGTGGGGGCCTTCTCCTCTATCAGGGCTATACAGACCGAGGCCGCTTCCTGAAACTCCTGGCTATTCAGGAACCCATTCCACACGGCAAACGCCATAGAACGCTACTCGTCAAAAGATAGGGTAAGCACATGGTTTTGGTAAACTATTTTCCTCATCTGGTATCCACTTGCACAGCCTGGCTCCTCTTTACGTTTGCCTGAGGGGAGCACCTGCGTCTGGCTCTTTTTACATTATTTTCATCTCTCAACCAACCGCCTTTTAAGCGATGATTCACCTGGAAGGCAGCATTTCTGCCGGATAGGCGCCTCAGGGCACCTGGCTAGAAAGCATCACCAGCAAAAACGACGGTACTGTTTTTTCCGCTCCCGTTACAGCTCACGCACTGCCCTTCCGGCGCAGCAGCTGCTTTCCTGCTGGTATTTATACGGAGGAAGTGCAGGAAGGTACAGGCTCTCCCGTGAAAAATCGTCTCTAATTACTACCTCCTGGCAACCTTTCTCCTCCCTGCAATCTGCCTTCCTTGCCAGTTGTATTTTGCCTGTCAACTGCCTGACAAAATTTCACACGTCCCTTGTTTTTCGCTTGCCATTCTGTCTGAACCTTGCTTTAAAAAGGCCTTTTCTTGCATTGGTATGCGCTTTGCAATACGTCCTCTGAAAATATAGAAAGGACGAGGAGAAGCACCATGAAACTCATAAAAGATAAAAAGTTCTTAAAGAACATCGCTCAATATATAGATGTCACCAACACCATTGGGGGTGGGGTAGTCCAGCCGCAGGTGAACATGGTGAAACGGAAAAAGGAAGCCATTCTGCAGGTAGCGTTACCGGGCGTGTCTCCTGAGCAGTACCAGGTTCTCCTGGACAAAAACCAGCTCACCGTAATGGCGCTGCACCACAGTGCCCAACACCCCGAGATGCAGGCGCCCTTATTCCACCAGAACTTCCTGTTGCCGCCCCACGTGGATTTCAACAGCCTGAAGGTGGTACATGAAAACCAGGCGCTCCGGATTCATATTCCGTACCTGCCGCAAGGACCCCGGTTTCTGGAAATTGAGCAATGGTAAGCAACTAAGCAGGTGCCGGAGAGAGTCCATCACAAACTGTTTCCGGCCCCTTTTTCCATAAACGGCCTCAAAACGGCCCTCGTGTTACAGAGATAAACGACAACTTATGTTTCACACTTTAAAGAAGGTAAAATTATGGCCATTCAACGTTTAGGTAGCGGCTTTGATGACATGATGCCGCAGACGTTCAGCAGCATGCTGGACCGATTCTTTAACGATTCTGTGAACACCCGCGAACGACTGAACCGCTTCAGTCCGCAGGTAGACACCTGTGAAACCGAAACAGGGTATGAACTGGAGATGGCGCTTCCGGGCCTGAAGAAAGAAGACATCCACCTGGATTTCCAGCAAGGGCTTCTTACCGTCTCAGGAGAACGTCATTTCAAAAACGAGCAGAAAGACAAACGCTATCACTTAGTGGAAAGCCAGTACGGTTCTTTCAGCCGTTCTTTCCAGTTCCCTGACACCGTGAAACCCGACAGCATAGAAGCGGTGTATGAAAATGGTGTTCTGCACGTACGCATCCCGAAGGATGAGCAGAAAACCGCCAAACGCCGGATTGAGGTACGGGAAGGTGCTGCCCAGCCTATCCAACTGGAGAAAGACAACGCACCAGCGTCAGACAACCAGGCCAGCGCCTCTTCCTCTAAGAAGAAGCAGGTGTCACTCGCCCAGGAAAACGGCACCCACTAACGGCACGCTGCTGCAAAAGAAAAGGCACCGCGTTGGCGGTGCCTTTTCTTTTGCCCTTACAGGAGAGCGATATAAAGGCTGTTTAGCCTTGATGGCCAGAGCTCATAGCCGAATTACCGTTGCCAGCGCTGTCTGGGATGCTGCCAGGGTTATAGCTGCTTCTGGAAGTCTGGCCCGGCGTTGCTGGCTGGTTAGGTCCGCCGCCCGAGATACGCGTGGCGGTTCCTTCTGGGGTGGCGCTCGCCTTGTTGGCCCGCACATAGTAGACTGTGATGAACAACGCGATGATCAATAAAATACACAATGCTATAAACATGATACGTTCTGATTAAGTGAAACATAGGGGTTCTTTCTTTTACTCCGTTTTTAGCGTGCTGTTGCGCTTTGGGGTTTATATTCGGTTCTATTTGTGGGGTTTATCTTTTTTTCTTTAGCTTTATCATAGAAAACCCACTTTTTCGTTTAAATAATGCTATGCTAAAAAAATTATATTTCTTGGTTTTCTTTTGCTGGATGATGGCAGAATGTGGTTGGGCGCAGAACACCACCTCGGGGCAACCCTATTTCATAGAACTGCATAACGGCGAGCGCGTTTATGCCAGCCGGCTTCAATTCAAAAGCCCTGTCTTCAAACAGAATTTCTTCCTCTTGGATGACACTCTCAAATATGCCCCTGAAACGGTGAAGTATTTCCAGAGTCAGGAGGGCTACTTCGCCCGCGTAGACGCGGGTAGGCGCTTCAGTAATTTCGCGCAGCGGGAGCAGGCCGGGCGCATCTCCACCTACTTTGTGTACCGCACAGATTACAACTCCTACGCCCCGGGCATCGGGATTGGCATGGGCCGGTACGGCGGTTATGGAATGGGCGGCTACGGCATGGGCGGGTACGGTTATCCTACCCAGCGCCGGGTCTATTATTTTGAGAAAGAGAAAGGCGCTTTGCAGCCGCTCACCTACAAGAACCTGCGGGTGGCCTTGTCTGATAACCCCGGCAGCATGGAAAGTCTGCAGGAATACAAACGGGGGCAGAACATCCAAACGGGAATGTATGTGGCAGGCGCTGGCCTGATGGTGGCCGGTATCACGCAACAGTTCAGGGGCAGCAACTACAGCGGCAAGGTATCTCCCCTTCTGCTGGTAGGCGCAGGAATCTCGCTGCTTCCGCAGCTTATCAGGCTGGTGAAGAAAGACCGTCTCTCTGAGGCCATTGATATCTACAACTACGTTCCCAAAGAGTAGCACCATTTGATGGCACCCAAAAGGAAAGGGTCCACTCTCTACATGAGAGTGGACCCTTTCCTTTTTAAAAACGCAGCACCCGGCTGCCGGTGAAGGTATCTTCCAGTGGTTATAGTTTGGCGCTTTTGCCCACTTCGGTGGGGGCTTTAGCAGCCGTCGCTTTTTTCACCTTTTTGGCTTTGAGGTACGAACTCAGCACATAACCGGCTTCGCCGTCAATTTGTACCAGCGTCCACTCCTGGTTCTGCTTCCGCATGACAATGATCTCATCTTCTGAGCCCAGCAGGCGCATCACTTCCCCGCCAATAGCAGGCTGACGGTACATTTTAACTTTCTCGGTGTTCACCCGGCTGGTAGGACCTTGCGCGAACGCTGACAATACTTGCATGCAAACTAGGGCGGAAATGATTACTAAACGTTTCATAATACTTTGTTTTAATGAGTGAATGAGTTAAAACCTTGAATTATTTTACTTCTATTTGATTCTAAGAACACCTTTTATAAAAGAAAAGGACGTGACGTTCCAGGGCAACAATTGCCTATTTTTATTTCTGAATTTTTCCAATATGTTTCTGTTATACTCTAATAGATGCAGAATCTAAAAGAAGGTTGCTTGCGTCTGAACTTTTTTTCTTAATTTCTTTAGCGGTGAAAGCAACTACCTGAATTTTCTGTAATTCCACTGGGGCAAAACCGTTCCGCTGGCGTTTACAAGGAAGTTTACAAGATACATGCCAAATACATAAAATATTTATTTACAGCATCTTAGACACATTTACCCCATCTTTACTGTTCGCCCCCGAACATTCTCTTTTTAAAATCGAACACTTTTCGTGCACATGGCCCATTTCCAGAAAGATTTCTACCTAAAAATATTTCTTTTACTCCAGGGCATTCAAAGTGCAGCTGACTCCATTTAATTTCTAGCATCTGTCTCCTAAAGCTGAACATGCTCAAGCAATTAACTTGCAATTCGGGCCACATAACGGGACAAATATAGAAGGGCTATTTTTCTAAATACAAGCACGAAACGTTAATTAACAGACATTTAACGTTAGAAGTAATTCTGCGCTATTATTTAACATTTCCTTAGTATGTGTTTTACGGCCAGCGCGTACTTTCTATTTTTGCGGCTGAACAAATGACCCCATGGCTACATCTTTGCAAATAAGGGAAATAGAAGAGTTGGCGGAGATGGTCCGGCAGTTTCCGTTGATTCAGCACCTGAACCCCACCATGGAGCCTGCCCGCTACGAGGAACTCTTGCGTCAAATGGTACCCCAGCAGTACCGCATGGTAGGCGTTTTTGACGGAGACACCTGTCTGGGGCTTTCGGGGTACTGGATGGGCACCAAGCTGTACAGCGGCAAGTACCTGGAGGTAGACAATTTTGTGGTGGATGAACAGTCCCGCTCCAAGGGCATCGGGAAGCTGCTGCTGGACTGGCTTACCGCCGAGGCGAGCAAACACCGTTGTGAAACCATGATGCTAGACGCCTACGTGGTGAACCACGCCGCCCACAAATTCTACCTGCGCGAAGGCTTCGTCATCAAAGGTTTCCACTTTCTGAAAAGGCTGGGCTAAGACCCCGCATCAGCCTACCGAAGGTTCTTCTCGTTTACTTGCAAGCTGAAGCGCACCTGTTGCCCGGCCGTTTTAAGTCCGTTTTCCTGAAATCAGGCCCAAAACAGTTTGGTCTGAACGCGCAAGAACGCTTATCTTACCCTATGGAACCATTGCTACTGCTACACGGCGCTTTAGGAGCAAAAGATCAGTTTGAGCCCTTGCTGCCCTTGCTGTCTCCGGCTCTACCGGTGTACTCCTTTAACCTGGCCGGGCACGGCGGCGCTCCCTTTTCCGGCGAAGATCCCTTCACCATAGAAGGCTTTGCCCACCAGCTCCTGGAGTGGCTGGAGGCCCATGCGGTGCCTCCGGTGCAGGTAGTGGGTTATAGCATGGGCGGTTACATTGCCCTGGAGGCCGCCCGGCAGCAACCAACCCGCTTTTCAAGGATACTGACGCTGGCCGCCAAATTCAACTGGACCGCCGAGACTGCCCGCCACGAGGCCGCCAAACTTCAACCCGAGGTGATCTCCCTGAAAGTTCCGGCCTTTGCGCAAACGCTGCAGACTCGGCACGCCCCGCAGGACTGGACCCTACTCCTGCATCGCACCGCCGAGATGATGCGGCAATTGGGTCAGAAACCCACCCTTTCAGCCGAAGTGCTGGCCCAGATCAACGTTCCGGTGTGCGTGGCCGTAGGAGACAGAGACCAGATGGTTTCCGTGGAGGAATCGCTGGCCGCCTACCGGCAGTTGCCGCAGGGGCAGTTCACCGTTTTACCTAATACCAAACACCCATTAGAGCAGCTTCACTGGCCGCTCTTCGCCTCCGTGCTTCACCATTTCTTTTCGTATGCCTAAGTATTTCCTCCGCTATTCTCTCTGCCTTCTGTTTATCGCTCTACTTGCCTCAGGTTGCTCCTCCAGTGCTCCCGCCTTCGGGACGCGGGGCTACACCGAGACAGGCAAAGCTTCTTTTTACTCTGATAAGCTGAAGGGCAACAAAATGGCCAACGGTGAACGCTACAAGCCCGGCAAGCGCACCGCTGCCCACAAGAAATTACCCTTCGGGACCAAGGTGAAAGTCACCAACCCGCAGAATGGCCGCTCCGTGAAGGTCCTCATCACCGACCGGGGCCCGTTTGCCCGGGGCCGCATCATCGACTTGTCTAAATCGGCGGCCCGCAAGCTGGATATTGAGAAGAGTGGCGTGGCACCGGTGCAGATGAAGGTAGTGCGGGAAGGGAAGAAGTAAAGGCTTTTCCTTTTGGGGAGAGTTCTGTTGACACGAGTAGTTTGCTGATGCTAGCGGAGCATGGATGCACGCAGTAGGCTTGTGCTGCCAGAGGGTCGTTGTTGACGTGGGTGCAGTTTGCTTTTGCTAGCAGAGCGTGGATGCACGCAGTAGGCTTGTGCTGCCAGAGGGTCGTTGTTGACGTGGGTGCAGTTTGCTTTTGCTAGCAGAGCGTGGATGCACGCAGTAGGCTTGTGCTGGCGAAGAACCGCTATTCGCGTGGGTACACGCAGTCCGTTTATGCTAGCGAAGAACCGCTGTTTGCGTGGGTGCATGCGCTGGGTTGTTGCATAGCTTCCCTCCGTGCGCTCACGGCCGCGAGGCCCCGCCTTCCGGCCTCGCGCTGTACCAGCTTCCTTTGCTTCCTGCGGTCGCAATGCCTGCGGCACCGGAACCTGCTTAGGCGCTCAACCGAAAGGCTGGAAAAGGCAATGCGTCAGTAAGAACGCCTCAGACCTCACAGGTTTTAAAAGCATGTGAGGTCTTCTCTGTAGAGACGCAATACCTTGCGTCTTTTTTCCCTTGCGTCTTTCTTTCCACACATTCCCAAAATGTAGAGACAAGGCATGCCTTGTCTCCTGCGTGGCCTCCGCAACTGCCGGTGATTACCTGCAGAGGGCACCCACAAGAGGTGCGCCTACATTGTACTTCCTTACAATAATCTGCCACCCTGTCCGCCGTTGTAGGTGTTCTCACCAACAACGTAGACGACTGTCATTCACTTCTCCTAATTTTCGGCCCATCAACAATCTTTACAAAACATACTTCGCTCTGTTTTAAGGCTGCTTTTCTTTAAACACCCCTAAAACGGAGCGAAGCAGGTTGGATGGTTCTTTAGCGGCGGGCTTTTAGCCAGGCGTAGATGCTTTCCACATCAGATTTGCGGCACAGTTCTGAGCCAGGGGTCATGGTGGCGGCGGTGCCGGCGGCTACGCCGTAGCGCACTACCTCCGGCAGCGCCCAGCCTTCCAGCAGTTTCAGAACCATGGCGCCTACCATGCTGTCGCCGGCACCCACGGCACTTTCCTGTTTCACGGTGGGCGGCACGATGTACTCAAACCCATCCTGAGACGCCAGCATCGCGCCGCGGGGCCCCAGCGATACCACCAGTATCTGGCTTTTGCCTTCCTGGAGCACCTGCGTGGCCAGTTCTTCCTGCTCCTGGGCTGAGATCACTTCTTTGCGGGCCAGTGCGGCCAGCTCGTTCAGGTTGGGTTTCAGGAGGTAAATGCCTTTGCCGGCGGCTTTCATCAGGGCTTCGCCGGAGGTGTCTACCACCAGCTTGAATCCCTTCTTTGTGGCTATTTCGGCAATCTGGGCATAAAAATCGTCGGGGACGCCGGGCGGGTTGCTTCCGCTGGCAATCACGAACTCGGGGATTTCTTCCAGTTCTTCCAGCGCCTGCAGGATCTGCTGCCACTCTGGGGCGGAAATCTGCGGGCCGGGCATGCCAAACCGATACTCCTGCCGGGTAGAAGTCTCAAACACGATGAGGTTTTCGCGGGTGGCTTCCTGGCACTTGAACTTCCGGTACGCCACGCCTTCGGCCGTTAGAAGCTCGCCGATTTTATCGCCGGTGGGTCCGCCGGACAGAAACCAGGCAATGGATTCGCCCCCCAGCTTTTTGATGGCTCGGGAGACATTGATCCCGCCGCCACCCGGCTCAAAGACCGGCTTCTCACAGCGCAATTTCTTTTCGGGCGCGACAGAGTCTACGCGGGTGCTTTTGTCTACGGCAGGATTAGCGGTAATGGTGATGATTTTCATAGGAAAGGTAGTGCTCATGCAAATGAGGTAAAGCTTGTTGAAGGAGGTCCGAATTCCTAAAGATACTGATCTGATTGGAAAGTCTGTTTTAGCGGCATTTTGCAGAAAACGGGTTTAAATCGTCTTTTACGGAAGCGGGCGGCTTATCTTCGAAGAAAAGCAGAAAAGTTGCGCCCCGGCTGCGACTTTTCAGAGCCCTTGTGTCACTTACCGCCACATCAGAGTCTTGTTTTATGTCCCAACCCCAAGAACATACCGCCAGGCAGCACGCGTTTCTGGCGCTCTACGAGCCGGTGCATGCGCCCTTCGCCCGGTTAATGAAAGAACTCTTGCCCTTTAAGTGCTTCCCAACGCATCATCCTTGAGTAAGCACCGCATTCTAACGGAAGGCTATGGAACCTGACGTTCTACGTTGGGGCCATTTCTCTAAAAACGGGCTTAAAACAGTAGGAAAGAAATCGCTGATCAGGAGAAGATTCCGGCGGGCACGTACTCCCAATCTTCCAGTTCCTGCAGGTGGTGAATGGGTCGGCAAGTGCCCTCGGTGAGGAGTATCAGCCGGTCACTCACGTCAATGATGTGGCGGTAATTGTGGTCTGTCACCAGAATGCCTTTGGTTTCTTTGTGGGCCAGTATGAGTTCCTGCATATGTTCTTTCAGCAGCGGCTCAATGCCGGAGAAAGGTTCATCCAGCAGCAGAAACGGGGTGTCCAGGTGGAGCAGCAGCGCCACCTCCAGGTAACGTAACTGTCCGCCCGAAAGCTGATGGACGGTTTTGGAAAGCAGCGGCTGAATTCTGGCATGTTCCTTCAGCGCCTCCTGTTTCTCTCTGGAAGGCAAAAACAAAGAAATAAGCTGCCGCACTTTCAAGGAACGGGGCAGAAAGCTCTCCTGCGGCAGATAGCTGATGAGGTGCTGGGTAAAAGGGCGCTGGCACCGCTTGCCATTGATTCTGATGCTCTTGTTTTCGGTCTCCAGCGTGCCGAAGATGATTTTCAGCAAGGTAGATTTCCCAGAGCCGTTCCGGCCTAACAATCCCACCACCTCGCCCACCTGGCACTTGAGGTAAATGTTCTTGAGCAGGTTTCGGTCACCAATGCGGTAAATGATGCTGTCTGCCTCCAGAGTATCAGGTGCCATAGAGTAGGGGTTTGCAGAAAAGATAGAGGATATAAAAAGCAGCGTTCACCAGAAAACAAGTACCAAGTAACGCCCGCTTAGACCAGCCCCGGTTATGGTAGAAATAGTACTGCTCACGAGAACGCAGCCAAAAGAAATAGAAGGCAAGAACTAACCCCAGGAAGACGAAGGAAAAGAAAAAGCAGGCAAAGAAGACCGCCCGGTCTCTTTCCAGCGAGTAGATGAGCGCGCTCACAAACAACGAGAACGGCAGGTTGAAGGCATGAAGCGTTTTATAGTAATGCAAGAAGACCTTCATGCCAGAACAGGAAATAGCGGGTTACCCCAGAAACATCAGACGCTTCTGTATAACTGATTTCCTGAATATTTAGTATGCCTCGGCCACTGTCCGCAGGACTTTTCCGCTTTGGGGCCGTTTTCACCAAAACAGCCCCAAAGCAGCCGTTACTTTTTCGCCAGAACTACCTCTGCTCCTTCTACCCACACCCGTTGCAACGCCAGTGCCTGGTCAAGTACTACAATGTTGGCGGCGGCACCCGGCACCAATTGCCCTACCTGGTGCTCCAGTTGCAGGACCTGCGCCGGATACAAGGTGGCCATTCGGATCGCTTCGTCCAGCTCCAGCCCTACCATGTTCACGGTGTTCTGCACCGCCTGCAACATGGTCAGGGCAGAACCGGCCAACCGACCGTCTTCGGTTTCGCAGCGGCCGTTGCGGTAGTAGGCCTTGAAGTTCCCGAAATCGGTGAAGGGGATGTCCGAGCCCACGCAGGCGGCGCAGTCTGAGACGAGCAGCAGTTTTTCGCCCAGCATTTTCTTGGCCAGACGCACGGCATACGGATGGCAGTGCTCCCCATCCACGATGATGCCGGTCCAGGCCTGGCCGTAATCCAGGGTGGCCGCCGCCAGACCCGGTTGTTTGGTGTCTATGCCGCTCATGGCGTTGTAGAGGTGGGTCACCGCCGTGATGCCGTTCCGGAAGAAGTGCAGGGCTTGGTCATACGTGGCCAGACTGTGCCCCGCCGAGAGCACGATGCCGCTTTCGGCTAGCCGTTGCAGCACGCTTTCCTCCAGGCATTCCGGGGCCAGGGTCAGGTAGGTGATCACGTCTTTGCCCGCCTCCAGCAGCACCTCCAACTCCTCGTGCGTGGCCGTCCGGATGCAGGCGGTATCATGGGCGCCTGGCTTGCCGGGGTTGAAGTACGGTCCTTCCAGGTGCATGCCCAGAAACGTGTTGGGTTGCTGTTGCATAGCGGCTCGCACGGCGGTTATGGTTACCAGAATCCGGTCCTGAAACGCCGAGATCACCGTGGGCAGAAAGCTGGTGGTGCCAAACTGCAGGTGCGCGTCCCGGATGGTGTGCAGGCTCTCCACCGTAGGGTATTGGGTGAAATACACGCCGCCGCCGCCGTTCACCTGCAAATCCACGAAGCCGGGGCAGATGATGCCGCCCTGGGCATCCACCAGCGGAACATCCGCGGGAAGTTCATCCACGGGAACAAGGTCCAGGATTTTGCCGTCTGCTACCAGTACCGCATAGCCTTGGGCGGTAGTGTAGCCGGAGTAGATGGTGCCGTTGGTGAGAGCGAAGCGCATGGGCAGGAGAGCGGTTAGGTTGAAAGGGCAATTTGGGAAAAACACGCCAGAAAGAACCCATGCCGGAAGCCGTTTATGACCTCTTTTCCGAAAACTGCCCGTAAAACATCGGCCCTGCCAGATGATTATTCGCCTTCTTTCATGTCATCGTTCCGGATGGATTTCTGCTTGCGCGGCGTTTTGCTGGCGTTCTGCTGCCCAAACTTGAAATCAAAACTGAGCCGCACGGATCGGTTGAAGTTGCGGTTCTCACTCACTTGCGTGAACGCTTCGGTTCTTGTCTCAGACCCGTAGTTGATGGATTTGGTGAAGGGGTTGTTCACGCCCAGTGTCAGGCTTCCCCTTTTCTCAAAAAGCGCTTTCTTCACCGCGAAGTTGTAGTACTGCCACGCGTACGCCTTGCCCTGCAACGTCACCCGCGCCGAGTTGAAGCCTCCGGAGAATTGCGCCGTCAGGCCTTTGCCCAGTTCATAACCGGTTGTCACGTTCAGGTTGTATTGCCAGCCGGTGTTCTCGGTACCCAGGCCGCTCAAGCGGTTGTAGTACACGTTTGCGTTGCCGTTCAGGCTTACCGCTGGCACCGGCTTGGTGGCGCCAGACACGTTAACGCCGTAGCTCAACAGCTTGCCGGCATTCTCATAGGTATTCTGCGACACGCCGTCCTCAAGGCCCAGCGTCACCAGCTGGATGGCGTTATCCACCTGCTGGAGGTACAGGGCCGCGCTGAGGGAACTAGTCTTGAAGAAGGTGCTGTAACCAGCTTCGTACAGGTGGGTCAGCTCAGGGTCCAGCGCGGGGTTCCCGAAGAAAATGCTTTTGGGGTCGCGGTTGTCGCGGTAGGGGTTCAGCAGGAAAATGTGGGGCCGCTGGAGGCGCTGGGTGTAGCTGAATTTAAGGGTATGGTTCTCCTTCAGGGTTCTGGACAGCACCAGGCTGGGTATGAGGTGATGGTAGGTCTCGTTCAGAAAGGTCTGGGTGCTGGTGAAATCGCCTTTCAGCTGGGTCTGCTCCCACCGGAGGCCGGTTTTCAGGGTGTTTTTCTTGCCCAGCGTGACGCCGTAAAACAGGTAACCCGCCACCACATCCTGCCGGTAGTGGAACGTGTTTTCCTCGGGTGCTGCCCGGTCCTCCAGCGGATAGGTGATGTCATATTGGGCATCGCTGTTGGCGCGGCGAAGGATGGCCTTGGCTCCTACCTCCAGCGTGGCTTTGTTTTTGAACGGATGTCCATAATCGGCTTGGAAGGTAATTTCGCGGTTGCTGTTCTGGTTGGTGTTCCGCTGCAGGTAAAAGAGCTGGTCTTGCCGGGTGAAACGGTCCTGGTGCACGAAGTTTTCATGGTCAGACTGGCTGAATTGCCCCAACAGCGTCAGTTCCTGCTGCGGTTTGTACACGTGCGTGTACTCCAGGTTCACATCCGCGCCCAGCGGAATGAACTGGAATTTGCTGGCGTTCCGGATGTAGGGGAAAGGCCCCGGCTGGGTAGTGGTGGTTTCCTGCGCGCTGCTGCCCTGGTACCGGCCCGTATTCATTTTGAGCCCCACGGAGAACAGGTTCAGGGAATCGGGGTCATAGGTGAGGCCCAGCTCCGCCGAAGCGCCGCCACCGTGCACCCGCCCGTCGCCGGTTTGGCGGGTAATCACGTCTTCGCCCTCCGCGTGCTCCACCCGGTACAGGCCGTACCCTTTGGGCACCGAATACCGGAAACCGTTCAAATTCAGGGTCACGCCCATTTTGCCCCGCTGCATGCTGAGGTTGCTGAACACGCTGCTGTTCTGGGTGCCCGCCGTGGCCCCGATGCTTCCGGTCAGGCCGGGCAGGCTGTTCCGTTTGGTGATGATGTTGATGATGCCCGCGGAGCCCTCCGCATCATACTTGGCCGAGGGGCTGGTGATCACCTCCACGCTCTTGATCTGGTCAGAGGGAATCTGTCTGAGGGCATCGGCGAGGTTGGTGGCCAGCATGGTGGAAGCCTTATTGTTAATGAGCACCCGCACGTTAGAGGAGCCGCGCAGCTGCACGTTGCCGTCCACGTCTACGGAGAGTGAGGGCACTTTCCTGAGCACATCAGAGGCGTTGCCGCCCACGTTGGTGATGTCCTGATCGGCGTTGTACACCAGGCGGTCTATTTTGTCTTCCACCAACGGCTTCTGCCCCACCACGGTCACCTCCTTCAGTTTGTTCTCGGCCGGACTCAGCGTCACCCTTCCGATCTTCACCTCCGGCTCTCCGGCGATCACCTTTACCGGCCGGATATTTTTGGTCTGATACCCGATAAAGCTGACCGTCACCTGATACTCGCCCACCGGGATTGGGGAAAACGTGAACCGGCCCTGGTCATCGGTTAAGGTTCCGTCTTTGGATGGATTACCGCCCATTTGCGCCAAGGCTACTGTGGCAAACGCCACCGGCTTCCCCGAAACAGAATCCAGCACCGTACCAGTAATCTTCCCCGCGCCTTTCCCCGAGGCTTCGGTCGTTTTCGACGCGTTATTTTGCGCCCATCCGGAAAAATACAGGCATAGGAATCCCAGCAAAAAGAGGGCTCTTTTTTTCATAAAAGATGGAATAAAATAAAGGATGGAGAAGGGCGGTGCTCTGAGTGGGCACCCAGGATATAGAATCAATTTAATCTCGCCCGAGGGAAAGCAGACGGAGGTGAGCGGCACGGTAATCAGCAGAATGGTTTAGGGCTACTTTGCAGAAAACGACCTTAAAACAGGTTGGCTTAGGCGGATGGCGCAACGGCTTGGCGTTCTATCAATTGTAGGGACAATCCCTTGTGGTTGCCCTCTGCGGTGCAAGCGCGTTGCTGCTTCTTCAATGGACTTCGTCATCCCCCTACCCCCTTCAAAGGGGACATTGAGTTCTATTTCAATGTTCAATTCCTTTTAGAAGGCATTGCCATTACTGCACATGTTGAGCCTCTCGGCTCACTGAAGTTGCAAACTTCAGCTCATGTTAGGTCCAAGTTGAAAACTTGAACCAGCTATGGTTTTAGAACTTAACACGCCTGCCTCTTGGGAGGAACATTGAGAGAATAGCCGTTGTTCTATCCAACCAACCGGATTGCAAGTTTCCCGCCTGGGATAGGGCAACCACAAGGAATTGCCCCTACAGATGCGATCCGGGAGAACAATCCTTCTCCTATTTGCTTCAAAAAAGACAATCTGCCGCTGGAAGTATTCTTTAGAGTAAGTCCGTTTTGGGCCTATTTTCGGGAAAACGGCCCCAAAACGTTACTTCTTCTTCCGGAAGTAGATGTTGTTGCTGATGGTTTCCAGTCTGACGGCGGGGCCGCCGTTGTTGACGTTGCCTTTGAGCTGGTACCCCACCATGGGCGCTTGCTGCTTTTTGCCGGCCAGGTCAATGGGAAGATCAGAGTAGACTTCACCCGTGATGGTTTTCAGGGCGACGGTGGCGCCTTGCTGGGTGGGCCAGTCCATGTCCACGAAACCGCTGATGGATTTGGCGTTCACGGTGCCGCTGAGGCCGCGGAGTTCCAGGTTGCCGTTGATGGTTTCTAGGGTGAGGTTGGTCTCGCGGGGCAGGAAGATCTCGTAGTCAATGCGGGTGCACACGCCGTTTTTCTTCTTCCCGTTGACGTAATTCCCGAAGGTAGTGGTCGCGCCATCGGGGCAATCGCCTTCGTAGGTGCTGTTCTTCAGGAGTTCCTCGTTCAGATCGGCGGTGACGTTGAGCTGGTCTTGGCCGGGGTCAAAGGTGAGTTGCAGGGCCTGGTTCAGTTGGCCGCCGTTGATCTCGTACGTCACTTTCACGTAGGCGTCCTTTTTGTCCCAGGCGGTCACTTTCACCTCGTCCCCGAACTTCAGGTTCAGGTGCACTTTTTTGGAGGCGGGCACCGCCAGGGTTTTCTCCACCATTTTTTTCTGGGCATGGAGGTTCCCTATGCCCAGCAAGAGCAGGGCCAACACTAGTAAATTTTTCATAAGGAGTGGATTTTAGATGCCTGAGAGGTTATTTCTTTTTCCGGATGAAGATGTCGCTGGAGATGGTCTGGATGCTCATTTGCACCCCGCCGCCGTTGACTTTGCCGGCGATGTTGCCGCCACCGCCCACCAAGGCTAATTCCTGATCATCGTCCTTTTTGCGCTGCAGCTCAATGTCAAAGTCGGTGTAGATTTCGCCCTGCATGGAGTTCAGTTTGAAGTTGGCCTTGTCTTTGGCGGGCAAGGTGATGTCTATGTCCCCGCTCACGGTGGAAATAGCGCTGGGTTTGCTCTGGTTCAGCGAGGAGAAAATGACCTTGATGGAGCCGCTGGTGTTGTTGGCGATGACCGGCCCGGAGACGTTGGTTAAGGTGGCCTCGGAGTTATTCAGCTTCAGTTCAATCTCGCCCTCCAGATCAGCAATGGAGATGTCGCTTCCCTCCCAATTGGTTTCTTTGTACACCACGGCGGCGTTTTTGGGAATCCGGATGACGTAATCGATATCGGCCCGCGACGCTTTGGTGATGGAGAGGACGTTGTCTTTTTTGGTCACCGACAGGCCCATATTGGTATTGTCCTCTACCTGGTTGTAAAGCGGTTTCAGGCCTTCGGCCCGTTTAGGTGGCGCGCTGTAGTCCTTGGTTTCAATGATCACCTCATCGCCGGAGTGGCCAATGATCTTGACGTTGCTCTTGAACATGGAGAGTTGCACGCGCGCGTCTTTGCCGTTGCCCAGCTTCACTTTGTAGGTGCGCAGGTTATTTTCCTGCGGGGTCGCCTGTGGCGTTACGGTAGAAGTGGACGGACTATCTGCGGCGGTTGCTTTTTCTGCGACAAGGCAGTTCCCGGTGAGCATGAGCAGGGCCCATGCCAGTACAAATGGTTTTTTCATAAAAGTAGCAGTATATGCGTGGCTAGATAAGGGTGCCAAGACCCTCTTGTGCTTTGTATTTGACAATTGGCAATAAGTCTTCTTTGTGCATGAGCATCTCCAACTGTGACACCGCGGCGGCCTCTTTCAGTTTCACCACCATCTCAATGAGGGTGAGTTGCATGAGCGGCTCGGTCTGGGTGCCCAGAGCCTGGATGAACGCCTTCCGGACTTCTTTGTGGTCTTTGAACTGATACAGGGCCTCGCAGGCGGCCAGCCGCACATTCAGGTTACCGTCTTGGTTCATGGTCTTTACCAGCAGTTTGATGACTTTCTTGCTTTCCTGGGGCGTGAGTCCTTCGGTTTTCAGGTTCTGGGTCACCAGTTGCAGCCGGTCACTCGCCGAGGCACTTCTCACTGTTGCATGGGCCGTCAACACGTGTTTTACCGGTTCTCTTCTGGAAGCAACAAAGTTTTCTTCTACTGGCTCTGGAGTAACCGTGCCCGTTGCCGTATTCTCTGGATTCTCTGCCGGAGCGTAGGGTTCCACCTGCTGCGGATTGGTTTCCGGAGCTTTCTGCTGCAAAGCCACCGCCGGAGCAGTGCTGCCGGGAACATTGGCTGTCTCTTTGAAGTAATTCCCGGTCCAGAACGCGATGATGAGTAAACTGATGCTGGCGGCAATCTGCCAGACATAGGTCCTGAAGAAGCTGTTCTCCGCCTTTGAGGCAACTTTATCAGCCGTCAATGCCGGTTGCTCGATCTTCTCAAACAGCCAGTCATCGGCTAAAAACTTGTCTAGTTGCACCTCCTGCTCCTGCCTATAGAACTGGAACTGCGCGGCGTGCGCTTTGAGGGTGTCTGGCAACAGCTTGGTCTGCCGGAAGAAGTCTCTCAGCTGGTCTTCTTCCTCTAAGGACGTGTCCCCGTTGTAGTACTTCTCCAGTAAGGTTTCTATCTGTTCAAACTGCATAGTTTTCCATCTTTAAAAGTCCGTCACGCACACTTTTCCGGGCTCTGGAAAGCGCCACCCGAATGGCATTGACCTTCACGCCCGTGACTTGCTCTATCTCCTCGTAGCCGTACCCTTCCACATCGCGGAGGTGCAGGATCAGGCGTTGCTGCTCGGGTAGGAGTTTCACGAGTTCCTGCACCTTATTCACCTGGTCGGTGAGTTCGTAGCGCTGGTACGGGTTCGCCTCCGCAGAGTCCAGCTCCATGCCCACCACATCTACCATGTGCTTGTGCTTGCGGCTTTTGAGTTTATCCAGGCACAGGTTTTTGGTGATGCTCATGGCGAAGGCCTCAATGCTGGCGTAGGCGTGGAGCTTGTGTTTGTTGGACCAGAGTTTCAGGAAAACATCCTGCAAGATATCCTCGGCCTCTTCCTTGTTCTGCAACAGGAACAGCGCCATTCTGTACAGCTTCTGCTTGGCCGGGAGTACCTTGGTTTTAAACTCTTGTAAGTCCATTCAATAACAGAGACGACGGCGAGAGGAAGTCATTACAGCAGTTTCAAAATAAATTTTGAAATAGTTCTGAGTCTTGAGTTCTGAGTTAAGGAGAGAGCAGGCGTTTTGAGCCTGTTTTCGGGAAATAGGGCAAAAACGTCAAGACAAACGAGGAATATGTCAATGTAGCAAAAAGACTCAGGACTACAGACTCAGGACTTATTTCAGCAAGATAATCATCACAGAACCGGCCAGCATGATCACGGCGCCCAGCAGTTTCTTAAGGATGTTGGTCTCCTGGAAAAACCGGTAGCCCAGCCCAATGCTCACCAAGGTAGAAAGCTGAAACAAAGCCAGGGCGTATCCCACCGGCAGGTGCTCAAAGGTGTAATTGGTGGTGAACTGCATCAGGCCGATGCAGAGGACCAGAAACAAGTACTTCCAAAGCTTGGCAGATTTGAACTCGTTTCTGAAAAATTGGCGGTTAACCGGGTAAGCAAACGTGATGAATGCCGAAAAGAAAGCCCCAAACCAACACCAGCTGATGAACGAGATCATGGGCGAGGAATACAGGATGGTATTCTTGATGAAGACCGCCTCAATAGCCGCCAGCACCATGGCCCAAATCCGGAACTGAATACCCGGCTGTTTTAAAAGCCGCCAGGAGAATTTTTCATCGGTGGTGTCTAGCACAAAGTAGCTGCCGCCCACAATGAGCCCCATGCCCGCCACGCCCCAGTGCGTAGGAAACTCCTGCAACAGCACCATGCCAGCCAGTAACCCAATCACCGATTTGTAGGCGTTGATAGGCCCCAGCACCGAGAGGTCACCCGCTTGCAGCGCCCGTACCAGAAACCCGTTGCCCAACGCTCCCAACACGCCCACCACCCCTGAGTACAGCCAGAACTCCACCGGCAACGCCCACCAGTCCACCCAAACGGCCGGCACCCCGCACACGATGCTCAGCAGGAAGTAGGCCATAAAATTGATGATCAGCGGATGGCTTCCGGCGGCGGCTAATTGCTTTTGAAAAACATTCGCTACCGGGTTGGAAAGGATTCTGAGGAGAACGGCCAGGAAGATCAAAGCAGTGAATCAGGTTGAGAGCCCGTTGATTTGGGTGAAGGTAGAGAAGAAGGGTCAAACGCAGTAATCCTTTGAAAGACAGATCTGATCGGCGTTTACAACATAAGGAGCTTAAGCACCACTTAAACTTATTATGGGTGTCGTACCGGAGAGCTTTCCTTTATTTTAGACTGTTCTTGTGTATTGCTAAGATTCCAATCCCTGTATCAGTTGTTTCCTCTAAGTGATTTTCCTTGATTAGAAAAGATCTACTATTAAACTGGTTGCTCACCTTGGGGTTATTGGTTGAAGTAATAAACAAGGTGTCTTGTTTTACTTCAAACGTCCCTGTAGTTTCCACTTTTCTGAAGCCACCTAATTCAAAGGTTCTATCAGCATAAAGCTTCAGCAAGATACCTCCAATGGGTGCTTCTCTATGGGCAACTAATACTTCTTCTTTGTCTTCAGTGTTATAGGAGAAAAACAGCTCTTCAATAAGCAGAAATGAGCTTAGCGCTACTACTGCTACGAGAAACGAGACAGCGGCATTCCTTGCTCTTGATTTAACCCTTTTTAGTAGGTAGCCCAGCAAGAACGTAATGGTAAGCAGGCAACAGACTATTACCACCAGTGCTATTAGTAGAAATGCGATCTCCATAAAACAGGTTTACTTCCATTAAAAGCGAGAACGAACCAACACACCACGATAGAAAGAGAGCAGGCTTCTGTTCCACGCTCCTACTTGTTTTGGCCCCGTTTTCAAAAAAACAACCCTAAAACGCATCACACCCACAGCCGCCGGATCAGGTACCCAGACAGGGCGCTCACGCCTCCCACAATTCCGCCGATGAGCACGGTGGCGGCCATCAGAATCCAGGGGGAGTTGACGGTGAGCATGGCGGCTACGCGGTTGCTCAGAAGACCATCGGTGACGAGGTGCCAGAACAGCGCCGCGCCCAGCCACGTGAGCCCGATGGCCAGGAAACCCGAGAGAAACGCCTGCCCGCCGTACTGCGCCTTCCAGAACGCCAACCCGAAGCACACAAGGGCAATGCTCCACCACGGCAAAAAGAACTGAACCAACAGGCTGAGGAGAAAGATGAGGAGGAAGAGCATGGTTAGTTTTTCTTTAAGGTCCAGGTAACGGAGGTGGCAGCTGGTCTATCGTTCGGAGCGCGCAGGAACAGCAAGGGGTGGAGTTTTCCGCCTTGCCAATCGTTGAGCAGGTTGTCATAGAAGCGGCTGCCGGGGTTGCCGCTCTGCCCGCCGGGGTACACGCCCCAGGCCTGCAACTGCGGCCCCATCTGCACCACCATCCGCCAGGAAGGGCCGTGGCTGCCATTGAGGGCATTGATGGAATTGGCGCTTCCGCCCGCGTGCAGTTGCTGCCCGGAACCCGGCAGCTGCGCCATGTGCCGGATATGTGAGTTACGGGCGTTGCCCCACAGCCACTCCTCGCCGCCCACGCCCAGACTATCGGTGACCGCTTTGAAGGTGCGGTTGACCAGATCGGCCAGGGTTTCTTTCTGCGGGGTAGTTGCGTCATCGTACCACCGGCTTCGGGGCACCTGTTGGATCATCTGCACCGTTCTATCCCGGGCGGGCGCTTTGAAGGTATCGGCGGGGAAGTCATCGCTCCAGATGGCGCGGGCCAGGGCTTGAAACCATTCCTCAAAAAGCGAGGGCGCTATTTTATCGGGTTCAAAGCGATAATCCCAACTCGCCAGAAGCTGATACGCCTTGCGTTGGGTACCGGTGAGGGAATCCTGTTTCACCAGTTTCAGCAGAGTAGGCAGCACGTTGCGAGGAACAAAGCTGTAGGTGTCCGTTTGCATCAGCCGGAAAGAATCAGGCGTGGCCTGGGTCATGGCCGAGAGGCGCTGGTTGATGCGGGCGCTCCGCTCGTAACCGGCAAAACTGGAGCCCAGGTAATACGGGTAATCTTTGGGGCTCACCGGAGTCTGGTTAGCCGAGCTCACGAAGCCCCGTTTGGGATTGACCACCTGCGGCACCTGGTCCATGGGTACCCAGCCCTGCCAATCGTGCGCGGGGTTAGAGCCATCCAGCAGGAACTTGCCTTGCCCGGGCCACTTGAGCGGGTACAGGCCGTTGGAGACAATGGCGATGTTCTGCGAATCGGCGTAGACGAAGTTGAAGGCCGGGGCCGCCCAGGTCGTCAATGCCTGCCTGAACTCAGGGTACGTTTTGGCCCGGTTGACCAGGAGCAGCGTTTTCAGCTCGTTCTGCGCTTCATGGGCAATCCAGCGGACGGCGTGCCCGGTAGGCGTGTTGCCGCTCCGGAACGCTTTCTCGTGGGGCAAATACGCTACTGGTCCGTGGTGGGTGTACAACACGGTGTCAGCGATATCCGGCCCGCCTTTTACACTGATGTTCTCCACCACGCGGCGCACCGGCTTCCATTGGTTATCATGCCAGTACTGCTGCCGTTTCGCGTCTTTGAATTTGATCTCGTACCAGTCCAGCACATCGGCGCCTACGTTGGTCATGCCCCAGGCAATGTGCTCGTTGAACCCGATGCCCACGCCCGGCGCGCCCGGAATAATCACCCCGTAGCTGTTGATGCCGGGGGCGTGCAGTTGTACCACGTGCCAGATAGAGGGCAGACTTAAGTTCAAATGCGGGTCTGAGGCCAGCAGCGGGTAACCGTTGGCGGTACGCGCGCCCGTGACGGCCCAGTTGTTACTGCCCAGGTTCTCGGGTTTCTGCCGCTCTAGCGTATGGAACGCCACGCCGGCCATGAACTCTGCGGGCGTAGGCGGAATAGGCAACGGTTTAAAGCTAGGCCGGGTGCCTACCGGAACAATAGGCTCCTCCTGAAACGGGTACTCCGGGAACAGGTCCTGGACGATGTCTGCGCCGTACTTGCGGAGGTTGTTGGTCATGCGCAGGTCATCTGAATACCCGGTCATGTCATAGGCGAGCATCTTGAGCAGCAGCGCAATTTTGAGCGGACTCCAGGGCTCCGGGGCGTAATGCAGCAGCTTGTATTCAAACGGATACTCGTGCGCCGAGAGCTGCGCTATGTAGGCGTTCACCCCCGCCGAATACGCCTCCAGCACGGCCCGCGTCTGCGGATCGGCCTGCATCTGGGCCAGAGATTTTTTGGCAGCGGTCACCATTCCCATCCGGCGCTGGTACCGGTCCATCTCCAGGGCACGGTCGCCTATGATTTCCGACAATCGGCCGGCGGCCGCATGGGTCATGAACTCCATCTGCCACAGCCGGTCTTTGGCCGTGAGGTAGCCCTGGGCGTAGTAGAGGTCATGGTCGTTTTGCGCGAAGATGTGCGGCACCCGCAAGGAGTCAAACCGGACCTGCACCGTCGCTTTCAAGCCTTCCATCGTGAGTTCCTCGGAGGCAAAATCATCATCAGAACCGCTGCGCCAGAACCCTTCGTACGGGCTCAGGAATGGCCCCAAAGCGGGCACCACGCCGTACGTGCGGTTTAGCCCGTAGATGAGTAAAACAGTCAGGAAAACGGCGAGAATGGCTTTGATCCATTTCATAGAGGCAGCGGGCAGCGGTGGAATCTTTGGGGGAAGATAGTTTCTTCCTCAGGCAAAGGCAAGCCGAGGAGGATCATTCTGTTTTAAGCCTGTTTTCCGGAAAAGAGGCCCAAAGCGGAGTGATACCCGTCCATCAGGACATCGGCTTGCCGGGAGTGGCGTCGCCTGATGACAACGCACAACAGCCGACCTTTCAGGCACCAGAATCATGCAGGGGCAATCCCTTGTGGCTGCCCTCCGTTATGCCAGAGCGATGCTGGTTCTTCAACGGCCTGGTCATCCCCCTACCCCCTTCAAAGGGGGACATTCAGAGAGTAGCCGTTGCTCTACTCAACAAGCAAGGCTGCGAGCTTCCCGGGATAGGGCAACCACAAGGGATTGCCCCTACCAAACGCACCCCTATAGACACAAAAAAGCCGGAGGGTTACTCCGGCTTTCGTGCTTGCAATAAATTGAATGGATTATAAGTCGCCGGGGCTTTTGATGCGGCGCGGACCGCCTTGGCCACCACCGCCCTGGCCTCTTTCCAGTTGCTCGGCTACTATCTTGGCAAATTTCTCCTGCTGGGCGGGAGTTAACAGCGCATTGATTTCCAGAGCCCGTTTCTGGGCTTCGGCTTGCATGGCGGCCCGGTCAGGACGTCTGCCGGCAGCGCGCAACTTCTCCATGTCCTGCGCCGAGGCCAGTACGATGGCTTTGATTTTGGTGCTTTGCTCAGGCGTGAGTTCCAGTTGTTTCTCATAGCGCTGTAGTTGCATCATGGCCCGCTCTTCTGACGAAAGCCGGGCGCGGCCCTGGCCTTGAGGACCTTGAGTTTGCTGGGCAAACGCTGATGTTCCGGCGAACAGGGCTACAAACAGGAAAGCCAGCTTGGTAATTTTTTGCAGGGTTTTCATACTATGGTTTTACTTAGTGGGTTTACAGATTAGAGGCAAATACGGTGCCGTGGTTTAAAGATGATCGCAAAAAAAGACGAACTATCCAGAAGGCCGTCAGGCAGATGGAACAGTTTGTGAAAAAATTGCCTTATTTTTAAGGACGTTTTCCGGAAAACAGCCCTAAAACGCGCCATACCTTACAAACGACCCTTTTTATTTTTTAACGCTTTTTGAATGAAACGTAAGATTTTGAGTATCCTGCTACTGGGTGCCAGCCTGACGGCGAGTGCGCAGAGCAACAAAATTGAGTTCACGGAGTACGACCTGCCCAACGGGTTGCACGTGATTCTGCACCAGGACAAAACCACGCCAACCGTGGCCGTGACCATGCTGTACCACGTGGGCTCCAAGAACGAGAACGCTGACCGCACCGGTTTCGCGCATTTCTTTGAGCATTTAATGTTTGAGGGCTCAGAGAACGTAGAGCGCGGCAAGTACATCAACATGATTCAGAGTGCGGGCGGCGCCGTGAATGCCAACACCTCTTTTGACCGCACCTACTACTACCAGATTCTGCCGTCCAACCAACTGGCCCTGGGCCTCTGGATGGAAGCCGATCGTCTGCGGGCGGCCAAAATTGACCAGCAGGGTATTGAGACGCAGCGCCAGGTGGTGAAAGAAGAAAAGAAGCAGCGCATTGACAACCAGCCGTACGGCTCGTTGCTGGAAAACACCTTCGCGACGGCGTACGCGGTGCACCCGTACCGCTGGGTGCCCATCGGCTCGGCGCAGTACATTGACCGGGCATCGGCCAGGGAGTTTGAGCAGTTCTACAAGACTTTCTACGTGCCTAACAACGCGACCTTAACCATTGCCGGCGACCTGGACATCGCCCAGACCAAGGCGTGGGTAGAGCAGTATTTCGCGGCCATTCCCAAAGGCACAGGAGCTATTCCGCGCCCAACCGTAGTGGAGCCCCCGCAGGTGGAGGAAGGCCGCAAGGTGGTGTTTGACAACATTCAGTTGCCGGCGGTAGTGCAGGCGTACCACATTCCGGCGCAACGCTCCGAGGATGCCTATGCCATCAACATGCTCACGACTCTGTTATCTGGCGGTCCGAGCTCCCGTTTGAACAAAGCCTTGGTAGACAAACAGCAGAAAGCGGTGACCGTGGCGTCTATTCCGCTGTCACTGGAAGACCCGGGGCTGTTCATCAACCTGGGCATCGCAAACCAGGGGGTGGATGTCCATGACCTAGAACGCGCCATGGATGCGGAGATCGAGCGCGTGAAGAACGAGACCATCTCTGACCAGGAGTTCCAGAAGCTTCGCAACCAGATGGAAACCGACTACATCAACGGCATCTCCACGCTGGAAGGCCGCACCGAGAAGCTGGCCTCGTACCACGCCCTGTACGGCAACACCAACCTCATCAACACCGAACTGGACAAGATGCTGGCCGTGACCAAAGATGACCTGACCCGGGTTGCCAAGAAATACTTCACCAAAGAGAACCGCGCCGTGCTGCATTACCTGCCCAGGGCATCGCAAGCCAGATAAGCCGTGGTCACTTTCCCTTATTCACTCATTTCCATGAAAAAATATATTTCCATTTTCTTTCTGGCGCTGGCGGTCACGTTTGGCAGCACGGCCCAAACCACCAAGCAAACGCCGCCGCCCGCGGGTCCGGCCCCAGCTATTTCTATCGGCAAACACGAGTCGTTCACGCTCTCCAATGGCCTGAAAGTATATGTGGTGGAAAACCACAACCTGCCTACCGTGGCCATGAGCCTGGTGCTGGACCGCGCGCCGTTGCTGGAAGGCGACAAAGCCGGGTTGACCGGGGCCGCCGGTTACCTCATGCGCACCGGTACCGCCACCCGTACCAAAGACCAGCTAGACGAGCAGATTGACTTTATTGGCGCTTCTCTGAACACGTCTTCCACCGGTTTCTCGGCCTCCGGCCTGAAAAAGCATTTCCCCAAACTGCTGGAGTTGACCGCCGATGTGGCCCTTCGCCCAAAATTCACCCAGGAGGAGCTGGACAAGTTCAAAAAGCAGATGGCCTCCAACCTGGCCTCGTCTAAAGATGATCCGGCTACCATAGAGCGGAACGTGCAACAGGCGCTGCTCTACGGCAAAAACCACCCGTACGGCGAGGTCATTACCGAGAAAACGGTGGAGAACATTTCCTTAGCCGATGTGCAGAACTATTATTCTACGTACTTCAGACCCAACATCGGGTACCTGGCCATTGTGGGTGACATTACGGCCAAAGACGCGAAGAAGCTGGTGAAAGAATACTTTGGCAAATGGAAGAAAGCCGATGTAAAACAAAGCTCTTACCCGCTACCGGCCGCCTTGAACGCCAACCAAGTAGCCATTGTGGACCGTCCCAACTCGGTGCAGTCCAACATCTCGGTGACGTATGCGGTAGACCTGAAGCCCGGCAGCCCAGACGCCATTGCCGCCAGCCTGATGAACAACATCCTGGGCGGCTCTTTCGCCCGCTTAGACGCCAACCTGCGCGAGAAACGCGCCTATACCTACGGCTCCAACTCCTCGCTGACCACCGATCGCCTTTCCGGACGTTTCAGTGCGTTCGCCAGCGTACGCAATACCGTAACGGATAGCGCTTTCACCCAGATCATGTACGAGATGGACCGCCTGCGCAAAGAACCCGTACCCACCGAGGAGCTGCAGAAAGTGAAGAACATGATCATCGGGTCGTTTGCCCGGTCTTTGGAGAACCCGCTGACCGTGGCCATGTTCGCGATCAACACTGCCCGCTACAACCTGCCGCCGGACTATTACGCCAACTACCTGAAGAACGTAGCCGCCGTGACGCCCGCTGACATCCAGCGCGTAGCCCAGCAGTACCTGCAACCCGAGAAAGCACATCTGGTAGCCATTGGCAACGCCCGCGAGATCGCTGATAAACTGAAACGGTTCAACGCCAACCAGCCCATCGCCTATTTCGGGGCGTTCGGGGAGAAAACCGAGGCCCCGATGATGTCATTGCCAGCCGGGGTGAACGTGCAAACGGTTCTGGCGGCGTACATCAACGCCATCGGCGGCAAGGCCAACGTGGAGAAAGTGAAGGACCTCACCATCAAGCGCACCATGAAAGTGCCCGGTGCTCAATTGAACGTGCTGGTGCAGCAGAAAGGCCCCGATAAGTCTCTCCTGACCGTGAAGTTCAACGAAAACGAGATCAACCGGGTAGCTATCAATGGCTCCAAAGGTGCCATTATCTCCCAGGGCCAGATGAAGGAAATGTCTCCGGCCGAACTGCAGGATCAGAAACTGGACATCTGGACCAGCTTCCTGAACTATGACCAGCTGGGTGTGAAACTGGCCCTGAATCAGATAGAAAAAGTAGAAGGCCGCGACGCGTATAAACTGGAGCTCACCCTGCCCAGCGGCAAGAAGTCGTTCCACTACTATGACAAGGAAACCGGCCTGAAAATACGCGAGGTAGCCACCGAGCAAACCAGCGTAGGCACCGCCAACCAAACCACCGACCTGAGAGATTACCGCGAGGTGAACGGCATCAAGTTCCCGCACCAGATTGACCTCCACATTGGCAGCCAGGTAATCTCCACCACGGTGAACAGCGTGGAAATCAACAAGAACCTGAAAGACGATGTCTTCAAACTGAAATAGGCCTCTCGCTCCCTTTGTCTTGCTCCCGCTTCGGGGCTCTTTTTCTAAAAAGAGCCCCGAAGCGGGAGCAAGCATTTTAAGGCTTTTCCAGGACAAGAACTGCGCAGTTGGTTTTTGGCTTGTTTTAGAATATGGGGCTAAAAACAGTTGCGTCGGAGCTGCTGTTGGCGCAGACGCTCGCAGGTCTGGAAGACACGGCGAGGTCATAAGAGAGGGGCAGTCGGCCCGGCAGGGGAAGGCAGCAGCAATAACCTAATGCAAACGCTCCCCCTGGCGCGAGTCTCCAGACTCGTGACCGGAGGATGACGGGTAGTCTCCGACTACCCTCGCTGCAAAGCAGCGAAAACTAAGCAGCAGATTGGCGCTTCTGTTCTTCTAGTACTGGGAATGCATCGTGGAGGGAAAAAGAGTTTTATAGAACTGAAGAATACCGCAAAGGCGAATCCCTAATACAAGCCTCACCCGTGGTTCCTAGCGAGTCTGGAGACTCGCCCCATCCAATGTCACGAGTCTGGAGACTCGCTCCAGAAATGATGAAAAGCTATCAACTACCTTACACAATACGCCCATAACCGGAGAAGACCTCGTCGTGTCTCGCAGACCTGCGAGTGTCTGAATCGATGGAGGTCTCAGCTGCTTTTGAGGTCTTTTCTGAAAACCACGGCCAAAGCGCCCTGCTTCATTCCTAACTCAGAACTCTGGACTCAAGACTCAGAACTTCCCTATTGTCTTGCCCGGCTCATCAGAAAGGCCCTGAGTGCTTTGTCCAGCGGCTCATGCAGGTGGAAGCGCTCGTAGTGGATTTGCTTTTTACGCGTGTCGGTTTCCAGGCGGCGGAGCCACTCCTGCAGGCGCGCCAGGTACTCGGCCCGCTGAGCCTCTGAGCTGACCTGAATGGTTTGGCCGGTCTCCAGATCCTGAAAAGAGACTTGCCCCTGGTAGGTGAACTCCAGTTCGTTCTTGCCCATCAGATGAAACAGAAGCGTGTCCTTCTCCCGGGCCCCTATCTTGCGCAACGATTCCGATATCTCAGCGGCCTGCTCGTACATATCGGTCACCAGCACCGTAATCTCCTTTTGGCGCTTTTTCGCGAAGACAGGCGTTAAACGATCGGGCGCGGGAAAGTGGCCGTTGGGCTTCACGTGCTCCAGCTGGTGGAAGAACCGTTGCAAATGCTGGCTGCTCTGCTGCGGCGCGAGCTGCACCAACTGGTCTTCCTGCAACACAAACAAGCCCACGGCATCGCCCTGCTGGGTGGCCAGGTACGCCAGCGCCGCCACCAGATAACGGGCGTACTCCAGCTTGGTAAGATTACCGTCTTGATGGGCCATGGAGCCGCTGGCATCCACCACAAACCGCACCGCCACGCTGCTGTCCACCTCTGACTCCCGGATGTAGTACCGGTCTGACCGCGCGAACATCTTCCAGTCCAGCTGCCGCAAGTCATCGCCGGGCTGGTAGCTTCGGTACTGCGCGAACTCAATGCCCGCTCCCCGCCGGATGCTCTGGTTCTGCCCCAACAGAAAACCATCTACCACGGCCTTCGCAATCAGGCGTAGGTCTTTGATGGCGGCAAACGTTTGCGGGTTGAGCAGGCGGTGGGGCATTATTCTTCTGGGGGAAAAGCTTGTTATTTGAAATAGGATTCGTATTCTGCTTCTATGTCAATCGAGCTGATTGACTTTGGAGCTTTTCTAGGATGAAATAAGTAGATAGTCCACGCAGAGGAATCTGGATGTGCTGTGGCCACAAACTGGGGCTTACCATTGGCTGTCATAAATTTCAGATATCTAGCTGTAGAGTAAATAACCACAATCTCCTTCTCTCTAAGAAAGCTTTCGGCTTCACTCTGATAGTATAAATTATCATCTGCGGCGGTATAAAAGTCTTCCTCTCCATATTCTTCCTTCATCTTTTCAATCCTAGAGCTATTAGGAGAGATAAATACCGCTGCTGGTTTCTCAATGATCAAAGTATCGCTCTCTTTTGCAGCAAGTGGAGCAGTAGAAGCAGTGGGGCTATCTTCTTTCAGAATGCTTTTTCGAGTGCGAAGCTCCGAGGTGGTTTGGGTCGTTGAATCATCTGATTGCTCATTCACCACCCCCTCTGATTTCATCTTTTCTCCACTACAGGAAAGCAAAAGCATAGCAGTAAGGCAGATGATTGCTTGATGTCTCATTATTATTCCATCAAAGGTTCATTCTACCGCAACACCTCCCTGGGCAACTCCACGCCTTTCAGCAATTCCTCCACCACTCGATCGGTGGAGATGTTATCTGCCTCCGCGGAGAAGTTCACGAGCACTCTGTGCCGAAGCACGGGATACGCCATGGTCTGCAAGTCGGGGAGCGTGACTGCGAAGCGGCCTTGCAGCAGCGCGCGGGCTTTGGCGGTGAGGATAAGGGCCTGCCCGGCACGAGGACCGGCTCCCCAGCGCACGAACTCCTGGACAAAGGGCACGGGGCTTTCGGCGGGACGGGTGGCGCGGACTACCCGGGCTACGTAGGCCACCAGTTCATCGGAAATAGAGACTTCGCGCACCAGACTTTGCAGGGTCAGAATCTCTTGGCCGGACAAAACAGACTGCACTTTCTCGCGTTGGCCGCCGGTGGTACTTTTCAGGACGGAGATTTCCTCCAGTTCCGTGGGGTACTTGATTTTTATGTAGAGCAGGAAACGGTCTAGCTGGGCCTCGGGCAGCGGGTACGTCCCGCTTTGCTCAATGGGGTTCTGGGTGGCGAGCAGGAAGAACGGACGGGGCAGCGGGTACGTTTTTCCGGCGTATGTCACCTCAAACTCCTGCATGGCTTCCAGGAGCGCCGCCTGCGTTTTGGGCGGGGTCCGGTTGATTTCATCGGCGAGCACAATGCTGGCGAAGATGGGGCCTTCGTTGAACTGGAAGAAGCGTTTGCCGGTGGTATGGTCTTCCTCCAGCACTTCGGTGCCCAGAATATCGGTAGGCATGAGGTCCGGGGTGAACTGGATGCGGCGGAACGGCAGATCTACCGCGCTGGCCAATGTGCGTACCAACAGCGTCTTGGCGAGGCCCGGCACCCCTTCCAACAAGCCGTGCCCACCGGCCAGCAGCGTGATCAGGACCTCATCCAGGACTTCCTGTTGGCCGACGATGATTTTACCTATTTCTTGCCGAAGCGTGGGCAGTTTACTTAAGAGTTGGGTTACTTCTTGTGGGGTCACGTGGAGCGGAAGCTAAGAATCAGGAAATGCTTTGAAGGGTAAGTAAGCGATTGTTGCTGAATATGTCTGCGTTTTGGGGCCGTTTTCTGAAAACAGGTCTAAAACCAGAAAGTAGTTCTATGAGTTAACCGGCCAAGCATCTGCTTGCCTCCGCACGTCCTCCTGAATCTGAAATTTCCAGGAAAGCAGTTTTCACTTACTTTCTCAAAAACGGGCAGAAAACGCATTGCCAACATCGAGTGCGGAGAGATTTCGTAGCTCCATTTAACTGGTGAGGGCATACATCAGGATATTCACCCCAAACTTGGTGTTGTCCTCGGCCAGCCAGCGTTTGTTCCGAAAATCATAGTCCCATTCACAGCCGTAATCTTTGTTGCTGTAGAGCACGGCAATGCGGCCGTTCACCTCATAGGCTTTGAGGTAATCGTGGACCAGGTCATCGCCCCAGCCGTTGAGCTCAAAGGACGTAGTGGGCGGACCTTCTTCAAACTTGAAAAACGACTTGTACAGCGGGTGGTTGTTGGGGAGCTTCTTCAAGGACTTCGGCCCGAAACAGACGCGCATCTGCTCTTCAAACGACCGTGCGAACAGCCCGTCAATGTCATGGTTGCAGTCATCCACGAACACGAAGCCGCCGTTCTGCACGTAGCGTTCAAAGTTGGCCTTCTCCTTCGCGTTGAACTGCACCAGTTTGTGGCCACTCAGGTAACAGAATGGGTACCGAAACAACTCCGCACTTTCCAGGGAAATGACTTTCTCCTGCTCCACAATGGGCACGGTGGTGTATTCCACCAGCGAATGCAGCAGATTGGAGGGCATGCGCTGGTCGGTGTCCCAGTTGCCAGAGCGGTATTGTAAACGAACGAAGGTGAACGGAGCGGGCAAGACTATTGGTTTAGCTTAACAATTCTCTGGGTGTTTACTCTTCCATTTGCGGTAACCTCTAAAAGATAGGTGCCGGCGCCTAAATATGCTACTGGAACATCATAGTGCCCTGCATTGCTTCTTTGCACTCTTTTCTCTGAGTAAAGTTCTTGTCCTTGTAAAGAAAGCACTCTCACCTGAACATCGGCTTTAAGGCTCTCCTTTAAACTGAAGCGTATTTGGTTTGTGAATGGGTTAGGGAAGGCTGAACCCTGCAGTACAGCGGTCTTCTCATCTGGGGAAGCAAGAGGGCCCGAGAGGATTTTAATCAGGCCTTTGTAGGTGCCGTTCACCCTATGGATAGCTGCAAAATAAGAGTTGTCATTTCCTTTCACTAGATCATAGGCAGAACCTAGCTGCGCATCAGGAATAAAAAGCGGCTCCAGGTAGGTGCCATCTTCCCGCAGGCGGATAATGGAGCCGTTGGTGTTATTGCCATCAAAGGAGGTAAACTGCCCTACAACGGTCATACTGCCGTTGGTCTCTGGCAGCATAGTAAAGATATAAGGGCCTGTTGCATGCGCAGGGCCTGACCCGATAGAAAAGGAAGCGTCATGGGTGCTGTTGCTGTTCAACCTTACCATATAATCTGCCGGGGTGGTTGGGGTAGCCATGGACCATTTGCCCACTAGTATTTTCCCATCTGCCTGCACAGCCAGGGAGCGGGCCTGGTAGTTTATGCCAGGGCTTAGATCAAAGGAGGTGTCTAACGAGCCATCGGCGTTTAGGCGGGCTATGAGTTTGTTGTTAATATTTCCTGCCACCAGTATTTTGCCGTCTGGAGCGGTGGCCAGGGCTGTGACGGAGGAGATATTGATCTTGTTGAAAGCTGGGTCAATCATCCCCCCGTAATCCAGCCGCGTTAAGGTGCCCGCCTGATGATCTGGGACTATGATGTAGTTCCCCTGAATGGCTACAACCGGACTTATCCCTCTCATATAATTACCCAGTGCAAAGGTCTCATCCAGGGAGCCATCTGGTAAAAGACGGGCGGCGGAACCTGTGTAGGTGCCGTTCACATACGCTAAATCTCCGGCAATGATCACCTTGGAGTCTGCCTGAACCAGTACTTTTCTTATGTGTGCCTCGGCCCGAAGATCAGGGGCGAAAGAGGTTTCTATCGTTCCATTCGGGTTCAGTTTGGAAAGGCCGCTGCTAAAGGTCTTTTGCACTTCAGAGACAGAGCCGCCTATCAGAATGCTGTTGTCTGGTTGTACCACAAGGCTTCTTACCGGCGCCGTGTCATTGGATTGGACCCTCACAAAGGTATCATCATAGGTACCATCTTGCGTAAATCTAAAGACCAGGGACGGCATAGCTCTTCTGAGAAAGAAGCCTCCTGCCAGCACCTTCCCTTCCTGAAGGGCCAACGTAGTCACGGTGCCGGTAACACCATTAGTCCCTCCCTGCGTCATGGGGTTGTTGAAAATGACGGAAGACCCGTCTTGCGTAAGGCAGCCGATACCCACGAAGCCCGTGTCTGTACTGTTCACTTTGGCTTTCGTGGCAAAATAGATTTTGTTATCCGGGGTGGGAAGCACGTCTACAATGCCGTTCAAATCATGCACCTGGTTTTGCCAGGAAAAGGAATAATCCACCGCACCGTTGGCTTGCAGCCGTACCATTTTTCTGTTGCCACTGGAGTTCTCAAACCAGGTGAAATCACCGGCTACTATCAACTTTCCATCGGGTTGTGCTTTGATCACCTTCACGTTTCCTTCAGCCCCTGCCGTGAGGAGAAACGTTTCATCCAAAGAACCATCGGTTTTAAGGCGGGCTATGTTTTTGAGATCAGGGTTAGTCTTCAAGGCAAAAGTGCCCCCAATGAGAATTTTGCCATCTGGTTGCACATGAATGGTGTTCACGTTGCCATTGGCCACCGGGCTGGTAAAGGAATTATCTGGGCTGCCGTCTTCATTCAGCCTGGTAATGCCTATGTTCTGATTCGCAGCAGAGGCTACAATGGGCCCACCTAATAGAAGCTTTTTATCTGTTTGCTCTACTGAGACAAGGTTGCTGTAACTCCAGTAAGCGCTCTGTGCCTGAAAACCGGCATCAAGGCTCCCGTCGGCCTTTAACTTTGCTAAACCGTAGGCTTGGGTACTTCCTACGGCATCAATGAGGCCAGATACCAAAAGGCTGCCGTCACTAAGTCGGGTGAGGTGGTGCACGTCAGCGCTTCGTTCCAAAACAGGAGCAAAAGTTGGGTCGATTCTCTGCGAATAACCAGCCAAGGGAAGCATCAGCATACAGAATAGCAAGGACCGGAGGTGAACGGGTAATTTCATATGGCAAAGGCCAAGAAGCAGGTAAGTGCTTGGTGATTATAAAAATAGCTCCGTTTTAAGGCCGTTTTATGTAAAACGGCCCGAAAACAAAAAAGCCCCTCTCCGTGGGAGAGGGGTTAAGGTGAGGTCTACACCGCGTCAGACAAGCTGGTGAAGGTGAAGTCTCTGATCTTCATGGGCGGCACCAGGTTGCCCCCAATGCGTTGCGCCTTTCCTAAAGCTTCCAGGTTGTTGAGCATGATGACGGGGCTTTCGTTGAAGCGGAAGTTCTTCACGGGGTGCTTGATCTTGCCGTTCTCAATGTAGAAGGTTCCGTCACGGGTGAGGCCGGTGTAGAGCAGGGTCTGCGGATCTACGGCCCGGATGTACCACAAGCGCGTTACCAGAATGCCTTTCTGGGTGCCTTTGATCAGGTCTTCCAGGCTCTGGTTGCCGCCGGCCATGATAAAGCCGCCCGGCATGGGCAGGCCTTTCACGCCTTTCTTCTGGGCCCAGAACTGAGAGTACGGCATGTTTTTCACCACGCCTTTGTCAATCCAGGTGACTTTCTCGTGCGGACGGCCGTCGCCGGCCCAGGTAGAGGTAGGAATCTCGGGGTTGGTAGGGTCTGAGGTGATGGTCACGCGGGCATCGAACATCTTCTCGCCTAATTTGGTGGCCCCGCCGGTTTTGCTCAGGAAAGAACGACCTTCCTCGGCGGAACGCGCGTCCATGCTCCGGAACATGTTCTGCAGCAGGTCTACTGCGGCGGTAGGCTCCAGAATCACGGTGTATTTGCCCGGCTCAATGGCTTTGGCGCTCATAGAACCCAGGGCTTTCTGCGCGGCAATCTCAGAGGCCGCCGCCGTATCCAGTCTGCTGACATCGCTCACATCGCGAGTAACGTAACCAGACCCGGTACCGTCTTCGGTGCGCATGGTCACGGAGAAATCTACGCCGGAGCTTTGGTTATAGGCAAACAGACCCTTGGAGTTCATCTTGGCGTTGAACCCGCTACGGTCTTCCCAGAAACCGGCCGAAGTCAGTTTCTTGCTGTCGGCGAGGGCCATGCTTTTGCGGGCGGCCTCGGCGCGGTACTCAGGATTGATGTCTGCCGTGGATTTGAACCACGCGTTGCTGGGCAGGTAGTTCTGCGGTCCCAGCATGGGCACGTACTCAGGGCTTTCGGGGGCAATGCGGGCCACCTCTTCGGCGCGGCGCACCACTTTCTCCAGCGAGGCATCGTCAAATTCATTGATGGTAGCCACGCCACTGCGTTTGCCAAAACGGGCTTCCACGGCCAGGGACATGTTCTCTTCCTCGCCGCTGGTGGAAACGGTGCTGCGGGCGTAGCGGATGTTGCCGCCCTTATAGCCGCTGAGGTTCACCTCGCACTCATCGGCTTTGGAATAGCTCAGGGCTTTTTTGAGGAGCGCCTGGGCTTGATCTTTACTTAATATTGCCATTGGTTAGTATCACGTATCAGGTAGCAAGACACACGACTTTGCAGAAGTGTGTTGCCAGCTGGAGTTAATTAAATCTTACGACCAGTATTGATCACGTTCACGCCGTTGAAGCGAGTGTGGGCGGAGCCGTGCGATACGGCGCTTACCTGGCTGGGCTGACCTTTGCCGTCAAAGAAGGAACCGAACAGGCGGTAATCGCTCTCGTCACACACAGCGGCGCAGGAGTTCCAGAATTCCTGGGTGTTGCTCTGGTACGCCACGTCTTCCAATGGACCCACAATCTTGCCGTCTTTGATCTCATAGAACAGCTGCCCGCCGAACTGGAAGTTGTAGCGCTGCTGGTCAATGGAATAAGAGCCGCGTCCGGCAATGTAAATGCCGCGTTTCACGTCTTTGATCATCTCGTCTACGCTCAGTTTCTGCTTGCCCGGTGCCAATGACACGTTAGGCATGCGCTGGAACTGCACCGAGCTCCAGTTATCGGCGTAAGAGCAGCCGTGCGATTCTTTTTCGCCCAAGATGTGCACTTGATCACGGGTGGCCTGGTAGTTCACCAGCGTACCGTCTTTGATGAGGTCCCAACGCTTGGTTTTCACGCCTTCGTCGTCATAACCAACTGCTCCTAAAGAGCCCGGCTGCACCTTATCAGCGAAGATGGTGACGTGCTTGCTGCCGTACGGGAAGTTCTTGGTTTTCCATTTGTCCAGCGTGGCGAAGGAGGTACCGGCGTAGTTGGCCTCGTAGCCCAGCACGCGGTCCAGCTCCAGCGGGTGACCCACGCTTTCGTGGATGGTGAGGCCCAGGTGGTTCGGGTCCAGCACCAGGTCGTATTTACCGGCCATTACACTCTTGGCGGTGAGTTTCTCGCGGGCCTGCTTGGCCGCCAGACCAGCATCCGCGACAATGTCAAAGTATTTATCGTACCCGATGAGGCCGGTACCTTCGGGGCCTTTCATGGTAGGGGCTTTCACGGTGAGGTACTCGTATCCCATTCCCATGGGCGCGCTCAGGGCGTCGCGGGTCTTGAACTTACCGGAGGCTTTGTCTACGGCGGTTACCGTGAAGTTAGGCCAGATGCGGTGGATGTCCTGGTCAATGTAGGAACCGTCTGTAGAGGCGAAGTATTTCTGCTCGTTGATCTGGAACAGCGCGGAGTTCACGAAATTGGCACCGTTGGCCAGCGCGGCGGCGTTGGCGGCCAGCAGCAAATCGGCTTTCTCTGAGACCGGCACCGCGAAGGCGTTCTGTTTAATGGGCGTTTTCCAGGAAACCTCGCCATACCCCTGCTGCGGGGCCAGTTGCACCGGCTCTTTCTGCAGTTTGGCGTTGGCTTTGGCGATGGCCACGGCCTGCTCAGCGGCTTTGGCAATGCCTTTGTCGCTCACGTCTGAAGTGGCGGCGAAGCCCCAGGTACCGTTGGCGATGACGCGCACGCCCACGCCGTAGGACTCCGTGGTGCTGATGCCCTGCACCTGCTTCTCACGGGTGAACATGTTCTGGGAGAGGTAGCGCCCGATGCGCACATCGGTGTAGGTGGCGCCTTTGCTTTTGGCGGCGTTGAGGGCCACATCGGCGAGGCGTTTGTGCAGGGCCACATCTACGGGCTCCAACGCGCGGGCCGGGTCAATCTCGTGACCGAAGGTGGGCACGTTGGAAAGCAGCAGCCCTCCTACGCCCATGGCCGTCAGTCCAATAAAATCACGTCTTTTCAAGGGTTTGTTTGTTAGGTAAGCGAGAATTTCGGGGGCAAAAAGATTTGCACTTCTAAGTTTACTTGTTGTTGCGGAGGAAAACAAGCCAACTTTCAGAAAACACCCCTAAAACGGCTTTTTACCGATTAGCCAATCAGCAGAAACGCAGGCGGAAGGATGTATCTATTCTCTTCTGTACCTCAAGCGGTTACATTAGGCAGAAGCGAGGGAAAACTTTATCCACCGGACCTTTTCATGCGGCCACCGCCTCAGAGATTTGCAAACTTCCGCCCATAGTAGGTCCAAGTTGAAAACTTGAACCAGAGAATGCACTTGATATCGAACTGAAAACCTGAACCAGAGAAAGCACTTACTAAATAGACATATGAGAAGTGGGCACTTAAATAGAACGCTGCTTAGCCTGGAAAATCTGCTTCGTTTGAGAAATTCGCCCAGTCTGCCCAAAAAGACAGCTTCTCCGGCCTTCTTACTTCCTGCTCGCCTACGGCATAACACAAACGCCCCGGCTGATCACTCGGCCGGGGCGTTTGTCTGGTAACAGGAAAGGAACTTAGATGGGTTTTACTTTGCCCATGCCGTTGTGGCTGATTTTGGGCGAGCCTTTGTAGCCGATGTTCACAATGCCGGCGGCATCTACATTCAGTTCTTTGGCCACGTTTACCTCGGCGTTGCTGGCTCCGGCGGCGTCAATGGACAGGTAATCGGTTTTGAGGTCAAGGGCTTTCAGGTTGGTGGCTCCGGCCAGGTCCAGACGCACTTTGGGGGCACTACCGCTCAGGGTCACTTTGGTGCCGCCGGCCAGTTCTGCCTCCAGTTGCTTCACCTGCACCACCATGGTGGCGTTGATGCCTCCGGCGAAGTCCAGTTTAAGCGTGCTACCGGTAATGGCGTTGGTGGAGGTGAGTTTGATGCCGCCGGCCAATTCCAGCGTTTGCAGATCTCGCACGGTTACGTAAGCCTTCAGGCGTTTGGCGTTCTTGATGCTGTTGTTCTTGGTTTTCACCACCAGAATGCCGTTTTCTACTCGGGACTCAATGAGCGGCAGAATGTTTTCCTCGGCTTCCAGTTTCAGGCTGGGGGTGGCGCCTTGGGTGAGCACCACCTCAAAACCACCGCTCACCCGCAGCCCTTTGAACGCACTCACAGACCGGGCCTCGGTTTTGATGATCCCGTTCCCTTGCACCCCTTGGGCCTGTACCTGAGACACCAACCCTATTAGGGCGAAGAGCAGTAAAAATTGAGCGAATGTCTTTTTCATGGGTGTAGCTGTTTTAGAACCGTTTTCTTTAAAAGATGCAGAAACTACCCAAAGGTTGCCTACCTCCGGGGCAAAAAAGAAAATCAAATGGCCAGACTCACCACCAGACCCAGCAGCAGCGTCACCACGCCCGTGACCAGGTACAGGAATAGCAGCGTGCACATGTTGAAGAACGTGCGCAGGTACCCGCGCTTGAACACCCGCAGCAAGCCAAAGAAAAGGTACAGAATGCCCAGCAGATTGGCCCAGCCAAACAAATCAAACGAGGTGAACAGGTACAATGAGAGCATGTACACAATGTACAGCATGAAATAAAAGCAGTGCAGGTGAATGCTGAAGATCAGGTGCTCCATGTAGAACCGCCGGGCCCGGAAGAAGACCAGCTTGAGCAGCAGCGCAAACACGGGCATGAGCACAAACATCATCACAGACAGGTACTTCAGCGCTTTAGCCGCGAGCTCAATTCTGGTGAGCCGCTGAAAATCGGCGGCTTTCTGGAGGAGTCCGCGGGAAAACCAGTTATGCGAAGTGACACCCATCTGGGTGAGGGCAGCGTCTAACTGCTCTTTGGAGGCGTGGTGCGGAATGCTGTCCAGCGCGGAGAATCGCTCCTTTTCTGTTTCATTGTTCACTACCAGCAGACTGTCAAAGTTGAGGTTGCGCGCTTCCAGCTCTTTCCGGATGGAGTCCCGGGCCTGGGGCCCCGCCTTGGTAATGAGGCTATCTACCTGAACAGGCGTCTCCCGGATGTCCTTGCCCAGGACCTCGTCACCGTTCTTGATATGGCCCGCCCGCAGCGAGAGCAGGAAAAAGAAGACAAACGAGATGAACACGTACAACCTAATGGGCGGCACGTACCCCATCCGGCGGCCCCGATGGAATTCATTGGTGAGTTTGCCGGGCGCGAACAGCAGGTACTTGAGCGTCACCCAGAATTTGCTGTCATAGTGGATGGTGCCTTCCAGCAGTTCCAGCGCCACGTGCTGGAAAGGAACGTTCAGGTCATGGTTCTCCTGCCCGCATTTAGGGCAGAAGTTATCTGGCTGTTCCTGGGTAAAGACGTAATCACAATTGGTACAGACCGGGTACTTCCGCAGATGCTTGCCCATAAAACAGATGAGGTTCTTCCTATATATCCGTAGCAAGATACTGCAAACCGCCGCAAGTAACAAAGGCACAAACGTGCGTAAGGCAATGACTCAGTCGATTTCCGTCCGGTACTAAAACCGCCTGACCAGCAAGGCCTCTGTCGCGGAAATTCTGGAAACATCGAGGGCTCTGTTTCAGGCCTTCTTTCCGGAAAACAGCCCTGAAACGGACCGCACCGCTTTTTACGCCCGCACCACGCCATTGGCTCCAAACCCTACGCCGCCTTCCTCCTGTGTATTGCTGAAAAGGCGCCAGAAATGGGCCGAGGTCTCCAGCACGCCCTGGCTGGGCTGCACGCGCAGGGTGCGGTTTCCTTCCAGGGAAATGGTCAACTCGCCCTCCGCCGAGGCGGTCACTTGCCAGACCCTGAGCGCGTCTTTCTGCCCCCGCGCCAGTTCCTGCAGTTTGCGGTCGCGCAGGTTGCTGCCGGGCACCTGCGGATCAAACGCCGGATCGGCGAGGGTTTGGGTATCGCGGGGAATCTCCACCTCCTCAAACCGAATGGTGACCGCGCCGGCCTCCTCCAGTTGCCAATGGCAGGCGACCTCCAGCGTCCAGGCGCCCACGTCCAGCACCAGGCCGTTCGCGTTCCTGATGTGCGCCTTCCCGAAGTGGAAGTACTGTACATGTCCCAGCCGGGTGGCTTTGGTGAAGGGCAGCCCCAGCAAGTGCTGCATTTCCGGAAAGAGGTTCTCACTCATACGCTCGTGTCTCAAGGCAATTACAAACGCGAAGGTACGGTTTTACCTGATGTGACGGCCCCTGTGTTTTGCGGGTATTTTCCTGAAAATGGCCCCAAAACGAGAACACCCGCAGGCAATCAACCAAACGGTTTTCTGTATATTGAGATGCGGTGATCTTCTATCAAAAGGAATTTCCCCTTTGCCGAAGGCGGAATCACCGGCGCATCAACGACAACAATCGAACACCTTACAAATCATAATGGAAATGACGCAGGAAGTAGTGATCAGGGAATACACCCCGCAAGACAAACCCGCCGTGCTGGAGTTGCTGCGCCTGAACACGCCCGCGTACTTCTCTCCGGAGGAGGAAAAAGACCTCATCCATTACCTGGAGCATGAACGGGAGCTGTACTTTGTGGTAGAACACGACGGCACCTTGGCCGGCTGCGGAGGAATCAACTTCTCAGGAGACCCCACCACCGGTAAGATCAGTTGGGACATCATACACCCGGCGTACCAGGGGAAGGGTTTGGGCCGCTCACTCCTGCAGCACCGGATTAACCTGCTCAAAAACCGAAAACAGGTGCGAACCATCTCGGTGAGGACCTCGCAACTGGTTTATCAGTTTTACGAGAGAATGGGCTTTGAACTGCTGGAGATGGTGCCGGATTACTGGGCCCCGGGATTTGATTTGTACCGAATGGAATACACCCGTTAACCGCCCGGACCTGCGCCTTTTCCTTATCTCAGCCACATGGACCGCTACGCAGAAACACTGGCCACCTGGAACCAGCTGGCCTCCTCCTACCAAGACTGGTTCATGGACCTGGACTTGTACAACGACACGTACGACGCTTTCTGTCGGTTGCTCCCAGAGCCGGAGGCCCGCATCCTTGAGATTGGCTGCGGCCCGGGCAACATCACCCGCTACCTCCTGTCCCAACGGCCCGATTTCCGGATCAAGGGCATTGACGCGGCTCCCAGCATGGTGCAACTGGCCCAAGCCAACAACCCTGCGGCAAGCTTTCACCTGATGGATGCCCGCGACCTTGACCAGCAACCCGGCCCTTTTGAGGGCATCATGTGCGGCTTCTGCTTGCCCTATTTATCCCGGGAAGACTGCCGGAAACTGCTTTTTGATTGCGCTTCCCTCCTGACCCCGAAGGGAATTCTGTACCTCAGCACCATAGAAGGCAACTATGCAACCTCCAGGTATGAAACCAGCCGTGATGGCCAGCAAAAGATGTACGTGCATTATTACTCAGAGGAAGACCTACGGCCCCTGCTGCAAGAGAACCGGTTTGAGGTGATAGAACTGACGCGCAAATCCTTTCCCCAACCCGATGGCACCGTTTCTACCCACCTGATTTTCATCGCAGAGAAAAATTAGAGCAGAGCGTTATCAGGAAACCGGATCAAGAAACCCGCCAGAACTCACAGCTGGTCTCCCGCGCAATTCCTGCAAAACCCCAACACACACAAATCCCCTTCCAGTACGTTTTTGCCGCCTTTTTCAGAAAACAGCTCTAAAACGCACCCGAAGGGGATCTTTGTTTTCACACTTCCATCAACCAGGTCTTACTTCGATTTTTCAGTGTGGCGGTTCGACTGGATTCTGAAGTTGGAGCCTTCTTTTTTCAGCAACAGTTCCACGTCTTCGCCGGTGGTGGCTTGCATGAGTTTTTTGTATTTCTGGAACAGGGCGTCAGACTGCTTCTTGTCGTTCACGTAAAGGCCGGATTTGTCTAGTTTAAATTCATAGTCCGCGTCGGCAGATTTGATGAGGCCATCAGACACCAAGGCCGCCTTGAGTTCTTTCATCATGGCGTCATGTTTCTTCATGCGCTCGTCGTGCTCTTTCATGCGCACCGCGTGTTCGGCCATGCGTTTCTCGTGTTCCTTCTGACGCACGGCGTGCTCGGCCATGCGGCGTTTATGCTCTTCTTCCCGGCGGGCCTGCTGCTCCTTTCTGCGTTCCTGGCTCACTTCCATCCGGGCGCCAAACTCCACCTGCCGTTCGGCAAAGGCTTCCATGCGGGCTTCGTACTCTTGCTGGCGCGCCTCATATTCTTTCATGGACGCCTCGTAACGCTTGTTGCCTTCCTTGTCCTCGGGGAGCGGGGGCACCGGCGGAACCGGAGGCACGGGTGCTATCTCGCTGCCTCTGAAAGCCGACGGAGTACGGGGCATGGGCGGCATGGGAGGCAGGGGCGCTAACCGGCCGAGGCCGCGCTCTTCAAGGTTGCCCAACGAGGCTTCCACTTCTTCCATGGCAGCTTCTACCTCTTCATCATCGCGGAGCGTTTTGCCTTTCCTGGCCGAGGCCAGTTGCTGGTCTATGCGGGACTGGTATTTGCCCAGTTCGCTTTTAGGAATCCGGCGGCCGTTAACGTACACCTCCACCACCTTCCCTTTTTTGTTCTGCACAATCACCAGGCCGTCTTCCAGTTGCTGCAACGTAAGGTCTTCGTCCAGCGCCTCCTGTTTTTCCTCGGCCGCGGCCGAAATCATGGCGTTGGCGGGAACCGGTTTCTCAGCGGGATTCTCGGCCTGGAGTGGCTTTTCAGGAACGGTGTAGTTGGCCCAGGCGCTGGCCGAGAACGCCAGCACGCCGGCCATAACGGCACAACTGGCCAGAAACCCTTCGGAGAAGGAAGGCCGCAGGGCGGATTTCTGCACTAACCGCGTGATACGGCTCAATAATGACCTCCGGCGGCCAGAAAAAGCCATGGCCAGGCGGGGAGAGGTTACGTTCGTTTTCATGATCAGTTCTTCTAGGTTAGTTAAGGCGTAAGCATAGGTGAGGGAATCGCCGCAGAGTTCCAGGGCGAGGTCATCGCAGGCGTGTTCCCGCTCGGTGCGGGCGCAGTCAGAGATCCACCACACGGCGGGGTGAAAGAAAAACAAGGTCTCCACCATGCTCTGCAGCAGGTTCAGGAGATAATCGCGCCGGTGGATGTGGGCCAGCTCATGCGCCAGAATGGCTTCTACCTGCGCCGTTGCCAGTCCGGTCAAGGCCCCCAGCGGCAGCAGAATCAGCGGTTTGAAGTGCCCGATGACCATGGGTACCTGCACCAACGCAGACTCAGTCACTTTCACCAACTGGTTTAGGCCCAACTGCCGCGACAACTCCTGCGCTTTCTGTTGCCAGACCTCGGGCACGTCCCGGGTGCGGTAAGACCGAAGCCGCTGTACATAGGCCCATCCGCCTAACACCCGCAGCCCCATGAGCAACAGGCCCATCAGCCAGAGCAGCACCACGGCCGGTAAGTGCTGGTTGAAATACGCCTGCCCCTGGGTTACTGCGGTTTCCCAGAAAGAAGCCGGAGCCGCTTGCAACACGGTGGTCTCCCACTGCACCCCTCCAGAGGTTTGCGCGGCAACTTCCTGGGGGGCAGCGGCAGGTGCATAGAGTTTCCAATACGTCACCACAGACACTACTAGCAGCGCCATCAGGGCTCCCCAGGTCACCCAGTAGCGGGTTGCCGCTGAGTGCCGGTGCATCAATCTCAGCAGGACCCCAACTAGCAGGGCCATCAATGCTCCTTGCCAGAGCGAGTGCAGCAGCGTGTACCCCAGGGCGTGGGTCACCTCCTGCGGAAGTACATCATGAATCAGCGTTTGAGGAGTCATCTTCCAGTTTTTTCAATAGGTGGCGGATTTGGTTTAATTCATCTGGGGTGGTGCGGTGATTGCCCAGGGCCTGCATGACCAGTTTCATGGCCGAGCCCCGGAACGTGGTGTCCAGGAAGCGGCCCAGGAGGTGCTGCTGGGTTTCTTCTTCGGTGACGGCGGCGCGGTACACGTGTGAGCGGCTCTCCTCATCGCGCGACACCAGGTTCTTCTCGAACATGATCTGCAGCAGCTTGAGAGTGGTGGTGTAGCCGGTCTCCTTGACTTTGCTCTGTTCTTCGTTCACAAACCGAACGGTGCTGGGCCCGTGCTGCCACAGGATCTGCAAGATCTCCAGTTCGGTTTCGGTGGGCTTTAAAGGGGCGGTATTCTCCATGGTATTCAACTCGGCTCTGTTCTACGACTTGTTTCGTAGACAATTATACGAAGCTTTTCGTAAAAAGAAAATTTAATCACGAAATATTTCGTAGATAAAAGCAAAATTCATCAACCCCTATAAAGTAGCTGATCTTCAGGCTCCTTAGGGCAACGTCTCTGCTTTCCCATCGTTTTTAAGAAAACGCCGTGAAAGAAAATGGAGCCGGAGGCGTTCTGCAGGTAAGCGCCCGGTGTATTTTTTGGGCAGCTGTTTGGTTATCTCTTCCGTACTTTACCACATGAAGAAAATATTTCTGGCCGGGCTATGCCTCCTGTTCATGGGTTGCCTGCCTGCCCTGGCCCAACGTTACAAAACCGCCGCCGGGGTTAGAATTGGCAACGACGAGTTTGGAGGAACCATTCAACAAAAGATTCTGGAAAAAACCACCCTGGAAGGCATGGTCACGGCCGGCACAAGGCAGGTGACAGCCACCCTACTGGCCGAGCAGCATTTCCCTGTGCTGGGGCAGCGCTTCAATTATTACATGGGCGGCGGGGTACACGGAGGCCACTTAAAGGACTACGGCACTATTTACGGCTTTGATGTGATTGGAGGCCTGGAGTACAAAGTCAACGGGCTCCCGTTCCTGTTGTCTGCCGATTTAAAACCAGCTATCCACCTGCGGCATGAGGATTGGTTAAGTTTCGGGGGTGCCTTCTCTATCCGGTACGTGCTGATCAAGGAAAAGCCCCCCACCCCGGGTCAGATCATCAAAGGCATTTTCAGCCCATCAGACAAAAAGAAGAAGAAAAAGAAAGAGTCTTCCTCCTCCTGGTTTTAGCCTAGCCACGTCTGGGCTGCTTTGGGCATGTTTTCAAAAAAACGGGCTCAAAACCGATGTAAACACCCAGCTTACTTACGCATTAAGGCTTACTTTACCGGTAGTTCCCTGGTGGTAGGTGATGGGCGTAGCAGTTTCCGCGTCTTCAGCGGTAGGCCCCGGCATGGGCGCACCAGACTGGTTGATGTAAATGACTTCCTGGTTGTAGCGAATGCCGCTCAAGGCATCCTGCAAAGCCAGGCCTGAACCAATACACATGGCGAATAATAAGACGATGAGTTTCATGGCATTAGATGTTAAAGGTTACTAAAAAGACTGCGTGAATGAGCGGGAGTAGCCTCCCTACCAAGCCAAAGCCAGTTTCTTTCTTCCGGTCTCCGTGTCCCGCTACAGTTAAAAGATGCACCGGTTGCTCTGTAGGTTGTCCGCTCTGGTAAGTTTCTTTTCCAAAGCCATGCCAGATGATAAATAGTTTACTTATAGGCATTTACAAACTAACACCTTTTCCCAATTGTCCACCCGCGAACGGATGATGTCCAGAAATGAACAAGGCTGATGCGGGGAGAAAGAAAAATTCCAGCAAGGCATAGAGCAGGAAACCAACTCTTATTTCAGGCGATGCTCCCCTTCACTTGAAGCGTGCCCTCCCCATGAGGCTTATCTTGGAAAGGATGAAGAGCGGTTCTCTTGAACTTCCGCTGAATTTCTCAGAGCTTGCCTGGGCTGATGTTAGTTTAGAGAGTGCTTCTTGCCAGTCCTTGGCTCCTGTATTTTCCTCCTGACTGGAGAAGTATCGCTCTGCCCTGTCTTACGTACTGTTCCTATGCTCCCAGATTTAACCTCAGAATTAACTTTCCAGACTTCGCGCAGCAGTGGCCCCGGCGGGCAGAACGTCAACAAAGTCGCCAGCAGGGTAGAGGTGTGGTTTTCCATTGCGAACTCCGCACTGCTCACTCAGGAACAGAAAGACCTGCTTCTGGAGAAATTGACCCCGCGCCTGAACAAAGAAGGGTTCCTGCACTTGGCCAGTCAGGAAGACCGCAGCCAATTGGCCAACAAAGAGCTGGTGGTGGCAAAACTGTACGAGGTCTTGGAACAGGCCCTGCACCGGCCCAAACCCCGCAAGAAAACCCGCCCGTCTAAAGCTGCTGTGCAGAAACGGCTGCTGTCCAAGCAGAAACACGGGCAGAAAAAAGCGAATCGGCGAGCCGGGGGTGGGGATGATTGATCTGTTTTGAGGCTGTTTTCCGAGAATTAGTTTGAAAAAGACTTTTCGTTTCTGGATTTGGTTTGAGGGTTTATAGAAGGGTGTTCGCTTTTCTATGGAGCGGATTTACTTCCGTGATTTTTCTTTCTGCTGCTGTCTTTTGGTTCGCTATGACGCGGATTTACTTCCGTGCCTTTTTCTTTTTATTGAGCTATCAACTGTTGAGCAGTCAGCCCGGCCCACCGTTGTTGAACAATCAAGTTAACTTCCCTTAAGCAGAGATTCCCCCTTTGAAGGGGGTGAAGGGGGATGTTTACACCTGCTGATCCATTTTCTTTATTGAGCCTTTGCTACTCCGCCCGCCGTTGTTGGTGTTCTCACCAACGACCATAACTGCTTTTCAAGTTAGCAACTCGCCCTTGCTCTCCACTTCCTTTTTGCCAAGCCTTGTGGCTGCAGATGCGGTCTGCCCGCGTTTGTCACTTTTCTCCTGGATGAGAAAAGTAACCAAAAGAATCATGAAGAAAAGAAACTCGCTGACGCTCAAACAGTCTTTTCTTCAGTAATCATGACACCTGGAAAAGCCTTCTGTTCCATAGCAGACGTAAGCAGCTGCTACTTTATCCGCCGCTGCATTCGCTCTCTCGGAACTGGGCTACGCATGCGGCCCAGTTCCGAGAGAGCGCAGTTTTCCGTTATTGGGTTAGAGCCGCTGCAGTGCCTGTATCGTCCTGCGGACGGAGATGAATGTCTGTGCGCTGACCGGTTTCGCTCGCCGTTGTTGGTGTTCTCACCGAGAACTAAGACTGCGGTTCAACTGCGAAAACTCCCCTCCTCGGAGGGGTAGGGGTGGGTTTCATTCCCATAGTTCAGGTTGCCAACTTGGACCTACCATCATCCGATGTTTGAAATACTAGGGCACTTAGCTCAACGAATTAATTATGGTGCCAAAGGGCAATACGCTCTTTAAGAAGGCTGTTCCAGAGAATCTGAAAGGGTGTTTTATGGGCAGTTTTCTAAAATGAGGCGGAAAACCGCAGGAGCTGCTTGCCAGGTTAAAAGCTGACCTGGATGCCGTTGGTGAGGCTGTAGAGGTAGTTGGGGATGGGCACGATGGGGCGGTTCTCGTAGGTGTGCGAGAAGTTGGTGGTCAGCTGGAAACGGCTGTTGATCTTCATGACAATAGACACATCGCCGCTGAACCGGTGCCGGGCCATCTCGGCGGGTTGGTCGTAGCCCACCTGGTAATAATGGATGGTGTTCAGTTCCAGAAAGGGATTCAGCGGCAGCCGGATGCTGGCGTAGTTGGAGAGTTTGGGGATGTGTTTGTTGATGTATCGTTCCTCTTCCAGGTGATGCCAGCGCTCAAACTCGTACATGACGCCCGTGCCCAAATGGAACTTGATGTTCTCCTTCTGCACCACGGCGTACCGGATGCCCGCCCCGGCCAGCATTCTCAGTTCAAGTCCGCGGTTGTAATCATACTGGGCCTGGCCGTAGGTTTCATAAGACAACCGATCTTTCCGTTTGAAGGTCACGCGGCCGTGCACGTAGCCCGTTTCTACCTGGGTCTCGCCTTTGAGGCGCACATAATTATAGGAGGCCAGCAGCAGATACGTATTGTGCTCAGACACGTAGCCAATGTTGCCGTTGCCCGTCAGGCCCAGGAAATGATCCGTGGCGCCTTCTTTGCCCACCGCCCGGTTGAACAAATTCAGGTTAACGCCTAGTTTACCGGTGAAGTAATTAGAAGAATCTCGTTCTACCCGAACTTTCTCTACGTTCAGGATTTGGGCCGAAGCGCTGGAAACAAAAAGGAGACAGACAAGACAGAGGAAAAAAGCACGCAAAAAAAAGAACATAAGCAAACGTGACAAGGCTCACCAGAGCACCATGTCATTTGATAAGTAAGAAGAAACGGCAGAAGCTCGGGAAGTTTTCGGATGGAAAAGCTCGTCCTAACTTCAGCCTTTTACCCGAAGTTATTTGATTTTACTGGAAACACCAATCTCTTTCGTACGGAATGGACTTTTGCCGCTTGAGATTCCGTCCATTTACCCCCCTTTGGCGCAGCACCTTTATCAGTTGACCCTTCCCTTTTTCCGGGATCTTATGGGTTCTGAGGAAGCAGTTCTCCTATATCCTTTCTAATTTTGAAAAAGCAATGTCCTGTCCTGCTTTGGGGCCGTTTTCACCAAAACGGCCCCAAAGCAGGACAGGACATCGACTGCCAGCAGGATTCCTTTACGCTTAGCTTCCTGCGCTGAACTCCTTTACCACTTCACTCAGGTCATAGACGGGTACTTCCTCTTTGGCTTGGGCCACAATGCTGGCGGCGGCCGCAGACCGATAGCCGCTGGCGCAGTGCACCACAATGGGTTTATCATCCGGGATCTCGTCCAGGCGCTCACGCAGCTCGGGCAGCGGAATCTCCAGGGCTCCGGGAAACACCCGCTTCTCCTGCACCTCGCTTGTGTTCCTTACATCTACAATGGTGTAGGCCCCGGGGTTGGCTTTGAAAGCGGCTAAGTCCAGCACCGGCGACTGCTCTGTGCCAGCGGGGGGCACCGGCAGGGCTCCCGTGATCAGGGATTCGTAGCCAATGCTGGCGGCCCGGCCAATCAGCTCGCGTAGTTTTTCCTCGCCTTCGCCGATGAGGTAAAATCCTTCCTCGGGGCCTACCACGGCTCCTAACCAGGTTTCAAACTTGGGGCCGTCCTGCAGGTTAATGGCGCCGGGCAAGTGCCCCTGCTTGAACTGTTCCTGCGAGCGGGTGTCAATGAGGAGGCAACTTTTGCTCAGTTTGTGATCGGGTTCCAGAATGGGCACCTGTTTTACGGCTGTCTGGAACTTGGGAGCGCCTTTCAGGTTCAGGTGCACATCGTATTCAAAGTATTTCGGGACGAAGGGCTGGTCGGCGGTCACGAAGGCCACAAACTCGTCTTCGGTCATTTCCTGGAGGGCGGGGTTGGTCTGCTTCTGCTCCCCGATGGTGCTGCACTTGGCATTGCTCAGGTTTTTCCCGCAGAGGCTGCCCGCCCCGTGCGCCGGGTACACCAGCACCGCATCGGGCAGCGGCATGAGTTTCTGGCGGGTAGAGTGGTAGAGTTGGCGGGCCAGTTTGTCGCGGGTGGCGGTTTCGTGGCCCGCGTTCTCGCGCAGATCGGGACGGCCTACATCGCCAATAAAGAGGGTGTCGCCGGTAAATACGGCGTGCTCTTTGCCGGTCTCATCGCGCAGCAACAAAGAGATGCTGTCTGGCGAATGGCCCGGGGTGTCCAGGGCCTGCAACGTTACCTGCCCGATTCTCAGGTCCTGGCCTTCGTTGAAAGGCTTGTGCTCATACCGGGCCTTGGCGTGTTTGCTTATGTACACAGGAATCTGCTTGGCTTCTGAAAGCTCCAGGTGCCCACTTACAAAATCGGCGTGCGGGTGCGTTTCAATGATGGCCGTGATCTTGGCATCATGAATCATGGCGTACTCTTCGTACTGGCGGGGGTCACGCACGGGGTCAATGACCGCGATCTCGAAATCATCCATGATGATGTACGAGAAATGGGCCAGCCCTTTGTCTTCAAATTGCTCGATCTTCATATCTCTTCCAGATACGTATTCAGGACCGGCATCGTTGGAGGCTACTTTCCTGAAACCGGCCCCAAAACCCGGCAGCTGCCCGCCCGATGAGGCTTTCCAGTGGATTCCTTTTCATTTTTACCGTAATTTGACACCCTTGCGCCGGGTGCTACGTTGATTCTTCTACCAGCCACCCGGCAGCGCACGCTCATTTTAACACAACTCACGTTATGCAGGTACCCAAAGGAACGTTGATAGCACTAGGCGGGGGCGATGACGATGGCCTGATCAGCCTGATCCGCTCTGAGCTTTGCAGCATTGACTCTAACATTGAAGTGATCACCACGGCCACCCTGGAGCCGATGGAGTCTGGACAGGCGTACAAAGAGGCGTTTGAGGAGCTGGGCTGCAACAGCGTGCGGTTCATGCACATTGACGAAGACAACGAAGCCGACAAGCCCGAGTACCTTTCGCGCATTGCGCAGGCCGAGGTCATCTTCTTTACCGGCGGCAACCAGCTGCGCCTGAAAGAGTTTCTGGCGGGCTCGCAACTGCACCAGCTTATGCAACGGCGCTACAGGGAAGAGGAAATCACCATTGCAGGCACCAGCGCCGGCGCGGCCGCCATGTCTGACCGCATGATCTACGAGGGCTACGGCTACCATTCCTTGCAGAAAGGCGAGGTAAAGACCACGCACGGCCTGGGCTTTATCCAGAATGTGTTCATTGACACGCATTTCACCGAGCGCGGCCGCTTTGGTCGGTTGGCGCACGCTGTCACCAAGCGTCCTCAGTTTGTGGGCGTGGGGCTGGGCGAGGAAACCGGCATTATCATCAAAAACGGCAATCACATAGAAGTCTTCGGCAACGGGGTGGTCACCATCATGGACGGCTCGCACGTGCGCTATTCCAATCTGGAGGAAGTAGACGAAGGGCAACCCATCGCGATTGAGAACCTCACCATGCACCTGCTGGTAGAAGGCCACGAATACTGCCTCTCTGACCGCTACTTCCGGAAGCTTTCGCAGCAGAAACGCAAAACTTCCAGCAAAACGTAACCTTCGTCGGGCAACTTCTCCGCTCCTGCATTTAGGGTCTTTTGTGGAAAATGCGCTGTAAACGGCATTGGCGGAGACACTCGTTGGAGCTGCGTACAACTGAGTCCTGAGTTCTGAGTCACGAGTCCTGAGTTCTGAGTCTACGAATAGAAGAAACTGGCGCGAGACTTCAGTCTCGTGACGTAGGATGATGCGAGTCTCCAGACTCGCCGGGAACCACGGGCGCATCAGCCGTGGAGCAGCTTTGAAGACCTGGCAAACTGTACTTCCCTCCTGAAAGGAGCTTGGGAACCAGTTAGGAAAGCCGTTTATCTACGCGACACAGGCGTTTGCCGCCAAACTCCTTTCTGGAGAGGACGATGGGAAAGCAGTAATTCCTTTTTCTGATCTTGTGCTTGCTCTGTTGAGGTGACAAGATCTTTCATAAGGGAAGGCACGGAAGTAACTTCCGCGCCATAGAGAGGCATTTCGTTTCTGAGTCCTTACAACTGATAATTCTTACTACTGAAAAGGTCCATTTCGGGGCGGTTTTCTGGAAAACTGCCCTGAAACGGACCTTACCTGCGGGGTTGGCGAACCCGGCATCTGCTGGTGTTATTCTCTGAATTCTTTCTGCAGTTCCATGTTGATGGCCACTCCTGCCTTGGTACCCTCGGCGGCGGCCACAATGACCAGCTGCATGTCGCGGGCCGCGTCTCCGGCTACGTAGAGGCCGGGCACGTTGGTTTGCTGGTGTTTGTAGGTTCTCACCACGCCTTTGCTGGTGAAATCGCACTGCAGTTGCCGGGCCAGGTCTGAGTGCTGGTCTGAACCGGTCGCGAAGAACAGGGCTTCGCGGTTTTCTACCTGCCCGTTCTTGAGCACGATGCGCTGCATGTGTCCGTCTTCGCCCTCCAGACGCTCAATGGCCGAGGTATTGATCTGGACTTTGTTGCGGGCCAGGAGTTCGCGGTCTTCGCGGGTGAGGCGGTTGGTGCCATCGGTGAAGAGCATCACGTCACTGCTCCAGGTCTTCAGGGACAGGGAGAGCCCAAGGGCATCTCGGTTCTTGCCATAGGCTGCCAGGGGTTTGTTTTTGGACTCATAGCCGTCACAGTACGGGCAGTGGTGGATGCTGGAGCCGTAGAACGGTTCTGCTCCGGGGATTTTAGGCCATCGGTCACACAAGCCGGTGGCCAGCAGAAGTTTTCTGGAAAGGTAAACTTGGTTTTCCTCATCCTCCACCTTGAATAGGTCGCCTTCTTTGGTGGCGCGCACCACCCGCTTTTGCTTGATGTCTACTTCATACTTCGCCAGATCTTCGCGCCCCAGGCGCAGAAACTCGCCCGGCGGGGTGCCGTCACGGGAAATAAAGCCGTTCATGGCGTGGGAATAGGAGTTTCTGTACACTCCGGTGTCAAACAAAGCCACTTTTCGCATACACCGCCCCAATAACATAGCGGCGCTTAAACCGGCCGGACCTCCGCCTACAATCAATACGTCATACATAGTATCTATCTCTTAACCAGTCATGGCTAAACGCATCTGGTAAAAAAGAGATGACCTGCGGGCTATTTTTTTCTGCGCGGGTTTCTACCGCCTCCTGAAACCTGGGAAATACCCGTCTTATCTGCTGTTGGGAGAGTCGCTACAACGCTGCCCGGCCCTCCTGTTTCTCCTCTACACCTTGGCTGGGCAGGCACAAACATGATTGCATTATTCTGTAGTAGTGCGCCACCCTCCAGCTTGAATAATTTTTTATAAAAAATATGGTGATATGCATAACATTATCTAAATATCTGTTCTATTTTTCTATATTTGATTACCAAATATGCAAGAACCTAAAACACTTATATTTAACTAGCAAACGCATGAAAAGTAAATTTTTAGCCTTATTGGGCAGTGCTGTGCTCTCTGCGGGCGTCGCCAACGCTGGAGGGTTCCAGGCTAACCTTCAGGGGCAAAAGCAGATAGGCATGGGGCACGTGGGCACCGGGCTCGCTCTGGACCAAAGTAGCATTTTCTTTAACCCGGGAGCCTTGGCGCATCTGCGGCAGAACGGTATCCAGTTAGGGGTAAGTGCGTTGAATGCGAAAATCGCCTACAGAGAACCAGCCGGCGGAATTTCAGAGGCTTTTACCGATAATCCGCTGAGCACGCCGTTCCAGGTATATGCCTCCTTCGGGAAAGAGGAAAGTCCGCTGCGCTTTGGTATTGGGGTGTACACGCCGTACGGTTCATCGGTGAACTGGGGCGACCAGTGGCAAGGGCGCTTCGGGCTGAACGAGCTGACTTTGCAGGCCATCTACATTCAACCCACCGTTAGTTACCGGATCTCCGACAAACTGGGATTTGGCGCCGGCCTGATTTACTCCATTGGGAGTGTGAACCTACAGCGGAGCATCCCGCTCCAGGACGCCAACTACGCTGAAAGCGGCATTGAACTGGACGGCGGTGCCAGCGGCTTCGGGTATAATCTGGGCGTTTATTTCCAGCCTACCGAGAAGCTTTCTCTGGGTCTGACCTATCGCTCTAAAGTAGAGATGGAAGTAAAAGAAGGCGATGTCACGTTCATGCTGCCTACATCGCCCGTAGTGGCGGGTCAGTTTCAGGCTACCCAGTTTGACGCCAAGCTTCCGTTACCGGCCAACATTACCCTGGGGATTGGGTTCAAACCCACCGAGGACCTGACCATTGGCGTTGACGTACAGCGGGTGCAATGGAGCGCTTACAAATCACTGCGGTTTGACTACAACGCCGGCATCCGGGGAGAAATGTTCACCGAGAGCCCTCGTAACTATGAAGACGTGTTTATTTACCGCGTTGGTGCTCAGTACAAAGTATCTGATATCTTAACAGTGCGGGCTGGGGCCTATTACGACAACTCTCCGGTACAGGCGGGTTACCTGACCCCAGAAACCCCAGACGCTGACTCCAGAGGCGTGTCTGCCGGTTTAACCCTGGCTCTCAGCGAGAAGATTGACCTGGATGCTTCCTTCCTGTACATCAACAAGAAAGAGCGCACCGATGACGCCAGCAAATCTGGCGGTGTGGCTGGTACTTACAAATCAGTGGCCTATATCCCGGGCGTAGGCATCAATTACAAGTTTTAACGTAAAGCATCATGAAGAACATATTCTATAGATTAGGCGCTGCCGCTCTTCTTTCCAGCGTTTTCTTATTCTCTGGCTGTGAACCCGAGTTTGAGGAGGACATTACCGTTAGCCGCGGCCCTCTGGACTTAAGCAAGTACGTGGCGGTGGGTAACTCCCTAACTGCCGGTTTCCAGGACAACGGCCTGTACCTGGAAGGCCAGGTGTATTCTTATCCCAATATTCTGGCCAACCAGTTCAGCTTTGTAGGCGGCGGGCCTTTTACGCAACCTTTGTTTACCAATGAGCAACGCAATGGCTCTGGGTACATCCGGTTAACAGGCTTCTCTTCCACCGGCTTGCCCACCACTGAAAACGTCACCACCAACCTGGCGGTAACGGGCATGGGCGCTGATGGCAAAACGCCTTTACTGACCAAATTCACTGGCGAGGTGCAAAACCTGGGCATCCCGGGCATCCGGATGAAAGACGTGGTGACACCGGGTTACGGCTTCAACAATCCATTGGGCTTCAACCCGTACTACCAGCGTTTGCTGCCCAACGAGGCAACTCCCGCCGGAGGTTTGCTTCCGTACGTGAACAAAGTGGCTTCCGTAAAGGGAACCTTCTTCACCATGTGGCTGGGCAACAATGACGTGTTAGGCTTTGCCACTTCGGGCGGATTATCTCCCATCACGACGGACACTGAATTCCAGTCTGCCCTTGACGCCATGATGGCGGTACTTCCCGCTCAAGGCGTGGTGATTAACATCCCAGATGTAACGTCTGTGCCTTTCTTCACAACTAAGGCAACTGCTCTGTTAATGAGCCAGGCGCAAGCAGCTAACGCCAAACTGTACATCACTACCGGCGCTGGCGCGGTGCGCGAGGCGAAAGCAACTGATTTCGTGTTGCTTACTTCAACGGTTGGCACCCCAGAAGCACTGCCAGGCGTGCCTCAGCCGGTACCGCACGGTTTCTCTCCTTTCAATCCGCTGAGAAATCAGGAGGTACTGGATGAGACCGAGACGGCGGCGGTAAAAGCGGCTACCCAAAACTTCAACACCAAACTCTCTGCCGCCGCTACGGCCAAGAAAGTGGCCTACGCAGACATGAACGCGTATTTCAACACCATCAAGCAAGGGTTCACGCTTAACAACATCGCGTATTCACCGGCTTTTGTCACTGGTAACCTATTCTCTTTGGACGGTGTGCACTTAACTCCCAGAGGATATGCGATTGTAGCAAACAACCTGATCTCTACCATCAACTCGTATTATAAGGCCAACGTGCCTACCATTGACGTGACCCAGTTCCGGGCGGTGCTTATCCCGTAAGCGGAATTTCACCCTAGTATCTAACAAAAAGACCAGTCCGCCAGGCTGGTCTTTTTGTTGGCGCAGGTTGTTCCTCTATACTACCTCCAGATTTTCGCTCGTTTTTAAGCTTCTAACCAGCTACATTCGTATACAGGCTACCTTACATCTGAACCTATGAAAAAACATCCTCTCCTTCTTCTCCTTTTCTGCTGCACCCTTTTCTTCAGTGCCTGCAGCGACGATGACGACGCAACCCCATCTAAAGAGGATATGCTGATGAACAAACGCTGGCAGATCACCGCTTTGGAGGTAGCTCTCCCAATCATTGGTTCACAAGATCTTTATGAAGACTTTGAGGACTGTGAAAAAGATAATTTTATAGAGTTCAGGGCTAACGGAGTGGTGACGGTAGACGAAGGAGCCACCAAGTGCGACGATTCTAATCCACAACAGTACCCCGGAACTTGGACGCTGGAGGGAGATGTGTTAACCATTAAAGGCGCCGGCTCCTCCTTTGGCTTGCCGGTCAATGACTTGAAACTCACGATAACCCAACTGTCGGGCAACAGCCTAGAGGGAGAATTCTCCCAGTCTATTTCCGGCTATGAGATAGATGGTACCGTTACCTTAAAGACGATGTAAGCCGATCACTTACGCGTCATTATACTTTATGCAAAACAGAAGAGGGAGCCTAGGCTCCCTCTTCTGTTTTAAGGGCATTTTAACCAAATCAAGCCAAAAATGAGTTGTTGAACGGCACCGTTTTCCGGCCGGCCTCTACTGCAAAAAAATCCTCTCAGGCTGTTCCTCAACCTGAACTCCCTTCAGACTTTCCGTGCTTTGATAGAGCACATCTCCTTTGGCTCTCGTTTCCAAAAAAGAGCCTTAAAACATGCCTTTGAAGAACTTCACGCTTCGCAAGCACGGAGTTCACAGGCAGTCCCGCTAAATTCCTCCCCATTTTTTATCCTGATTCAGTAATTCCTTTTGCCGCCTTCACCTGCCTGAAATCCGGTTTCAGGCAGTTCGTGCCCGCTTCTCATTTCTTGGTGGTAGGGGTTCTTCCCAGCGGCCTGGTCTTACTAGCACAAACACCAAGTACTTCACCAACAACTACTTGCAGCATAAAAGACCAGTATTCAAATCCATTTCTAACCTATATCCATGTTTCTTTCACTTAATCAATTCCCTGTCATGTTAAAAAAATCTTACCTCCTGACCCTCTTAGCCGCTTTCACGTTGGTGTTCTCTTCCTGTGACAAGAACGATGACAAAGAAGAAAACGACCCGAAGCCAACTGTAGAAGCTCAATTGGCCCAGAAAACCTGGGAACTGGATGAACACGAAGTTCAGTTCGATGGGCAATCTCCCCAGGACATTTTAGAAATTGTGCAAGGCCAAGCTGGCACTGATGACATTGCCTTCAAACTGGACGGAAAGGGAGGGTTTGCCCTTCTTCTGGACGGCGATGAAGAGGAAGAAGGCGATTACGAGTACGAAATAGACGGTGATAACATTATCTGGAACTATCCTCTTACCTATACCTGGGCCGAATCTGAAGATGACATCCATGAATACGAATTTGAACTCAAGGGAAATACCTTGATCCTTACGGTTGATGGCACCGATCTGGAAGGAAACGACTTTGAGGAAACCATCACCTTTAAAGCAAAGTAGGAAAAGACCTTGCCAGCAGGAAACAGGAAAGGGAGCCCGTAAGCTCCCTTTCCTGTTTCTGGTTATGTCTGGTTGATGTTGGCTTTCTGTTTTAGGCCTCCTTTTCTGATAACAGCCTCTTTTTAAGGTGATAAGTTGGCAGCTTCCATGATGGCTCCCGCAAGAGCTTCCCAGGTGTACTGCTTCTTTTCTTCTTTTATGTTAAGGACCATCTCCTCTGCATTTCCTTCGTGGTAAAACCTTTCTATGGCGTCTGCGATAGCCTTGGGGTTTACTTCCACCACATAGCCTACTTTCTGATCGGGGATCATTTCCTTTAGTCCTCCCACACTGGTGACAATCACGGGTACCTCAAAATGGTAAGCGATGGGCGTGACGCCGCTCTGGGAAGCGTGCCGGTACGGCTGAACCACCAGATCGGCTACGGAGAAGTAAGCCGTCACTTTCTCATGCGGAATATACTCGGTGGCTAGAATCACATGGCTTTGCAGATGACCTTCCTCTATGATGCGTTGGTAGGTATCGGGTGCCTCGTAGTATTCTCCGGCTACAATCAGTTTGATGCCTCTCTCCTGAAGGCGGTGGTCTTTCATGGCTTCCAGCAGCAGGTCTAATCCTTTGTAATGCCGGATGAACCCGAAGAACAGGATGTACTTCCCCTCGGGGAGATGCAGTTCCCGCAGCGCATCTGCCCGTGCCATCTTCGGCCCATAGGTGTCATAGATGGGATGCGGCCTACTCAGGATAGGCTTGGTCTGGTTGAAGGTCTTCAGCTCCTGCGTAACCGTAGCCGACATGGTCACGAAGGCATCACAGGCATCCACGAAGTATTGGGTCAGCGCTTTGTCGCCGGGCCGCTTTTCATGGGGCACCACGTTATCGGTGAGCGCTACGACTTTGGTATGTTTATTCCCTTTGATGATTCTGGCCACGGTGCCTAAGCTAGGCGCCATGAAAGGCAACCAGTACCGGAACAATACCAGGTCTGGTTTCAACTGCCTGATTTTACGGCCCAGAGAAACCCACGTCAGCGGGTTGATGGAACTCAGCTTGCGGGAGATGGTAAGATCTTGGGGGGCAGGCTCCTCTACAAACTGGGTTTTCCCGGGGAAGAGAACCGACGGGTACTGAGTGGTGAAGGTATACATCTCCACCTGGTGCCCCAGCTGCTGCCAGATACGCGCCAGGCTTTCACTTGAAGCGGCAATCCCTCCCCGGAACGGGTACGCGGGACCAATGATGACAATATGGGCCATTTAACTGAACCCGATGTTGTCCCGGATCAGGTACTCATCTTTCCGTCTGCCTGCCAGGGAGATCATCTCGGCCAGGAAACCAGCCAGAAATAGCTGAACGCCCACGATCACCGCCACCAACGCCAGGAAGAAAAGCGGCTGATCCGTCACGTTCCGGACCATCTGGTTCTGGAAAGAGTAGTACACCTTTTCGATGACCAGCCAGGAAGTGATCAGAAAACCGATCAAGAATGAGATAGTACCCAAACTCCCGAAGAAGTGCATGGGGCGCTTCTTGAACCGCGAAACAAACGTGATGGACATCAAATCCAGGAAACCGTACACGAAACGCTCCAGCCCGAACTTGGTGGTGCCGTACTTCCGCTCGCGGTGTTGCACTACTTTTTCGCCTATTTTGCCAAAACCGTTCCATTTGGCAATAACCGGAATGTAGCGGTGCATCTCGCCGTAGACTTCAATGCTTTTCACCACCCGCTCATCATAGGCTTTCAGGCCGCAGTTGAAATCGTGCAGTTTGATTTTGGAGATCTTGCGGGTGGCGGCGTTGAAGAGCTTGGTGGGAAGGGTTTTGCTCAACGGATCATAGCGTTTCTTTTTCCAGCCAGATACCAGGTCATAGCCTTCGTCCACAATCATCCGGTAAAGATCCGGAATCTCGTCTGGGCTGTCCTGCAAGTCGGCGTCCATGGTGATGACCACGCGGCCCTGCGTTTCCCGGAACCCCACGTTCAAGGCCGCCGATTTACCGTAGTTGCGGTTAAACCGGATGCCTTTCAGGTTTGGGTTTTGTGCTGACAACTCCTCAATCACTTTCCAGGACGTATCCGTGCTGCCGTCATCTATTAAAATAACCTCATAAAGAAAACCGTGCGATTCCATCACACGGTTTATCCATTGGGTAAGTTCTGGTAATGACTCCGCCTCGTTTAAAAGGGGGATTACCACAGAAATATCTACTCTATGCTGCATGAATATTTTTTACTCGAACTCTGGACGGCTTCTCTTCATGATAGCCGCAATAATAAGGGACAAAAAGAAACCTAGAATAACTGCTCCTATCAAGCCCATCACCAACATCATTTCTGGGGTGGTAAACTTCTCGGTCATGCTTACTGCCTGCTCAATCTGTTCATCGCTCATCCCTTTGTTTTCCATTTCCTCAATAGAGGAATTCCGGATCTGCTCCAGCACGTTGGGGTCCACAAACTTCAGATAGATGTAGGTAAAGAGCCCACTTAGTACCCCGGAAACCGCTGTTACAATAGTGCCAGTGCCCAGCCCCTGGCCATACGACATGAAACCGCCATTCTCCTTTTTGAAATAGTTGTACGCCAACACAATCCCTATGATAGGAATGATCATGCTCGCGTAAGACAGCCCTTTGTTGGTATGAAGGCCAGTCACATAAAGGATAAGGCTGAAAATAATGGAGATAAAGGCTGTGATGACGCCATAGCGTATGCCTACAGAAGAGGGAGTCACGGCTGGCTCGTGCATGATTGCTTGTTCGTTCATGATTCTTGGTTTTGGTTTTTGGACTACTTTCTGAAAAACACGCCTAAAACGATACTGATAAAGAAACCCACCACCATTCTGTTCACGAAGCTGATCTGCGCCAGGATATAAGCGTTCAACTGATTCAGGTTCTGGTACGCATTTTTATAATTTACCTCTCCCATCACCTGTAGCAATTCCTGCCTGGTCAACTCCATTCGTTTCTGACTCAAGATAATATATTCTTTGATCATTTGTTCGCCCGCAAAAACAGAATAAATGCAGAGCAGCATGGCCGCGGTGAAGGCCAGAAAGAAAGTAGTCTGCAATCCTACCTTAAAAGCTTTCCCAAAACCCAGCTCAGCGTCATGAAACTTCTTGAAGTATTTAAGAGCCAGAAAAGTGAAAATAGAGCCAAAGATAAAGGTAGAGGAGTACTCGCTGGGGTTGTCATAGGCATTCTCAAACCCGGTGAGGGCCAGAATCATGATATACACAAAACTCACGATGCCTCCCGTGACGCCATATCTGATGGCGGTATTGGTAACAGCTCTGTCAAACATCTGTCTTCGTCTTCTCTAGTTTTGGTAGGCGGGGTTCACCGTGAGTTGCCCGTTCAGGTAGGTGGCGTACACACACCCTTTCAGTTCGCGCCCCAGGAACGGACTGTTCTTGGCGGCCGAGGCATTCAGGCGTTGGTCAAAAACCCAGGTTTTGGTGGGGTGAAAGAAAGTAAGGTTAGCGGCGGCGCCCTCGGCTAAGGTAGGCACCGGCAACGCTACTATCTCGCGGGAACGCACGGCCAGCTTTGCCACGATCTCTTTCCAGGAAAGATGCGAGGACAGCGTTTCGTTTGCCACGGAGAAGGCGGTCTGCAACCCGATGATGCCGGCATCTGCCAGGTCAAATTCCAGTTCTTTCGCTTCCTCGTTCCAGGGCGTGTGCGCCGAGACAAGGGTATCAATGGTTCCGTCCTGCAGACCTTCCAAGATGGCCGCGCGGTCAGCTTCGCTTCTAAACGGCGGCATGACCTTGTAATTGGTGTCAAAGGGCTCCATCATCTCATCAGTAAAGGCGCACTGGTGCGCCGCCACATCACAGGTCACCTGCAAGCCTTGCTGTTTGGCTGCCCGCACGGCGTTGATGCCGGCGGCGGTAGACAGCTGGGTAAGGTGAAGTTTTCCCTGGGTGTAGTTGAGGAGCTGTAAGTCGCGGGTGATCTGCACCTCTTCGGCAATGGCCGGAATTCCCTTCAGGCCCAACCGCGTACTGGCCGTGCCTTCGTGCATTTGTCCGCCCGCTGATAATTTTCTGTTTACGGGCTGATTTATGAGAACTCCGCCAAAAAGCTTCAGGTACTCCAGGGCTTTCAGCACGGTGTCCTCGGCCTGCAGAGAGTCGGCGCCATCAGAGAAAGCGATGGCCCCGGCGGCTTTCAGGTCCAGGATCTCGGATAAGTCTTTTCCGTCAATGTCATGCGTTACCGCCGCCATAGGATGTAAACGCACAAATCCTCCGGCAGAAATGTTCTTAAAGTACTCCACCGTAGAACGCGTCTGGATGATGGGGTTCACGTTGGGCAGACACGCCACCTCGGTGAAACCGCCGAAAGCCGCGGCCTGCATGAAGTTCTGCAACGTTTCCCGATGCTCGTAGCCGGGCTCGCCGCTGAAGGCGTTCAGGTCAAACCAACCAATGGAGCAATGCAGGCCCTGGGCCGGGATAACTTGCACGTTCGCCTCTTCAATGGAGGGAGCCACTTGTTTTATCTGCCCATCTTTCAGCAGAAGGTCTACTGTTTGCCCGTCAAGGTCTGATGATGCATCAACGATGGTAACCGCTTTAAATAGGAGATCCACTTTTTTTAGTGCTTAAAATGACTGCCTCCATCACGAGACACAGAAAACACAATATTAGGCAATATTTCCAAAGGGATGAGTTGCTCGCTTCGTTTTGCAGCTGTTTTTGCAATGATACCCGCTCTTTGGGCTCTATCACCTGAACATTGGCGCCATGATCGGCGAGGATTTCCTTCAGTTCGTTTACGCTGTAACTTTCCAGCCTTGATTCTGCCCGCGGAACGTTCAAGGCAAGCTGGCCCAGGATTTTGCCGTCTCTCACCAGTTGGTAAAAACCAGGCTTGCTCACATCTTTAGGCAACGTCATGAACAACTGATCTTGCCGAACCCGCTGATCTGGAATAAAGGTCTGGTTGCCCATGCGCAGCGCATAAGGATTCTTGGAAGTCGCTTCGTTCCTGATCGGGAGGGCGATACTGCCACTGGCGGGCTGATGAGACAAGACGGTTTTAGCATTGTCTGTGGATAACGCCAGCTGATACAGCACCGGGACAAACAACGGGTGCGCCACCAGAGAGGAGGCATTGGTGACAGGAGACGCAAACAGATGAATGTTTCCGTTGCCAACTTTAAACGTACTCAGGAAGGGAGCATTATCGGTGAACCGAAGAATGGTATGAAAGGAGCTCTGCCATCTAAGCACGGGCGTGGCTTCCGGCATTTTCATGTTTTTGACCTCTTTTTCGAAAATCTGCCGGAAAAAGGAATCGGACAGATCGGGTTGCTTGAGCGGTTTAGCTCCCACCTCTTTGCTTTCCTCGCTTATTCCCCGCAATCCAATACTGGACAGGAAACTCAGAGAAGATTGCTGCAAAGTGGCACCCGGGATCAACAGCACAGAGCCGCCGTTCTCCACCCAATTCTTTACCTGAGTGGCCAATGCAGCAGTAGCTCCGCCTGCCGGAATATCTAATATCCACAACCCCGAACCACTAGTAACTTCTTTGGAAAACGTAAAGGCCGGTTCAGCCCTGTAAGCCTGCACCACCGGATCTTTCCCTGCCAGCGACCTATTTACTTTGATATTAATAGAAGACGGTTCTGGCAGTACAATGTAATACTGATTGTCAAACGTGGTCTCAGGATCATCCACGGAGAAGGTGATCGGCCGGGCTTCTTTTTTGGTGAGCGGAATCTTGAAATGCGCAACTGCTTTCTGGCCCGGATCTAGCAACACCTGGGTTGCGCCCAGCAATTGCTCCCCCTCAGCTGCAGTAATCTTCACCTGGTTACTCTTATCCAACAAGCTTCCCACTACCCGAACGGCAATATCAGCCATCGACTCAGGCATCAGAACAGGTTGTTCCAGCCAGACAGAATCAATGTAGAGATTGGGGGTTTGGCTATTGGCCATTGACACCAGCGTAATAGCCTGGTTCTTAGGAAAGGTTTTCAGTACCTCTACCGGGTACCCCGACTTCTGGAAATCGGAAAAAAGATACGTGGTAGTAGATCTACTTTTTTCAGTGATGCCCTCTATCAGTTCCTGTGCCGAGACAAAGGAGGTAGGGCTTTCAGGCAAAGACAGAGAATCTGTGGCTACGATTTGATTAGATTGAACGGAGTTGCCGGAAGATATTCCTCTGGCAGCCGAAACCGCTTCCTCCGCTTTGGTTCTTCCCTTCTCTAAAGAAGAACTTTGCATGCTCCAGGAATTGTCCAGAATCACCGATGTTTCAGCGGCGGAAGTACCAAGGTTCTTTTTACTTTGAAAGAGAAATAGCAAAAACGCCCCCAAAGCCGCCGTAACAAACAGGAGCCGCAGGAACAACAGCAGGTAATTGTTTATTCTCCGCACCGATTTGGTTTTAGAGATCAGAGCCGTCAAAAACTGGATGTGGGAAAAATCAAGCTTCTGTCTCAACCGAAGGCCAAAGAAGTGAATGAAGATTAACAGAGTGGCAGCAATCGCTGTTCCAGATATGAGAGGAAGCATTTACTAAAAGCTGTTTACATGTGAAGGTACACATTTGCTTCTAGAACTAATAACTGAGGAGGATTAGTATAAAGTCCGATGTAAAGGTACTAATATAAGGAGATGTCTCACTCCGGCATGTTCCCGTTTCGGGGCCGTTTTCCGAAAACCGGGCATTAAACGCCGAGGGACATCCAACCCAAGGTCCTACTGCTCTTCCGTTTCGGGGCCCATTTCATTAAACCGGGCCTGAAAAGCCAAGTACCATCCGGTGACCGGGCATCCACCTTCTCTAAGTCCCTTCTCCGGTACCCGTGTAAACGCGAACAGCCCCGCCTGTTACCAGGGGGGCTGTTCATAAGGGGGTTGGCGGCTACCTACTCTCCCGCGTGTGACCGCAGTACCATCGGCTCGGCGGGGCTTAACTTCTCTGTTCGGAATGG
>NZ_JACOAF010000031.1 GCF_014269285.1 Rufibacter sediminis
GGGAGAGCGCCTTTGTTTTAGACCTGGTGCCGCGCATGCGGCAGGCCTGCTGGCCAAGGCTAAAACAACAGCGCGAACCCGGAAGACGAGGCCCCGCGGGCGTGAGCGCACGAAGAGATACCATGCAACAACCCCGCTCCTGCACCCACGAAAACAGCAGTCCTTCGCCAGCACCAACAGACTACAATTGCATAAAAAAACAGCCTTGAACCACTCACGCGTTTCAAGGCTGTTTTCTGAAAACCAGGGCTAAAACCCCTTACTTCGCAAACGCAGCTTTCAAATTGTCCGCCGCCAATTTCTGGGCTTCCTTCGCCTCGCTCAGCACCGCTGCCATCCCGAAGAACTCATGGGTGACGCCGTTGTACAGTTTGTGGTTTACCGTGACGCCGGCCGCCTCCAGTTTCTCCGCCAATTGCTCACCTTCAGCTTGAAGTGGGTCCAGTTGGGCGTTGATGATGGTGGTAGGAGGTAAGTTCTTCAAGTCAGCGGCCACCAGATTGATCCAGGGGTTTTTGCCATCGGCGGGTGTGCGCAGGTACTGTTGGAAGAACCACTCCATCATGGGCTTGTCCAGGGGCTTGGCGGCCGCGTATTTCTGGTAAGACGCTGTGTTGGTCGCGTACCCGGCAATGGGGTACACCAGCACCTGGTGCAGCGGCATCTGTACTTTCTGGTCGCGGGCCATCATGCTCACGGCAGTGGCCAGGTTGCCGCCGGCGCTTTCGCCTACCACGGCTACTCTCTTTGGATCGCCTTTTATAGAAGCGGCGTTTTTGAGGGCCCATTTATAGGCCGCAAAAGAATCATTGTGCGCCGTGGGGAATTTGTTTTCCGGAGCTTGCCGGTACGCCACCGAGATCACGACGGCATCGGCTTGCTCTGCCAGTCCTTTGGCCGAGGCATCATACGTGTCCAGATCCGCGATAACCCAGCCGCCGCCGTGGTAGTAGACAATGACCGGGTAAGATGCCTTGCCGGTTTTGGGCGTGTACACCCGGGCGTGGATCTGGCCCCCGTTCACCGGAATCTTCTTGCCGACGGTGTCCACGTTGGAAGGCGGCACGGGAATGTTGTTCTCTTTCATCAGGTCCATCACGGCCGTGGTAGGCGTGGGGTTCTGCCGGGCCTGTTTCGCCGTTAACTGCGGAATGGGCTTGGCGCCATAGCTGGCCAGTTTGTCGGTGATGGCTTGCATGGGGCCGGTAATCTCATCGGCCCAGGCCGGTTTGGGACCGGTAGGTTTCAGGCTGGAAGCTACCATATCGGCGGAGTCTGTGAGCGGCGTGGTGGATGCGGTGTCCACGGCGGCGGCATCAGAGGTTTCTGCCTCGGATTCTACGGGGCGTTTGCTCTCACAGGAACTGGCCAGGAAGAGGCAGGCGGCGGCAAAGGTGATTCCGCCTTGGCGGATCAGGGATAATGTCTTCATTTTCATAGTTTTTGTGTAGGTGCCAATAGGAACGATATGTGGTATAACACATACGAGGGCAGATTAAATACGGATTGCTCAACAAGCCTCAGAAGGGCAAAATCTATGCTCTGCGGGCCGATTTCAGGCTTGTGTCTAAGCGAAAAGGAGTTATCTTTGCTTTGATAAGGCGATTATCAGCGAGAGTAGCTCAGTTGGTAGAGCATCAGCTTCCCAAGCTGAGGGCCGCGGGTTCGAATCCCGTTTCTCGCTCCAGGTCTTTTCCCTCATTTTACTTTCCGGTTCCATAAGATGGGTATGTGTCGTGTTCTGGGTTTCGGCCGTTCTGCCCGAAGTCTTTCTTTTGTATTATTGGCCTTGCTGGTGAGTTGCTCGGCCCCGCGTTCCGTGATCCACTCGGGCCGCGTGACGCCCCACGGCGAATTCAAAGTGGGCGCCAACTTTGGGGGCAATGTGGCCACTGAGCCCATTTCGCAGCTCAAAGACGTGACCGAAGATGCCATTGAGGCGCTCGCCAACCGCGACTCTGTGTATTATGACGGGTTTGTGAAATCTGCCACCAAAGCGGCCATCGCGTATTCCCTTGACCCGGTGGGGCCCACCTTTGATTTCTATGTGCGCTACGGGGTAGTGCCCCGGGTAGACGTGGGCTACAAATATGCCTCGGGGGTGCACGTGCTGGATGCCATGTACCAGTTCCTGGGTCCGGTGGCCGGCGTGTCCAAAAGCAGCAATGAGCGGTGGTACGGCAGCCTGGGCCTGCAGTACGCCGGGCAGAGCTCTGATATCTTGTCCAAGATTTTCCTGGACAAACTGGCCCCGGTGCTGGAATTCACCGCCAAACGCAGAGACGTGCTGGTGCCGCTGGTGTTCAGCCGTTCGTTCGGGGCCGATGAGGAATTCGGGAACATCTCCTTTGGGCTGGCTTACAACCATACCTTTGTGGAGTACGGCCTGATTCCGGGCAGGCTCTACGAAAAAGTGGGCGGCGGAAAAGCCGTGCAGATAGAAGGCCTCACCAGAAAGGAAAGCTTTCCTTCGTATGGTCTTTTTGTGAACGCCAAGGTGGGCGCCCGACGCATTTTCCTGTTGCCGGCCCTCTCCATGTTCTACCAGAAGTACGGCACCTATGAGTTGCTGAAAGCAGAGCGGGTAGAGTTCTCCGGCATCACCATCGTTCCTTCCTTGGGCGTCCAGATTGGTTTGGGCCAGGGCAAGGCGGCCAGAAGATAAGCTTCCGTTTTACACCTGTTTCTGGTAAATCGGCCTCAAAACAGAACACCATTAAATAGTTAAAGCCCGTTGGAGTTGGTCTTTGCACCAACCCCAACGGGCTTCCTCGTTTATGGCTTGTTTTCAGGAAATGAGGCCCAATCTAGCGCAGCAGGTACGCGTAAGCCAGCAGGAACCCATAGACAATGTCATAACGCTTGAATTTCTCGCGGAGCATCTTCAGGGCCTTGTTGATATGGTTCTCGATGTTGCTGTTGCTGGTGTCTAAAGCCGCGGCGATCTCGCTGGTGCTTAGACCTTGGGCGCGGCTCATCACAAAGACCTGGCGCCGGACGGGCGGCATGGAGGCGCAGACTTCTTCGTAGAGCTGCACCAACTCCTGGTGCTCCAGGGCGGTTTGGGTCGAGTTTTCAGAAACGGCCCCATAATCAGCTAGGTACTGGGCGAACGCGAATTCATACACCCGGTGCCGGGCTTTGTTGTAAACCAGGTTTTTGGCGGTGGTAAACAGATACCCGTCCAGGTTCTGGGTTGGGTCCAGAAAGGCCCGGCGCTCCCACACCTTCATAAAAACCTCCTGCACAATTTCCTCCGCATCCTCGCGGTTCCGGACCAGTTTCATGGCAAAGGCATACAGCTTGGGCTCCAGCCCCCGGTACAGGCGTTCAAAAGCGGCCACGTCACCGGTGGTGAGGGCCTCAATGTCTGCCATGAAACTTTCCGTGCCTTTTGCCTGCATGGGTTCTGGTTCAAAGTGCTTGACTTTCACGCTGCTACAACTTTTCTCTTCCAACACCTTCTTATTTCTCTGCCCGATGTAGTTTAAAAAAACCTAAAATACTCATGATAAATGTAGATGAATTTATATAAAAAACAAAAAGATGAGATTTTGTTAAAAATATCCCAACGGGGAAGTGGTGCTGGCGGGGTGTCATGTGTAGTAAGGGAAAGCACAACTACCTAAGTACCCATGGATCAACATCTGCTAAACCGATTTTACAATGGAGCCTGTACTCCCGAAGAGGTAAAGACGGTATTAGAGTGGTTTAAGAATCAGAACCTTACCCCTGAACAAGAGCGTCAGTTGGAACAGTGGTGGGCCCAGGCCGGAGAGCGCCAAACTGAAACCGCAGCCACCCATGACGCAGATAAAACATGGAGCAAGTTAGCAGCGCTCATCCAGGAAGAGAGTACAGGTATCCAGAGAGAAACCAAAGTTCTGCCGCTGCCGGCCTCTACCTGGCGCAACTGGACAAAGGTGGCGGCCGCTGTCTTACTGCCTCTGGGGTTGATCTGGTTTGTGGCTAGCCAATACTTCCAACAGGAGTCTGCCGCCGGCAAAATGATGGCCGTACATACCGCTCCCGGCGAGTGGAAAACCATTCAACTGGAAGACGGGTCCTCGGTGGTGCTGCGGCCGGGCAGTAAAGTGACGTACCTGGTGCCTTTCGCCCAACACCGAAGAGACATCACGCTGGAGGGCGAGGCTTTCTTCCAGGTAGCCAAAGACAAAAACCGCCCCTTCGTGGTGAAATCCGGCGCTATCTCTACGCAGGCCCTGGGCACCTCCTTTAACATCAGATACCAGCCCAAAGACACCGCCATCTCCGTGGCACTGGCTACCGGTTTGGTGAAGATCAGCAAAGGTGAGGCAAAAGAGGAAGCCACCCTGGCCAACCTGGAGCCGGGCCAGCAATTGGTGTTCAACCGCAAGAACCAGCAACATGCTGTGGCTGCTTATGAAAGGCAGGAAGTGCTTGGTTGGAAAGACGGCGTGCTGTATTTCAAGAAAGCCAGCTTAGAAGAAGTAGTGGATAAAATTGAAAATTGGTACGGCGTACGGATTGAAGTAGCCGGAGCGACACCAGCCAATTTAGAAGAATGGAGCTATACCGGTGAGTACCGGCAGCAAAGCCTGCCCCAGGTACTGGAAGGCATCAGCTTCGTGAAGCAGTTTACTTATGAAATGAACCAGAACCAAGTTCGGATAACCTTCAAAAGACCATAGCCTATGAAAAAATGACGGGCTCTTTAAACAGGTAAGCCACTGGGTGGCCTACCTGTCAACTACCTCCGGAGACCGGATGTTGGCGCATCCAGCTCCAGGAGGCAATTCAAACACTAAATACTAAACACTCCCAAGATATGGAAAAAAACGTTTACGGCGTCCTGAAAGGAATGTCCTGGAAGGCTTTGGCGGTACTGTTGCTGCACCTGGCTTTCTTCTCATCTGGTTTTGCCGCACCCGGCAAAGCCCCGGTGAGCACTATCCAAAAAACTAAAATCACCCTCTCCATCACCAATGGCACGCTTCAGGAGTTCTTCCGGAAAGTAGAGGCTGCCACGCTCTACAAATTCACCTTCGATGAAAATGAGCTGCCTGATCGGGCCAAAGTTTCTGTTCAGGCGAAAAACGAACCCTTGGACAAGGTGCTGGAAAAAGTAGGAGCCACTACCAATCTGGAGTTCAAACAAGTGAATAATAATATTCACGTGCGCTCCAGGAAAGTGACAGAGGTTCAGCCTAAAGCCAACGCAGAGGTGATGCCACAGGACGGTTTTCGAGTGTCTGGGAAAGTGACAGATGAGAATGGGGCCGGCCTTCCGGGCGTTACCGTTTCTCTGATGGGTACTACCAACGCCACGTCCACAGACGTGAACGGAAGTTTCTCCTTAAGTGTCCCGAACGGAACAGGAACCCTGGTGCTGACTTATATCGGTTATCAAACCAGAGAGGTAGCCATTGAAAACCGGTCTACCCTTAATGTTGCCTTGGCGCCAGATACCAAATCATTGCAGGAAGTTGTGGTCATAGGATATGGTACTCAGGAGAAAGAAGATATCACAGGCTCTGTATCTGTGATTGACAATGAAGCTTTTGATGCCCGCCCTAACACCCAGATTGGTAACCTCATTCAGGGAAAAACGGCTGGGGTGCAGGTGTTAACCAATTCTGGTAAACCATCGGCGGGATTTAACATCCGTATTAGAGGTACCAGCTCTATCACCGCCAACAGTGACCCTTTGTACGTGGTAGACGGCGTTCCTTCTTCAGATACCCGTTCCATTAACCCCGCAGATATTGAGAGCATTTCAATTCTAAAAGACGCTTCTTCGGCCGCTATTTATGGAGCCCAAGGTGCTAACGGGGTTGTGTTGATTACCACCAAACGCGGTAGAACCGAGAAACCAACCTTTGAATTCAGCACCTACACCGGAGTTTCGCAGGTTTGGAATACATTGGATGTTTTGAATGCGGAGCAGTACCGTGACCTGATGACCGAACTAGGCCAGAACACAAACTGGAGCCGTTACACTGAAAATACCGACTGGCAGAAAGAAGTTTTCCAGAACGGAAGTTCTTTGAACTACCAGTTGGCCGTTTCTGGCAAAACAGAAAATACCAACTACTATATTTCGGGTGGTTGGATGAAACAAAATGGTGCCGTACGCAGCTCCACCATGGACCGCGCCAGCTTCAAAGTGAATCTAGAGCAGAAGCTTTCTAAATGGTTAACGATTGGTACCAACATGGGCTACACCCGTTACCATGACGTAGACGTCGCAGATAACCAGTCTGTAAACCAAGGCGGGGTTATTTTGGGCGTGTTGTCTACGCCGCCATTGATTGGCGTGTATAACCCCAACGGAACCTTCACCAGCAACCCTTTTCAGGATTGGGAAAACCCTATCTCCAGCACAGACGGTTCTGATAGAAACTACAGAAATCAGCGCCTTTTAGGAAATGTATACGGAGAGGTGAAACTGCTTCCTGAGTTAAAGTACCGCGCCAGCTTAGGGATTGATTACATCAGTGCCATCAATGACTACTTTCTGGACCCATTCAGAACCAGCTACGGCCGCGCCAGAAAAGGCATAAGCCGCAACAGCACCAACCTGACCAACTACTGGATTCTGGACAACACCCTTTCTTACACTAAAACGTTGGGTCAGCACAATTTTAGCGCCATGGTGGGTTCTGTGCAGCAAAAATTCAGATGGGAAAACAACAACATTGAACGCACAGAGTTTTCTGGTACCGCGGTGACAACGCCCGGAGCCGGAGCAGTGATTCAGGTAGCAGACGCAAACAAATCTGAGAGAACCAACACCTCATTCATTAGCCGGGTTACCTATGACTTTGCCAGCAAATATCTATTGACCGCCAATTTCAGGGCAGATGCTTCTTCTGTGTTCGGCCCTGAGGTACGTTGGGGCTATTTCCCATCGGCTTCCGTGGGTTGGAGAATCTCTGAAGAAGCGTTCTTCCCTAAAACCAACGCGTTAAATGATGTAAAACTGCGGGTTGGTTGGGGATTGGTTGGAAATGATACCGGCTTAGGAGCCTATGCTTATTTGCCACGCGTAGGGTACGGAGCTAACTATCCAATTGGCGGCACCGCCCAGCCAGGTAGTTATCCCTCTTCCATCGGGAACAACCAATTAGGTTGGGAAGCATCTGAGCAGACAAACGTAGGTCTGGATTTGGCTTTCCTAAACTCCCGTATTGCCGTTACCATTGACGCTTACCTGAAGAAAACCACTGACCTGCTGTTACCCATTGAAGTACCCAGATCAACCGGTTTCAACGGCGGCGATGCCAACGTAGGAAGCCTGCAAAACAAAGGGCTTGAATTCCTGATCAGTTCCCAGAACCTGGTGGGTGATTTCACCTGGGCTACAGACCTGAACTTATCCTTTAACCGCAACAAAGTAGTGAACATTCTGGGGCAGAACTTCTATGGCGGCGGAGTGGCTGGTAGAGGAGATGTAAGCTTGTCTAGAGAAGGTTCTCCATTAGCGCTATTCTATGGTTATCAGTGGGGTGGCGTAGACCCGGCAACGGGTATGGCCTACTACATCAACAGAAACGGGGAAAGCACTTTCACGCCTTCAGCAGATGACCGCGTGGTCATTGGAAATCCTAATCCTGACTTCATTTACGGCGTTACCAATACCTTCTCTTACAAGAACTTTGGCTTAAGCATCTTCCTGCAAGGCACGCAAGGCAATGACATCTTCAACGCTACCCGCATTGAGATGGAAGGCATGTCAGACCCTAAAAACCAGGGAATAGCGGTGTTGAATCGTTGGAGAAACCCAGGTGATGTGACTGATATCCCTAGAGCGGTTTGGGCCAGCACAGACAACTCCCGTATCTCCACCCGTTTTGTGGAAGATGGTTCTTATGTGCGTCTGAAAACCCTTACGCTTAGCTATAATCTGCCTTCTGCCTTACTGTCTAAACTCAAGATGAACTCTCTCCGCGTGTACGCTACCGGTGAGAACCTCTTCACTATTACAGACTATTCAGGCTTTGATCCAGAGGTGAACGCCTTCGGCGGAAGCAACCGTGCCCAAGGCATTGACTTTGGTACCTATCCGCAGACCCGCAACTTAATCTTAGGTCTGAACCTTTCCTTCTAATCTAGTAAGTCATGAAACTGAATAAAATAGCCATTTATACTTTAGCAGGCGCTCTCTTAATGGGAGCCCCCGCTTGTGATGAGTTTCTGGAACTGGAGCCCATTTCAGAAGCGACCACAGAAAACGCCTATAAATCTGCCACAGATGCAGAGGCGGCCTTGGTAGGTGTGTATGAATCTTTCCAGGCAGAATACTACATCTGGGATAACCTGGTGTTCAGCGAGATTCTCTCTGATAACTACTATGCCGGGGGCGATAATGCGGAGATTTTCGCGGTAGATAACATTGCTATTACACCAACCAACAGCCGTCTTTGGAACAACTGGAGCCAAATCTACAATGCCATCGCGAAAGCGAACGTGGTACTACAGAAGGTTCCGTTAATCACAGACCCGCAGCTGTCAGAAACCCGCAAGGCACAGATTCTGGGCGAAGCGTCTTTCCTGCGCGCGTACCATTACTTCCAACTGGTGAAACTATGGGGCGGCGTGCCGTTGGTATTGGAGCCAGTGACCTCGCTTGACCCTGCCGTTACCCAGAAGCCTCGCGCTACGGAGATAGAAGTCTACAACCAGATTGTGGCAGATTTGACTTTTGCCTTGGATAATCGCTTGCCAGATACCTACGGCGGAGAAGCCAACGTGAACAAAGCCCGTGCTACCCGTGGGGCTGCCAATGCGCTTCTGGCCAAAGCCTGGGCGCAACGTCCTGACCGTGATTATACCAAAGTGCTGCAATACGCAGACGCGGTAATCAACAGCCCTGCCGGATACGAGTTGCTCCCCAACTTCAACCATTTGTTTGATGGCACACACTATAACAACGCCGAGTCTATCATGGAAATCCAGTTTATTGGCGGCAATGAAGCCAACTGGGGACCACAGATGCTGCTACCTCCTTCTTTGAGTGGTGATACCTGGCGCAAATTCATGACACCATCTCGTAATTTGGTAAATGCCTATGACTCTGAAGGTGATAATGTCAGAAAAAACACAACTATTCTCTTTGAGAACGCACCTTGGTCAGATGAGTTCTGGTCAGTGAGCACCGGAGGTAGCGTACCGTTTGCGTACCGTTGGAAAAGCGCAAACGGCTGGGCCAGTACTAACCGCCAGTACATCTTCCGGTTAGGAGACATCATGCTCCTGAAAGCCGAAGCTTTGAATGAGCTCAACCGCCTGGAAGAAGCTAGAACCGTGTTGAACACCGTGCGCAGAAGAGTGAATTTGGGGCCAAATACCTCTGCCAATAAAGAGGAGATGCGAATGGCTATCCTGAAGGAGCGCCGTCTGGAGCTGGCTCAGGAAGGACACCGTTGGGATGATTTGCGCCGCTACGGGGTAGCTGTTGAAACAATGAACAACCTCAACGAGATAGACCTGCGCACCAATACCAAAAAGGACTATAATGTGGCAACGCATGAACTGTTCCTTCCAATTCCGCAGTCAGAGATTAACCGGAATCCGCAGTTGGTGCAAACCCCAGGCTATAACTAAGCCTTCAGACGCAAGTCAGCACGACTAATATTTAACCCGTTTTCGTTTCGGGGCTGTTTTTACAAATGCAGCCCCGAAACAACCAGCCTCAGTTGAGTTTTCGGTGGAACTGGGAAGACAGGTGTATCCAGCTGATTCTCCAAAAGAACGCAATTCCAAAAAATCGTCATCATGAAAAAACTAAATATATTCTTTAAGCTTCTGGCCCTACTGTTTGTGGTAGGTGCCTGCGAGGAGCAAGATAACATTGAACCCATCGGGAACTGGGAGCTGAGTGCTCCGGTGCTGGCTGGTCCGGCAGAGAATGCCACCGTTACGTTAGACCAAAGCGCGCCAAACGCCGCTACCCGTTTTGAGTGGAGCCCTGCCGTGTCTAGCAAGAACTATGGCGTAACCTATAAGTTTGTGATAGACTCTGCCGCCAATGCAGATTTTAGCACGCCTATCTTAAGCATGGCTACCGGGAATGGTGGTAAAAATACATTCATTGAGCCTACAGCGGCTCAAATAGACCAAGCCTTGTCTTTGGCAGGTTATGACGCCAATACCACCGTCTCTTTAAAATGGGGAGTAGTGGCGCAGTCACTGAGCAAAGAGATGATTTCTACCGGCAAGCTACTTTCTTTAAAGCGCTTCCAAAATGAAACCACCACCCTGTACATTTCTGGCTCAGCCACTGAGAAAGGAACAGACGTGAACCAAGCCATCATGATGCGCCCGCGCAAAGACAGCAATGGCAAACTAACTAATGTATTTGAAGCCTACACCAGGTTTACTGACGGCGGCACTTTCCAGTTCTACAGCCAGCCGAACGCCAACTCAATCGTATTCGGAGGCGCTGGCAATGGGACCTTGCGTAAAAAAGGAACGCCCATTGCCGCACCTGGTGCTGGTACCTACCGTGTAACGGTTAACCTGAGCAACAACACCTACAGCTTCACTAAAATTGATAAATGGGCGGTCATAGGCGGCGCTTTTGCGGCCGGTTGGAGCGGAGAGGAGCCCCTAGAATACAAAGGGAATGGCATTTGGTCGGCCACGCTTAGTATTGAAAAAGCAGAAGATTTCATTTTTAGGGCCAACAGTGGCTGGGACATGGTGATGAAACGAGTAAAAGGCACTACCAATCAATTGGTGCAAGAGTCTCAGGCGGCCGCTGAAGGAAAGGAATTTGAAAACATTCCGGTCACCGCCACAGGCAAACATGTGGTTACCTTAAACCTGTCTGGCGACCAGTACACCTATTCTTTGGTGAAAACCAACCGGCCTGCTTCCATGCCTGATAACCTATTCTTGTTGCAAGGCAATACGGTGGTAGCTGAATTTAGCGCAGATGGGGGCGTCTTCAAGTCAAATGTGTTCCTGGCACTGGAGAGCGGCAAAACCTATACCCTTAATTCAAAGAGAGACGGTTCTGGTACTGCTTTCACCACATCAGCTAAAATAGGGGAGACTACCTCTCCCAATGCAGATGCCGTGACAGCAACGGTGAACTTTGCGACCGGTAACGGGGCCATTGCCGTAAGCCGTGACCAAGCCTACCAGATCAATCTGGATTTTGATACAAACAAACTTACCTGGAAGTACTACAACATGAAGCTATTCCACTGGAGCAATTGGGATACGCGTGATGAGTTTGTCATGACTTACAAGCATCCGTACATCTTTGAGGGCACTCATGCGCTGCAAGCGAACTATGAGATGAAGTTCAACTCGCCTTGGGATGTGGAATTTGGTACTAACAGTACTGCGTTGAGCGGCACCATGACCCACAAAGGGGCTAACTACAAAGGCATTACCCAGGCAGGTACTTACAAGGCAACTATCACGGTGGCCAATGATTACAAAACCGCTGAATATTCCTTCGTGAAACAATAACATGAAGTCGGGTGCCTAAGGTGATACACCGGGTACCCGACTTTTTTAGTGTAGGGAATGAAGTTCCTGTTTCTGGCCTGGTTTCGTGAAACGAAGGCAAAAACGGGGAGAGACTTATTGCCTTTCTCGGTCTGTGGAGGAGAGCGGCTGGTTTTGCGGCAGATGTAGGAGGAGTAAAAATTGAAACTGCGGCTTCTGGAAAGAGCCTTTCTGATGAAGTCGCCAAATACCTAAGGAATTATGCGAGTACCTTTTTCAAACAAAGTAGCTAAATTTTTAAGCCTGGCAATATTAGGCGGTTGGCTGAGCGGCTGCGGCGAGAAGTCTGACCCAGCGCCTGCCCCGCCACCGCCACCCGTGGTGTCTGGTCCTAGCCAAGTAGCGTTCTGGTTAACTAACCCAGACAGGTCTGTGCAGTTTAAGAAGCAAGGCGTGGCGCTCAACTTCAAAACCGAGACCAATAACAACCTCACCATTGACCTTGACACCACGCAGACCTACCAGACTGTGGACGGCTTTGGGTACACCTTAACCACCGGCAGCGCCTACGTGCTCAACCAGATGGCCTCAACCAGCCGGGCCGATTTGCTGAAAGAGTTGTTCGCGGATGACAGCGAGGAAAACACCATTGGCGTGAGTTACCTGCGCCTGAACGTGGGTGCCTCTGACCTAAGCCCTACAGTGTATTCGTATCAAGATGTGATGGGCACCGCGTTTAGCCTGGCACCTGACCAGGCCTATTACATTCCGGTGCTCAAGGAGATTCTGGCCATCAACCCGGCTATCAAGCTCCTGGCCTCGCCGTGGTCGGCCCCGGCCTGGATGAAAACCAACAACAGCCCCAAAGGTGGTTCGTTGAGGGCTGAGTACTATGATGACTACGCCGAGTATTTAGTGAACTACATCCAGGACATGAAAGCGGCTGGTATCACCATTGACGCCATCACCATTCAGAATGAGCCTCTGCATGACGGTAACAACCCCAGCATGTACATGTCGGCGCAAGACCAGGCGGATTTTGTGAAGAACAACATTGGGCCGGCGTTAAGGGCCGCGAATCTGGCTACCAAAATCATCCTGTACGACCACAACCTAGACCATGTGGATTACCCCATCAGCATTATGAATGACCCGGCGGCGAAGCAATACGTGGACGGGTCGGCTTTTCACCTGTACGCCGGAAACATTGCAGCTATGACCACGGTGCACAATGCGCACCCAGACAAGAACGTGTACTTCACCGAGCAATGGGTGGGGGCCAACGACGGGGACTTTGCCTCCAACCTCAAATGGCACATGACCAACGTAATCATTGGCTCTATGCGCAACTGGAGCAGGAACGCCTTGGAGTGGAACCTGACCGCCGATGCCAACAACCGGCCATACACCGATGGAGGTTGTAACACCTGTCTACCAGCCGTAACGGTGAACGGGAACAATGTGACCCGTAACGTAGCCTACTACACCATCGCGCACGCGTCCAAGTTTGTGCGTCCGGGCTCGGTGCGGGTGAAAACCACGCTCCTAAATGCACAGAACACAGAGGTGTTCAATACTCTGCAACACGTAGCCTTCAAGAACTCAGAGGGCAAAAAGGTATTACTGGTGCAGAATGAAACCGGAGCAGACCAGACCTTCAACATTAGATACCGTGGTCAGATTGTCTCTTCAACCTTGAGAGGCGGTGCAGTGGGTACCTACGTTTGGTAAACCAATTCACTGTTTAGCGGCTGTTTTTGGTAAAACGGCCGCTAAACAGAATTATCTAAGTTTGTGAACTTCTTCCTCTTCCTAGGAGCTGCTCAATCAAGTAGCTTCTTAGAGGTTAGACTCTTTTTATTTCAAATTCATGATTCATTCCCTCAAAAAACAGTGGGTGCACACTCTACTCATCGGTGGGCTATGCCTAAGCGGTGCGGTAAGCTGTACCTCTAACAAAAGCCTTTTCTCTAAAAATGAGGCCGATCTTTGGCTGACCACCCCTGACAAATCAGCGCTTTTCCAGAAACAAACGCAGCCCCTGACGTTCACAGATGCGGCGGCTTCGGCTACCTCCGTGATTGACATTGATGACCAGCAGACGTTCCAGACCATGGATGGGTTTGGCTACACTTTGACCGGCGGCAGCGCGTACCACCTGCACAAAATGACACCAGCCGCGCGGGCGGCCATCCTGAAAGAACTCTTCGCGACGGACGGAAACAACATTGGCGTGAGTTACCTGCGCGTGAGCATCGGCGCGTCTGACCTGGATGAGAAGGTATTCTCCTACAATGACCTACCGGAGGGCCAGACCGACCCTAACCTGGAGAAGTTCAGCCTGGCGCCGGACCGCGAGTTCCTGCTTCCCGTTTTGAAGGAGATTCTGGCCATTAACCCCAAGATCATGATTCTGGGCTCGCCGTGGTCGCCGCCCACCTGGATGAAGACGAACAACAACTCCAAAGGCGGTTCCCTGAAGCCGGAGTGGTACGATGCCTACGCCAAGTACTTCGTGAAATACGTGCAGGAAATGCAGAAAGAAGGCATTACCATTGATGCCATCACGGTGCAAAACGAGCCGCTGCACCCGGGCAACAACCCCAGTCTGCTCATGCTCGCGCCTGATCAGGCGGTGTTCGTGAAGAACCATTTAGGGCCTGCTTTTCAGAAAGCGAACGTAAAAACCAAGATCATCCTCTACGACCACAACCTGGACCGTCCGGATTACCCGATCTCTATTCTGAACGATCCGGAGGCGAAGAAATACATTGACGGCTCGGCGTTCCACCTGTACGGCGGTAAGATTGAGGCGATGTCTGAGGTGCACAATGCCCACCCCGATAAAAACGTGTACTTCACCGAGCAGTGGATTGGCGCGCCCGGCAAGTTCCCCGGCGACCTGAAATGGCACGTGCGCGAACTGATCATCGGGGCACCGCGCAACTGGTCCCGCAACGTGCTGGAATGGAACCTGGCCGCCGATCCGCAGCAGAAACCCCACACGCCCGGCGGTTGCACCGAGTGCCTGGGTGCCCTGACCATCGATGGCGACAAGGTGATCCGGAACCCGGCTTATTACATCATCGCGCACGCGTCAAAGTTTGTGCGTCCGGGCTCCGTGCGGATTGCTTCCAATATTCCAACCAACCTGCCGAACGTCGCTTTCAAAACTCCGAAGGGCGAGCGCGTGGTCATCGTGCTGAACAACGGCGAGGCCAGTGAAACATTCCACATCCGGCATAAAGGCAAAGCGGTTTCGGCTACGTTGGCGGCGGGTGCGGTAGGCACGTACGTCTGGTAAACCTGAAAAGCGCCATCGTTCTGTTTTGGGGCCGTTTTAAGGAAAGGATGCCCAAAACAGCGTTACTTCAGAGAGCAAGAAGCCGCTTTTCGCTCCTGCTCTCCATTATTCAATCACTCCAATCATTCATTGACAGAAATGAAGAAAATACATTCCCTTGCATCTTTCACCCTGCTGGCAGCGGGCCTCGCCGTTTCCTGCTCGCAGATCAAAACCAGCCAAAGCAAAAGCAGCAGCAACAACTTTCAGGTAGACAACCGAAGCGTGACGGTCTACACCACGGCTAAAGACACCGATCTGCGCCTGTCGCAGAACGGAACGCTGCGGTTCCAGGACTTCGGGCAGCCGTTGGAGACGCAGGTCTGCGTGTTCGTGGACCCGAACAAGACGTTCCAGACGATGGTGGGCATCGGCGGAGCCATCACCGATGCCACTGCGGAGACCTTCGCCAGAATACCGAAGGACAAGCAGCAGGAGATCATGAAGGCGTACTATGACCCTACCAACGGCATCGGGTACACGCTGGGTAGAACCACCATCCACAGCAGTGACTTCGCCAGCGGCTCTTACACCTACATAGAAGAGGGCGACAAAGACCTGAAGACCTTCAGCGTGAAGCACGACGAGCAGTACCGTATTCCGTTTATCAAGCAAGCCATTACGGCCGCCGGCGGAAAACTGACCATGTACGTGAGCCCCTGGAGCCCACCCGCCTTCATGAAAGACACCAAAACCATGTTGAAGGGCGGGAAACTGCTGCCCGAGTATCGTCAGAACTGGGCGAACTATTACATCAAGTTCATCAACGCGTATGAGCAGGCGGGTATTCCTATCTGGGGCTTGAGTGTGCAGAACGAACCCATGGCGAAGCAAACTTGGGAATCCTGCATCTTCACCGGCGAGGAAGAACGCGATTTCATCAAGGAGTATCTGGGACCAACGCTGCACAAAAGCGGCATGAAAGACAAAAAGCTGATTGCCTGGGACCACAACCGCGACCTCATCTACCAACGCGCCAGCACCGTCTTGAACGATCCCGAGGCCGCCAAGTACGTGTGGGGCATCGGGTACCACTGGTACGAGACCTGGACCGGCTCCGACATGCTGTTTGATAACCTTCGGAAAGTGAAAGAGACCTTCCCGGAGACCAACCTTATCTTCACCGAAGGTTGCATCGAGAAGTTCGATTTTAACCGGATCAACGACTGGTCTTTGGGCGAGCGCTACGGTTACTCCATGGTAAACGACTTCAACGCCGGCACCGTGGCCTGGACCGATTGGAACATGGTGCTGGACGAGAAAGGTGGCCCCAACCACGTGGGCAACTTCTGCTTCGCGCCCATCCACGCCGACACCCGCACCGGCAAGGTGCACTACACCAACAGCTACTACTACCTGGGCCATTTCTCCAAGTTCGTGAAGCCGGGGGCCAAGCGCATCATCAGTTCCTCTAACCGCGATGCCCTGCAAACCACCGCCTTCCTGAACCCAGACGGAAAGGTAGCCGTGATCGTGCTCAACACCACCGACAAACCGCTGGACTACAAGCTCTGGATCAACGGCAAAGCCGCCGATGCCAAGAGCCTGCCGCACTCCATCGCTACGCTGGTGCTGTAAGGAATCTGCTTCAGGAATGCTTTTCAGGAAGACGCGGGTGAAAGCCTGCGTCTTCCTGTTTAGGACCGTTTTCCTGAAAGTAGGACTGAATCTCTTTTATGGTAGCACCGGTAATTCAGTGCCATTGTTGGTGTTATCACCAACCACCCTATTGGCTACCTTCTCAAAATTGCCTTGGACTGAATTAGGTAGTAGTTGGTGGTGATAATACCAACAACGGCAGAAGCTTTAAAACAAAACAGACGCAGGCTTTTGCCTGCGTCTGTTTTGTTTTAAAGCTGTTTTTCTGAAAGTGGACCTGAATCGCTTTCCTTTAATTTCACAGATAATCTCCTGGGCAGCAAAAAAGCGGCTTCTCCCTCAGGAAAGCGCCTGCGGCGAAGGGCTACCGGCGGGCCGTGATTTGTCTTCGGGGAGCGGTACGTATTCTTGGTTATCCGTGGGCGGCAACAGGATGCGGCCTTCTTTCCAGTCGGCTTTGGCTTGTTCAATGCGCTCTTTCCGGCTGGAGACGAAATTCCACCAGATGAAGCGTTCGCCCAGCGGTTCGCCGCCCAGCAGCATGAGGGTGGTGGGCTCTTTGGCCAGAATGATAGGATCCACGCCTTTGGTGAACACAAGCATCTGGCCCGCGGAATAGGTGCGGCCGGAGACTTCCACGCTTCCTTTGGCCACGTAAATGCCCCGCTCCGGATGCTCTTTGGGTAACCCGAAGCGGGCGCCCTGGTCCAGCACCACGTGCAGGTAGAAGAGCGGGGAGTGCGTTTTGACGCCGTTTCGCAGACCATAGGCATCGCCAGCAATCAGGCGCATCCAGACACCGGCATCGGTGTAAATAGGAAGTTGTTCAGGTTTGTAGTTGTCGAAGGCGGGGGCGGCTTCCTCGTCTTTCTCGGGTAGGGCCACCCAGGTCTGAATCATTTCCAACTCTCCGCCCGCCAAAGTGGCCGGGTCTTCAAAACGTTCTGAGTGGGCAATGCCGCTGCCCGCCGTCATCCAGTTCACCTCGCCGGGGCGGATGATCTGCTCCACGCCCAGACTGTCGCGGTGCATGACCTGGCCGCCAAACAGGTAACTGACCGTAGACAAACCAATGTGCGGATGCGGCAATACGTCCAGATTGGTAATCAAGGGCGGCTGCAGGTCTACCGGACCGGCGTGGTCCATGAAAATGAAAGGGCCCACCATGCGGCGTTGGCGGAAAGGCAGAATCCGGCGCACATCCATTCCGGGGGCCAGGGAGGCTTTTCGGGCTTCTATGACAATGTCCAGCATGTTCTGTTTTAGGTGTGTTTTTATGAAGATAGCTGAAAAACAGAAGCATACAAAGACTTTTCCGCAAAGCGGGAAGGCGGTGAAGGAGGACGGGGTATCAGCCGTTGGCCAGAATCCTATCTCCGGCTCCTTGTTGCCATCTTTGGCCCTTGCGATTTAGCCGTGCTATCTGGATGGGCGGGGTACAGGAACTTGCGGAGTTCCTGCAGGTAACTGAAGCTGCCGTTGGGCAGGTTGCTGAGGATGATGAGCGCGCTGTGCTCTTTGGGGTTTCTGAGCAGGTAGGTAGAGAAGCCGTGCCACAAACCGCCGTGGTACACGGCCGTATCGCCATTGTCCAGCGGACGGATGCGCCAGCCGAAGCCATAGTCCTCTTCCTGGTTTTTCTTCTTTTTCAGAATTGCGCCGGTAAACGCTTCGTGCAGGGTTTCTTTGCTCACCAGTTTCTGAGTGTAGAGCGCTTGGTCCCATTTGTAGAGGTCTTCTACGGTAGAGTAAATGCCTTTGTCGCCCAGTACGGTGTCCAGGTAGTCGGTGGTGCGTTTCTGGCGATAGCGGGTGTGGCCCGTGGCGATCTTGCCGGTGAGCGTGGCTACATCGGGGCTGTAGGTGAAGGTGTGTTTCATCTCCAGCGGCTCAAAGATGCGCTCACGCAGGAACGTGGCGAAAGGCGTTTCCGATACCTTTTCCACAATGGAGGCCAAAAGGCTGTAGCCGGTGTTGCTGTAGTCAAAGTGCGTGTTAGGCGGATAGTATGGTTGCGGACGGTGCGCCACCATCAGTTTGATGACATCCTCGTTGGTGAGGTTCTGGTTGCGGTTGGGCCACAGCTTGTCGCTGAAATAGGTGTAATTGGAAAGGCCGCTCTGGTGGGTCAGCAGCTGCCGGATGGTGATGCCGTGGTACGGAAACTCAGGGATGTACTGCTGCACACTGTCATCATAGCTGAGCTTCTCGTCTTCCTTCAGCATCATGATGGCCATGGCCGTGAACTGCTTAGACACCGAGGCCAACTGGAAAGCGGTCTCTACGGTGAGCGAGTCTTTCTTGTAAAAATCGGCGAGCCCGAAGGCGTTTTTGTAGATGACCTGGTCGTATTTGGTGACCAGCACGGTGCCGTTAAAGCCCCGTTTTTTGTGAAAGTGCCTGAAAACGGAATCTAGTTGGTGCGTCAGTTTCTTGACGCTGTCAGCGGTAAACGAGGCTGGAATGGCAATTTCCTCTTTGGTTTCGTCATCGGCGCCCCACAGCTTGTTCTTTTTCCCTGATTTTTCACAACCGAGCAGGAACACACAGAAAACCGATGCTACCAGACATCTAAAAAGGGAAAAGTTGATTTTGAGAAATGCCATACCTGAAACTGCCAACGCGAAAATGGACTATAAAGATAAGGCATCGGGAGAAAATCTCGCTACATGCCAGGGCAAAATAGCGGAAGTATTCTAATCCGTTTTGGGGCCGTTTTCCGGAAAGTAGCCTTAAAACGGAAAACAGGAAGAGGTGCCGCAGCTCATTTGCAAAGACAGAAAAGTCCAGGAGCTACTACTGAGACAGAAATAAAACGCAATATTCCATTTTGTCTATATACCACTTATTTCATCGATACACCACCTCCTTTTGTGAGCACATCATCTCCTTTTGTCATCCTGAAAGGATCTTGTGGGCGAACTGGAAAGCCGTTTTTTAGCGCAACTGCCGTTCGCCACCAAGATCCTTCCAGGATGACATGAAAAAGAAGATAGGTTTATTGATGTCTTAGCACTTCGCTCGCCTACAAGATCCTTTTAGAAGGATAATTTTGGGAATTTACTTTGTCCAGTCACTTACTTACCAGCCTGTCCTCCCGCAGAAGTTTTTTGCTTCAGCATTTTATCGGCCCAGGGAATGAAGAACTTAAAGTTGGGAGCATCGGTGTGGCCGCCGTCGTGCTGACGCCAGGCCAGTTCGCCGTCTAGTAAACTCACGTTCACGCCGGGCATTTTGGCCGTTTTGTAGTCATTTCCTACCCCAAGATCGCGCGCGCCCAGCAGTTTGAACACCGGTCCGGCCGCTAAGGTAGCCATGTAGCTGCCCTGCTGGTCCAGCCATTTGGCATCGCCCTGCTCCGGAATGCCGTAACTGATGAACGTAGGACGCGGCGCGCACAAGGCAATGAGTTGGTGCGCGTCTACGGGAATGTCATTGGCCGTTTTAGCGCCGAAAGTAGCATCAGAGGCTCCGTATTTGAGGAAGTTGCCCGCCATCCAGTGGTATTCGCCGCTGCTAGTGAGGCTTTCCACGGCTTCGCCGAAGTTGCGGCGGTGCAGCTTGGCCCCACCCTCGCCGGAGGAGCCGATGAGGCCCACGGCAAAGCGCTGGTCAAACGCCTGCGCCACCAAAGCCGCTTTCCCGAACCGCGATACGCCTTCTATGCCCACCCGTTTGGCATCTACCATGGGGTCAGTCTCCAGGTAGTCTAGGCCACGGGAGGCTCCCCAGGCCCAGGCGCGTAAGGCTCCCCAGTCATCGGGTTTCCGGGTCTGGCCCTTGTTCACCAGGCCAATAATGCCTTTGGTCAGCCCCGCCCCGTTATCGGCCTGGATGCTGCCGGGTTCAATCAAGACATAGCCCCACCCGGCGGCCAGTAACTGGTGGGTAGGCGGCAGGTCGCCGGCGGGCGGCGGACCGAAGGAAGGCATGGCCGCTACAATGGGCGTATAAGCCGGGTACTGCTCAAACACCGCTTTGAGCGATGGATCTTGTTCTACCAGTAGTTTCTTGAAAGCGGCGTTGATCTTCTCCACGCTTTCTTTGGGTGGCTGCGCCGGAGCAGGCAGCGCGCTGCGGCTGAACATCATCAAGACCGGCACCGGGCCTTTGGCGTTGGCGGGCGTGACCACCGTCATGTTGATGTTCACCTCCAGCAACGGGTACTGGCTATTGTCTACCTTACCCACCAGTTGCTTCGCGTTCACCGGAATCCAGCCCACCATCTCCCGCTCAGAGATCAGCGTCTTCCACGTCACTTTAGGCACGTTTTTCGGAATTCGGCCGTAAATCTCCCGCTCAAACTCCTCCACTATCTCGGGCCGCCGCTGGTTCCACCACTGGGCGGGCGTGGTCACCTTCTTGCCGTTTTTAAGGGTGAGCAGCTCCGGCAGGTTAGGGTTAGGGTTGGCCTTGGTTTCGTCATAATTGGCCGCATTGGGTGCTTTCGCATCGCCGCTAGGACCCGGCCGAAGCGCCTTGATGCCCAACTGCTTCATCATCTGCTGATGGTCCTGCTCGGCGGTGAAGTTGATGGGGGCGGGATAGTTGCCGGAAGTAGCGGTGGTTGCCTGCTGCGCGGAGGCAGAGGAAAAAGTAAAGGCCAGTAGGAGGTAGAGGACTTTTTTCATAATAAGCTCACTATGTATTAAGATAATAATATCAGTCTAAAGAGCTTAGGCTTTCTGGTTAGAAAATTAGGAATTGCAATGCAAGAAAATAGTTTTATAAAGTTATACAAGGTATTGTTTAGAAGTAGTTTACCCAATTGTGGCTAAAATATTTTGGTAAATGGTATTTGAGAAGTTTGGTTTTATTTCTTTGTTGATTATTCGTAAGGCATGCTCTTTCTGACCATTATGTATTAGAATTATGCATTTGCAAGAAAGGTAAGGTAGTTTAGAGAATATGTCTGAGTCGCTATCGTATTTTGATTCAATTTCACTTATAGTTTTTTTCATTTCTTCTAAGTTTGAATTTCTTTTTAATAACTCAAGTTTAGTTAAATATGGATAGATGTTTTTTGGGAATGATGCAATTGCGTCATCAGTAATTCTTAAAGCACTTGCGTCATTGTTTTCTGCAAATGCATAATATTGTGCTTGAGCGGTCATATACATTTCGCGTGCCTTCTCGTGAGGGTTCTTTTCTAGTCCATTTAGTAGGTTATTCAATTCTTCCTTTTGTTTGGCACCTTCAAGCTTGATAAGACATCTAAAGTAACTTTGAAGGTTGTAAGGATTATTTTTATCAAGATAATAGTTGTCACGAGCTAACGCAAATGCTTCTTCGTATTGCTCCGTATTGAGATATACTTGGACAAGTTCACGTTTTGCTCTATAAAAGTTTGGAGCATCTTCTAAAACTTTATTGAATCTTTGAATAGCATCTTCATTTCTTCCTATTATCCTGTAATAAAACCCCAGAAGGAAGTTGTGATCGGCCCCATCAACTTTTTGGACTTCTTCTAAAAGCCTTCTATCTCTCCGTCTAATTAATGAAAGACAAAGCCAGTAACGGATTTCTTTAATGATTCTTGCATCTAGATAGTCTTCATTTTGAAGGATTCTATCTGCAAGAACAATGACATCTTTGTATCTCCTATCATAATTGTAAAGTTCTCTCATTGCATTGACATAATGCGAGGGAATCAAAAGTTCTTTTGGAACTTGATAGCCAAACTTTAATGCTTCTTTGAATGATATAACATAGTCTGAGATATCCCGGTCAACTATATCGTAATCTTCAAATGCTTTTTGAGCATGTAGTTGTAAGTTAGAGCTATATTTCTCAATAAGCTTATAGCCTAGTCTTTGGATATAATCTTTTACAGAATCATTTAACCTTAAGTATTCCTTTGTGTTTCCTAGATATTCAATTATGAATTCGTTGCTAAATTGTGTTATTAAACTTTTAGCATCGTTAAAATCTTCTTTTAAAATGCTTTCAAGAATATTAAAACTTAAGAATTCTGATTCTGATAAAATCTTTAATATTTGCAGAGCTAATTGATTGCTTTCATGATTACGGATAATCTTCGCTACTTTTTCAGTGTTATATTCAATTACTTCGTGTGGATTATTAATAACATAGTCCTTGCCTTCATGTATTAATAATGATGAAGTGTAAATAATTTGTTCAGGGAATCCTGAAAACTGGTTAGATATAATCTTGAAGTCTTCTTGGTTAAGCTTTATTCCTTCAATGTCAAGCAAAGATTTAAAAAATGCTTTACGCTCGTATGGTTCAAGCTCTGGAATCTCAATTGCAAAAATAGAGGGGGTTTTTAAAAGATTTCTTGCTCTTGTTCTTGATTGGCTAATGATACACATTGTTAGTGCATCTAGACTGTTTAAAACTTCATTGATTGGTAAGAACCAATCAACAAGATATCCCTCTCTATTAACAATAGCCAAGTTGTCTATAATAAAGACAATCTCGTTATTGCTGTTAAGCTCTTTAATTAACTCGGTAACAATATTTATCTTTTCTGATATCGTTTTTATGGAAAGGTTCTCAATTAAATTCTTGGAATGCTGGGAATATCCAAGACCATATAATTTAATGATTAAGTCTTCGATTGAACTTCGGCTGTCTAGATAAATAGAGTGTGGAGCATAATGAGCCCTTATTTTATTAGAATTTACTAAAACGTGTTTAATGAATTTTCTTCTTCCGATTGAATTTAGTCCGCTAATAATTATACTTGAAGGGGTTGGTAAATCAAAATTATAAATTCTCTCCTCGTATTGTTTTATTTGCTGAGTTCTTCCAATGAATAGTTGATCTGCTTGTTTCCTCTTTGGGTAAAGATCCCAACTTACAAGCCGTAGAGCTTGTTTGATAAGGTCACTGGTTTTAGTGGGTTTTGAAATGTATTTAATATTGTATTCATCTTTTATCCATTGGGGTATTCTGTTGTCTGAGTGTTTTATATTTTGATCTATAAGTATAGGTAAGAACTTTTTAAGATTTCCATTTTTGAGGTATTCTTCTGCTTTATTAATTTCTTTTTCAACCCATATGCTTTCTAAAGATTCATTAGAAATAAAATAAACAAAGATTCCGCTAGAGTCAATTCCTTGATAAATCTCATCGAGCGTTTTGTTTCCGGCTTCAAAAGTCCACGCATCATATACAATATGAGCTTTTCCTAATCTATTGGCAATAACTTCGACATAACCTTTCTGTTTGCTGCTATGGGATAAGAAAATTTTTGTCATTATTTGTTTTATTAAATTCAGTAAGGTAAATATAGGTAAAAGCAAAGATATTTTTGATGTGCTTCCATCTTTCTCACCCCCTTTCCCCAAAACACCCCCAAAACGCACCCCTTTGTTTTCTCCCCCCAGATTCCTGAACTTTACCGCGTGAAACTTCTCCGCAAAATATTGGTCAAGGCGCTCGGGTTTGAGGGCTATCTGCGTCTGGTCAGCCGGATGTACATCATCATGGTGGGCTCGGGCCGGGGCCGTGAAAAGTACCCAGAGCTGTTCTTCCTGCGCAAAATCATCCGTCCGGGGGCTACCTGTATAGACATCGGCGCGAATCTGGGCTATTATTCCACGTTCCTGTCCAGGCTGGCCGGGCCCAATGGCAAAGTGCTGGCCGTGGAGCCGGTGCCGCTGTTCGGGCGCATCTGGCAAGACAATGTGCGGGCCAGCGGGGTAGACAACCTCACGCTACTGCCGTATGCCTTGGGTGGAGAGAACACCACCATTGAGATGGGCACGCCCATGCGCGACGGCCTGGTGCACCACGGCATGACCAAAATCGCGAGCTCGGCGAAAGAAGAATACGCCCAAACCTACCAGGTGGAAATGCGCGTGCCCGATGAGTTATTCGCCGATCTGGACCGCCTGGACTTTATCAAATGCGACGTGGAAGGCTATGAACACCAGGTGTTTGCCCACCTGCAGGAAACTATAAAGAAGTTCAGACCGTTGATTCAGACAGAGCTGAACGGCGCTGAAAACCGCCGGGCCGTGGTAGAGATCATGGCCGGTTTAGGGTACGGCGTGTACACGTTAACAGCCAAACAGACGTTATCTGCCTGTAGCCCGCAGGAGATAGACCAGTACCAGGGCGGCGACTTTTACTTTAAACCAAACCCATACGCCTAGTGAAATTCTTTTTGATCATGCTGGCGGTGATGTTTTTGATGCGGTACCTCATGCCGTACATCATCCGCTTTCTTCTTAAAACGTTTGTCCAGAAGCAGATGCGCAAGGCCCAGGAGTACGCCTCCTTCCAGGGGCAGCCGCACCAGCAGCCCCGTTACCAGCAGGCGCAGGGCCAAACCCGAAGCCAGGCGACGGGAGGTGGCGGCAAAGTGCGGGTAGAGTACGTGCCCGATGACAAGCGACCGCGCAAAGACTTCCCCGGCGGCGAGTACGTAGATTATGAAGAAGTGAAATAAACTGAGTATCTTTCAAGCCCGATGCCTAACGCATCGGGCTTTTTTATTGCAATTCCTCACCATGGCCTCTTCTAAAATCGATTTCAACCGCCACGTGTTGCCGCACCTGCTGGTGCTTCTGTTTTTCCTGCTGCTGGTAGTAGCGTATTTCTCGCCCATTTTCTTTGACGGCAAAACCCTCATGCAGCACGACGTGGTGCAGTTCCAGGGCGGCGCCAAAGAGATAGCCGATTTCCGGGAGAAAACCGGCGACGAAGCTCTCTGGACCAACTCCATGTTCAGCGGCATGCCCGCCTACCTCATCAGCGTGCAGTTCTCCGGAGATTTGTTCCAGTACGTGCACTCGCTTTTCACTGCCGGTTTGCCGCTGGTGGCTTCTAACATCTTCATCACGCTGGTGTGCGCCTATATCATGTTCCTCATCTTTGGCCTGCGGCCGATGTTGGCGGCCGTAGGAGCGGTGGCGTACGCGTTTGTGTCCTATAACTTCGCCATTCTGGAAGCCGGGCACAACACCAAATCCTTGGCCATTGCCTACCTGCCGCTGGTGCTGGGCGGGCTCTGGTACGCGTACCGCAAGAACCTGTGGCTGGGAGCCGCGCTGTTCGCCTTCGGGTTGACCATGCACATCCGCATGAACCACTTGCAGATCACCTATTACCTGCTGTTCATCGTGCTCATCTTTGGCCTTGTGGAGCTGGTAACCTGGGCCAAGGAAGGCCGCGTGGCAGATTTCTTTAAACGGACTTTAATCCTGGCCATCGGGGCCGCGCTGGCCGCGGGCGTGAGTTTCGGACGTATCTACACCACCGCCGAGTACGGCAAATATTCCATCCGGGGCGCTTCTGAACTGACTCAGGGCAAAGACGCTTCGGAGATAGGGTCCGGCTTAGACCGCGACTATGCCTTCCAGTGGAGCTACGGCGTGGGCGAGACCATGACCCTGCTGATCCCTAATTTCTACGGCGGGGCCTCACAGGGGCCATTGGAGAAAGACTCGGAGACCTACAAGCAGTTGGTGCAGGGCGGCGTACCCGAGTCACAGTTGCAGAACGCCACCATGCCGTTCTACTGGGGCGATCAGTCGTTTGTGGGTGGGCCGGTGTACATGGGCGCTATTATCTGCTTCCTGTTTGTGCTGGGCTTGCTGGTGACCCCGCGCCGCCTCTGGATCTGGCTCTTGAGCGCCACCATCTTGTCTTTCTTCCTGAGCTGGGGAAAGAACTTTGAGGCGTTCAACTACTTCATGTTTGACTTCTTCCCGGGCTACAACAAGTTCAGGGCGGTGAGCATGGCGCTGGTGATTGCGCAGGTGACCATGGTGCTGCTGGCGGTGCTGGCTTTGTGCCGCGTGCTCCAGAACGAACCCGTTGAGAACCTCCAGAAGAAACTCTTCACTGCGCTGGGCATCACGGGCGGACTCTGCCTGCTGCTAGTGGTATTCAGCGGAACCTTTGATTACGTAGGAGCGGTAGACGAGCAGTTGGCCCAATACCAGTATCCGCTGGAGGCCATCCGGGCCGATAGAGCGTCTATGCTGCGGGGCGATGCCCTGCGTTCGCTTATCTTCATTGTGCTGGCCGCCGGTACCCTGTATCTCTACATCAACCGGAAAGTGACCTCGTTCATGGCTATCGCCGTGATTGGCTTGTTGATTTTGGTGGACCTCTGGACCGTAGACAAGCGTTACCTCAACAACGACGATTTCCAGAAAGACTACAGCCGTACGTACTTCCAGCCCACGCCCGCTGACTTAGCCATTCTGCAAGACAAGCAACTGAGCTTCCGAGTGTACAACGTGCCCAATCCCTTCGGCGATGCCCGTACTTCCTACTTCCATAAATCCATTGGCGGGTACCACGGGGCCAAGCTGCGCCGCTACCAGGATGTCATTGAGCAGCACATCGCGCAGGGCAACATCCAGGTGCTGAACATGCTTAACACCAAGTACGCCATCACGGGTCAGGCCGAACAACCGGTGCAGTTGATTCCGGGGTATCTGGGCAACGCCTGGTACGTAGACGAGATCAGGGCGGTGAACTCCCCAGACGAGGAACTGGCCGCGCTCAAAGGCATTGACGCGAAGCACGAGGCCATTGTTGACGTTTCCAAGTTCCCGGACATCAAGCCGCAGACGTACCGCACCGCGGGTTCCATCATCACCCTGGTGGAGTATCAGCCGAATTACCTGAAATACGTGGCCAACGCGGCCCAGCCGGGTCCGGTGGTTTTCTCCGAGATTTACTACAAAGACGGCTGGCAAGCCTACATTGATGGCAAACCGGTAGACCATTTCCGGGTAAACTACATCCTGCGCGCCATGAACATGCCCGCCGGTAACCATTCCGTGGAGTTCAAGTTTGAACCGAAGGAGTACAGCCTGGGCAACACCGTTGCGCTGGTTTCCTCCCTGCTCTTGATGGCTGGTTTGGTGGGTGCCGTGGTGTACGGTTTCCGCCGGAACAGACCGGCGGCGGTTTAATTCGTCCTCTTTCGGGAAGCTGCCGTTTTGAGGCTGTTTTAACAGAAACAGCCTCAAAACGGCAGCTTCTTTTTTTGCCCTCGGCTATATTGCTCTGGCCCAGCCAGCCGTTATAAAGCCTATGCAGAAATCAACCTTCTATATCGCGCAGATGGATTGCGCCGCTGAGGAGCAGATGGTCAGGATGAAGCTACAGGGGCAGCCATCGGTGAACCGGCTGGCCTTTGACCTGGCGGCCCGGCAAGTAGACATCTGGCATAGCGGGGAGGTGCGGCCCATCTCCGCCACGCTGTCTACCCTGGGGCTGGGGGCCCGGCTGCTCAACACCGAATACTCAGACAAAGCAGAAAGAACGCCATCGGCCTCGGCCGGAGACGAACGCAAACTCCTGCTGCTGGTGCTGGGCATCAACGCGGCTTTCTTCCTGCTGGAAATCACGGCGGGTTTTCTGGCCAACTCCATGGGATTAATTGCGGATTCGCTGGACATGCTCGCCGATGCCCTGGTGTATGGCCTCAGTCTATGGGCCGTGGGCAGCACGTTGGCGCGCCAGAAGAACATTGCCAAAATGAGCGGCTACCTGCAGTTGGGCTTGGCTGTGCTGGGCTTCGCCGAAGTGGTGCGCCGGTTCCTGAGCTCTGAGACCCTCCCCGATTTCTGGACCATGGTGGGCGTTTCTGCTTTTGCCCTGATCGGGAATTCTGTTTCTTTGTACCTGCTGCAGAAATCGCAAAGCAAAGGAGCCCACATGAAAGCCAGCATGATCTTCACCTCCAACGATGTCATCGCCAACCTGGGCGTCATCATGGCCGGGGGGCTGGTCTATTTCACCCAGTCGCCCATGCCTGATCTGGTGATTGGGGTTCTGGTGTTCCTGCTGGTCATCCGCGGCGCCTTCCGGATTCTGAGTCTGGCGAAATCTTAGTTCTACCCGTGCCCGAAGTATCTCCCTTGCAAATCCTCCAAGACCCGCTGCTCACCCAAAAAGGCGTTGAGGTGGCAGTGCTGCGCGAGGATCTGCTGCACCCTGGCATTCCGGGCAACAAGTGGCGCAAACTCCACTACAACCTGCAGGCCGCCCGGGCGCAAGGAGCCGAGACGCTGGTGACCTTCGGCGGCGCTTTCTCGAACCACATTGCGGCCGTGGCGGTGGCCGGCAAAGAGTTCGGCTTCGCCACCATCGGCTACATCCGGGGCGAGGAAACGCGGCCTTTGAACCCCACTTTGCAGTTTGCTACAGACTGCGGCATGCACCTCCGCTATCTTTCCCGCGCTGAGTACCGCCTCCGCGCGGAGGCCCGGTTTCACGCCGAAATCCTGAAAACAGCCCCAAAACCCTACTTACTACCCGAGGGCGGAACCAACCTGCTAGCCGTGAAAGGCTGCACGGAGATTGTGACTGGAATCCAAGAGCCGTGGGATGTGCTCTGCGTCGCCGCCGGCACCGGCGGAACCCTGGCCGGAATAGTAGCCGGCGCAGCTGGAAAAGGCAAGATCATCGGTTTTCCGGCCCTGAAAGGAGGGGAGTTCCTGGCGAAGGAGGTAACAGAGCTCGTGCAGGCTTACACCGGACAGACCTACACCAACTGGGAACTGCAAACCGGCTACCACTTCGGCGGGTACGCCAAACACACTCCGGAATTGCTCACGTTTATCCGGCAGTTTTACCAAAAGCACGCTATTCTGCTGGACCCGGTATACACCGGCAAAATGCTCCATGGCGTGTTTGACCTCATCCGGCAAGACTACTTTCCGGTTGGCACTAAAGTAGTGGCGGTGCATACGGGAGGGCAGCAAGGCTGGGCCGGGTACGCGCAGCGGTATGGGTTGACCCTCGACTTTCTCATTTAGTTTCTCTGTGTATCTACTCTGTCCCAAACCGGGAACCGTGCTTGTAGTGCTTCTTTTAATCCTAAAGCCCCCAATATAAAGAGGAAGGGAAGGATAGGAGCCGTAAACCGGCAATCCCAGTCTTCAACAGTAAACATGATCATCAGGGTTTGTAGCCCGATAATGGAAAAAAGGGTGAAAACGATGGGTTGTAACTTGCAGTTCCTGAGGGTTTGGTAGGCCAAAAGATAGCAAGGGTACACCGTTAAAAGAATGAACAGGTTATGCGCTTTGGAAAAATGCGGTTTTGCAAAAGCAATGAACACGGCACCTTTTACTAGCGCCAGTTTTAGGAAGAAGACGGAATTATACCAGAAAAAGAGAAGCAGTTTCTGTAGAGCAGGAGCATCTGGGGGAGGCATCTGGAGGTTGTCGGGCGGTAAGATCCGGTAGATGGAAGAGCCGGCTGGGGTAAGGCTTGAGAAGGCGGTGCCGTAAATTATTTCTCCGCGCGCATACGCTTCAACGAGGGTGAAAGGCCTAGTAGTTGATTGATGAGTGCCAAAAGTAGGACAAAGCTAGCCCCAGCCGCATACCACATCTTCCGGCGGGTGCTTGCAGGCATCTTGGGATAGTAAAGCTGGAAGAAGTAAAGAAGAGCCGCGGCAATCATGATAAAGCCATTCGGCCTGATCATGGAAGTAAAGAGCCAAAGTGGGAGTGACAATAGCTGCAGGATGCGGTTCTTGCACAGGATGAGGACCGCGAAACAAAAGACCATAGCACTGGTGAAAACCGATTCCGTGAGGACATAGTAGTTCCATTGCTGAATATCCTGACACGTGGCCACTAACAGCGCCGCAACAAAGGCACATAAGTGGCTGTTGGTTAAAGTTTCTACAATCCTTTGGATCAGCACCAAGGCCACCAGGGAAAGCACCGCTTGGAAGGCTACCAGGTAAAAAAGAGGAGCATTGGCTTTTAGGAAGACCGCCAGAATGGAAGTGTAACCCGCGTAGCGGATGTCCTGCCCCATACCGAAATGGAAATCAGTGGCGATGTCTCTTGCATAAGGCAGAAACCGGAATGCGGCATCAGCCGTGACCTTGACACCTAGTTTACAATAGAGGAAATACTGGAGAATTCCCCAAGCCAATACCGGGATTAGCCTCAGATAAGTGGGCCTCAGTGAGGAAGCTGTGTAGGTGAAGAAAGGTCTATCTGGCAAGGTTGGGCAGCTTTGGTGAAGGTGAAAGCCTGGAACTGATACCTGCGCCCGCTAAAAGAAGAAAACAAGGTAAAGCCGGATACAACCAGCGTCCGTCCCAATCTTCAATGGTAAGCATGGTGATGCCTACCTGCAGTAGAACCGGAGTTAACAGCAGCGCCTTATTTGAGGCAGAAAGCTGTCCGCGTTTCCATCCTATCCAAGCGAACGCATAGATGGGGAGAAGATATGCCAGAATGGCTAGGTTATGGGCAAGCGAGTAAAAGGGTTTGACGTGAATCAAGAAGAAGAGGCCTTTCAACAGGGCCATTGCTAAGAAGTAAATGGGATTCACCCAAATAAACCAAAGAACCTGCCCTAAAGGAGTAAGAGAAGAAGAGGGAATCTGGGGTTGGTGAAAATCGGTGAGAACAAATTCAAAATAACCATAGATCAGATCCCCCCTTTCATAGGGAATCATCAAGGTGAAAGCCTTCAGCATGAATTTGTCCAGGGCCAAATACAACCCCAGGAGCAACAGCATGGTGGTTAGGCCTATGGCCCACTTGTTGAATTTGGAAAAAGGTTTGTATAGAACGACAAAGTAAGCAGTCAAGGCTAGTAGGATGATAAAACCATTAGGGCGAGCCAAAGTAGTCCAGCTGATTGCCAGAACAAACCCTATCCAGAGAAGGCGGGTCTTGGGCAACAGTGCCAGGGAAAGCGTAATGGTCAAAAGGCTGGTGAACAAAGAGTCTGTGAGAATGTAGCAGTTCCAGGCCTGTAAATCTGGGTTGAAGGCGAAGAGGGAAACGGTAAGCAAGGCCAGTCCTTCTTTACCGGTGATTTGCTTAGCAGCTTTGTAAAGAGCAATTGCCGCTACCCCAGATACGGCCATTTGTGCCCAGACCACATAGCTGAGGGCCAGCCCAGCTTTGAAGAAAGGGAAAAGAAGGAGCGGATAACCCAGGTAGCGCCAGACTTGTGGGTACGTGACGGGCTGGTCCGCCAGAATTTCACTGGTGAAAAGGATGAACCGATGACTGTCATACACTATCCTCACGCCATGGTGCTGATACAGCATCATCTGCAGCAACAGCCAACCAAGTACGAGCAGCGCCTTCACGCCTGTTGATTTGTTCATGGAAAAATCCTCTGAAAGATTCCAAAGATACAGATTCTATAGGAAGGCACGAAAGTCACGTTTTCAATCCGGATTTCTGAAAACAGGTCAAAACTGGCGAGAATAACTTTCGGTGCGGTTTTCGCATATAAAGGGCTAGAACTACCTTTACTACATGCGACTCCTCTATATTCTTCGTAAGCTCGTTCCGTGGCTCCTGGTTTTGATTTTGGCGGGTTTGGCCTGGCGCTTCCTGCTGGCGCCGGTGCGTAATTTCCTCAATCCGGAGAAAGAACCGGCGGTGGAAGTGACACACAACACCATTCTCACCAAGATCGAGGAAATGGGCAAGCTGGAGCTGGTGCGCTTCAACTTCAAAGACGTGGTGGAGTACAAAAAAGAAGTCTCCAAGTTTCTACCTGATTCCAAAGTGGCGCTGATTGTGGGCGGAGAGGCCGTGGGCTGCATTGACCTGCAGAAGTTGCAGGCAACCGATGTGCAATTCATCGGCGACTCCGTGCTGCACGTGAGCTTGCCTGCTCCCGAGATTTGTTACTACCGCATAGACCACACGCAATCCAAGGTTTTCAGCAAGGAGAACACGTATTTCCGGGATGCTGATCTAGTAGACGAGGGCTACAAATACGCCGAGGAAAATGTGAAGCAGGCAGCCTTGAACAGCGGCATTCTCCAGCAAACCTCCGTGAATGCGGAGAAAATCCTGAAGCCCATGCTGGAGAACATGACCGGCCGCAAAGTGTACCTCATGCCGCGCCAGATCATCGCGCCTCCGCCGGTGCCAAAGAAACGCTGATTCTCTGTAGATGTGAAAATTTGTAGATGTGCGGATGAGCGAGTGTGCTAGTGCGTACTCGTGGAGGTAGACAGGGATAATAAAGCTGATTAAAGCCTGCGATGGCGCGGAAGTTAGTTCCAGAACTTGCCAAACCATAAAGTCACGGAAGTAAATCCACGCCATATTGAAAGAGGAAAAACATGTAGAAACAGCGGGAGGAAAGCGATGATTCCTAGCGAGTCTGGAGACTCGCTGCATCCTAAGTCACGAGACTGGAGTCTCGCGCCAGAAATGTTTAGGTAGTTTTGAGGTTCTTTTTAGAAAACAGCCCCAAAGCCCCTTTCACAACATAGCCGCTTCTTCAAATTCCCAATTTAGAGAAATAGCACATCAGCACATTAGGAAATAGCACATTCCCAAATCTTCACATCTCCAAATTTCCACATCTTCACATCTGCCCATCTACAAACCCAGTTCCCGCCAGGCATCCTGGATGAGGTCCAGTTCATAGCCTTTGCTTTGCAGGAAGTACTGGATTTTCTGGCGGCGGGCCAGGGGGTTGCGTTCGCCTTCGGTAGCGTTTTTCTTTTCCAGCAGGTGCAGCAGGTTCTCCCAGTAGACATCGGGATCAATCTCTTGCATTCCCTTCCGGATGCAGTACTCCGAGAGGCCTTTGGCTTTGAGGCCCAGCTGAATTTTGCGGCGGCCCCAGCGCTTGAGGCCGTACTTGCCCCGCACGAAGGCTTGGGCATAGCGTTCCTCGTCCAGCAGTTTTTCCTGCGTGAGCAGAATCACCAGGTCATCGGCTTCTTCCAGGTCCAGGCCGTAGTCCAGCAGTTTGGCGCGTACCTCATTCTGGGTGCGCTCCTGGTAGGCGCAGTACGCGGCAATCTTTGGCAGGGCCTCCTTCTTGGTGTAGACTCTCTTTTTCTTTGGCTGGAACACGGATTTCTGGATTAAGTGAATTGCCGATGCAGGTCTCTTCTATAAACCAAAATACGCAAAAACAGTTTGCTCTGAGGGGCTGTCTGGGCGGGAAATCTGGCGGCAGGTGCGCTTGCTAACCTAAAAAGCCCGACCTTTGCGGCCTCATTTCTTATCCGCTTCCCGCCATGACCAAAGGGGTTCAGTTCATGCTGCTTTCCACGTTCTTTTTCGCGCTGATGAACGTGTGCGTCAAGTTTCTGTCGCATCTGCCGCCCATGGAAGTGGTGCTGTTCCGGTCTATCATCTCGCTGCTGTTAAGTTATGGCATGATCCGGCAGGCGAACGTCTCGCCGTGGGGCAACCGCAAACCTATTCTGGTGATGCGCGGCCTGGCCGGTGGCTTTTCGCTGCTCATGTTCTATACCACGCTGCAGAACATTCCGCTGGCGGGAGCAGTGACTATCCAGTACCTAGCGCCCATCTTTACGGCTTTGCTGGGCGTGTTCATTGCCAAAGAGAAAGTGGCGCCGTGGCAGTGGGTGTTTTTCCTGGTGTCGTTCTCGGGCGTGCTGGTGATTGAGGGCGTAGACACGCGCATCTCGCTGTATTACCTGCTCATTGGCATTGGCAGTGCGTTTCTCTCGGGTGTGGCGTATAATTCCGTCCGGAAGCTGAGCGAGACCGAGCATCCGCTGGTGATTGTCTTTTACTTTCCACTGGTCTCGCTGCCGCTTTCCCTTGTCTTCTGCTTCTTTGATTGGGTACCGCTGCGCGGAAATGACTGGCTGTGGCTGGGCCTGACCGGTATTCTCACGCAGTTGGGCCAGTACTTCATGACGCGGTCGTACCAGGTAGAGAAACTGGCGCGGGTGGCCAGCCTCAACTACATTGGTATTCTGTACGCGCTGGGGCTGGGGTTTGTGTTCTTCGGGGAGACGTTTCACCTGTATTCGTATCTGGGCATCGCGTTGGTGCTCCTGGGCGTGGTGCTGAACATGCAGTATAGCAGGAAGTTGCGGAAACAAGAGGCGGCTCAAGCAACCTCCTGACCGTTTTAGGCATCTTTTCTGTGAAACCGGCCCAAAACGGCCAATGGCTTTTGCATCCTTCCACATCTTCTCCTTACCTTTAAAAGACTTGGGCTGCTGCCGGAAAGGGTGGCATCAGGTTTAAATATAAAGTTTTTTGAATATGTGTAAGTGCTAACGGAAGCCTGTTTCGTTATGACGTCAAACCCTTCGCCCATGCTTTCCTTGTTCAAGCGTCTGTTTCCCCTGAAGTCCGGTAAACGTGCCTTTTTGCTGTGCGGCTGGCTCTGCCTCCTGACCCTCTGCGCCCAGGCGGGCATCCTGAAAGGGAAAGTGACCGATGAGAAGGGAGCTGGCCTGGCCTTCGCGACGGTGTATTTGCAGGGCTCCACCGTAGGGTCCACCACCAACGAGCAAGGCAATTACCAGTTCAGCGTAGAGCCCGGGCAGCACACGGTGGTGTTTCAGTACGTGGGCTATAAAACCCAGACCAAGACGATTGACGTGCCCGACGAGGAAAAGCCCACTCCGCTGGTGCTCAACGCGCAGCTGCTCCCCGATGTCTACAACCTGAACGAGGTGCGGGTGAGCCTCAGTGGCAAGAACCCGGCCTATGGCATCATGGAGCAGGTCATCGCCCGGCGTGATTATCACCTGAAGGAAGTGCAGGCGTACACGGCCCAGGTATACGTGAAAGGGCTGCAGCGGCTCATCAACGTTCCCAAGCGCGTGCTGGGCATTATGAAAGTGCCGGCCGGGCTTAAACCGGGAATTCTGTACCTGTCAGAGTCGGTCTCGGAGCTGAATTTCATGCAGCCCGGCAAGTACCGCGAGCGGATGATCTCCTCCAAAGTGAGCGGCAACAGCCGGGCCTTCAGCTTCAACCAAGCCTCCGAGTTCAACGTCAACTTCTACCAGAACCTGGTGAAGGCCAAAGGCGTGAACGAGCGCGGCTTTGTCTCGCCGCTGGCCAACAACGCCATGTTCTTCTACAAGTACGAGCTGATGGGCAGCAGCCAGAACAACGGCCACCTCATCCACCGCATCAAAGTCATCCCCAAACGCAAAAGCGATCCGGTGGTCACCGGCTACCTGTACATCGTGGACGGTTCCTGGCGGCTGCAAAGCCTGAATCTGTACGTGACCAAAGACCAGCAGATTGAGTTTGTAGATACCCTGCGCATCACGCAGCAGTTCACGCCTGCGGCGGGCAACGTGTGGGTGTTGCAATCGCAGAAATTCACCTTTGACGTGGAGGGTTACGGCTTCAAGGGCAACGGCTATTTTACGGCCGTTTACAGCAAATACCGCGTAAAACCCGCCTCGTTCGTGAAGCAAGCGCCCGTGCCTACGCCGGTAGCCCCCGAGATTGCGGCCCCGGCCGTGAGCCCTCCCATTGTGGCGGCCCAGCCCAAAGCCAAGCCCACCCGAAAAGAACGCCGCGCCCAGCGCGATGCTCCCCCAACCAACGGCGTCCCCGATGCCGAGTACTTCAAGAAGAAGGAGGTGCTGCTCATTGAACAGGAAGCCAACACCCGTGACAGCGCTTATTGGGCCGAGATGCGGCCCGTACCCCTCACCGAGGAAGAGGTGGTGGATTACCACACCAAAGACAGCCTGCAGGTCATCAAGGAATCCAAGCCCTACAAAGACTCACTGGACCGGAAGAACAACAAATTTAGCGTGACGGGGCTGCTGCTGTCGGGCTACTCGTACCGGAACACGTTTGAGCGCACCCGTTTCAGCATTGAGCCCATCACCCGCATCTGGCAGTACAACACCGTGGAAGGTCTGGTGGCTAACCTGCGCGTTGGCTACACCAAACAGTTTGAAGACCGTCGCAGCTTCTACATCGCGCCTACGCTGCGCTACGGGTTCAGCAACGAGAAAGCGCAGGCCAAACTGCAGGGCACCTACACCTATGATCTGCTCAAGCGCCGCGCCGTGGGGTTTGAGGGAGGCCGGTTCGTCAGTCAATTCAACGCGGCCGAGCCGATCACGCCCTTCGTGAACACCGTGTACACGCTGCTATTTAAGGAAAACTACGAGAAACTCTACCAACGGAACTACCTGCGCCTGTGGCATAACCGCGAACTGGTAAACGGCTTGGCGGCCACGTTTATGGTAGATTACGCCCAGCGCGAGATGCTTTTCAACACCACCGATTTCGTGTTGCGCGACCGCGATTCCAGGGTGTTTACGCCAAACGAGCCCCAAAACGCCGAGGTCGCGTCTACCGCTTTCCCCCGGCACCAGGCGCTCACCGCGGCCCTGTCGCTTTCTTACCGGCCCGGCGCGGAGTACATCTCGCACCCAGACCGCAAGATCAACCTGGGGTCCAAGTGGCCTACGTTTAACCTGAATTATCGGAAGGGAATCGCCAATGTGTTGGGCAGCGATGTAAACTATGATTTTGTCTCGCTGGGCGTGAGCGATGAGTTGCAACTGGGGCTGGTAGGAACCAGTGACTACTCGGTTAGTGTGGGCACGTTCTGGCGCAAAAAGCAGCTGTACTTCATGGATTTCCGGCATTTCTCGGGCAACCGCACCATTCTGTCCGGCGATTTCAGCGGATTCCAGCTCCTGGATTATTACCGCTACAGCACCCAGAAAACCTACATCGAAGCCCACTACAGCCACCATTTTAACGGCTTCATCCTGAACAAAATCCCGCTTATCCGCAAGCTGAAATGGCAGGAAGTGGGCAGCCTGAACTACCTCCACACCGATGCCGCCGGCCATTACCTGGAGGTGGGCGTGGGGTTGGAGCACCTGTTCAAGGTGTTCCGGGTCGATTTCGTGACGGGTTTCCAGGAGCGCCAGAAAGTGAGCTCCGGCATCCGGATCGGGTATGGTTTCTAGACCGTGGTTTTCGGGCAATTTTTATTTTTCAGGCCTAAAACGGCGGGAGTGCCTACCTTTGTGTCATGATCCAGTTGAAAAGCATCCACCACATTGCCGTCATCTGCACCGATTACGCCGTTTCCAAGGCTTTTTACACCCAGGTGCTGGGGCTTGAGTTGCAGCAGGAAATCTTCCGCGCCGAGCGGAATTCCTACAAAGCCGATCTGGCCCTGAACGGGACGTATGTGCTGGAACTGTTCTCTTTCCCGGACGTGCCCGCCCGCCTGTCTTTCCCCGAGGCCGCCGGTCTGCGGCACCTGGCCTTTGAGGTAGAGAACGTGGAAACCGCCCGCCAGGAGCTGCAACAGCAAGGCGTGGACGTGCAGGAAATACGGGTAGATGAGCACACCGGCAAACGCTTCTGCTTTTTCTCTGACCCCGATGGCTTGCCCCTGGAGCTCTACGAGCGCTGAAAAGAAGTTCTGTTTCAGAGCCGGTTTTTAAAAGTAGGCCTGAAACTGAAACCAAAACAAACCCGCAGCTTTCGCCGCGGGCTCGTCCCATTCACTATTTCATCAGAGATTAAAAGGCAGTGAGCGAAACTAGGGCCGCTTTCTCTTCCGGGTTCAGGTCAGAGACTTGGGGATAGGGAGTGATTTCGCGCAAGGTCAAGCCGTATTTTTTAGCGCCCAGCGGGACGTTCACCATTTTGCCCACGGAGAGCGTTTGGGCTACGCTGGCCCCGGCAGAATCTTCCAGCCGCACCTGCGCCACGGCCACTCCCGCCCAGATGCACCGCACATCTTTGGGGCACCGGGTGTCTTCCACTTTCTGAAGGGTCAAGGTGAGCTGCTCTACGGAGACAGGTCTCTGCCAGACCAATGTATAAAGTGTGACGGGTTGTACCGGTGCCAGCGGGGCCATGGCAGCTTGCTTTTTGCTGGGCGCGCACCCGAGCAGGAGAAGCGTTACGAGAAGGACGAAGCTGCTTTTGCGTTTCATGGCCGTTTTTGGAAAAGAAAGGCCGAATCTGGCCGTCTATAAGAAAGAGCCGGAAACCAAACCAAAAGTTGCTTCGCCGGCAGGCGGACTGGGATGAAAAAGGCCAACCAAAATTTGGCTGGCCTTTCCCTTGGAGAGTAAATGCTTCTAATACCCTGGGTTCTGCGATAAACCGGCCACTCTCACATCGGTGCCCGGGATAGGGAGTAGGTTATGCGTGCCTTGCTTATAACCCAAAGGGCCAAGTTCTTGCGCGGCAAGACCCCAGCGTACCAGATCCTGGTAACGGAAACCTTCAAAAGCAAGCTCTAATTGCCTTTCTCTTACAATGGCATTGAAGAGATCCGTTCCTCCTGCCAAGACAGCGGGTAATTCTGATCTCAGCCTCACCATGTTCAGGTACTGCTGTGCTTTTCCTACGCTACCGGTGCGGTAGTTGGCCTCTGCCGCCATCAAGAGAACGTCTGCGTACCGCATCATGCGCCAGTTGGTGCCGTAGTTGAGTTCAGGGGTGTCGCCTTCTTCCGAGGAAGTTTGTGAAAGGTAAGTGCCGTACTTGCGCTGGAAGAATCCTTCGTATTCGTAACCGGAATCTGTTGTCCACTTGCCTCCTTTGGCTTCCAGCTCAGGCTGCGACATGATGGTGGTCGCTCTTCTTTTGGTGTCTCCGGCAGCTACAAAAGCATCAAATAACTTTGCTTTAGGCGAGTTGAAACCCCAGCCGCCAATCAATGAATCTGTGGGAGCTTTCACATAGTAATCGCTTCTTGGGCCCATTAACTGCAGGTGAATGTTGCTCTCCGGCTGACTTCCCCAGGGAAAGTTCCCCCAGTTATAGCCCTCTATAGAAGAATAAGAGATCTCGAAGAGCGACTCTTTGCCAAACTCACCGGCTTTGGAGAAAACCCTTCCAACGGAAGACTCCAAGCCATATTCATTGGAGGAAATGACGGTTTCGAACTGAGTAGCGGCATCGGCCCATTTTTCCTGATACAGATGGATTTTGCCAAGTAGAGCCTGGGCGGTTCCTTTGGAAACCCTGAACCGGTCTCCGCCGGAGTAGGCGCTCTTCAGCGGCAGGTCCACAATGGCCTCCGTTAAGTCTTTTTCCATTTGCGCATAGACAGCAGCTTTGGGCGAGCGGCTGGTGCTGGTAAATTGTTCTGCCGGTATTTCGTCCAGTACCAACGGAACATCTCCCCAAAGCGAAACCAGTTCCAGGTAGTTGAAGGCGCGCAGGAACTTGGCTTCGGCAATCAGTCTCTTGCGTAGGGCGTTCTCCGGCTGCACCTTGTTGATGACTTTGTTTGCCCGGAAGATGGCTCTATAAGTTAAGTCCCAAGCAGCTTTCACGGCGGCGTTTTCGCTGTCAAAGTTGAAATCGTCCAGGTTTTGGTAGGCCGGCTGATCACCGGGGCCGCTGCCGGCCGCATTGCTTTCATCAGAAGGCATCAGCTTCACCATGTAGATACTGGTCCAGGCGGTATTGTAGTGCGCCTGCATGATGTCATAGATGGACGTGGTGGCTTGTAATGCATCTGAATCTGTCAGATAAAAGCCTTCTTCCGATAGTTTACCAGGCACCTCTCTGTCCAGGAAATCCTCACAACCAGTAGAGAAGGTGGTGATGGCCAGACTTAATAGAGCACATTTTATATATGACTTTTTCATCGATAAAAAATTCTTAGAAGTTGAAGTTTAGACCAAACATTGCCAATCTTGGAACTGGATAAGTACCTCTATCAATACCCAGGCTGTTGGCGTTGTTACTGCCAGCCTCTGGATCTAACCCTGGGTAATCTGTGAAGGTGAAGTAGTTGTCAAGGGACACATATAGTCTGGCACTCTTGATCTTTATTCTGCTGGTCAACGTGTTGGGTAGGGTATAACCCAGTTGCAACTGGCGTACTCGGGCATAAGAACCGTCAAAGACCATCAGATCGCTGGAGTAAACGGCACCGTCATTGGTGTTTGCTCTAAACCAGGAATTAGTGCTGCCTGGCCCGGTCCATCTGTCTTCAAAGAAGAAAGCGGGTTTATTGGCAGTAGCGCGGTCAGTCCGGTTAAAGCCCATGATCAGGTCATTGCCTATCTGGCCTTGTAAAAAGGCTAACAGGTCAAATCCTTTATACGCCAGGTTAACGCGGGCCCCAAAGATGACATCTGGGTGAGGATTACCGATCATGGTGAAGTCAGCTGAGGAGATCTGTTTGTCACCGTTCAGGTCCACAATTCTGGGATCACCAGGTTGTGGCGAGTACCCTCCTCCGGTAATGTTGGCTTTGTACAGGTTGACTTCTTCTACATTCTGTAGAATGCCATCTGTTTTGTACCCCCGTAGGTACCAGATAGGGTAGCCTACATCAAAGACGGTTGCTCCGGGCCAGGTGGTGCCAATGTTGGCGCCAAGAATCTCGTTTACATTAGGGTTCAGGAAAGTAACCTCGTTTTTAACGGTGGTTATGTTTCCTGAAACTTCATACTGGAACGTACTGGCGGCATCACTACGGTACGTTAACTCAAACTCCCAACCTCTGTTGGTCACATTGCCTCCGTTGACATCTCCGGCCGGGTTTCCGGCAAACCCGGGAGCAACCCCGGCGGTGATCAGGTCTTTGGTCTTTTTATTATAGAAGTCAGTTGTGAACGTTAAGCGGTTGTTGAACATGCCCAAGTCAAGGCCGAAATCCACTTGTTCGCTTGTCTCCCATTTCAGATTCGGGTTGGAGATAATATCAGGCGAAGCGCCTACCAGATAGTTGCCGTTGGCATCCAGGTATTTACCTGAAGGGGTGATGGCAGCAAACCACTGGCCGGGTCTGATATTACCCGTAGAACCATTTTGGCCCCAGCTGGCTCGTAATTTTAAATGATTGATGTTGGTGTCTGGGAAGAAATCTTCATTGGAAACCACCCAGCCTAAAGAGACGGACGGATAATTTCCCCACTGATTCCCTTGGGCAAACCTGGAAGAACCATCTCTCCTGAACGTCGCATTCAAAAGGTATTTCTCTGCGTAGTTGTAAGCTAACCTGCCGTAGAAAGAGCCTAACGTGCTAATGGTAGTATTGCTCCCGATTCTATCATTGTCATCTGGAGTTCCATCTGCATACGAGAAGTTATCATCTTCCCTGAATAGGCCAGAATAGCTTCCTCCCACAAAATTGGAAGTGCTTTTGATGGCAGAGGTACCGGCTAAAACGGTAAAGTTATGTTGCCCAATGGTTTTGTTGTAAGTGGCAAAATTTTCCCATTGCCAGGTGTACCAGTTGTTCTGATTGTCAGAACCGCTTGCTATGCTGTTTTGGCTTTCACTGGAGAACCAATACGTGGGGGTCCAGGCGTGTTGCTTCTGGAAAGCACCGTCAATACCAAAACGGGAAGTGAACTTCAGGCCTTTGAGAGGCTCAATGTCAGCATATATGTTGCCCACTAATTTGTTCTGGACAGTATTGCCGTGTGCTAAGGCAATTCTAGCTACCGGGTTCCCGTATTCTCCTCTAATGAAGTTAGAAATGCCGTAATAATTCCCATTTTCATCTCTGGCGAGAGGATGCCCCGCCTCAAGGGCCGCTTGTGCATGGGCCGGTAGTTGTCCGGAGTAAATGACAGGAGTAAGCGGATCCAGCGACAACGCACTGGTGATTAGCCCTCCAAACTCATCGTTTTCAGCTAATGAGCTTCTGCTGAAGTTAGAATACGACAGGCGTTGACCTATATTCAGCCATGGTTTGATTTTGTGGTCAGAGTTGATGCGAACAGTGTAGCGGTCAAATTTAGATTTGTCATCCCCCACAATTCCTTTCTGGGTAAAATAACTACCGCCCACCAAATAGGTTGAATTTTCCGTTCCCCCGCTGAAATTGATGGTATGGCGTTGCTGAGGAGCAGACTGGAAGACTTCATCAAACCAGTCTGTTCCCTTTCCTACTGCAGCGGCTTCAGCAGCGGTAGGGCGAGGTGTAGACTTTGCTTCTTCCTGATATTGCTGGTATTGCTGCGCATTCATCATCGGCATTAACTTGCCTACCGATTGCACCCCGTATTGGAAGCCGTAACTAATATCAGAAGTATTGGTCTTCCCGGTTTTGGTACTGATGATCACTACGCCGTTTGCTCCTTCAGAACCATAGATGGCAGCAGAAGCCGCGTCTTTCAATACTTCAATAGAGGCGATTTCTGAGGGATCTAAATACTCAATGCCCCCAGTTCTTACCCCGTCTACAATGTAAAGCGGTTCTGAGGATTGATTTGATCCGGTACCCCTCACCCGTACCCGCATGCCGCTACCCGGTGACCCCGATGCTGGCAATACGGTAACGCCGGCGGTACGGCCCTGCAGGGCCTGCTCTATCCGGCTGGAGGAGACCGTGGCGATCTCCGCTGCTTTCACCGAAGAAATGGCCCCGGTAACCAAGCTCTTCTGCTGCGTACCGTACCCGATGACTACTATTTCCTCTAAAGCCTGTTGGTCTTCTTGCAAGGTCACGTTAATAGTAGTGCGTCCATTGATAGGTAATTCCTGGTTCGCGAACCCGATGTAGCTAACTACTAGAGTGCCGGCATTGGCAGGCGCTTGCAGTTGGTATCTGCCATCCACATCTGTGGTAGTACCCGATGTAGTACCTTTCACTACCACGCTCACACCTGGTAAGCCCTCACCACCCTTGGCCGAGGTAACCCGACCGTTTATAGTGGTTTGAGCCAGCGCTACTCCCCATAAATGGAGGAGAAGGAAAATGAGTAAGTTTCTCTTCATAGATAGAATCTCGTTAAATAATATTCTGTTTTTTAGTTCTAATGTAACCATTAACCCTAAAACAAGGGTGAACTGTACTACATCATGAATACATCAGAGCCCCTGTGAGAATACATCAGGAATACATCAATGATCCAAAAAGCGCCTTTTCTCACGTGTAAAGGGATATTTTAGAATAGCCTGTCTGAAAATATTTTTTTATCAAAGAATGGCTATTTTTTAAGTGTGTTTCTGACAAATTAATATTTTATACCCCTGTGTGGCGGTCAGGATTGCTTGCTCTTTCGGGTTGAAGATAGGATTGGGTACCCTGACAGCATGTGAACAGGAGTTGCATTCCGGTTAAGAGAGAGGAAGTGCTGGCCTAGCCGGAGGGAAGGGGCATCAGTTGTATTCTTTGGAGAAAGGAGCGAAGCATGGAAGGGTTTCCCATTGGGAATGTTGGCCCGTGGAGCAGCCGATCCAGTAGGAGATACTAGCAGATTTCACGATGGAAGTGCCTGCTGCAAAAGGACCGGGTAGGGAAAACAGCGTAAGTGAATTCTCTCAAGCTTAAAGCGGCTTGTGCCTCCTTTGCAAGTTTTGAAAACTTAGCTTTATGGCGGTTTAAAGGCGGCCTTTCCGTTTTAACCTTATTTTCCTGAAAGCAGGCCTGAAACACCCGCTTAAAAAAAGACACGAGCCCGCAGCTTTCGCCACGGGCTCGTGTCTTTTATATAAGTTTCAATTCAGCTATAAAGCCACTACTGACATTTTCGCGGTGACAGGGGCGGGGCTCGGGTCAGAGGCGTTGGGGAGAGGAAGCACTTCCGTTAAGATCAACCGGTAGACTTTGTTGGTCATGGAAACGTGCACCGTATCGGCGGAGCGCGGTCCCCGGTTCTCCGGCGCGGCCAGGGCATCGCCCAGATACAGGATCTTGGTGGCGCTATTTCCGCGGGCGTCCTGCAGCTGTACGTGCGTGACCGCTGATCCCGCCCGGATGCAGTTGACGTTAAGCGGGCAGCGGCTTTCCTCCACTTTCAGCAGGTTTACCGTAAGTTCTCCCACCGTTACAGGTTTGTGCAGCTCCAGGGAGCAGGCGCCTAGCTCGTGCGATATGGTTTCCTTTTTCTCCTGAGGCAGCTGCTCGGTAGAGCGGCAACCCATCAGCAGAAGGCCGAAGAATGCTAGATACGTGGTGCTTTTCATCGTAATAAATAGCGAGTTTAGGCGGTCAGAGGCAGGGTTCCAGAGAAATCAACTCAGGCCAAGCGCAGCTGAAAACCAGAACCAAAAGGAGTGGCGAGAAATATTTTCTTTTCATCAGGCGTTCAATCAGCTTTATATAAGAAAGAGCCTGACGAATGCCTGAACGTTGCACCGGCTGAAAGAAATCAGGCTGAGATGGGAGCTTCCCTCTTCTTCCCGATGGGCAGGTTGTAGAGCACCACTGAGGCAAAGATCACCGCGTACGCAATCACCTTCTGCTGGCTGGCCACTTCCCCGAAGTATAGAAACGCCATGGTGAAGTTGATGATCGGGTTCAGGTACATGAGTACACCCACCGTCGCCGATTTCAGCTCTTTGAGCGCATACAGGTTCAAAAATAACGGGATCACGGTAAACAGCCAGCTGAGCAGCACAATCTGCCCCACGAAATGCCCGGTAATGGGCTGCGCGTCAGCCCCCACAAACCACGGATAACTCGGCCCGATGAACGTGAACGCCAAAAGCAACTGCAAGGTGAGCAGCACAATCTTGTCGTACTCCTTGAGCAGGCGCTGGGTAATCAAATAAAACGCGTAAGAAGCCGCAATGAGGAGACTGAACAGCAGGTTGTAAACCGAATCGGTGCCCACCAGCAGGCAGCTCATCAAACTCAACCCAACCGACACCCACTGGTTCACCCGCAGGTGCTCGCGCAGAATCAGGAAGCCGAGCGCGGCCGTTAAGATAGGACACAGCAGATACGAGAAAGAACCGGTCTGAATGTCCAGGTGGTTTACCACGTAAATGAACGCGAGCCAGTTAATGGTGAGCAAAGCGCCGCCCAGCAAAGTGAAAAGCAGCAATCTCCGCTTCTCCACCGGATTTTTGCTTTTATACAAGGCCAGCGTCTGGCGCCACTGTTCGCGCCGGGTGGTGCCCGAGATGAGCAGCAGCGTGAGCACCGCCACCAGAATCCGGAAGTAGAGAATCTGGCTGCTGGGGAACGCCGTTAAGGCTTTCAGCGGGAACGGGATGAATCCCCAGATAAGAAAAGCACTGACGGCGGCAATGTGGTAACGACTAAATTTCACAGGAATTTTTTTCAGGAGCACAAAGGTAGAGCTTGCCTCGCGTACTGCCTAATGCCCAGCTATTTCGGGCCATAATCATCTGCCGTGCCGTTTAAAATGACGCATCTGAATCTCTGATAAGCTGTTTTTAACCTCTTTTCCGGAAAATACCCCCAAAATGCTTTTTGCTGGTTGCGTGTCCGTTTCACGGGACAAGGTGCGCTGGTATTTCTTCTGTTGTATATTTGATTAACAGATAGCCGCATCATGTTTACTTTTAAAGAGATTGCCCAGGTAATGGGAGGCATGCTGGTGCAGTGCAACGGAACGTATCCCGTGCAGCACCTGCTCACTGATAGCCGTAAAATAGCCAACGCCGTTTCCTCGGTGTTTTTCGCCATCCGGGGCGAATTCCATGACGGTCACCAATATATCCCAGAGCTCTATGCGGCCGGCGTGCGGCAGTTTGTGGTGGAAGACGCCTCCGGGGTGATGGATCTTTCCGCACTGCCCGAGGCCAACGTGCTCCTGGTCAGCGATAGCATCCAGGCCATGCAGCGGCTGGCGGCCTACCACCGGCGCAAATTCAGCATTCCGGTCATCGGGATCACGGGCAGCAACGGCAAAACCATTGTGAAGGAGTGGCTGGCGCAGCTGCTGAGCGTCTCTGAGCGGGTGGTGAAAAGCCCTCGCAGTTACAATTCCCAGATTGGCGTGCCGCTCTCGGTGTGGCAGATCAACGAGAGCCATACCATCGGCGTTTTCGAGGCCGGAATTTCCAAACCAGCTGAAATGGAGCACCTAGCCAGCGTGCTGCAACCTACCATTGGCGTGTTCACCAATCTGGGACCGGCGCACGATGAAGGGTTCAGTTCTTCGGCCCAGAAACTGGAGGAAAAGCTGAAGCTCTTTGAGCACGTGAACCAGCTGGTTTATTGTGCCGATCAGAAAAACGTGCAGGAAACGATTCAGGCCGCCGGGTTGCCGGGGTTTGCCTGGAGCACGCAGGAACATCCCTCGGCGCAGGTGCAGTTGACCGTGCTGGAGATGCACCACGGCCAAACGAAAATCCGGTTCCGGTACCAGGGCAAAGGCCAGGACCTCACGCTGCCCTTCTCTGATGAAGCTTCGCTGGAGAACGCGCTGCATTGCCTGGCTGTGCTGCTGTACCTGGGCGTGAAACCCGAGGAACTGGCCGGCCGTTTTGAGCGCCTGCATCCGGTGGCCATGCGTCTGGAGCGCAAAGAAGCCATCAACGGCTGCTACGTCATTGATGACACCTATAACAATGATCTGGCCGGTCTGCGTATCGCGCTGGATGTGCTGGGCCAGCAGGCCCGCCGCGGCCGGAAAACCCTGATTGTCTCTGATCTGCTGGAAGCCGGCATGGAAGAAACGGCCCTTTACCAGCAGGTGGCGCAGGAAATCACCGCCCGGGGCGTGGACCGCGTCATCGGCATCGGCGACATCATCACGCGGCACCAGGACCTGTTCCCGGCGGGCAGCGAGTTCTACCTGGGCACCGATTCATTTCTGGGCCAGCTCCGTTCCGAGACCTTCCGGCAGGAGACTATTCTGGTGAAGGGCGCGCGCGTGTTCCAGTTCGAGAAGATTGTGGCCGCCCTGCAGCAGCAGATTCACGGCACCAAGCTGGAAGTGAACCTGGATGCCTTGGTGCACAACCTCAACTACTACCGTACCAAAGTGCCGACGCAAGTCAAGATCATGGTCATGGTGAAAGCCTTCGCCTACGGCGCGGGAGCCTACGAGATCGCCAACCTGTTGCAGTTCCACCGTGTGGATTACCTGGCCGTGGCGTACGCCGACGAAGGTATTTCCCTGCGCGAGCATGGCATCACGCTGCCCATCATGGTCATGAACCCCAGCCCTGATTCTTTCCTGAAAATGCAGCAGTACAGCCTGGAACCTGAGATCTACTCCCCAGACCTGCTGCACCGGTTTCTGGACTATTTCCCGGAAAAGAGCCTCAAAACGCCCCGCATCCACCTGAAGCTGGACACCGGCATGCACCGCCTGGGGTTTGATGCCGCTGAACTGGCCGAGGCCCTGCAGGTGCTGGACCAGGTGCCGCACGTGCGGGTGCAAAGCGTGTTCAGTCACCTGGCCGGGGCCGATGAATCCTTGTACAATGATTTTTCCCGGGAGCAGATATCCGCTTTCAAACAGATGGCCAGCCTGGTGGAGAAAGAGCTGGGGTATCCCGTGACCAAGCACATCCTCAACTCCGCGGGCATTGTGCGCTTTGGCGAGGAGGCCGCCTTTGACATGGTGCGCCTGGGCATAGGGTTGTACGGCGTGGAATCAGCTGGGCAGGAGCAGGGCAACCTGCAGACAGTAGGCCAACTCAAAACCACCGTTTCGCAGGTGAAAGCCATCAAAGCCGGTGATACCGTGGGCTACAGCCGTCGCGGAGTAGCCGAGGCGGCTAAACAGACCGCCACCATTGCCATTGGCTACGCCGATGGGTATGACCGCCGTTTTGGGAATGGGGTGGGCGAGGTGCTCATCAACGGGCAGAAAGCGCCCATCATTGGGAACGTATGCATGGACATGTGCATGGTAGACGTGACGGGCCTAGACGTGCAGGCCGGCGACGAGGTGCTCATCTTTGGCCAGGAACTGCCGCTCACCTACCTGGCGGCTCGCATCGGTACCATTCCGTATGAGCTGCTTACCAATGTAAGCACGCGGGTGAAGCGGGTGTTTTTCAATGAATAGCGTTTTAGGGGTGTTATCAGGAAAACGGGCCTAAAGCGCAGAAACCTGTGAGGTCTTCAAGGCCTCATAGGTTTACATCAAGCAGTAATGCTCCACTATGGCGCGGATTTACTCCCGTGACTTCAGAACGATGGCGCGGAAGTCACGGGAGTAACTTCCGCGCCATCGTTCTTGAATGATATCGTTTTGAGGCTGTTTTCTGAAAACAAGCTCAAAACGAAGCAACTTGTGAGTTCTTCAAGGCCTCATAGGTTTACATCAAGCAGTAATGCCAGCTTATAAACAAAAACGCCACCGGCTCCCGGTGGCGTTTTTGCTATGAAAAGGGTCAGTCTTTCTTCTTGATGCAGTTAGGCACTTTTTTGCCGTCCTTATCTTTCATGCCGGCCTGCTCATAGCCGTTCCAGCACGGGTCCTCTTTCTTGGTGGGCTTTTTCGTCTTCGGCATGTTCGTACAAAGTTGATATAGAGGTATGTACGGGTGCCAAAGGCGGAAGTTCTACGGTTAGTTGCGGCTGTTGAGCTTAGAAAGCAAGCGCAGGATCTCGATGTATAGCCAAATCAAGGTGACGGCCAAGCCGAAGGCGGCATACCATTCCATGTGCTTGGGCGCGCCGTGGGTCACGCCTTGTTCAATGGTGTCAAAGTCCAGGATCAGGTTCATGGCGGCAATGATCACTACCAGCACGCTGAAAATGATGCCAGCCGTGCCGCTGCTATGGATCAAGGCCATTTCCACGCCGAAGAACTGTAGCGCAAACGAGATCATGTAATAACAGAAAATCCCGAAGGTGGCGGTCAGGATAATGGATTTGAAGCGCTCAGTGGCTCTGATCACGCGGGTGCTGTAGAGCAGCAGCATGCCGCCAAACACCGTGAAGGTTAACAGCATGGCCTGCGTGGCGATGCCCGGGAACTTCATCTCCAGAATGCCCGAGATGCCTCCCAGGAACAAGCCCTGCAAAGCGCAATAAACGGGCGCGATGTACGCCGCCAGGTGCTTCTTGAAGACGATCAGGAAAGCCAGCCCCACACCCACCAGCGGAATGGAGATGAGGAAAGGCAGGGGAACTCCTATCAACGCGAACAGATCCCAGGAGAAAACCGCAAAAACCAGCACAATGCCCAACAGCAACGCTGACTTGGCCATGGTGCCGGTCAGGGTCATGGCCGGTCCGTCCAGGGTCTGGAGCGTGGCGGGTTGGGTAAACGCCTCTTCTTTCAGGGCGGGATTGTTTGAACTGAAAAGTGACATGTTTTTAGATTGTTTTCACGAAAATTAAGCAAAAATCAGTAGAAATACAAGGGCAAACGGGCGAAGCAAGCATCGGAAACGCAAAACATCCGCATCTTTTTGGATTCACAAGGAACACCTTGTACCTTGCAACTGTTTATAAAAAGTCTAAATAAGAAAAGAAAGGTGCAACAAGAACAGAAGAGTGTGCGGGATTTGAAGATAGGGGAGAAAGGCGTCATCTGTTGCCTTACTGATCCTGAGATGTCTTTGAAACTGCTGGAGATGGGTTGCATTCCCGGCGAGGAGGTGAAACTCAACAGCCGCGCCCCTCTGGGCGACCCCATTACCATCATTGTGAACGATTACACCCTTTCCTTGCGTTTAGACGAAGCTGCTACCATCAAGTTAAAGGCTTAGTCTATGTCTGAAGTTCTTGCGCCGGCCCCCGCCTCCGTTCCATACTCCATTTCCGGTTCTACTCCCCGTAAGGCGGCGAAGATCGCCCTCATCGGGAATCCTAACTCCGGTAAATCATCGTTGTTCAACCACCTGACCGGTCTGAACCAGAAGGTAGGGAACTTCCCGGGCGTGACCGTGGACAAGAAAACCGGCGTCAGCCAACTAACGCCCAACCTCAAGGCGCAGGTCATCGACTTGCCGGGTACCTACAGCCTGTACCCCAAATCGCTGGACGAGAAGGTCATCATTGACCTGCTCCACGACAAGAAATCATCCTCTTACCCAGACGTGCTCATCATCACTGCCGATGCCTCCAACCTGAAGCGGAACCTGTTGCTGTTCACCCAGCTCGCCGACCTGAAGATTCCGGCGGTGCTGGCCCTGAACATGATGGATGTGGCCGAGAAGCACGGCATTAAGATTGACGTAGCCGAGTTGCAGCAGGCCCTGGGCGTGCCCGTGATTCCGGTGAACGCCCGTACCGGCAGCGGCCTGGCCGCCCTGAAGATTCTCCTCTCGCAGGAACTGGAAGTCTCCGAGACTACATTCTTCCCCATTCCGGAGAATCTGCTGGTGATGGTGCGCCAGATCCGGTACTACTTTGAACTGAGCAACGATTATCTGGCCTGGCATTACGCTCACCAATACCACAAGCTGTCTTTCCTTTCTGAGGATGACAAAGCGTACATTGGCGAGCTGGTCAAGAAATACGACTTCCATTCCAACGCGCAGCAGGCATCTGAAACCGTAGACCGGTACACCCGCATCAACGGGTTGCTGCTGGATGCCATGCGCGTGACCAAAGCTGAGAACAACGAACAGTTCAGCAACAAACTGGACCAGATTCTCACGCACAAAATCTTCGGGTACCTCATTTTCTTCGGGGTGCTGTTCATGATGTTCCAGGCGATCTTCGCGTGGGCCGCTTACCCCATGGATCTGATTGACCAGGGCGTGGCCACCATCAACGCCTGGGTGCACACCCAAGCCGATGGGCCGCTCATTGACCTGCTCACCGACGGCGTGCTGGCTGGTTTGGGCGGCGTGCTGATTTTCATTCCGCAGATCGCCTTGCTGTTTGCGTTCATCGCGGTGCTGGAGGAGACCGGGTACATGGCCCGCGTGACTTTCCTGATGGACAAAATCATGCGCAAATTCGGGCTGAATGGGAAGAGTGTGGTGCCGCTTATTTCGGGCGTGGCCTGCGCGGTGCCGGCCATCATGGCCACGCGTACCATTGACTCCTGGAAAGACCGCATGATCACTATTTTCGTGACGCCGCTCATGAGCTGCTCGGCGCGTCTGCCCATCTACACCGTCATGATTGCGTTGGTAGTGCCGGAGACGTATTTCCTGGGCTTCCTGAGTTTGCAGGGGCTGGTGCTCATGGGGCTGTACCTGATCGGGTTCCTGGCTGCTATTTTTTCGGCGGCTTTGCTGAAATGGGTGCTCAAAACGAAAGAGCGCAGCTACTTCATCATGGAGTTTCCCACCTACAAAATGCCGCGCTGGAAAAACGTGGGCCTCACCATTGTGGAGAAGGTGAAAGCGTTTGTGTTCCAGGCCGGTAAAGTAATTCTGGCCATCTCGGTGATTCTCTGGGTGCTGTCTTCCTACGGGCCCGGCAACGCCATGCAGCAAGCCGAGGAACGCGCCACTTCTGAACTAACTTCCCTGCACCTGAACGACGCTGATGCCGAGGCGCACATCGCCGGTCAGAAACTGGAGGCATCCTATGCCGGGCAGTTCGGGAAGTTCATTGAGCCCGCCATCCGGCCGCTGGGTTATGACTGGAAAGTAGGCATCGCGCTACTCACTTCCTTCGCCGCGCGCGAGGTGTTCGTGGGCACTATTTCCACCATCTACAGCGTAGGCGATTCTGAAAACATCTCCACCGTCAAAGAAAAACTGATGGCCGAGAAAGACGAGTTCGGGCAGCCGTTCTTCACGCCGGCGCGCGCGTTCTCGCTGCTTATTTTCTACGTGTTCGCCATGCAGTGCATGAGCACCGTCGCGGTGGTGTACCGCGAGACCAAAGGCTGGAAATGGCCTATCCTGCAGATGCTCTACATGACGGGCCTGGCCTATGCCTCGGCGTTTGTGGTGTTCCGTTTGTTCTCATAACGCTTTTCCGTTTCAGGTCTGTTTTCAGAAAAGCAGGCCTGAAGCAACCAGCACATTATCAAGGCAACCCACCCAGGGTTGCCTTTCTTTTTGAGGCGGTGCGGCTATCAGTGCCTTGACGGCAACGGTGATGGTGTTTCCCGTGGTTTCGCTGCGCTTTGGGCTTGTTTTCGCGCAAATGGCCCTGAAACGCAATTTTAGCTGCTTGAACTATTTAGGCATTCGCTTGGTTAATTCTCAGGTAAGCGGTCCTGGCTCCAGGGCAATCTGGAGGCGGGAGAAAGGCTGCTTTCCCCGGCGCCAATTTTCTTTTACAATATCTTAAAGCGTACATAATGCCCTGTTGCTTGTGTTTCAGTGGATTTGTTTGTACATTTGTGCGATTAAAGTGAATTGGAGGGGACGAGAGAGTCCCCCTTTTTATTTGTTATCCAGAGCACGCATGGCCTTAGATCAGAAAACAATAACAGATTTTGCGCAGGAAGCATTGCCGGAGCCAGACTTGTTCCTGGTGTCTGTACATGTGTCAGACACACCGGTGCGGCCCAAGGTGACCATTCTAGCCGATGGCGATCAGGGCATTACCATCCAGCAGTGCGCCAAGATCAGCCGTAGGGTGTCCAAGAGAATTGAGGAGGTGTACGGCGAAGAGATAGAGTATTCTATTGAAGTTTCCTCACCCGGCGTAGACTATCCCCTCACGGAGGCTCGCCAGTACGCCAAGAACGTAGGCCGCAACATCAAGATCAACCTGGCGGCAGGCGGAGAAAAAGTGGGTGTGCTGCAGGAAGTAGTGGAAGACGGAATTTTATTTGCCGAAGAGGTAAAACAGAAACATAAGGTGTCTTTGCAGGAGCCCGTGAAAGTGCCCTACTTAGATATTGTGAAAGCGCAGATTGTAATCTCTTTTAAATAAGAAAGACATGGATAGTTCAATATTAATCGAGTCGTTTGCGGAGTTCGCTAAATTCAAGAACATTGACCGCCCTACCATGATGCGGATCTTGGAGGACGTGTTCCGCACTATGATCCGGAAGAAGTGGACGACAGATGAGAATTTTGACATCATCCTGAACGTAGAAAAAGGCGACCTGGAGATTTGGCGTAACCGCGAAATTGTAGACGATAACTCGGAAGACATCTGGGATGACGATAAAATTGCTTTGTCTGATGCCCGTAAGATTGAGCCAGACTTTGAAGTAGGCGAAGAAGTATCTGAACTGGTGAAACTGGAAGACTTCGGTCGGCGCGCGGTATTGACGGCGCGTCAGACGTTGATCCAGCGCGTGAAGGATTTGGAGAAAGACCTGCTGTACCAGAAGTACAAAGACCAGGTAGGGGAAATCATCTCCGGCGAGGTCTACCAGGTGTGGAACCGCGAAGTGTTGATCCTGGACTCGGAAGACAACGAGCTGTTGATTCCTAAGTCTGAGCAGATCCCCAAAGACCGTTACCGCAAAGGTGACGTAGTGCGGGCGGTAGTGCAGCGGGTGGAGATCATCAACGGTAACCCAAAAATCATTCTTTCCCGTACTTCTCCTCAATTCCTGGAGCGTTTGTTTGAAGGCGAAGTGCCCGAGATCTTTGACGGCCTCATCACCATCAAGAAAATTGTGCGGGAGCCCGGCGAGCGCGCCAAGGTAGCGGTAGAATCGTATGATGACCGTATTGACCCGGTAGGTGCCTGCGTGGGCATGAAAGGTTCCCGTATCCATACCATCGTACGCGAGCTGGAGAACGAGAACATTGACGTGATCAACTACACCGATAACGTGGAGCTGTACATCCAGCGGGCGCTGAGCCCTGCCAAGATCAGCAGCATCAAGATAAACGAAGAATCGGGGCGCGCCTCCGTGTTCCTGAAGCCAGACCAAGTGTCGTTGGCCATCGGGAAAGGTGGCCAGAACATCAAACTGGCGAGTAAGCTGGTGGGTCTGGAGATTGACGTGTTCCGCGAAACCGAAGGGTTTGAAGAAGATATTGACCTGACCGAGTTCTCTGACGAGATTGAAGGTTGGGTGATTGACGAACTGAAGCGCATTGGTCTGGACACAGCCCGCAGCGTGATGGCCGTCAGCAAGGAAGATCTGGTGCGCAGAACGGAGCTTGAAGAAGAAACCGTGGAAGACCTGCTCAACATCATCCGCCAAGAGTTTGATTCAGAAGAAAGCAACAATAACAACTAGTGGTGCGCTTTATGTGCCGGGTTATTTGACCTTACTGGAGGGTGGGTGCCATTTTTGGCCTATTTTCCGGGAAACAGGGCAAAAACGCGAAGTCGTCAAGGCCACCCATCCTTATGAATGAGTAAGAAACAAGTAACTACTAAAAGTAAATCATAACAGCATATTTGAACATGTCAGAAGAAAGAACGATGAGGCTTAAACAGGTCGCAACCACCCTAAACATCAGCCTGACCACGGTAGTGGACTTCCTGGGCAAGAAAGGGGTTGAGATCGAGAATAAACCTACTTCAAAAATTACCCCGGAGCAGTTCAATATGCTGTCGAAAGAGTTTGCTTCCTCTATGCAGGCCAAGGCCGAGGCGGCAGATCTGAACCTTCCTGGGAAAAAGCCCCAACCCGAGGAGCGTCCTGAGCCTAAGAAGCAGGCTGAACCTGAACAGGAGATGTTTATCAAATCCAACCAGGTGAGAACGCAGCCAGCCGAGCAGCCGAAACCAGCCGCTCCTGCTCCACAGGCACCAGCTCCAGCCCCGGCTCCTGAGCCCGCAGTAGCGGCCAGTGCCTCTTTGCCCGGCATCAAGATCCTGGGCAAAATTGACCTGGATGCCAAAGGAAGACCGGTACCAAAACCAGCACCCGCACCGGCTGCTGCGCCAACCCCTGCACCGGCTCCGGCCGCTCAGGCACCCGCGCCCGCTCCGGTAGAAGCCAAAGCGCCAGAGGCCCCGGCGGTGGAGAAACCAGCTCCTGCGCCTACTCCTGCTCCCGTAGCAGAGACTCCTAAGCCAGCCGCTCCGGCTCCGGTGGAAACACCAAAGCCAGCTGCGCCAGCGCCTGCTCCGGTAGAAGCTAAGGCCCCAGAAGCTCCGGTAGCTGAGAAGCCTGCCGCCGCTCCGGCCCCGGCACCTACTCCAGCACCCGCTCCGGCTCCGGTGGCAGAGACTCCTAAACCAGCAGCTCCGGCTCCCGTGGAAGCACCAAAGCCAGCTGCTCCCGCTGCTCCAGTTGCGGCCACTCCGGCGGCACCCCAGCAACCTGCTGAACCAACTGCGCCAGAAGCACCGCAAACCATCATCAAAGCCCAGGCAGATCAGCTGAAAGGCTTGACGGTACTAGGTAAGATTGAATTGCCGGTAAGCGGTGGCCGCGGCAAAGGCGGAAAACCAGTGGCGTCTTCAGACGAGCGTCGCCGTGGAAACCAGCCCGGTGCCCCAGGTCAGCAAGGCCAAGGCGGAGGCGACAAAAAGAAACGCAAACGCATTGAAGTACCTAAAACCGGTGCTCAGGGTGCAGCCGGCGGAAATGCAACCGCAGCTCCGCAAGGACACCGCGCCGGCGACAGAGCCACCAGTACTCGTCCGTTAGGAACCGGCCAGGCGGCTAACCGCCAGGGCGGAGCTGGTGGACCAGGCCAGGGACAGCGTCCGGGTGGTGGCGGAGGTTACCAGGGAAATCGTCCAGCGGGCGGCCCAGGCCAACGTCCGGGCGGACCAGGACAACGTACCGGAGCGCCAAATGCCCCACGTGCCGAGTTAACGGATAAAGAAATCCAGGATCAGATCAAGGCTACTTTGGCCCGTCTGAGCGGAGGAAAAGGCGGTAACCAAGGAAACCGTGCCAAGTACCGCCGTGAGAAACGTTCTGCCGTGGCAGATGCCGCCGATGAGCGCAGAATGCAGGAGCAGCTGGAGTCTAAGATTCTACGCGTAACCGAGTTCGTGTCAGCGAATGACCTGGCGGCCCTGATGGATGTGAGCGTGAACGACGTGATCAAGACCTGTATGAACCTGGGCATGTTCGTGTCCATCAACCAGCGTCTGGATGCGGAAGCCATCACCATCATCGCCGATGAATTCGGATACGAAATCCAGTTCGCGACGACGGAGGACGAAGAAAACCGCGGCGTTGAGGAGGTAGATGCTGAAGAGGATCTGTTACCACGCGCCCCAATTGTGACCATCATGGGTCACGTTGACCACGGTAAAACCTCGTTGCTGGATTATATCAGAAGAACCAAAGTAACCGCCGGTGAGGCCGGGGGAATCACCCAGCACATTGGCGCCTACCAGGTAACCACCGAAGCCGGGAAAGACATCACCTTCTTGGATACACCGGGTCACGAGGCCTTTACCGCCATGCGTGCCCGTGGTGCCAAAGTGACTGACGTGGTTATCATTGTGGTAGCCGCTGACGACAGCGTGATGCCGCAGACGAAGGAAGCCCTGAACCACGCGCAAGCGGCCGGTTCGCCTATCGTGATTGCGATCAACAAAGTGGATAAGCCAACCGCTAACCCAGATAAGATCCGCGAGGAATTGGCCCAGTTGAACGTACTGGTGGAAGAATGGGGTGGTAAATACCAATCTCAGGAGATCTCGGCCAAAACCGGACAAGGAATTGACGAGCTGTTGGAGAAAGTATTGCTGGAAGCCGAATTACTGGAACTGAAAGCGAACCCAGATCGCCGTGCCGTAGGTACCGTGATTGAAGCCGCCCTGGACAAAGGCCGTGGTTACGTGGCTACCGTACTGGTACAGACTGGTACGCTGGAGATTGGCGATATTCTGGTAGCGGGCTCGCACTACGGTCGTGTGAAAGCGATGACCGACGTGTTAGGCAAGCGCCATAAGAAAGCCGGACCATCCATGCCGATCCAGGTATTGGGTATTGACGGCGCGCCGCAGGCCGGTGACAAGTTTGTGGTAATGGAGACGGAGCGTGAAGCCCGCGAAATTGCCGTGAGCCGCCAGCAGTTGCAGCGTGAGCAGAGCATGCGGACCAAGAAACACATCACCCTGGATGAGATCGGTCGTCGTTTGGCCATCGGTACGTTCAAGGAGCTGAATGTGATTGTGCGTGGTGACGTGGATGGTTCCGTAGAGGCCCTTTCTGACTCGTTACTGAAACTGTCTACCGAAGAGGTACAGGTGAATATCCTGTCCAAAGGGGTGGGGCAGATCTCCGAGACAGACGTTATGTTGGCCTCCGCGTCAGACGCGATCATCATCGGTTTCCAGGTACGTCCTTCGGCCAGTGCGCGTAAGTTGGCGGAGAACGAGCAGATTGACATCCGCCTGTACTCCATCATCTACAACGCCATCAACGAGGTGAAAGACGCCATGGAAGGTATGTTGGCCCCAACTGTACAAGAAGTGGTGGTTGCCAATGTAGAAGTCCGCGAGGTGTTCAAGATCACCAAAGTGGGCACCATTGCCGGCTGTATGGTGACGGATGGTACCATTACCAGAAACTCCAAGATTCGTCTGGTGCGCGATGGTATTGTGGTCCACTCCGGCGAGATCCTGGCCCTGAAACGCTTCAAAGACGATGCCTCCGAAGTACGCCAAGGCTACGAGTGCGGTATCAGCATCAAGAACTTCAATGACCTGAACCAAGGCGATATCATTGAAGCGTACGAAGAGCGCGAGATCAAACGGACGCTGTAATCCCGAGAAGGAAACAGTGCATCGATCTATAAAGAGAGCCCCACCCGAAAAGGTGGGGCTTTTGTTTTCAGCCTAGTTTCTGAAAAGCAGACTGAAAACGCAGTGCTGGCGAAATGAATGGAGGATGCGTTGTACTGGTAAGGCCATTGCGGAGACACTCGTAGGACCTCCGGACACTACGAGGTCAATTGGTCAGCGTTGTTCGGCTGGCGCGAGACTGAAGTCTCGTGCCAAAGGATGATGCGAGTCTCCAGACTCGCCGGGAACCACGGGTAGATAGATGCAAGGCCAGCCATGCGTCGGGAGTCTGGAGACTCCCTTCATCTCATGTCACAAGTCTGGAGACTTGCGCCAGGTACAAGGTTCTTTTTGCCTTCTTTTCTGAAAAGGGCTTCAAAACCCACTATGGTCCTCGGCCCTTCTGTGGCTTCTTCTCCCTTCTATGGCGCGGATTTACTTCTGTGCCTTTCTGTATTTCTTTGCCTTTCTAGTAGACCACGTAAGTTACTTCGCTCCCTCCAAGCTGGTTGCCCAGGTTTCTTCTGTTGAAAAAAACTGGGCAACCAGCTTTTCAGGCCACAGGTGAACGGACGTTTTCAGGCTGTTTTACAGAAAAGAGGCTTGAAACAGCTCGCAGGCTTTGTAAGCAAAAGAGCCTCCCTCACCAAGGTGAGAGAGGCTCTTGTTATTTGATAGATTGATCTAAGTCATTAGAAGATCAGGAACTTGCGGTTGCGCCGGTTCAGGCTTTGCTGGTACAGTTTGCCGTTCGGGTTGTCCTGGTCAATCAGGCGTTTCGATTTCCGCTGTTTCACTCGGCCGCCCTTCACCTTGTTTTTATAAGAACCTAGGGTAAAAGCGCCTTTGCCGGTATCGTATTTATTATCGGGCATGGAGTAACGGGGGCCGGAGTACATGCCGCCGCTGGTTTTGGCCGAGGCCACTGCCTTTTGCCGGTCCAGGAGCATCTCCCGGTCTATGTTGCCGGTGCCTACCTGGCCTTTTTTGATGCCCTCGGGGCCCCGGCGACTGCCTTCGCGTTTCGTTTTCCGCGGCTTTTGGGCCGATGCCTCAGACACGTTTGCTCCAAAAAGGACAAGCGCCATGGCAAACACAGCATATCTGAAAAAGTTGGTCATATTGATTTGATGCGAAGAGAAGTCTGAATATGCCGTGTAACGCTGAACGTGGGGGAACTGTTCCGGTGAGCTGCTATAAATTTGAGAAAAAAAATATACTTTCCTAAGTTTTTCGGCCAAAAAAGTTGCTCTGAACAGTATTTTTAAAGGGTAGAGGGGAGGCAGAATATTCTGTGTGGATTTCTTTATATTTGCGCCTCTTAATTTTGGAGAAACTCACGTTTAGAAGTTAGAACATGGTCAACTACAATAACCTTCTGCTGGAGAACAAAGGCGGCATTTTGTTTATCACGATAAATCGGCCGAGCAAGATGAACGCCCTCAATATTGAGACGGTCAAGGAGATCAACAACGCCATGCAGGAAGTGTACGATGACCCAGAGGTTCGAGGCGTGATCCTGACTGGGAGCGGGGAGAAGGCCTTTGTAGCCGGCGCGGACATTGCCGAGATCGCGGAGCTGAATGAAGTGAACGGCCGTCGGTTTGCCGAGCGGGGGCAGGATGTCTTTTCCATGATTGAGGAAAGCCCCAAACCGGTGATTGCCGCCGTGAACGGCTTTGCGCTGGGCGGCGGGTGTGAGCTGGCCATGGCCTGCCACATCAGAGTCGCCAGTGAGAACGCCCGTTTCGGGCAGCCCGAGGTGAACCTGGGTATTATCCCCGGGTACGGCGGAACCCAGCGCCTGACTCAGTTGGTGGGCAAGGGCAAAGCCATGGAACTCATGATGACCGGCGATATGATCTCGGCCGCCGAAGCCAAAGAAATAGGCCTGGTGAACCATGTCACCTCGCCAGAAGCTCTGCAAGACAAGTGCCTGGAGATCATGCAGAAGATTGTGGCCAAAGCGCCGCTGGCCGTGGGCATGATTGTAGACTGCGTGAACGCCTGGTATGACAAAGAGGAGAACGGCTACCAGACCGAGGCCAACTCGTTCAGTCGCTGCTGCGGATCTGAGGACTTCAAAGAAGGCACCTCGGCGTTCCTGGAGAAGCGCAAGCCAGCCTTCAAAGGCGAGTAGCCTCTCGTTCTCGTCACAAATTAGATCGTTATCTTATTCCTTTAAGCCTACTCCCGTTTTGGACCTGTTTTTCAGAAAACAGGCCCAAAACGGGAGTAGGTGTCAATAGGTAGCATGTATCCAACCTCTCTCCATCCTTCTCCGGTAATCCCCCTGATATGAGTATTGCAAAGAAACTGGTAGGGCAGACTGCGGCGTACGGCCTCAGCAGCATTGTGGGCCGGGCGTTAAACTACCTGCTGGTGCCGCTGTATACGGGGGTGTTCGCGCCCGCCGAGTACGGGGTGGTGACCAAGCTCTACGCCATTGTCGCTTTCCTGAACATTGTGTACACCTACGGCATGGAGACGGCGTTCTTCCGGTACGCCAATAAGCCCGGGGTAGACCGCCGGGAACTGTACCACAAAGTACAGACGCTGGTGCTCACCACCAGCCTGCTGTTTACCGCGATAATGGTGCTGTTTTCCGCACCCATTGCTACGGCACTGGATTATCCGGGACGGGAGAAATACATCATCTGGCTGGCCATCACCATGGCGGTAGATGCCATCTCGGCAATTCCGTTTGCCCGGTTGCGGCTGGAGAACAAGGCGGTGCGGTTCGCCGTCATCCGGCTGACCAATATTTTTCTGGTGATTGGGGGGAACTTGTTCTTCCTGCTTTTCTGCCGCCACGTGTACGAAGGAAAATACCTGACCGAACTGCGGCCGATGGTAGAGGCGATCTATGATCCCGAGTTGGGGGTGGGCTACATTTTTCTGGTGAACATGGTAGCCAACCTGCTCTTCATTCCCATGCTGTGGCGCGAATTCTCTGATTTCCGTTTTAAGCTCGATTTCACCGAAATGCGCCCAATGCTGGTGTACGCTTTCCCCATCCTGATCATGGGGCTGGCCGGAGCCACTAACGAAATGCTGTCGCGGCTGATGCTGGAAGACTGGCTACCGGAGAATTTTTACCCCGGCGTGAGCAATGAAGACGCCCTGGGGATCTTTGGCGCCAACTACAAACTGGCCATCATGATGAGCCTCATGATCCAAGCGTTTCGGTACTCGGCGGAGCCGTTCTTCTTTTCGCAGTCGCAGGACAAGAACTCGCCGGCCACGTTTGCCGTGGTGATGCGGTGGTTTGTGATTGTATGCGCCCTGGCGTATCTGGGCATCAGTGCCAACCTGGACCTGTTTCAGTACTTTTTGGGGCAGAAAGCGTACCGCACGGGCATGGAGGTGGTGCCGTTGCTGTTGCTCGCCTATCTCTTCAACGGCGTCTACTACAACCTCACAGTCTGGTTCAAGCTGACGGATAAAACCCAGTACGGCACGTACATCACCATCTTCGGGGCTATTGTCACGGTGGTCGCCAACTTTCTGCTCATTCCGGTGCTGGGCTACATGGGTAGCGCCATTGCGGCGTTCCTGTGCTACTTTTCCATGAGTGTGGTGTGTTACGCCATCGGGCAGAAGTATTTCCCGGTGCCGTATCCGCTGAAGGCCATCTTTGGGTATTTACTCCTGGCCTCGGTCCTGATCTGGTTGGCGAACGCGTTTGAGATGGAGAACTTCTGGCTGCGGCAGGTGTACCATTTTGCGTTGTGCGGCGTTTTTCTGGCCGTGGTTTGGATCGTGGAAAAGCCCATGCAGCGGCAGATAAATAGATAAATCCGTATATTAGCTGTCTATGAACACCACACTTCCAGTTAAAGTAATCAACCTGGGCAAGCACCCGCTGCCCGCTTACGCCACAGAACACTCCGCTGGGTTAGACTTACGGGCTAATCTGGAGGCTTCTGTGACCCTGAAACCTTTGCAGCGTACGCTCATTCCCACGGGGCTTTGCATTGAACTGCCCGAGGGCCACGAGGCGCAGATCAGGCCCCGCAGCGGACTGGCATTTAAACACGGCATTTCCATTGTGAACAGCCCCGGCACCATTGACGCCGATTACCGCGGAGAGATCAAGGTCCTGCTGGTAAACCTCTCTGACACCGATTTTGTGGTGGAGGACGGCGAGCGCATCGCGCAGATGGTGGTGGCCCGCTACGAGCGCGTGGCCTGGCAGACTGTGGAGGAACTCACCGAAACCCAGCGCGGAGCCGGCGGATACGGCAGCACGGGTAAACTTTAAGTTGATTATCTTCGGTTTTTGCTATATTTTACAAGAAATAGCCTGAAAACGGAAAGTATCTATATCTAAAAATAGAAATACCCGTAGGTAGGCCTTACTTAAGCAACCTTTTTAAGAGACACTATGAGAATCATTGTACCAATGGCTGGCATGGGCAAACGGATGCGCCCACACACCCTAACTGTTCCTAAACCCCTTATTCCTATCGCGGGGAAGCCAATCGTGCAACGGTTGGTGGAAGATATCGCCAAGGTGTGCCAGGAGCCCATTGAAGAAGTAGCCTTTATCATTGGAAGGTTTGGGGCTGAGGTTGAGGCAAAGCTGTTGAAGATTGCCGAGTCTGTTGGGGCCGTTGGTTCCATCCATTACCAGGATCAGCCGCTGGGTACCGCCCACGCCATCCTGTGCGCCCAGAGCGCCCTGAAAGGCAATGTGGTAGTGGCGTTCGCCGATACCCTCTTCAAAGCCGATTTTAAACTGGATACTTCCGCTGAGGGAACTATCTGGGTGCAGAAAGTAGAAGACCCGCGTCCGTTTGGCGTGGTGAAGCTGAACGAGCAAGGCCAGATTACTGAATTTGTGGAGAAACCACAGGAGTTCGTGTCTGACTTGGCCATCATCGGGATTTATTACTTTAAAGACGGCGAGTACCTGCGCAGTGAGCTGCAGTACCTGCTGGACAACGACATCAAAGACAAAGGCGAATACCAGATCACCAACGCCCTGGAGAACATGAAGAGCAAAGGATCGGTGTTCATCCCGGGCCAGATCTCTGAGTGGCTGGACTGCGGAAACAAAGATTCTACCGTGTTCACGAACCAGCGCTACCTGGAGTACATCAGAGACGAGGAAGGACTAGTGTCGGCCTCGGCGCAGCTGAACAACAGCGTGGTGATTCCGCCGGTTTATTTAGGCGAAAACGTGGTGCTGAACAATTCAGTGGTAGGTCCGCACGTTTCCATTGGAAACAACACGCAGGTAAGCGGTTCTGTGATCAGTAACTCCATTGTACAGGAAAACAGCAAAGTAAACCATGCGCTGGTATCTAACTCAATGGTAGGGAATTACGTTGTATACGAAGGGGTGCCTTCTGACCTGAGCTTAGGCGACTACAACACCCTGCGTGGCTAGACAGGAGAATTAACTTTATGCTGAAGAGAGGACTCACGATAGTGGCTGCTTTGTGCGGAATGGTGGTGGCAGGTGAGAAAAGCTATGCCCAATCTGAGCGCAAAAAAGAGAAGGGCACTGCCACCGAGGCAACCGGTGCTCCTTCCCTTGTCCTGAACCCACAGGAGCAGCAGCTAAGTGAGTCCTATTTTCTGGAAGGCATGAAGTTCTTCCTGCTAGAAGAGTATAACAAAGCCTTAGACCGTTTTCAGCGGGCTTATGCCATTAGTCCCGGCAATGCTGCCGTCAATTACAAATTAGCGGAAACCAGCCTGTTGTTGGGCAATGTGCGAGGGGCGTTGCCCTTTGCCAAAGCCGCCCTGGAGCTGGAACCCAAAAACATATACTATCATCTGTTGCTGGCCCAGATTTACACAAACCAGCAGGAGTATGACAATGCCATCAAAGTCTACGCGCGGCTTACCCAGGAGCTGCCCCGCACCGAGCAGTACCTTTTCAACCTAACCGATCTCTACCTGGCTAAAAACCGCCTGGATGATGCCTTGCGCACCTTAGGCCTGATTGAAGAGAAATACGGCCTTATTGAGGAAATCTCCTTCAAAAAGCAGCAGATCTACCTCAAGCAGAACAACCTCAGCAAAGCCCTGCAGGAAGGCGAGAACCTGATCCCTCCAAGCCCGAGGAGATCCGGTATTTACTGGCCCAGGCCGAGATATTGGCGGCCAATAAGAAAATTGCCGAGGCCGTGAAGATGGCCCAGCGCGCCCTGAGCGTGGCACCAGACAATGCTTATGGCCGCCTCATGTTAGCCGATCTGCTTCAGCAGCAAGGGAAAACCACCGAAGCCGATGCCCAACTGGAACTGGCCTTCGGGAACCCCAGCTTGGACATTGACTCCAAAGTAAAGATACTGATCGACTACATCCGGCGCTTGCCAGATGAGAAAGTAGCGGCGCAAGCCATCAAGCTAGCCGAACTGACCACCACCGCCCACCCACGCGAAGCCAAAGCTTTTGCCGTGGCCGGTGATATCTACGTGAATGCCGGCAAGAAATTACCCGCCCGCGACAGTTACGTGAAAGCCGTAGCCTTAGACCCCGGGCACTATAAAATATGGCAGCAGATTGTGCTCTTGGATGGGGAAATGAATCAGAACGATTCCCTGATTATCCATTCTGAACAAGCCATTGAGTTTTTCCCTAACCAGCCTATGTTCTGGTTCTACAACGGTACCGCTCACCTCATCAATAAAAACTACCCCAAAGCCACCAAAGCGTTGGAGTACGGGCGTCGGTTGGCCGGTAATAACCGCGAGCTGCAGTTGCAGTTCAACCTGCAGTTGGGAGATGCCTACCACTCTCAGGAGCAATACGCGCTCTCAGACCAGGCTTTTGAGTCTGTGCTGGCTCTGGAGCCCAACAACCCGCATGCCTTAAACAACTACAGCTATTTTCTGTCAGTGAGGGGGCAGAACCTAACCAAAGCAAAAGCCCTGGCCAGTATGCTGGTGGCGCAGTTCCCTGATAATCCTACGTACCTAGATACATATGCGTGGGTGCTGTACAAACTGAAAGACTACCAGGGGGCGAAGAAATTACTGGAAAAAGCAGTGGCAGCTTCTTCAGACGCTACCATCATAGAACACTACGGCGATGTTCTCTATCAACTGGGGCAGCGAGATCTGGCCCTGAAACAGTGGGTGCGCGCCAACCAAGTAGGCGGCGCCTCAGAGGCCATCAGCAAAAAGATCAAAGACAAGAAACTTTATGAATAGTAAAAGTTATATATACGCGTTTGGCTTGAGTTTATTGGTGTTGGTAGGATGTGCGAAGAAAGCAGCGCCCGGCGCGTCTGGAGCCGTCGCCCCGGAGAGCATCAACAAAGTAAACGTCGTAAACACAGATTACACCTTCTTCTCGGCAAAGGGCAAGGTGCAGAGTGAAGGCACCAAAATCAATGCGAACCTGACGTTGCGCATGAAGAAAAACGAAGTCATCTGGGCTTCGGTGCAGGCCTTCGGGTTTGAGGCGGCCCGCCTGAAAGTGACGCCAGACTCGGTGTATGTCGTGAATCGGCTTAAAGACGAGTACTTTGTGGGGTCTTACAACATGCTGCGCGAGCGCTACAACGTAGACGTGGACTTCAATACGCTGCAAGACATACTGGTGGGCAATTTTGTACCCGGCAACACCGACAGGGAGAAACTGGAGCAGGAAGGTCCGGTGCAGCACTTACGTTCTTTGCGGACCAACTTGCAGATAGACCAGTTCGTGGACACCACCAAGTTCAAACTGAAACGCACCGAAGTCCGGAATCTGCAGACCAAAGACTATATGACCGTTGATTACCAGGATTTTGAGGATCTGAACGGGAAGCCTTTTGCCATGGCCCTGCTGCTTTCCATCCAGCAGCCCGAGGGGAATGCCGCTAAAACCACGGTGGTGGCCGTGAAGCACAGACAGGTTTCTACGTCTGAAACTTCCCTCGATTTCCCTTTTTCAGTACCTTCGAACTATGAACGAAAATAGGGCGGGGCTACTTTATCTTTTATTATTCTTTTTCTTGATAGGGTTCAATTCTGCTGAGGCTCAGCAGAAAAAGACAACCCGTACCCCTGCCAAAAAGAGCACCGCCAAAAAAGCGCCCGTTAAAAGCAAGGCGCAGCTGGAGCGCGAGAAGAACGCTAACCTAAAGCGCATTCAGGAAGCCAACCGCATTCTGCAGCAAACCGCCCAGAAGAAACAAGCTTCTTTGGGCCAACTCAACGTCATCAAAGAAAAAATCACCGTCCAGAAAGGTGTGATCAAGAACATTTCCTCGGAAATTGTCTACCTCAACCGTGACCTGCGCACCACCGAAGAGAAGGTAGCCGATGCCCAGGCGGATCTGCAGCGGCTGAAGAAAGAATATTCCCGCCTGATCTACGCCGCCTCCAAATCAGCGAACAGTTACAACAAGCTCATGTTCCTGTTCGCCGCTGATTCTTTCAACCAGATGATGCGCCGCATGCGCTACCTGCGCCAGTACACCGAGGCCCGTAAAAACCAGGCCGCTGCCATTGAAGCCGTGCAGCAAAACCTCAACAGCCAGCTCAATACCCTTACCTCGCAGAAGAAGCAGAAGAAAAGTCTGTTGAACGTGCAGCTGAACGAGAACAAGAACTTGCTTTCCATGCATGACCAGCAGGATCAGGTGATTCAGCAACTCAGCTTGCAGGAGCAGTCTTTGAAACAGGAGCTGGAGCAGCGCCAGAAAGCCGTTCAGCAGCTGGACCGCTTGATCGCCAACATTGTGCGCGAGGAAATTGCCCGTGCCGCCAGAGCCGCCGAGGCCGCTGCCCGCGCCAAAGCCGCCCGCGAAGCCGCTGCTGCTGCCCGGGCCGCCGCCGCGGCCGGGAAACCAGCCCCAGAACCGGCAGCCACTGCCAACGCCCCGGCCAAGACCAAAGCCACCGTCTCCCGCACTGACCGCGTGACCCTTACCCCGGAGGCCGCCGCCCTGTCGTCTAACTTCGCCGGAAACAAAGGACGTTTCTCCTGGCCCGTAGAGCGCGGATTTATCTCGCAGCGGTTCGGGCGGCAGGCGCACCCGGTCCTGAAAGGCGTAGTGGTGGAGAACCGCGGCATCGACATCCAGACCGGGGCCAATGAGAACGTGCGGGCCATCTTCGGAGGCAAAGTGCTGGCGGTGCAGACCATCCCGGGCATGAACAACATTGTCATGGTGCAGCACGGCGAGTACTTCACCGTCTATGCCAAACTCCGGACCGTGAACGTGTCCGAAGGCCAGGAGATCAGCACGAAACAAACCATCGGGACCGTTTATACCGACGCCGAGGGCACTTCTGAACTGCAGTTCCAGATCTGGAAAAACCAAACCAACCTGAACCCGCAAGGCTGGCTCATGCCAAAATAAAAACGTGTTTTAAGCCCGATTTTCAGAAATCGGGCTTAAAACACGTTTTAGTAGGGGCAACTCTTGTGGTTGCCCTGAGTGTCAGAGTAGTTTTAAGAGGAAGGATGGGAGCGTCTCACGTGTTTCGAGCCTGGTTTTCAAAAATCAGGCCCGAAACTCTTTTTGTTGTAGGGGCAATCCCTTGTGGTTGCCCTTTTTATTGGCAGCGCCGGCTCAAGTTGCTTCCTGGTTTTTCGCTCGTGGTTTCCGGCGAGTCTGGAGACTCGCTTCATCCTTTGGTCACGAGTCTGGAGACTCGCGCCAGCGAGTTGATGAAAACTGCTTTGCCTCACCCGTTTTAAGGCCGATTTCCTGAAAACAGCGCTAAAACAACCGGGGTATCAGCGTTTGTAGATCAGGAAGACGGCGGGTTGTTTGTGCAGGTCCGGCACTTTGCCTTTCCAGTCGGCTACGCGCAGGGTTCTGATGAACTCATTGGGGCCGGTGATGTTGGCCGCGATGCAGAGTTTGGTGTCTTTATTCAGGTGCTGGAGCAGGTCTTCTATCATCTGCTTGTTGCGGTAGGGCGTCTCCATGAAAATCTGCGTCTGGTCTTTCGTCGCCATTTCTTTCTCCAACCCCTTCAGGGCCTGAATACGGTCGCGCTTCTCAATGGGCAGGTAGCCGTGGAAGGCGAACGATTGGCCGTTGAAGCCAGAGGCCATCAACCCCATGAGAATCGCCGACGGACCCACCAGCGGCACTACCTTAATGCCGTGTTGATGCGCCAGCCGCGCCAGCTCCGCGCCGGGATCGGCTACGCCGGGGCAACCCGCCTCCGAGATCACGCCGGCATCCTGACCGGCCAGCAAGGGCTTCAGGGCGGCGGACAGCTCGGCATCAGAGGAGTTTTTATCGATGACGGTGATCTGCAGTTCTTCTATGGTCTGGCTGGGGGCAATGGATTTAATGTAGCGGCGGGCGGTGCGGGCATTCTCCACCAGAAAGTACTTCAGTTGCGCCGTGACCTCGGCCACCTGCCGGCAAATCACCGCTGCCGACGTGTCGTCGGCCAGTACCGTGGGAATCAGGAAAAGGGTGCCTTTGGCCGGTGTGCTCATGTTTCTTGGGTGTTTTATCTAAAAGAGGCTCAAAATAGGCGCGATGCCTTGTATTCCCCTTTTATCATCTTGATTATTGCCTTCTTTTTATCCTTTTCCTGTCCAATTAGTCATCCTGCTCCTTCTTCCTTTTGTCATCCTGGACTATTTTCCTTCGTCATCCGGCTCCTTCCCCCTTTGTCATCCTGGAAGGATCTTGTGGGCGAACTAGATAGCCTTTGGTTCAAACCTCATAATCGTTCCGAGCCAAAGCTCTTCCAAATGACGAAAGTTCAGTGGCATCGCCGAAGGCTTGAATACATGTCAGGTCTGAACAGTGGCTTTTCAGCTTTGCAGGAAGTCCATGGTGAGGCGGTAGAACTCCTGGGGTTGCTCGGCGTGGAGCCAATGGCCGGCGTTTTCAATGGTTTCTACTCTGGCGTTGGGGAACAGCGACTGAATCTGCGGCAGATCCTGGTCTGGTTTGATGTAACGGGAATTAGCGCCACGCAGAAACAGCGTGGGCTTGGTGAAAGGTGTCTCTGATTCAATGTTGCCCAGAATCTGCTCCAGGTTCTGCTCAATGGAGTCCAGGTTCAGGCGCCATGCAAAGGTGTTGTCTTCGGTGCGGTACAGGTTTTTGAGCAGGAACATGCGGGTGCCAAAATCGGGGACTTTCTGGGCCAGCTGGTCATCGGCGGCCTGGCGGTTCTGGATCGAATTCAGGTCTATGGATCGGAAACCGGCGATGATTTCGTCATGATGCGGCGGATAGGCCTTCGGGGCGATATCGGCGACCAGCAGTTTGGCGAGTTTCTCCGGGTGCTGCAGCGCGAAGTTCATGGCTACTTTGCCGCCCATGGAGTGCCCGATGATCATCGCATCCTGTAATTGGTGCTGCTCCAAGAACTCCAGCAGGTCATCGGTCATCAACTGGTAACTGAACTCCGACGAGTGCGGCGAACGGCCGTGGTTGCGCAGGTCAATCAGATAGACCTGGTAGGTTTTGGAGAACTCCTTGCCCAGGGTCTGCCAGTTGTCCAGCGTCCCGAAGAGGCCGTGCAGAATGAGGAGCGGCTGGCCTTCGCCTAATACTTTATAATTTAATTCCATTGTCTGGAGGGGTTGAGTGCGAGGTTATGTTTTTGACCTGTTTTACAGAAAACAGACCCATTTCGTTTTGGTATGATACGGCACGCGGGGCCAAAGCGCCTTCAGTTGCTCCAGGTCAATGAGCAAAGACGTGATTTTGACCTGCTGGCCATTGGTGAGGGTGATGGTGAGGTACTGGTACGAGCTCCAGAAAAAGCGTTTGGACGGGCAAACCGTCTGCGTGATTTCCCTGATGAGCTGTTGGTTCAGCAGATACCGGCCACCGGGCTGCAGAAGCAAGGCGGTTTGGGTTTCTTTCTCCAATTCCAGGGCATTTTCGCGTTCGTGGCGCCAGTACTGGAAATGCACCAGCAGCGTGGGCAAGGCGAACAGAAATAACACCGTGCCCAGCCCAATGGCGATGCCTCTTTCCAGCGGCGTCACGTTCTGGTCGCGCAGCAGCATGCCCAGCATGGTGCCGCCCAGCCAGAAGCTCAGCAAAGACCAGAACACCATCTTGAACTGCCGCATGGGCGAGAGGAAATACACGCGCTGCTGTTTCCGGAACAGCCACGAAAAGAACCGCACGCCGTACTGCGCCGCAATCACCAAGGCCGCTATTTTCAGCAGCATCCCTAACATGGCAGGAGGATGGTTGCCTGTGTTTTGAAGCTGTTTTTCAGGAAACGGGCCGAAAACGGAAAATGCCGCATTAGGAGTTGAGTTGGCGCAGGTACAACTGGATGGTGTTCTCCAGACCCAGGTAAATCGCGTCACAGACCAGCGCGTGGCCAATTGATACCTCGGCCAGGTTGGGCAGCTGCTCTTTCAGGTAACGGAGGTTGTCCAAGTCCAGGTCATGGCCAGCGTTCAAACCCAGGCTGCACTGCTGGGCCACGCGGGCGGCCTCGGCATAGGGTTTCACGGCGGCTTCGCGGTTGGCTAGGTAGTCATGGGCGTAGGCCTCAGTGTACAGCTCAATGCGGTCGGTGCCGGTAAGGGCGGCGCCTTCCACCTGCGCGGTGATGGGGTCCACGAAGATGGAAGTCCGGATGCCTTCGGCTTTGAACTGGGCGATCACGTCCACCAGAAAATCCTTGTGCTTAAGCGTGTCCCAGCCGGCGTTGGAGGTGATGGCGTCGGGCGCATCGGGCACCAGCGTCACCTGCTCGGGTTTCACCGCCAGCACCAGTTTGATGAAATCTGGGGTGGGATTGCCTTCTATGTTGAACTCGGTGGTCACAACTTCCTTCAGGTCGTATACATCCTGAAACCGGATGTGCCGCTCGTCGGGCCGGGGGTGCACGGTGATGCCCTGCGCGCCAAATCGTTCGCAGTCCAGCGCCGTTTGCACTACATTTGGCCGGTTGCCGCCGCGCGCGTTCCGTAGCGTGGCTATTTTATTTATATTTACGCTCAGTTTCGTCATGTTGCTCTTACGTTTGCGTTTCTGCCTTAGCTGCAGGCAAAGATAAAAGAAACTTGCCGTCACTTTCCTAAATGATTTCTGACCCGGGTGCCACCGCACCTTTACACCTGTATAAACTATGAGCCTGAAAGAAAAAGTAGAAGCCGGCATCAAACAAGCCATGTTGGCCAAAGATAAGACCCGTCTGCAAGCCCTGCGCGGCATTAAGTCCCAGATTCTGCTGGCCGAGACCGAGAAAGGTGGCGTGACCGCCCTTACCCCAGACACCGAGCTGAAACTCCTGACCAAAGCCGCCAAACAGCGCCGCGAGTCAGCGGAGGTGTACCGCACCCAGTCGCGCCCCGATCTGGAGGAAGTAGAATTAGCTGAGCTGGCCATTATTGAGGAGTTCCTGCCCCAGCAGCTGGACGAGGGAGATCTGCGCGAGCGTCTGCTGGAGATCATCCAACGCGTAGGTGCCTTAGGACCCTCTGACATGGGCAAGGTGATGGGCGTGGCTTCCCGTGAACTGGCGGGCCAAGCCGATGGCCGGGCTATCTCCAACGCCGTGAATGCCCTCCTGAACAACACCAACGCGTAAACCCAACCCCAGCGTGAGCACGTTTGATCTTTTCCTGCTGTTGCCGGTCGCCTACGGAGCCTTCAAAGGGTTCTTCAAGGGGCTGGTGCTGGAAATCGCCTCCCTGGTTTCCCTGGTGATCTTGACCGTTTTCGGGATGAAGCTGGTGGGCTTGGTGACGCCGCCCATCCATGAGTGGCTGGGCGACAACGCCGGTTTTCTGCCGTTCCTTCCGTATCTGGTGGTGTTCATCGGCATCGGGTTTGCGGTAAGGTCCATCGGGATGATCATCAAGAAAGGCGTGCACCTGACGCCCCTCGGGCTGATGGATAACGTCATGGGCGCGTTGATAGGAGCGGCCAAGTGGGGATTCGCCATCTGCCTGCTGGTGTACTTCGCCAATGCCACCGGCTTAGACGTGGCGCTGCAAACCGTGCGCGCCTCAGAAGTGTACCCGTATTACCTGGATGCCGCGCCTAGCGCCTGGGCGTTTGTGCAGTGGGTTATCCCGTTTGGGCGGGAAGCGCTGGAGTCTTTCGCGTAAAAGTTAGGCCAGAATCTTCGGTTCCGTTTTAGGCTCTCTTTCCTTAAAACAGGCCCGAAACGGAGATCGTAACGGGCTCAACAGCTTTCGTATCCGCTTTGTTACTAATGTTTTAGTTCCTGTTTTAGGCTGGTTTTCCTGAAAACACGCCTAAAACAGGAATATCTTTTTTCGTAGACCTGCGTTTTCTTCTCTGTGCTGCTGCTCTTAGACAACTTTGATTCGTTCACCTATAACCTCTATGATTATTTCCGGCAGTTGGGGGTGGAGGTAGAGGTTCGCCGTAACGACGTGCCGCTGGAGGAGCTCAAAAAGCTGCCGCTGGAGGGGATTGTCTTGTCGCCGGGGCCGGGCACCCCAGAGCGGGCCGGGGTGATGCCCACCGTCATTGACTATTACCATGACCGGTTGCCCATGTTGGGGATTTGCCTGGGGCATCAGGCGCTGGGGCAGTTTTTCGGGGCGAAAGTGGAGAAAGGCCTTAAACCCATGCACGGTAAAGTCTCTGAGATTGACTGTGTGCCCGATCCTATTTTTGCGGGACTTCCGGCCAGGATTCCGGTGGTGCGCTACCATTCGCTGGTGGTGCGGGAGTTTCCGGCCGATCTGGTGCCCTTGGCGCAAACCGCCCAGGGGGAGTTGATGGCGTTCCGGCACGCGCACCTGCCGCTGTACGCCCTGCAATTCCACCCAGAGGCCGCCTTGACCCAACACGGACTGGAAATGCTCAGAAATTGGGTGAATATTGCTAATATTACAACTCTATACTAGTTTCTACTTACTATCAATACAAGCGATTTTCTCACATGGACTTGGAAATCAAGAAGGAAGGCGGGTTTGAATACATAGATGAAGGCCAGGGCGAAGTGCTTTTGCTCTTGCATGGTCTGTTTGGCGCGCTGAGTAACTGGCAGGGGGTGGTCTCTTATTTCCATAAGAACTACCGCGTGGTTATTCCATTGATGCCGTTGTATGAGATGCCTTTGCCGCAGGCCAGCGTGCCGGGCCTGGTAGAGTTTGTGGAAGATTTTGTGAGCTATAAACAGTTAACGGACCTAACGCTCCTCGGCAACTCCCTGGGCGGACACGTGGCCCTGGAGTTTGCCTTAAAGCGCCCCGAGCACGTGAAGCGGTTGGTATTGACGGGCAGCTCCGGCTTGTTTGAAGACTCCATGGGTGGTTCGTTCCCCAAGCGCGGAAACTACGCCTTTGTGAAAGAGCGCATAGAATACACCTTTTATGACCCCGCCGTGGCTACCCAGGATCTGGTAGACGAGGTGTTTGACATCACCAACAGCAACCCCAAGGTGTTAAGGATCATCTCCATCGCAAAATCCGCGCAGCGGAATAACCTGGGCAAAGACCTGGGCGGGATAACTGCGCCCACCCTGCTTATCTGGGGCCTGAACGACACCATCACGCCGCCCATGGTGGCGCATGAGTTCAATAGATTGATCCAGAATTCTGAGTTGCGTTTTATTGATCATTGCTGCCACGCGCCAATGATGGAACATCCGGAGGCTTTTAACAGTATCTTAGAAGAATTCCTGTTAAAGACTGCTGTGTATGATCGCTGAAGAATTGATAAACCAGATGGTGCCGCCTCTTAAACCATCAGACACCGGTGAAAAAGCCGTGCGTTGGATGGATGAGTTCCGGCTGAATCAACTGCCCGTGGTAAAGAACCGCAAATACCTGGGCTTGGTGACCGAGGAGAATGTGATGGAAGCCCAAAGCCCTGAAATGGTGCTGGAGAACATTCCCTTTGATTATGAACACGTGCACGTGCAGCAGAACCAACACTTTTACAACGTGATGGAGTTAGCGATCAAAAACAAAGTGCAGGTTGTACCCGTGCTGGATGATCTGCAGGAATACCTGGGCGTGATTACCGTGAATGACACTATCTCGGCCTTCGGGCAGATGTCTGCCATACAGGGCCAAGGCGGTATTTTGGTGCTCTGCATGGCAGAACGCGATTACTCCCTAAGTGAGATCAGCCGGTTGGTGGAGTCTAACAACGCCAAAATCCTGAGTGCGAACGTGTCGCCAGACGAGGCCGATATCTTCCGGATCAAGCTTACCCTCAAGATAAATACCATGGACCTCAGCCGGATTGTAGCTACCCTGGAGCGGTTTGGCTATAAGATCACGGCTCAATTCCAAGACGTTTCCGGTGCCCCAGAAGATCAGGATAGACTGGATCTACTGCTTAGGTACTTAAATATTTAAATTTCTTATATAAGAAAGCTCGTATATCTTTGCGCTGATATTGAATGTATTGCAGTATCTTTGAGCAGCCCCTATCATGAAAATAGCAATAGTCGGTAAACCAGTCAAAGAGGAAGTCATTCCTTTTGTGCGCCGGCTATTTGATATTCTGATCCAGCAAGGCGTTTCGGTCACGGTCGCAGATCATTTCGCTGAGTCTTTGGCGCCTTTCATGGCCATTCCTGCCGAGGCCGATGTCTTCTTCCGGAACACCAGTTTACAGGACGTTACCTATATGCTGAGTTTAGGGGGCGACGGTACTTTGCTGGATGCGGTGACCTACGTGGGCGCTTTGCAAATTCCTATTATGGGGATCAACATGGGGCGGCTGGGGTTCTTGGCCTCCGTACCCTACGCCCACTTGGAAATGGCGCTTGATTCCCTTCTGAAAGGACATTTTACCTTAGAAGATAGGTCCCTGATCCACTTGGACAGCGATCAGGACGTGTTTGAGGGGAAAAACTTTGGGTTGAATGAATTTTCAATTTTAAAGCGCGATACTTCCTCCATGATTGCCGTTCATACGTATATCGACGGGGAATATTTAAATTCTTATTGGGCAGACGGCCTGATTGTGGCAACACCCACGGGTTCCACGGGATATTCACTTTCCTGCGGAGGTCCTGTAATGATGCCCCAGACAAACAATTTTGTAATCTCTCCCGTATGCCCTCATAACTTGAACGTACGGCCTCTGGTAGTCTCTGATAAAAGTATAATTTCTTTTGAGATTGAGGGCCGAAGCACCAGATATTTGGTTTCTTTGGATTCCAGGTCTAGACCAGTAGATGCTTCCATTCAGTTGGCGGTAAGGCGCGAGGATTTTAATGCAAGGCTGGTGAAATTGAACCAGGTTAATTTTTTAACTACCTTGAGAACGAAGATGCACTGGGGCCTGGATCAACGAAATGGATAGGGAAACCGGATGATTAGAATGATTAAGTAAAAGTTAAATATAAAAAAGTCCTATATACCTCTTTGTGGTAATAAAAAAAGGTATAATTTTGTCCACTGCAGGGCAAGTGCGCCTTGCAAATAAAAAGTAAATACAGTAACAGTTGATGGCATGAAAAAATTTTTCTCTACTTCTTTAATTTTGTTTGTTCTCTTTATGGCGGCTGCCCCTACGGCAGAAGCCCAGCGTTTCAGTAGGAGAAATCTTTACAACAGTGTAGGGATCAGTTTAAACGCCATGAATTACTTTGGCGATGTAACCCCTGAATCTGATTTTACCAGTTTACGCCTGAACTCCACCCGGCCAAGCGTGTCCGTGCACTTCACCCGCAAGTTCACTCCCAGAATCTACGGTCGTGCTGCCCTCTCCTGGGGTAGAATCACCGGTGATGATAGCAAAAGCGCCGATTTCTCTGAACCAGAGAATGAACCAAGATTCAAGCGTAACCTGAGCTTCAGAAATGACATCAAAGAGTTAAGCGTACAAGGTATCGTTGATTTATTTGAGAACCGCAGAACATTCATGCGCCGTCCTGACTTCACCCCTTATGCCTTCGTGGGAGTCGCTGTATTGCACCACAACCCGAAAGCTTACTATGACGGCAACGCAGACGTGCCCGAAAATATTCCAGCAGGTTGGTATGAATTGCAACCTTTAGGTACTGAAGGCCAGTATTCAAATGCAGATGGCTATCCAGAACCTTATAAAAAGATCCAGTTCGCTATTCCGTTCGGTTTTGGGGTGAAATACAAGCTTGCCAGATACTGGGACCTTGGCTTCGAGATCACCTGGCGCAAGACCTTCACAGATTATCTAGATGACGTGAGTACCACCTATGCTGACAAAGGCGACTTGAGTAATACAGCAGCTATCTTGTCTGATAGAAGCGCTGATAACTCAAGAGCAGGAAACTATGTGATTGAAACCGATGCAAACGGCTACAAAAACTTAGCTGGTTATGGTCGCAAAGGAGATCAAAGAGGTGATACGTCTGATGATGACTGGTACATCACTACCGGTTTTTCTCTGAATTATATCTTAACCCCTGCACGAAGAGGACCTAAATTCCGTTAATACGGAAACACCTTCTGATTTTGAGTAAATGAGTTTAAAAACAGTACGCGCACTCCTTATTTGCACTTTGGTACAAATAGGGAGTGTTTTTTTTGTATTACCTGCAAAAGGGCAGCAGCAGACAGGCCAGCCAAGAACAACCAGCGAGTTAGGGATTGGCATTGGAGGAGTAGTGTATAAGGGCGAAATAGCGCCCAGATATCGCCTCAGAAGCAACAGGCCCGCCCTTAATCTGTTCTACAGAAAAGATGTTTCCAATGCGTTAGCCTGGAAAGTAGGTTTGCTGATTGGCCGCGTGAAGGCAGAAGATGAAGACTTTACTGATAATCCTTCTTTTCTAGCGAAGGAATTACCCTTGTCCATGTATAGACAGGCAACGGTCAAGACTAGTTTTCTGGAATTGAGTGCCGCCCTGGACTACAACTTCATGGATTACTATGATTTCAGGCGTAATCTGAGATGGACTCCTTACTTCACCGTAGGGGTGGCTGGTTTAGTGTACAATAACAAAACCACGGCAAAAGATCCCAAGATTATCTATCCTGAAAATACAGACAATGAACAAACTTACCGGACTGCCTTTGCTTTAGCCATACCTGTAGGGGTAGGAGCCAAGTTTGCCTTGTCTGAGCATTGGAACCTGGGCTTTGATGCTGGGGTTAGAGTGCTGCTGACCGATGATTTTGATAACCTTACTGATCAGAACGAGAAGGTCATGAACCCCAACAGCAGGGACTTGTACTTCTATAACGGAGTAAGCCTCTCTTATACCTTCTATAAAATTAACTGCCCCATTGGCTCAGGTAAAAATGGGAAGGGTAAGTAATTTAAACATAATGTGCTAAGCTTTTCCTAAATTGCATTGAAATTTCTTTTTTAATGAGTCTGAAGGAAAAGATAGACATAGGCAATTTACCCCAGCATATTGCCGTTATCATGGACGGGAATGGCAGGTGGGCGAAGAAGAAGGGCAACCTTCGGATTTTCGGTCACCAAAATGCTATTACTGCTGTGCGTGAAACGGTAGAAGCGGCGGCAGAGATAGGGGTGAAATATTTAACCCTCTACGCTTTCTCCACAGAAAATTGGTCGCGGCCAAAATATGAGGTGGAGGCTTTGATGCAGTTGCTCGTGAGCACTATCCGTAAAGAGACGGAGACGTTGAACAAAAACAACATCAGGTTGCAGTCAATTGGTGATGTAGAGGCGTTGCCTCAGGCGTGTAGAAAGCAGCTAGAGGAAGCAATTCAGATTACCAGCCAAAATACCCGGATGACATTAGTCCTGGCCTTAAGCTACAGTGGCCGATGGGAGTTGACAAGTGCTATGAAAAAGCTGGCGGCGCAGGTAAAGGCAGGAGAGTTGGAGCCAGACGAGATCAATGAGGATATTGTGAAGGGCTGTCTCAATACGGCTGGCATACCAGATCCAGAACTTTTAATCAGAACCAGCGGGGAGCAGCGCATTAGTAACTTTTTGCTTTGGCAACTTGCTTATACAGAATTGTATATTACAGACTTGCTCTGGCCTGATTTCAGGAAAGAACATCTTTATGAAGCCATACTTGCCTTTCAGCAGCGTGAACGCCGCTTTGGGAAGACAAGCGAACAATTACAAAAAGCACAATCTTAATGAGTAAGTACTTTTGGCTGTTATGCCTTTTAGTGACATCTGGTATAACTGCCACTGCGCAAATCAGATTAGGGGTTGGTGGCACCAATGCAGCCACTTCCGTAGATTATGCAAATCCCCGGAAATACACAATTGGTGGCATCACGGTCAGCGGTGCCAAGTTCTTAGACCCTAATACGTTAATTTCCCTTACGGGGTTAAAGATTGGGGATGAAATTGATGTTCCGGGTGATGCCATCAGTAGAGCTATCCAGAAACTCTGGGATCAGGGTATCCTGGGCGGGGTAGATGTGCGGGCCACTAAGATTGAGGGAGATGCTATCTTCCTTGATTTCTTTTTGACGGAGCGTCCGCGTCTGTCCCGGTTTGACTTTGCAGGGACTTCAAAGTCACAGGCCGAGGATCTGCAGAAGTCAATCGCCTTGAACAAAGGGAAAGTAGTGACGGACGCTTTGTTGAATTCAACCCGTACCACTGTCCTGAAGTTCTATCAGGACAAAGGCTACATGAATGCCCAAGTGGTCATCAGGCAGATTCCAGATTCTGTTATTGCCAACAGCGTGGCCCTGGAAGTTAGAGTGGACAAAGGCGAAAAGGTCCGGATTGGTCAACTGGATATCGAAAGAATCAATCCTGCTACTGGAAAAAGCAGCAAAGGCGGCATTAGTGGGTTTATCTCTGGCTTGTGGAGCAGTGATGACGATGTCGTTTTTAGCGAGAGCCAACTGAAACGAAAACTCAAGAAGACCAAAGAAAAGAAATTCTATAAGATATTCACGGGTGCCAAATTCAACAAGAGCGAGTTTGAAGAAGACAAAAAGCTCCTGATTGATTTCTACAATTCAGAAGGTTTCCGGGATGCGGCTATCATCTCTGACTCTATTTATAAAATCAGCGAAGATCGTATTGGCGTGAAGTTGGTGGTAGATGAAGGCCAGAGATATTATTACCGGAACATCACCTGGAGCGGAAACTACCTCTATGATGATGCCATGCTCGCCAGAGTGCTAGGCTTGAGCAAAGGTGACGTTTATAACCGAGAAGAACTGGATAAACGCCTGAACTATAACCCGAGCGGGAATGATATTACCTCCTTATACATGGATGATGGTTACCTGTTCTTCCAGATTGAACCAGTTGAAGTAGCGGTAGAAGGCGATTCTATAGACATTGAGATGCGCTTGAGTGAAGGCTCACAAGCTACCATCAACTCTATTTCTGTGACCGGGAACACCAAAACCAGTGACCACGTGGTGCTTCGGGAGCTACGCACATTGCCAGGCCAGAACTTCAGCAGGGCTGCTTTGATCCGTTCGCAGCGGGAGCTTTCCAACTTAGGATATTTTGACCCCGAGAAAATTGGAATGAACCCAATCCCGAACCCAGAGAATGGAACGGTGGATATTCAGTACACCGTAGAGGAACGGCCAAATGACCAGATTACCTTATCCGGTGGTTACGGGGGGGGCTTAGGTGTGACGGGTACGGTAGGTTTAGTTTTGAATAACTTCTCCTTACGGAAGGCGACTAGCTGGAAAGAGTGGAGACCGGTTCCGTCTGGTGATGGGCAACGATTAGCGCTTAACGTTCAGGCCAACGGAAAAAGATACCAGTCCTATTCCCTTTCCTTCACTGAGCCTTGGTTAGGAGGGCGCAGACCTAACTCCTTGACGGTAAGTTTGAGCAAATCCATCCAACGGTACAATCAGCGGGATGAGTTCAATCAGACCCAGGATGCCTATATAGACATCACAGGTGCGAGCGTGAACTTAGGTAGAAGACTGCGGTGGCCAGATGATTACTTCAATTTAAGTAACTCACTGTCTTACTTCCGGTACAACATGAGCAATGGCTCTAACATTTTCCAGGGCTACCCAGATGCGGACAAAATAAGGGATGCGAACAACATCTCGTTCACCACCTCCTTTGCGCGGTCTAGTATTGATAACCCAACCTATACCCGCTCAGGATCTTCCATTGGCTTGAACGTAACCTTTACACCGCCTTACTCTTTGTTCAGAAGCGCGGTCAACAACTTCCAGTGGATTGAATACCATAAATGGATGTTCGATGCTTCGTGGTTCCATTCTTTAGACGGAAACGGAAAGCTCGTCCTGAACACAAGAGCCCACTTTGGGTTTATCGGAACCTACGGTCCTAACAGAACAATCGGGCCATTTGAACGATTCAAACTAGGTGGTTCCGGTCTTGGAGGTGGTTCTTACATCATCGCTACCGACTACGTTGGTTTGAGAGGTTACGAGGATGAGAGTATTTCACCAAACGGAGCTGGTGGTATCGCTTTCAACAAATATGTGGCTGAGCTGCGTTACCCTGTTTCTTTGAACCCTGCAGCCACCGTGTTTGTACTGGGCTTTGCCGAAGCCGGTAATAACTTTGGTAGCTACCGTGAATACGATCCATTCAAATTGTATCGTTCTGTAGGCGTTGGCGCGAGGGTGTTCATGGCAGCCTTCGGTCTGTTAGGCTTTGACTATGGTTGGGGACTTGATACGGTACCTGGTAACCCAGGAGCCAGTGGTGGACAGTTCCACTTTATCATAGGTCAGCAAATCAGATAATTGGAACAGTATTTGATAAGTTTAGCGTGATGAAGAAGTTAGGGTGCTTTCTATTGATGTCTTTTTTCTTCCTGTTTGGGAAGGAAGTCAATGCACAGCGCTTTGGCTATATAGATTCTGGTTTTATCTTGCAGAAAATGCCGGCATACGCCAATGCCCAGGCCGAAGTGGAAAAACTCTCACAGGCGTGGCAAAAGGATATTGAAGGCATGCGGGTGGAACTAGAGAAGCTTCAAAAGAGTTATCAGGCTGAGGAGATTCTTCTTACGCCGGACATGAAAGTGAAGCGTCAGGAAGAACTGAGCCGTAAAGAAACCGAGTTGCGGGAGTTTCAGCGGAAGATGTTTGGGTTTGAAGGCTCTTTATTCAAAAGAAGGCAAGAACTGATCAGACCGGCCCAGGACCAGTTGTTTGAAGCAGTAGAGAAGATTGTTCGGCAACGGGGACTGAACTTTATGTTTGATAAGTCTGGTGATGTGGTCATGTTATACACCGATCCTCGGCACGATTATACAGAGTTTGTGTTGGAAGAACTGGGGCTGGCTTCTAAAGAGCAGAATACCGCTGGTGCCCGTCCGGCCGATGCGTTGAAAGACGATCCAGCCGATGTACCGCCGCTTCCTGAAGGAGCCGTCACTCCTGCAAACCCAACCAACACAACAAAGAAAGCCGCGCCAACCCGCAAAGCAACAACCCCGGTTAAAAAGAAAAACAATTAAACAAACTAAGTAACCTACAATGAACAAATTGAAATCTCTGTTAGTAGCTGCCTTTTTACTTGTAAGCGTAGCTTCTTTTGCACAGACAGGAACAGTGAAAATTGGTTATACAAACGCCAACTACATTATCAGCCAATTACCTGAGAGCCGTCAGATTGAGTCTGATCTGAAAGCGCACAGCAGCCAGTTGGAGAAAGAGCTTCAGAACAAATACAAAACGTATCAGGAGAAAGTAGAGGTTTACAAAAAAGGTGCCCCTACTATGACCGATGTCGTAAGAGCAGACAGAGAGAAAGAACTGACTACGTTGCAAGCCTCTATTGAAGAGTTTCAGCGTAACGCCGATGCTTCTTTGCAGAAAAAAGAGCAGGCTGCTTTGGAACCTGTGATGAACAAGATCCAGAAGTCAATTGACAAAGTAGCCAAAGAGAATGGCTTTACTCACATCTTTACTGCTGAGGCTTTGTTATACGGCCCGGAAGATGGAAACGGCTTCACTGATCTGGTTTTGAAAGATCTTGGTGTAACGCCAGCTCCTAAAGGCTCGCCAGCTGCTTCTACTGCTACGCCAGGTGCCACTACTTCACCTAAGCCAGCCGTTCAAAACGCTGCCCCAGTTAAGAAGAAGAAATAAGGATTAACCTGTTTAAAAATAAAGAGCCGGTGACGTTTATCGTTACCGGCTCTTTATTTTTGTGCTATATTTTAGAAAACACCCTCAAAACGCATGGAGCTACCCGAAGCCAGAGAAGACGACTTTGAAGACGAAACCGGTGCTGATTCAGACGAGTTGTATGAGCATCACCGCATTCAGGTAGACAAAGGACAGGCGCTGCTGCGGCTTGACAAGTTCCTGATGGATCGGTTGCCGAACGTCACCCGCAATAAGCTACAGGAGGCGATTAAAGCAGAGTCGGTACGCATCAACGGGAAAGCTACCAAAGCGAGCTATAAGGTGAAGCCTCTGGATGTGATTACGGTTACTCTGGCTACGCCTCCCCGAGATACGGATATCATTCCTGAGAATCTTCCGCTCAACATCGTGTATGAAGATGAGGAACTGATGATGATCAACAAGCCGCCTGGTATGGTGGTGCATCCGGCCTATAATAACTGGTCCGGCACCTTGGTGAACGGATTGGTGTATTATCTGCAGAACCTGCCTACTTCACGTAACGGGGAAATACGGCCAGGTTTGGTACACCGCATCGACAAAGACACGTCTGGTTTGTTGGTGATAGCCAAAACGGAGTTAGCTATGTCTTACCTGGCGCGTCAGTTTTTCGACCACTCTATTGAAAGAACCTATTATGCCCTGGTGTGGGGAGTGCCGGCACAGCCCAAAGGCACTATCGTAGGCCATATTGGCCGTAGCGCGAAGGATAGGAAAATCATGGCCGTTTACCCGGATGGTGAGTTTGGCAAACCAGCTGTTACACATTATGAGGTGTTAGAGTCTTTCACCTACTGTAGCTTAATTAAGTGTAATCTGGAAACCGGCCGTACCCACCAGATTAGGGCGCATATGAAGTACTTAGGTCATCCTCTGTTCAATGATGCTACTTACGGTGGAGATAAGATACTGAAAGGGCAGCAAACGGGCTCTTACAAAGCCTTTGTCCAAAATACCTTTGATGTGTTGCCCAGGCAAGCGCTGCATGCGAAGTCATTAGGGTTCCAACACCCCACCTCCCATGAGTTTGTGTTCTTCGAGTCTGATCTCCCAGATGATTTTGTAGCTGCCTTGGAAAGATGGCGTCAATACGGGCAAGTGCTGCAGGATAGGATACAAGCATAATTGAGAGGTATTATCCTTCTTTCTTCTGTGGTTAGCTCTTGTGAACTTATTAGAAATATTAAGCGACTGAGGAGGAGAGACTAGATAAATTTGGTTGAAAGTGAGACGCGCAGGGGCTCTGGATAGCTTCAGAAAAGGGCTGTTAATCTTCCAGTAGAATTAACTCACAGATCTCTATAACTCGAATGAAATTATTCCAGTTTATGCCTGATTCTGGTTTTAGGTCTCTTTTTAGAAAAGAGACTCAAAACGGCTAATGATGGAGTGCATTTAGGCTTTAAAAACCTTCCAAACTTTAATCAACGAGCATGAAAAAAGGCGCTCCTTTTAAGAAGCGCCTTTTTTCATGCTCGTTGATCAGACTATTTCATTGCCTTCAATCCATTCAGACCATTGGCGGCATCAGCGTTGGTAGGATCCAACGTTTTTACCTCTTGCCAGTGTTTGGTGGCGTTCGCTTTATCTTTTTTCAGATAATAGTAGTAGCCTAAGTAGTTGTTGGCCGTGATCAGATCTTTCTTATACTTCTCCTTATCACCTGAGGTAAGTTTAATGAACTCCTCGTAGTGAGGCTTCGCTAAACCAGCTTTGGTCTCAGGGTCTAAGCTGTAGTTGACACGCGCTCTCCAGAAGTGACCGTACGCATAGGTAGGGTTATTGGTGGTGATGATCGTGTACACACTGTCTGCCGTTTTGAAATCGTCATTCAACTCATGGGCATAGCCATAGTAGAAGAGATCTGTGTTGTTGGGAGGAGTCACCGCAAATTTAGCTTTGTAGGCTTCAATTGCTTTAGGGTAGTTCTTCAGGTTTAAGTATTGTTTGGCCAAAAGATCATCATACAGAGGATTCTTAGGGTCAACCTTTTTTGCCTGCTCAATTACTGCTACCGCCTCCTGGGGCTTCTTGTTCTCTACCAGAATATTAGCATAGTACTCGTAGTCAGAAGGAATACGCTTAGACTCATCGTACTTGTTGAAGTACGCCGTAATGGCTTCCAACGCTTTGTCATACTGCTTGGTGTCATAGTAGTTGTATGCCAACAAGCGGTTCATGGCAATGTTGTTAGGATCGCTCTTCAGAACAGACTGGATTTCTGTCATGGCGTTCGCGTAATCCTTCGTCAGGTAAAGGATAGAAGCGTACTTTGCCCGTGTTTCTGGCGTGTTTTCAGCCATTGACACATATTTCTTGATGTACTCAGAACTCTTAGGATACTGCTCTGCGCGGTAATAAAGTTCTGCTAACTCAAGATAAGTAGGGGCGAAGTTTGGATCTGCTGCTACAGCTGCATCTAAGGCTTCTTTGGCTTGCGTGAAGTTACGAGACTGCACGTACAGCTGACCTTTACGCAAGTGCGCTTTCGCAAATTTGCTGTCAGCGGCAAGAGCTTTGTCATAGTTGGCCATGGCTTTACCACCGTCAACGGTTTTGTTGTGCAGGTACGCATCACCTAACAGAACAAAGGCATTGGCGTTTTTGGTGTCTTTGCTAGTGGCTTCTTCTAAAACCTTGATGGCTGGTGTAAGATCCTTTACTCCTGAAGTTACATAGGCTTCACCAATCATGATCTTAACATTGTTGTCCTTGTTTTTAGTCATGGACAATGCTTTATCAAAGAATTGCTGTGCTTCTGCGGTTTTATTTTGGGCAAGAGCATCTTTCCCTTGTTTTACCAAGCCAGCGGCGGAGTTATCCTGTACCGCATAAGAAGCGAATGCCTGTTGCGCCTGGGAGGATGGCGTTGAGACGTGTTGTTCAATCTTACCAGAACGCAGCCCATTGTTATGTGCTGAGGCTCCAGCGGCGGTAAAGAAAGCGGCCGCTAAAACTCCATACGTCTTCCAGTTCTTAATCATTTGGTCTGTTGTTAGTATTAGTGAAACTCTGGTTTATGTTACTCTCTAAATCCTACTATCCGTACCGGCATAGAGGCGGGCACTAATCCTGATTTTAATATGATCCGTTGGCCCTTATCTCCGGTAATGAAGGATGCAAAACCTGTGCCAAGTCCTGCCCGTGCTTCCTTACTCACTATAAAAACCTCTCTCCGTAGCGGATAAGTTCCTTGTGCCAAGTAGCCTTGATACGGCTGTATAAAATCATCTTCTGATGTTGGATTCTCTTTCCGGCTGATACCAACCACGTTTACTCTATTGAGGAAGCTGATGGCGGTACTATCATGGCGGTCACTTATCCAGTTAACCCCAATTACTCCTATTGCGTTCCTATTTTGTGCTACGTAATCCACCAGATTAGAGTTGGAGGTAGAAGCATAGGTGTTGGGCGGCAACGGTTTCTTCAGGTTAATGGAATCTATGATGAACCGGGCCGTGCTGGAGTTACTGTTATCAAAGACAATGGTGATCTTGCCCTCTTTGGCACTTGGATCCAGTTGACCCCAGGAAGTGGTTTTACCGGTAAAGATATCTCTCACCTGCTGGAGCGTCAGCGTGGTGTCTGTATTCTCTTTGTTTAAGATAAGGGCTATACCGTCTACGGCAATCTTATTAACCCTTGGGGTGATCTTAAACTTCTCAAATTCCGCTTTTTCGCGATCGTTCAGTTGCCGGGCCATGATGGCGAACCGAATGGTGTCATTCAGGAGGTCATGTACCACCTGAACTTCCGGCTTATACACAGCCTGCACATTCGCATACTTGTAGATACCCTGGAAAGTCTGTATCTGGGCGTCTATGATAGGGGCGTATGACTCATCCACACTGATTTTGATTGTGCCAGTGGTGGCCGTGTCTATATTCTTAGTGCCAGACTGACCGCAGGAGACTGTAGCAAAGGCTACGCTCGCTGAGAACAGAAAAGGTAAGAGGTTAATCTTCTTCATTTCGTCTGGTTTTTTTAAAATACTGTTGGTACGCTCGCACAAATCTAATCAAACCATAGAAAAGGAGCAGTCCACCGAATATAAATTTATATTCCCTTGGAAACGGTACTTGCTTTGGACTAGAGAATAGAACGTACAAACCAAAGCCAAAGTATAAAAGAACCATTAGTAATGACACATACTTCATGACATTGCTGTAGGTGCTTTGCTGCTCGTTGCGCGGTGGTCTTCTAGAGTAATTCATGGTGCTGCTACCGTTTGTCTTCTGAGGATAATACGTCAATCAAGAGCCGTCTCTGGTAAAAAAGAACTCCGAAGACAAACCACTCATAACTGAATGTCTGTCTCCGGAGTTTTTATGGGAAAGAAGCAAATTGACTTCTGGTTATTTGATCACGATGCGGTAAGGAACTGTATATTTTACAGATACTTTACGGCCGTTCTGCTCTCCTGGGCTCCATTTCGGCATACCCTTGATTACACGTACCGCTTCCTCATCCAGACCATAACCCAGGCCTTTTAGTACTTCAATGTTCGTGATTTCCCCGGTTGGGCCCACTACGAAAGACAATACCACGTTTCCTTCGGCACCAGCACGCTGAGCGGCTGACGGAATCCGGAATTTCTCACCCATGTATTTCATCATGGCTGCCATTCCGCCTGGGAACTCAGGCATTTTCTCTACTGCAATGTATACCTTGTCTTCGAAAACCTCTTGTACCGGACCAGTTGGGCCTGTACCATTCTCAATACCTTCCAGTGTTGGTGGTGCAGTTGGGTCGCCTTTCACGGTTGATGTACCGGCATCGGTCTTCTGAAGCTCTTTCACATCCGGAATCTCCTCTTTCCGTACTTCTTCGTCTTTCTTTACTACCGGAGGGGTAAATTTAACGGTAGAACGTACGGGTGGTGGGGGTGGTGGTGCATCTGGTGGTGGTGGTGGTGGGGGCACTATCTTCTCAACGGAAGGCGGTGCAGCCAAGTCCACTACTTTTACTACCGGTGCCACTGAAACTTCTTCGTCGTCTTTGAACATTGACTGAATCAAAGGAATACTCAAAAAGAGTACGAAGAGAACAATTGCAATGACAATGGCCCGGTTAACGTGCTTCGTATAAAGTTTACGAAGCATGTACGCCCCATACTCTTTGTTACGGCCTTCAAAGACCATGTCGTCCAAAGAGGCGGTTGCTAAACGTTGATTATCCATTATTGCGCTCCTCCTCCTTTTTCTGCGTTTCTAAGTAACGTTGCGTCAGCGTTGTCTAACTCCACAATGGCGTATTTCTGAGTACTGGTGATCGCCATCTCATCTAAAATATCTACAAGATTCTTGTAAGATGAGGTTTCATCAGCCTTGATCAGAATAACCAAGTTTTTATTAGCTCTGGTAGATTCAAGTACCGTTTGTCTGATGCCTTTTGCTGACCAGTTGCTTTCCTCTACCGTTGGAATTACTCCCACGTTAGGCTGGTGAAGGCCGCGGTAGTAGAAGATGCGGTTGTCGCCACCTAGAAGAATGGTGAATGCATTAGATGCCTTCAGTTCATTCCGCTCTTCTTCGGTCTTAGGCTTCACCGGCATGTTGATCTCCATGATCTGCGGCTTGGCCAGCGTGGTGGTCATAACGAAGAATGTAAGCAACAGGAAGCCTAAGTCTACCATGGGGGTCATGTCCACCTTGGTAGAGCCTTTCTTGGCCCGTTTTTTACCGCCTTCGTCGCCGCCGGACTGTTGTATTTCTGCCATGTCGTTTCCCTTTCGTTATTTAATAACAGGTTTAACTTCCATATCCGTCACAAGATTGAAACGGTTTACGTTTTTCTCCTGTAAGATCTCAATCACACGACCAGCGGTTGGGTAGCCTGCAGTTTGGTCTCCTTTGATGGCTACGATAGACTGGGGATTAGAATAACGGGCTAACTGCACCCAGTCACCTAACTCATTTCTGGTAGAATCAATTGGAATACCGGGTTGGTTTACCTTTTTCTGATCTTCGGGTTTCAGAGCCAGATACGATTTAAGCTGTGAAATAGGAACTCCAAAAGAAGCCAGAGAAGCGAATACTTCTTTTTCTGGCTGGGTGAAGCCTACTCCATATTTCTCACTTATTTTATCTATCAGTCTCAGTTTAGTGTTTTTGTCATCTACTCCAAAGAAAACCCGCTCATCGTTACCAATGCTAATGGTGATAACGTTGGCATCTGGGGCTTTAATTTCTGTTGTTGCAGACGGCGTATCCACTACCAGCACTTCCTCTGGCGCGAACTTCGAAATAAGCATGAAGAACGTTACCAGAAGGAATGCCAGGTCCACCATGGGCGTCATGTCCAGGGATGGAGAGGTTCTGTGTACTTTTACTTTAGGCATTTTTTCCTTCTAGGCTAGAAGTTCAAATTAGATTCTGTTGTTTTCAGTGTGCTGAGCGGCATACGTCTGGATGATGCTGTAAGAAGCCTCATCAATGCTGTACGTCAACTCATCAATTTTGCTGGTGAAGAAGTTGTAAGCAATGATAGCGATAGCAGAACCTGTGATACCAAGGGCTGTGTTGATCAAGGCCTCAGAGATACCGTTTGCCAGCTGAGTAGCATCTGGAGCACCACTTGCAGTTGCAAGAGCCGCGAACGCTTTAATCATACCCAATACCGTTCCAATCAGACCTACCAGAGTAGAGATAGAGGCGATAGTAGAGATGATCACCAGGTTTTTCTCCAGGATTGGCAATTCAAGAGCAGTAGCTTCTTCAATTTCTTTCTGGATAGCCAGGATACGCTGATCTTTGGTCATGCCGTGCTCGTTGTGCATTTCTTGGTACTTCAGCAAGCCAGCTTTCACTACGTTACCTACTGAACCTTTTTGTTGGTCGCAGATAGCGATAGCGCCGTTGATGTCATTATTGTTCATTTTCTGACGCACGCTTCTCACGAAAGACTCCAGACCTTTACCACCTTTGGCTTTGTTGATGGTCAGGAAACGCTCAATTGAGAAAGTGATTACCAGAATGTTGATCGCGATCAGGATTGGCACGATGAAACCACCTTTGTACACCTGGCCCAGCATGTTGCCTGGCAGTGGGTGATTGGCGTTGTCTCCACCTTCAAAGTTAGCTCCGTTACCAAGGATAAACAGATAAATACAAACCGCAGCGATAATGGCTACCGGAATTACGATGCTTGCGAACATTGAGCCTGCCTTGCCTTCATTTTGTACTGGTTTTGCAGTTGCAGGTACACTCTTTTTTTCCATTTTTTCTAAAAATTTAGGTTTAGTTGTTTGTGTTACTGTGTTAGTTGTTGATAATGAATTGGTTGTTAAAAAGTTAAATGCTCTTTGATCGTTAATAATTCCCTTTCAACTGCTAATGAAGCAAGAGAGTTACATCTGGCTAGGAGCAACCTAAATACAAGCCTAGGGATTTAAACGCAAAATATCAAATTATCCCGGATATTTTATTACAAAAGTACAATCATTTTGGGGTATACTTAAGAATTTTACTATTACTCTCCCGGCTGGCTTTTTGTTTTTGCTTCGTTCCAATAGACGTCCATTTCGGCCAAAGTCATTTCGCTGAGCTTTTTCCCCTGGGTGGCAGCTGCTTTCTCAAGGTACTGGAACCGCTGGATGAACTTTAGGTTAGTCTTGGCCAGAGCCTCTTCAGGGTTAAGGTCCAGAAAGCGGGCGAAGTTGATCAGGGAGAAGAACACATCCCCCAGTTCGTCGGTGGCTTTGGCTTTGTCGGCTTCGCTGAGGTGGGGCTTGTCAAATTCAGCCTTGAACTCAGCCATTTCTTCCTCTACCTTTTCCCACACTTTGGCGGGCTCATCCCAATCAAATCCAACGCCGCGGGCCTTCTCCTGGATACGCATGGCCTTCACCATGGAAGGAAGCGAAGAAGGAACGCCGGCCAAAACCGATTTATTGCCCTCCCGCAGCTTCAGGCTCTCCCAGTTTCTTTTCACCTCTTCCTCTGTCTCTGCTTTGGTGTCTCCGTAAATGTGCGGATGCCGGAAAACCAGCTTGTCACATTGGGCGTTGAGCACCTCGGCCAGGTCAAATTCCCCTTGTTCAGAAGCAATCTTCGCATAGAAAACCAGATGCAGCATTACATCGCCTAACTCCTTTTTGATTTCCGGCAGGTCCTGGGTGAGAATGGCCTCAGAAAGTTCATACGTTTCCTCAATGGTGAGGTGCCGCAGGCTTTCCATGGTTTGTTTCCGGTCCCAGGGGCATTTCTCTCGCAATTCATCTAGGATATCCAGCAGGCGGTTGAAGGCTGCCAACTGGGCTTGGCGGGTGTAAGCGGGTACTACGGGGGTTTCCATTTAACAAAGATAAATGTATTGTTAACAATTCATGAGCTTTGCTGACATTCTTAATAAAACAGTAACACAATAAACCATAAACTACACAAGTGCAGGTGCATTGGCCAATCTGTTTTAGAGCCACTTATCTGAAAATGGCCAGTAAACAGATTACGTTCCGGCGAAGACCTTGCCCTGGCACAGAACGATTTATTTACTACCATGATGCATGCGTCTTCCTGATTCCATAAGAGGGGCACAAAAAAAGATTTATTTAAAGATTTATTTTTTTGTGAATGCCTTTCCCACCCCTTGCCGTAAGCGCAGAATAGCTCTTTGCTTTGCACCAACGCCTAAAAACGCGTTAGGTTCTTTGATCCGGAAGAATTATTGGATTTTATAGAAGAAATATGTCAGCTCCGCTTTTATAGAACCGTTTCCCTCGGGTTTTAAGGCCCGTTTTGCAAAACTACCCTGTAAACGCGGGGTGCTTTCTCCCAAGCTTATTTTGCCCTGTGAGCCAATGGTAGCCCTAGTTTGAATCTTGTGTCTGGAATTCTTTGAGGTCGAGCACTCTATAGTAATAAAGGAGCACCTGCTGGATTTAAGCGGAGCGTAAGAGCTGCCTGGCGCACCAACCCAACACCTTTGTATTCTTCATTGTGTTGAATCACTTCTATTTTACTACTTTTGCGTGTTCAAAATTAGGAATCAGTGGCACTTATAAAATCAATTTCAGGAATAAGAGGTACAATTGGGGGAGAAGTAGGGGAAGCCCTCACGCCTGTGGATGTAGTGAAATTTGCAGCGGCATTCGGAACCTGGGTTTTACAGACAACTAAGAACGACACTATCGTCATCGGGCGTGATGCCCGTCTGTCTGGCGAGATGGTGAACCGATTGGTGGTGGCTACCCTGCAAGGGCTGGGCATCAACGTCATCGATCTGGGTCTTTCCACCACGCCCACGGTAGAGATGGCGGTGCCGGCCAAGAAAGCCGGCGGCGGAATCATCCTCACGGCCAGCCACAACCCCAAGCAGTGGAACGCCCTCAAGCTGTTGAACCAGCACGGCGAGTTCATCAATGACGCCGAAGGCAAACTGGTGCTGGACATCGCCGAGCAGGAGGCTTTCCAGTTCGCGGAGGTGACCAAACTGGGCAAATACACCCAGTCTGATAAATTCCTGAAGAAGCACATCAAGGCCATCCTGGATCTGCCATTGGTAGACGTGGAGGCCATCAAAGCCAAGAACTTCAAGGTAGTGGTAGACGCCGTGAACTCCAGTGGTGGGTTTGCCGTGCCTATGCTGCTGGAAGCACTGGGCGTGGAGCACATAGAGAAACTGAACTGTGACCCAACCGGTCATTTCGCCCATAACCCCGAGCCCCTTCCCGAGAACCTGGGCGAGATCGCCCGCGTGCTGGAGAAAGGTAAATTCGATTTGGGTATCGTAGTTGATCCAGACGTGGACCGTCTTGCCTTTATCAACGAAGACGGCAGCATGTTCGGCGAGGAATATACGCTGGTAGCTGTTTCTGACTACGTTTTGCAAAACCAGCCCGGAAACACCGTCTCCAACCTTTCCTCTACCCGCGCCCTGCGCGACGTGACCGAGAAAGCCGGCGGACAGTATTTTGCCGCCGCCGTGGGCGAGGTAAACGTGGTGAACATGATGAAGGCCCAGAACGCCATCATTGGCGGCGAAGGCAACGGAGGCATCATTTATCCAGAACTGCATTACGGCCGTGATGCCTTAGTGGGAATTGCGCTGTTCTTGACGCATTTAGCCAAAACCGGGTTGAGCATTTCCCGCCTGCGCGCCAAGTACCCTAATTATTACATCTCCAAGAACAAGATCGAGCTCACCAAAGACATTGACGTAGACGCGGTGCTAGCTAAAGTGCAGAAACAGTATGCCAAGCAGCCCATCAACACCATTGATGGCGTCAAGATCGAGTTCAACAAAGAGTGGGTGCACCTGCGCAAGTCCAACACCGAGCCCATCATCCGGATCTACGCCGAGTCGGACAGCCTTTCCACCGCTGACCACCTGGCCAACAAGATCATCGGAGACATCAAAGAAATTATCTCAGAGAAATCTGAATAGTCATTTTCCGTTTCGGGGCTGTTTTTAGAAAATCGGCCCCGAAACGGAAAGGACGCAATACTTTCGGCCCAGCTTTCGGGCCAGTCAAATTCTATAAACCTAGCTTCTACCTTCGTAAAGCCTGAAGAAGATGAACCAGATCTGTTTCACCTGTTGTTGCTGTAAAAAGTAAAATTCCCATGCGTGTATATTTAGACAATGCGGCTACCACCCCGCTAGACAAAGAAGTTTTTGAGGTAATGGCTCCCTTCATGCTGGAGCATTACGGAAACCCCTCCTCTATACACGCACACGGTAGGCAGGTGCGGGCGGCCCTGGAAGGCGCCCGGAAAACAGTGGCGGGCTTAATCAACGCCTCGCCCTCAGAAGTCTTCTTCACCTCGGGCGGCACCGAGGCCGATAACCTGGCCATCATCTGCACCATCCGCAGTTTGGGTCTGAAGCACGCCATCTCTTCGCCGCTGGAGCACCACGCGGTGCTGCATTCTTTGGAAGTGCTGGAGAAGAACGGCGAGATTGAACTCACCATGCTACGCGTTTCCCCTGACGGAACACTGGACCTGCAGCACCTGGAAGAGACGCTGGTCTCCAAGCCGCGTACGTTTGTGTCTGTGATGCACGCCAACAACGAGATTGGCAATCTCAATGACATCCAGGCCATTGCCGAGCTCTGCAAAAAATATGACGCCATCTTCCACTCAGACACGGTGCAGACCATGGGCCACTACCGCCACGATGTGCAGGCGCTGGGGCTGAATTTCTTGGTGGGTTCGGCGCACAAATTCCACGGTCCTAAAGGCGTAGGCTTTATTTACGTAGATTCCTCGGTGAAAATCCATCCTTTGATTCAGGGAGGCTCGCAGGAGCGCAACATGCGCGGCGGCACTGAGAACGTGTACGGCATCATTGGGTTGGCCAAAGCCTTGGAGATTGCCTACCGCGACATGGACGAGCATCACCGCCACATCCAGAGCCTCAAAGACCGCATGATCTCTAAGTTGCGCGAGCAGATTGAAGACGTGCAGTTCAACGGCCTCTCGGCCGAAGGCGACAAGAGTCTGTACACCGTCCTCAACGTGAGCCTGCCGGCCTCTGAGATGAACGAGATGCTGCTCTTCAACCTGGACATCAACAAAATTTCCGCCTCGGGCGGCAGCGCTTGCACCAGCGGCGTGGACCTAGGCTCGCACGTGCTCCGCGGCATCGGTGCCGATATGGAGCGCGGCAATGTTCGGTTCTCGTTCAGCAAGTACAATACCATAGAGGAGATTGACTACGCCGTGGCCACGCTGGCCAAGTTGTATCAGAAAGAGACGGTGTAGTAAAGGATAGAAATATAGAGGCTGGGAAAAGAGTAATGCAAAAAGCAGTAACAGCAGTACTCACAGGTCTTGGTTTATTAGTGATCAGTAATATTAATGGTCACTATAAACCTCCTTTCTCTATGTTTGCTACCGCAGTGATTCCTTTCATCATTGTAGCAGTTGTTAATTATCAACTTTATAGAATAAATTTCTTTGGAGCGGTGCTTTACGGTTACAGCATTGTCCTTCTGAATGATATTCTAGTAAGAGTGTATGCTGGTGGTACCCATGATCAAGAAGGGAAAGCTTGGGTCATGCTTTTATCCACGTCCGCGTTTGTGCTTTGCACAGTAAGTTTGCTCATTTACGCCTTCACAACACTGTCTCAAAAAGGAAGGAACAGCACTATAAAAAATCGAATCCAGAATTTCTTGGCAGTAATATTATGTGGAGCATGTACTGTGGCAGTGTATCTCAATTTCCTGGTAGATCTGTAAAGTAAGAATACATTTAGCCTTGTTTTGGGAAAAACGGCCACTAAACAGAAACTTAACCGGCGGGTGGCTGAAAATGAGCCTATATCGTAGTAGCTTTGCAGCATCATTTGACAGACATGGCAGACATAGGCAAAGAGGTACAACGCGCCGCCGCATATCTCACCCAGGGCGAACTGGTCGCCATCCCCACCGAAACCGTGTACGGCTTAGCCGCCAATGCCTACGATGAGGTCGCCGTAGTCAAAATTTTTGAGGCGAAGAACCGCCCCGCGTTCGACCCGCTCATTGTGCACACCCATGCCGTGTCTGAGGTGAAAACCATTGCCCGCGAAGTGCCCGATGTAGCGTATCTGCTGGCCGAGCGTTTCTGGCCCGGTCCGCTCACGCTCATTTTGCCCAAGGCCGAACACGTGCCGCTGCTGGTGACCTCGGGCCATGACTCCGTGGGCGTGCGCATTCCGCGCCACCCGCTCACGCTGGACTTGCTGCGCCAGTTGCCGTTTCCGGTGGCCGCGCCCAGCGCCAATCCGTTCGGGTACGTGAGCCCTACCACCGCCCAGCACGTACAGGACCAGTTAGGCAGCCGCATTCCGTATATTCTAGACGGAGGTGCCTGCGCCGTGGGCATCGAGTCCACCATTCTGGCCCTGAACGGAGACGAGGTGGAGGTGCTTCGGTTAGGCGGTCTGGCTCTGGAGGAACTGGAGGATGTGGTACAGATTTCCAAAGCCCGCATCAAAACGTCATCGTCCAATCCCGCGGCACCGGGTATGCTCAGCAGCCATTACTCGCCGCGCAAGAAAGTGTTGTTGGGCTCCATTGAAGAGAACCTGAAACTGGTAGATACTGAAAGAGTAGGTACCATCTCCCTGCAAAAGAACTTTCCGCAGGTTCCTATTTCTCGGCAAATCCAGCTTTCCGCCAGCGGTGACCTCGGCGAAGCCGCCCGCGCCCTGTTCTCCGCCCTCCGTTCCCTGGATGAACAGCCCATCGATCTTATCTTGGCAGAGCCGATGCCGGAGCAAGGCTTAGGTCGCGCCATCAACGACCGCCTGCAACGCGCCAGTTTCCAAGGATAGTTTTAAGTATCAAGTAGCACGACAAAGTGACTTTACCTGGCGCGAGACTTCAGTCTCGTGACATGGGATGAAGCGAGTCTCCAGACTCGCGGAAGTAAGGTGCATTTAGCGGCTCTTTTTCTGGAAACAGGCTTAAAGTGGAAATTCGGGTTATAATGAACCCATTGATTCCACGCATTCCGTCCCCCTTTGAAGGGGGTAGGGGGATGACTGCTCTTGCTGTTCTCATGGATGTAGGGGAATTCACCGTGGTTCCCAAGCTTCGTAGTGAAAGCTATTTGTTCTTTAGATTGCCTTGTCATCCCCCTACCCCCTTCAAAGGGGGACGGAATGCGAATAGAAAAGGTAGAAGAAGTATCTTGCTGAAGAAAGTGCAGTCAGTATTTATTGGGGCCTATAACTTAGGCTATCGCTATTCGGGGGTAGTCATTTGCAGAAGCTTTTCCATTTAGCGGCTCTTTTTCTGAAAACTGCCCCAAAACAAAAACGCCAGCCCTTCAAAAAGGCTGGCGTTTTCTATTCTTAGGTAAGTTCAGACTACAGGTTCCGCTGGATGAACTCAGTCATTTTGGTGAACAGGTGGATGCTGGTGTTGCCGCCGCTGATGCCGTGGTTCCGGTTAGGGTAGTAGGCGCTCTCGAACGGGATGTTGGCTTTCACCAAGGCGTTGACCATCTCCACCGCGTTCTGGAAATGCACGTTGTCATCGCCGGTGCCGTGGATGAGCAGGTACTTGCCGCGCAGTTTGTTCGCGTGGGTGATGGGGGAGTTGTCGTCGTAGCCTTTGGCGTTGTCCTGCGGCAATTTCAGGAAGCGCTCGGTGTAGATGGAGTCATAGAAACGCCAGTTAATCACCGGAGCTACCGCGATGGCGGCTTTGAACACATCGGCGCCTTTGGTGATGGCCAGCGAGCTCATGTAGCCCCCGAAGCTCCAACCCCAGATGCCAATGCGGCCTTTGTCTACGTACGGCAGGTTGCCCAGGTGCTTCGCGCCTTCAATCTGGTCAATCACTTCATAGTGGCCCAGGTTGCCGTAGGTCATTTTCTTGAACTCGGCACCACGTCCGCCAGTCCCTCGGTTATCAATCACGGCAATGATGTAGCCTTGCTTGGTGAGGTAGCTGTGCCACAGGTAATTGCGGCCTCTCCAGCTATCTACCACTTCCTGGCTGCCCGGACCGCTGTACTGGAACATGAGTACCGGGTACTTTTTGTTCGGGTCGAAGTCAGTGGGTTTGATGGTGTAGCCGTTCAGGGTCACGTTCTCAGAGGTTTTGAACTGGAAGAACTCCGGTTTAGGCATGTTGTAGGTAGCCAGCGTGCTCTTCAGGTTCTCGTTGCTCTCCAAGACCTTGATCTGCTTACCGTCTGAGGTGTGCAGGCTCACCACCGTAGGCGTGGTGATGGTGGAGTAGTAGTCCAGGTAGTATTTGAAGTCGCGACTCAGGTTGATGGTGTGCGTGCCTTTGGCGGGCGTGAGGCTTTTCTTGTTCTTGCCGTTCAGGCCCATGCTGTACAGGTGACGCTCCATAGGTGAAGCCTCCGTAGACGTGAAATAAATGGTGCCGTTTTTCTCGTCTACGCCGTAGAAGCTGCTCACTTCCCACTTGCCCTTTGTGATTTGACGCACCAGTTTGCCGTTCATGTCATAGAGGTACAGGTGGTTAAACCCGTCTTTCTCTGAGCTGTGCACAAACTGCTTGCCGTTGGCCAAATACGTCAAATCATCGGTGATGTCAATGTACGCTTTGTCGGTCTCCTTCAGCACCACTTTGCTTTGGCCGGTCTGGGTGTTGGCGTGCAGAATCTCCAGGGTGTTCTGCAAACGGTTCATTCTCCGGATGGACAATAAGTTAGGCGTGTTCGTCCAGTTGATGCGCGGGATGTACTGGTCGGCCTCGGTGCCAGTTTCCATCTTGGTGGTTTTGCCAGAGCCCAGGTCGAAGGTGTAGATGGCCACGGTGGCGTTTTTCTCGCCGGCCTTCGGGTACTTGAACTTGTAGTCCTGCGGATACAGCGGGCCCCACATCTGCATGTTGTACTCGGGTACCTGGCTCTCATCAAACTTGTAGAACGCAATCTGGTTCCCTTGCGGCGACCAGAAAAACGCCTGCGCGAAGCCGAATTCCTCTTCGTACACCCAGTCGGTGCCGCCGTTGATGATGAAGTTCCACTTGCCGTCATTCGTAATCTGGCGCTCCTGCATGGAAGCCAGGTCCACGTAGAACAGGTTGTTGTCGCGCACGAAGGCTACGTACTTATTATCCGGCGAAAAGGTGGCGTAGCTCTGCTTGCCACCCTGGCTCAACTTCTGCAACTTCTTGCTGGCGCGGTCATACACGTAGAAATGGCCCTTGCTGCTGCGGCGGTAGATGGGCTCGTGCTCCGTCTCGAACAGGATTTTGGTCTCATCTGCGCTGAAGCTGTAATCATCGTACTCCAGCGTCTTGCCGTTTACCTTGATGGCCTCGCCCTCAATGATGGTGCTCACCGGCTGACCGGTGGTCACATCTACCTGCACAATGTCCACGGCCTTGTTCTTGTCATCGGCCACCTGGCTGGAGTAGAACTGGCCGTTGCGCATCCAGTTCACGCCGTACACCGATCTGGCCTGAAACGTGCCTTTCCGGAAAATGTCGTCTAAATCAAAGTCTCGTTTCTGCTGGGCATGGGCGCTCACGGCCAACACCAGGCAGCTAGCCGCTATCATCCAGCGGTTAATGGTATGTCTCATTCGGTTTGTTAGAAAGTTTGTAGCCTTAAAAATAGGCATTTATTTTAAGATGGCCCCCGCCGAAGGAACGTTCGTTTTAGGCCAGATTTGGAAAAAAGAGCCGCTAAACGGAAAAGAGTTCTGAGTTCGAAGTCCTGAGTCTGGCAACAGACAAAACTGCCCTTCCGCTGGCGCGAGTCTCCAGACTCGTGCCGATGGATGAAGGGAGTCTCCAGACTCCCTTATGAGGGTTTTCTGATCGTGGTTCCCGGCGAGTCTGGAGACTCGCAACATCCTATGTCACGAGACTTCAGTCTCGCGCCAGTTTCTGCCAGTAGACCAAGACTCAGGACTTAAAACTCATTCGCGCTGCAAGCGTCTCCGCCGTTTAGCGGCTCTTTTTCTGAAATCAGGCCCAAACTACGCTAAAGCTTCACGCAGACATTCTGCGGCTCAGTAAAGAAACGCAGGGCTTCCCAGCCACCTTCCCGGCCCACGCCGCTCTGTTTGGTGCCCCCGAAGGGCGTGCGCAAATCCCGAAGAAGCCAAGTGTTCACCCACACAATGCCGGCTTGCAGGGCGTGCGCCACGCGGTGGGCGCGGGTGAGGTCCTGGGTCCAGACGGAGGCGGCGAGGCCATATTGCGTGTGGTTGGCGTAGGTGAGGGCTTCTTCCTCGGTGTCGAACGGCATCAGCGTGACCACCGGCCCGAAGATTTCCTCGGTATTGGTGCGGCAGGTGTGGGGAAGATTCTCAAAAACGGTGGGTTGCAGGAAATAGCCGTTGGCGCAGCGGCCTTGCAGGTGCACGCGTTCGCCTCCGGTGAGCAGCGTGCCGCCTTCTTCCTGTGCCAGCGCGATGTACTGCTGTACTTTTTGCAAATGCGCGGCTGAAACCAACGCACCCATGTTGGAACCCGCTTCTAGCGGATCGCCCACCGTCAGGTTTTCGACCTTTTCCAGAAAAGCAGCCTTGAAACGCGCGTATAATGAACGCTCCACCAGAATGCGCGAGCCACAGAGACAGATTTGTCCCTGGTTGGCGAAAGCAGCCTGCACCGCAGTTGCGACGGTTTTCTCGAAGTCACAATCAGCGAAGATGACGGTGGCGTTCTTGCCGCCCAGTTCCAGCGAGAGTTTCTTGAACATCGGGGCCGTCGCGCGGGCGATGGTTTTGCCGGTCTGAGTGCCGCCGGTGAAGGAAATGGCTTTGACTTCGGGGTGTTCGCACATGGCCGCGCCAACTTTAGGACCGGTGCCGTGCACGATGTTCAGCACACCCGCGGGCAAGCCGGCCTCCACGCAGAGTTCTGCCAGTAGATGGGCGGTGTAAGGCGTAATCTCAGAGGGTTTGGCCACCACACAATTTCCGGCGGCCAGGGCGGGGGCAATCTTCCAGGTGAACAGATACAGTGGCAGGTTCCACGGGGAAATGCAGGCCACCACGCCTAGCGGCTTGCGCACCGTGTAGTTCACCGCCACGCCTTCCATGTGGTGCGCCTCGGAGGCGAAATGTTGCACGCCCGTCCCGAAGAAGTACAGGTTGCTGCTGGCCCTAGGGATGTCTACGGTGCGGGAGAGCGAAAGCGGCTTACCGTTATCGGTGGTCTCGGCTTCGGCCAAACGCTCCAGATCCCGGTCTATCAGTTCGGAGAGCTTTATCAGAAAACGGCCCCTTTTCTCCGCCGAAAGTGCCGCCCACGCCGGGAACGCCGCCTGCGCCGCCTCTACCGCCGCCTGCACATCCCGCTCGTCAGAATCCGGAATCTGCGAATACACCTCGCCGGTAGCCGGATTAATGTTGGGCAAATACGCGCCGGAAGTTGGGGCTTGGAAAGTACCGTTGACGAAGTTCTGGAGGTGCAGCATGGGAATGGCGTTAGTGATTTGTTTATCCCTTAAAGAGCTTGGAACTGGTGATTTGACCAACTCCAAATCAAAAATGCAATGACAGCGGAGAGTAGGAGTGCTCCAACTGAGTTTACTAGTACTAATTTTTTGTTGATGTCTTTAAGGTACCATGTAATGCTGGCTATGGCAATGCCAAATAAAGAAATGATGAAGCCGTGCCATTCATACAACATGAACAAGGTTAAGGACAGAATAACAATTGTTCCCAACGCAATACCTATAGAGAACTCTAGACCTGTATGTCCATATATCAAGTGTAGTAGATAGGAAACAGACAAGAAAAGGAATGGAAAAAATAACAGAGCGATGGAGAACAAAAGGAATACATCCATTCCACCATCGTCAGCCCAGGAGATAGCCAGTGTTAAGAATGATAAAGGAAACCCAATGGCTTGATATAAACTTAAACAGAGGTTTATCCTTGGTAGCTGCATCGAAATCAGTTATATCTTTTTCGTTACAGATTTCCCAGCCGTCCGCCGTCCACGGGCACGTTGATGCCGTTGATGTAACCCGCGGCGGGCGAGGCCAGGAACGCCGCAACTGCTGCTACTTCGGCAGGCTCCGCGAAGCGGTTGGTCGGTATGCCTGCCAGCATCTCCTTTTCAATCTCTTCCCGGCGGAGGCCGGTTTTCTTCATTTTGGTCTCAATGAGCGAGTGGTGCCGGGCCGTGAGGGTGGCGCCGGGCAGCACGTTATTCACTGTAATCCCGAAAGGGGCCAGTTCAAAGGAAAGCGTCTTCGCCCAGTTGGCCACCGCGCCCCTGATGGTATTGGACACGCCTAGACCTTTGATAGGCTGCTTCACCGAGGTGGAGATAATGTTGATGATACGGCCGTAGCCTGCTTCCTGCATGTACGGTACTACCGCCTGCACCAGCACGTGGTTAGACAGCAAATGCGCCGCGAAGGCGTTCTCAAACTCTTCCAGCGCCGCATCCAAGGCTGGTCCGCCCGCCGGGCCGCCGGTGTTATTGATTAGAATATGATTTTTGCCAATTTTTGCCAAATGAGCCTCTAAACGCTCCTGCACCTCGCGCGGACGGCTGAAATCTGCCACCACGTACTGGTGCTGCTGACCAGCCTGGGTGGAAAGTGCTTTTACGGTTTCCTGCAGGCGTTCTTCGTTTCGGGCTACTAAGGTCACCGTGGCACCTAATTGCGCTAACTCCAGAGCCACCGCTTTCCCGATGCCCTGTGTACTGCCGCAGACCACGGCGTACTTATGCTGTAAATTCAAATCCATTATAAAGAGTTCTGAGTCTTGAGTCTAGAGTTCTGAGTAAGCAAAATAGGAAATATTGAGGTGACCTGCTCTTTTCCGTCCTTGTCATCTTGGAAAGATCTTGTGAATAAGTAGTAATAGTGCTTACGGAAACGACAAGATACTTGCAGAATGCCAAAGAGCTTTCGGTATCTACCTCTTTCAACGGAATGTTTTCGGCCGATTTTCAGAAAAAGAGCCCCTAAACAGGATTTACCTTTTTCGTGGCGGTTTCGTACCTTGGAGCAGCCGCTGGCCTGAACCAGAGGCGCATCTTCTACGCAAACGCAACTCCTATGGCCTTACAACCTGCCTTCAACTTCAAGAAATGGATAGAGGAACACCGTCACCTGCTCAAGCCACCGGTGGGCAACCAACAGGTCTACAAAGACAACAAAGACTTTATCGTGATGGTGGTGGGCGGCCCCAACTCGCGCAAAGACTACCACATCAACAACGGCGAGGAATTCTTCTTCCAGCTGGAGGGCGACATTGTGCTCAAGGTCATTGACAACGGCGAGTTCAAAGACATCCACATCAACGAAGGCGATATTTTCCTGCTTCCGCCCAACGTGCCGCATTCTCCGCGTCGCGGCCCCAACACCGTAGGTTTGGTGATGGAACGCTACCGCGATGAATCTGAACTGGACGGCTTCCAGTGGTACTGCGAGAACTGCAACACCAAACTGTACGAAGAGTTTATCCCGGTCTCAGACATTGTGGGCCAGTTACCCGTGGTCATGAACGCCTTCTGGGCCTCAGACGAGAAACGCACCTGCAGCAATTGCGGCGAGGTCATGGCGAAGCCGGTGGTGGCACAACACTAAAGGGTTAGTCCTCTTCCATATCATCTTGAAAGAATCGAATCTTGTGGGCGAACTAGAGTAGCTTTGGCGTTGCTTCTAACAGTAAACATTGTGATTTTATGCTTGAGCAACCAGACCTTTCATCAATAACTTTGGATGACTTTATTGATGGTGCAATCTTGTCTCATGGTTTTCTTCCTTACAAGAGAGACTATTTTTTCCATATTGAGACACTTTGGCGGGAGCCGCTCGCAGGGCAGTATCTATTGGTATTCAGACACTGTTATGAAATGAACTTCCAAATCATAACAGGAGGTGAAACTCTGCTCCAATCTTGGGATGACTGCTTCACAAACATGGAAGAGTATGAAAAGGCTGGTGAACCTGAAGGCTATGTCTGGGGTACTAATTGGGCGAATGCTTATCCAGGCTTTTCAGTTTTAGAGAATTCAAGGAGGGCTCAGGACTGGGCGCTGAAGCTTAGCAAACCCATGCAGGAGGTTCAGCTTGAAGCAGAAATTATGAAATTCAACTTTGTTTTCTTTGACTGGACCTTGAAGAAGCTAAATAATGAAACAGGTCTGATAAGCCATGTCCTGTTCCCTTTTGGAGACTAAATCAACACACAACAAAGCTTTTAGCTAAATATATCTTGAATGGTGAATCAGAAAAATTCAGATTCACCAACTGTCTGCCAGAAATAACGGCAAAGGCCCGCCTTCTCCAAAGAAAGCGGGCCTTTGCCGTTATTTCCGTTTAGGGGCCGTTTTTCAGAAAACAGGCGCTAAACGCAGGTTATTCGTCGTCTCCGGCGTCTTCTTTCATGTTGTGGTACACGGCCTGTACGTCATCGTCCTCTTCCAGGCGGTCTAGGAGTTTGGTCATGTCTTCCTGCTGCTCGGGCGTGAGTTCTTTGAGGACGGTAGGGTAACGTTGCAACTCAGAGGTTTTCACGTGGAGGCCGCGCTCTTCCAGGGCTTTCTGCATGGCCCCAAAATCACCGAAAGAGGTTTGGATGATGATTTCGTTCTCCTCCTCGTCTTTGTCAATGCTTTCCAGCCCAAAGTCAATCAGGTCCAGTTCCAGTTCTTCCATGTCCAGGCCTTCACCGTTGAGGTGGAACACGCCTTTGCGCTCAAAGATGAAGTCGAACTGGCCGGTGCGGCCCAGCTCCCCGCCGGTGCGGTTGAAGTGCATGCGTACGTTGGCCACGGTGCGGTTCACGTTATCGGTAGCGGTTTCCACCAGTACCGCCACGCCGTGCGGGCCATACCCTTCATATACTACCTCTGAGTAATCGCTTTCTTCCTTGCCTTGGGCCCGTTTAATGGCGGCTTCCACGCGGTCTTTGGGCATGTTCACCCCTTTGGCGTTCTGGATGCACACGCGCAGACGGGCGTTGGTGTCTGGGTCAGGACCTCCGGATTTCACGGCCATCACAATCTCTTTCCCTATGCGGGTGAACTGCTTGGACATCATGTCCCAGCGTTTCATTTTCCGGGCTTTCCGGAACTCAAATGCTCTTCCCATGCGGTTAGTCTAATTCGAAGTGTAGGCAAATATCGGGAAAAACGGCGGATGCCCCAAGCAGGTTGTATGACATGTTCAGGTAAAAAATCATCTCGCGGGCGCTTTCCCGTGAAAGGAGCCATGCCGCCCCGTTCGGGGCCTACTCAAAGTACGCCGCTGGCTCGTGAAAAGACGTTCTCGCCAGCCAGACAGCCGGTAAAAACGAGTGTCCTATCCCGTGCTGCTCCCTGAAAACGGTTTTGGTGTGTCCAGGATCTTGCCTTCATCGGCACCCATCCCGGCAAAAGTACGTCATTGGTAGCTTTTCCTTTCGTGAGATGCCGGTGCACTTCCCTTGGTGAAAACCAGCCCTTCCCCAGAAACCAACGCAAAAACGGCCCACTCCATTTTACGGTCGATTTCCTGAAAACAGGCCCAAAACGCGTTAGGCACAGTAGGCCGTGACTTCTATTTCCACAAGAAGCGCCGGGTCAATCAGGGCCTTCACCTCCACCATGGACGTTGCCGGCCGGATGTGCTGGAAGAACTCCCCGTGTGCCCGGCCCACTTCCTCCCATTGGCTGATGTCGGTGACAAAGAGGCGCGTCCGGACTACGTCTTGCAGGGAGGCACCGGCTTCCTGCAGAACCCGTTCAATCTTCTGCAGGATGCAAACGGTTTGGGCGTAGACATCGCCGGGGCCCACTACCTGCCCGTTTTCCACGGCCGTGGTGCCGGCTACTTCAATGAGCGGTCCCACCCGTACCGCCCGGGAGTAGCCCACGCGGTTTTCCCAGGGAGCCCCGGAAGAGAATAACTGACGTTCCATAAGTATCGGGTTGAAAGGTGTACAATGCAAGAATACAGAACCTTAGGCAAACCTGCCAGAAATGAGGCGGTTTCAAGTAGAGTTACTGAAGCCGATGGGGCAGCTTGCTTCGGTTTCAGGCCCGTTTTCCTGAAACAAGGGCAAAAACAGCTGTGGTCATTTCTAGAGCAAGACAATCTGAGAGAGTTTTCGTAAGTTGAGCAACCGTTCTTAGTTTTTGTCTTGCGCTTATGTTGAACCAGCCCCTTAAAATAGACATCCACACCCATATTCTGCCGGAGCGGTGGCCCGATCTGCGGGAACGGTACGGGTACGGCGGCTTCATCCGGCTGGAGCATCACAAGCCCTGCTGCGCCCGCATGATGCTGGACGACCGGTTCTTCCGCGAGATCCAGGAAAACAGCTGGGACCCCGCCGCCCGCCTACGCGAGTGCGACCACCACGGCGTGCACGTGCAGGTGATCAGTACCGTGCCCGTTATGTTCAGTTACTGGGCCAAGCCCGAGCACACCTGGGACCTCTCCAAAATCCTGAACGACCATATTGCCAGCGTGGTGGCTCGGTACCCGACGCGGTTTGTGGGCCTGGGTACCCTGCCCATGCAAGACACCGATCTGGCTATCAAGGAACTGGAGCGCTGCGTCAAAGAGCTGGGGCTGGCCGGGGTGCAGATTGGCTCCAACGTGAACGACACCAACCTGGACGATGCCGCGCTGTTTCCCATCTTTGAGGCCGCTGCAGACCTGGGCGCCGCCATTTTTGTGCACCCCTGGGACATGATGGGCGAGAAGAAGATGCGCAAATACTGGCTTCCGTGGCTCGTGAGCATGCCCGCCGAAACCTCCCGCGCCATCTGTTCCCTCATCTTCGGGGGAGTGCTGGAGCGCCTGCCTAAATTGAGAGTCGCCTTTGCGCACGGCGGCGGTTCTTTTCCGTTCACGCTGGGCCGCATCCAGCACGGCTTTGACGTGCGCCCCGATCTCTGCGCCGTGGACAACCCGTTTCCGCCGGAGAATTACGTGGGCAAATTCTGGATCGATTCGCTGGTGCATTGCCGCAATACCTTAGATTACGTGGTCAAGCAGTTCGGCGCGGACAAGGTGGCGTTGGGCTCTGATTATCCGTTCCCGCTGGGCGAGCAGGAGCCGGGCAAACTCATTGAATCCATGCCGTATTCAGATGACGTGAAGGAACTGCTGCTCAGCGGCTCAGCCTTGCAGTGGTTGGGGCTGGAGAAAGAGCGGTTTCTGGTGCAGAAACTGCAGCAGACTAAACTATAACCCTGATTTTCTGTTGGTGTAGAAAGTACCCTGCGGAGGAGCGGTTTGCATCGGCTTCTTCTTAAATTTGTTTTCTCAACGTATTCGCATTTCATGTCTTTTCAAAATACCCTTGCCTTTGCCCAGGCCTTGGACCAGGCAGACCCGCTTCGTTCTTTCCGAGACCAATTCTATATTCCGCAGCAGAACGGCAAAGACACCGTCTACCTCTGCGGAAACTCCCTGGGGTTGCAGCCCAAAGGTGCCCGCCTCGCGCTGGAGGCCGAGATGACCAAATGGGCGGAGCTGGGCGTGGAAGGCCACTTTACCGGCGAAAACCAATGGTTCACGTACCATGCGGCGCTAGCCGGACCCACCGCCCGTATTGTAGGAGCCAACCCCCAGGAAGTGGTGGTCATGAACCAGCTCACCGTGAACCTGCACCTCCTGCTGGTCTCTTTTTACCGGCCGCAAAGAAGCCGTTATAAAATCCTGATGGAGGCGGGAGCGTTCCCCTCAGATCAGTACGCCCTGGAAAGCCAGGTGAAATTCCACGGGTTCAATCCCGACGAGGCCATCATAGAAGTAGCGCCCAGAGCCGGCGAACACACCCTGCGCACCGAAGACATTTTGGCGGCCATCCGGGAAAACGGGGCCGAACTGGCCCTGGTGATGATGGGCGGCGTCAATTACTATACCGGTCAGGTGTTTGACATGGCGGCCATCACCCGCGAGGCCCATGACGTAGGCGCCATCTGCGGGTTTGACTTAGCGCACGCCGCCGGAAACGTGCCCTTGCAACTACACGGCTGGAGCGTGGACTTTGCCGTGTGGTGTACCTATAAATACATGAACTCGGGCCCGGGCGGAACGTCTGGGGTGTTTGTGCACGAGCGACATGCTCAGAATCCAGACTTGCCCCGGTTTGCCGGTTGGTGGGGGCATGACCAGAGCGTGCGTTTCCAGATGAAAAAGGGGTTCATTCCCATGCCGGGAGCCGAGGGGTGGCAGGTGTCCAATGGTCAGATTCTGCCCATGGCTGTGCACAAAGCCTCGCTGGAGCTCTTCGACCAAGCCGGCATGGCTAATCTGCGGGCTAAAAGCGAGCAGCTCACGGGCTATCTGGCGTTCCTGATCAACGGATTGCAGCAGCCCAAGGAGGCATTGGAGGTCATTACCCCGTCTGAGCCGGCGGCGCGGGGATGTCAGCTTTCGTTGCTGGTGCACCAGAATGGCCGCCAGTTGTTTGAAACGCTCATGGCCAACGGTTTTATCCTGGACTGGCGCGAGCCCAACGTGATTAGGGTAGCCCCAACGCCGCTGTACAACACCTTTGAAGACGTGTACCGGTTCGGGCAGTTCCTCGTGGCGCATTTCAACAAATAAATTCCCTGAGCCATTTCCCTGCGGGTCTTTTCTGAACGATTTCGTTTAGAGGCATTTATAGAAAAATAGCCCCTAAACGGAAGCTTCAGGAAAGACCCGCAGCTGTTTAGCGGGTTTCTGGAAGAAAGAGAAAGAAACAATTTCCTTCTTCGGCTGTTTTTTAAGTCTTTTTCTAAAAACAGAACAGAAACAAGAGCGAAGTTTCCGTACTAGATACGTATTTGTACGAGATACAGACTCATCCTCTCAGAAACGGCAGCGGCTATGGACATATACCTGATTTCTTTTGTGGTGATAGGAATTGCCGCCTTGGCCATGGCCTGGTTGCCTACCTGGTTTAAGAACGTGCCTTTTTCCTATGCCATGTTGTTCATTGGGGTGGGGTTCCTGTTGTACAAACTGCCCTTGGGCTTGCCCGAGCCAGATCCGCTGCGGCAGAATGACATGGCCTTGCGCCTCTCTGAACTGTGCGTCATCATCACGCTCATGGGCACGGGCATTAAAATCAACCGTCGGTTTTCCTTGTTCAGCTGGCAGGTGCCGTTGCGGCTGGTCAGCTGGACCATGCTGCTCTGCATTGGGGCCTTGGCTTTCATGGCCTGGTGGTGGCTGGGCTTTCCTGTGGCCTCTGCGGTGCTGCTGGCGGCGGCGCTGGCTCCCACAGACCCCGTACTGGCCTCTGATGTGCAGGTAGGTCCGCCCAGCGAAGAAGTGGAAGACGCCACCCGGTTCGCGCTTACCGCCGAGGCCGGTCTCAACGACGGCATGGCCTTCCCGTTTACCTGGTTAGCCGTTGGCTTGGCCCTGCACGGGTTAGACCCCGAGAACTGGCTGGGGCATTGGCTCTCCTATGATCTGCTGTACCGCATTGTGGTGGGAGTAGGCGTGGGTTTTCTGCTGGGCAAAGTATTACAGTACTTTCTGTTCAAACTGCCAAAAAAAGGCAAAATTCCTGAAACGCAGGACGGGTTTGTCGCCATCTCCGCTACTTTGCTGGTGTACGGGCTCACTGAAATGGTGCACGGGTACGGGTTCATTGCCGTCTTTGTCACGGGGCTTACCCTCAAACACTACGAAAAAGGACATAGCTACCACCGCGAACTGCATGATTTCACGGATCAGATTGAGCGGATTCTGGTGGTGATTGTCTTGATTCTGCTGGGCGGGAGCATCAGCCGGGGATTATTGGATGCGCTTACCTGGCAAGGAGCGGTGGTAGGCATTATGTTTTTGATAATCATCCGGCCACTGGCCGGATACATCGGGTTATTGGGTGTTCCGGTGAAAACACGCGAGAAATGGGCCATCAGCTTTTTCGGGATTAGGGGCATTGGGTCAATCTTTTATGTTTCCTTTGCCTTGAGCGAAGCCAAATTTGTGAACCCAGAGGAGATTTGGGCCATAGTAGGATTCACCATTCTGCTTTCCATTTTCATGCACGGCATTCTGGCTACCCCGGTCATGGGCTACTTAGACAAAGTCCGGAAACCGGATGATTTCATTGACCCAGACCAGGCCGCTCAGGAGATGTCAGAAGGAAAAGAAGAGAGCCGTCCGCAACCCTCAAATATAGACGAGTAGGGACCGATTTACTTGAATGCAGGAACTAACCACAGACTTCCGGGAGCGGTTTGCTTCTGTTAAACTACCCATGCCAGACGCTGAGGTGTACTTGCTACCCCACTTCACTCCCCAAGAAAAACAGATTCCCTTGCAGCAAGCCCTGGAAGAAAACGTAGCATGGCGGCAGGAGAAGATCAGGCTATTTGGCAAGCAGATAGACCAGCCTCGGCTCACTGCCTGGTACGCCGATGCCGGCAAAGCCTACACATATTCCGGCCTAACGTGGGAGCCGCTGCCGTGGCTGCCTGAACTGGCTGCCTTGAAAACGCAACTGGAAACGCTCACCGGGGCCGCCTTCAACAGTGTGCTGCTCAACCTCTACCGTCACGGGCAAGACAGCATGGGCTGGCACGCCGATGATGAGCCAGAACTAGGCCAGAACCCCGTTATCGCCTCCCTCAGCCTGGGCCAGGAGCGCACGTTCAGTTTTCGGCACCGTTTCAAAAAAGACCTCAAAAACCAACTGATCCTGCCCTCCGGCAGTTTACTCCTGATGGCCGGCCCCACCCAGCACTTCTGGCACCACCAAATCCCCAAAACCACCAGACCCCTGCAACCCAGAATCAACCTCACGTTCAGGTTTATTGAGTGATTTGAAGATTTGGAGATTAGGAGATGTGAGAATTAGGGGATGTGGAGATTTAAGAATTGGTGGATGTGATGATTCGTGGGAGGATTGGGAAGTATGTAGAGAAGGAAATAATAGACAGGGAAAAGTAAGTTGAGTAGTGCTCTCTCTGTTTTTCGATAACCCTCCTCTATGGCGCGGAAGTTACTTCCGTGACTTGCGTTTTAGAGAGGATCTGTAAGGCACGGAAGTAAATCTGCGGCATAGAAGGGAAAAGCCATTCCCACATCTTCAAATCTTCACCTCTTCAAATCAAACAATCTCCTAATTTTCAAATCTCCCCATCTCTAAATCCTTTAGAAAAGCGTCGTTTGGTAGGTGCCAGCCATCTTGGCTTCATGCTCCAGGAGCCATTGCTTGCGCCTGAGGCCGCCGGCATAACCGGTTAACTGGCCTTGTGCGCCAATGACGCGGTGGCAGGGCACCAGAATCATCCAGGGGTTGGCGCCATTGGCCACGCCCACCGCCCGCACCGCGCCGGGGTTGTTCATCCGTTTCGCCAGACCCAAGTAATGATCGGTGCGGCCCAGTGGGATTTGCTGTAGCGCCTGCCAGACCTGTTGCTGGAACGCGGTGCCCTGCGCGTGTAACGGAACATCGAAAGAATGTCGTTGGCCGGCGAAATATTCCTCTAACTGTTTGGCGGCTTGTGTTAGGCAAGCCGGAAGGGTAGAGCTGTCCGTTTCGGGGCCGTTTTCCAGAAAACAAGCCTTAAACAGGGTATTTTCCGTAGAGGTGAGCTGAAGGGTACCCAGGGGAGAAGGCACATGAAGCACAAAGAGCGCCGAAGGAGCAGACATAGCAGGGCTTTTCTCAAAAATTAACCTAAGTTTACCGCTTCTTTCCGTAGAAAGCACTACTCCACGGCGGTTTTTGCGCCAGCGGATCTTATGAACGTACCTTGATGGAGAAAACCACCCAACTAAGTGTCATGGGCGGGGGCCTGGTAGGCTGCCTGCTGTCTTTGTATCTGGCCAAACAAGGATACCGCGTGGATGTGTACGAGCGAAGGCCCGACCTGCGCCGCACCGATCTTGGCGGGGGGCGCTCCATCAACCTGGCCTTGAGTGACCGCGGCTGGCGGGCCTTGGAGACCATCGGCATTGCCGAGGACATCAAGAAAGTGGCCATTCCCATGTACCGGCGGGTGATGCATGACAAAAACGGGAATCTCTCGTTTCAGCCGTACGGGCAGGAGGGGCAGGCCATCTACTCGGTTTCACGGGGCGGCCTGAACCAGGCGCTGCTGGACTTGGCCGAGGCCGAGCCCACCATCTCGCTGCATTTTCAGCAGCAGGTGCTGGAGGTGGAAGTAGCCACGAACAAAGTGACCATGCTGGAAACCGTCTCGGGGCAGGAGCACCACGTGCAGCCAGACGTGATTTTTGCCGCCGATGGCGCCTATTCCATGGTGCGGCTTTCTTTGCAGAAGACCGATCGGTTCAACTACGAGCAAAGCTACCTGGACTACGGGTACAAAGAGCTCACCATTCCGCCCGCCCAGGACGGCGGTTGGCAGCTGGAGAAAAACGCGCTCCACATCTGGCCCCGCGGGCAGTACATGATGATCGCGCTGCCCAACATAGACGGTTCCTTCACCTGCACCATGTTCTTCCCCTACGAAGGCGATCCTTCGTTTAAATCGGTGCAGACTGAGGCCGAACTAAACGCTTTTTTCCAAGAAATCTTCCCCGATGCCGCCGCCCTCATGCCTGATCTGGCGCAGGAATTCTTCGAAAACCCCATCGGCTCGCTGGTAACCATCAAATGTCTGCCCTGGCACCACAGCGGCAAGATTCTGCTCTTAGGCGATGCCGCCCACGCCATTGTACCGTTCTACGGCCAGGGCATGAACGCCGGTTTTGAAGACTGCACCGTCCTGCGCGGCCTGCTGGAACAACACCAGGACGATTGGGAAACGATCTTCCAGACGTTCCAGGACTTGCGCAAGCCCAACACCGATGCGATCGCAGACTTGGCCGTTTATAATTTTATTGAGATGCGCGACAAGGTAGCCGATCCGCGGTTCCTGCTGCAGAAGAAGGTAGAAGCCAAAATTACGGCCCAATATCCAGATGCTTGGTTACCTTTGTATTCTATGGTCACCTTTTCCCCCGATTTACCGTATGCCGAGGCATTGGCCAATGGCCAGCGGCAGGAAGAGATCATGCGCGACTTGATGGCGCATATCCAGACGGAGGAAGATTATAACAAACCTGAGGTTCAGCAGTATCTGCAAGCGCATTTGGCATAGCTTGCTTCTGTTTTCCGCTGGTTTTGAGGAAAAGACGCCGCAAACTCCCCCGCTGCCGTGTCTTTGTGGACCTAACTATTGACACCCATACTGCCGCGTGGCAACGGGTGCTAGCGAACTGATCATACATGATATTTTCCCGCTTAAAAGATTACTATCTGGCCTTTGGCTCCTTTGTACTGGTGCTGGGGATGACCTTATATGCTTTTTACGTGTCCAGGACCAATGACCAGCTGGAGGATGCGCAGAGCTTTAAGATCCGGCAGGTGCAGGTCAAAGCCACGTTGGAACGCCGCATGGGGTACTACCTGCAGATTCTGCACGGCGTAAACGGCTTGTTTGTCGCCTCAGACACCGTCACCCGCGCTGACTTCCAGAGCTACCTGAGCTCGCTGCAGATCATTAAAAACTATCCGGGGGTGCAGGGCATCGGGTTCGCCGTCATGAGCACACCAGAGCAGGTGCCCCAGCTGGAGGAGCGGGTCCGGGCCGAGGGTTTCCCGAACTTCAAGGTTTGGCCCGAGGGCCCACGGACCGAGTACTCTTCTATTGTGTTCATAGAACCCATGAACGCCTTGAACAAGCGGGCGTTCGGGTTTGACATGTTCCAGGACCCTACTCGCCGTGAAGCCATGGAGGCTGCCCGTGACTTCAACCTGCCCGCCATGACCGGGAAAGTGAAGCTGGTGCAGGAAGGCGGCGACAACGTGCAGCCCGGCCTGTTGATTTACATGCCAGTGTATTACCGGGGCAAAGACCCGGTGGATCTCATGGAGCGCCGCAACCGGTTACGGGGTTTTGTGTACGCGCCTTTCCGGGCCAATGACCTTTTCTTCAATACCATAGGCGATGAGTTCAATGACATTAGTATCTCCATCTATGACGGGAAAGCGGTCAAGGAAGAAGCGCTGCTGTACCGGAACGCCGCCCAGATAGACCCCTCTGAGAATACCGATAGTCTGCTGCTGGCCACCGACGTCATACGGGTGGCGGGCCGTACCTGGACCCTGCGCTACAAGGCCACCCGCAGCTTCAGGGAAGCCTCAGGCATAGACCAGCATGACCTGATCTTGCTGGGCGGCAGCATCATCAGCTTGCTTATCTTCTTCGTGGTGTGGTCCTTGCAGCGCTACCTGCTGTCTAACCAGCTCACCGAGCTTATCACCAAGAACACCACCGCCGGTCTTTTCATGCTGGATGACCGCGGGTACTGTAGTTTCCAAAACCCGGCGGCCGAGAAGTTGCTGGGTTTCTCCTTGGAGGAACTCAAAAGCCGGCCTTTGTACGAGTTGGTTCACCGGGGTCAGGAGCCGGGTAACCTGGCCCCGGAGCTGGTTTCCCAGAAGTCCTTCACCTTTGAAGACATCTTCCTCTGCCGCGACGGCAACCAGATTCCGGTGATGTGCTCTACCCGCTTTGTGAAACAGCGGGGCGAAGTGGTGGGGCATATCCTGGAAGTGCGCGATGTCACCGAGGAGAAAAAAGCCCAGCAGGCGCTGCTGGAAAGCGAGGCCCGCTTCCGGATCATGGCCGACAGCGCGCCCGTAATGATCTGGATCACCGACGAAGACAATAACTGCACTTACGTGAACCGGCAGTGGCTTAAGTTTACGGGCTCCACTCTGGAAGAGAACATGGACAAAAAGTGGCTCCAGTTCATGCACCCGGAAGATGTAGACAAGGCAATGCATTCTTACAGCCACGCATTCCACGTGAAAAGCGAATTCAAGGTAGAATACCGCCTGCGCCGCCATGACGGGGAATACCGCGGAATGGTAACCATGGGCATCCCAAGGTTCAGTGCCGAAGGGGAGTTCATGGGCTACATCGGGTCCACCATTGACATCAGTGACCGGATCAAGATGGAGCAGCGCCTGAAGGACAGCGCCGATACGCTGCAGAAGATTTTTATGCAGGTGCCGGCCATTGTAGGGCTGGTGCAGGTGAAAGATCTGCAGTACACCTTGGTGAATCCTTACCTCAGCCAATTATATGGCGGCGAGGCGAGAGTGGGAGAGAGTGTTACCGCTTCTTTGCAGGCCTCACGACGTGAAGGATTCAAAGCCGTGATCCAGCGCATCGCCCAAACCGGGGAACCTTATATTGGGCAGGAGGTGCCTATCGCTTTTGATAATCCAGAGGAAGAGGGAGGTGAAACAGTGCGGTTCTTCAATATGGTGTACGAGCCCATCCGGAATAGCCGGGGCGAAGTGGAGTCGGTGCTGACGTTTGCGGTGGAGGTAACCGAGCAGGTGAAAAGCCGCGAGCAGCTGTCGGTGATCAACGATGAGCTGAACCAGAAAAACCAGGAACTCATCCGGATCAACAATGACCTGGATAACTTTGTGTACACCGCCTCCCATGACCTGCGCTCGCCGCTGGCCAATCTGGAGGGGCTCACCACCGCTCTGCTGGAAACCGTGGAAGGCAAAGAAGAGGGCGAGGAGCACATTCTGCTGCAGATGGTGGCTTCCTCCATCGCCAAGCTGAAGGGCACCATCCATGACCTCACGGAGATTACCAAGGTGCAGAAAGACCTGGAGTCACAGGCCGAGGTGCTGACTTTTGCGGAAGTTCTGGCGGGAGTGGAGGAGGACATCGCGCCTTTGATCCATGAGGCCGAGGTGCAGCTGCAGACTTCCTTTGACGTGAAACAAGTGCGGTTTGCGCGCAAGAACCTCCGGAGCATTCTCTATAACCTGGTGTCTAACGCCGTCAAGTACCGTGATCCGGTCCGGAAGCTTACCGTCACCATCAATACGTTCCGGCAGGGAGAGTATGTGGTACTCACCGTGCAGGACAACGGGTTGGGCATTCGGGAAGATCAGCAGGAAAAACTGTTCACCATGTTCCGGCGGTTCCACTCGCACGTGGAGGGCACTGGTATTGGTCTCTACATTGTGAAACGCATCATTGAGAACAATGGCGGGTACATTGAGGTGAGCAGCAGACAGGGGTTGGGCAGTACGTTTACCGTATACTTCAGGGAAATGGGCCACTAAACCTCCGGCAGCAGTTCCTTAGAAAGAAAGAGCCGTTTCGGGCCTGTTTTATAGAAAACAGGCTTGAAACGGCTCTTTCTGTAGAGGTCTCTTGGACGAATATTCTTTATCCGAGCAGGGAGATCAACAAATCTGGGTCTATTTTCTGCAACATCAGCTCTACCTGCTGGCGGGTGAAGCGGCCATTGACCTGAAGCATCAGGAACGAGTTGCCGTGTTTGCGGTAGCCTACCAGCTCCTGCACCTGCTCATTGGACTGTCTCATCCTGAACTGCAGCATGCCGGGTGCCTCGTCCAGCAAGGGAATGGCCGTATAGTTGTCTTTCTGCAGCACCTGGTCCAGCTCCTGGGTAAGGCCCCGTTCCAGCAACCGTCTGGATTGCCGGGTGGTGGGAGTAAAGGAGAGCACGCGCACCGAGGAGATGTTCTTCAGGGCGGCCTGCAGGGTAGTGTCAGTGATTTCTTTGGAAATATACCGGGAGACCAAGCCCACCGGAACCGTGGTTCCTTTGAACCCCGCCTCGTTTCTGTACTTCTGGAAAAACTCTCCCGTTGACTGGGCCGCAGGCAACTTGCTTGTGCTGCTGCAAGCCTGAATGGCACTTAAAACAACTACCATCAAAAACGGAAAAATCCGTTTTGCGACCGATTTCTGAAAACTAGCATTAAAGTGAGTATGCATACGCTGAGTCTGTTTTTAGCCTCTTTTACGGGAAAGAGGCTAAAAACGCTCACATCGGTTCATTTGTGCCGGGGCCGGGGGCTATACTTCTTCGGTTCTTTGCGGCTGCCGCTGGTACACATCGGGGCTGTGCAGCTGCATGAACCGTTCTGGGTGCGGCAGCGGTTCAAACCCGAACTGGCTGTACAGGTCATGGGCGTCCTGGGTGGCCAGCATCCAGCGGCGCAGCTTTTGCAGCTCAGGATGCGCCCTGAACGCCTTGATCATCCATTTGGATAAGCCATTGCCTCGGTAGTCTTCCAACACGAAGACATCGCAGAGGTAGGCAAACGTGGTGTAGTCGGTGATGAGGCGGGCAAACGCGACCTGTTTTCCTTCAAAGTACACGCCCACGCACAAAGAATGGTCAATGGCTCTTTTCACCACTTGCCGGGGAATATCCTTTGACCAGTACACCTGGCGCAGAAAGCCATGGATGGTCTCTAGTTGCAGTAAGTCTTTATCGAAACTCAAAAAGAAGCCACTTTTATCGGCTTCGGGATAAGGAATGGGGAAAGGCATAATTGCTGATTTAATTGTTTGCCGTCTGAGTCTTTTGCAAGAATAGAAATGAAGGTGATTTTAAGTTATAGAATTACTCGGTTAAATGCAAGTGTCTTGAAGGGGGCTGAGAATGTTCTTGGTGTGCGAATGGTGAATCTGACAACAAGTTTCTCGTTCCAGCTCAGCCAATCGCTCTCACAAAGGGGAACGAAAAGGAAGCTGTGCCAAGAAGAAGGAGGCGATCAGTGGTCCCCAAGCTTTAGCCGCTGTTTTGGATTAAACAGATAGCATCTTCCCGCTAAAAGCCGCATTATAGCTACTAAAGACCTTTGTTATGGCAAATTAGAGAGAAGGGAAGATGTTCAAGTTAGAGCTGAAGGCAGCCACGGTTCTTCATCGCGTTAGTTGAACCTGAGCGGATGGTCAAGATCCGGTAAGGGAGTCCTGACCATCCGGACCCGTGGCTAGCCAAGTTGGGAAGGCAGAACGGGAGTGGCCGACAGGGCCGGTTCTTCTTTGATGACGCGAAGCGAAGGCGTGTTCTGGGATTTGTTCCGGGGGAGAGTCAGGGCGAAGATGTTGTCCATGCCAAGCTGCTGCTCCATGTGCTGCAGAAGCGAATAGATGAAGAAGATAATCCCTGTCATTTCCAGAACCTCCTCCACCGAAGTGCAGAGTTTGTACACCAGGCTCAGCCCGTGCCCTTGGTTCGCAATAAAGTCGCCGCCAACCATCTCCATGCCTACCGCCCCGGAGATAAAGAGAGTGCCCGCGCCCATGAAGCTATACAAGGTTTTCTTGGGAAGCCCCAGAATGAATTTCACGAAATAAAGCCCTACGACCATGAATAGGAGCACATAAGGGACAAACCAGGCAAAGTTCAGGAGGCCCAGATTGTCTTGTTCCAGCGACTGCTTCAGAAACATTCTGGACGGTTTCACCAGAAGTTCGTGGATGGAGAACAACTCATCCATCCCCAGCCAGGCAAAGATGCAGCCCATGAAGAACCACTTTTTGTAATGCTCCCGCCGGGCGCTGTACTTCACATGTTGCGAGATCAGGAAAAGCAGAAAAGCGCTCACCAGTAAGTTAATCGTGGAGAAATAGGCGGGTAAGTTTCTTTCCCCGTCAAAGGCAAACATCCCGGTTACGTAGTACTTGAAGGAATATGTTCCGGTGAGGGAGGTATTGCCGTGTTCCCGGAGGTAATATTCCAGGGAGATGGCGCATAAATCCAAAACGAGTAAAACGAGGAGTATTTTCACCTGAAACCGGAGTACTCCCGAGGGTTTAATGGTGTAGAGATTTTCCATTTATTAGCGGTAGATAGAAGTTGGGTGTATTGGATGTTCTATTTTTACCAATAATAATTATATATTATCTTATTGTAAAATAATTATCAGAATAAATTAAACTTATTTAATATCGGGATAGGTGATGTCGCCACAAGGCTGAAGCATTCTGAAACACGAGTCGCCGAATGATTGCCTCCTACACAGTGATGCCGGCGGGAAAGCGTTACAGAAAGCAGAGGAAGGTGATTGGGCGAGGTATTTTCCCAGCCGCTAAGGTTGAGGTACCAGATTATCGTTTCGGGGCCTATTTCAGGAAAACAGCCTTAAAACGAAGTGCTTCTTTATTTACTTAGAGAGAGGCGGAAGGTCTAGTCACAGCAAGCGCCCGCAACGGCGGGCGCTTGCTGTGAGATATTTAACCTGTTTAGTAAAGAAACAGCGATTAGCTTTTACCCTTGCTGTGTGTTCTCACCAGCAAGTGGGACGGCTCCTGTGCTTGGATTGTTGGTGAGAACACCAACAATGGCGGCTAGTCTCGCTTCCTTTCTGCATTACTAAACAAGCTCATCTATAAGAAAGATGCTTCTGGTTATTTATTGGCGGCTATCTTTTTGTTGGCTTCTTTTTCCTTGGCCGCCATTTTGCGGGCGGCTTCTTTTTCTTTCAGGGCCTGGGCGCGTTCCTTGGCCGCCAGTTTTCTGGCCTCCTCTTTTTCTTTCAAGGCTAGTTTCGCCTGGCGCTCTTTTTCCTTGGCGGCTTCCTCTTTCTCTTTCAGGGCGGCTTCTCTTTCCTCTTCCTTCTGTTTCAAAGCTGCTTCTCTTTCCCGCTCGGCTATTTTCCGGGCTTCTTCTTTTTGCGCCAGAGCCTCATCCAAAGCTTCATATTTCGCGTCGATCAGGGCCTCGCGGGCAATCTGCTTTTGCTTGGCTAACTCTTTGCGCTCTTTCGCTTTCTGTTTGGCTAATTCAGCGCGCTCTTTTTCTTTCTGCTTCATCTGAGCAGCGCGCTCTTTGTTTTTCTGTGCGGTGCTTTGTGCTTGAGCAGAACCCAGTGCCAAAGCAATGGTAAACAGGAGGAGAGTAAAACGTTTCAACATAGTTTTAGAGTTGTGGGTTGTCTTCTTTGTGTCTCTGCAAAGTAAAATAGTTTATTTTTAAAATACAAAATATGCATATATAATTTGTATTTGTGTATTTTAAATATGATTAAAGTAATTATTTAATCCATTATTTTATATATAGTATTTGATGGATGTTAACTTGTTTACTGGTTAAAAATGCCGTTCAAACGGAAAAACGGCCGAATAAAGGCAATACGTAACATCTGAAAAGAAGGATAAAGATAGTTGGACTTTCAGGAGGCAGCCATATGTCCTCTGCAGGTAGAGGACAGGGATTTTGCAGAAAATAACTGCGTTAAGTCATAGAAAGAAGGCTTCCATAGGTAACGCCGGCAGGAGAAATCAGCTAAAAGGCAATTGGTCATTAAGAACAACCATGCGCACGAAAGCTAGTCCGGCTGCACGGCAGGCGCTGGAAGTTACGTGGGAGTGTAAGCCGGTAGTAAAAGCCAGGAAGCGATTACGAGGCGTTTTCTGGAAAACAGGCCTAAAACGAAACGGCCCCGCTGTGCAGTACAGCGGGGCCGTGGCCAATCAGAGGTAGTTTCTGATCTGTTTTCTAAAACTCGGCGCTTTTAGGGAAGCGTGGGAAAGGAATCACGTCTCTGATGTTGCCCATGCCGGTCACAAACAGCAGCAACCGCTCAAAACCTAACCCGAAACCGCTGTGCGGCACCGTCCCGAAACGGCGCGTATCCAGGAACCACCACATCTCTTTCTCCGGCACGCCCATTTCCCGCATGCGGGTCACCAGCTTCTCGTAGCTTTCCTCACGCTGCGAACCCCCAATGATCTCCCCGATGCCCGGGAACAGAACGTCCATGGCCCGAACGGTTTTGCCGTCATCGTTCAGCTTCATGTAGAAACTCTTGATGTCTTTGGGGTAGTTGGTCAGAATCACCGGCTTCTTGAAGTGTTTCTCCACCAGGTAACGCTCGTGCTCGCTTTGCAGGTCGGTGCCCCAGTCTACTTTGTATTCAAACTTCTGCTTCGCGGTTTTCAGGATCTCCACGGCCTCAGTGTACGTCAGGCGCTGGAAATCATTCTCCACCACAAAGTTCAGGCGACCGAGCAGTTCCTTGTCATACATCTCGTTGAGGAACTGAAGGTCATCCTGGCAGTTTTCCAAGGCGTAGCGCACCAGGTACTTCAGGAAGTCTTCGGCCAGTTCCATGTTGTCTTCCAGTTCATAGAAAGCCATCTCGGGCTCAATCATCCAGAACTCGGCTAAGTGACGGCTGGTGTTCGAGTTCTCGGCCCGGAACGTAGGCCCGAAGGTATAAATCTCAGACAACGCCATGGCGGTTACCTCGCCCTCCAACTGGCCCGAAACGGTCAGGTTGGTAGATTTCCCGAAGAAATCCTCTGAGAAATCCACTTCGCCCGCCTCGGTGCGGGGCGGGTTCACCGGATCTAAGGTGGTCACCCGGAACATCTCGCCGGCGCCCTCAGCGTCTGAAGCGGTAATGATGGGCGTATGAATGTAAAAGAACCCTTTGCTGTTGAAATACTGGTGCACAGCGAAGGCCATGGCGTGCCGTATGCGCAGCACCGCCCCAAACGTGTTGGTGCGCGGGCGCAAGTGGGCAATCTCGCGCAGGAACTCCAGAGAGTGGCCTTTTTTCTGCAAAGGATACGTCTCAGGATCGGCTACGCCCAGCACCTCAATGGAGGTGGCCTGAATCTCCACGGTCTGGCCTTTGCCCTGGCTCTGCACCAAAGTACCCAGCACAGATACGCTGGCCCCGGTGGTCACCTCTTTCAGGCTCTCCTCAGAGAACACAGTCATGTCGGCCACCACCTGGATGTTGTTTATCGTAGAGCCGTCGTTCACGGCGATAAAGGTCACGTATTTGTTGCCGCGCTTGGTGCGCACCCAACCTTTTACCAACACCTCCTGGCCGCTGGCCGGCGTCTGGAGCAGGGCATTCACTTTGGTTCTTTTCATGTTCTTTCTCGTATCGGGTAGCAAGTATCACGTAGCACGTATGCTACTGGTGCAAAAGTAAGTAGAGAACGGCAAAAAATTTTAGTTTATAAAAGAGACTTGCTGCAGGATACCGGCTACTTGGTGCCTCGCGCGCCGCGGCCATCAACCTTTTTTGCAAACCAGTAGTAAAAAACCATAACTTTGGGCTAGACCGCACGTGAGTGGCCGGCGCCGTTTATGTATGCAGAGACTAGATTTAAAACAGCTTTTATCCCAGAAATTATCGCCGCAGCAGATCCAGTTCATCAAGTTGCTGCAGGTGCCCACCGCTGAGCTGGAGGCCCGCATCAAAGAAGAACTGGAGGTAAACCCCGCTCTGGAAGAGGGAGATGCCGCTGATGAGCCCGCGACCGATAATGACGATGCCAACAGTGATGCCGATGAAGATTTCGACAACACCGAGGACGACTTTGCCGAAGACGAAGTGCGCCGCGACGATGACGACGTGGATCTGGGCGATTATCTCAACGATGACGAAGTAGCCGGCTATAAGATGCAGGGCGATGGCCCCGGCGAGGAAGAAGACCGTGAAATGCCCATCGCGTTCACCGGCTCTCTCACCGATGCCCTCATGGACCAGCTCGGGTTCCTGAACCTGGATACCAAGCAAATGGCCATCGGGGAACAGCTCATCGGGTCCATTGACCAGGATGGCTACATCCGGCGTGAGCTGCAGGCTATTTCCAATGACCTGGCTTTCTCGCAGAACATAGACGCCTCTGAGCAGGAGATTGAAGACGTGCTGCGCCGCATTCAGGCGTTTGACCCGCCCGGCATTGCCGCCCGTGACCTGCAGGAATGCCTCCTGCTGCAACTGGAGCGCCGCGACCCCGATGAGATCACCGAGGTGGCCGAGCAGATCATCCACGACTGCTTTGACGAGTTCACCAAGAAGCACTACCCCAAAATCCAGCAGAAACTGGAGCTGGAGGATTACGAGCTGAAAGCGGCCATCGACCTGATCCTGAAACTGAACCCCAAGCCCGGCGGAACCGGCGGCGCTACGCGGGTGCAGTACGTGATCCCAGACTTCATCATCACCAATGAAGACGGCCAGCTGCAACTCTCGCTCAACGCCCGCAACGCCCCAGACCTGCGCATCTCCCGCTCCTACGCCGACATGTTCGATGCCTATGACAAAGGCTCCAAAAAAGACAAAAAGCTGAAGGAGACCGTCACGTTTGTGAAGCAGAAGCTGGATGCCGCCAAATGGTTCATTGACGCCATCAAACAGCGCCAGAACACGCTCCTGCGCACCATGGAAGCCATTCTGCGCCGCCAGTACGACTATTTTCTGGAGGGCGACGAAAGCAAGCTGCGGCCCATGATCCTGAAAGACATTGCCGAGGACATTGGCATGGACATCTCCACCGTGAGCCGCGTGGCCAACAGCAAAAGCGTGCAGACCGAGTTTGGGATCATTCCGCTGAAGTTCTTCTTCTCAGAAGGCATTGCCACCGATGCCGGCGAAGACGCCAGTAGCCGTGAGGTGAAAGCCATCCTCAAAGACATCATTGAAGCCGAAAACAAGCGCAAGCCGCTGTCTGATGATAAGATTGAGAAGATGCTCAACGAGAAAGGCTACAATATCGCGCGCCGCACCGTGGCCAAATACCGTGAGCAACTTAATATTCCGGTGGCCCGTCTGCGCAAAGAACTGTAATAAGAGCAGCGGTTGAAGGAATTAGCAGGAAGCAGGAAGGAAACATTTTATGGAAGTATGATTTAACCTTATGTCAGCGTACGCGTGAAAGGAATCTGTTCAGCTAAGAGCGCATTTCTAATTCTACACTCCTTAATTTCTGCTTAAAAAGTGAACCCCCGCCTCGCAACGGTGCTTTCAGTGCTTTTCCACCCGTTGTTACTTCCCACGTACCTGTTCAGTCTGCTGCTGTATTACCTGCCGCCCGAGGTGTTCTCGTATCCGCCGGAGGGTCGGCGGCTGATTGTGCTGCTGGTGTTCATCCTCACGTTTCTGCTGCCCACGCTGGGCACGTTGCTTTTGCAGCAGGCCGGATTGGTCACGTCCATCACCTTAGATGCCCGCACAGACCGGCGCTGGCCGCTGCTGATAGCGGCCACCTGCTACACGGTGCTCACGGTGGTGTTCTACCAGATTTCCTTCTTTGACAGCCTGTTCTACCTCATCATGGGCCTGATCACCGCCTCCATCTTTCTGACGCTCACCATCAACCAGTTCTGGAAGATCAGTGCGCACAGCATTGGGGTGGGCGGCATGATGGGGATTCTGGTGCTGCTGCACGGCTGGCTGCCCGAGGCGTACCTGCTGTACCCGGTGGTGCTGGGCTGCCTCATCAGCGGCGCGGTTATCTCGGCGCGGTTGGCGTTGGGGGCGCATAACTCCAAGCAAGTGTACACCGGTTTTGGCCTGGGTTTTTTGCTGGGCATCTGCCTCTGGGGAGCATCGTTCTAAGGTGTTTTGAGGCCGTTTTCAGCAAAAAGGCCCTGAAACAGGAAAGCGGATTTCTGCGCTCACAGCCACGTTACAAGATGCGATTTTGGAGCCGCCTCCCTGCCCCGGAACCTGGGCGCGCGTTTTTCGCCTCTTTTTCCAAAAACAGCCCCTAAATGGCAAGGTTTTCTCTATCAGGCTTCTGTGCCTGCAGAACGCAGGCTACCGCTACTAAGGCGCAGGTTGTGATTCAGCCGGCTTTTGCGGATATTGTTGAAGAATTACTGGTTTACCTGCTCATGCGTTTGAAGTTTTTTGCCCTTTCCCTCTTTTGTTTTTTCCTGTTTCTTTCTTCTGATGGCATCGCGCAGGCCGGCAAGACCGAGGCGCAGGTGACGCAGCGTTTCCTGCACTATCTGGCTTCCCAGAACGGCCGCCACAACCGCATCGACAAAAACATCCGGCCCTGGAAACTGACCGAGATCTACGTGAATGACTCGCTGTGGGCCAAAGTCAACATCTCGGATGACAGCCGCGTGGCGGCGCAGCGCGGACTTTACGGCGCCGGGCCGCAGCTCAAGCTGGATTACCGCCTCAACCAGCAGGATTTCGAACGGATCAAGAACAGGATAAAGCAACAGGAAAAGACTGAGTGGACAAAGGACGATTTCCCGGAGAACATCACACTGGTGGAGCAACTCAGCCTAGCGCCCGCTTCTTACTACGCTTACTCGCAGCCGGTGGTGCTGCTTTCCCGAAACCTGGTACTGGTGAAGAAATATTTCCACGCCGATAAAGCCTTCAACCGCTGGTCTTGCCTGGAGGTCTACCGCATCACCAAGTCCGGCGATTTCCAGCTGGAGAACTGCTACCAGAGAACCGGCGGCACAGGTTCGTCCAGACGGTAGCATCTAGGTTTCTCATCCAGAGGTTTTTACCTTTCGGTTGGTTTGATTATAGACGTTTTCCTATATTTACGGCACACATCCTTAACCCCTAGCACACAAACTCTCTAATGAACAAAGCCTTTCAATTAGCCTTAGGTGCCGCTTTTCTGGCGATGCCCGCTTTTGCCCAACAAGTTGAGCCGCTGGATGCGGCCGTGGTGGAGAAAATCCGTCAGGAAGGGCTGAAGAACTCCCAGGTGATGGACATCGCCTTTTACCTCACCGATGTGAACGGACCTCGTCTGTCCGGCTCCACTGGTCTGGCCAAAGCCAACCAATGGACCAAGGAGAAACTCACCTCCTGGGGTCTGAAAAACGCGGTAATTGAGCCCTGGGGCACGTTTGGCAAAGGCTGGGATGTGGAGAAATCCTATCTGGCACTCACCAAACCGTATTACCAGCCCATGATCGGGTCGCCCAAAGCCTGGACGCCCAGCACCAACGGGCCCGTGAAAGCGCAGGTGATGCTGGTGAAAGCCACCAAAGAAGAAGACCTGGCCCAGTACGCCGGCAAACTGAAAGGCAAAGTAGTGATGATGCAGGTGACCAACCCCATTAAAACCACCTTCACCGCCGATGCCAACCGCTATACCGACGAGCAGCTCCAGAAAATGGCCGAGCCGGTGCAGCCTACCGCGGGCCGCACGCCCATGACCGATGAGCAAAGAGCAGCCTTTATGGCGCGCCGCGCCTTGATGACCAAAATGAGCGAGATGTTCCTGCAGGAAGGGGCCGTGGCTGTGTTCAGCGGCCGCAGCGGATCGCACGGGACGTATTTTACCAGCAACGGTGCCTCGTACGCCATGGATGCCAAGCCCGTACTGCCCGAGTTTGAGATGGCGCAGGAAGACCTGGCCCGCATGAGCCGCCTGCTGACTGCCGGTATTCCCGTGGAAGTGGAGCTGGAAAGCAAAACCCGTTTCCTCACCGATGACCAGCAGGGCTACAACGTGATCGCCGAGATTCCGGGTACCGACAAGAAACTGAAGTCAGAGGTGGTGATGCTGGGCGGGCACATTGACTCCTGGCACGCCGCCACCGGCGCTACTGACAACGCCGCTGGTGTGGCCGTGATGATGGAAGCCGTTCGCATTATCAAAGCCTTGAACCTGCAGCCGAAAAGAACTATCTGGATTGCCCTGTGGGGTGGTGAAGAGCAGGGCCTGCACGGCTCGCGCGGCTACGCCAAAAAGCACTTGGGTGACCCGGCTACCATGAAACTGTTGCCTGAGCACGCCAAGATTGCCGCCTACTACAACCTGGACAACGGCTCCGGCAAGATCAGAGGCATTTACACGCAAGGTAACGAGGCCGTGGCTCCGTTGTTCAAAGAGTGGCTGAAACCGTTCCATGACCTGGGCGCTACCACCGTGACCAACCGCAACACCGGCGGCACCGATCACCTTTCCTTCGACGGTTTGGGTCTGCCGGGCTTCCAGTTCATCCAAGATGAGCTGGAGTACGACACCCGCACCCACCACACCAACATGGACACCTATGACCGCCTCCAGGCCGATGACCTGAAGCAGGCGTCAGTGATTGTGGCGTCATTCGTGTACCAATCGGCTATTAGAAAAGACAAATTGCCGCGCAAAGCGCTTCCGCAGGTGAAGCCGCAGTCATAACCTGAATTTTTCACAACACAGAACGGCCTTTCTTCCAGAACCGGAAGAAAGGCCGTTCTGTGTTGAAGTAGTTGCACGCCCACCTGTATGGGTGTGTTTTAAGCCGATTTTCTGTAAACTAGGATCAAAATACAACATGAATTCCATGAAGAAATGCTGCCTTTCCTTTCTGCTGGGCCTCTGGGTCTTCCTCTCTTTCCATTGCCAGGGGCAGGCCGTTGACGTGAATAACATCCTTCCCAAGCCTGTCTCCTTCAAAGCTACCGGCGAACGACCCGTCACGCTCAACAAGAATACCATCATCCAAGCCGATGCCCCTTACCAGCAGCAGGCAGAATACCTGCAAGGCCTGTTGTTGCAGCAGTGTGACCTGGCCCTGGGCATTGCTACGCCAAAGACCAAGCTTGGGAGACACAGCAGAATTCAGCTGCTGCATGACACTCTGGAAGCCAACCGGCCCGAGATGTACTGGCTGGAAGCAGGTGGGCCCGTCATCCGGATCAAGGCGCGCGATGTGGCGGGCATGGTGCACGGGATACAGACTTTGCTGCAGCTACTGCCGCTGGGCAAAACCAAGGAGGTGGCGTTTCCTACGGTAGAAATCAAGGATTATCCGCGCTTCGCCTACCGGGGCATGCACCTGGACGTGAGCCGGCACATCTTTCCGCTGGATTTCCTGAAGAAGTACATTGATTACCTGGCGTTCCATAAGTTCAACACCTTCCACTGGCACCTCACCGATGACCAGGGCTGGCGTCTGGAGATCAAAAGTTATCCGAAACTCACCCAGGTGGGCGCCTGGCGCAACTCCACGCTCATCGGGCATTTCAAAGACACGCCCGCCCGCTATGATTCTACCCGCTACGGCGGGTTTTACACCCAGGAACAGGTGCGGGAACTGGTTAAATACGCGGCGGTGAGAGGCATCAACATCGTTCCGGAGATTGACATTCCGGGGCACAGCCGCGCCATCATTGCCGCTTACCCAGAGTTCAGCACCCGGCCAGACTCGGCCTGGCAAGTGGCCAATACCTGGGGCATGTACAACCGCCAGAACAACGTGCTCGCGCCGCATCCCGCTACCTTCAAATTCTTGGAGACGGTGTTCCAGGAGGTAGCGGATCTGTTTCCGTCGGAGTACGTGCATATTGGCGGCGATGAGTGCAGCAAAATGTGGTGGAAAGCCGATCCTGCCACGCAGGCGTTCATGAAGGCCAACCACCTCAAAGACGAGAAAGAGCTGCAGACCTACTTCATCCAACAGGTATCTGGCTACCTGGCCCAGAAGAACAAGAAAGTCATTGGCTGGCACGAGATTCTGGAGGGAGACCTGGACACCACGGCGGTGATCATGAACTGGGGCGGGGCCAAAGAAGGCATTGCGGCGGCTCAGCGGCGGCACCCGGTGATCATGTCGCCCGGTAAGCCGCTGTACTTTGATGCCTACCAGTCCAAAGACCCCAAAGACAGTTTGGCCATTCACGGGTATAATCCGCTGGATGCCGTCTACAACTTCAACCCGGTGCCCGCGGAACTGCAGCAGCTCAAGCTGGACAAGTACATTCTGGGTGCCCAGGCCAACGTCTGGACCGAGTACATGGGCAATCCGGCTAAGGTGGAGTACATGGTGTTCCCGCGCATGACGGCCCTCAGTGAGGTGCTCTGGACCGATCCTCAGCAGAAAGACTTCCAGGATTTCAAGCGGAGGCTGAAAACCGCCATGCTGCCCCGCTACGCGTTCTGGGGAAGCGCGTATTTCAAGGATTTTGAACGCTGGACCGTCGCCGATAAATAATGCCGTTTCCTCTGTTTCTTTTGGTGAAAACCGGGCACTAATCTGTTTCGGGCCTCGTTTCAAAAAAGAAGCCCGGAAACAGGTAAAGACTTGAGTGCTGGGTACATCTTCGTACCTTTACTGATTATCAACTGGCTTTTACCTAATGATTTCACGCCACTCCAGTCTGTTACTCAATTTCATGCTCACCATCTCGTTCCTGATCTTGATGTGGCGCTTAGAAGACCCCAATATCCTGGTGACCCTTGCCGCTTTCATCGGGTTTATGATGTTTGTGGTCTTGAAGATCATCCTGGTGTTACGGGACCGGAAAAGCAAATCCTCTAAATAGCTGTACTATATGGAATCCTTCTTCTTGAACCTTTCGCCAGCCAACCAGAACGGGGCCCCGCTTGCCAAGCTGTATCTGTTCATGGCGGTGGTGTTTTGTATATTGGGCGGTCTTGGCGTGTACCGGCACTACACCGCCGAAGAACAGGTAGCCCTGGGTGTCTATTTTCTGCCTTTGCTGCAACTGGCGTTGGCCATCTCGTACCTGATTGTGGCCTGGCGCCGCCGCAAGCCAAGCGGCACCAGTTATGTGCAGGTCACCGAAGAACACCTGGAACTGAAACTGTCGCAGACGCAGGAGCCGGTTACCTTGCCCTGGAGCACCATCAGTTTGCTGCGGGTGCAAACCGATAAACTGCTGTACCGGTTAACCTCGGGGCAGACCGGGCAAATTGAGTTTGACTCGATCCCCGAAGAATACGAAGAGACCGTGCGTGATGCCATCCGGCAAGCCGGCCGAAGCAAAGGCGTGAGTCTGTAAGCGAATCAACCAAGTATCATTTCTGGCCGAAGGGCGTTTTGGAGCTGTTTTCAGGAAAAGCAGCCCAAAACGCCCTTCGGCTTTTCTGTTCCTGTGGGAAAAGGGGGACGTGGGGGAAGCAGGCTGTTTTCTCTTCTGTGCTTTCCTGCCACGTAAAGCGCAGACGAAGCCTCAATCTAGACCTCATAGTTGGACTTTTCTGAGGGCATTGTTAACCCTGGGCGGGCTCCGCCGTAATAAGAACATACTGGTTCTATCCATTTGCCATCAGTACAAGATCTATACTATGAAAAATCACCTGTTCTACCTACTGCTTGCCGTCTCCGTTTCTTTGGTCTCCGGTTGTGGTGGCTCTTCATCAGAGGCCACTTCTGTTGACGCGGCGGGCAAGCACAATGAAGAGTTGCTGGAAAGCACCGGCAAAGACGAAAAGGGAGGATGGTTCGTGGCCGAGGCAGCCAGTGGCGGACTGTTTGAGGTGGAGTTGGGCCGGCTGGCCAGCAGCAAAGCCTCTGACCCCAGAGTGAAGCAGTTCGGGCAGCTCATGCTGGACCACCATACGCAGACCAATGCTCAACTGAAGCAGATCGCCGATTTGAAGAACCTGATTGTGCCCACCAGCCTGGGGGAGGAGCATCAGGAAACTTTTAACGCCATCATGAGCAACTCCGGGGCGGCCTTTGATAAAGCGTACATGGAAGCCATGGTGAAAGACCACAAAGAAACCATTGACAAGTTTGAGGAGATGTCAGAAGAAGGGAAGGACATGGAACTGCGGGCGTTCGCGGGCAAAGCCCTGCCCACGTTACGGGCCCACCTCTCACAGGCAGAGCAACTGGAAGATGACCTGAACGCCAAACAGTAACCCAGGCCGCTGCCCACCAGTACAAAGAGGTATCCTTAGCCCTGTGCAGAAGGAAAGGAAACTGATCCTAAACAGAAGAACCTATGAAAAAGAGACTATACCTGATCGCAGCCCTGGCCGTGGTAGCCGGGTCAGCATGCAGCAGAATTGACGCCAATACGTCTAACAGCGTCCCCACCACAGATGCCTATGAGGCTACTGTCACCGCCACCCATGCGGCCACAGGAACTGCCGGCACCGGAACTTCCGGCACCGCCGCCGATGCCTACGTGGGCACCAGCAGCGTGGCCGGGGCTGGCACCATGCGGTACGGCACCCGGAGCATCACCGAGGCCACTTTCCTGATGGAGGCCGCCAGCAGCGGCCTGATGGAAGTGCAGCTGGGTAAATTGGCCCTGGAGCGGAGCGCCAACTCAGACGTGAAGAAGTTTGCTCAGATGCTGGTAGACCACCACTCCAAAGCCAATCAGGAACTCATGTCCCTTGCCTCGGGCATGAACGTGACGCTTTCCACCACGCTGCTGCCCATGCACCAGGAACTGGTGGACGAGCTGTCAAAATTGACGGGAAGTGCGTTTGACAAGAAATACATAGACAAGATTGAAGACGTGCACGAAAGCGACATCGCCTTGTATGATGTGGTGAGCAACGGAGCGCAGACCACTTCGGTCAAAGCCTTTGCCATCAGAGCGCTGCCGGTGCTGCGTATCCATGAACACGAAGCTGATAAACTGGAATCACAAGTGAGTCAATAAGCCACCCGTTTACAACGAAAAAGCCTGCTCTTGCAGGCTTTTTCGTTGTAAACGGGACCGTTCTTTCAGGCATCACCATTAACTGTTCAGACCATGAAATTACTTTTCTACGGCGGGCTTCTCCTGTTCCTCGGCATGAGTTCCGCTTGCAGCCCAGAGCAGAAAGGCACCAATCCCACCACAGACACAGACACCAATACCGAAGGTGCCGCCAGCCCGACGGCGGCGACCAGTAGCGCTGGCAGCAGCGGCATGGGCGGGGCGGTATCCACCCACGCCATCGCTTCTGACACGGTGCCCTCAGACTCGGCCCGTAGGCCTTAAGAGCGGTCTCCCTCGTAGTTATGCCCTGCTGCCAGCATAAATTCAGTATTTCTTCCGGAATAAATTCGTTAACTGCTTCATTATTAGTGCGTATACAGGTCAGAACGAACTGAACGAAAAACAAAGCTATGAAGAAAGTCATGTCACTACTGGTAGCCGGCGCAATGGTCGCGGGGACAGCGTGTACCAGCACCAATACCGGCTCCGATTCCACCTCCGGAGGAACAACCTCGTCCACAAACGCCGGAACAGGTACCGCCTCCGGAACCATGTCCGGGTCTGGAACAATGTCTGGTTCAGGAGGAACCACCACTAGCGGAACAACAATGGGAACCACCAGCGGTACTACTACCGGCACCACGGGTACAACCACTGGCTCAGGTACCATGGGCACCACTACCGGCACCGGAACTACGGGTACAGGCACTACTACCGGAACTACGGGTACCACTACCGGAACAACCGGTACCACTGGAACTGGTACAACCGGCACCACTGGCGGGGCTGGCGCTACCGGAATGGCAGGAGCCACCATGGACCTGACCAACATGACCGATGCCATGTTCATGATGACCGCCGCCAGCAGCAACCTGTTTGAAATTCAGGCCGGCAAGTTGGCCGCGCAGAATGCCTCCCATGCCGAGGTGAAGAAATTTGCCCAGATGATGGTAGACCACCATACCAGAGCCAGCAAAGAGCAGATGACCCTGGCTTCTCAGATGAAAATCACCTTGCCCACTACCTTAATGCCCGTGCATCAGACTATGCTGGACCGGCTGAAAGGCAAAACCGGCAAAGGCTTTGACGAAGACTACATGGATGCCATGGAAGCCGCCCATAAAATGGACATCGCCATGTTCCAATTAAAGAGCGACAATGCCGAGACACCTTCCGTGAAGGCCTTGGCTACCAAAACACTGCCCATGTTAAAGTCACACCAAGACATGGCCACCAAACTGGAGGACACGGTAGATTAAACCAGTCTTCCTGAGAGAAAAAACAAGTGAGTGTCTGGGTTTTGCGGATGGTTTAACGAAAACGTCCGCAAAACCCAGACACTCTTTTTATGCGCAGCCCGCTACCAGAACCCAGAATGCCGGTCAGCAGGAAGCACTGGAGAATCCATTTTCAACCCGTAGAGCTGCTTCTGCATGATTTGCGGCCAGAAGAACTTTAACTCCCGCCCAAGCCCTGCGTATAAAAACATTCTGAATATAAATAAGTCCTAAGCGAGCACCTACCACTATGAAAAAAACAATGCCCCTCTTCGCAGCCGCCATTCTATTGACGGGCGCTGCCTGTAGCACCTATACTTCCAGTACAGACCCAGACAACTACGGCACCGGCTATGGCCTCACCGATGAGAAAGTAGGTACCGGCCACAATAGCAGCATGGGCGTGGCCGAGGCCAACAACAACGCCACCCTGGACAATCCGGCCACCGGCTCCAATACAGACAGCCTCAACGCGACCCAGAACCCAGACCAGCTCTTCATGATGAAAGCCGCCAGTGGCGGAATGATGGAAGTGGCCGCCGGCAAGCTGGCCTCTACCAAGGGGCAGGACCCAGCGGTGAAGCAATTTGGGCAGCGCATGGTCACCGACCACACCAAGGCCAACACAGAGCTGAAAGCCATCGCGGCCAAAAAAGGAGTGACGCTGCCAACCGCCCTGCTACCGGAGCACCAGCAGCATCTGGATATGCTTACCCAGTTAAGCGACGCCGAGTTTGATCGATCTTACACCCAGCACATGGTGCAGGCCCACGACAAAGACATCGCGGAGTTTGACCGTCAGGCCAAAAGTGGCACTGATGCCGACCTGAAAGCTTTCGCGGCCAAGAACTTGCCTATCCTGCGCGAGCACCGCAAACTGGTACAGCCCATCTATGAGAAGGTAAACCGAAGCGGCGCTTCCAACACCGAGGCCAATGCCGCCCCTGCCAACGGCGGAGCTTCGGGCGGAGGTTCAAAGTAAACCAGGAAGCCTGCCTTGCCACAGGCAGGCTTTTTTGAGCCGTTTTCCGGAAAAGAGCCCTAAAACAGAACAGGCAAGCCCTCTCGGATAGATAAAAATGCGGGTTGTTTTTGAAAGCTTGGATTCAGTACCTTTGCGCCAAACTTTCTGAAACCGATGAAATCTATCATGCCTTTCTTTGCGGCTTGCGCTCTGCTGGCCGGTACTGCCTGTTCCACCTATACTTCTTCCACTGATCCTAACGATACAGGTTCAGGGACTGCGCTGGACGCGGAAGTAGTAACTTCGGCTCCAGCCGCCGAAGCCCATACGGCTCCAGCCACCCACGAAGCCGCTGCCCCCGCGAAAGCTGACACCGCTACTGCCGCGAAAACAGACACTGCCGCGCATTCCACAGAAGCCGCTCACTAAAACTCAGGAAGGAGACCATCCAGAACCCGTTTTCTGCCGATTTTCTTCAAACTGCCGTTAAAACAGAAAAGCCTTGCTCTGGAGCAAGGCTTTTCTGTTTCTGGGTTTTGGGGCTGTTTTCTCTAAAACAGCCCTAAAACCTTATTCTGTTTTCTTCTTCCGGCCCGGCGTTTTCTTTTCTTTCACGACGGCGGTTGAAGTGCTGGCTTCCGTGGTTTCTTTTTTCTTTCGGCCCCGGGTTTTCTTCTCCGGTACTGCCGCTTCCGGCGCTTCCTCTTCTAACTCCGGTTCCTCCACATACACCGGTGCATCTACGTAATGGCTGGTACTCAGTTCCTCTTTCAGGAAGCGGGCCGTATAACCCAAATTCAGCTCCGCGACGTGCTCCGGCGTTCCCTGGGCCACAATCATCCCGCCCTTGGCTCCACCTTCGGCCCCGATGTCAATCACGTGATCCGCGACTTTGATCAGGTCCATGTTATGCTCGATGATCAGCACCGAGTTGCCTTTGTCTACCAGCTTGTTCAATACATCAGACAAGTGCTGGATGTCCTGGAAGTGCAGGCCCGTGGTAGGCTCATCCAGAATGTAGAGCGTGCGGCCGGTGTCTTTCTTGGAAAGCTCCGTCGCCAGTTTCACCCGCTGCGCCTCACCACCAGACAAGGTAGTGGCTTGCTGGCCCAAGGTAATGTAGCCGAGGCCCACCTGGTTCAAGGTCTGGATTTTGCGCAGGATACGCGGTTGGTGCTCAAAGAACTCCACGGCGGCTTCCACGGTCATGTCCAGTACATCAGTAATGGATTTGCCTTTGAAGCGCACTTCCAGCGTTTCGCGGTTGTAGCGTTTGCCTTTGCAGGTCTCGCAGGGCACGTACACATCGGGCATGAAGTTCATCTCAATGGTCCGCATTCCCGCGCCCTCGCACGTCTCGCATCGTCCGCCTTTCACGTTGAACGAGAACCGGCCGGCCGCATAGCCTCTGATTTTCGCCTCAGGCATAGACGCAAACAGACTTCGGATCTCGGTGAACACGCCGGTATACGTGGCTGGGTTAGAGCGTGGCGTCCGACCGATTGGGCTTTGGTCCACCTCAATTACTTTATCAATGTGCTCCAGGCCTTCAATAGCTTTGAACGGAAGTGGCTCGCGCTTGGCATTGAAGAAGTACTTGTTCAGGATCGGGTACAGTGTGTCATGGATCAATGACGATTTTCCGCTCCCCGATACGCCCGTCACGCAAATCAACTTACCCAAGGGCAGTTCCAAGGTCACGTCTTTCAGGTTGTGGCCGGTAGCACCGCGCAGAATCAGGCTCTTGCCGTTTCCTTCGCGCTTCTGCTTCCGCACCGGAATACCTCTTCTGTAACTCAGGTAATCCGATGTCGTCGTGCCGCTTTCCATCATCTCCTTCGGCGTGCCGGCGGTCACGACCTGCCCACCATGTACGCCCGCGCCCGGACCAATGTCCACTACGTAGTCGGCAGCTAAAATCATGTCTTTGTCGTGCTCCACCACAACCACGGAGTTACCTAAGTCCCGAAGGTCTTGCAAAGCCTTTATCAGCTTCTCATTGTCGCGTTGGTGCAGCCCGATGCTGGGTTCGTCCATGATGTACAGCACGCCCACCAACTGCGTCCCAATCTGCGTAGCCAGACGAATCCGTTGGCTTTCGCCGCCGGACAAAGTGCGCACAGAACGGTGCAGGTGCAGGTATTCCAATCCAACGTCTACCAGGAAGCCAATCCGTTTCCGGATCTCCTTCAGCAACTCGCGGGCAATCAGGTTCTGGCGTTCGTTCAGGCGTTCTTCCAGGTTGGCGACCCAACCGGCCAGTTCCTGGATGTCCATCTCAGACAGTTCGCCAATATGTTTGTTGTCCAGCTTGAAGTGGAGCGATTCCTTTTTCAGGCGGTAGCCGTTGCACTCGGGGCAAGTGCTTTGCTGCGTGTATTCCTGCACCCAGTTGCGCACGTTCTCCGAGTCAGACTCCAGTTGTTTCTTCAGGAAGTTGAGCACGCCCTCAAACACGAACGGTTCTTTCTTGCCTTTAGGATCTTCTTCCTCAAAACCGTGCAGTAAATGGTTCCAGGCCTCCTCGGGGATGTCCTGAATGGGAACAGTGAGGGCCGTTTTGTGGCGTTTGAGTAAGGCCGTGATCTGCGAGAAAATCCAGATGTCGCGGTACTCGCCCAGCGGCGCAATGCCGCCGCGGCTGATACTCACGGTTTTGTCCGGCACAATGGATTCCTCGGTCAGTTCCTCGATCTCACCTAAGCCGTTACACACCGGGCAAGCACCGTACGGCGAGTTGAACGAGAACGTATTCGGCGCCGGATCATCATAGGCGATGCCGGTGGCCGGGTCCATCAAGTGACGGGAATAGAACTGCGTCTCATTGGTATCGGCGTCCATGGCCAGGGCCGTGCCCTTGCCGTGTTGCAGCGCGTTCTGGATAGACGTAGACAAGCGGTAACGGTCTTCGGCCGAGGGTACCAGCTTATCAATCACAATCTCGATGTCGTGGATCTTGTAGCGGTCTACCTGCATCTTGGGCGTCAGTTCCACCAACTCGCCATCAATGCGGGCACGCAGAAAGCCCATCTTCCGGATCTGCTCAAACAACTCGCGGTAATGGCCTTTCCGGCCTTTTACCACGGGGGCCAGAATGATGGTGCGCTTGCCGCTGAAATGCTCCATGATGTGTTGCACAATCTGGTCATCAGACTGCTTCATCATCTTCTCGCCGGTCACATAGCTGAAGGCCTCGGCGGTACGGGCGTAGAGCAAACGCAGAAAGTCGTAAATCTCGGTGATGGTGCCCACGGTAGAGCGCGGGTTGCGCGAGGTGGTTTTCTGCTCAATGGAGATCACCGGCGAAAGCCCCTCAATCTTGTCTACATTGGGGCGTTCCAGTCCGCCCAAGAACGAGCGGGCGTAAGCCGAGAACGTCTCCATGTACCTGCGCTGCCCCTCGGCGTAGATGGTGTCAAAGGCCAGCGAAGATTTCCCGCTGCCGCTGATGCCCGTGAAGACCACCAACTGGTTGCGCGGTATCTTGAGCGAGATGTTCTTGAGGTTGTGTTCCCGGGCCCCGTACACTTCAATGAAAGGCACATCCACGGTGGAGGAAGTATTTTTGGCTACCGATGTAGCAACAGAATCTTTTGGCGTCATCCGATCGGTTTCGGTTTAAAGAGCAAAGGTAGGCATTCCCGCGCTAGAATAGGAGCGGGCAATCCATCTCTTCTTAACCGAATTTGGAAGGGAATAGTTTAGGGGTGGAAGAGAGTTTTTAGTTGTCAGTTGCTAGTCATTAGTGGGAGCGTTTCAGGGCTGTTTTCGGAAAAGGGGGTTGGAAGTAGAGAGTTACTCAATGAATGTTGGCATAAACCCCTGCTGGCGCGAGCGTCCCGCTCATGCCTTCTTTATCTGATCCTTGTTGATGGTTAATCTGGAATGCTTGCGGACACGAGCGTGACGCTCGCGCCAGCGGAAATAGAATAAACCGTTGTGCAAAAGACCTCGTAGCGTGCGCAGCTCCTACGAGTGTCTACGCCAGTTCCGTTTCCTTACCCTTTTCCTTAAAACAGCCCAAAAACAGACTAGAAGCCATTTATGCCGCTCAAATGCTCCAGCCGCTCGCCTTGCAACGTAAGATAGCCTTTCATCAAATCAGCGGTCAGGCAGGAATGCACCGGAAGCACACCCACCAAACCGCCAATCTCAAACTGTGAGAACAGTTCCGGCGTGGTGCGCACGATGCCGTGTTCCTGCGAAAGCGAAACCAAGGCTGTTTCTGACAAAGGCGCTCCCCAGCCATTCTCCGTCAGCGGTACTACCAGCCCGAAGATGACGCCCCCATCCGCCTGCGGCAGGGCGTCTTTGGAGAAATGCACGGAGCCGCCGTAGAGAATGATCTCGTTGCGGTCCGGGTGCAGGGCGACTACAGGGCAAGCCACGGCTACGGCAATGTCTTCCAAGCGGCAGGAACTGATAAGGTTTTGCATCAAGTCATAGAAGACGAAGTTGCCCGGCCGGATCTCGTTCATGCCAGAGAAATCTTCCGTGACGCTGCAGCTGGGCGTATCCCCAATGGAAAGTTGCAACCCCGGCCACGCCCCGGAATACCGTTCTTTCAAGGCTCTCATCTTGGTAAGGGTCTCCTGGTGGATAGCCACAATGGCTTCCTTATTTCTGGCTTTGTAACTATGGCCGGCGTGGGCCAGGAATCCCAGAAACGGGTGCTGCGGGGTTTGCGCCAGTTCATGTAAAACGGTATCCAAAGCGGCGGTGTCTTCGGTTTTGATGCCGGTGCGTCCGTAGCCGGTATCTGCCTTCACCCACACGTTTACTTGTTCCGTTAAGTGTTCCCGCAGGAAGCTTATATCATCTGCCGAGGTGACGGTCAGGTTTAAGGTGATCTGACGGGCCAGTTCAGCTAGTTGGGGCAGTTGTCTTCGGTTCAACGGAAACGCAATAGTGATGTTTTGCCAGCCGTGCCGGGCGAAGTACTGCGCCATCTTCACCGAGGAAACCGTGATAGAAGTGATGCCTTCGGCTTTGAACCATTCACCTACTTGCCTGGACTGATGCGTTTTGAAGTGCGGGCGCAGCGTAACGTGGTGCCTGTGGGCTTTATCGGCCATCCGGCGGATGTTAGCGCGGGCAACAGTTTCATTCAACAGGAGGGTAGGTTCAGTGATTTGGTCAAGAAAAGGCATGGCTGGGGCAGTAAGGAAAGAGGAGGAATATTACGTAAGTCTGGCATGAAATGATCCGCCAGGAGCGGTTTTCTGTTTTGCGGCTACTTTCCAGAAGAACGGCAAAAACAAGCAGGAGCAATAATGCGCTTCCGGTCAGGCGGGCCGAACAGGTCTGGCCGGTCTTGGGCCACCGTTGGGTCTGGAGACCACCTCCGGTTTTTCCTGTTTCATGCGTTTGGGGCCGTACCATAGCCAGAAACCGGTAATGGTGAAGATGAGGAGGGCCACGCCCATGATGGTACTGTACATCACTTTCAGAACGCCGCTGTCTACGCCAAACCATCGGTCCAGAATAGTGCCATCGTGGAGGTTCTCAATAAAATCGGCGCGGCGGGTTTCCAGGTGCAGGAGCTGGCCGGTAGCGGCGTCTAACTGTACACCCAAGTATTTTTCCACGAAGAGGAATTTCACGGTGCCTTTGTCGGGGCGCATGTCAATGCGGTCTAGGGTAAGGGAAACCTCTGGGCCCAGCGAGTCTTTGACGGCTTTAAAGGCGTTGGCGGTCAGGCTGTCCACGGGGAGCCAGTCTTTCAGGTTGGTAGACGTGCCCGCGTGGGTTTTAGCCAGAATCAGGCCGCCGGTGTGCTTTTTCCAGCCCAGCAACAGGCCGGTGATAGAAATCACGAAGAAAAAGACGAACAGCAAAGCCCCGGTAAGCCGGTGCACTTTCCGGAAATCGCGCAGCACGCGGGCTTGTTTCTGTCTTTTGGTAGCAGTAGTCATGAAAGGCAAAAGGGTTTTAAAGAGATAGTGCTGGGCATGGGTTGTTGAAAAAGGTGCCACTAGCTTCGCCCAAGCGCATCACTTGAGTTTTTTTAATCCTCTACATATTCTAAAATATCTCCCGGCTGGCAGTTTAACGTTTTGCAAATGGCCTCCAACGTGCTAAACCGGATGGCCTTAGCCTTTCCTGTTTTCAAGATGGAAAGGTTAGATAAAGTTACCCCAACTTTTTCAGACAACTCATTCAGGGAGATTTTGCGTTGGGCCATGACAACGTCTAAGTTTACAATGATGGGCATTCGTTAAACGGTTAAATCATTCTCGGCTTGCAGCTCAGCGCCTTTTTTGAAGATCAGCGCCAGGATATAAATCACGCCTGCAAAAAATAAAATTTCCTCGCTGCCCCAATGGAGCGGAATGGCGATTCCCTTTTTCAGGACGAATTTACTGTGCCCGCTGGCGATCAAGGCAATGATACCAGCTCCCACCGCGTAGTAACTCACCTTGGAAAACAAAGTCACCAGCTGCTGACTGAACGGCCTTGCAAGTTTAAATTTCAGAAAAACCTTGACCACCAGGTAGGCGATGTAGGCTTTCAAACCCGTGAGGGCAATGAACAGCGACACCGTCTGAATGTAGAGTGATCTGTTGAAGTGGTAAAGTTCAGACAAATCCAGCCCCTGGTACAAGTCTTTGGCACCCTCGGCATTCACAAAAAGACTTACCGCAAACGAGACGAGAATAGCACCTGTTTTGATGCAGAGCCCAATAAACAGTACCCAGAAGATAACGTTCATGACTCTTAAAATGGTAGAGGGAGTGGTTTCCATAGCGACATCATGTTTGAAGATGAAAACAATTATCGGTAATTATTTATTGATAAACAATAAATAATTACCGATAATTAAAAATAAGCATTGCATGTTGGTTAGCCAGAAACACAGTGTTGCTTTGCCATCATCTTTCAGCCCTTTCCATTTAGGGGCTGTTTTTAGAAAAGCAGCCCCTAAATGGAAAGGGCTGAAAGGCCTATAAGTGAAGGAAGTCTGCTGCTAAGGCCGGCATCTTGATACGGAGTCAAAACAAAAGAGCCCCGCTGCGTTTCGGGGCTCTTTTTCTAAAAACAGGGGTGAAACGGCTATTTCAGTTCCACTAACTTTTCTCTCAGTTCCAAGGGGATGTCTTCCACTGAAACAATCTTGAGTCCTTCGCCCTGCAGCGGGGCAAATGCGGTGTTTTGGGAAAGCATAGCCTTCACGTCTTTCTGGTTGAATTTGTACATGGCACCCGTGGCAGGGTCTACAATGAGCATCCCAATAAGGCCGCCAAACAACAGGTTGCCAAAGTACCAGCCGTCTACACCAGCCTCTAAGGTGAGGGTTTTATCTGAGTAGCCGGCTTTGCTGAACTTGATGGCGTAAATCCCTTTCTTGAAGAAACCGTTGCCGGCGGGTAACACTACCGTAGTGGGAGTTTGGCCGCTGGCTACTTCCTGCCCGTTGCGGTTCACAATGGTAAAGGAAGCCCCGTCAGGCGTACTGGCAAGGTTGATGGGGTATTTAGATTCTGAGACAATAGACGCGCAGCCAGAAACAAACAAAGTAGACGCGCACAGAAATACAGTAAAGATTTTTTTCATGGATATTATTAAAGGTTAGCTGGTAGATATAATGAGACGATAGATGCTGTCTGTATACTGTATAAATATAACTGGTTGACAAAGAATAACAAACCGCTGAAAGCGACCGGAAAGCGAAAGGAGGGTTGGACCAGCTACTCTGTAAAAACAAAAGAGCCCCGATGCGTATCGGGGCTCTTTTGGTAAAAGCAGGCCATAAACGGCCCGGGATATGTTTTGCTCCTAGAAGTTGGGCGACAGCAGGTATTTGCTGTAGAAATCATCAATGACTTTGACGGCATCGGTGGCGTTGTCTACCAGGTGCACCAGATCCAGATCCTCTGGGCTGATGTTGCTTTCCTGGGTGAGCATCACGTCTTTGATCCAGTCAAACATGCCCTGCCAGTACTTCTTGCCCACCAGCACAATCGGGAATTTGCCAATCTTCTTGGTTTGAATCAACGTGATGGCCTCAAACAGCTCGTCCAGCGTACCGAAGCCGCCGGGCATGCCAATGAAGCCCTGCGCGTATTTCACAAACATCACCTTGCGCACAAAGAAGTAGTCAAAGTTGATGAGCTTGTCTGGGTCAATGTAAATGTTGTTGAACTGCTCAAACGGCAACTGGATGTTCAGACCCACGGAGCGGCCGCCCTCAGAGTGCGCGCCCTTGTTGCCGGCCTCCATGATGCCGGGGCCGCCGCCGGTGATCACGCCGTAGCCGTGGCGCACCAATTTGGCGGCAATCTCCTCGGCCATGATGTAGTACGGGTTATCGGGTTTGGTTCTGGCCGAGCCGAAGATGGACACGCAGGGCCCAATCTTGGCCATTTTCTCAAAACCCTCCACAAACTCAGACATCACCTTGAAGATCTGCCAGGAGTCAGCTATTTTGATTTCGTTCCAGTCTTTATCGGTGAACGCCTCCCGGATGCGCTTGTCATCTTCGCTGATGGCCGGCGACTCGCGTTTGGCTATTTTCTTGGCTTCCTGTAAAGATTCAACCTTGCGGTCATTCGCGTCAGGCTGAATAATGGTAGTGCCGCTTCCCACGTTCGTGGTTTCGTCTTGCAGCTTGGTTTTGCTTGATTTTCTCAACTTCGTCATATAGCATTCTTATTTCTAGCCTGTTTTACGGAAAAGAGGCCGAAAACAGGCACGTCATCTTAAAATAAATCTGAATGGGTGCCGGGTAAACCGATGGTCTGGAAACGCTATTTAGACCTGATGGCAATCACGGGGTCCAGATGGGAAGCAATGACCGCCGGAATAATGCCTGAGAGTACGCCAATCACGACCGATACGCCCAAGCCCAGCAGAATGTTGCCGGGCGTAAGAATAATATCCAGCGTACCCATGGGGATTAAGGTGATCAAAGACACCAGCAGAATGCCCACGCCGCCCCCTATCAGGCTCAGGAACACAGACTCAAAGAGGAACTGGAAGAGAATGAAAAAGTTTTTCGCGCCCAGCGATTTCTGGATCCCGATGATGTTGGTGCGCTCCTTCACAGACACGAACATGATGTTGGCAATGCCGAAGCCGCCCACCAGAATGGAGAAGCCGCCAATCACCCAGCCCGCAATGCCAATGATGGAGAACATCTCGCCAATGGCGTCGGCCATCATCTCTGAGCGGTTAATGGCAAAGTTGTCCTCGTCATAAGGCTTGAGGCCCCGGATGGTGCGCATCTTGCCCTTCACCTCGTACTCCAGGTTCTGCAGGCCCACGTCTTCCACCTTGCCTTTGACCATGAGCGTGGGCTGCACGCCCCGCGGCCCGCCGGCAAACATCTTCCCAAAAGCCCCAAACGGCACGTAGGAGTTCTTGTCATTGGTGGGCATGCCCTCAAACAGACCGGCGCCCTGCTTCTCCATCACGCCAATCACGGTGAATTTCTGGCCGCTGATCCTGATGTCGCCGCCCACGGCAGAGCCGAAGGGGAAAAGATTCACGGCGATCTCGTTCCCGATCACAATCACGTTGCGCGAGCCGTCTACCTCTTGCTGGGTGAAGAACCGGCCCTCTTCAATGGGCACCTCGGCCACTTTGTTGAAATCCAGCGTCACGCCCTGCAGCATGATGCCGCCCATGCTGTTGTTGCGGTGCTTGAACGTGTTGCCGCCCCGCCGGGCCACCAGGGCAACGGCTTCGGCGTTCTCCAGGTTCTCGTGCATGTACCTGAACTCGCGCGTGTTGGGCGAGGGCCGCTGCATGAACTTCCACCACGGGATGTCAGAGCCGTCTTTGAAAATCCAGGGGAATTTCTCCACGTACACAATGCGCTCGCCCACAAAACTCATGCTCTCCCGGATGCTGCGCTCCAGCGAGTCCACGATGGTGAACACCGAGATGATGGCGAAAATGCCAATGGTCACGCCCAGTAACGAAAGGATGGTGCGCAGCAGATTAGACCGCAGGGCCTGCCAGGCAAACTGAAAACTCTCATAAACCAGCCGGATGTATAACATGAAGAAAGCTACCGTTGAAGGGTGAGAAAGAGAAAGAACCCTTTCTGAAATAGTTTAGGGATGCAACAAACTTATTAGTAGCGAAAGGGGTTGTTTTCTTACACTGCCCTGCTTGCCACAAAAGCAAATTCAGGGAGCAGCAATACTTATATTTAGCGGAAAGTAAAGGAAATTAGCGCAAACTGCCTACCTTTGCCCTCTATTTCGCGAATATTTTAATACCGTAATATTAAAAATGAAGTTATCAGAGTTTAAATTTGACCTGCCCAATGACCTGATGGCGACCCATCCGGCCCCAAACCGTGACGAAGCCAGAATGATGGTCATCCACCGCGACAGCGGCAAGATAGAACATAAAGTCTTCAAAGACATCATTGGTTATTTTGATGACGGTGATGTGGTGGTGACCAACAACACCAAAGTGTTTCCGGCCCGTTTATACGGAAACAAGGAGAAAACCGGCGCCAAGATTGAAGTGTTCCTGTTGCGCGAGCTGGACAAGCGTATACACCTGTGGGATGTGCTGGTAGACCCGGCCCGTAAGATCAGGGTGGGCAACAAACTCTACTTCGGGGACAGCGACCTGGTAGCCGAGGTAATTGACAACACCACTTCCCGCGGCCGTACCATCAAGTTCCTCTATGACGGACCAGACGAGGAGTTCTACAAAGTAGTGCACAGCCTGGGCGAAACCCCGCTGCCTAAATACATCAAGCGCGAGCCAGAGCCCGAAGACGAAGAGCGGTACCAAACCGTATACGCCGAGATCACCGGTGCCGTAGCCGCGCCCACCGCCGGTCTGCACTTCACCCGTGAGGTACTGAAGCGTCTGGAGCTGAAAGGCGTAGACGTGGCCCCGGTCACCTTGCACGTAGGTTTAGGTACGTTCCGTCAGGTAGACGTGGAAGACCTCACCAAGCACAAGATGGATTCTGAGCAGTTCTTCGTGAACGAAACAACCGCCCAGGTCGTGAACAAGGCTCTGGATGCCAAGAAACGCGTGTGCGCGGTAGGTACCACCACCATGCGCGCCCTGGAATCCTCCGTGTCAGCGAACAGCCGCCTGAAGCCCAACGAAGGCTGGACCGATAAATTCGTGTTCCCTCCGTATGACTTCAAAATCGCGAACAGCCTGATCACCAACTTCCACATGCCGGAGTCCACGCTCCTGATGATGGCCGCCGCTTTTGGAGGCTATGACCTGATCATGGAAGCGTACCAGAGCGCCATCAAAGAGAAATATAAGTTCTTCAGCTACGGTGACGTGATGCTGATTCTCTAATAGCCAAAGTGTCAACAAAACGCCTCACCAGTACCTTACTGGTGAGGCGTTTTGTTTTAGGGCCGTTTTAAACAAAAGAGCCCTGAAACACACCAAGGAAAACGAAATGTCTTATGACAGAGCAAACAATTAGACTGTTCTGCGAAGAAATAGGAGAGAAATTGACAAAATCCTTTTCCAGAATAGGTAGTATAAAGGATTGGCTTATCTTTATTCTGCTAATTGGCAGTACTACCCACCTCGGTTGCTGGCGTAAAAACCATCGGGTCCCCCGCCCCAAGGACTACGCAAGAGATTCCTGGCCTACCAATGGCTGGGAGATATAAGGACGTTGAAGAAGTAATATCCTGATTTGTTTATTAAGGTGAATGAAGGGTGAAACGCAAGAGAGTCGTGGGCCTTTGAACCAGGGAACGCCGGCGGGGCGAGCGGAGGGCAAACAGCCGTTGGATGACCAGGAAACGCCGCGCGCAGCCGAGGCAGAGGAGGCTTTGAAAAAGCAGGTAGAGGCCTTGCAGGCCGAGTTGCAGGTCGCCCGCCAGGAACTGGAGAAAGCCAGAGAGCACAACCGGCAACTCGCCTCGGAGAAAACGGATACCGCGCCGCTCCCGGAGGTAAGCGACTACAAACGGGTCATGGAATTGGAGCAACTGGGCAAACAAGTCCTGGAGAAAAACACCCTGCCTGGCAGTACCCTGGAGTCTACGGTCTCGTTTTACCTGGAAGGAATTGAAAAGCTCCACCCAGGCATGTTCTGTTCCTGCATGCGGCTGGAAGGCGACCGGTTGTATATGGTGGCGGCTCCCAGCTTGCCAGAAGGGTTCTGGCAGGAAACTAATGGGCTGAAGATTGGCGATAGCATAGGCTCCTGCGGTGCGGCGGCTTCTCTGGGCGAGAAGGTGTTCGCTGCCGACATCACCACGGACTCACGCTGGAAGAATCATGCACACTTCTATCAGGCCTATGGCATTAGGGCCAGTTGGTCTTTCCCCTTGCTGGGAGCTAACCGGAAAGTGCTGGGCACAGTCGCCATGTATTACCATGAAGTGAGAATGCCCACCCCGGCAGAAGAACAGACCATGGAAAGCATCCGGAATCTGTTGCTACTCATCATGGAGAGCAAGCTGTCAGAGAAGGAACTGCGTGAGAGCAACGATCGGTTTTATTACGCCACCATGGCCACCCATGATGCGGTCTGGGACCTGGACGTGGTCAACTTCAAGATTAACTGGGGAATCGGTTTTGAGCGGCTGTTCGGCTACAAAGCACAGGAGTTTGGGCCTGAACTGGATTTTTGGGCGCTGCAGGTGCATCCAGATGATCTGGAGAGGGTAAACGCATCATTGGACAAAGCCATCGCCAGTGATGACCAGGAGTTTTGGCGCGAAGAATACCGCTTCCGGAAATCAAACGAGGAGTATGCCATTGTCATAGACCAGGGTACCGTGCTCCGGAATGAAGAAGGAAAAGCCGTGCGAATTATCGGCGCTATTCAAGACGTGACGGAACAGACCCTGAGGGAACAGGAACTGCGCCGGCTGTCTGTTGTGGCCCGGGAGATGGTGAATGGCATTCTCATTATGAAACCTGATCTCTCCATCCAATGGATCAACCCGGCATTTACCAGAACATTCGGTTATAGCTTAGAGGAAGTAGTGGGGAAAAAACCGGCCACTTTCCTGCCCGGCCCTGAAACAGATCCTGAGTCCGTTGACTTGTTGAACAACAAAGCGATGAGCTCTGAGCCCGCAGAGTGTGACATTGCCCTCTACTCTAAATCTGGCGATAAGCTCTGGATCAGGATGCTGGTGCAGCCGCAGTTTGACAGTGAGGGCCGGCTGGAGAGCGTGTTCGCGCTTTCTACCGACATCACCCAACTGAAGGCCGAAGAGCAACAGCTGCGACTGTTGGAGTCGGTCATCACCAATGCCAAAGACGCCGTCATCATCAACGAGGTTACTTCTGATCATCCGCAGGAACTGAAGATCATCTTTGTGAACGACGCTTTCTCCCGGATAACAGGGTATGCGACCGAAGAAGCCTTGGGCAGAAAGCCCGTGTTTTTAAACGGACCCGATACAAACGTTGACACCCTGCGGGAGTTGCAGCAGAATATGGCCCAAGGCCAACCCTGTGAGGCGGAGTTGGAGAACTACCGGAAAGACGGAAGCAAGTTCTGGACGCAGGTTTTGTTAATTCCTATGTTCAACCGGCAGCAACAGATCACCCACTGGATCTCCATGCTGCGGGACATCACCAACCGCAAGCACTATGAACAGGAGCGCGAAGTGCTGATTTCTGAGCTAACCCAGAACAACGCCGATCTCAAGCAATTCACCTTCATTACCTCACACAACCTGCGGGCACCGCTAGCGAACCTCACCGGCATTGCCAACCTCATTGAAACAGACGCTATTCCTGAGGGCCGGAACAGGGTGCTGATCCAGAAGTTCAAGGAGTCAACGGTGCAGTTGAACACCATCATCGATGATCTGCTCGAAGTCCTAGTCATCAAAGACAATCCGCACACGAACAAGGAGAAGGTAGATCTGGCCGAGGCTTTTGAGAAGGTGGTTGTATCCGTAGACGGCCTCCTCACCGAGAAGGATTTCCGGCTCACCACTGATTTCTCCCAGGTGCCCCAGGTGTATTACAACGCCGGATATCTGCACAGTATTCTGCTGAACCTGCTCACCAACGCCATCAAGTACCGCTCGCCAGACCGGCCCCTGCGCATAGACATCACCACTGAGAAAGTGAACGGCTGCGAGAAATTATACTTCTCAGACAACGGGCTGGGGATTGACTTGAAGCGGTACGGCGAGCGCATCTTTGGATTGTACCAGCGTTTCCACCAGCACAAAGACAGCAAAGGCATGGGGCTGTACATTGCGCATTCGCAGGCCAAAGCCATGGGCGGAAACCTGAGCGTCACCAGCGAGGTGGACAAAGGCACCACGTTCATCCTGGAATTCTAAACCGGAGCAAGGCCCGAGACACCGTCGTTTTAAGACAAGTGAGGCTTAGGGGCTACCTGCTCCGTTGTTCCGTTTAAGGTCCACTTTCTGAAAATCATCGCCAAAGCGGAACTAGCCTTGGCGCACCGGAATGTGTATCTTGCAGCCATCATGCTGTCACCTGATCTAAAGAAATACGCCATCATTGTCGCCGGAGGTTCCGGTAGCAGAATGCAGGCCGCCCGGCCTAAACAGTTCCTCCTGATTGCCGGTGAGCCCGTGCTCCTGCATACGTTGCGCCGCTTCCATGCTTTTTCCCCGGAGATGCCGCTGGTGGTGGTGCTGCCGGAGACCGAGATTGCCGCCTGGCAAGACCTGTGTCGCCAGCACCAGTGCACGATTCCGCATCGGGTGGTCACGGGAGGCAGCAGCCGGTTCCAATCGGTGAAGAACGGACTAGCGGCGCTGGAAGCTGAGGAAGATGGGGTAGTGGCGGTGCATGACGGCGTGCGGCCTTTCATTGACAATGTCCTCTTAACCGCGGCGTATTCTACCGCTGCCCAGCGCGGGACAGCCGTGGTGGCCGTGTCTTTGAAAGAATCCATCCGGCGGGTACGGGGGGGCAGTTCCAAAGCGGTAGACCGTAGCGCGTACCGGTTGGTGCAGACGCCGCAGTGTTTCCGGTTACCTTTGCTGCGCCGCGCCTACGCCCAGCCAGAAAGTTCGCTGTTCACCGATGATGCCTCGGTGGTGGAGCGTTTCGGGCATAAAATTGAGCTGGTGGAGGGAAGTTACCGCAACATCAAACTCACCACCCCAGAAGATCTGGTCTTAGCCGAGGCATTTCTACTGCAAGAGAGTTCGGTCCCCAAGACTAGTTAGGCCAAGTCTGTTTTAAGGCAGTTTTCCTGAAAATCAGGCCTAAAACGGGTTTTGAATAATCGTATCATTTAAACTGAAGCTATGGCTGCAACTCATTCGCTGGTATCCTCGGGAAGAGGAACCCTGTTCCTTTTGGCGTGTTTTCTGTTTCACCTGTCGGGCGAGGTGCGGGGGCAGGATAAGTTGGCAGCGGGGTTTGACCAGCTCATCGCCATTGACTCCACAGACATGGTGGTAGCGTCAGTGCAGGAGCGCGGGAAAAGCATCCTGAGTTTACGGGAAGTGAAAACACTACTGTTCCTGAATACCAGAACCCGGGAAACCCGGCAGCTACAGCTTCCTGCCGGGTTTGTCATTGGTAGAACGTTCCTGAACGTGGCCGGCCGCTATGAGGGGGAGAGATTGGTGGTGATCAGTGGCACGCACAAGGGCTGGGGAAACCCTGAGAAGACCGAGTGGGAAGACCCAAGCTATCTGTTCATTTCTACTGCCAGCGGACAGCACCTGAAGCAAGTCTCGCCCGCCGCGGAAGTGTTGGTGGAGTGGGTGGTGAACCGGCACAGCAATACCCTTACGTTTATTACCCGGCCAGACACCAACCAAGACCGAAAGTTTGACGCCAAGGACTCGACCAAGCTCTACGTGTACCAGCTGACGACCGGGCAATTAGCCGAAGTTTCCGCTTTGTAAGACGGGTTACACGTTCCGCAGTGCTTTCGTTTCCAGGAAGTGTTGCTGCGCCATTACTTCTTCCGGGGAGATTTTCTCCAGCGTGGGCCGGGGCTGCGAGATATTCAGCAGATAGCCTTGCAGCGGCAGCAGGTTGAGTAAGTCATGGGTGATGCACAGCACGGTTTTCTGTTCTTCGCGCACCCAACCGGCCATCAGATCAAAGACTCTTTTCTTGTGGTAGACGTCTAACTGCTGGGTGGGTTCATCCAGCAGGGCAATGGGCGCGTTTTGGAGCATCAGTTGCGCGAGCCAGACCAGTTGCTGCTCTCCGCCGGATAAATCTGTGAAGGTGCGCTGGCTCAGGTGCGCGATGTGCAGGTGCTCCAGCATGGCCTCGGCGCGGGCGTAATCTGACGCGGTGTAATGTTCCAGCAGTCGCTTCTGCCGGAAGAGGCCCATGACCACCAACTCGCGCACCTTAATGGGGAAGGCCACGTTGTTTTTCTGCGGTAGGTAGGAGAGGGAGCGGGCCATGGCGCCGGCGCGGGTCACCAGCGGCTGCCCCTGCACCAGAATCTGTCCTTGGTAGGGCACCTGCCCAGTCAGGGTTTTCAGGAACGTGGACTTGCCACTGCCGTTATGCCCAATGATGGCCACAAAGGCGGGCTCGGGTACTAAAAAAGAAAGGTTGCGGAGAAGTACGCGCTCGTCGTATCCCGCAACCAGTTCTTTTATTTCTAAGACGCTCAAGGTACGTAAGAATCAGGAAGGAGGAGGCTGTGCCTGGAATGCCTGTGCGGCGACTCCTGCGGTGACTTCTTGCTTCCTAATTGATATTAGTATTCGTCTTCGTTGAACATGAAGTCCTCTTTGGTAGGATAGTCTGGCCAAACTTCTTCGATGCTCTCGTAAGGCTGTCCATCATCTTCCAGAGCCTGTAAGTTCTCTACCACTTCCATAGGCGCGCCCGAGCGGATAGAGTAGTCAATTAATTCATCTTTGGTAGCTGGCCAAGGGGCATCTTCCAAATAGGAGGCAAGTTCAAGTGTCCAATACATAATAAATTCGCTTTTAAAGTATAGCTATACAAACAAGTTGCAGAGGTAACCGAGCCGCAAAAATAAGATTTTGATTGACAATTCAAATTTTTCTTCTTATTGCTGCGCCCCTGCAACGCTAAAACACAACGGGGAAAACAGTAAAATGTTTACTTACGGTCTTCTTTTTTACTGGTGGCGCGCGCTGGTGGTGCCGTCACCGGTATTGAAAAGATAATTGATGCCCAACTGGAAGCCGGCTACCATGTTCTGGCGCAGCACATAATAGTCGGTATCGCGGCGGTAATCTTCAATGTGTTCCTCTTTCCGGATATTCACAAAATTGTAGCTGTAGCGCAGGTTGGCCGTCAGGCTCAGGTTCTCCGTTAAGCTGTATTCTGCTCCTAATCCTAATAAAACACCCAAATCATATTTGTTGAACTCGCCTGCGTTGGCCTTGCTGCGGTCGCTCTCGTTGGTGCTGGCCAGCAGGTAATCTCCCTGTGGTACGGAGAAGGTTCTGTCCTTAACCTGGTAAGAGGCGGTGCGCGAGAAGGTGTTCCGCTCGGTGCCTTTCTGCAGAATACCCAACTGCGGACCTACCTGAAAATTGAACCGCACGGTACCCGTGGTGGTGTACTTGAAAAGTAGTGGAATATTCCAATACACCAGATCAATCTCTTTCTCGCCGGCTTTGTTTCCGGCATTGTCTATCAGGTCAAATTTCTCGCCCTGGTGGGAGCGGTAGATCTCAGCCTGCAGGTTGTGGTTCTCGTTGAATTTATAGCCCGCCACAAAGCCAAAGGGGGCCCATTTGGTCGTGAACCGGTGTTTGTAGTTCACGTCTTCGTACTGCTCGTCATTGATGATCCAGGTGTTCTGGAACTGCGTGGTGAGCCCCACGTACGGGCCTTTGATGTTCTGGGACTGGGCCAGGAAAGGAAGAGAAAGGAAAAGTAGTAAAAAGTATCTTCTCATAGGGTAAGCCGTTAGATTTTAGGACTATTTCTAACGGCTTACGCATGAGTTAGGCAATTTTGTTGCTTTGTACGCCAGACTTTTTGCGCAAAAGCTCTATTAATTCGTTTTTGGTCCGGATTTTCCGGTTGAAGTTCTTGATTTTGCCTTCCAGCATGGTCCGGAACGCCTCATTCCCCGGATTTGGATTTAACCGGCCCAGGTTGGTTTCCAGCACTTCCAGCTCCTGCTTGTCATACTTGATGAAGTCGCGCAGGGCGTTGATGCGGGCGTGCAGTTGGTCGTTGTCTGAGTTTTTGCCTTCAGGCAAGGGGCGCTTGCGCATGAAGTGCTCCAGGCTGCTCAGTTCAAAGATTTTGTCGCACGCCACCAGGAAACTTTCCCACACGGCGTCAGACTCCTCCTGTTTCACCGGGCCTACCTTTTTCCAGGCGGCCTGCAGTTCCTTGGCTTTGGGCACGGCCTGCTGAACGGGTTCGTCCAGCAAAGCCTCGGCCTGGGCCACCAAAGAGCGTTTCTTCTCCAGGTTGTCTTCCAGGTACTTGTCCTTGGACTCGGTTTTCTGGCTGTTAATGTGCTTTTTCAGGCGCTCAAAGAAGTGGTTGTTGGCTGCCCTGAAGCTGTTCCAGAGGTCATTGGACATCTTGCGGGGCAGGGTGCCGCCAATCTCTTTCCACTGGTTCTGCAGGTCTTTCAGCTTTTTGCTGGTTTCTTCCCACTCCTCAGAGTTCTTCACCGCCTCAGACTGGGCAATCAGCGCCTTGTACTTGTCCACGGTGCGGGAAAGCATGTCCTTCTTGTCCTGGAAGAAATCTTTCTTGCGGGTGAAGAATACCTCCACGGCCGTCTTGAAACGCTCTTCCAGTTCCTCGGTCAGGGCTTTGTCAATGGGGCCGGTCTTGATCCAGTTCTGGCGCAGCTCCTTCAGCTTGTCGGTGGTTTCCTGCCAGTCAATGCTTTCCTGCAGGGCCTCGGCCTGTTGGATGAGCGTGATCTTGGTGGCCAGGTTCTTGTCGCGGTTGCGGGCAATGGCTTCCTTGATCTCCTCCTCCGCGGCCGAGAGACGCTGGTGCAACGACTCAAAATCGCCAATGGCGTCGTATTTCTCAATCTGCTCCTTCAGGTGCAGGACCTTCATCAGGAAAGAACCCTTGTTCTCAGAGGTCTCAATCTTCTCCAGCAGGCCGTCCACCTTCAGCTTGAAGTTCTCAAATCGGTTTGCGAAGTATTGCAATGATTCCTCGGGGACCTCCTTCACATCGCCTACCTGGCGGGCCGGAAAGTGCATAAATGGCTTCAACCACACCTGGTTACCCTCAATGTAGCCGTACTTATGGGCCTCCTCAGACAAATCTTTGGTTTCCATCAACTGGATATTTACTGTAAAATTTAAAGTCTATTTTTGGTACAAGTTTATGAATTAACGCCAATTATCATAACTCCACCGTGCCAAAATTTACGATATTTGTACCCATTGGCAGAAAATAAGCGCAACCCGGCGTTAGTTTGCATACTGATTTCCGGGCACAAGGTTATCTGTTTCGTTTTGAGGCTGTTTTTAGGAAAACGCCTCCTAAACGATTTCTGCCCATTGACGGACCTGAATCTATCTACTAATTCATGAGCAACGAAACTATCATCTTCTCCATGGCGGGGGTGAGTAAAATTTACCCGCCGCAGAAACAAGTTCTCAAGAACATCTATCTTTCCTTCTTCTACGGCGCCAAAATTGGCGTGTTGGGTCTCAACGGCTCGGGTAAATCATCGCTTCTGAAAGTGATTGCCGGCGTAGACAAGCAGTTCCAGGGCGAGGTGGCATTCTCGCCGGGGTATTCCGTGGGCTACCTGGAGCAGGAGCCGCAGCTGGACCCCTCCAAAACCGTGATGGAAATTGTGCAGGAAGGTGCCGCCGAGACCGTGGCCCTCTTAAAGGAATTTGAGGAAATCAACGAAGCCTTCGCGGATGAAAATGCGGATTTTGACAAGCTGATGGCCCGCCAGGGCGAAGTGCAGGAGAAACTGGACCACCTGGGTGCCTGGGACCTGGACAGCAAACTGGAACGCGCCATGGACGCCCTGCGCACCCCGCCCGGCGATGCTGTGGTAGGCAACCTCTCCGGTGGTGAGAAACGCCGCGTGGCCCTGTGCCGCTTGTTGTTGCAGGAGCCCGATGTATTGCTTCTGGATGAGCCTACCAACCACTTAGATGCCGAGTCTGTCTTGTGGCTGGAGCAACACTTGCAGCAATACAAAGGCACCGTAATCGCCGTTACCCACGATAGATACTTCCTGGACAAAGTAGCCGGTTGGATTCTGGAACTGGACCGTGGCGAAGGTATTCCGTGGAAAGGAAACTACACCAGCTGGCTGGAGCAGAAAGCCGAGCGTTTGGCCAAAGAAGAGAAAACCGAAAGCAAGCGCCAGAAAACTCTACAACGCGAACTGGAGTGGGCCCGCATGTCTCCCAAAGCCCGCCAGGCCAAGTCCAAAGCCCGTTTAGGAAACTACGAGAAAATGGCCTCTGAGGAAGCCAAAGAGAAAGAGCAGAAACTGGAACTCTTCATCCCAGACGGTCCGCGTTTGGGGAACGTGGTGATTGAGGCCGAGGGTCTGAGCAAAGCCTTCGGGGACAAATTGCTGTTCGAAGACCTGACGTTCAGTTTACCGCCCGCTGGCATTGTGGGGATCATCGGGCCGAATGGTGCGGGTAAATCTACCTTGTTCCGCCTGATCACCGGCCGTGAAGCCGCCGATGCCGGGAACATCACCGTAGGACCCACCGTGGAAACTGCGTACGTAGACCAGCAGCACGAAAGCCTGGACCCGAACAAATCGGTGTTTGAAACCATCTCCGGCGGTACCGAGACCATGCTGTTGGCGGGTCGTCAGGTGAACGCCCGCGCCTACGTGAGCAAGTTCAACTTCACCGGTGGTGACCAGGAGAAGAAAGTAGGTGTGCTGTCCGGTGGAGAGCGTAACCGTGTGCACCTGGCCATGACCCTGAAGCAAGGTGCCAACCTGCTCCTGCTGGATGAGCCTACCAACGACCTGGACGTAAATGCTATCCGGGCCCTGGAAGACGCGCTGGAGAACTTCGCCGGTTGCGCCGTGGTCATCAGCCACGACCGCTGGTTCCTGGATCGCATCGCCACGCACATCCTGGCCTTTGAAGGCGACTCCCAAGTAGTTTGGTTTGAAGGAAACTTCTCTGATTACGAAGAAGCCAAAAAGAAACGCCTGGGCGACGTAGAACCGAAACGCATCCGCTACAAGAAGCTGATGGACTAAGTCTATTTAGCGCCTGATTTTATGAAAAGAGCCCGGAAACGTAAGTTGCCGGGCTCTTTTGGTTTTGTTGAAGCGGGATGTTTATATAAATGTATAGGAAGAGCTATCTTCAAACAGAAATAATAACTCTTCTGTGAACAAGCTGTTTGATTATTTAGAAGATATTCCCGCTAGCAAAAAATGGGTCATGCTCTTGGTTTTACTTAGCATGGCTTCAATTCCTGTACTGGCCAATTGGGTATTCATTATTGTTGGGTGGCGAGATTTATTTAAGAATCAGCTTTATCTATTAGCATGGGGGGTAGTAGTCTATCTTTTCTGGATTATATTTCTGGTCTGGTTAAAAAGAAATGACGATTTGCACTGGCGTCACCTTAGTTTAGGAAGTGCAGAAATAAAGAAAGGGCTTGTCCTAGGCTTCTGCGCATATGCGGTGGTGCAAGTAGGAGTGATGCTGAAGTTGGTATTCTCTGGCCATAGTTTAACCCTGACTAATAGTTTCTCCTCAATTGGAAACTTCTCTAAAGCAATCGGGATTTTTGCCTTTAATATTTTTATTGGAGCATTCATTGAAGAAGTTTTGAACAGGGCTTACCTGATCCCTCAGGTCTATTTGCTACTGAAAAGAAAAGTAGAGCGAAAATCATTCGCTCTATTGATTGCTCTCTTGATAACTCAAATATTATTTGCCCTTTCCCATTTGCCAAGAGATTTATTCCGGTATGAGGTCACCTCAATGGATGCTTTGTTCAGCACACAAGTCAATTTATTTTGGAGCGGTCTCATCTATGCAGTTCTCTATCTTAAGACCAGAAACATAATATTTGTAAGCTTTTTCCATGCCTTGGCTAGTTTTAATTTAACCATTGTAACTTCAGATGCCCCTTTGCTGCTTTACAATGGAATAGTTTTCTTTATAATAGCCATTCTTTGGAGGAAGCCAAAAGAGAAAACTGAGCCTGCATGGGCATAGGGGTTCTGCTTTTCAGGATAAATCCTTTTTTCGCCGTTGTTGGTGTTCTCACCAACAACCCAAACTGCGGATTCCTACTCAAGATAGTGTGTTAGAAATCCGAAATCATCCTGGTTCTCCAAATAAAACCTAGCCGACGAGTAATAGTAGCCTTCCGGCAGTTCAGCCAGTTTCCATTTCTCCTGCACCGGGTTTTGGTGGATGTACTCCAACTTCTGCTCCGTCACGGCAACGGAGTAACAGTGAACAGACAAGGGATTGCGTTCCCATATCTGATAGTGCCTGTCCTTGGCCTCCGCCTGAAACCGCTCCAGGACTTCTGGGTAGTTCTGTGCCAGATCAAACTTTAACTGCTGCCCCGTGAACTTCAGGAAGTCCCGCTGTACATCTTTTCGTAGGTGCGGTTCCACCATCTTCCAGAGCAAGTGCAGGTGGTTGGGCATCAGCACAAACCCACACACCTTTACTCGCTTTTCCCGCACCAGAAACTGGAGGCTGTCTAAGACGATATTCTTGTACTTGTCAGGTTTCAGCAAGTGCTTCCACTCCAGAATAGTGGCCGTGAAGAAGGTGATATGCTGATGTTCCTCCATTGACAAGTGGATTGCTTTCTTGTTTTACAGAAAGGGCAATGAAATTGTTGGTGATAACACCAACAATGGCACGATTGAGCATTTTGAAAGAATGCGTAATGTCACCTAGTGATCTTTGTAAAAAACAAATACGGCTTAGAGGCGCCAAAGTGGACGAGCAAACCTGAGTTCTTCCCTTGGATCTATAAAGAAGTGATAATCCTGGAAAAGATTGCAAACCCATAGCTTATACTTGCCTATTGTCCTTCGCCCTTGTTGGTGTTATCACCAACAAGCACCACAGTAGGTTGAATAGCCTACCTGTTTTTGCTTCGGTTTCTGAAAACAATTCTCAAACGAACAGAGAACCTAAATCAAGATAGAATGGACTGCACTGCACCAATGGAAAGAAAAGAAGCAGCTTTCCACAGGAGTATGCTGATAAGTCTATATCTTAAACGGGCAAAGCCTTACAACCCTGAAAGTGATACAGCTATTGTAAGAAAAGGCATCACATCCAAGCTAAACACCACCCATGAACAAACTTTTACAAAGCACTTGCCTCCTGCTTCTGGCCCTGTTGTTTTCCTGCTCCAATCAGAAAAACACCGCAGAAACAGCGGCGGCACCAACAAGTGATTATTTCGCTCCTACCGAGCAAGGCGTGCAGGACGGCGGCGTGCAGATGGTGCCCATCCAAACCGGCAAAGGCACGTTCAACGTCTGGACGAAGCGCGTGGGCAACAACCCGAAGATAAAGCTGTTGTTGCTCAACGGCGGTCCCGGGGCCACGCACGAGTACTTTGAGTGCCTGGAGAACTTCCTGCCCGCCGAAGGCATCGAATTCATCTATTATGACCAGCTGGGCTGCGGCAACTCAGACAACCCCCAGGACACTACTATGTGGGACCTGGCCCGCTACGTAGAGGAAGTGGAGCAAGTCAGAAAAGCGCTGAACTTGGGTCCCGATAACTTCTATCTGCTGGGGCATTCCTGGGGCGGCATTCTGGGGTTGGAGTACGCCCTCAAGTACCAGCAGAACCTGAAAGGGCTCATCATCTCCAACATGATGGCCAGTGCCATTGACTACGGCAAGTACGCCGATGAAGTCCTGGCCAAGCAGATGGACCCTCAGGTGCTGGCGCAGGTACGCGACATTGAGGCTCGTAAAGACTTTCAGAACCCCAAATACATGGAGCTGCTCATGCCGCATTTCTACGCGAAGCACGTCCTGCGCCTGCCCCTGGAGCAATGGCCCGAGCCCGTGAACCGTTCCTTCGCTAAAATGAACCAGTCGTTCTACGTGACCATGCAGGGGCCCAGCGAGTTCGGGATCTCGGGCAAACTGGAGCAGTGGGACCGCAAAGCCGACCTGAAGAACCTCACCGTACCCACCCTGTCCATCGGAGCCGAATTCGATACCATGGACCCCAAGCACATGGAGTGGATGGCCACCCAGGTGCAGAACGGCAGCTACCTCTATTGCCCCAAAGGCAGCCACATGGCTTTTTACGATGATCAGCAAACCTACATGAAGGGCCTGATTTCGTTTCTGAAAGGCGTGAACGAAGGCCAGAAGGAAGTAAAACTGCCCTAACGTGCTTTGGAGGCGTTTTAACAAAAAGAGCCCTAAAGCTCCTAGGGCCTCGATGGCCCACTATGGCGCGGAAGTTACTTCCGTGACTTTCTTTCTTTTTTCGCCGTTGTTAGTGTTATCACCAACAACCAAGACTACTTTCCTTCAACCCAATCCTTCTATAGCGCAAATGTTCTTCCGAGATTCACTTTCCGGAGAGAATCAGGAGAACCTTACCCCTCAAACTTCTTGAAGATGGCCGTGGCGATGTGGCCCCCAAACCCGAAGGTGTTGCTCATGGTGTATTTCACTTCCTTCTGCACGGCTTTGCCTAAGGTGAGGTTAAACTTCTGGGCCAGTTCCGGCTCCGGCTGGGTCACGTTGATGGTAGGCGGAATGAGGTTCTCCTGCACGGCTTTAATACACGCAATGGCTTCAATGGCCCCGGCCGCGCCCAGTAAATGGCCCGTCATGGATTTAGTAGCGCTCAGGTGCAGGTGCGTGTTCGCGCCAAATACCCGCTCCACGGCAATCACTTCACTGGCATCGCCGATGGGGGTGGAGGTGGCGTGGCAGTTGAGGTAATCAATGTCAGAAGGGGAGAGGTTGGCTTCGGCCAAGGCTTCCAGCATGCCCAGGTACGCGCCTTCGCCCTCGGGGTGCGTGCCGGTGAGGTGGTACGCATCGGCGGCCATCCCGCCGCCCACTACTTCGGCTAAAATGGGGGCGTTGCGCTGCAGGGCGCTCTCGTAGCTTTCCAGGATGAGCGCGCCCGCGCCTTCGCCCATCACAAAGCCGTTGCGGGTTACGTCAAAGGGCCGCGAGGCGGTGGCGGGGTCCTCGTTGAGGGTAGACAAGGCCTTGAGCGCCCCAAAACCGCCAATGCCCGTCTCGTTGATAGACGCCTCCGATCCGCCGGTGATGATCATATCGGCTTTGCCCCATCTAATGTGATTGAAGGCTTCCAGGATGGCGGTGTTGGAGCTGGCGCAGGCCGAGACCGTGGCGAAGTTCACGCCCCGCAAGCCGTATTTCATGGAGATGACGCCCGCCGCGATGTCCACAATCATCTTGGGCACGAAGTAGGGGTTGAACCGCGGGGTGCCATCGCCGGCGGCGAACTCCAGCAACTGGTCCTGGAACGTGATCATGCCGCCGTGCCCGGTGCCCCAGATTACGCCAATGCGGTTGCGGTTCAGGTGTTCAAAGTCGATGTTGGCCATCTGCACCGCTTCCTGCACGGCAATGAGCGCGTACTGCGTGTACAGATCGTTCTTGCGGGCCTCGCTCTTCGGCATGAACTCCAACGGATCGAAGTTCTTCAGCTCGCAGGCGAAACGGGTCTTGAACTTGGAGGCATCGAAGCGGGTGATGGGCCCCGCGCCGCTGACGCCGTTGATCAGGGAGTGCCAATATTCTGGTACGGTGTTCCCGATGGGCGTTAAGGCACCCATGCCTGTGATTACTACTCGTTTCATGTTCTTCTTGTCTCTACGGTGGTACGGCTGCGCTCCGGCGGTGGCTCACTTCTAGGCCTGTTTCTTAATTGATTCACGGGCGTTGCAGCCGAATTTTCTTCCCGGGGGAGGAAAGCGGGGGCAAGATACTTGATCAAAAGTGAAAAGCCTCTCGTACCTTCATTCTTCAAATGGAGCCAAGCCGTTTTGGCCCTGTTTTCAGAAAATCTGCCCTAAACCCATGAAGTGTCTTTTCTCTGTTCTGCTGCTCTGCCTTTTCTTCTCCCTGCATCCGCTACGGGCCCAAACGCCAGCCCCCAAGCTGATCACCTGGCAAGACCTGACGCAGCTTCCCACGCCGGCCACCGGCACCCGGATTGCCTATGGCCCCGACTCCCTGCAGTTTGGGGAGCTGCGGGTGCCGTCCGGCAAAGGGCCGTTCCCGGTGGTGGTGGTGATCCACGGCGGCTGCTGGCTGAACCAATTCAACTACCAATACATGAACCACCTGAGCGCGGCCCTGACCCAGCAAGGCTACGCCACCTGGAACATTGAGTTTCGGCGCGTGGGCGATGTGGGCGGCGGTTACCCCGGCACGTTCCTGGATGTGGCCCGAGCCGTGGATTATGTGCGCGACCTGGCCAGGAACTACCCCGTTTCAGGCAAAGAGGTAATGGTGATGGGCCACTCCGCCGGCGGGCATCTGGCGCTCTGGGCCGCCGGCCGAAAAGAGGTACCCAAGACGAGTCCGCTGTACACTAAAAACCCATTGAAAGTGAAAGGCGTGGTTTCCTTGGCCGGCATCCCAGATCTGGCCACCTACAGCACCCAGAAAGGAAGTTGCAACACCGCTGTGGAAAAATTGCTGGGCGGTTCGCCCACGGCGGTGCCCGAGCGCTACGCCGCTGCTACGCCTTCGTCTCGCTTGACCTTGAAAGTGCCCGTCCGGATGGTGCAGGGAGCCCGCGACCCGATTGTGCCCGTGAGCCAGGCCCTGAATTTCGTGCAGCAGGCCGCGGGACAGAAAAACAAGGCGAAGGTAGTGCTGCTACCCGATGCCGGCCATTTCGACTTGGTAGCGCCTACTTCCCCGGTTTGGCCCACAATTGTGGAAACCGTGCAGGAAATGCTGAAGAAACTGAAACGGTAGGGCGACAGACCCGGAATGCCGCGCCTCAGGCGATCAACGTCTGGAAGTTGAAAACTTGAGATCCTGGTAAGTACAAATCGGAAACCTGAGCCTACTTATATGGAGTCATCCTAAAAGGATCTGGTGGGAGAGCCAGAAAGTCTTTTGAGTAACGTCATTGCCGTTCACCCCCGAGATTTTCCCAGATGACAGCGTAAAAGATGAGAACATCATTTCAGGTTTGTACTTACATCCCTTTTTGCGCCTGTTTTTACCAAAAGAGCCCGAAAACGCAGGTTTCCGGGCTCTTGTCTTGAAGGGAGGTTGGCTTTGGTTATTGCGCAGAAGCGGTGGCTGCGCCGTCTTGTCTTTTCGCTTCCAGGTCCAGTTCTATGTTCACAGTCTCGGAGATGAACTTGTCGCCCAGGGTTTTGTCGTTGCCGTAGTTCATCTGCCACTGGCGGCGGTCAATGTTGAAGTTGGCTTCGGCTTCCAGAGCGTTATCGTCCAGTTCAATGCGAGCCGGGAACGTGATGTTCTTGGTCACGCCTTTCAGGGTGAAGTTACCGCTCACGCTGAAGTTCGCGCCCGCCACCAGCGAGGTGTCTTTCCCGTCAGATTTGTACGGCTCTACCTTGGTGATCTCAAAGGTGGCCGTGCCGAATTTCTCCACGTCAAAGAAGTCGCCGCTCAGCAGGTGGGGTTTCAGTTTGGTCTGGAACATCTCTTCCTGCTCTTTCAGCTTCAGCGATTTGATGTTGATGGTAAACTGCCCCCCGGTGATCTGCTCGTTCGCCACTGATACGGTGCCCGATGACATCTGGAAGGTGCCCGGGTGGTTTTTGCCCACGCCGTTGCCGGTGAACTGCACCACCGAGGCGGCCGTGTCTACCACAAAGGTCTGGCCCGAGGCGCTGGCGGCGGCCTTTTCATCGGTGATGGTGGCCTGATCGCCTTCTTTGGGAGCCTCGTTGCAGGAAGCGAAGGCCAGACCCGCTACTAAAGCCAGGCCAGCCGATTGGAGGGTGAATCTTTTTTTCATAGTCGTAAATTGCTTTCGTTTATGTAGCTACATAAAGTACACTCTCAACGAGGAAAATCCGTATTTGTTCTATTTGTCGGGGTTACTACCTAAACCAGAGGCGAGTAGCGCTAGCAGAAACCCGGTCCTCCTCCGGCTTTGGCAAGAACGTGCCGCCCCGGTTACTTCGCCTGCTGCACCAGTTTCTCGGCCCGGAACACGCCATCGGCGGCTTGCAGAATCTTGCCTTTCAGTTTAGGGTTGTATTCTGGATTTGCCTCTAAAAACGTGCGCACCGTAGCCGCTGCCGCCGCGCTCTGGTACGATCCAAACGTGGCGGAAAGCCAGGAGGCCGGGAAGAAGATGTCACCGGTGAGCTGGATCTCGGCCAGCAGCTCCAGGCTCTCCTTCAGGTATTTCTCTGAGGTAGCCGCCCGCAGCGGGTGGTGCAGATACCCCAACGCCGATAGCACCCAGGACTCCACCTCGCGGTTTTCTTCTTTTTTCAGGGAGGCGAAGAAGGCATCGCGTTCCTTTGCGTCGCCAGACAATGCTGGCAACATGAACTGCAGCCGTTTCTTACGGTCTGGGTTAGGGATACGCGCCATCTGCCGAGCTAGAATTTGCGGACTGTTCTGGTAATCGCGCACGGCTAAAGCTAAGGCCAGGGAGGTGTAATCATCTTCAGACAGCTTGATTCCGGCGGGGGCCTGTTCTTTCTCCCAGATCTGGTACAGACGGTTCTGCGCGGCGGCACTTAAAGCAATGCTCTGGTACGTCTTAAACAGCAGTTTCTTTACGTTGCCCGCGGTGGCGCGCTCCATAGCCGTCCAGAGTTCCTGCTCCAGTTGCGGCGCCAGGACCGGACGTTGGGCAGCCGGTAGGAAACGCCAGAAAATGTCACTCAGTTGGCCGGTGATCAGCTTCACGTTAAGTTCTTCGGTCTCCCGGGAAAGGCCGCTGCGGTAGAAGTCCAGCAGTTGCTGCGGAGAGACGCTGCGGCCGTTCTGCATGTTCTCGTACAAGTTAATGTAAGCCGATGCCCGCGCGACCGGGTTCTTCAGTCCGTACAATCCGCTAAGCATCTGCGCATCTACCGGAAACACGCCGTAACCCTGGCCCGTGACGTCAAACAGCACAAACTGCGGCTTCTCTTGCCCTACCGCCTGGGGCAGGGTAACTTCGGCCTGGTTCATGTTCACGGTCAGCTCCTGAATGCGATTTGGGTACACCAAGGCAATCTCAAAAGACTGCGGCCAGAAACGAGTGGAGCCGTCTTCGCCTTTCTGCCGGAGGGTCAGTTCAGAAATGGCATTGTTTTCAAATTTGAGGCTATAATCAAACTGCGGACGGCCCGGCTCGTTCACCCACACCTGGTTCCAGGCCTGTAGATCGGCGGGAGTGAGGTCATCCAGAATTTTGATGAGATCAGGCCAGGTGGCGTTACCGTAGGCGTATTGCTTGAGGTACTGCTGCAGCCCTTTCCGGAACGCTTCTTCGCCCATGAGCCGTTCCAGCTGGCGCATCATCACGGGAGCCTTGTGGTAAATGATGTTGCCGTACATAGAGCCCGCGTCTTGCAGGTTGTCCAGCTGCTGCCGGATGGGGTTGGCCCCGGCGGTGCGGTCTACGCCATAGGCGGCGGGCAAATGATCCACCACAAACTTGAGGTCATAGTTGGAGTTGGCCACGGCTACCTGCGTGATTTTATCGGCCATGAAATTGGCGAAGACTTCCTTCATCCAGACATCGTTGAACCACTCCATGGTCACCAGATCGCCAAACCACATGTGCGCGGTCTCGTGGGAGATCAGGCTGGAGCGGGAGATCTTCTGGTCCTGGGTGGCGCCCTCGTCCAGAAACAGCGTGGAGGCCTTGTACTGGATCGCGCCCACGTGCTCCATGCCGCCGTACTGGAAATCGGGGATGGACACGAAGTCGAACTTCTGGAACGGGTACTTGAGGCCGGTGTACTGCTCCATGAACTGCAGCGCATCAGCGTGAATCTGGAAAATGGGCGCTACACTCTGCGCCAGCTTTTCTTTGTCGGTCTCGCGGTGCAGGAAGTGCATGGTGCGGCCGTTGGCGGTTTGGGCAAGATGGTCAAATTTGCCGGCCGCAAACGAGAACAGGTACGTGGGAATCAGGTCTGATTTCTGGAAACGGTAGGTCTTCTGCCCCGCGGTCAGCACTGAGTCCTGCAAGGGCGCGTTGGCGATGGCTTTCCAATCCTCCGGAATCGTCAACGTGAGGGTAAAGGTGGCTTTCAGGCTGGGCTGGTCAAAGCAGGGGAACACGGTGCGGGCGCGGTCGGGCACCAGCAGCGTGTAGAGGAAATCCTGTTGCCGGTTCAAGGACAGGTTGCCCGCAATAAAGTCAATCTCCACCCGGTTCTCGCCTTTCTTCAGGTACTGCGCCGGAATAATCAGGTGTTCCTGGGTGTGCTCAACGGGCACTGCCTGCTGATTCACTTTGACCTGCCTGAGTTTGTCTGCGCTTTCCTTGAAATCGAGCTGCACCGGCTGCCCCGTGCTTTTCAGGTGGAAAGAAATGACCTCCGAGGCTTGGACTGGTTCATCTTTCCGGGCCGGAAGGATCAGGTGCAGGTCGTACCCGATCTGGCTGAGCTGGGCGATCCTGAAATCGGCGAGCGACTTGGAGACCCCGGGCACCACGGGAATAGAACGGAAGGAAGAGGGCCCGTGTCTGGTGCAGGCAAGTGACGTGCCCAGCGAGAGGAGGAGAAGGCCTTTTTTGAGAGGCTGAAAGCGCTTGTTTTTCATTCTGGGTAAAATTACAAATCCTACGCTTTTCTACCCTAGTTTTCAGAGGTTTTGTATTCTGGTGATAATCGTTTTTTATCTTATTTTCCTAAAAAACGTCCAAAAAATATTATTGGTATGAAGCTTGCATAAAAATGTAAAAATTTTGCTTTACTTCGTAAGTAAGAAAACATAAGAGATGAACAAAGTAGTACAAAAAGTAGTGGTGGCATCCACTAACCCTGTAAAAGTTGAAGCAGCGCTGAGTGGTTTACAGGCCATGTTTCCCCAACATGAATTTCAAGTTGAGCCCATCTCGGTTCCGTCTGGCGTGGCAGACCAGCCCATGTCTGATACCGAAACCCTGACCGGTGCTTTCAACCGCATGTGCAATGCCTTTGATGCACATCCGCAGGCCGATTTCTGGGTAGGCATTGAAGGCGGTGTGCAGGCCCTGCACCAGGAGCTGGCGGCTTTCGCCTGGATTGTGGTTCGTGCGCAAGGATTGGTAGGGAAGGCCCGTTCCGGGATGTTCTTCTTGCCGCCCGCCGTGGCAAATCTGGTGCACCAGGGCGTGGAACTGGGCGAGGCCGATGACCGGGTGTTCGGGCAGGCCAACTCCAAGCAGAACGGCGGTGCCATCGGGATTCTGACCGACAACGTGGTAGACCGGAAATCGCTCTACGAGCAAACCATGAAACTGGCCCTGGTGCCTTTTAAAAACGAAACCCTTTATATCCAAGATTAGATAGAAACAGCTTTACCCCAACCGCAGTAGCGTTTTCCGCGTCTTTTCCGGAAAACAGCCCGTAAACAGACCCCTCCACCATGCCCTTTCAGCTATCCTCCGTCCGGATGTTTCCTCTGGGAGACGCGGCCCTTGTGCTGCAACTGGGCGATGAGATAGCCGTTGAGACCCATCATCAGGTAAAAGCCGTCGCGCAGTTCCTGGACCAGCATCCGTTTCCTGGTCTGGTGGAGTACGTGCCGGCTTTTACCACCGTGACGGTGTACTATGATCCCTGGCTCGTCAGCGATTGGGGCCGATTAGACGCGTACGCCGCGGTGGAAACGCACCTGCGGCAGATGCTGGCACAACTGGAAACCGCGCCGGCCGCCGCCCAAGCGTCTGTCAAAGAGATTCCGGTGGTGTACGGCGGCGCATTTGGCCCTGATCTGGAGCTGGTGGCGCAACACACGGGCCTCCGGGCCGAGGAAGTCATCGCGCTCCATTCCCAGGCCGAGTACCTGGTGTACATGATCGGGTTTGCGCCCGGTTTCCCGTATCTGGGCGGCATGAACCCGCGTCTGGCCGCGCCCCGCAAGCAGGTGCCCCGGGCGGTCATTCCCGCCGGTTCCGTGGGCATTGCCGGTTTGCAAACCGGTGTGTACCCCCTGGAAACCCCCGGCGGTTGGCAACTGATTGGCCGCACGCCGCTCTCCCTGTTTGATCCTGCCCGCGCTTCGCCCAGTTTACTGGAGATGGGCGATGTGGTGCGTTTTGTGCCCGTTTCCGAGAAAGAGTACCTAAACTGGAAGGAGCGCCCGCATGAGCATTAAGGTAGAGAAAGCGGGGCTGTTCACCACAGTGCAGGATCTGGGCCGCTTCGGGTTTCAGAAACAAGGCATGGTGGTGAGCGGTGCCATGGATGCGTATGCCCTCCGTTTGGCCAATCTTTTGGTCAACAATCCGCAGAATACCGCCGCCCTGGAAATCACGCTGGCCGGACCCTGTCTGCTTTTTCAGGAAGATTGCCTGATTGCCTTGGCCGGAGCCGATCTGTCCCCTTCCCTGAACGGAATCTCCGTGCCTATCCACCGGGTCATCTATGTGCAGAAAGGAGCCTTGCTGGCGTTTGGTGCCCCGGCGCTGGGCTGCCGAGCGTACCTGTCCGTAGCTGGTGGTTTTGACGTGCCTCTGGTGATGGGCAGCGCGGCAACGTACGCGCGCGCCGGGCTGGGAGGCTGGCAAGGCCGGGCGCTGCAGAAAGGAGACGTTCTGCCGATGAAGTCCCTCGTCTCAGAGCAGGTATCCGCGTGGAGCGGGAAAAGTAAACCAGAGGAGCTTTTTTCTGTAGCTAGCTGGGGCATCGCGGCGGATTTGCTGTCGGCGTATACTGATGCTCCCACGGTGCGCGTTTTGCCGGGACCGGAATATGACCTGTTTTCCGAAAACGCGCAGGAAACCTTCTGGCAAGGCGAGTTCAAAATAGCCACGGCCTCAGACCGGATGGGCTTCCGCCTGGAAGGGCCTCCTCTGGAACTGAAGGAACCGGTGGAGTTGCTTTCCAGCGCGGTCACTTTTGGCACGGTGCAGGTGACTCCCAACGGAAATCCTATTATCTTACTGGCCGAACACCAAACCACGGGTGGTTATCCGCGCATAGGGCAGGTGATTTCTGCTGATTTGCCGGTGCTGGCGCAGGTGCGGCCCGGGCAGTGCGTTCGGTTCCGGGAGGTTTCCCTGGCCGAGGCGCACGCCCTCTATTATCAGCAGGAACGCACCCTGGAGCACTTGAGTCGGGCCATCCATCTTCAATCCAAAAGATGACGAACACCTTGACCGTTGATGTAAACTGTGATGTAGGCGAAAGCTTTGGCGCGTACCGCCTGGGCCATGACGAGGCCCTGCTGCCTCTGGTGACCTCGGCCAACATCGCCTGCGGGTTCCATGCCGGTGACCCTTCGGTGATGAAGAAGACCGTGCGGCTGGCCCTGCAGAACGGAGTGGCACTGGGTGCGCATCCGGGGTTTCAGGATCTGGTTGGTTTCGGGCGGCGAGACCTGGCCGTTTCTCCCGAGGAGGCCTTCAACCTGACCGTTTACCAGATAGGCGCGCTCACGGCGTTCATCACCGCCGAGGGCGGCGTGTTGCACCACGTAAAACCGCACGGCGCGCTCTACAACATGGCCGCCGTGAACCCCGCTCTGGCCGAGGCCCTCGCCGAAGCCGTCTACAAAGTCAATCCCGAGGCGGTTCTGTACGGCCTGGCCGGAAGTGCCCTGGTGCAGGCCGGCGAGAAACTGGGCCTGAAAACCGCCCATGAAGTATTCGCGGATAGAACGTACCAGGAAAACGGCACCCTCACTTCCAGAAGACAACCCAACGCCCTCATCACTGATCCGCACGAGGCCGTGCAGCAGGTGGTGCGCATGGTCAAAGAAGGAAAAGTGCGCTCGCAGCAGGGCGTAGACGTCCCCATTAAAGCAGATACCATTTGTCTGCACGGCGATGGGACCCATGCGGTGGAGTTTGCCCAGCTCATCCGCCGGAGACTGACCGAGGAGAACGTGTCGCTTCAGCCGTTTTCGTGTTAGTTTTATGAAACGACCCCAAAACTGGAGCGTGCTGCTGGGCGCCGCTTTCCTGATGGCCACCTCGGCCGTAGGCCCCGGCTTTTTAACCCAAACCACCGTCTTCACGCAGAGCCTGGGCGCCAGCTTCGGGTTTGTGATTCTGCTTTCCATTCTGCTGGATATTGGCGTGCAGCTCAACGTCTGGCGCGTGATTGCCATCTCCGAAAAACGGGCGCAGGACATTGCCAATGCCGTGTTGCCGGCCTTGGGCGCGTTCATTGCGTTTCTGATTGTGCTGGGCGGTTTCGCCTTCAACATCGGGAACGTGGGCGGGGCCGGCTTAGGGCTGAATGTGCTGACCGGTTTATCCGTGGAGGCAGGCGCGGTCATCTCCGCCGCCGTTGCCATCGGGATTTTCCTGGTGCGCGAGGCCGGCAAACTCATGGACCGTTTCGCGCAGCTGCTGGGAGCCTTGATGATCGGGTTGATTGTGTACGTGGCCTGGGTTTCCTCGCCGCCGCTAACCGAGGCCGCTATCCGGACGTTTGCCCCAGCGCAGATCAGTTTCACGGCCATCATCACGCTGGTGGGCGGCACGGTGGGCGGTTACATCACCTTCGCGGGCGGGCACCGGTTGCTGGATGCGGGCGTGAAAGGCAAGGAAGCCTTGGGTCAGGTGACCACCAGCGCGGTGTCAGGTATTTCGCTGGCCTCCGTGATTAGGGTGCTGCTGTTTCTGGCAACCTTGGGCGTGCTGCAGCAGGGAAAGGTGCTGAACCCGGAGAATCCGCCGGCCTCGGTGTTTGAGCTGGCCGCGGGCACGTTTGGGTACAAGCTGTTCGGGGTGATGATGCTGGCGGCGGCCGTTACTTCGGTGGTGGGCTCGGCGTACACGTCGGTTTCCTTTATCAAGTCGTTTCATCCGCGCATCGCGCAAAACGAGAACTGGTTTATCATCGGGTTCATCTTTATTTCCACGGTCATTTTCGTGTTCATCGGGAAGCCGGTGGCGTTGCTGGTGTGGGCGGGGCTGCTGAATGGCTTCGTGCTGCCCGTGACGCTGGGCACCATGCTCATCGCGGCGCATAAGAAAAGCCTGATGGGGACGTACCGCCACCCGTGGCTCTTGACGCTGTTCGGGGTCCTGGTGGTGCTCCTGATGACCTGGATGGCCGGGGCCACGCTGTGGCAGCAAGTGAACGGTCTGTTGGCATAAACGGAGTTTTCTGTTTCGGGGCTCTTTTCCGGAAAACGGGCCCAAAACAGAAAACGCCGTTTAAAACGAAAAGGCGTTTCCGGGGCTTTTCCCGAAAACGCCTTTAAAATGATGGTTCAAATGTGGTAAACTGGTCTCCTGGAGAAGTAACCTGCCAGAAAAGCGGGTACTCAGAAATTAGCCGGGAAGCTTACCTGTTCCATCTGAATAGATCACCTATTTGTTCTGCACGCATTCCGTCCCCCTTTGAAGGGTAGGGCCGTTAAGTTCTACATTGCAGCCTTCAACTGAGATGGGGTCCATTGCCATCCTTGAATAGTTTGAGGCTGTCGCCTCACTGAAGTTGCAAACTTCAGCTCATTTTAGGTCCAAGTTGAAAACTTGAACCAGCTATATTTTTAGAACTTAACGGCCCTGCCTTTGAAGGGGGTAGGAGGATGACCAAGTCGCTTCAAATTAGAAGAACTACTCCTAAACTTAGATGCCATCTTCCTGTAAAGGGCAACCACAAGGGATTGCCCCTACGCAAATCTTCAACGGTATGCTTAGAAAATGCGACCTTCCTTGCGAGGCTTGCGGCCTTTGGGCGGGGTGATTTTCTTGGGTTCTGCGGTCACTGCCGGCGTGGTGGCCTGCGCCAGAATCTGCGCGCCGTCTGAGTCCAGTTCCACCACCTCGTAGCCCAGTTTCTCCAGCCCCGGTTTCACCGAGGCTTTGTCGCCCACCAGCATGATGCTCATTTTCTCCACGGGCAGGTATTTCTTGGCCAGGGCGTTAATTTCCTCCTTGGTGATGTTCTGCAGGATTTCGTTCTGCTTGGCTACGTAGTCGGCGTCCAGGTTGTAGCGGAGCATGTTGTTGAGGAAAAACGCTTTCTGGAAGGACGTCTCGTACTTGAGAGCATCGCCCTGGCCGATGGCGCTGCGCATGAACGCTAATTCTTCATCGGTGATGCCTTCTTCCCGGAACCGCTTGATCTCTTTCATGAACTCCACCACCGAGCTGTCAGAGACGTTGGTGCGTACCCCGGCGGCGGCGGTGAACGGTCCGGCGGCCTCGGAGCCCGAGAAGTATGACCAGGCGCCGTAGGTGTAGCCTTTGTCTTCGCGCAGGTTCAGGTTGATGCGGCTGTTGAAGGCATCGCCCAGGACGTAGTTCATGAGGGTGGCCTTGTAGAAGTCGCCGGTGGCGTCATAGGGCAGCGCCATGTACCCGATCCTGATCTCCGACTGCGCCGCCTTTTCTTTGTCTACCACGTAGATTTTGGTTTTGTCTATATTGGCGACTTTGGGCTCGGCGGGGATGGTCACCTGCTTGGCGGTCCATTGGTTCAGGAACGCCAGCTTGGGCATGATCTGCGCCTGCTGCACATCGCCCACAATCACGAGATTGGTCACCGAGGGCGAGAAGTAGTCTTTGTAGAACTTCTTCACGTCATCCAGCGAGATGTTCTCCACGGTGGCCGTGGTCCCGATGACCGGAATGGCCTTGATGTGGCCTTCGCCATAGAGCATTTTGTTGAAGACGTTGTTGGCTACTACCGTAGGCTGGGTGCTCTGGTTTTTGATGTTCTCCAGCCGTTGTTTTTTCAGGCGGTCAAAATCGGCCTGGTCAAAGCGGGGGTGCAGCATGCGCTCCTCCAGCAGCGCCAGCGTGGCGTCCAGGTTTTTGACCTGGCTCTGCACCTGAATGGTCATGTTCTCGGTGCTGCTCCCGAAGTTGATGGAGCTGCCCAGTTTCTGCAATTGGCTGGAGAGATCCTCGGCGGTGTATTTCACCGAGGATTCGTTCATGAGCGCCGCCGTCAGCGAAGCGATGCCCGCTTTGGACGGATCATGGGCCTCCAGTTTGTGGCCGCCTTGCAGCGAGAAGAGCATGGTCACCGTAGGCACCTCTTCGCTTTTCGCCCCGATCACCTTGATGCCGTTGGCGAAGGTGTCTTTCCAGAACGGCGGCACGGTGATGGTGGGGTTGGGGCCAGGAGCCGGACGCTTGCTGCGGTCAAAGGTGTCTTTCGCCTTCACGTATTTCAGGCCGGCGTACTGGTCAGCGGGGGCTTTGTAGCCACTGGGGTCTACTTTGAAGTTATCGGCCTTGGCCACCATCTCGGGCTTGCCCTTGGGGACCACACTCAGGAGCACGGCGGGTTTGCCTTTGATGTACTGGTTGTACACGCGCAGGACATCGGCTTTGGTGACGGCGCGGTGCGCTTTCAACTGGTTGGTGAGGAAATTGGGGTTGCCGGTGAAGGTTTGGTACGAGGCCAGGGTAGAGGTTTTGCCCGCCACGCTGGACAAGCTGTTGATGATGTTGGCCTCATAGGAAGACTTGAAGCGCTCCAGGTCATCATCGGTGACGCCGCGTTTCTCAAACTCCGCGAAGGCGTTGCGCATCTCTTTCTCCATGTCGGCGAGGGTGTGGCCGGGCAGGGGCAGAACCGTGAGGGTGAATTCGCCGGCCAGTTCTGAGCAGGGGTGCCCGGCGCTGGCCTGCACTACTTTCTGGGTTTTGTTCAGGTTCTTGTACAGGATGGAGTTTTTGCCGCCGCCAATGATCTCGGCCAGCACATCCAAAGGAACTTCGTCTGGATGGTAGTTGGGCACGGTAGGGAACGTCATCTGCAGCATCGGGAAGCGCACGTTGTCCTCGTAGGAGAGATAGCGGTCCTGGGTAAGCACCGGGGCCGCCAGTTTCATGTTCTTCACCTCGGGGCCGCGCTGGATAGAACCGAAGTACTTCTCCGCTAGTTTCACCACCTGGGCCGGGGTTACGTCACCGCCCACAGTTAGCGTGGCGTTGTTTGGCCCGTACCAGCGCAGGAAGAAGTTTTTCAGGTCATTCACGTTTACCCGGTTCAGGTCTTCAATGTACCCAATGGTAGTCCAGGAGTACGGGTGGCCGTACGGGTAAAGTGCCTGGGCGCTCTTCTCGTACACCAGCCCGTACGGACGGTTGTCATAGTTCTGGCCGCGCTCGTTCTTCACGGTCTCGCGCTGCACCTCAAATTTCCTTTGGGTCACGGCATCCAGCAGGAAACCCATGCGGTCGGCCTCCAGCCAGAGGGCGGTTTCCAGTTGGTTAGAAGGCACGGTCTCAAAGTAGTTGGTACGGTCGCGGTTGGTGGTGCCGTTCAGATCGCCGCCTGCCTGCGAGACAATCTTGAAGTGCTCCTCATCGGCCACGTTGTCCGATCCCTGGAACATCATGTGCTCAAAGAAGTGCGCGAAGCCGGATTTGCCCACCTCTTCCCGAGCCGAGCCCACATGGTAGGTCACGTCCACGTGCACGATAGGGTCTGAGTGGTCTTCGTGCACTACCACCGTGAGACCGTTGGGCAGCACATACTTCTCATACGGTATGACCAGCTCTGATCCTTTGCGAGTCACCTTTTCAATCCGTTTGGTCTGGCCCGCTGGTTGGGCAGTCGTGACCACGGTTACCGGTTTCTTGGTGGGGGAGGTCTTTTTGGGGGCTTGCGCCTGCGCCTGGGAGATAAGCGCCGCCGCCAGCAATACGGCTAAAGTACTCTTCTTTGACATACGCTTGGATAGTTAGTGATAGGAATAGGGTTTAGTAATGTTACTAAATTTTAGTGGATTTTTTATAAGTGTAGTCACAAGCTTAACAGACTTTAACATTTAAGCCTAGGAAGGGATAAAAAGTTGGTAGTGAAAAGGATGTGAAAGGTGCGCGGTGTCTGTTTAAGGAGCAGACTGCGGTTTCCGGTTTTAAGCCTGTTTCCTGAAAACGGGCCCAAATCGCCTATGAAACGCCTAACCCGAAAACTCCCGGCTCCCGCCGAAAACAAAGCGCGGTGCAACTTTCTGCGGAAGCTGCGCCACTTACTGAAAAAGCCAGCACGCCCGAGATTCGGCGAAGCTCTTTTGTCCGGGAAACCTCCGAGCAAAGACAGATCTCATTTCAGGCCTGTTTTCTGAAAAGGACCCTTAAAGCCCAGCAGGTCAAATGTTAATGTTTGTTAAATGTTCCGGGGCCGCAGGAATGCTCTGCCTGAAAATGTATAACATTAGTGCCAGATCGCTGCGCTTTCTCATCCATGTTTCACCTCTATTCTCCCCGCATGAAATCAACCTTACTCATTTGCTTGCTGTTGTTTTTAATGGGCCTGCCCGGGTCTGCTTTCGCCCAGAACCAAAAAGGCGAGGTGAAAGGCAAACTCTGGGACGCTACCCACAAAGAAGCCCTGCCGTATGCCACCATTGCGGTTTATACCGCCCAGGACACTACGCTGGTCACGTTTAGGGTGAGTGATGAGAAAGGCAATTTCAGGGTGCCTGGTCTGGCCCTGAACAAGCCCTTCCGGATCGTGATTACCATGACGGGGTTCAAGGTGTACCGCAAGGAGTTTACCTTGACGGCCGGCAACGCAGACCTGGACTTGGGGCAGGTGGAAATGACCCAGGCCGATCACCTGTTGGGCGAAGTGGTGATTATGTCTGAGGCGCCGCCCATTGTGGTCCGCAAAGACACGCTGGAGTTCAACGCCAACTCGTTCAAAACGCTGCCCACGGCCTTGCTGGAAGATCTCCTGAAGAAACTGCCGGGCGTGACGGTAGACGGTTCGGGCAACATTGCGGTGAACGGCAAGGCGGTGAACAAGATTCTGGTAGACGGCAAAGAGTTTTTCGGGAACGACCCTAAAGTAGCCTCCCGCAACCTGCCCGCCGACATGATTGACAAGGTGCAGGTGGTGAACGACCCCGATGCCCTCAGAAGAGACCCCGATCTGCCGGTGAACGAGATTCCGCAGGTGATTAACCTCAAACTGAAGAAAGGCATCAAGCAGGGCGCGTTCGGGAAGGTATATGCCGGTACCGGCTCAGACCGGCGCTACGAAGGCGGCGGCATCCTGAACGTCTTCCGGGACACCACCCAGATCAGCTTGCTGGGCTACTCCAACAACCTGAACAAACCGGCCTTCGGGTTTGAGGACATTTCCCGGATTGGGGGCTTTAACCGCAGCGGCATGAACTCCATCATGGTGCGGAGCGACGGCGGATTTGCCGTGAACGGTATTTCCTTTGGCGGCACCGAAGACGGGATTCAGCGGTCTACCGGGGCGGGCGGTAACTTCAACACCCTGCTTAAAGGCGACGTGAAGGTGAACCTGCAATATTTCTACGGCGGCATAGACGCCGACCTGAACCAACTGGTGAACTCCGCGCAAAGCCTCCCCAATGATACACTGGTCTCGCGCCGCACCAGAAACCAGGACAGTGACAACCAAAGCCATCGGTTTGGTGGCCGGATTGACTGGAAAATTGACTCCGTGACCAACCTCAGTTTCTCGCCCAGCGTGGTGCTGGCCCGGAGCGCCTCCAACCAGGGGCTGTTCACCAATACCTTTAAAAGTTCCTCTGAACAACTCAACAGCAGCGAGAATCAGCAGCAACTGGACAATACCACCGCCACCTTCTCCGGTAACCTGTCGTTTGACCGAAGCTCCCGCAAGAAAAAAGGCCGCCAGTTCAATTTCTACGGTACCTACAACATCAACGACGGCGACCAGGACCAGTTCTACCAGGTGGAAAGCTATTACTACGGCCTCAACCCCTATTCTGAGTTCCTGGATCAGCTGCGCGACAACGTGGTGACCAACCGCGCCATCAATACCTCTTTCTCGTATACCGAGCCCTTCAGCAAAAACCTGAGTGGCGTGGTAAGGCTGAACGCTGAATATTTCAAGGACGGCAACCGGGTGTCTACTTTTGATTTGGCGGGCGAGGGAGCCGAAGCACCCCTTTTGCTTCCGGCGCTCTCAGACAAGGTGGAGCGCAGCGGCTGGCGCAATTACGTGACCACCAGCCTGAAGTGGAAGATCAAAGACCTGACCCTGCAACCGGGCATCCGGTTTACGCTGCTCAACATTGAGAACACGTTCCAGAAACTCCAGCCGATAAACCAAGATTACTTCTATGCCTTTCCGTCATTGACGGTCAACTGGAAAAGCTTCAACTTCAGCTACAACGTGAACGTGCGGGAACCCTCAGCCGCCGATCTGCAGCCTGTCACCGATCAGTCCAACCCCTTGTTCATCCAGTACGGCAACCCGGAACTCACCCCCACTATCTCGCACTCGGTGAACCTGCATTTCCGGAAGTTTGATACCAAGCGGTCCATCAACTATTGGGCGTACCTGTCGGGGAGCATCAGCAATGACGCGGTAACGCGGGCCAGAACCCTGGACGAAACCACCGGTCAGCAGACCACCCGCCCCGTGAACACCGACGGCAACTGGCAACTGAACAGCAGCACCGAAGTCACGAAGGACTGGAAGTTTGACGGCCAGCGGCAGTTCTCCCTCACGGCCTCCCTGTGGGTGAACTACATGAAAACGCTCATCATCCTCAACAATCTGCGCAGCTACGGGCAGAATATCTCCCTCAACCCTAGCCTGAGCGCGCGCGTGAACCTAAATGACAAGTTTGAGTTCAATGAGTCGTTTACCCTGGGTCGCCGCCGCAGTGTGTATGAAGACGAGGCGTTCCAGGACATCCGGTTTTCCACTACCACTTCCCGTACTGGCGTAGTGGTGCGCCTGCCTAAGAAGATTGTCTGGGAAGCCACGTTTGACTACACCTACAACTCCAACGTGGCGCCGGGCTTGCGCAAAGACATCAGCCGCCTGAATGCCGGCGTGACCTTCCTGTTCCTGAAAAACGACCGGGCCCAGCTGAAGCTGTCTGTGTATGATTTGTTGGACCAGAACATTGGGGCGTACCGGGCCATTAGGGAGAACTTTGTGGAAGACTTCCAGACGCGGGTGCTTACCCGCTACGCGATGCTCACGTTCACTTACAACATCCGCAACTTCGGGGGCAAAGTGGGCGGCACCAACAGCTTCTTCCGGTTCTAAAACCGCGGCCCAACGGGGTTCGTGAAAGAAGTCTGCCTGAACAGCAGAACTTACGGCGGGAACTGTAACCATTTTAGCCTTCATTTTGTAAAAGGAGCCCTAAAACAGGTGCTCCTTTTTCCTTTTTAGAAGGGGTTTTCTCCCGCCAACGGGAAATAGCTGACTTCTTTCTGCGGCGGCTGCGTATTTTCCGCAGCCGCCCGTATAAGGTGTGCGTTGGTGTGGCAGAAACAGTGCTGCTGCAAGGCTCAAAAAACAATTGCCCTTTAACCTTCCTTTATGCCACAGAACTACAGAGATGAAGTTGCCACAGATGCCTTGCGTATTTTCCAGGGGAAGGGACAGATGGGGGCCATGATGAGGGCTTTCAACTGGGAAGCGCATCCGCTGGGGCCACCTGCTACCTGGCCCCAAAGCCTGCAGGCGAACATCAGGCTGTTGCTGAACTCAGATTTTCCCATGTTTATCTGGTGGTCAAGGGAGCTGTATGCTTTTCATAACGATGCCTACATTCCCGCCCTGGGCGATAAACACCCGGCTGCGTTAGGGGTCTCTGCCCGCAAGATCTGGGCCGAGATCTGGAAAGACATTGGAGGCATTGCTGAAAATATCCTGAATGGCGGCGATTCTTTTTATGCCGAGGGGTTAAGGCTGCTGCTGGAGCGGAAAGGTTTTCCGGAGGAAACGTACTGGACCTTCTCCTACAGCCCGGCCTTTGATGACCAAGGGCAAGTGAATGGGGTTTTCTGTGCCTGCACCGAGGTAACCAGTACTCTTATTGGGCAGCGCCGCCTCAAAACCCTGAAGGATATTGCCGATGCCATGGCCCAGCTTCAAACGCTGAGCCAGGCCTGCGAGACGGCTTCCCAGATACTGGCCCAGAACGAGAACGATATTCCCTTTAACCAAATTTACCTCATAAACCGGCAGGAGACGGAAGCCGTGCTCTTAGGCGCGTCTGGGCAGGAAGAGGCGCCCCCAAGGGTGCCGTTGGCCACTCCTGAAACCGCAGGCAAGTGGCCTTTCTCAGAAGTGCAGCGCACCAAAAAACTTTACCTGGTAGAAGACCTGCATAGCCTCCGGGGAGCTGGACCGGAAGTCCAAATGCCGCTGAAAGCCGTGGTACACCCCATTTTTCAGCCCGGGCAAAACCACCTGATCGGGTTCTTCGTGTCAGGCATCAGCCATGAGCTGGAGTATGACAAAGATTACCAGAACTTCCATGAACTGCTGGTAAGCCAGATTGCCACGTCCATTGCCAGCATCCAGGCCCGGGAAGAAGCGGCCCGCCAGCAAGCAGAGCTAATTGCGTTGTTTGAGCAGGCCCCGGTGGCCATCTGCATCTTGCGCGGGCCCGAGCATGTGGTGGAACTGGCCAACCCCGGTATCTGTGAACTGTGGGGCAAACAGTATGGAGATGTCATCCGGAAACCTATTTTGGAGGCTCTGCCCGAGGTGAAAGGCCAGGGAATCATAGAACTTCTGGACGGGGTGTACACCACTGGCATTCCCTATGTGAATAATGAGTTACTGGTCATGCTGGAGCGTAGCGGAACACTGGAGCCCATGTACTTCAGCTTCGTGTACCACCCCATGCGCAACGCCAAGAGAGAGATCATAGGGGTGATTGCCGTGGCCATTGGAGTAAACGAGCAGGTGGAGGCCCGGCAGGAGATAGAAATCATGAACACCGAGCTGCGCGCCATCAACGCCGATCTGGACAACTTTGTGTACTCCGCCTCGCATGATTTAAAAGCGCCCATCTCCAATATAGAAGGTCTGGTTGCCACCCTGGTGGAGCACTTGCCCCTGGAGGTGCAGCAGCACGAAGAGGTGCAACGGGTGCTGGCGCTCATGGATGCCTCGGTGAACCGGTTCAAACGCGCCGTCTCAGACCTCACCCAAGTAGCCAAGATTCAGCGCGAAGCCGGGGAAGACATCGCTTCCATCAATCTGGGCGAAGTGGTAGCCGATGTGCAGCTGGATTTCGAGAACATGATTAGGGCGGTGGGCGCCCGCCTGGACCTCCAGATCGCGCCCGGGTCTACGGTGAAGTTCTCGGCCAAGAACGTGCGCAGCATTGTCTACAACCTGCTGAGCAACTCGCTGAAATACCGTTCCAAAGAGCGGCCCCTTCACATTACCATCGCTACCCAGCACGTTCCCGGTTTTACGGTGCTTTCCGTCACGGACAACGGCTTAGGCATGAAGCCCGAAGACAAGGACAAGATCTTCTCCATGTTCAAACGCCTGCATGACCACGTGGAAGGCACGGGCATAGGCCTTTACATTGTCAAGCGCATTGTGGAAAACGCCGGCGGCTCCATTGAGGTGGAAAGCGAACAAAACAAGGGGACCACGTTCAAGGTGTATTTCAAGCGGTAGCTATATCATGAGAGTGTTCCTGCGTTTAGGCACTGCTATTCTAAAAAGAGGCCCTAAACGCAGGAACACTCTTCAGGGATGAATTCACCTGCCTTCACCCAAATTTCTGAACCCTCGGTCAAAAGCGTGGGCTATGAACGTTAGGCCTTTGCCGGAAGGTCTTTTTCATCCGTTTTTCTACTTAGTGCTATAAACCCGGTGGCACAGCCCTTGAAGAAGCTTTGGTAAGTGACCGAAAACCCTGCGGCCCTAAAGATCTCTGCGGCTTCTTTCGAATTCCCGAAGGCTTTGGTATAATACCCCAGCATTTTATAGGCAGTGTACTCTCTCGCAAAAAGATAACCGAGCGCCGGAATAAGGTACCTGATGTACGGCAGGTAGGCTGCCTGCAGAAAGGAGGAGGAAGGTTCAGAGACTTCTACGCACGTAAATGTCCCGTTTGGCTTTAAAATCCGGTGGATCTCCTTTGCCAGGGCTCTCATTTGCGCTAGGTCCAAAGTCTTCAGCCCGAACGCGCAGGTGACCACATCAAACTGTTCAGCCGGGAGGCTGCTGTTCAGAGCATCTTCCTGGAGCAGGTGCACCTGGTTGCCGAAGGCAGATTCGTTTCTGCGGGCGGCACATTGCAGCATGCCCTGAGAAAAGTCAAGGGCCGTGAGTTGGACTTGCTTCCACTTCTTGAAGATGTGAGGCCAGGTTTCGCCCATGCCGGTCATCAAATCCGCGACCTGTACGGGGGTATCCTGGTCTGGAAGGGGTTGGAGAAATTGCTTCCGCCAGAGATAGGAAAACCCGAAGGAGGTGAGATAGTTCATCCCCTCATAGGACGCAGACATCTGGTTGAAGAGCTGCATGAGGTAGCTTTTCTGAAAACGTTGTTCTTTCACCGGCTGCACTTTGACCGTCGGAAAGAAGGGTAGAGAAATGGCTCTCATTGCGTGGCGGCAGTTACATAGTGAGTAGTGGTTTCGCTTCTGGTTTTGATAACCTCCAGAATCATCTTATGCAGGTCATCCATGAGAAAGTCTGCCCACCAGGTGCAGTAAAAGTTGAACGTGGTGGTGACGCGGTAGGTGGAGGTCAAGGTAAGCAGGCTTTTACCAGAGGTAAGAGGGGTGATGTGGTAGGCTCCTTTCACCACGTCAAAGAACTCGCCACCCAGCATAACATGCTCATCTAAGGTATTGGGCGGAATGGAGTGTTCATCCAGCTTCACCAGATAGGTAAACCCTTGCCCTTCGTGCCACTCCTGAATGTCAAACTTAAACTGAATGCCTTTGTCCCAGGAGATGTAGCGGGTACCGTCTTTTCCTTCGTGGTCTAAATAACCCGTTACCGGTTTAGGGACATTGATCTGGTGGATGAAGTGCGGCTGAATCTCGTGCGGCTGGATGTTCTTTACCTGCTTGAGGTGCTCCCAGACGGTAGCCTGAGGCGCGTTGATCTCCAGGGTGGTTGTAACCGTTTGAAAGGCGTCTGCTGGAGTCATGTTCTGTTCTACCACCAGAAAAACCAGGGGCAGTAAAAGGGTAGAATACAGAGGCGTTTTGGGCCCGTGATAATACAGGCGCACAATCCGGACAATGAAGGCGGCCAAAGTGCCCAGCAGAATAAACGGCGCCACAATAATCACCAGGCAGATGATGCCCTCCAGCTTAAGCGCGAACGCCAGCAGCACAAACAGAAAGATGCTGCCCCACGGAATCAGGATGAGCGACTTGAAGGTAAGGAGCTGCTCTTTGGTGCTGAAGAGGACCGGGATGGTCCCGATGATGAGCGGCAGGATAAAGACATAGGAAATAGAGACGAGCGTGTGGTTCTCTGAAATAATGAGCAGGAAGACAATCCCGTACAAGGCTGCCAAAACAATACCATACACGTTCCTGAACTTGTAACGCTTTTCCATAGAACTTAGGCGTTTAGGGGAAGCCCGTTAGGGGCCGGATAAGAAGGACGGCTGTTTTTGGCCTGTTTTTCTAAAAATGGCCGCAAAACAGGTTTTTCTTCCTGGGTGGTGCACAGCCGCACGGCCTCTTCAATGGTCTGTACCTGAAACTGGTAGCCGGCCTGCAGCAAACGGGTGGGCACTACCCAGCGGCTTTTAAGGAGCAGTTCGGTTTCTGTTCTCAGGAACCAGGCGCCTATCTCCAGCATCCATTTTCTGGCCCGCAGTCCAAAGGAAACTCCCAAGGCCTGCCGCACGGTCTGCATGAAGCGGTGGTTGGGCACGGGGCGCGGAGAGGAAATGTTAAAGTCGCCTTCCAGTTCTTCGTGCTGCATCAGGAACTCAATGCTGCCAATCACATCTCGGGCGTGAATCCAGCTGAAGCACTGCAAGCCGTTGCCCTGGCGGCCGCCCAAACCAACCCGGGCCAGGTTCAGGTAATAGGGCATGACGCCGCCGTCTTTGGCCAGGACAATGGCCAGGCGCAAGGCAACCTTACGGATGCCGGGCGTGTGCTGGGCATAGAAGGCGTTCTCCCATTTGCCGCAGACCTCCACGGAGAAACCCGTGCCAATCTCGCCGGTCAACTCGTCTTGCGGACCGTCCTGCGCGTGGCGATAGATGGTGGCCGAGGCGGCGTTGATCCAGAGGCGGGGTGGACGCTGTAATTGTCGCACCGCGTCTCCCAGGGCTTGGGTAGCGTTCACCCGCGAAGAAATGATTTCCTGCTTGTTCTTCTGGGTATAGCGGCAGTTCACGCTTTTGCCCGTGAGGTTGATCAAGACATCGGCGCGTTCCAGGTGCTGCGTCCATGGTCCGGGGGCAGTGGCATCCCAGTAGATTTGCCGGGCCGGAGTTTGCCCTGCGGCGGGTTTCCGGGTGAGAATGACTACCTCATCGCCCTTGGCGACGAAGTGTTGGGAGAGGAGCTGCCCGATAAAGCCGCTTCCGCCTGCTAAGACAATCTTGGCCATGCTGCTGGTTCTTTAAGTGATAGTTTGTTTTGAATTTTCAGTAAAAATTGAAACATATAAGGCAAAAAAATAGCTGCTACTTGAACAGCTTGAAAATAGACCCGAAGAACCAGTTTTCCTCCGCTTTCAGCATGGTTTCCAAGGTAGAATCTACGTTGCCGGCCAGCTTGTTTATGTCTGTCACTGATTTCTTGAAGGTCGTGTATTCCGGATCCTGCGCATCGCCTTCCACTTCCTGCAGCTGCGTGAGCAACTTGAGCACCGGTTCCAGTTCCCGGCGTTTGCGTTCTTTGGCTACCTGGCGGGCAATGGTCCAGACGTCTTTCTCCGCGAAGAAATATTCCTTGCGCTCGCCGCTGCGGTGCTGCTTCTCAATCAGGCCCCAGTTGATCAGGTCGCGCAGAGTCATGTTGGCGTTGCCGCGCGAAATCTGCAGCTGCTCCATCACCTGCTCGGTGGTGAGGGCCTCCGGCGAAATCAGGAGCAGGGCGTGTACCTGGGCCATGGTGCGGTTGATGCCCCACTCAGACCCCAGTTTTCCCCAGGCTTCAATGAACCGTTGTTTCGCCTCTGCTAATTCCATGAGTCAAATATACGTAAGTTTTCAAACTTTCAATATTTATTGAAAGATATTTTTCAGTCGATAAGATTATTCTCTCGCTTCAATCGGTTGATGTCCATTCCGGCAGGTGCACTTCTGCGGTGGCGGGAAAAACCCGGTGAACGTAGGGGAAGTCCGCAGGTTTCTGGTCTTTGGTAGAAAGCAGTTTTACTGTGTTTTTAATCGCCATGTATCAGATAATCAACCGAAAGCATGTTTAAGAAAATCCTGAAATGGACTGCGCTGGTCCTCGGCTCCGTGGTCCTCTTGCTGGGCCTGTTTTACTTCTATGTTTCGGTGAACATAGGGCAACGCATAGAAAAGAAGTATTCTTTTGCCCCGGAGAAGCTGGAAATAAGCCAGGACAAAGCTTTGTTGGCCAAAGGAGCGCACCTCACCGCCATCAAAGGCTGTAAAGATTGCCACGGGCCAGACCTGGCCGGGAAAGTGATGATAGACGATAAGGCGCTGGGCCGCTTGGTAGCCACTAACCTCACCAAAGGGCAGGGAGGCTTGCCCGCCCGTTACAGCACCACCGACTGGGTACGAGCCCTTCGGCACGGGGTAGATGCCAACGGACAGGCGCTGCTGTTCATGCCTTCCCATGAAACCACCCTGCTTTCGGCCGCAGATATGGCCGCCATCATTGCCTACTGCCAAAGCCTGGCCCCCGTGCACCGGCAATTGCCCGCCTCAGAGCTAGGGCCGGTGGTGAAAGTGATGACGTACTTAGACAAGATGCCGCTGCTTTCAGTAGAGAAGATTGACCACGGCAAGCCGATGGTGACCCAGGTAGATACCCTGGAGGGCGTGGGCATGGGCAAATACTTGGCGGTGTCCTGCAGCGGCTGCCACGGAGCCAATCTGCAAGGAGGTGACCCGGTCGCGCCCGGTTTTCCGCCGGTACCTAACATCACCAGAGCCGGGCACGTGGGCAAGTGGTCCAAGGCGCAGTTCATGCAGACCCTGCGCACCGGCAAAACCCCCGAAGGCAAGCAGTTGAAGAACGAGAACATGCCCTGGCAGATGACCGCCCAGTACACCGACAAAGAACTCGCCTCGCTTTACCACTACTGCCTATCGCTGCAATAAGCAGGGCTTGTTTCATTCAGACGGCTGCCCTAGAGTAAAAGTGCGTTAGCAGAACAAGTCCCGTTTTCGGCTTCTTTCTCCAAAAAGCAGCCGAAAACGGGGCTTGCTGGGTGAAAAGATTTCTGGGAAAGGGTGGAGGCGTAATGGTTAGTGGAGTTCTGAGCCTGTTTTTAGAAAAAAAGCCCGGAAACATTCCGGGCTCTTATTTAGAATGCGAGGGCCGGACAGGAACGTACGACGTCTCACAATGAACAAACTCTTTGGTGGCCGAAGCCATTCCAGAAACGCAACTGCCTCCGGATTATTGGGTGCCTCTCTTCGCGAAAAGTGCTTTTAAAAGTAAGCGCCTGCTCTGGCCTCAAGAGGAGGAATTTTATCCTGAAGCCGCAGAGACTATCTGCCCATCAAAGGTTACTTTGCCTGGTTTTCGGGAACGCAGTCATACCACAGCTGCACCAGCCCAGACGGGAACGTGCTGCTTCTGGTGAGCGTGATTGGCTGCTCGGGCCGGCCGTCTCTGAACAACCGGATGCCGCTGCCCAGCAAATGCGGAATCACCGAGACGATGAGCTGGTCAATCAGGCGCTCCTGGAGCAGGGCGGCCACTATTTCGCCACCACCGTCACAGTAGATGTTTTTGCCCGTCTGCTGTTTCAGGGAGGCGATCAGGTCCTTCGGGTGGCCGTTGTAGAACTCCACGTTTTCGTCCTGGCCAGTTCTGGTTTTGGAGAGCACGTAGCATTTCTTGTCTTTGTGCATGAATTCCGGCAGGCCCATAGACTGGATTTTGTCATAGGTGCGGCGGCCCCAGATGAGCGTGTCTACGGTGTGCTGAAACGCCGCGTAACCGTAATCCTCGCCGGGCCTTTCCACCTGGTTCAGGAAATCAATGTTGTCGTCTTCTTTGGCAATGTACCCGTCCAGGCTCATGGCGATAAAAAGAACTACTTTTCTCATGCAGATTTTGGGGGTTAGAAGTGAAAGAAAGGGGCTCAAGGGGAAAACGCACCCGCGGTTTTAGGGCCGATTTCCTAAAAAGTGCCTCAAAACGGCTTTGTATACTTTCAGGAAGGGGAACGCGCGTTATTTTTTCAGTACCGCCTCATAGAGTTCAATCCATTGCTGCGGCGTCATTTTAGCGGCCAGTTCGCCCAACAAGGCCAGCGGAATCTGATTGGGTTTCTTGAACCGGATGCAGCTTTTGCCCATGTCCAGCTTGGTTTTGCTGTGCTTGGGGTACTCATCGGTGAACCACGCCAGCAGTTCGGGGTTGGCATACAAGCCCATGTGGTAAACGGCAATAAAATTCTTCTGCGACGCGATGCTCAGAAACGGCAGGGGCAATTTGGGGTCGCAGTGGTACCCGGCCGGGTACAGCGAATGCGGCACCACGTAACCAATCATGCCGTAGCTCATCTCCTCAGAAAAGCCCGCCGGAAGGTTGTCCAAAAGCACCTCCCGCAACGCGGAAAGCGCCTGTTTTCGGTCTTCCGGAAGCGTGTCCAGGTATTCTTGCGGGCTGAAAGCGGTAGATTGCATAAGCTGGTAGAAGTAAAATGAACACAAACAAAGGCCTCCGGCCGAAGTAAAAGAACATCCCGAGGCACCTCTCAAAGTTAGCAGAATGTACACAGCCACCAAAGGCGGCGGCGCTCTGGTGTTTCCATAATAGAAAGGCTCTGTTTCGGGCACGTTTTCAGAAAAACGTGCCCGAAACAGAGCCTTTGCTCAGCGCATCAACTCGCAGCAGGGAAGGCTGATCGTTTACGGAATGATCTTATTGTCTCTGAGTTGCTGAAACGTGTGGAGCATGTGGTCAATGCTGTCTATGTGCATCTCGTGAAAGCCGAAGCGCCGGGCCTTGTTCACGTCCATGAAGGCGTCATAGACGGTGTTGAAGATAAAATCCCCGAAACCCCATTGCACCAACTTGTCCAGCGGGTGCGGCGCCAAACCGTATTTCTGCACCATCTCGTCCCAGAGCGGACCTTTGTCGGCCATATATTCCTGCAGCGAGAAGGTTTGCGGCTCGTCAATCTCCACGCCAAAGAACTCCCCGAACTTCTTCCAGGCCTGTTCCCACCGGAACACATCGCCGTTGGTAATGTTGAAGATTTCCTCCCGCGTGTTTTCGCTCACCGCCGCCCATTCCATGCTCTTGGAAAGCACATCCACGCCGGTCACGTTCACCACCACCTTGTACGCTTTGGGCGGACCCGGAAAACGCATGGGCACGCCCAGCTCTTTGCAGAGGCTGGCGTACACGGCAATGAGGTTAGACAAGTTCATAGGATTGCCAATGGTGAACCCAATCACAATATCGGGGCGCAGGGCGGTCCAGCTCCACTTCTTGCCCTGTGAGGCGGTGCGCAGAAAATCTTCCTGGCTAAAGTAAAAGTTAGGCGGAAAGGTGCGTAAATCGGTTTCCTTGGCCGGAGTTTTATAGATGCCCAAATGCGCGCCATACGCCTTGCCCCCCTGAATGAACGTGACGTGCTCAAAATCTGGGGCCACCTGTTCAATGCCGTTCACCAGGTTTTCTATCAAAGCCAGGTTCACGCGGGTTTGGTCTGCCAGCGTTTTGTTTTCAATGTAAGAGGCGAAAAACACGTGGGTAACGGCTTTCAGTGCCTCGGCCTGGGCCTGCACGGCGTTAGGGTCCAGCAGGTCCAGCGCCACAAATTTTGCCGGGGTGTCAAAGTTGAGCGGCGTTCTGGAGGTGACAATGACCTCCCAATCATCTTTCTGGGTCAGGTATTCGGTTAGATTTCGGCCGATGATGCCGTTGCCTCCGGCTACCAAAGCTGTTTTTCTCTGCTTCATAGTGATTCCTTTTCAAAACGTACTTCCTCAGAATACGAGGCTGCGTTCCATTTAACCAATTTCCGCGGCAGGAAAAGCAGTTTCCTTTTGGGTAGAAAGATTTCTGAAACGAAGTCAGTACAAGGTCAGAAACAAGCATCTCTTCCTTTTTAATTGTTTTTACGGTCATCCTGGAAGGATATTGTGGCAAGCTAGAAAAGCATGTAAGAAGCGTATCTGCCGTTCGCGTTATGAAGCCGTTTTTCTGAAAACAAGGCCAAAACAGACGTTAGAGTTGAGGCACGCATTCCGTCCCCCTTGAAGGCAGGGCCGTTAAGTTCTATTTCGATGGTTTGTTTCCTTCAAGAAAGCATTGCCATTACTGCATATTTTGAGCCTCGCGGCTCACTGAAGTTGAAAACTTCAGCTCATTTTAGGTCCAAGTTGGAAACTTGAACCAGCTATAGAAGTGCTTCCAGGCTGAGGCACATATTTCGTCCCCCTTGGAAGGGGGTAGGGGGATGACTACTCGTGCTGATCATGGCGTTCCTGAGAATCGGTACAAATTGTTCTATGGCTGTTTCTGTCGGTTCTTCTTCCGCTAAGGTCATCCCCCTACCCCCTTCCAAGGGGGACGGAATGCGTGTAAACTTTCACATTCTATGGCGCGGAAGTTACTTCCGTGACTTGCGCCATAGAAGATCCATCATCAGCACAAGTAATCATCTCCCTTCCCAAGAAACGGAAGGCATGGGAACTCTCAAATTCACGTCAATCCACTATTTTACTCCAACCAACAACAAGCATCTTTCTTGCCGTTTCCACGTTGGAAGCGTCTATGGGAATGATCGCTTTTATAGTAGTGGTGGTAGTGGTGTGCGGCGTGTTTTACCGGTGGGCTACCCGCAAGAACCGGAGAAGGAAGAAAGTGATGGCGCAGGAGTTTCCGGCGGAGTGGCGTAAGATCCTCACCGACCGCGTAGGTTTCTACCACACCTTGAAAACTGACGAAGAAAAACAGAGCTTCGAGAAGATGGTACAGTTGTTTCTGTCAGAGAAGCGCATTACGGGCATTGAGACTGTTATTGATGATACCACCAAGGTATTGGTGGCGGCCAGCGCCATCATCCCCACGTTCGGGTTGCAGGACTGGGAGTACACGAATCTGGGCGAGGTACTGGTGTTCCCGGGCAGTTTGCAGCGGTTCAAGGACGAAGACAGCGAGGCGGTTTCTGAGGTATTGGGCCGCGTGAACCCCTTCCAGAACGACCATTACGTGACGCTCTCCAAACCCGCCCTGGAGCGTGGCTTCAACGACATGGCCGACCGCCAGAACGTGGGCATCCATGAGTTCGCGCACATGCTGGACCAGGCCGACGGCGAGATCAACGGCACGCCCGGCGCGTACCTTCCCGAAGACATGGTCTTGCCCTGGCAGCAACTGGTAGACCGCAAGATCAAACAAATCAAAAAGGGAGAATCAGACATCAATCCGTACGGCGCTACCAACGAGGCCGAGTTCTTCGCCGTGAGTACCGAGTACTTCTTCGAGAAACCGGGCCAGATGGCCGAAAAGCACCCGCGCCTGTACGCCATGCTCACCCGCATTTTTAAGCAGAACCCCAAGCGGCGTTTCGGGCTTAACTTTAGGGAACTGCTCAACCCCTACGGCAAGCGCCTGGGCCGCAACGAACCCTGCCCCTGCGGCAGCGGAGAGAAGTACAAGAACTGCTGCCTGCCCAAGAAATCAGCGGCGTAAGCTGTGGCGCTCAGGCAAGTTCGTTTTGGGCAGGTTCCTGGCTGAGTTCCTCGGTGAACGTCATCCGGTTGCCAAACGGATCAATTACTTCCATGCAGATGACGTTGGGGTTCCAGAAAGCTTTTTGCAGGCTGGGTTTGTTGTAGCGGTAGTCTTTGGCGGTGAGTTTCTGATGGTATTCTTCCAGGCCGGTGAAATCCTCTATGTGGATGCGGGCCCCCGGGGAGCAGTCGCCGTGGTGCTCAGATAGATGCAGTTTGAGATCGCCGCGTGAAATCTGCAGGTAAACCGGGAAATTATCCCCGAAACGGTGCTCGTTCTCTACCCGGAATCCAAGCCAGTCTATGTAGAACTCGGTAGCCTTTTGATAATCGAAAATCCGGAAGATAGGTCTTGCAATGGCCATGGGCAAAGGAATTAGGTGTCACCCTGGCACGTCTGGCAAGGCCAAGCGGAGCAGGTGCGGTTACAGAAACGCGTTTTGAGGGCGTTTTAGTTAAACGAGTGCCGAAACGCGTTTCTGGTGCAGTTTAATTAAACGAGTGCCGAAACGCCAGCGGCGACACCTTGGTTTTGCTCTTGAACAATTTGCTGAACGACTGCGGATATTCAAAGCCCAGCTGGTAGGCAATCTCGCTTACCGTCAAAGACGTGGTGCTGAGGCTTTCCTTGGCTTTCTCAATCAGTTTGTGCTGGATGTGCTGCTGCGTGCTTTGGCCGGTGAGGCTGCGCAGCATGTCGCTGAGGTAATTGGGCGAGAGGTTCAGTTTATCGGAGACATACTGCACCGTGGGCAAACCCGTCACCTCGGCCTGGCCCTGCCGGAAGTACTCGTCCAGCACCGTCTCCAGCTTCACCAGCAGGTCATGGTGGGTGCTTTTGCGGGTAAGGAACTGGCGGTTGTAGAACCGGTTGCCGTAATTGAGCAGTACCTCTATGTGGGACACCATCACGTCCTGACTGAAAGCATCTATCACCGAGGTATATTCCGCGGCGATGTTCTGCTGGATGTTGTCCAGCACCGCCTCTTCCTTCTCAGACAAGTGCAGCGCCTCGTTCACCGCGTAAGAGAAGAACCCGTACTCCTTTATCTTCTTGCCTAGCGGATAGTTTCGGATAAAATCCGGGTGGAAGACCAACCACCAACCTGAGGGGGGCATTTCATCCGAGGCATCGGTGGAGATTACCTGGCCGGGCGAGAAAAACGTCATCACGCCATCGTCAAAATCATAGTAGTGCTGCCCGTACTTCAGTTTCCCGTGAAAGCCTTTCTTGATGGAGACAGAGTAGAAACTGTACATAAAGCTACCCTCCATGATGCGGCAGGTGTCGTGCAGGTCGCTCAGTTGGATCATGCTCACCAACGGATGTTCCGGCTGTGGGATGCCCAGCAGCCGATGCAGTTCAGAGACGGATTGGATGATGTACGGCGGGTTGGTCTGCTTTTTCATCGTCTGGAGAAATGGAAAGAAAAGGTACGGGAAGTTTTTGGAAAAGCCTCCCGCACCGTTTTGCTTTTAGAGGTTGATCATGGACATGGAAACGGCATCATACCGCATGCCGGTGGAAGTCCCCAGCGGGATAATTTCCTCCAGACGGGCCATGTCCTTGGGGGTTAAGGTAAGGTGCGTGGCCGCGATGTTCTGCTCCAGGTTTTTTACCCGTTTAGTGCCCGGAATGGGAACGAAGCCTTTGGCCAGAACCCAGGCCAGGGCCAGTTGGGCAGAAGTGATTTCCTTTTCATTTGCCAGGGTTTTGATGGCCTGCACCAGCTCCAGATTTTTGTAGAACTGCTCGCCTTGGAAACGGGGCATGCCTCTCCTGAAATCATCCGGAGCGAAATCATCCGGACTTTTAATGTCACCGGAGATAAAGCCGCGGCCCAGCGGCGAGTACGGCACAAACCCGATGCCCAGTTCTGCCAACGTGTCCAAAACACCGGCTTCTTCCACTTCCCGCTCAAACAGCGAATACTCGCTTTGCACGGCGGTTAGCGGGTGCACGGCGTGCGCTTTTCTAATGGTCTCGGACGAAACCTCGGAGAGCCCGATGTACCCAATTTTGCCTTCCTTCACCAGATCGGCCATGGCCCCTACGGTGTCTTCAATGGGCGTGTTGGGGTCCAGGCGGTGCAGGTAGTACAGATCGATGTAGTCGGTGTTCAGGTTCCGGAGGGAGCGTTCCACCGCCTTCCGCACGTAGTCGGGGCGACCGTTGATCTGCCAGGTCATCTGTCCCTGATCGTCTATCTCAAATCCGAACTTGGTGGCAATGATGTATTTCTCGCGGTTCCCTTTGGTGGCTCTGGAAATCAGCCGTTCATTCTCCAGCGGTCCGTAAAGATCGGCGGTATCTAAGAAGTTGCCGCCCAGTTCCAGTGACCGGTGGATGGTGGCAATGGATTCGGCTTCGTTGGCTTGGCCATAAATATCGGCACCGGCAATCTGGGTCATGCCCATGCAACCCAAGCCCAATACCGGCACCACCAGTCCTTGGTTTCCTAACGCGGTTTTTCGCAAACTTTCCATGTTTTTACCTTTTTTAAACGTGTGTCTTTGATTGAGTAAGACAAAGGTCTGGAAGCCCGCCGCCAAAAAAGTAACCCAATCTCTGGTGGTTGTATCCAAAAGAAGGAAGGTTGCCGGCGGTAAGGCGTTGTAAGGAAGAAGAGAAGGGTCAACGGTTCTCTTGTTTGGCTTGTGTTCTTGTAAAGCGCCTGTGTTTGTCAAGTACGTTTTAGGGGCGTTTTGTGGAAAATAGCCCAGAAACGCCCTGCCCTTACTTGTTGTACGTCATGGAAAGACCTAAATCGCCGGTGACCCTCAATCTCACAGAAGCGGTATCAGGGGAGGGGTTGCTGATCACCAGTGCGGTGTTTTTGTCTACCTTAAGGCTGGCCCTTTGGTTAGGCTTTATGTGGAGCGTAGAATGTTTGCCTCCGTTTAAAGGAGCCTGGTAGATGGACAGGGTGTTTGGAGAGGTGTTTTTCAAATTCACCTGAAAAGCGCCGTGCTCATTTTTGCCTAAGACAAAGGTGTTGTTGGGCTTGAGGAAAGTAGTGGAGTTGAGGGAGGCGCAAGAGGTTATGCCCAAGAGCGTCAATGCGGCCAAACAGAAGTTTTTCATAAGGTGGGAGTCAGATGGATGGAGTTGGGTAAATCTTAAGATCAGATCATGCGCGCGAGTGCCGGATGGCTGGCTTTAGGAGAGCGGTTATTTCTTAGGTTGGCTAAGTTTTTCCATGGGGCACAGGTTCAAACTAGGGGGGAGAGGATGCGGTAAGCGGGGGAGTGAGCTAACCACCAGCGAGTAGAACGTCTAAAGCCCATGAGATGGAAACCACGGAAACCCGCGCTTGTTTAGCGCCTGTGAAAAATAAGGCGGAGGTGGTGAACGCCAAAGAAAAAATTCTTTGAGACAAGCGCTGAAAAGCAGGCGGAGAAGCCAGGCAAGCGGATGTTATAGCAATTGCGCTCTTATGTTTTAAGCCCGATTTTCAGAAAACAGCCCTAAAACACAGCACGTTCGCAGAAGGAGCGCCTTACACCTGCACCGTCTTCCAGCGGCCTTTCCGGAACAGCCACCAGCTGATGAGCGCGTGCAGCGAGTGGCAGAAAGCGATGGTCACAAAGATGCCGGTCTGCGCGTAGCCCAGGTGAATGGCCAGCCCGTACGCCAGCGGAATCTCCAAGAGCCAGAGCACCGCAATGTTGATGTAGGCGGGCGTACGGGTATCACCGGCGCCGTTAAAGGCCTGCACCATGACCATGCCCAGCCCAAAGAAGATGTAGCCCAGCGTGATGATCTTCAGCCCCGCCGAAGCAATGGAAATCACCTCGGGTACCTGGGTGAAAAGGCTGGCCACGTGATCCCCGAAGAAAAAGAAGGCCGCCGTCACCAACCCCAGAAACGTCATGTTGTACCGGGCCGTGAGCCAGACGGAGATTTCGGCCCGGCGGGGTTTCCCGGCCCCCAGGTTCTGCCCCACCAACGTGGTCGCCGCCGAAGACAGGCCCCAGGCCGGGAGCAGCGTGAACATGATCACCCGGAACGCGATGGTGTACCCCGCCAGGGCATTGCTCCCAAACTCAGACACAATGCGGGTAAGAAAGATCCAGCTGGCCGAGTCAATCAGGAACTGGCCCATGCCCCCCACCGATACCTTCAAGATCCGAAGGACGGCGGCAGCACTGAGCACCATGTTATCGCGGGTAATCTTGAGCAGGTGCTTGCCATGGAAGAGGTGGTACAACTGATAGAGCACACCAATGCCCCGGCTGATGCTGGTGGCCCAGGCTGCGCCTTCTAACCCCAAAACCGGGAAAGGTCCCCACCCGAAGATAAGGAGCGGCGCCAGCACAATGTTGATGCCGTTGGCCAGCCACAGCGTGCGCATGGGCAGGTGCGGGAGCCCGGCTCCCCGGAAAGCCCCGTTGCTGAGGAAGAGCAGGATGATGATGAGGTTGCTCGCGAAGATGATGCGGGCGTAGCCCACACCTTTGGAGATCACCTCGGCATCGGCCCCCATCAGGCGGAGAATCTCCGGGGCGAAGGTAAAGGTGAGCACGCTGGCGATGACCGCCAGTATGCCGCCGGTCGCCAGCAGTTGGAAGGTGGTAGTGCCCGCCGCCTGGTAGTTCTTTTCGCCCACTCGCCGCGCCACCAAAGCGGTTCCGGCCATGCTCAGGCCCATGCCCACGGAGTACACAATCATCAGGATAGACTCGGTGAGGCCCACCGTGGCCAGCGCATACGAGCCCAATCGGCCCACCAGAAAGATGTCCACCACAGCAAACAGAGACTCCATGAGCATCTCCAGAATCATGGGCGTGGCCAGCAGCACAATGGATTCTTTCAGCCTCAGGCGGGTATAGTCCTGCTCCTGGCCTTTCACGGCGGCCCAGATCAGGCGAAAAAACTCTTGACGCGAATTCATAGGGGGGAAGATACGGGATAGAAGTAGAAGAAGTGTCGGGACGATAAGACAAACCTACACTTTTACCGCCCCCCCGGCATGGTGCCACCCCGACATTTAGCGGGCGTTTTACGACATAATCTGCCCTTCTGTTTCTTGCCTGAACCATGACCTGCTTTTAGGGCATTTTCCTGAAACCAGGCCCAAAACGTCTCTGCCCGGCTTGCGGGATAAGGCTACTCGCCGGGTTTTTTCTGCAAGTACGGCAGATAATTTTCCCAGTACCAGGGTGTGAAGGTATCACCGATGGCGAAGGCCAGCAACTCCCGGAAGATGCTCTCGGCGTTGTCGCTGTTGCTCATGAGCAGGATGCCGGTGCCGGTTTCGGGGAACAGGATGGAGTAATGCTGAAATCCGTCGCCGTGGCCTTCTTTGAACGCGCCCGTGCCGTACGGTGACTTTAATAAAACCCAGCCCAACCCGTAGCTCAGCTGAATAGCGTCATTGTCCGTGGTTTCCTGAAGCCGCAAGGGCCCAAATTGCTGTTTTGATTTGATGCGGATCTGCGGCGTGAATAGGACTTGGGTAGTGGCCGGTTTCAGGAGGCGGTTCTGCAGCACGGCCTGGGAGAACCGCGTGTAGTCCTGCAGCGTGGTTTCCAGGGTGCTGGCGGCGCGGGCCTCGTTGTCTTTGTCTTTCTCATAGAGCGATCCGTCAGATCGGTGCCCCAGGCTGTAGTCTTGCTCAAACCGGGGCTGCCAGGTGTAGGAGGAGTTCGCCATGCCCACCGGTTTGAAAATGCGCTGCTGCATCATTTCTTCCAGCGGTAAACCCAGCATTTTCTCCAGCACCGTCTGCAAATACACCAACCCCTCACCGGAGTAGCTGTACTTGAGCCCCGGCGGAAAGAGAACCCGCAGCTTCTGATCTGGTAAATCCCAGCGCCAGTTAGGCAGCCCCGAGGTATGCGCCAGGCACATGCGGGCGGTGATTTTGTGGTACAATGTGTCCTGCTTCAGGTCTTCATAATGGTCTTGCCATTTGGTGGTGGGTTGATAGGCGTAGATGGGCTGGGGCAGGTAGCTTTGCAGCGGCTTATCCAGGTCCAGCTTGCCTTCCTGCACCAGTTCCATCACCAGCACCGCGAACACCGCTTTGCTCAACGAGGCCCCGTAAATGTTGGTGGTAGGAGTGAGCGGTTCTTTGGTGACAGCATTCTTGTACCCGAAGGCTTTTTGGTACACCGCCTTGTTCTGGTTAAACACCGCCACCGCCAAACCCTGCACCTGCGCCGCCTGCATGAGCTGCTGCACTTTGGCCTCCAGCGTTTGGGTGGTAATGGTGCTTTTGTCTAGCCGGGTAATGGTTTGGGCATTGGCTGACCAGTTGAGACAAAGACAGCAGAAAAAAAGAAGTAGTTGTTTCAGCATAGAAGCAGAGCTTTGGTAAACGTCTTACAAGAAAAGCACCCGGACATGAAAGGCCATTCCAGGAGCTCAGGCCAGTACTGCCTGTTTTACCCTACTTTCCTGAAAACAGGCCGATAACTCATTATATATGACGCATGCATCTGACGAGATAATACCAGTTGCGCTTTACTTACTTCGTTCAAAGTCAACCCACCCCTACCCCTCCGAGGAGGGGATTTTCTACTAACGTACTGGGGAAAGCCTTGGCGAGACTTCTACATAATCTGGTATTCCCCTCCTGGGAGGGGTAGGGGTGGGTTGAGGAGCGCTATACATGTATCCAGCCTGCATAAGGTGCAACTTGAGGAAATAAAAAAGTAGATCACCAGCACTCGGCATCATTAGCCAGGCCTATTTCCTTATTCCACTTTCTCATACACCACGGTGATGTTCAACTTCCGCCAGTTGTTCGTCTGAAAATCATAATAGGTTTTGGTGACGTTTGCTGTCAATTGATTGGTGCCCAGAATGGTAAGGCTGTTTAATCTACCCCATTCTTCCTCGGTTTTCTGGTGGTGAGCGGGCCGCACGATCTCAATAGCTTTGGTGCGTTCATCAAAAGTATAGGTGTAGCCGGTGCCGTTAAGGGAGTTGTTGGTGTGTAAAACAATCGCCCGCGCGTTTGAATCAGTGTAAGAGGTGAGGTTTGGATGCGGGAAGAAGATGTCAATGAGTTGATAACCTGAGTTGTTGTACTTGGTGGGCCGGAGTTCCAGTTTGGCGACGGGGTACTGAAAGTTATAATCGTCTATTTCTTCCAGCAAGTTGGTGGAGGCTTTCCCGTCTTTGTTCAGATCAACTTTTTCCGCTGAGTTCATCGCGGCAAATCTGTAGAGCCCTGCAATGCTGGGTGACTGATCTTCTGGCGCATCATCGGGCGCACAGGACGAGGCCACCAAGAGAGAAGCAAAGAGGGCTAAAGCGGCAACGGGGTTGAATTTGTTTCGCATGAGCGAGCGGTTTGACGGTAAAAAAGTTGGCCGTGAATTTTATGGAATCAGCCCGGAAGAGGCAAAATCCAGGGGTGATCTTCTCAAGCCAGAAAATGATAGGCTTGCAGCAACGGAGGTCTCGTTTATACAGATTCAAGTTACAAGATCTAATTGACTTTCAAAAGGTTAGTTCAAATACTTGGAGAAAGTGCTGGTTGCCGGTTAGCCAAAGAAACCTGACGGGCACGTTTTAGGGCTCTTTTCTGGAAAGCAAGGCCAAAACAGACCGGTGGCTTCAGGCAGAAATCACCTGACTACCCGAACACTTGCGGGGCAATGACAGTATTTACTAGCACTTGCCGTCCTTCTGCTTTCTGGGTGGCGTACCTTCTATTCTAGCCTACATGCCTTATCAGCCTATAGAGAATTACGGGATCATTGGCGACCTGAACACGGTGGCCCTAGTGGGCCTGAACGGGTCCATTGATTTCATGTGCTTCCCCAACTTTGATTCGCCCAGTGTGTTTGCGGCCCTGCTGGACAAGGAGAAAGGCGGCTGCTTCCTGATTGAGCCGCTGTTCAAGGAAAGAAAAACGAAACAACTCTACCTGCCCGACACCAACGTACTGCTGACCCGCTTTCTGTCAGAAGAAGGCGTGGGCGAGATCACCGATTTTATGCCTGTAGAGGAACTGTACAGCGGCAAGGAACTGGTGCGCCGGGTGGCCACCATAAGGGGCGAGGTGAAGTACCAGATCAAATGCATGCCCCGTTTCAACTACGGCCGCAGCGAGCATACCGTGGAGCAGGTCTCTGACCAGGAGGTGCTCTTTGCCTGTAAAGACGAAAACGCTACGGTGCTGCGCCTGTTGAGCTCCGTGCCTTTGCAGGTGACGGGCACCGATGTATGCATGGAGTTCACGCTGGGCCAGGGCCAAACCGCCGATTTCATTCTGGAGCACGTGGGCCAGGAGCACGCCAAAGGCCAGGATCTGGAAGGCTTCGTGACGCAGAGTCTGTTTGAGACCGTCAATTACTGGAAGAACTGGATAGCCCAGTCTACCTACACCGGCCGCTGGCTGGACATGGTGAACCGCTCGGCGCTGGTCTTGAAACTGCTCACCTCGCACAAGTACGGCTCCATTGTGGCCTCACCTACCTTCAGCCTGCCCGAGAGCATTGGGGGAGGCCGCAATTTTGATTACCGCTTCACCTGGATTAGGGATGCCTCTTTCTCCATGTATGCCTTGATTAGGCTAGGGTACACCAAAGAAGCGGGCAACTTCATGCATTGGGTGGAAGCCGTTTGCCAGAGCATGAAAACCGATGACCGTTTGGGTATTATGTATTCCCTGGACGGCGACCGGCAATTAAAGGAAGAAGAATTACCGCATCTGGAAGGCTACCGAAACTCTTCGCCGGTGCGCATAGGCAACGATGCCTATGCCCAATTGCAGCTGGACATCTACGGCGAGCTGCTGGACTCAGTGTATCTCTCAGACAAGTACGGCGACCCGATTTCATATGATTTCTGGAAAAGCCTGGAAAAACACCTGGACTGGCTCGTACTCAACTGGAACCAGCCCGATGAGGGTATTTGGGAAGTGCGCGGCGGCCGGAAGAAGTTCCTGTATTCGCGGCTGCTCTGCTGGGTGGCGTTTGACCGAGCCATTAGAATGGGCATGAAACGGTCTTTCCCCTTGAAGGAAGAATGGCGCATAGAGCGCGACAAGATCTTTGACAGCATCTTCACCGAGTTCTGGGACGAGGAAAAGCAGGCCTTCATGCAGTACCCCGGGGCGCAGACGGTAGATGCTTCCACGCTTTTAATGCCCTTGGTGCGGTTCATCAGTCCCACAGACCCGCGCTGGCTGTCTACGCTCAAACGCATTGAAGAAGAACTGGTCTCAGACTCATTGGTATACCGCTACCGGCAAGACATGGCCGCGCCCGATGGGTTTGTGAGCCACGAGGGTACTTTCTCTATGTGCTCTTTCTGGTACGTAGAATGTCTGTCGCGGGCGGGGCAGGTAGAGAAGGCGCGGTTCTACTTTGAGAAGATGCTGGGCTATGCCAACCACCTGGGGTTGTACGCCGAGCAATTGGGCTTTCAGGGCGAGCATCTGGGCAATTTTCCGCAGGCGTTCACGCACCTGGGCCTCATCAGCGCGGCCTATAACCTGGACCGGCAGTTAAATAAACGAAAAGAGTAAGAGAGTTTCCTCCACTATAAAACAGAAAACCATGGCAACACAGACAGCACAAACCGTATTAGTGACCGGCGCCAGTTCGGGTATCGGGCAAGGAATCGCCGTCGCCTTCGGGCAGCAGGGCGCCAACGTCATCATCAATTACCACAGCGATGAAGAAGAGGCTCGCAATACCTTGCAACAGGTAGAAGCCGGCGGCGGCAAAGGCATTATCTGCAAAGCCGATGTAGGCAAGGAAGAAGACGTGCGCCGCATGTTTCAGGAGGCCCTGGACGCTTTTGGCACCGTAGACGTGCTGGTGAGCAACGCGGGTATCCAGAAAGACAGTGCCTTTTCTGAGATGACGCTGGAGCAATGGAACAAGGTGATGACCACCAACCTCACCGGCTATTTCCTGTGCGCCCGCGAAGCCATCAAGATCTTCGACCAGAAGCCCACGCCCTCGCCCGAGGACAAAGCCAAAGGCAACATCATCTTCATGAGCTCGGTGCACGACATCATTCCCTGGGCCGGGCACGTGAACTACGCCTCGTCTAAAGGCGGTATTCTCATGCTTCTGAAATCACTGGCCCTGGAAGTAGCCCCTAAAAAGATACGCGTGAACGGCATCTCGCCGGGGGCCATCGCCACGGACATCAACGCCGATGTGTGGCAGGACGAGGAAAAGAAGAAGGAACTGATGAAGCTGATCCCGTACAAGCGCATCGGCCGACCCGAGGACGTGGCCAAAGTCGCTAACTGGCTGGCCTCGCCGGAGAGCGACTACATCACCGGCACCACCATCTACGTTGACGGCGGCATGACCCTATACCCCGGTTTCGTGGACAACGGCTGAGGTCTGTTTTCAGGCTAGTTTTGGAAAAAGAAGCTCAAATCGCCTCATCAGGAGTACTGGTGAGGCGATTTGGGGTTTGTTTTAGCTAAGGAAGCAGATTGTGGTTTAAAGTTTGTTTTTAAAATTAAAGGGAAAGGGTCTTCCGTTCATCTGGAATTCTTACTTCCTGATTCGGTCAGTTCCTAGGTTAACTTACTTCAGCTTCACCAGATTCAAGGCTGGCAACGGTCCGCCCGGAAATTGCTGCAAACGTCCGCCTTCGTCTAATCTGCCTAAGTCAACTCCCGCAAACCCGATGCGGTTGATCACCTCCAGCACCGTCTTTTTTGCTTCCGCGTCATTGCCGGAATAGAAAATTACACGACTGCCTCCCTCTTCCTGGGGATTAGACGCCAGTACGGCAGCTAGCAAGGTGTTAAAGGCCTTCACCACTTTGGTGCCCGGCAGCAGAGCCGCCTGCCACCTAGATCGGCGGGCACAAAGCCGGGTAACACCGCATTGGTGGCGTCTATGACCAAACGGTTTTCCCAACTCTCCACGCCAGAAACGGCTTCTTCCAGTTTGTTCCACGGCACCGCCAGAAACACGATGTCTGCTGCGGCCGCTTCCGTCACCGTTCCGGCTTTGATGCCGTGACCAATGGCCTCCACTACCGGCTGCAAAGATTCCGGCCCGCGGCTGTTACTGATGATGGCGTTATACCCCGCCTTGGCTACGTGCTGGGCAAACGCTTTTCCTATTTTTCCGGCTCCTATTATTCCTATGGTTTTCATGGTTTCTGATTTTTGATTTGGTTAATGGTTTGTTTGTAAAAATGGCTCAGAAACGAGCTGCATTTCTATTTTTGTCATCTTGGAAAGATCTTGTGCGCGAACTAGAAAGGCAGTAATTGAACACTCTTGCAGTTTGCTCCATATCTGAATGAGCCATTAATACTTCCACTGTATCAGATTGTCCCCCTTTGAAGGGGGTAGGGGGATGACCACTCTTACTGATCATGGCATTTCCATTTGCGGCAGAAGCGGTATTGCTCTTAGAACTGTGATCCTGTATTGTACAGGCCTTTCATCCCCTACCCCCTTCAAAGGGGGACGGAATACGTGTCCGAAGAACCTGAGTTGAACGGTAGTAGCACTGCTTGACACTACTACCGTTCGCCCACAAGTTCCTTTCAGTATGACAGAAGCGTGTGATCCTTCAGGAGGGTAGAATTTAGGAGAAATTCCTTGCCTACGGCTTAGTTAGGGTACACAATCTGGCCGTACTTGCCGTTGAAGAAATCGCGGTAGGCTTCAGCGATCTCGGCTTTGGAGTTCATCACGAAGGGACCTTCCGCCACGATGGGTTCCTGGTAGCGCTCACCGCCGAAGATGATCACGTCAATGGCCTGGGCAGATGGGTTGGTCAGTTCAATGATGCCCTCTTTGCGGTCAAATTCCAGGAACTCGCCGGCGTGGTAAGGCGTGTCATTGAGCACCGAGTTGCTTTCCAGTAAGAAGGCGGCGTACTCCAGGCCGGGCGTGGTGTCCAGGGAGAACGTTTGGCCCGTTTCCAGGTGTAGGTGGTAGATGAACTGCTCCGTATAGCTCGGGATCTGCGAAACCAACTCTTGATATTGGCCAGCCACTACCTTTATCCAGCCCCGGTTCTGGTCCAGCGTTTTCTGCGGCACGTCTTCGGCCTGGATGGCGAGGTACTCCGGCGCTTCGGCTTTGTTTTTGGATGGAAGGTTCACCCAGAACTGCAGTCCGTGCGTGGTGCGGCTCTCATCTTGAGGATCGGGGTTCAGATTCTCGTCATGGATAACGCCGTTACCCGCTTTCATCCACTGAATACCGCCCGAGGTCACTTTGGCGTGGTGGCCGGCGCTGTCAAAATGCTCGTCTTCACCCTGCAGCAAATAGGTGAGGGTGGCAATGCCTCTGTGCGGGTGGGCACCGGTTCCGGTTTTCATGCGGGGGGCATCTGCGGCGTGCACTTTGGGCGCAATGTGGTCCAGGAACACGAAGGGTCCCACGGCCTGGGCGTAGCGGTTAGGCACAATGCGGTAGATGGTCAGATCGCCTATGTCGGCGCGTTGGCCTCTGGTAGAGAAACTTACTTCTTTTTTCATGGCTGTATCGTTTTAAGGGTGGTAGAAGGGCTTGCTATTTTCCCCTTCCGAACGATACAAAGGTGCGGCAAAGACCTGCTGCCAGACGATGATGTAGAATAAAATAAACCGTTGACAAATGTCAACAACCTTAAGGCAGGGAAGTGCCGGGCTACCTTACATGGCCTGTTGTTTCCGGATGCGGCTCAGGGTTTCTTTGGTGATGCCCAGGTACGAGGCAATGAGGTGCTGCGGAAAGCGCTGCAGAAACTCAGGGTAGCAGTCTACAAACTCTGCATAGCGCTTTTCTGCGGAGAAGCTGATGGCGGCATTGATTCTGCGCTGGGAAGCCATGGAATGGCGGTCATCCATCTGCCGGGCCATTTGCATCATGGCGGGTACCTGTTGGTAGAGGTTCAGCAGATCGGCTTTCTCAATGAGCAGGACCTCGGTGTCTTCCCAGGCATCAATGTTGTACAAAGAAGGCGTGAGCATGAGGTAGCTTTCGCGGTCGCCCACCCACCAATTTTCTATGGCCAACTGCACGATGTGCTCCGCGCCTTTATCGTCCACGCTGTACTGCCGCATGGCCCCGCGCACGATGAACCCCATGTGTCGGCAGATGTCTCCCTCCTGTAACAGGTACTGCTTTTTCCGGAGCTTCTTCGGGTGGAAGGCACGTTGAATCAACTCCTGCTCCTCCTCGGTGAGCGTGGTTTGGGTGTATTGGGCGATGTAGGCGAAGAGAGAGGAGTGCATAGGGAGAGTTTGATATTGTTATGGTCAACGGACTCGTGTAACGGCGGCGGAGGCCGTCGGCCGAGGCTGGCGTTTACACCTTTATATTTGCCCATCTGCGAGAGTGCAATTTCCTATATTTGAAATGGGAGAGGAGAACTAAACGTTTATATAGGTTT
>NZ_JACOAF010000032.1 GCF_014269285.1 Rufibacter sediminis
TCAGCGAGTTTCTTTTCTTCATGATTCTTTTGGTTACTTTTCTCATCCAGGAGAAAAGTGACAAACGCGGGCAGACCGCGACTCCAGCGCCGAGGCTTGGCAGGAAAGAGGTGAAGAGCAAAGGCGGATAGCTAACCGGAGCAGCAGGTGTAAACATCCCCCTTCGCCCCCTTCAAAGGGGGAATCTCTGCTTAAGGAAAGCAGTCATGGTCGTTGGTGAGAACACCAACAACGGCGGGAGGCATTGCCATTACTGCCTATTTTTGAGGCTAACGCCTCACTGAAGTTACAAACTTCAGCTCATTGTAGGTCCAAGTTGCAAACTTGAACCAGTTCTATTTTTAGAACGTAACGGCCCTATTCCCCTTCAAAGGGGGACTCTGCACACAGAAAGAGCCCATCTGGTTTTAACCTCTTTCCCAAAAACCAGCCTTAAAACAGCCCTCCTTACAACAACTTCTCCGCCACTTCGCGCCAAGTACTCACGCGTTCAAACTCGTGGATGTTCACGTTGTGCGGCGAGGTAAACAGCAGCTTGCGGTCTCCCGAGAAAGTGCGCAGGTTGCGCGGCCGGTCATCGATCATGATATCTGCCCCGATGATGCTTTTATCGCCGCAGAGCACGTAGTTGCGCCAGCTGATGAACGGGAAATGGTCCTGGAGCCAATCGAATTTGTCAATGAGCGAGTTGCGGAACTCCATACCCGCGCTCACAATGAAGACTTCGTATTGCTCCATGAGCGCCTTGATGACCTCCTGGCTGTCTGGGATTACCTGCAGGTCACGGAAGAAGCCCTCGGCGTTGATGTACTCCCAGACTTTGTGGGAATGTTCCGGCGGCACCACCTCGTGCACATCTTTGCCGTGCAGGGCCTCCAACGTTAGCTCCAGGGCGCAATCCTGGTTGTACAACTGGATGAATTTAGCGATGGGGTCTGCCATGACCTCGTCCATGTCAATGGCAATTTTTTTCTTTTGAAGCTCCATGAAGATTGTTTGGTGTAACCGTAAGTACCTACCTTTATCGTAGCGGAGGGGAAGAAGTTGGCTTTCCTGAAAGAAACCACGCTCTCAACGGCGCCCCCTGCCAGTTTCACTTGTACTACCAAATACCAGATTCCAGATGACCGACCTGCGCGTTTCCCTTCTCCAAGTAGATTTGGTCTGGCATGATGCCGCCGCCAACCGGGCCAGGTTCCAGGAAAAAATCGGGCAACTTCCCGAAACGGATTTGATCATTCTACCCGAGATGTTCACCACCGGGTTCAGCATGGACGCACCTGCGCTGGCCGAGCAAATGGGCGGCGAGACGATGACCTGGATGCGCCAAATGGCCCAGGAACGCAACGCCGTAGTGATGGGCAGCCTGATCATGCAAGAGAACGGCCACTACTATAACCGCCTCCTCTGGATGCGCCCCGACGGCACCCACGCCCACTATGACAAACGCCACCTCTTCCGGATGGCCGGTGAATGCGAGGCCTATACCCCCGGCACCCAGAAGCTCATTGTGGAGTTGAACGGCTGGAAAATCTGCCCGTTGGTGTGTTATGACCTTCGGTTCCCGGTTTGGTCCCGCAACACGCCCATGGCCTATGATGTGCTCATCTACATCGCCAGCTGGCCCGACCGCCGCCGCCTAGCCTGGCAGACGCTGTTACGGGCCCGTGCCATTGAGAACTTAGCGTACTGTATCGGGGTGAATCGCGTGGGCACCGATGCTAAAGGCCACGCCTATTCCGGCGACTCGGCGGCCTACAATCTGCTGGGCGAAGAACTGACACACCATGAATACGAGGAAGCGGTCACCACCATCACCCTATCCCGCCAGCATCTGGAGGAGACCCGCCAGAAACTCCCCTGGGACATTGACGCCGATGCATTTACCATTGACGTGTGATTGATTGACGGCGTGATTGAATGGATGAGAGAATAAGTGTGTGAAGGAATAGATGAGAGAATGAGCGTGTGAATGAATCAATGGATTAATTAGAGAATAGAAATCGACCTAATACGCTATCATCACACCCTCCCAATTTGTCATCCTGAAAGGATCTTGTGAGCGAACTATACAGAGGCTGCTTTAGCGCTGTTTGGCATTCTCTCTACAAAGTTATTTTGAGGCTGGCGCCTCACTGAAGTTACAAACTTCAGATCATTTTGGGTCCAAGTCGCAGACTTGAACCAGAGAAGGGGAAATTTTAGAGGTTCAAAATCATAGAAAAGAGGAACCCGTTTTAAGGCAGTTTTCCATAAATCAGCCTTGAAACAGGTTCCTCTTTTCTATTGCATCATTACTTCTTAGTGCTTCACCACCAGTTTATGCGTGACGGCACGCCCATCAGCGGTTTGCACCCGCAGCAGATAGAGGCCAACGGGCAAGGAGGCGGTGGAGATGGTTTGCTCTTTCCCGGCGGTGGTGTTGCCTTTCTGGAGGAGAGCGCCCGCCACGTTGTGCAGTTGGTAAATCGCGTTCTTCTCCGTGATGAGCTGCACCGATTTATCGGCTGGATTTGGGAAAACCTTGCCAAACGAGAGTTCTTCTGCCGGGTTCTCCACGCCCAAAGGTTCAGCGATGGCTTTCACAAACCGAAGGCCGCCCGCGTGCGTCCCGATCAGGAGTTCGGGGAAGGCATGGGCATCCAGGTTGGCAGCGGCCAGAATCATGCCTGTTCCGAAGTTCGCCTCGCCGTACTGCTGGGCAATGGGTTGCCACAGCAGGTTCTCCACCACCGGGAAAGTACCCGTCAGATGGGCCTGAAAACCGGGGAATACCCGCAGTTTTCCGCTGTCATCGGTGGCCAGTAGATCGGGTTGGTTGTCCTGGTTGATATCGCTTACGGTTACTTGTAGTCTGCGCCGCTCCACATCGGTGGCCAGCCCGCCCAAGGCATCCGAGACCAAAACCCAGGTGGGATTGGTGCTGGTGCCGGTGTTGCGGTAATAAGTTAACCCCCCGGAGGAGCGGCCGATGAGCACATCTATCTTGCCATCAGCGTCTACATCATAGAGGCAGGGAGTGTCTCCCCGGAATAGCAAAATCCCAGGAATGGCCACGGCGTTGGCGAGCGTGTATTGGGCGGGTTGCCCGGCGGCGGCCTCGTTCAGCAGGTACTTGAATTCCATGGTATTGCCCGCTTGCCGGTAAGCACTCCAGGCCAGGTCCGTTTTGCCGTCGGCGTTGAGGTCCAAAAGCTGGGGGTTTAGCGAAAGCAGGCCCAAAGCGCCGAAGCCCAGGTAATCCGTGGAAACGGCCTCAAACTGCGCCTCCGCGGAGGTGCCTTTGTTCTGGAACAGGGTGAGCGAGGCGGCGTAGCGGCCGTTCTCCAGCACGGCAGTGTTGCCCACCAGCAGATCCAAGGCTTCGTTTCCGGTGAGGTTTGCCAGGGCGGGGGCGGCTCCCTCGCCTACGTCCAGCATCTGATCTTGCAGAAAAGGCTGCTTCTGGCTTGCAAAGTCGGGTTGCGTGGTGGTTCCGGTGTTGGGGTACACCCACACCGAGTTCTTCAGGTTGACGTTCTGGTGCGAGTTGGAGGTCATGTTGGGCGCCACCACCAGATCAGGGATGTTGTCAAAGGTGACATCCAGGTAATAAGCCGCGGGAAAAACGCTGAACTGCTGCCCCGTGATGTCGGGCGGCAGATTGTATTCGGCCTGGGTGATTTTAGGCTGCACGTTGGTGCCGCTGTTGTAGAGGCTCACCAGATCAGGGCAGTCGTCGTGGCCCACGAGCAAATCCAGGACTCCGTTCGCGTCCAGATCCAGGGGCAAGACGCTGGAACCGCCAATGTGGCTCGTGGACGGGCAGCTTTCATTGAACCGATAGCGGTTGCAGGCGCCCACGCATCGCGTCACCTGCCCCCAATAGGTAGAGACCCGGGTAAATGTGAGGGTGTTGCAGACCAGCCCGCGCTCTACGCGTTCATTGCGGTAATACTCCAGCGTGGTGCCGTTAGACCACTCCCAAGTGAGAATGTCCAGGTCGCCGTCGCCGTCCATGTCCACAATGGCGGGCATGTCCTCGGCCCCCACCAGTAAATTGGCATCGGTGTTGAAATAAATGGCCGGATGGGTGAGATCGAACTGAAGCCCGGCACTGGCCGAGGAAGTATTGGTGTACACCACAATTCCCTGGCTGGAGGCGGTGAACAGATCTGGGGCACCATCGCAGTTGAAATCGCGGAGCAGCGCGAAAAACCGGAGGCCTTTGGGAAAAGAATTCTCGTACTGCGGCGCGTGCCGGTAGGCCCAAACCCCGTTGGTTTGCACCGCCAGAAAAGTAACGACGCGCTGCGAGCTCCGGTCAAAGACGAAGAGGTCCTGTTGCCCGTCACGGTTCAGGTCGATGGCCGAGAATTGCGGGCTGTTAAAGCCTCCGGCCCACGGCAGGCGCAGGGACTGACCGGCGTTCTGAACCGCTGGCCCGGCTACCTCCTGCAGCCGGACGGGATTCTGCGCCCAGGCAGTTTGCAAGGGTCCACTTATCCAACTTAAGAAAAAGGCTAGTACCTTTAATGCTCTGTTCATTTATTCGTATCCTAGACGTAAAAACAACTCTATTCTATGGCGGAGCTAGTGGAGCACCTGTATCAAAAATACCTGGAATGCCGGAAAGTAAGCACTGATTCCCGGGCGGAACAAGACAATACGTTATTTTTTGCGTTGGACGGCCCCAACTTCAAAGGCAGCCAGTTTGCCCAAATGGCGCTGGAAAAGGGGGCCCGCTACGCGGTGGTGCAAGACCCTACCATCACCGGGCCTAATATTATCCAGGTGGAGGACACGCTGAAGGCGTTGCAGGCCCTGGCGCTGCACCATCGGTTACAACTGAGCATCCCCATTATCGGGATCACGGGCAGCAACGGCAAGACCACTACCAAAGAACTTATCAATGCGGTGCTCAGCCAGAAATTCAACGTGCTCTGCACCAAAGGTAACCTGAACAACCACATCGGCGTGCCGCTTACCCTGCTCAGCATTCAGCCGGAGCACGAGCTGGCCATCATTGAAATGGGCGCCAACCACCCCGGCGACATCGCCGAGCTCTGCTCCTACGCGCTGCCTACCCACGGCCTCATCACCAACATCGGGAAAGCGCATTTAGAAGGTTTCGGGAGCCTGGAAGGCGTGGCCCGCACCAAAAGCGAACTGTACCTGCACCTGGACAAAGCCGAGGGTACCGTCTTCGTGAATACTTCTAACGAACACCTCATGCGCATGGTACGCAGAATCGCGCGTAAAGTCACTTATTATCAACCCCAGGACGATTATTCTGCCGAGTTGCTGCAAGCGGCTCCGCAGGTCATTTACCGCGCCGCCAACGGCGAGGAAGTGCACACCCACCTGATGGGCTCCTACAACTTTGAGAACATGATGGCGGCGGCCTGTCTAGGGCAGTTTTTTGGGGTTCCGCACGAGCAGATCAACGCCGCCATTTCCGGGTACGTGCCCACCAACAACCGCTCTCAGATTGTGCAGAAAGACACCAACACCATTCTGCTGGATGCCTACAACGCCAACCCCAGCTCCATGGCGCTGTCGGTTTCCAATTTCGCGCAGATGGCCGGTGAATCCAAGGTAGTGATTTTGGGTGATATGCTGGAATTGGGCCAGGAATCGGAAGCGGAACACCGCGCCCTGGGCGAGCAACTGCACCAGCAGAACTTCGCGCAGGTGTTCCTCTGCGGAAAGGAAATGCGCTACGCCGCCGAGGTCAACCCCGACTTCCGCTACTTCGCCGAGAAAAGCGCCCTGGAACAATGGCTCACCGATCATCCGGTCAGAAACAGCCATGTACTAATCAAAGGCTCCCGCGGTATTGGGTTGGAAACAGTGGTGAACTTGTTGTAAGGATTCCTTTTCAGACCTATTTTCTGCAAAACAGGCCTGAAACGCAATTGGCGAAAGACGCTCGTAGGACCTCTAGACACTACGAGGTCTTTTGCGTTAAATTTAACGCTCGAATGGTGATGCATTGTTTTAGGCTTGTTTTCTGAAAGGAAGTACCAAAAAGGAAAAACCTGTGAGGTTTTGAAAACTTCACAGGTTTGAATCAATCGTATGGCCCGTTTGAATTTTTAATCAGAAAAGAAACCAAGATTCTACTTGTAATAATGCTTCCTCCCAAGACCTCGTAGTGTGCGCAGCTCCAACGAGTGTCTCCGCCAATCCCGTTTCAAGCCTCCTTTCTTAAAAACAGCCGCAAAACAAAAAAGCCTCACAGATCTTAGGGACCTGTGAGGCTTAAAACCAGTCAAAGCAGTGCCTAAAAAGGTGATTTGAATCCTTCCAGCGTAGGCAGGATTTCGTCTTTCTCAGAGACGAGCGGATTTTCAATTCCCCAGTCAATTCCTAGCGCGGGGTCATTCCAGAGCAAGCCGCCCTCAGATTCTTTGTGGTAGTAGTTGCTGCACTTGTACTGAAAAATGGTGCCTTCTTCCAACGCCACAAATCCGTGCGCAAACCCGATGGGAATGAAAAAGCAGTTGTGCTTTTCAGCGTCCAGCAGGCAAGTGACGTGCTGCCCGTAAGTAGGCGAATCTTTGCGGATATCCACTACTACATCTAACGCTCTTCCCGAGATCACACTTACCAATTTGGCCTGTGCAAAGGGTGGCTTCTGGAAATGTAATCCTCGCAGTACACCTTTTTTGGAGATAGATTTGTTATCCTGGACAAACGTATCGGTGATACCAGCGTCAGAAAATAAACGGGTGCTGAAAGTTTCCAGGAAAGCACCTCGTTCATCAATAAAAACTTTAGGTGTGATTTCAACAACTCCTGCTAGTGGGTAGTTCTTTACTTGCATACGTACTTAAAAGTAGATGTCTTTCTGATGGCAGTGATATCCAGAAACCACCATATTGCAATATTTCAATCCAATATATATATATAATTATTGATTTACATCTACTTTTCTGGCTACTTTGCCGGTTGCACTTTCAATGGCGGCAAAATAGCGATCTATCACAAACTTCTCGTCGAATTTCTCTTCGGCCAGGCGGCGGCTGTTCTGGCCCATGGTTTGGAGGGCGGCATCTGACAAGAGATACACCTGTTCCATTTTAGCGGCCAGGTCAGCACCGTTGCGGACTTCGCAGAGATAGCCGTTGTAGCCGTCTACCACGGTTTCTTTGCAGCCGGGCACGTTGGTGGTGACAATAGGCTTGGCCAACGCGGCGGCTTCCAGCAAGGTGCGGGGCGTGCCTTCGCGGTAAGAAGGCAGTACCACGCAGTCGGCGGCGTGCATGACGCCGGCCACGTTATCAGAAGTTCCCAGGTACTCCAGCCAGCCTTCCTTCGCCCACTGCTCTACCAGAACGCGCTTGATCCCGATGTTCCCTTCCTCATCAATGCCGCCCAGGAGCTGGATCCGGACATCGGGGTATTTCGCTTTCAGGATTTTGCTTGCCTCAACGTACTCCACCAGGCCTTTTTCATACAGCGCGCGTGACACCATCAGGAACACAAACGGCGTCTGGCGTTTGAACTCAGGCGCGGGAACATACCGCTTGGTATCAATGCCGGAGCCGGGAATGACCTCGGTGATGGACTCGCGCACCAGTTTGCGCTCCAGGAACAGGGCTTTGTCATCAGAGTTCTGGAAAAACACCTTGGCCGGAAACTGGAACGAGAAGCGGTACAGCGCCATCGCGATTTTAGACACCAGGTTCTCCACGATGAACACCGTTCCCAAGCCAGACACGTTGTTGACGGTGGGGATACCGGCCAGCTTAGCCGCCATGGACCCGTAAATGTTGGGTTTGATGGTGTACTGCAGAATCACATCGGGCTTCACGGCTTTATAGGCCTTCAGGAACTTGCCCACCAGCAGCATGTCTTTGAGCGGGTTGGTTCCCTTGCTCTCCATGGGCAGCGGTACAAATTTGCAGCCCTCAGCCACCAGTTTGGCCGAATAAGCATCCTCGGGGGCGATGGCGACTACTTCGTGCCCGGCGGCCAGCAAAGCTTTGACTAAGCTGAGGCGGAAATTGAAGATGTTCCAGGATTTGTTGATGACAATGGCAATACGCATGGGCTAGGATCAAGCAAAAGGCAAAGATAGCAGCAGATTTGGCTGCAACCCGCTCCTACGCGTAGAATCTGTTGCGGTTTATCGGTTTTCAGCCCCATTGTGTTTACTTTGCACCAAACCATTGGTGGGTTTCCGCCTTTCCGTTCCATGACCACCGCTTTTTTGCATATCCACGTTCTGGTTGTCATCCTGTTTCTGATCTTGTTTCTGATCAAGGCGTTTCAGCTTTTCCTCAACAAGCATCACAGCCTGAACAGAACCCGCACCTCCACCAAGATGCTGGACATAGTGTTTGGTACGCTTATTCTGGCTTCTGGCGGGTACCTGATATTCAACTACAACGGGCCGCTGCCCACCTGGCTTCTGGTGAAAGTGGGGCTGGTGCTGGCCGCTATTCCGCTGGCTGTGGTGGGAATCAAGCGGCACAGCAAAGTCATTACGGCGGTGGGGCTGCTTATTTTCCTGTATGTGTACGGCATAGCCGAAACCAAAAGCCTGAAAATGCGTCCTGATAAAGGCGAAGCCGTGGCCGTTTCCCCCAACGGGGAAGTAGGCACCGCCTCTCCTGACCCGGAAAAGGCCAGCCACCCCATTCTAGCGCAACTAGAAGGCACGCAACTGGAAAACACCAAGGCCATCTATACCGCTTTGTGCGCCAACTGCCACGGGGAAGACGGCCAGAAAGGAACCGGGGGCGCTGTGAACCTGCAACAAAGCAACTTAACCGTGGAAGAGCGCCGGAACGTGATCGCCAATGGCCGCGGACTGATGCCGGGTTACGGCTCCCAACTCTCCGAACAGGAGATAGAGACGCTGGCCCTCTATTCCACCATGCTTAAAAAGTAATTTTACTACATGAAGAACCAACTCCATATCACTGCCAAAGAACAGGAAACCGCCGTATTGGTGGCCGTTCCGGAGTATCGGCAGACCGATGAAAAAACCAAAGAGTACCTGGATGAGCTCGCCTTCCTGACCGAGACCGTGGGTGCCAAAGCCCTCAAACGCTTTGTGCAGAAACTGGACAAACCAGACGCCAAAACCTACGTGGGCAAGGGCAAACTGGAAGAGATCATCGCCTACGTGAAAGAGCACAAGGTAGACATGGTCATTTTTGACGATGACCTCTCCCCCTCGCAGGTGCGTAACCTGGAGCGGGAACTGGAAGTGAAGATCATCGACCGCAGCTTGCTCATCCTGGACATCTTCGCGCTGCGCGCCCAGACGGCCACGGCCCGGGCGCAGGTAGAACTAGCCCAGTACCGCTACCTCCTGCCCCGCCTGACCAACATGTGGACCCACTTAAGCCGCCAGAAAGGTGGGGGCGTGGCCATGCGCGGACCAGGTGAAACGGAGATTGAGACCGATAGACGGATTGTGCGGGACAAGATCTCGTTACTCAAAGAGAAGCTGGAGAAGTTTGAGAAGCAGAACTATGAGCAGCGCAAGTCCCGCTCAGGCATTGTGCGGGTTTCTTTGGTAGGCTACACCAACGTGGGCAAATCAACGCTCATGAACCTGCTCACCAAAGCCGATGTCTTCGCCGAGAACAAACTGTTTGCCACGGTAGACGCCACGGTGCGCAAGATGGTCATCGAGAACATTCCGCTGCTGCTTTCAGACACGGTAGGGTTCATTAGAAAACTACCCACCAAACTGATCGAGAGCTTTAAGTCCACCCTGGACGAAATCCGGGAGTCTGATCTGCTGCTGCACGTGGTGGATGTGTCCCACCCGTCGTTTGAGGAGCACATTGCCGTGGTGAACGACACCTTGAAAGACATCCAGTCGGCGGATAAACCGGTGATTCTGGTCTTCAACAAAACGGACTTGTATCTGGAGCAGCGCGAGCAGGAACTGAAGGAAGACCACCCAGACGCGTTGCCAGACATCAGCGAGCTGAAATCGTCTTACATGGCCAAGGAACACGCTCCGTTGGCGTTGTTTATCTCGGCCACCAACCGCTCCAACATTGATGAACTGCGGCAGGTGCTCATGGAGCAGGTTTCCAAGATCCACTATGAGCGCTACCCTAACAATGCACCCCAGGTAGAGCAGTAACCGTTTCGGGCCTGTTTTTCGGAAAATGGGCCTAAAACAGAATGTCGTCAGAAAGCTCCGCGCCGGCTCTTTCCCACAAGAAAGAGGAGGTACATCGGCTGGCCGTTGCTCCCTTGAAAATACGGGGATGAGACGGTGCTTTGGGCACAACCATTTGCGGGCGCAATCAGTAAATAGGAAAGCCACAGCTGCAAGCCAGTTGTGGCTTTCCTATTATGATAGCCAAATGAAAACGTTATATCTGTTACGCCACGCCAAATCCAGTTGGGACTATGAGGAGCTCAGTGACCATGACCGACCACTCAACAAAAGAGGTCGGGCAGATGCTCCGCTCATGGGCCAGGAACTGGTGGAAAGAGAAATAAAGCTGGACATGGTCATTTCCAGCTCGGCCGTCAGGGCCATCACCACCGCCACGCTGGTAGCCAAGGAACTTCAGTTCGCCACGGAGAAGATTGGGGTGCAGGAAGAACTGTACATGATTTCCTCCGAGGACCTGATCGGCTTTATCCGGTCCCTGCCAGATGAATACAACTACGTGATGCTGGTTGGCCACAACCCGGCGTTCACCGAGGTAGCCAACCAACTCAGCCCCGAGAAGAGCATCGCCAACCTTCCCACGGCCGGTGTGGTGGGCATCAGTTTTGACTGCGGCTACTGGGGCGAAGTCTCCCGCGACAACGCCAAGCTACTTTTCCTCGATTTTCCTAAAAACTATCGCTAAACGCGTGCCTGCCCCCACCACGCCCAATCCCATTTGAATGGCCGAACAAGACAACATTGACCTCGCCAGTTCTTCCCCAGTCAGCCAGACCCCGCTTATCAGCCGGGAGCTGAGCTGGCTCGCTTTCAACTACCGCGTTTTGCAGGAAGCCAAAGACCCACGCGTGCCCTTGCTGGAGCGCCTGAACTTCATGGCCATCTTTTCCTCCAACCTGGACGAGTACTTCAAGGTGCGGGTGGCCACTCTGCGCCGCCTGGGCACGCTCAAAAAGAAAACCCGCGAAAAGGTGGAAGACGGGCCGCTGCCCGGCCTGGAGGAAGTCATCACTGAAGTGACCCGCCAGCAGAAAGAGTTTGGCCAGGTTTTCCGGAACGAGCTCCTTCCCGAGCTCCGCAAAGAGCACATCCACCTCATTGACGAGCGCCAATGCTCTGACGGGCAAAAAGCCATGGCGCTGGATTATTTCCGGCATAAGATAAAACCGCTGCTGGTGCCCATCATCTTCAGCACCAACCACAGTGCGCTTTTCCTGAAAGACCAGACGGTGTACTTTATGGTGCGCCTCCAGCCCAAAGCAGAGCAGGAGACGGCTCCGGAGCAGTACGCTCTGCTGGAAATCCCCACGCAGAAGCACGGCGGCCGCTTTGTGCAGCTCCCCGTGGAGCAGGGCGAGCACTATGTCATGCTGCTGGACGACGTGATCCGGTTGGGTTTGCCGGAGCTGTTCCCGGGCTACGCCCAGGTAGAAGCCTATGCCGTGAAACTCTCCCGCGATGCCGAGCTGGACATTGAAGAAGAGGTATCGGGCAATTTAATGGCCAAAATCAAGAAAAGCCTCAAAAAACGGGAGAAAGGCCGCCCCAGCCGCCTGCTCTATGACCCGGAGACACCAGAGCCCATGCTGCACGTGCTGCTGGACCGCATTGGCATCACCACCGATGAACTAGTACCGGGCAGCCGTTTCCATAACTTCCGGGATTTCTTCGGGTTTCCGAAGTTCCAGATGCCGCACCTGTACTATGCCTTGCAGCCTCCCCTGCCCCATTCCGCGCTGGAAAACGAACCCAGCCTGCTGGAAGCCATGAAAAAGCAGGAGTTTCTGGTGCACTACCCGTACCAGAAGTTTGACTACGTGCTCCGGTTTCTGGAGGAGGCAGCCGTGGACCCGGCCGTTACCAGCATCAGTGTGACGCTGTACCGCGTGGCAGACAAGTCCAAGGTAGCCAAGGCTCTGATCAAGGCGGCCGAGCACAGAAAACTGGTGACCGCGGTGGTGGAACTGAAAGCCCGTTTTGACGAAGAATCCAACATCTACTGGGGCAGCAAACTGGAACAAGCTGGTGCCAACGTGATTTACGGCGTACCAGACCTGAAAGTCCACAGCAAAATTGGGTTGGTGACGCGGCAGGAAGACGGGCAGGCGGTCCAGTACGCTTACCTGAGCACCGGGAACTACAACGAGAAAACCTCACTCATCTACACCGATCACGCCCTTTTCACCACCGATACACGGCTTACCAACGAGCTCACCAAGGTCTTCCATTTTCTGGTAGACGGTGACCGTAACCTGACGTTTGAACACCTGCTGGTGGCGCCCTTCAACCTGCGTGACGGCCTCAACAGCCTGATCCAGCACGAAATGGAACTGGCCCGAACAGGGAAACCGGCGTACATCATCGCTAAGATGAACGCGCTGCAGGACAGCCGCATGATTCAGCAGCTGTACGAGGCCAGCCAGGCCGGGGTCAGGATTGAATTGCTGGTGCGGGGCGTCTGCAGCCTCATTCCCGGCGTACCGGGCTTAAGTGAGAACATTTCCGTGCGCAGCATTGTGGATCGCTACCTGGAGCACGGCCGCATTTACGTGTTTGGCAACAACGGAGAGGAGAAAGTCTTTGTCGCGTCAGCGGACTGGATGAACCGGAACCTCAGCCGCCGGGTAGAAGTGGCGTTCCCGCTCTACAATCCTGTGCTACGCCAGGAAATCAGGCATATTCTGGACATGCACATGAAAGACAACCAGAAATCCCGTCTCTCAGACAACCAGTACTGGGTTTCTGACGATCCTTCGGTTTCTGTGCACGCCCAAGGCGATACGTATCAACTTCTGAAAAACCAAGCTACCCAAGCGGGATTCTCAGCCGAGTAAAGCATCCGGAGAATCCCTCATCCGCTACTAAAAAGCCCGCCGCCTGTACTTGATATAACAGGCGGCGGGCTTTTGATTTTAGGACGAAGTAGAAGACGGTTTCGGGGCTGTTTTTCAGAAAAGAGCCCCGAAACGCTATTGCTTCAGGAAGCGGCGCGGCGGCACCAGGAACAGCTCCACGTTGAAGAACATCGCGTCTTTGATGTGGGTTTCTATTAGCGGGCTTGCGGTGCGCTTGCGGCCATCGTACAAGTCAAATTTGTGGTTGTAGCGGTACCCCGTTTCCAGCCCGAACCAGAGGAAATCATAGATTTCGCGGTCCCAGCGCACCCTTCCCTTGATCTCCGATTTGCGTAGCTCCACGGTTTCGTACTGGCTGAAGGGCTCGGTGTTGATGTTGATGTTGTAGGTGGCCCCGTCTATGCGATAGCCCATGTACAGCAATGATTTCTCGGAGAAGTTCCGCCGGAACGTCACGTTGGCCGGAAAGATGGCTTCCACGCCCCACTTGTCGTTGAAGGTGCGGTTGTAGAGCAAAGCCGGGTAAATGGTCTGCCGCCCGAAGGCATAGCCCAGCTGCACGCCCACCCCGTACGAGAGGTAAGGGCTTTTCTTCCAGCCGTAGATCGCTTCCATGGACGTTCTCAGATACCGCGTGAGGCTGATGTCACTGTATTTGCCGTAATCACCGTTCAGCTCGCCCTTCACCCGGAAGATGAGGTAATTGCGGTGGTTGATGGGCCGCAACATGATCAGTTGCCCGTCCAGGGAACGCAGGTTCTTGTCTTGCAGCCGCTGGTACAATGGGTACGGCTGCTGGTCTGGCTTCTCATAGTTGAACTCCTCCAGAAAATATCCTCCGCCCAGCACCAGTTTAAAATGCGGGTTGTTCACCAGCGGCGCATAGGCCTTGAACTCAAATCGGTTGCTGCGGAGCACATCGGCGCGGGCATCTTCCACATTGCTCTGCTGGCCCCGGGAGTGCATGCCAAACCGCGGCAGCCGCTCATACCGGATGATGATTCCCTTGCTCTTGCCCATGCCCAGCACAGACGGGTTGGCCAACTCCTGCGCGTCTGATGTGTCTCGGGCCGCCCGCAAAGAATCTGAGAAGAGCCCCTGCGCGTTTACCGGCCCTTTTAGAGAAAACAGGCCCAAAACAGCCAGGAGCGTGAAAAGCCGCTTCCTGCAAGAGACTTCAAAGGTTGAAAATGTAATAGCAGCCATGTTAAAAGAGGAAGCCAAAGTTTACGTTGACCAGTTTATCTTCTTCACCAATGGAATAGGTGGCGTTGATCACGGCCTGCTTCAGGACATCGATCCAGATACCGCCGCCCCAGCCCCGGTGGATTTTGTCAGACGATTCGCCATCGGCCCAGACGCGCCCGTGGTCCATCAAGCCCATGATCCCGAACTTGCCCGGGAACAGGTACACGTTGAACTTGAAGAGCTCCATCCGGATCTCGGTGTTCTGGTAAACCGAGGTGCGCCCGGCAAAGCGGGTCCGCCGGTAGCCGCGCAGATTGGTGAGCCCGCCCAAGGTGTTGGCCTGGTAGAACGGGAAATCCCCGATGTTGTGCGCGCCGCCCAGGCGGGCCGCCAAGGTTAACTGGAACGGCAGCCGCGGCCCGATGTAGAACATGAACTCAGAACCCAGATGACCGAATTTCCGGCGCTCGCCGCCTAGCTGGTGGGTATAAGAGAACTCGTTCAGCCACTTAAGACCGATGCGCGGGTTGATGGGCGTGCTCACCGCCTGCAGATTCAGGAAAGCCCTTACCCCGGTAAACTGCTCCACCCCAAACGCCTCCTCGGGGAGAATGTCTTCCACGTACCGGCCCGGATAATGCCGCAGCTCATAGCGGTCATAGAACGGCCCGATTCCCATCCGCACGAAGTGCGTGAAACTGGTGTTCAAGGTAGGCGACACCATCATTCTGCTCTGCCGCACGCGGTAGTCTTTGATTTCACGGGTTTGCTCGGTTTCATTGCCCAGCCCGAAGAAGTTAATCTGGTACTGCGGCCCGAAAATGGCCGCTTTCACGCCCAAATCCAGTTTGTCATTGAAGACCTGCTTGAACTCACCGTCATACCTGATGTTGTAGGCGCGGGTGGCAAAGGCGTAGTTGGCGCGCAGGAAATGCTCAGAAGCGTACGGCTGTTTCCGGAACTTGTGGTTGCGGTACAAAACCCCGCCGCCCACAAACAAACCATCGTCCACGTTGTACTCCAGAGACAGCCGCGGCCCGAAATACGGAATTTTGTAGTTGTCGCGGTCGTAGAGGTTCACGTCTTCAAAGGCCTCGGTTTTGTCTTCGGCTTCCTGGCCTAGGTCTATCTGATTCTGCTCGCCGGTGAAATCATAGATTTTGGTTTTGTGCACCGGACCTTTCACCCGTGATTTGTCTGAGATGGAATCATTGCCCTCGCCCCCGATGATGCGCAGCATGGGACCCGTCTTGGTGTTGCCGGTCACCTCAAACACATCATCGCCGCCCAGGCCGTACAGCCTGATTTCTTCGGTTTCGCGGTTTTTGAACATCCGTTGGTAGAGCACTTTTGACACTCTCCCCTCCTTGTTGATTTTGCGCACCACCACCTCCGTCTCCTCGTCAGAGAGTCGGCGCACCTCAAACTTCTCGCGCTTGTCTGAACCGGTAATGTCCACGTCCTCGGCCAGGTGCAGGTAATATTTCTCGGCGACCTGCGGCAACAGATCTCTCCGGGATTTCAGCTTGGAAACGAGCTCAGGGCCTGATAAAGGATACACCTCTGGCGGCATCTGCCGAACGGCCTCTTCAATGGCCTGGTCGGTCATGGCGGTTTTCAGCTCGTTAGCCAGTTTCACCCATTGGTCACGGGTCACGCTGGACAGGAAGGTACGGTCTACGGTTAGCGCCGTGAGGTTAAGGCCTTTGTAATCGCCGAAGTCTTTGCCGAAGTGCTGGAAGTTACGCACCGCCCACCGTCGGCTCACCAGCCAGGGAATGATGCCATCGGCTTTGAAGAACGCCACGTCACGGTCTTCGGGCACCGGCCGGTAATACCGGTTGTCCTCGCCGGATCTGGTTTCCACCCAGCGCCACTGCCCTTCGTGGCGGTCCCAGTCGCCAATGAGCATGTCCAGGAGGCGGGCGCGGGCAAATTCCTGCTCGTCTACCTGGTTGTCATGGTCATTGCGTTTGCGTTCCAGCAGTTTCTCCGTCCCGATGATGTTGGTGGCGTTGCCCAGGCTGGCTACGTCTGAATGGTCTTCGTCTGGATCTTCCTCCAGAAAGGCCACGGTGTTGTTGAACTCGTCCAGGTACTGACGCAGGCGCGGATCACTGGGAATGTAGACCAGCTTGGGATTGGTGTGGTACACCCCGGCAATGTCGGCTAGTTTCGCGGAGATCAACGCGCCGTATGGGTGCTGCGCCGAAATCTGGTCCTGTAATAAATCCCGGGCGAAGGTTTCCTGCAAGGCCACTGGCAACACTTTGGTTGGGTCTTTGTTCACCGAGCGCAGCGTGTATTCGCGGCCTTCTTCGTTGCGGAGTTTCAGGGAAGACGTCTGTTTTCCGCCGCCTTTCTGATACGGCACCAAGCCGCCTCTCTCCCGTTGCAGGTCCAGCATGGGAATGTTCACCGGGGTTTGCCATTCTCTGCGGTAGTGGTTTCCCAACAAACCTTTTTTGAAGGCACCCACGCCATACGCGGCATTGGCCGGCACCGTGATGGTGCTGTCTTTATAATCTTCCTTGGAAACGGCGATCTGCTCTGCCTCTGGCTTGGTCTTGGCGTACATGGGCATCCTGAACGACAGCCTGGCGGGTTCTTCATCGTCGTTCTTGGCCCAGAATTCAACCCAGGCCTCGCCGTTCTTGTAGTAGTTGATTCTGGCGTAGCCCTGTGATTTCTCAGCGTAGAGCGCATCGCCGCCGTTTTTCACGTGCTGGGTCTTGCAACCGGCCCCGCTCACAATGTGTGGCAACTTGCCTTGCTTGAAATACTGCAGGTTGTGCTCATGCCCGGCGGCATAAACGATGTTGTCATATTTATTGAAGACCTTCAGGAGGCCATTGATGTAGGCCTGGTAGCTGGGGTGCGGAATGTCCTGGGCAATACCGCCGTACTTCCGCGCCAGCGGATAAATGGACCCGATGACGGGCAGCGGCAGCACCCAGCCTTTCCGGAGGATGGTAAGCGGGAACAAGTGATCTGTGAGGGTGAAATACCCGCCGTGGATACCGTTACTGAACAGCGGGTGGTGCCCTACCACCACAATGTTTTTGTCTTTGTTTTTCTGGATGATGTCTTCCAGTTGCACCAGCACGTCTACCTCACTGGTCACGCCGCAGGGGTTGTCGTCGCCGTAAGGTTTGTCATAGGGGTGCAGCCACCAGTGGGAATCCAGCGCGATCAGGACGATCTCCTCCTCCACCAAAACCTCAAAAGGACCGGGGCAGCCGTTGCCGGGCACGAAGAAGTCGGTGCCCACCACAATGTTACTGTCGGCGAGGTATTCTTCCACGAACCGCTCTTCGCGCACCACGGCGTTCCAGCCATCGGGGGTGCCGCTGCCGCCGCCCCAGTCGTGGTTGCCCGGGATCATGTATTTCTCGCCTTTGTAGCCCTTTAAGATATCCAACTGCGCCTTCATCCGCTCCTCGGCGGTTTTCCGGTCATAGGCATCCGGCTCGGGTAGGCCGTTGTGGTAGATGTTATCGCCCAGGTACACCACGGCACTTTTCTCCCCGGCCCGGTCAATCTGCGACTTCAGGTGCATGAGGGTGGGGTCAGGCTTATCGGTGAGCGGCGCCCCGGCATCCCCGATCAGGAAGACGCTGTAGATAATCTCGGAGGTGTCTTTGGGCGTCTGGTTTTGCCAGTCCACCACATTGCGGGCGTAATAAGGTTTGGAGGTGGTACAGGCCTGCACCAGCCAGAAAACAGCAAACGGTAAAAAGAGGAGACTGTATTTTTTCTTCATGAATAGTTAGATGGCAACGCTCTTCAATCTGCGTACTCCCTTGGAGGAAAGAAGCTGGCAAAAAACTCAAAGCCGTGAAAGCTGCTCTTTATACGGAGCACGGCCTTCTTGGATTATCCTGTTCGGCTTAAATAGCTTCTACACAATATTTGCCTCTATGACGTACGTACAGGGCTTAGGGTTGGCAGAATTTGCAACCGGGCGGCTTCTTTGATCCTCGGAAAAATAAAATTTGCGAAGTCTGCGTTTTAAGGCCGTTTTCAGAAAACCAGCCCCGGAACGCAGATTGAGAGAAAGAACCGCCGGAGACCTGTCCGGCAGAACCATACCAGCGCACTCACTAAGAATCACTTACCGCTGAAGTGGCATTTACAGAGAACCGGACCGATGTTCCGTTTACCCCACGCCAGCCGCCCCTGTTTTAAGGCCTATTTTTCAAAAACAGCCCTGAAACCAGACTTCCTTTACCAGTAGGCGTGAATAAATACGGAGCCCAGGACGTGAATTCAGCTAACCTTGGGAGGTGATTTCGCGTTGTAGACCTTTGGATTCAACTATATCAAAAGCAGCCATTTTGTTGCTTTCAGACAAGTGCTACGGGCAATATCGCTCTCACCTACTTTATGGAAAACGAAGATCTCATCAGAAAAGCCGGCAACTACGTGTTCACGCTTTTCAAAGAGAAACTATCTAAGAAATTGGTTTACCACAACTACAAACACACGTTTGAGGTGGTAAAAGAGGCCAGGGAACTGGCCCAGGGCTACACGTTGGCCCCGGAAGAAATGGAGATCCTGATGCTGGCCGCCTGGTTTCATGACACCGGCTACATTACCACGTACGAGAACCATGAAGACGAGAGCGTAGAGATTGCCACGGCTTTTCTGCGCGCCGAGAAATACCCCGAGGACAAAATTCTGCAGGTGAACCGCTGTATCATGGCCACCAAGCAGAACCAGATCACGCATCACCTGCTGGAAGACATTCTGGTAGACGCGGACATCGCCAACATAGGAAAAGACACTTTTTTTGCGACGGCCGAGCTGCTGCGCGTGGAATGGGAGATCTTCCAGAACCGCACTTTTTCTGACCTGGAGTGGGCCCAGTACCAACTGGACTTCCTGCTGTCGGTTTCCTTCCGGACGCAGCCGGCGCAGGCGAAATTCTCCAAGCAGCTCAGCAAGAACATTCAGGCGCAGCGCACCCATCAGCTGGAGCTGGCCAAGAAGAAGAAGAAAAAGGAGAAGAAGAACCGTGAGGATCTGGCGCAGCCCAAACGTGGTATTGAAACCATGTTCAAGAGCACCTATGACAACCACATCAGTTTGAGCGCCATCGCAGACAACAAGGCCAACATGATGATCAGTCTCAATGCCATCATCATGTCCATCATCATCACGTATCTGGGAACCAAGTCTTCCATCATTGGGGCCGAGTTTACCCGCAACCCCATCCTGATGATTCCGGTGGGCATTCTGCTGGCCACCACGCTGGCGTCGGTGATTTCGGCCATTATCTCGGCGCAGCCCGAGGTGACCAGTTTCCGGCTTCGGCCAGACAAGCTCACCAGCCGCCGCATTAACCTGCTGTTTTTCGGAAACTTCACCAAAATCTCGCTGGAGGATTTCCAGAACGGCATGCATGACATCATGCGCGACAAAAACGCCCTCTACAACAACATGATCACGGACATCTATTATCTGGGTGACGTGCTCAAGAACAAGTACCGGCTGTTGCGCATCTCCTACACTATTTTCATGATCGGGATTATCTTGACGGTGCTTTCCTTTGTGATTGCCATCTCGCGGTAACGTTTACTTGATCTCCCTAAAGCCAGAAGGGCGGCC
>NZ_JACOAF010000033.1 GCF_014269285.1 Rufibacter sediminis
GAGCGTCAGCGAGTTTCTTTTCTTCATGATTCTTTTGGTTACTTTTCTCATCCAGGAGAAAAGTGACAAACGCGGGCAGACCGCGACTGCAACCCCAAGGCTTGGCAAGACGGAAGTGAAGAGTAAAGACGGATAGCAAACCGGAAAAGCAGTCATGGTCGTTGGTGAAAACACCAACAACGGCGAGAAAGCCCCATAGAGTAGTTTTGAGGCTAACGCCTCACTGAAGTTGCAAACTTCAGCTCATTGTAGGTCCAAGTTGGAAACTTGAACCAGCTATATTTTTAGAAATCAATGGCCCTACTTTCAAAGGGGGAATCCCTGCTTAGGAGAAGCTAACCTGATTATTGGTGAGAACGCTAACAACACCGAGCACGGCAGGCACGGCTACCCGCTGAACAGCTAAAGACACGAAAGAAAGACAGCAGAAAATTCCCGCTGCCTTTCGAAGTAAAAAATGAGCAATTTAAGAAAAGAGCTTAGCTCGCCTGGCGCATGGTGTGCGTAGACACGTAGTCCACGAAATCACCCACGGTATTCAGCGGCACTTCATCGGGGATCACAATCTTAAAGTTCTTCTCCAACTCAAGAATGATATCGACGACGTCAACGGTGTCAAACCCAAACTCTTTGCTGAGGTCAGCGGAGACGCGGAGACGCGACGGCTTGATCTCCTTGGTTTTGCTGATGATTTTAACGACTTGCCGGGTAACAGAGGGAGTATGTGCAGTAATCATATAATAGAAGTTAAAGGGTCCTTATTCAAACAAATCAGCCTACCAGCACCGCCTGTTCTTTGCGGCGCTTGGGGAGTACCCGATTCTTAATTTTTTCATTGATCAGGTACATCATAGGCACTACCAACAGGGTAAGGAACGTAGCAAAACTTAGTCCAAAAATGATGGTCCAAGCCAGGGGTCCCCAGAACGTCACGTTCTCGCCGCCCAGGAAAAAGTGCGGATCGAACTCCGTAAAGAGGGTGAAAAAGTTGAAGTTCAAACCGATGGCCAGCGGAATTAACCCCAGAATGGTAGCGGTGGCGGTCAGCATCACCGGACTCAAACGCGTTTTACCGGCCATCACAATCGCTTCTTTCAGTTCCATTCCTTCGCCCATCAACACATCTGTGAATTCAACCAGCAAAATCCCGTTCTTCACCACTATCCCCGCCAAAGCAATGATCCCTATCCCGGTCATCACAATGGACATGTCCATATTGAAGACAGAGAAACCCAGCAATACCCCTATCACCGAGAAGATAACTTCTGATAAAATTATCAGGGATTTTGAAACGGAGTTAAACTGCGTCACTAACACCAAGAAAATCAAACCCATAGAGGCGATACCGGCCAGCGACAGAAAATCCATGGTCTCTTTCTGGTCTTCCTGCTCCCCGCCCATTCTGATCTCGTAGCCCTCAGGCGTAGGAAAACGGTCCAGCGCCGTCTGGATATTGCCTACCACTTCGTTGGGGTTAAAGCCGCCCAACACGTTGGAGGAAAGCGTGATCACCCGCTTCAGGTTCTTGCGTTTAATGCCGCCGTAGGTGGTGGAGTATTTGATGCTGGCGACCGCCGAAACCGGCACCTGCCGCACCGCACCCGAAGGATCCCGGAAGGTGAGTACCATGCCCATGAGCTGGTCAATGTTCTTGCGGTACTGCTCGGCTAACCTGATCTGGATAGGGTATTCGTCCTCATCGCGCTTGAACTTGGAAGCCTCTTTCCCGAAGATGGCCGTCCGGAGCTCAGAACCGATCTGGGCGGTACTCAGCCCCTCGCGGTTGGCGCGTACGCGGTCAATCTCCACGGTGATCTCGGGGTTCTTGTCTTCCAGATCGGTGCGGAGGTCTTCCACGCCGGCAATCTGCGCCGAGTCCAGGTAGCGCTGCACGTTCTTGGAGACCTGAATGAGTCCGGCAAAATCCTCACCGGCAATCTCCACCACAATGGGTTTGCCTACCGGCGGACCGTTCTGCTCCTGCTCCACGGTGATCTCCGCGCCCGGAATTCCCTTCACCGCCTCGCGGATTTGGTCCAGGTAGTTGGCGGTGCTCACCCCCGGCTGGCGGTATTGGTACTCCACAAATGCCACCGTCACCCGGCCTTTGTTAGACTCGGCCTGCCTGCTCCCAGATTGCGGGTCACCGGCCCCTACGGCCACGTTGGAGATCACCGATTCCACGTTGGGGTTCTTGTCTCCCACCACTCTGAATACCCGCCGTTCCACCACCTTGGTGATAGAATCCGTCACCGACTGGTCCGTTCCTACGGGCATGGTGATGTAGGTGTAGATGAAGTTAGGATCACCCTGCGGGAAGAACACCACCTTAGGAGCCCTCAGGCCCGTCACAATGAAGGATACGAACAGAAGCGCCACCACAAACCCCACCACCTTGTAAGGCCGACGGCCCACCAGCATCCACCGGAGCAGACGCTCATAGCGGGTCATGAAAGCGGGCAAGGCGCGGGTCTGGAACTTATTAATCCAGCCGGTGAAGACAAACTTGTTCAGGGCTACAAACGCCATGAGCACCACCACCAGGCTGCCAATTCCTATCCAACCGAAGGCAAAACTTAGCAAAGCCAAACCACCCATGATGAGCATAGACAACCGGAAGTTTTTCCGCTCTTTCTCCGGATTATGGCCTCTTTTCATAAAAGACACCGCAAACACCGGGTTGATGATAAACGCCACCACCAATGAGGCCATCAGGGTTAGGATAAGCGTAATGGGCAGGTAGAACATAAACTCCCCCACAATGCCGGGCCAGAACGCCAGCGGCAGAAACGGAGCCACCGTGGTGAGCGTACCGGCCAACACCGGCAGGAAGACCTCGCCCGCCGCCATTTTCGCGGATTTGGCAATGTTCCAGTTGGTCTCATGGAAGATCCGGTGCGTGTTTTCAATCACCACAATGGCGTCATCCACCACAATGCCCAGGGCCAGCAGGAAAGAGAACAGCACGATCATGTTCAAGGAAAAACCAATCATGGGCATGATCAGGAAAGCGATAAACATAGAAATCGGCACCGACAGCCCCACAAACAAGGCATTGGTGGTGCCCATGAAGAACATCAGAATCAAAGTCACCAGAATAAACCCGATGATGATGGTGTTGATGAGGTCATTCAAGGTGTGGCGCGTACTGGTAGACTGGTCACCGGTCACGGTAATTTTGAGGCTTTCGGGCAGCGTGGTGCCGTGGGCCTCGTCAATGATGGCGTTGATCTTGTCTGAGGCCTCAATCAGGTTTTCGCCGCTGCGCTTCACCACGTTAAGGGTAATCACCGGCTCATTGTCCAGGCGGGCGAAGCTCTCGCGCTCTTCAAAGGTATCGGTGACCTGCGCGATGTCTCTTAGATAAATGTTACCGCCGTTCAGAGATTTGATCACAATATCCCCGATGATGGTCGGATCGGTGTACTGGCCCACCACGCGCACGGCCCGTTTCATGTCGCCCACGCGCACCGTACCGCCCGAGATGGTCATGTTCTCCGTAGCGATGGCCCGCTCCACGTCGCCAAACGTCACGCCGGCCACCTGCATCTTGTACATGTCCATGTTCACCTGCACCTCCTGCTCCAGCGCTCCCACAATATCCACGCGGGTGATCTCCGGGAGCGTTTCAATGCGGTCCTGCAGGTCCTCGGCAAACTGCTTCAGTTTCTCGGCGCTGAAATTTCCCGAGAGGTTCACGTACATGATGGGCATCTCAGAAAAGCTGATTTCCTGCACGTTGGGTGCCTGATCCAGATCAGTAGGCAGATCGGTTTGGGCTTTGTCCACGGCGTCCTTCACGCGCTGCTTGCCTACTTCCACCTCCACATCGGTGTTGAACTCCACGTTGATCATCGCGAAGTCCTGCATGGAGGTGGAGGTCACCCGTTTCACCCCGTTCAGCGATTTGATCTGCTTTTCAATGGGGCGCGTGACCAGGTTCTCCATATCCGACGGCGAGGTGCCGGGGTACACCGTGGTCACGATCATGGTGGGGATCACGATGTCCGGGAAGTTCTCTTTCTGTAGCCGGTTGTAGGCCAGAATACCCGCCAAAGTGAGAATGAGCACGATGAAGTAGATACTGGTGCGGTTGTCAATGGCCCAGCTGGTGGGCTTGAATTCCTTGCTGTTATTTGATTGTTCCATTTGGCTGGATATTTGGGAAGCCCTGTTGCCGGGAAGACGTTTTAGGGCTTCTTTTTGAAAAACTGCTTAGAAACTCACCGGCTGGCCTTCGTTCAGGTTCTGCGCGCCGGCCTTAATCACTTGATCGTTGGCATTGAGCCCAGTCAGAACTTCCACTTTGCCGCCGTAAGCCGTACCCGTGCTGATGTTCCGTTTCACCGCCACGCGCTGGCTGCCTTTCTGCTCCACCACGTACACGAAGTTACCTTGCTCGTCTTTCTGCACGATGTCCAGCGGCAGGGTGAGGGCGTTCTCCTTGGCGTAGTCCTGGATGCGCACCACTGCCACCATGTTAGGCCGTAAGTTCACTTTGCCCTGTTCAGAAGGCTTCACGCCCAGTTCCACCGTAAAGGCCCGGTTAGACGGATTGATGTTGCTGCCTACCACCCGCACCGTGGTCATGATCTCCTGGTTCAGATCCGGGAAGAGCACCAGGGCATCATCGCCTTTTTTGATTTTGCTGGCGTAGGCTTCGGATACCTCGGCCACAATCTTGCCGCTGCTGGCGTTCACTAACCGGATGATCCCCATACCGGGCGCGACCGCTTCCCCGGATTTAGGCACCACCTGATCCACCTCACCCGAGATAGGCGCTTTCACCGTGTACTGGGCCCGGGCAGCCTGCATGGCGGCCAACTGACGCTCCAGGCTCTCCACGTTGTTTTTGGCGGTCAGAAACTGGATTTCGGTACCGATTTTCTGGTCCCAGAGGTTCTTCTGCTTCTGGTACACCGTGCGGGCCAAATCCAGGTTAGGCCGAAGGGCGGCAATCTGCTGGTCCAGCGGGCCGGGGTCAATGGTGGCGAGCGTCTGCCCGCGGCTCACGCGGTTACCGGGGTCTACCCGCAGACTGGTCAATACGCCCGGCACCTTGGGGCTTACCATCACGTTCTGGTCGAAGTCTACGCGGCCCTGCACTTCCAGGTAATGGCGAAAGGTTTCGGGCTGTACGCTCATCACGGAGACGGGCACCGCGGTCACTTTAGGCGCCGGGCCTTTGCCTTCTTTCTGCAGCTCGGTTTCTAGTTGGGTGATTTGGGTGGTCAGCTCGGCCTGCTGTTTTTTCAGCTCGGCTAACTGGGTGGCTTTGTCTTTTTCGGCGCAGCCAGAGGCCATCATCGCCATGGAAATAAAGCCGGTGAGGAGATAGATTTTCATAGAAGATACAAATGAGAGGTTCATGGGTCAGATTATTTCAGGAGTAAGGCACCCGTGGCGCGGTCGGCGTCTACCTGGGCGATTAAAGCGTCATAGAGGGCACTGTAGTAGCTGGTCTGGGCGGCCCGCAGGTCGGTCTCGGCGGTGATCACTTCCAGGTTGGAGCCTACGCCCTGCTGGTACTTGATGCGCGACACCCGGGCAATCTCCTCGGCCAGTTCCAGGTTCTGGCGCTGGGCCCGCAGCACGCTCAAGGTGTTTTCCACGGTGACATCGGACTGGCGCAGTTCCAGATCAATGGATTGCTGGAGCTGTTCAAAGCCCAGTTTCACGTTTTCGAGCTGAATGCGGGATTGCTGCACCTGGTAGCTTTTGCGAAGACCGTCAAAGATGGGCACCTGCAAACTCACGCCCACCACGCCAAAGTCAAACCAATTGCGTGTAGTGGTGTTGTTAGCACCCGCTTTCACATCCAAAAGCTTTCCGGCGGAGTTCCCCACGCCGTTGTAGCCGTAGTTCGCGTTCAGCAACAGCCGCGGCCAGTACCCAGATTTGATGTTGCGCTGCTGCAGGAGGGCCAGATCACGCTGCGTTTCCAGAATGGAATATTCAATGCGGTTGGCGTATTCAAAGCCGCTGTAATTGATCCGGGGTTTGGCATTGGCCAGGCTGCTTTCGTTGAGCTGATCGGTGAGCAGGATGGGTTGGGTCTGCGGAAAGCCCATCTGGAACTTCAGCAACTGCTCGCCTAACGCCAACAAACGCTGGGCTTTGTCGCGGTCAATCTTCAGGTTGTTGTAGCTTACCTTGAGGCGGTCTACGTCCAGTTTCTCCACGAAGCCATTGGTGTTCATGACCGTGGTCTGGCGTAGCAGCGTGTCCAGGCGGGCGAGGTTCTGGTCCAGCAACTTGATCTGCTCTCCGGCCACCAGCACGCTGTAGTAGGCCTTGCTCACCTGCTCGGCCACTTCAATCTCGCCTTGTTGGGTGCTCTTCTTAGACAGCTGGGTATAGGTAGAGGCAGCCCGCAAGCCAATGAGGTACGAGCCGTCAAAGAGCAGTTGCGAAGCCGAGAGAGCAGCGGCACCGGTCCAGGGCTGCACGAAGGTGATGGCCTGCGGACCCGACATTCCTTCCGGCACGGTGTAGGTGGGCGTGAGCACGATGTCTTTTCCCGAGCTAAGTTGCTGCGGTGTGATGGTGAAGCTGTTTAACTGCCCGCCTCCGCCAAACGCACTGAAATCCACAATGGATTTTTGCTGGATAAAGTTGTTGCTGATGTCTACGCCGGCATTTACCTGCGGCAACCCGATGGCCCGCACCTCTCCCACTTTGGCTTTGTCAATCTGTTCCTGGTTGCGCAGCGTCTTCAGGTTAGGGCGGTTCTGGAGCGCGTACTGAATGGCCTGTGGCAGTGAAAACGCCTGCTCCTGCGCCGTGACGGGGTTAGGAGAAAGCAAAGAGAGCAGCCAGCCTAGCAGAAGCCAACTGACGGAGATGCGCTTTTTCATACGTTATTCTTCTTCAATAATCTGTTTAAAATGGTTGATCAACTTATATCCACTGAGCGGACCGGCCCCGGCATGAAATGCTCCAGCCAGGCGATTCTGTACTTTCTGCAGGTTTAATTGGGGGAAGGCTAGATCCTGGAGTTACTCCAGCTCCATCTCGGACAACCGCAGGCGCGTCAGCATCTCCACGCCCGGAACTGCCCGAACGTGTTTCTCTTTGAAGCCTCGTTAAATGTGTTCTTTGGTCTGTTTTAGAAAGAAATGGTTCTTTTGCTCATTTAAAAGCAGGGGCATCCCAGGAAAGCCTGGTGGGCAATCCTCTGGAGAAGGAAGAGCAAGGGAGCAGTGACCAGTGGTGCTGGCTTCTGTTTTGGACTTAGTTTAGGGAAATCAGGCCTAAAACGCAGGAGAGGGGTACCGTCGCTCCTTTGATTTCGTCCGTTTTCTCTTGTCTGAATTAGGCTACGTTTTTCATCTGCTTAACTCAAGTTGGAATGTGATCAAGACGTTAAAAACCAACCCACCCCTACCCCTCCGAGGAGGGGAATCCTCAGCAGTGTTTTTATAAGATTCTGTATTCCCCTCCTTTGAGGGGTAGGGTTGGGTAAATGAGGGCTACATATCTACCACTTGTCCAAACACTTAAGCACCTACTAGATCCCGAGGACGGATTTCAGCTTGGGATAACCGGTTTTGCTGAGTGGGATGCGGGTGCCATTGCGGAGCAGAGCTACGTGGGTTTCCTTTTCCAGCGGTTCAATGCGGGTGAGCTGGTCCAGGGCCAGAATGTACGAGCGATGCACCCGCACAAACTTGCTGCTCTCCAAAGTCTTCTCGTAGTACCCCATGGTCTTCTTTTTCAGGAAGCAGCCGTAGGCGGTATGAATTTTCACGTAGTCATCATAGGCTTCCAGGTACTGGATGTCGTGCACGGGAATGATCCGGATGTCGTTGTTCACCTTCACCACAATGCGTACCTGCTCCTCGGGTTGTTTGGCGGTGACTTCCTCCAGCACCTTCACGGCGGCTTCCTGGGCGGGCTGCTGCTGTTTTTGGCGCCATTTCTTTAAAGCGGCATCAAAACGCTCCTGGGTGAACGGCTTGAGCAGGTAATCCACGGCGTTGGTCTCGAAGGCCTTGATGGCGTACTCGTCAAACGCGGTGGTGAAAATCACGCTGGGCACCGCCTCCACCAGTTCCAGCATCTCAAACCCGTTGATTTTGGGCATCTGGATGTCCAGGAATACCAGCTCGGGCTGATGCTGAAGAATGGCTTTCACGCCCTCAAACCCGTTATTGCACTCCTGCACCATCTCCATGTCTGGGTAGTTTTGCAGGTATTCGCAGACAATGCTGCGGGCCAAAGGTTCGTCGTCAATTACCAGGCACTTGATCATGATTTCTGCGGAATTTTAACGGTGGTGATGAAAACGTTGTCTTGCTGATGGGTGGTGAGCAGATCGGTGCGGGCGTACAACAGGTACAGGCGCCGCCGGACCGAGTCCAGCCCGAAGCCGGTGCCCTGCTTGTGTTGCAGCAGCGCGGAGTCAAAAGGATTCAGAGTGCTGATGACCAGCATGGAATCCTGCAGGGTGGCGGTAATCTGAATAAGGATGTCGTCAATGGTGTCATACAAACCGAATTTAATGGCGTTTTCCACAATGGGTTGCAGCAGCAGGTAAGGCAACTGCCCTTGCAGGCTCTCCTCTTGATAATCTACCTGGGTCTGTAAACGGTGCCCGAAACGCACTTTCTCAATCTCCAGGTAAATCTGCAGATGCTGCAGTTCATCAGAGAGCGGCACCATGGTCTGGTCGTCTTTCCGGAGCGTGCCTCTTAAAAAGTCAGAGAGCTGCTGCACCATTTTCTTGGCCTGATCGGGCTTGGTTTTCACCAGCGCACTGATGGAGTTGAGGCTGTTGAACAGGAAGTGGGGTTGCAGTTGCTGCCGCAGGTTAAATAACTCAGCTTCGCGGGCCAGTTTTTCGGTGGCGGCTTTGCGTTCCTCGGCTTCCTGTTTTTCGCGGGCATAGAACCAGAGCCAGTTCTGCAGCACAATGAACAGAATCATAAGCCAGGCGAAGGCCAGCCGCACAAAAAACGTCTTGTCCACAAAAGCCAGATACTCTCCTTGCCCACCCAGCAGATATTCCAGGCCCACATCCCAGAGCACCAGACTGATGGTGGCCACCCCCAGACTCCAGCCCATCAGGTACACTACTTGCCTGCCGCCCGGCCGGTAAAACCGCAGCGCGATGGCCATGATATAGCCGCTGCCAATCACCAGCGCGTTGGTTAAAGCGGCGTCTCGCAACGCCAACTCTAAGGGGTAGCCCACCTGGTAGATGACCATGGTTTGCACCGCCGCCCAGACCAGCGCCCACCCCAGGTACAGCAGAATAACTTTAAGACACCCCATGATTCAATTTCGGTTTGGCGGCTAAACAGGAGCCCACTTTTGGAATTAGTAACTCTTCACTTCGATGCCCCCGCAGAGCACCGTTCCCTTCAAGACCAGCACCTTGTCGGTTTCCAGGGCCGCCTCCACGAAGCCTCTTTTGTCATCCACGCCCCCAAAGACGGTGATCACCTCTGAGCGCACCCGCCAGTGCGGCGGAATGATCAGGCTGACGCCACCAAAGAACTCGGTGATGTTCAGAATCACTTCGCCCTGAATGTCAGCGTGGGTGAGGTTGTATTTGGCGCCGCCGCAGAAGGTCACAATGTCGCCGCCTTTGAAGTTTTTCGTGATCACGTTTTTGGTGATGCCGCCAAACACGGCGGTGGCCGTCAGGAAGTCTTCTTTGGAGAAACTCTCAGCTGAAGCGTTCTCTCGGGAGAAGCTCTCATTGGGATTGGGATAGTTCTCTTTGGAGAAGTTCGCCTTGTTGAAGTTGGGCCCCTGCGGCCCGAACCGCCTTACGTTCTTGGCGTGTTTCTCGCAGGTGTGCCGGGGCTTGAAGATAATCCAGAGACCGCCCACCATGAGCAGGATCGGCCACATGAAAGGCTTGATGGAGAGCCCGGGTATTAGGTCTTCCAGCAGAAACACGCCCCCTATGATGACCGGCACAATCCAGCCCGGATTCCGGAACGAGTGCCTGATCCCCGAAAACACCCCGATCACGATCAGGATCATCTTCCAGGAGAACACCCACCGGGGCAACACGATGGCGTTCATCTGGTAGGCCAGCAGCAGCGCCCCTATCGCCATGATCAGTAACCCGGCGCCTACCCGGCCGCCGCGGCTGGTGGGGCGGTCCCATCGCTGGTAATCTCCCACTCGTTTTATGTGTTGATTTTCCATAACCTTGCTGATTTATGTTCCAAAACTAGGCAGAACCCCAGCGCGCCACAACGGGAATTAGGCCAAGTCCGGCAGAAAGTAGGTGAACGGCGGCTGGGCGTAGGTGAACGGCGGAAAGGTTTCCATTCACCTACTTTCCGGCCGAAAGCCTGCTGATTAGCTTCCTCAAAGAAAGCATTTTATGCCTGATTTTCAGAAAACAGGCGTAAAACAGCCAACTTCTGTTTTAGGGCTACTTCTCGAAAAGCAGGCGCAAAACGTCTTCTGGATAAAACGATTCGCAATCACCATTAATCTTTATCTTTGCGCTATGCTATTGGAGAACATCAAACGGCTCACCCAAGAGGTAGAAGCCTATGCTATAGAGAACAAAGAGCAACTGGAAACCTTCCGGAACACCTATGTGAGCCGCAAAGGCCAGATTGCCGCCCTGTTTGACGAGATGAAAACCGTTGCCCCCGAGCAACGCAAGCAGGTTGGCCAGGAACTGAACCAACTCAAGAACCTGGCCCAGCAGAAAATGGACGGCGCCCAGGAAGCGCTGGAGCAGAACGCCACGCCAGACGCGCTGGCCGGCCTTGACTTCACTTTGCCGCCCGTGCCCCACACGCTGGGCAACCGCCACCCCTTGGCCAAGGTGCGCGAGGAGATCATCCGCATCTTTGAACGGATAGGGTTTAACGTGTCCGAGGGACCGGAGATGGAGGACGACTGGCACAACTTCTCGGCGTTGAACTTCCCCGAGAACCACCCCGCCCGCGACATGCAGGACACGTTCTTCCTGAGCAAGAACCCCGACATGCTGCTGCGCACGCACACTAGTAGCGTGCAGGTGCGCGTGATGGAGCACCAGAAACCACCCATCCGCACGCTGTCTCCGGGCCGCGTATTCCGGAACGAGGCCATCTCGGCGCGCGCGCATTGCGTGTTCCACCAGGTAGAAGGCTTGTTCGTGGACCGGGGCGTGAGCTTCAAGGATTTGAAAGACACGCTGTACCACTTCGTGAAGGAGTTGTTCGGGCCAGACACGCAGATCCGGTTCCGGCCGTCGTTCTTCCCCTTCACTGAGCCCAGCGCCGAGATTGACATCACCTGCCACATCTGCAAAGGCAAAGGCTGCAACATCTGCAAGTACAGCGGTTGGGTAGAGATTGGCGGCAGCGGCATGGTAGACCCGCAGGTGCTGGAAAACTGCGGCATTGATTCCAAAGAGTTCTCCGGATTCGCCTTCGGGATGGGCATTGAGCGGATTACCATGCTCAAGTACCAGATCAAAGACCTGCGCCTCTTCACCGAGAACGATGTCCGGTTCCTGCGCCAGTTTGAGGCCATTTAAGGAATTACCCGTTCCGGCCGCAGTTGGCACTTGGGCTGTTTCAGGGCTCTTTTCAGGAAAACGGCCCTGAAACAGAAAATTTCTGGTTTCATTTTCAATGACTTATCAGAAATCTTAAAATTTTTCCGGGCGAACACTTGCGCACAATCAGAATAGCCCCTACTTTTGCATCATCATTCAAGGTCACCACGGCTAGAAAGTGATAAACTCCTCCTTAGCTCAGTCGGTTAGAGCACATGACTGTTAATCATGGGGTCCTTGGTTCGAGCCCAAGAGGGGGAGCTTTTAAATCAGCCACTTACGAGATAAAACTTGTGAGTGGCTTTTTTGTTTGCCTATCATTTGCTTCCCTTCCTTTAATTACCACACCCTATTCCTTCGGGCACACTATGTGCTAAACAAGCTGGCCCACTTCCTTCCTTTCTATTCATTTAAATTATTTGTATTCAGTCTAAATAAAATTTGGCTTTTTACTTTTACCTCCTACATTCGCACTACTTAAAATCATTCTAAATAAGTAGAAGCTTTGTCTCCGCAACACCATTTCATCAAGGCACTTTCAGTTATATTGGCCTGTATCTGCCTCTCTAAGAGCGCTTGGGCACAAAACCAAGACAAAGCAAGTGTGCACGGGAAAGTGAGCTCCACTACAGGTGAGGCACTAGCGGGAGTGAGTGTAGTCCTCAAGAACTCCACCATTGGTACCTATACAGACGCAAAAGGCCAGTTCAACCTCTCCGGAATAGCACCGGGTTCCTACGTTATTACTATTAGCTACCTCGGGTATGAGACACAGGAGCAGTCAATCCAATTAAGAGAATCTCAGCAGGTAGAAGTAAACGCCAGTCTTTCCAGCAAAGCCTTTGAAGTGACCAGCGTAGAGGTGGTAGGCAAATCTGTCACGAGGGAAATAAATGAGCAGCCTTATGCCGTGACGGCCATCTCCGTAAAGGAACTGCAAAACAGCACCTCAGACGCCAAAGAAGTTTTAAACCGGGTTTCAGGGGTAAGAGTATTGGAGGAAGGCGGCCTGGGATCTAACCTTAGCTTCAGTTTAAATGGGTTCTCAGGCGATCAGGTGAAGTTCTTCCTGGACGGCCTGCCCATGGACAACTTCTCTTCCTCCCTGAGTTTAAGCGATATCCCGGTGAACACCATAGACCGCATAGAGGTCTATAAAGGAGTAGTACCGGTGTGGCTAGGCACTGATGCCCTAGGCGGAGTGGTCAATATCATCACAAACAAGAAGGAGAATTTCCTGGATGCCTCTTACTCTGTTGGCTCCTTCAACACCCATCGTCTTTCTTTTAACGGAGCCTATACCAATCCCCAAAACGGATTTACTTTCCGGGGGAATGTGAACTACAACTATTCAGACAACAACTACAAGGTGTGGGCACCCATCACGGAAGGCAATAACGTAGTTGACACGGCGGAGGTAGAACGGTTCCATGACCGCTACCGCTCAGGCATGGTCAAACTAGAGGCTGGCTGGGCAAACCGCAAATTCGCCGACAATCTTTTGTTGGGGATTATCGCGGCCGGCAACGACAAACAGGTGCAGACCGGGGCCACTATGAACACCGTTTATGGCGCTGTTTCCCAAAATAGCCACTCTATTGTTCACACGCTCAAATACAGCAAAGAAAACCTTTTCACAGAAGGCTTGAATGTCAGCTTTTTTGGGGCTCTCAACAGAACCAAAAGTGAGATCATTGATACCCTGCGCGGCATAAGGTATAACTGGCTGGGAGAAACCACCATCACCCCGGGTTCTACCGAAGGAGAACTAGACACAGAAGCTTCTTTTGTCACTATGACGGATGATGACTTTAACAGCCAGTTCAACGCCGGATACGTGATTAGCCCCACTGTTTCTGTGGCACTTAATTATGCCCTGTCTTATTTCTACCGGGAAGTTTTCGATTCAGTGAACCCCGATAAACTTGAAAACCGATTTCCTAAATCCCTCTTCAAGCAGCAAGTGGGAATGGCCTTCAAGTTTGATCCCTCACCCAAATGGAGCACCACTGTTTTTGGGAAATATTACTTCCTGAGAACCAAAACAAGCAAAGAGTTTGGTTTTGGCGGGCAAGACCGAAGAATAGAAGGAGTTGAGCCTCAAAAAACAAACCTCGGTTACGGAATAGCCACGGCCTATTTCCTGCTCCCAAGCCTACAACTGAAAGCCTCTTATGAACACGCGTACCGGATGCCCTGGCCCAACGAGATATTTGGCGATGGCGTAGCCGTAACCCCTAACCCTGACCTGGGGCCTGAAAAAAGCGACAACGTGAACGTAGGAGCCGCCTATACTTTCAACCTTGGAACAGACCATCATTTCAACCTTGAAAGTAGCTTCATCTACCGCCAAGCAGATGACTTGATTTACAGGGCCGTTTCCAACAGCCCAAGGGCGCCCTTTGATAATTTATCCAAATCAAGCACCAAAGGAGTAGAAGGAAGTCTGCGTTACCGATGGCGCGAAACGCTACACCTTGGCGGTAGCATCACCTACCAGGACATCACAGACCAGGCAGATTCTGTTTACAATGAGTCCATCAACAACTCGGGTTGGCTAACCAATTATTACAAAGGCGCTAGAGTACCCAATATCCCCTATCTGTTCGGCAACTTCAACGCGGGACTTACCTTCAAGAATGTGTTTACCCCAGAATCTACCTGGGGCATCAATTACTACTTCAATTTTGTAGAGCAATATTTTCTGGGCTGGGCCAGGTACGGGTCTAAAGACACAAAAACAGTAATCCCCAGGCAGTTCTCCCACAACCTGGAAGTCGCTTACAGTCTAAAGCAGGGGAAATACAATATAGCCGCAGAATGCCGCAATCTGACCGATGCTCGGCTCTACGACAAGTTTTACCTCCAGAAACCCGGCCGCGCTTTTTACCTGAAGTTGAGATACGTCCTTTAACCAATTTCACTATCAACTATAAACCAATCCACCCTATGTTTTCAATGATTCAAGCAAAAAAGCTGGCTCTGCCGGTAATAGGGCTCTGCGCCGCGCTTTCCTTTAGTTCCTGCAGTGATGATGACAATGCGAGCCCAAACTCAGGCCCATTTGTGGTTTCAATGGCTATTCAGGGGAGTAACAATACCTTCACCTATTATACAGCACCTTTTTCAGATGTGATGGGTGCCCCACTTACTGCAGAAGGCAAGGGCATTGAACAACCAGGTTACTTTGATTTCACCCAAATAGGCAGTACCATTTACAGCATTGGCGGCCTGGACAATGTGAATGTGTTAGGAATCAGCAAAAGTGCTACCGGCGAGCTACAGCAGGTAGGAAATACCTCTTTCGCAAACAGCATCTCAGACATTATTCAAGCAGACGCAAACACTTTGGTGGCAGTGGAGATGAACGCCACATCTAACCTTGTCAAGTTCCACACGATCAATGCCAATACCGTTAAGGTCATCAGCACGAAGCAGCACCCGGTTTCTGATCTCACCACTTTATCGGCTCCGTTTTATTCTGGGATGCGCATTAGTGGGAACCACCTGTTCTTAAGTTACTACATCAGCAATCCTAGCACCTTTGTCACCCCATATACAGATGAAGCAGAAATTGCTGTTTACTCATACCCAGATCTGGTGTTCCAGAAAGTGATCAAAGATACCCGCACCGGCCCTGTTGGTGGCTTCAACACGAAGACGGGTTTGACAAAAGACGAGCAAGGCAATCTTTATGTGCTTTCTAACTCTAACCCGGCTAACGGCTACAGCCAAAGCACTAAAAAAGGAGCCATTTTGCGCATTGCTAACGGCCAGACAACCTTTGACCAGAACTATTTCTTTGATGTAGAAGCAGCTACCGGAGGCAAGAACATCGGGCACCTGAAGTATTTGAGCAACGGCAAAGCCTTAGCTGAAGTCAACGCAGAAGTAAACTCAACTCAGAAAATCTGGGCTGACGGCCCCTATAAAACTGCGATTGTTGACTTTAACGCGAAAACTGTTACCTACATCAACGGAATGCCACAACATGCCGGAGGGGGCCGCCGCCTGGCAGCACTGCAAGACGGCAATTTTGTGTACATGGCTATTCCGGAAAACAACAAAGTCTATGTCTATAAAATAGACATCCAAAACCATACTGCCACCAGAGGAGCCGAAGTACAGGCCAGCTTTGTGGCAGGTTTCTCTAAACTATAAGCATCAGTAGAGAGCCGGCTTCAACTCATATAGAGGCTGGCTCCATTCTCTTTCCCAACTCTACTTCCAGTTTAGCATGAAAGGCAAGAAATCAAACAACCCGGGTGTCTTGAGACGCATCAATGACTGGCTCCACTTATGGTTGGGGTTGGTTTCTGGCATTGTGGTGTTTATTGTCAGCATCACGGGGTGCTTCTATGCGTTTCAGCAGGAAATCAAAGATGCGCTGGAGCCCTGGCGGTTTGTGGAGGCGCAGGAGAAAAGCTATGTACCACCCAGCCAATTGCTGGACACGGCCACGGCGTACATGCCCGGCGTGAAGCCCACCGGCCTTACCTACAGCAACCGCGAGGGCGCTGCTGCCGTGGGTTTCAGTACATTTGAGAAGGGGGAACGCAGTTTTACGGCCATTTTCCTGAATCCGTATACGGGCGAGTTCCTGCAGAAGCAGCAATCCATTGGCAAAGGTGAATTCGATTTTTTCCGGTTCATCATTGACGGGCACCGGGCGCTGTGGCTCCCCTACGCCATCGGGCGCCCCATTGTAGGAGTGTGCACGCTCATTTTCCTGGTACTGCTCATTACCGGCCTGGTGATGTGGTGGCCCAGAAGATGGAACAAGTCTAACCGTGACAAAAGCTTTAAGATCAAATGGAACGGCAGTTTCAAACGGGTTAATTACGATCTGCACAACGTGCTCGGCTTTTACAGCCTGCTTTTGGCGTTGGCGTTGGGCATTACCGGCTTGGTTTGGAGCTTCAAGTGGTTTGAGGAGGGGCTGTATTACGTGACCTCGGGCGGAAAAGAGTTACCGGAGCACCACCATCCGCATTCAGACACCACCAAAGCAGCTCTGCTGGCCAACAACACGGTTTCGGCGCTGGACCGGGCCTGGTACAAAACCATAGCCGTAGAACCAAACGCGCAGGGCTTCTACATGACTCCAATTCTGGAAGACAAGGATGATGCCCTTGAGATTATCGCTTACCAGGACCATGGCTCGTGGTACAACCGGAACGAGTACTACTATGACCAGTACACCCTGGAGCTGTTCCGGGTACAAGGCGACCGCTACGAGGAAGCAGGCTTCGCTGATAAATTGTCCTTGCTCAACTACGACCTCCACATTGGGGCCGTCTGGGGTTTACCCGGCAAGGTGCTGGCCTTCTGCATCAGCCTGATCTGCGCCAGTCTGCCCATTACCGGTTTTCTGGTGTGGTGGAATAAAAAGAAAAAAGCCAGGAAAACGACGTCACCTAAAAACGTTGCCCCTATCAACGCCAGAAAACCTGGTGTTGCAACGGCTTAATTCCTTTTAAGCACCAGCCCACCGCGCTTTTTCCTTAATCGGAAGCGTCACTACCCAGGAACCCTTAGCTCTCTCCTAGTGAAGGAGCACCCAAGATAAAGCCACTTACAAGATCCAACTTGTAGGTGGCTTTTCATTTATACCCTCCACATCATTGTAGCACAGCGCTGTGGTGACACCCTGAAAATATCTACTCTCAGGCTAAAAATGGCTTGAGAACCTTTGGTGTTCCGGTGCTTGGCGGCGCTCAGACAACTTCTGTTTTACGCCTCGTTTTATAAAAACCTGCCCAAAACAGGCTTTTAAACTGCTATAAGAGGTGGTGCAAACGAACTAAAGAGGAGCATTTCAGGGAAAACAACTCATTTAGGATAATTTTATTTTAAATTATGCCAAAATAAAGTTAAAATAATGTATCAACCTGTAAATTAATGGCTTAAAAAATCTACTTTTACAGAGTACCTTTTTAAGCTGATCATGATGAGAGTAGCTCCCCCAGAATATCTTCAGCAGGAAATAAAGGACCGGATAGCTCAGTTGGCGACCTTAGCCGAACATCTACCCGGAGTGGTAATTGTCCACAACATCCAAAATAACCTGGGCGTGGAGTACATGTCGCCCAGAGGCTTGCAACAGTTGGGGATTACCCTGGAGGAGCTGCAGCAGATGGGCCGCGAATTTCACAGCCGCTTCTTCAATCCGGTTGAATCATCGGAATATGTCCCTAAACTGGTGAAAGGTCTTTTGGAGCGCAATGATCTAGAGGAAGTGATCTCTTATTTTCAGCAGGTCCGGTTCAAGGAAGAGGAAGAGTGGATGCTGCACCTCAGCGCTACAAAAATCCTGATGCTGGATGAGAGAGGCTTGCCCCTGCTCTCCATCACCGAGGCCATTCTGGTGGACCCCATGCACCACATCACGGCCAAAGTAAAACGCATTCTGGAAGAGAATTCCTTTCTGCGCCAGAATTACCAAAAATTCGCCCAACTGGGGCCCCGGGAACGGGAGGTCCTGAAAAGAGTCGCCCTGGGCAAAAGCTCGCTGGAAATCGCTGATGAAATGTTCATCTCAGAGAAAACCGTAAACACCCACCGCCGCAACATCAAACTGAAACTGAAAACCCACTCTTCGTTTGAGATTGCCCAATACGCCCGGGCCTTCGACCTGATCTGATAACTAACGGACTTTTCTGCCCGGAAGCGCTTCCGTTTTAAGGCTACTTTCCTGAAAACCGGCCTGAAACAAAAGGAGCCAAGGCTACGCCGATGTACGATTTACAGCAATCCGCGGGACTTGAACTCCAGGTACTTGTTAATGGCGTTGACGGTGAGTTTATCCGGCGGAGTCAGAATGGAATGGATGCCGTGGGCCGCGAACTCCTTAACAATCTGGCGTTTTTCGTAGGCAAACTTCTCCGCGATGGCCTTCAGGTAAAGCGATTCGGTGTTTTGGGCCGGTTTTTCCAAAAGGTCACGCGTTTCAGTGTTCTCAAAAAACACGACCAGCACCAGGTGGTGTTTGGCTAGTTTGCGCAGATACGGCAACTGGCGTTTGGCACCGTTGAGGGTCTCAAAATTGGTAAACAGCAGCAACAGGCTGCGCTGTTTGATCCTGGACCTAACGGTGACGTACAGCCGCTGGAAATCGGTCTCCTGGAACCTGGTGGTCTGGTTGTAGAGCACTTCCAGAATCTTCTGCAGTTGCGAGGCCTTCCGTTCGGCGGGCAGCATAGACCCAATCTGGTCTGAGAAGGTGATCAGACCGGCTTTATCTTCCTTGCGCAGCGCCACATTAGACAGCACCAGCGCCGCATTAATGGCGTAATCCAGCAGACTCAGCCCGGCGAAGGGCATTTCCATCACGCGGCCTTTGTCAATGAGGCAATACACCTGCTGCGATTTCTCGTCCTGATAATGATTCACCATCAGCTCCGCTTTGCGGGCCGAGGCTTTCCAGTTGATGGTGCGCTGGTCATCGCCGGCCACGTACGACCTGATCTGCTCAAATTCGGCGCTATGCCCCACCTTGCGCACTTTCTTAATGCCCATGGCAGACAGGTGCTGCGAGGCCGCCAGCAACTCATACTGCCGCATCTGGATAAACGACGGATACACCGGCACCTGCTGCCCCTGACCGAAACGGTAGCGGCGGCGCACGAGCCACAAAGGCCCCTGCACCAGCACATTGGTGGCCCCAAAGGCGTACACGCCGCGCTGCACCGGTCGCAGTTGGTATTCAATCACGTGCGTCTCGCCTTTGGGTACCTGCACCTTGAAACTGGCGTCGCGCTTCTGAAACTGGAACGGCAATTCTTCCAGCACCTCCAACCGCACCGTGAAAGCGTACCGGTTCTCCACGTACAGGTACACCGGGTTCTCGCTTCCGTTGGAGAGCTTCTCCTGCAGGCTGCGCGAGGCCACTACGCCGTTGGACTGCCGGAACAAAGCCAGCAAATCTATCCCCACAAACAGCACCAGAACTCCCAGCAGGATTTTCACCAAAAACAGAAACGCCGGGAAAAAGAAGGCCAGCACAAACAACCCCACCGCCCCGGAGAGCGCATAGAAAAAATACCTGGTGAAGTAAAGGTCTCGGAAAAAGGAAACGAGGGCTTTCAGGGGTACGGCGTTTTAGGGTTGATTTAAGAAAAACGGGGTAAAAACAGGATCAAAGGAAACTGGGTTGTAGCCAGAGGTTAGTAACTTCTTGAGCGGCTTCGTCATCCCCCTACCCCCTTCAAAGGGGGACGGAATGCGTGAGCAGTATCTTTGGGAAAGTTTTGCTTTAAGAGCAGCATCACTAGCGGGGCACCTCGGTTTTCTGGATGATTTGCTTGATCACGTCATCGGGGGTGCCACCTTCCATTTCTCGTTCCGGGGTCAGCTGGATTCGGTGGCGCAGTACGGAGGGGGCCAGCTCCTGCACATCCTCGGGGGTCACGAAAGAACGGTTCCGGAGGGCGGCCAGAGCTTTGGCGCTGTTCAGCAAGGCCAGCGAGGCCCGCGGCGACGCGCCCAGGTACAGCGACTTGTTTGCGCGGGTCTGCACCACCACCTGGGCAATGTATTCCAGTACTTTGGCATCTACGTGCACGTTCTGCACCTGCCGCCGGAGGGCGGAGACCTTTTCGGCGGTGAGCACCGGCTGTATTTCCTCCAGATCCCGCTGCAGAGCCGGCCGGTTGTGATGCACCCCCAAAATAGCGACTTCTTCCTCCAGAGACGGATACTGCACCAGAATCTTGAACAGAAAGCGGTCCAGCTGGGCCTCGGGCAGGCGGTAGGTTCCCTCCTGCTCAATGGGGTTTTGCGTGGCCAGCACAATAAACGGATCGGCCATGGTGTACTGCACTCCGTCCTGGGTGATCTGCTGCTCCTCCATTACCTCAAACAAAGAGGCCTGGGTTTTGGCCGGGGCCCGGTTGATCTCGTCAATTAAGACGATGTTGGAGAAAATAGGCCCTTGCTTGAACTGGAATGTGGCCGTGCCTGGATGGAACACCGACGTTCCCAGCACATCGGAGGGCATCAGGTCTGGGGTGAACTGGATGCGGTTGAAGCCTACGTCAATGGTGCGTGCCAGCAATTTGGCAGTCAAGGTTTTGGCAATACCCGGCACGCCTTCAATGAGCACGTGCCCGTCGGCTAAGATGGCGACCAGCAACAGGTCAATAAACGCCTCCTGCCCGATGATCCGTTTCCGGAGTTCTTCCCTGATGCGCCCGGCGGCGGCTTGCAGGTCTGCGAAATCAGTTTGCGGGGCAAGCCCTAAGGCGGCTTCTTCTAGTGGTTCCATGCGAATTGGTTAACGGCTGGCTTGCCGGTAAAAGCTTTCTAATTGTCTGTTCAATTGCCACAGGTTCTGTTCTTCCAGGGCATCGGTGGTCCGCACGTACTGGATCACCCGGAAGAGGTCGGCTACCTCCACCGGCGGCACCCCAGACTTCTTCACAATCTGGTCCTGCAGTTCTTTGTCCAGCACCGTGGTGGCTTCATGGTAGTGCAGGCGCAGGTACTCCAGAAAGTAGGTGATTTTCTTGTCGGCGATGACGCGGTGATCGCGGGTCTGGAAGTACAGATTGCCAATCACCCGTACAAACTCCAGCGTGGTGTTCCGGGGTTTCTCTATCACCGGGATGATCCGTTGCGTGCGCTTGCTTTCAAACAGCACAAAGAGCAACAAACTACCCAACGCGAGGTAATACGCCCAGGCCAGCGCTTCATGGTTGAGCAGCACCCTAAACGGCGAGCCACTACCTACCGCGCCCTGCTTCTGGTATTCATCCCACCACACGGGCCGCACGGGCAAATGCGACAGCGCCACCGCCGCATATCTGGTTTGACTTGGCTCCAGAACGTGGTAATTGGTAAACGCCAGCGGTACCGAGCTGATGAAGAAGCTCCCCTTCCCGAAGACAATCTGCACAAAGTTGGCCTCGCCGGCGGTGTTCTGGCCCAGCACGGTGGTTTTGTGTTCAGAATCAAGGGTTAGAATGCGGCTGACCTTTTCCCAGGCGTAGCGCACCGGTTTGTTTTTCTGCAAAGACGGGTGCGTGAATACCAGGCCCAACGAGTCCTGCTTCGCTTTTTTGGAATCATCGGCTTTGAAGCCTAAAGCGTCTTGCAGCGCCGGGGAAAAACGATGGGCGCTGAGGAACACATGGTTTCCCGCCGCCACAAATTCCAGCAAAGTCTCCAGTTCCAGCTTATCTACCTGGGTAGTGGCGTTGACAAAGAGGTAATTCACCGGTTTGGCGGTGCTATCTTCCAGATTAGCATGATCCTCCACCTGGTTCACCACCGGCAGCCGCACCGAGGTGACCGGCTGGCCCGGAAAAAGATCAGGCAACAAGTCAAACAGCACGAAGGTGCCGTACGGAATCTTGTCTTTGTTGGAGAAGGTCTGGTTCCAGTCAATGGGCTTAGGCCGGTAGTATTCCACCACCACGAAGATGGCGAACAGCAGCCCCAGGCCTAGCGCGTAGAAGCGGTACGTTTTCATGCCGTTTTCGCAAAAGACTGGTGAAACTCCCGGAACGACTGCCGCACCGTCTCAAACGTCTGCTCATCCAGAGAAGAGCCGCCGTACCACACATACTCAAACAGCTGGGTCACGCGCTCAAACGGCCGCAGCAAGGGCGAACTCTTCAGCTCGCTCACGTAACTCCGGTTGGTTTTGCCGGGCTTCCAGTCAATCAGCCCCTGATCGGTGAGGAGTTTGAGGGTGCGGAGGTACTGTAGCCGGATGGCCCGGCGGTAATCGCCCTGCGCTTCGGCCTCAGCTAAAAGAGCGTCAAAATCAATTTCGTGGATGTTCTCGCGGTAAGTCTCATAGGTGATGGCGGCCGCGGCCGATTTGCGGGAGAACAGGCCCACGAAATCTACCTGCAACAGCTTCAGGATCACGAACACCGTGGTGCCGATGGCGATGGCGTACAGCACGTACTTCCAGAACCCATCGTAGGAAGTGCCGCTCAGCATCTGGGACAGGTAATCGCCTATCTTTCGCCAAAAACGCTCCCAAAACGACATATCCGGCCGGATGTCCTGCCCGTACTGGAAATCTTTGCTTTCCCGCAGCTCCTGTAGTTTCTGCGGATCGGGGTACCGGAGCTGAAGCGGGGCAACGGCCGCGGTGTCGGGCACTGGAACGCTGGCGACGGCACTTCGGCTGACAACGCCGCCCCAGAACAGCAACAGGAAGAAAAGGAGGGAAAATCGCACCGGCACAGACTTAAAAGGCATCGGCTTCTACAGAAATACGGGGTTGGGTTCCAATCTGGCTTACCTGCTCCAGCAACCCTACACCGTCTTTTTTCTCCACCAGGTCAAAGTACAGGAACCCGATGGCCGTCACCGTGAAGGCATACAGCAACAACCCGATGAAGGTGGAAAAGGAACCCGCCACCAGGAGCAAAGCATCACTTTCGCCGCCCGGCAGATGGAAAATCCGGAGCACATACACCACCATGGAAGGCAACGCAACCACAAAACCAATCACGCCCTGCACCACCAGCGCCAGTAACAGAAACCCGAAACTGGGCCACCAATGCCCTTTGATCAGGTAAAAGCAGCGCTCCACGGCATCCAGAAAACCCACTTCCTCGTGCAGCATCACCATCACAAACAGACACAGCGCCACCGAGACGTAAATACCCGGCACCACCAACAGCAGCGTCGCCAGGCCTATGATGAACACCACGCCCACGCTGGAATACAGCACCGAGATGAAGTTCCGTTTCACGTTTCCCCACACTTCAGGAGCCTCTACCCGCCCCTGTTGCAGCTGGTATTGCTGCATGTAGGAGTAGATGGTAAGGCTCAACAGCACAAAACTCACCAGCGAGAAAAACAGGCTGGCCCAGTAATGCAGCGACTTCACATTCTGCGCGAACGAATAAGCGCCCATGGAACCATACTGCACTGCCCCGGACACTTCTTTTAGCAGGGAGTTTTGGTAAATGCCGGAGAAAATACCCGCCAGCAGGGCAAACGGCACCACGTACAGCAGAAGGCACTTAAAAAGCGGCCGGAAGTTCTGCCGAAGAAACCCGATGGTGGCGTTCAGTTTCTGTCCCGCGTTGCGCTCTAGCCTAAATTCAATCAACTGATCTTTCATCAGAAAGTCTGGCCTGGAGCCAATAAGGGTATAACAGGAAATAAAAGACAATCAGGGCCGCTGAGCCGCCAATGATCAACAGACTGGCGAACAGCGGCATCTGGGTGTGGCGGGTCACAAAACCTTCCAGGAAACCAGCCATGATGAAAATGGGCACCAGCCCCACTACTATCTTCAGGCCATCTTTGGCCCCGCGCCGGAACGACTCCATGCGGGAGAAGGTCTTGGGGAATAGCAAGCTGTTGCCCAGCACAAACCCCGCGCACCCGGCAATAATAATGGCCGAAATCTCCAACGTGCCGTGAATCCAGATGGTGAGCATGGAGGTGAGCAGCAAACCTTTTTTGTAGAAGAAGAACTGAAACGCGCCCAGCATGATGCCGTTTTGGAGCAGAATCCAGAAAGTACCCACCGAAAACAAAGCCCCCATGACAAAAGCCGTAAACGCCACCTTGATGTTGTTGTAGGTAATGAACAGGAACATGCTGGTCTCCCCGGTCTTTTTGTAAACCGCCATGGGATCGCCTTTCCGGATGTTCTCTATGGTCTGGTTCACGTACTGATCACCCAGAATGAGTCGCACGAAGGTGTCATCATAGGCCGCCGAAACGGCCCCGATGAACACCGATGCCGCGAAGATGAGGAACGCATAGAACAATTGCCGGTGGTAGCGCCGGAACAGCAAGGGCAGCTCCTGTTTCCAGAACAGCACAAAGCGGTTGCTCTTCTCTTTCTTGTTGCGGTAAATGGTTTGGTGCACCTTGCCGGTGAGGCTGTTGAGGTAATCGGTGTTGTCTGAGTCTGGGTAGAAGGTGCGGGCGAAGGACAGGTCGTCGGTGAGTTCAATGAACCGATCAGCCAACTCGTCTGGGTTGGCTGTTGGCTCCGTGGCGTACCGTTTCCATTTTGCTAAATTCTGTTTGATGAAAGCGGCCTCGCGCATCCCTCTGAGCTTTTGTTTCCTTTCAAATATATCTAACTTAGGCTACTTTTTAAAGCAGTTGCGGAAGTAAATGGAGACCATTAAAATCAGGACCACCCAGAACGTGGAGGTTGAGTATGAGATTGCCAGCGTAGGAGACAGAATTCTGGCGTATTTGATTGACGGCGTGGTAGGTTTCGGGTGGATCACCATCTGCCTGCTGTTCTTTTTCACGGTCATCAACCCCGGCTCTCCGTCCACGGCTACCTCCATTGTCTTTGTGGTCATCGCGCTGCTGCCTTTTACCTTTTACCACCTGGTCTGCGAGATCTTCATGAATGGCCAGAGCCTGGGGAAAAGAGCCAAAGACATCAAGGTGATCAAGCTGAGCGGACAGTCGCCCAGCGTGGGCGATTACCTGCTGCGGTGGGTTTTCCGGACCCTGGATATCTGGTTTTACGGCATCGTGGCCATTGCCACCATTGTGATCACCGGTAAAGGCCAGCGCCTGGGCGATCTGGCGGCGGGCACCAGCGTGATCAAGACCACCGCCGTCAAGCGGAAGAACCTGTTTCAGGTGCAGTTGGAGGAAGATTACACCATTGTTTTCCCCGAGGTAGCCGTTCTCTCAGACAAAGACATGGCCCTGATCCGGAAACTTCTCAGCAAAGCCATTGAGCACAAGAACGAGGAACTCCTGATCCGCATCGCTGACCGCGCCAAAGAAGTCATGGGCGTACAACCCAACATGACTGACCGTGAGTTTCTGAAAACCGTCATCAAAGACTACCACCACCTCACCGCCAACATGGAGTCTTAACCGGCGCATTTCTGTTTTAGGGCTTGTTTCCAGAAAATCAGCCCTAAAACAGTAGGAGATGCTCATGGAGACAAGGCATGGTTTGTCTCCATGAGTATCTCCACATTATTTGATGTAGGGGCAATCCCTTGTGGTTGCCCTTTGCTGTGAGCACCGAAAAGGCAACCACAAGGGATTGCCCCTACATTTATCTCCAAATCGCCTATTTGCCAGAAGAGCCGTTTATCGCCTGTTTTGCTTAAAACAGGCGATAAACGGCTCTTGAATTTTAAAGCAAATCTGATTCCTTAAGAATGCGGCTTTGCTTTACCCTTTTAATGCGCCAAGCGGTACCATTCATATGCGGCGGTAGCGCCAGCCGGTCCTTTGGCGGTTAGGGCAATCCGCACGCCACGGTCCCAGGGTGGCAGGAAATCACCGTTGAGCGGCTTGCCTTCGTTCAGCGGTGTCCAGGTGGTGCCGTCGGGGCTCCAGGCGAATTGCAGTTGATCGCCTTTGGCGGCGGTGAGTCTGAACTGGATTAGGTCTGAGGACGGGGCTGGGACTTTGGCGTGCACTGTTTCTTTGTTTTCCTTCACGGTCCACAGCGAGATCTCCCCGTTCTGCACCGATACCCCGATGGCGTTCTGCGGATCTCCCACCGCAGCCAAGCCTGCCGCCACTCCTTTGCTGAGTTGGCGCTGGTTGATGGCCGCAGTAGCGGTGTAGTCGGCTTCCACGGTGCGCTTACTCAACACGCTACCTATTTTATCGGGCGAAGCCTGCAACAGCAACCGCCCGCCCTGGCTTGTCTGCACACTGTAGGTAGGCGATTGCTCTACAAACCACTGCCACGAGGAAGCCAGTTTGGCGGCCGTGAATTCGTCCTGAATGTTACGTTCGTCCTGGGCGTTGGTGTTGTAAGGCGCGATGGCGGTTAACGAAGGAGACGCGTTTTGGAACCTCGGCCAGCCGTCACTGCCCCAGGTAATCTCGTCCAATAATCCCTGCCGACCGGGATACACTGTGCTGTTGGCGCTGTAGGCGTGGTACAGGAAGTAATCGCGGCCTTTGCCGTCAGACACCACGGTGCCATGGCCGGGGCACGTCCACGCTTCGTTTTTCTTCATGATGGGGTTTTGAGCATACTTTTCCCATGGCCCTCTGATGCTCTTGGCCCTGGCCACGCCCACGCCATAGGTACATGATCTGCCGCAGCAGGCATCACCGGCGTAAAAGAGGTAGAAATAATCATTGCGCTTCACCAGCGCCGGGCCTTCCACCAGACCACCTTCCCAAGTGCCTTTCTCGTTCCGGAACAACTCAAACTTCTCGCCGGTGAGGGCGGTTCTTTCCTCGTTCATGCGCTGGCCCCACATGGGGGTAGGTTTGCCCACGCTGTTGGCGTCTTCCTTCCAGATGAGGTACAGATCGCCTTTTTCATCCCGAATGGGGAAACCGTCAATGGAACCCACTTCCTGGCACACCAGCGGCCCCAGGTCGGTGTAAGGGCCGGTAGCCTTGGTCGCGCTGGCCACACCTACGCACAAATTGCCGCCTTTCTTTTTGGCCGTGTAGTAGATGTAGTACTTGCCCTTCTCATAGGAAATCTCAGGTGCCCAGAAATGCGCCTCGGCCCAGTTGGGTAGTTTGTCAGGGAAGACATGGCCCACGGTTTCCCAGTCCACCAGGTTTTTGGAGTGCAGGATGGGGTACAGCGGCGCCCACTCAGACGAGGTGGCCGTGGCCCAGTAATCATCGCCCACCCGCACCACTGACGGATCTGCGTAGTCGCCGGGCAGTACGGGGTTGCTGTAGGTGACCGCCTGGGTAGAAGCCACCGGGGCTGTAGCAGCATCTGAAGAAGCCGTGCTCTGGTTTCTGTTGCAGCCAAAGGTCAGCAGCCCCAAAGTCAAGGCCGAAAGGAAATACAGGTTCTTTTTCATAGGCAGAAGCTAAGTCCGTTTGCTTGGTTTATTTTCAACCCCACACCTTGAAAAGTACGGCGCAGGCAAGGTAAGTTTCAGTCACTCCTTTTGGCCGGATGGCACCTTGATAGGCACCCCGGAAGAAACCGGTTCCCCGAACACCGGAAACCCATCAGCGGTCCAGGTGAATTTCTGCATCCGGATGTCCCGTTGCCAGCCCGGCTGCGCCGATTTCTTCGCGTGGTACAGAATCCAGTCTTCGGTATTATCCGGCGAGGTCGTGAAACTACAATGTCCCACGCCCAGCACCTCGGCGGTGCTCTGGAAAACCGGTCCGTCTGACTTGGTCCAGTTACTCGCCAGCATGGGATCAGCCAAGGTATCGGATAAGGTCAGTTGCCCCAACCGATACTCTTTTAGCCAGGACTCGCGGCAGGAGTAAATCAGGAACGCCTTCTCGTTTTTCTTCAGCAGTTCAGGACCTTCGTTCAGATCCAGTTCTCCGCCCGTCTCCCAGGGCTGCGTGGGCGACGAGATCTTGGCCCGGTTTGAACTGATGGTCCAGGGATTGCTCATTCTGGCCAGGTAGAGGTGCTGTTTGGTTCTATCAGTGGCGGCGTTCTGCTCCCACCCAGACCACACGGCGTACAGCTGCCCATTCAAGTAAAACGGCGATAGATCAATGGCCCATTTGGCCGTGCCCGGATGCTGCAAACTGTCTCCCGTGTACAGCATGCCTTTGTCTACGTACGGCCCAAACGGGCTGCCGGTGGTAGATTCCAGCACCCCGGACCGCTGGTGGATGAACGGCCCGCCCGGGTCTTTGCCCGCCGCATAGTAGATGTACCATTTGCCTTGCAGGAAGTGGATTTCCGGAGCCCAGATGTTGTGCGCATTCCAACCGGTGGAAGGCGCTTTCCAGACAGGCACCCGTTCGCCCAACTTCGTCAGTTTGGTGGACTGGGAAACGTAGATGGTACCGTTGCCCGATCCGCAGGAATAGTACACGCTGTCTTGCTTCCACACCCAGGGGTCTGCGCCGTCCATGACGGGGTTGGTGAAATACAGCGCGGCATCGGTCTTCCCGGCCTGGGTTTCTGCCGGAGCTTCCAGCACGGCACTGGATTTACACCCCAGTAGCCCGGCCTGGCCCATCACCACCACTAGTATCTTCCAGAAATGCTGCTTCATGCTTCCGATTATCGGCTCCTTTTTAAGAAGGGTAATCCTTTGAGGATTGCTGCCGGAGCCGCTGCTCCAGTGCTTTCCGGCTGATGTTGTTTTATGCCCCTTTTATGAAAAACAGGCGCAAAACAGGTTAAGCAGATTTCTCCCCTATTGCTTGGCCTTCGCCTTCACCTGGGTCATGCTTTTGATGAGGTCCACTTCGGCCTGGCTGTACGGGGTGCCGTCTGCCCGGAAGATGTCATGGAACCAGACCGGCGGCTCGGCAGTGTACTGCTTTTCCCAGCTGTCCCAGGGGTAAATGGTCTGGCTCTTCCCGGACACAAAGCCCCAGTTGATCATGCCCACGTTGTATTTCCGGGCAATGGGCAGAGAGCTTTGGAAAGTGCTGCCGTTGGGCCGGGCCATGTACTCGGTGCAGATCATGGGTTTGCCGTAGCGCTGTAGCCAGTTGATGCGTTCCTCCAGTTCCTGCGGGGGGCCGTAGTTATGGAAGGTGATGATGTCTGATTCCTCAATCATCACTTTCTGAATGGGACTCAGCCCTTCATGGGTAGACCAGTTGCCCGCCCAAACCGCCGCCGTCACCGGCTGATCAGGGTTCACCGACCGGGCCCAGACAAAGCTTTTCTTAAGCAAGGGCAACACGTAGGTCAGCTTATTGGGCAGCTCCTGCTTGCCGTAGGCAGCGCCCTCGTTGAGGTTGTAGGGTTCGTTCCAGATGTCCCAGGCCAGCACCCGCTGGTCATTCCTGAACCGCCCGATGACGCCTTTCACGTACCTTTCCAGCCGCGGATAGTGGGTAGAATCGCGCAGGGCCTCGTACCCGGGGCTTTGCACCCAGCCCGAGTTGTGCACGTGCGGCCGCGGCTCCCGCTGCTTGCCCAGTTTGGGGTGCGGGTCCCAGACGGAGTCAAAGATCACCAGCATGGGCCGGATGTTGTGCCGCTCCGCGATGTCCAGGAAGGTATCAATCCGTTTAAGAAAGCCCAGTGAATCCTGTTGCCAAAGCAAATCATGCAGGTACACCCGCGCCGTATTCATCCCAATGGTCCGGGCCCAGCCCAGCTCCCGGTTAATGGTAGCCGTGTCAAAGCTTTCCTTCTGCCACATCTCCAGCTGGTTGATGGCGGTGCTGGGCGAGAAGTTGGGCCCAATGAGAAACCCTTGCTTGTCATACCAGGCATTGGCCTGCTTTTTAGACCAAACCTCCCGGGCCTCCCCCGAGGCTGTTTCTGTGCCTGTTCTGGTGCAACTTTGGGTAAACAGCCAGCAAAACAGGGCCAGCAAGTAAAGACTGTTTCGTTTCATAGCGTTGGTAAGAGGTGCATGCAAAGGTGAATCGTTCGGTTTAAATATACTGATGTTCTAAACGTCAGCCTAAGTAAATTCTACGTTGGGTTTCTTGCCTGTTTTCTGAAAATCAGGGCAAAAACAAACTTCACGTGAGCAGGAAAGAAACAGCCGTTTTCCTTATCTCCGCCACGCACCGCTAATTCACCTCCAGCTCGTTTTTAGACGGCAGTTTGGGGAAAGGCGCGTGCGGCTCTGTCTGGTACCAATATACCACCAAGCTGATGTCTGACTGCTGCGGCAGGTACCGGTGTTCACTGCGCCAGCCCAGATCCTGAACAGTAATGCGCAGGTCTTTGCTGAACCGCACCGGGTCCACAATGTGCCAGCGGTACATTGTGGACCGCTGGAAACATGCCTCTTTCCACCCCTGCCGCCTAGCCATAGAGCAGGTGTGGCCGGCAATCTGGTTTTAAGTTCAGATTCTGAAAACAGGCTTAAAACTGCGCAGACACTTTTCCGGCACCCTGGAGAGAACAATGCTTACTGCACTTCACCGGAAGGTCTGGTGATAGGCACATTGGTTTTGGCAGGCTCGCCAAAATTGGGGGTGCCGTCTGCGTTCCAGGTGAACTTCTGAATTCTGGGGTTGCGGGTGTTTCCGCAGCCTTGGTCTCTGGCGGAGTTGGCGTGGTAAATGATCCAGTCCTCGGTGCCATCCGGTGATTTGAAGAAGCCGTTGTGCCCCGGCCCGAAGGCGTTGTTCTCAGCTTTGGTGGCGAGCACGGGCGTGGGCGATTTCATCCAATCATCGGGGTTCAGCGGGTTACCGTTATCCCGCAGGGTGAGCCTGCCCAAAGCGTAGCTATCGGTCCAGCAACCACTGGCCGAGTAGGTCAGGAACAGCTTGCCCGCACTGTTTTTCAGCGCCTGCGGCCCTTCGTTCACCAGCCCGTTCATCTCCCAGTTGAGGGTAGGCCGCGTGATCATGACGCGTTCTCCTTCCAGAGTCCAGGGATTCGCCATCCGGGCGATGTAAATTTGCTGGATACCCGGGCTGTTGTCTCCCTCCCATCCTGACCAGACGAAATACTGCTGGCCCTGGTGCTCCAATACCGAGCCGTCAATGGCCCATTTGTCTGAAGGCGTGGCGATCTTGCCCTTGAATTCCCAGGTACCGGTGGTGGGGTCGGCGGAGGCATTCTCCAGCACGTACATGCGGTGGTTGGCATCGTTCCCGTCATCGGCGGCGAAGTAGAAGTACCATTTCCCCGCGATCTGGTGCAGCTCGGGCGCCCAGATGTTCTTTGAATAGGCCCCAGTGGCAGGCGGGGTCCAGACGGTGGTAAACCGTTCATCCTTTAACTGGGAAATAGCCTTGGTTTTGATAAGGCCTATGCGGTTGCCCAGGGTGTGGGTATAATAATAGGTGTCTCCCTGCTGAAAAACCCACGGGTCTGGCCCGCTGGCGATCAGCGGATTGGTAAAGGTGGGGCTTGCCTCTGGGGTAGGCGTGACCTGCGGGTCTTCATCGCTTCCTCCACACTGCGCAAACAACAGTACCCACCCCAGTAACAGCCATAGGTTTGGCTTCCATACCCTCTTCGCTCCGGTTTCCGCTCTTTTCATTTTTGCCCTGTTTTTAGAAAAAGAGGCGAAAAAGACACTTTCAGCATCTTTCTCGCCTCTTTGTTGAAATTAGAAATTCTGGGTCAGGTTAGGGTTGATGTCCAGCTCGCTTTGCGGGATAGGCAGGTATTTGTCTCTCGGGCTCTCAAAGTTGTTGAACTCAGGGTCACGGGTTTTCAGCTCATTGACTCTGGCCGCATCATCCAGGTAGCCCCAACGGAGCAAGTCCAGCCAGCGGGTGCTTTCACCGGTCAACTCCGTAACTCTCTCGTGCATGAGCTGCTGCATAAACGCCTGCTGCGACAACCCTGGCCTGGTCACCGACAACCGGGCCAAACCGGCCCGTTGCCGTACCCGGTCTACATACGGATACGCCTCGGCGGTGCGGTTCAGGGCGTTCAGGCACTCGGCGTACATCAAGAGCACATCCGCGTAGCGAATCACCCTAAAGTTGATGGGTCCTTCAAAAGTCTCATCATTCCGGTGGTAGTCATTGAGGTATTTGCGGTACCAGGCGGCCTGCATCAGGTTATCGGGGACCAGCTGGGCGAAGGTTCTTCCGCCGTAGAAGGTCTCCGGGTTGCCGTTGTAGATGGCCGTCACGTTCAACCGGGGGTCCATCTGCCCGGCAGTTGTTCTCTCCTGCATGAATTCATCGATCACCCACCGCCGCATCTGCACATCATTGAAACCGGCCTGGGCATCTCCCTGGTTTCTTCGGCCGGGGCCGAAGAATGGACCGCGCTGGTTCCCCAGGTTAGAGGTAGGCGCATCTTCATCGGTGGTGGACTGAATACCGGCAAACTGCACTTCAAACACAGATTCGCGGTTGTTTTCAGTTGTATGCCGGAAGTTGTCCTGATAGTTAGGCACCAGATCATACAGGGTTCTGCCTTCGCCCTCCACCAACCAATTGAAAGCGGCCAGCGCCGGCTGGTACTCCCGCTGCTGCATATGCGCCTTGCCTAAGAGGGCATAGGCGGCCCCGCGGGTGGCACGCCCCAGGTTGGGGGTATCATAGGAAGGAGGCAAGTTTGGAGCGGCCTCGGTCAGGTCACGCTCTATCTGCGCCCAGGTATCGGCTTCCGGTGCCTGCGCGGGCAGGTCTGTAGGAAGGGAAGGCTGCAAGACCAAGGGCACAGACCTGAACAGGGAGACCAGGTTGAAGTAATGAAGCGCCCGCAAGAACTTCGCCTCTGCGATGTACCGCTGCTTCAGGGTTTCCTCCATTTCAATGCCCGGTACATTCGCGATCACCTGGTTGGCCCGGAAGATGGCGCGGTAATGATGGTCCCAGGTGTTGCGGGTGCCTTCAAAGTTGAGGTCTACCTGCGTGAAATCTATAGTACTGCGCAGCTCTCCCCACCCGGTGGAGGCGAACCCATCATCTGAACGGGGATTGAGGTAGATTTGCAGCCAACGGGCATAGGTGCCGTTTCGGTAAAACGCCCCGTAAACGGCATTTACGCCGGCCAGAGCATCACTCCCCGACCGCCAGAAGTTCTGCTCACTTACTTCATTGGGGTTCTCTATGTCCAGCGTGTCTTCACAGGACATGGCCGTACCCGCAAGCGTGAAAGCGACTATATATTTGAATATCTTTTTCATCTTCACAGTAAGAATTAAATCAAGTTCTGACCTTCTTAAAACCCAAATTGAACACCCACTGAGAAAATTCTCAAGGCAGGATACTGGCCGTTGTCTAGTCCACGCTCAAAGATGTTCACCCCCACTATGTCTGGGTCTAATCCGGTGTATTTGGTGAACGTGAACAGGTTCTGGCCGCTGAGGCTTACCCTGGCAGATTGCAACCCGATGCCTTGCAAAAGAGCCGCTGGCAACGTGTACCCCACTTCCAGGTTTCTCAAGCGCAGGTAAGAGCCGTCTTCCAGCCAGCGGTCGGTGTCAGGTCTGGCGTTGTACTGAATGCCCTGGTCTGTGTTCCCGAACCCGATCCTAGGATCTTCTGTCCCGGTGTTAGTGGGGGTCCAGGGCGAGTAATCGCTGCGGTAAGAGGCGTTTTCATTTCCGCGGTCGGTCCAGTAGCGCGGGCGGTTATAGATCTGGTTGCCGGCCACGCCGTACCATTGCATAGAGAAACTGAAGTTGTTGTAAGAGGCATTGAACACTACGCCCCCCTGAATGTCTGGCCATGGGCTACCAACATAGGTTCTATCTTTATCCACGTCCAGCACGCCATTGCCGTCCACATCCACGTACCGGATGTCGCCGGGCTTGGCCCAGGGCTGCACGCCGTGCGCCGCCACTTCTTCCTGGGTCTGGAAAATACCGTCGGTCTTCAGCACGTACCACTCCCCAATGGCCCGTCCTACCTGGGTACGGGCATCTCCCCGCTGAATGTAGGTCCGGCCTTCTCCCAGGTTACCCAGTTCCAACACTTCGTTTTTGATGTGGGTGAGGTTGACGCTTAAGTCCCACTTTAATGGCTTCTCCGCGCTGCGCAAAGTGGTGGTCAGTTCTATCCCTTTGTTTTGCAGGGAGGCGGCATTCACGGGCGGCTCGCTGGTAGTACCTGCCGGGGCGGCGTTACCGGTGGTAAGCGGCACCGGCAAATTGGTCAGCACATCTTCGGTTTTGGAGATGAAATACTCAGCCGTTACGCTCAACCGGTTGTTGAGGAAAGCCGCATCTACCCCAAAGTTGGTGGTTTTCTTTTCTTCCCAGTGCAGGTTTGGGTTAGCTAACTGGATGTTGATGGCACCGGGAGCAATTGTTTGCTCGGGTCCAAACACGGCTCTCGGGAAAGGACTGATCCGGCCAAAATATTGGAAAGGCGAAAGTACCTCACTGTTCCCCAGCGCCCCGTAGGAAGCCCTCAGTTTCAAATCACTCACCAAGGGCAGATTGAAGAAAGGCTCCTCGCTCACCCGCCAGGCCACGGACACAGACGGGAAATTCCCCCACCGGTAATTAGGCCCGAAGCGGGAATCGCCGTCTCTTCTGAACGAGGCGCTCAGCAGATATCTGTCGGCGAAGCTGTAGTTGACCCGACCTAAATAGCCCAGAATAGCCCATTCATTCCGGTAACTGCCCACAATGGGGTTATCGCCTTGGTTTAAGACCGTGTAGTACTGACCAGACGAGTTGAACGGAAGGTTTTGTTTCTGGCCGTAGATCTGATCATACCGGAATTTCTGATTACTTACCCCGGCAACGGCACTGAGACGGTGCTCCCCAAATTCGCGCTCAAAGTTCACGGTGTGCTCAAACAAGGTGGAAAGAAACTGAGCCCTGTTTTCATCGGCGGTAGCCAGCACGTTGGGCGTACTCTGCCTTACCACGCCCGGCCGGCGGAATCCTCTGAAATTATCGAAACTAGACTCTAACCCTACGTTGAACTTGTACGCTAATCCTTCCAATATCTCAAACTGCACAAAGGCGTTTCCTCTGGCTCTGTAGTTGTACTGGTCACGCTGCAACAGATTCTGCAAGGCTACCGGGTTTACGCCAAAGGTGTTGGCAAACGTCTGGTCACCGATGGCCCACCCCTCGGGGTTGCTTGGCCCTACGTACCGGCTTCCTTGGATAGGCATGGTGGGCAGCATCCGGAGCATTTCTACCAAGGGATCTCCTTCCAGATAATCATCCTGGGTATAGGAAAACAGGAAGAACTCGCCAAAGGAGAACCGGCCCCGCTCCCCGGTGGTATTCACCCTGAAATTGGCCCGCTCAAAGCTGTTGTCAATGATGGTGCCTTTGTTTTTGAAGTAGTTTCCGGAAACCAGATACGTTCCGGTGGCGCTACCGCCCGAAAGGCTCAGGTTATAATCCTGAGTAGAGCCGGTGCGCATCAAGGCCTCTTGCCAGTCAGTATCCACATTGGCGTCAAACTCCGTTGACACGCTGGTCTGCGGCGCGAGCCCCACATTGGTGTAGGCCTGGCGGTTCAGCTCGGCAAATTCAGCGCTGTTCTTCAGATCCCATCGTTTTCTGAACTGCTGGATACCGGTTTTCACGCTGCCGGCAATCTGCAGCGGGCCTTCCTTCCCTTTGCGGGTAGTGATGATGATAACCCCGTTGGCGGCTCTTGACCCATAAATAGCCGCCGCCGACGCATCTTTCAACACCTGAATGGTCTCAATGTCATTGGGGTTAAAGTCTGGGGTAGCGTTGGACAGCATGCCGTCAATCACATACAGCGGCTCATTGGCCCCGAAGGTACCGGTCCCCCTGATGTCTATCTTGGCACCTGCCCCCGGCGCTCCGGTGGTTCTTACCGTTACCCCGGCGGCCAAGCCCTGCAGTGACTCGGCCACCGTGTTAGCGGTAACCCGGCGGGCATCACTGGCATCTACCACCGACACGGCGCCCGTTAAGTCTTCCTTCCGTACGGTCTGGTAGCCAATCACCACTACTTCGTTCAGGGTTTGTTCATCTGGCTGCAAGGTCATGTTCACCGTTGCCTGACCTGAGATAGGGACCTCCTGTGAGATGAACCCGATGTAAGAGAAGACAAGAGTGCCGTTTTCCTGCCCGCTGGCCAAAGAAAGCGAGTAATTGCCGCTGGCGTCTGTAGAAGCCCCGTTGCTGGTTCCTTTCACCAGCACGGTAACGCCCGCCAGCCCTTCTCCCTGCGCACTTATCACTCTTCCTGAAACTGTTCGTCCTTGCGCCTGGGCTTCATAGGCAAAGGAACCCACCAGCAAGCAGACCGATAGCAAAAAGAGCCAGCAACTGATCTTCCCGCGCTCCTGGCGCCGAAACTCAAACCCTGACTCAACTTCTTGGGGTAACTTTTTTTTCATGTACGGAGTGTTAAAAGTTAAGAAAGCGATTCACTTCAGAGATACACTTGGTTGGTCTTCCCAACTGACTGGCAGCTGTGCCTTATGTTTATAAAATTGTAAAAATTATATATTAAAACACATCACATATTTACAAATTGGCAATTATATATCCTATACAGTCACGTCTTAAAATCAGAACTTATTTAACAATTCAAGTATTTATACCTACTATTCAGTATAAGATACTCAACAAACAAATTATAAAAAGACGTTTAATTGCCATTTTCACAAAAACATACCTAAAACGTCAAATTAACACTTTAACAAACCTATTTACAGTTGCAAGAGGCAAGCTCTGCATCAGGAAAAGCACACTATTGTGGTCAGCACAAGATGACCACACCTCAATAGAAACACAGGTGGGCGGGCGGTAAATGCCTCTCAGCAGCAATGCTATCCTAGAAATGCCAAGCGTGACCTGGAAAGCCGCAGAACAGAACGGCGCCCTCAATCAGGCAAAGCGAACAGGCTTAAAGTCAGAAAAGAGCTATTGAAGCGAAGAGGCCTTGCACGTCTGCGGAAAATGGACCATAAGCAAGGCTGAATCTTTGTCACCTTGACCAGAAAGAAGCAGCACAACGCATGGAGAGGCGGCAGACGACAAGAATTGCTTGTTCAGTCCTGTAAAAGAAAGAGTTGCCGGAACCCGGCTGAAAAGCCTTCTGACGTGAGCATGGCCTGCCGCCGACAAGAATCACAAAGGCAACCCGGGAAACAGCAATTTCTTGCAGGAAGATTATAAAAGATATTAAATTAAGCGATAACTTCACCCTGCATACATCTGCTTCAACAAACAAACCTTTACTCTCCGTTTTATGGGTCTACAAACAATTGACTACATTGTCTTCCTCACTTACTTCTTTATCGTCTCGGGCTACGGTTACTGGATTTACCGGCAGAAAAAAGGCGAAAAGATGGATTCCAAGGATTACTTCCTGGCAGAAGGCTCCCTGACCTGGTGGGCCATCGGGGCTTCCCTCATCGCTTCTAACATCTCTGCGGAGCAGTTTATCGGGATGTCCGGTTCTGGTTTCGCCATGGGACTTGCCATCTCCACTTATGAGTGGATGGCCGCTCTTACCCTGATAGTGGTGGCGGTCTTCTTCATTCCTATTTATCTGAAGAACAAGATCTACACCATGCCGCAGTTCTTATCGCAACGGTACAACGATGCGGTGAGTACCATCATGGCGGTTTTCTGGCTGCTGGTGTATGTGTTTGTAAACCTTTCCTCTATCCTGTACCTGGGAGCTTTGGCCATTGAAACCATCACGGGCATTGACTTCTACTACTGTATGTACGGTTGCGCCATTTTCGCGATTTTCATTACCCTGGGCGGGATGAAAGTGATTGGTTACACAGACGTGATCCAGGTGTTTGTGCTGGTATTAGGAGGTTTAGCCACTACGTACCTTGCCTTGGATCTGGTATCTGACCAATTGGGCGGTACCGGCGCCTGGGACGGCTTGGGCTTCCTGCGCAAAGAAGCCGCTGACCACTTCAGTATGATTCTTTCTGAAGGCGAGATCATGATCCCGAACGGCGAAGGCGGCACCCGCGATGCCTACATGGATTTACCGGGACTTTCTGTCCTGATTGGCGGGATGTGGATTGTGAACCTGAACTACTGGGGCTGTAACCAGTACATCACGCAGCGCGCGTTAGGCGCCGACCTGAACACCGCCCGTAGCGGCCTTTTGTTCGCAGCCTTCCTGAAACTGATGATGCCTGTGATTGTGGTATTGCCAGGTATTGCAGCGTATGTGTTGCACAAAAATGGCTTGTTCCAGGCCGAGATGGCCAATGAGTTAGGCCACGTAAAACCAGACCACGCGTATCCGGTATTGTTGAACCTGTTGCCGGTTGGCTTGAAAGGTCTGTCTTTCGCGGCGTTAACGGCGGCTATTGTGGCTTCTCTGGCTGGCAAGGCAAACAGTATCTCTACCATCTTCACCCTGGACATCTACCGCAAGTTCTTCAACAAGAACGCTTCTGAGACCAGACTGGTGAACTTCGGTAAAATCACGGTGGTGGTTTCCTTCATCATCGCCATCTTGGTGGCTCCCATTCTGCGTAACCTGGACCAGGCGTTCCAGTACATTCAGGAGTACACCGGCTTTATCTCTCCGGGGGTATTTGCCATTTTCGCGCTGGGCTTCTTCTGGAAACGCACCACTTCGGCGGCGGCTTTAACGGCGGCGGTGTTAACCATTCCGCTTTCCACCTTCCTGAAGTTCATGTACCCAGAGATTCCGTTCCTGGACCGCATGGGCATTGTGTTTGTCATCTGTCTGGTCTTGATGATTCTCATCACCTTATTTGATTCTAAAAGCAAGACCAACCCCAAAGGACTGGAGATTGACTCTTCCATGTTCAAGACCACCACTACCTTTGCCGTATTATCAGTGTTAGTCTGCGGAATTCTGGCGGCACTTTACATTATTTTCTGGTAAGAAGGGCCTCCCTATCTAAAGGCTTTTATTTTCGTTTATTTTTGAGGCATAGCATTTTCCGAAATGCTATGCCTTTACTCTTAAAAATGACAAGATGGTAGAAGACATTGTAGCCAAATTCAAAGAGCTATACAAATCAGAGCCAGTGGTGGCCCGGTCACCCGGCCGGGTAAACCTCATTGGAGAGCACACAGACTATAATGAAGGCTTTGTGTTGCCGGCGGCAATCAACAAGGAAATCTATTTCGCAATTGCGCCCAACGGCACCCAAACCATGCGGGCCCACGCCTTTGATTTGGAAGAGAGTGCAGAATTTGACCTCACCAACGTGCAGCGCACCAACGTAGGCTGGGCGAATTACCTGCTGGGCGTGGTGGCGCAGCTGCAAAAAGCCAACTATGAGGTAAAAGGTTTTGATCTGGTGTTTGGGGGCAACATTCCCATTGGCGCGGGTCTCTCCTCCTCGGCGGCGGTAGAATGTGGCTTGGCGTACGCGCTCAACTACTTGTACGCGTACGGCATAGAACGTTTTGACATGGTGAAGATGGCCCAGAAAGCCGAGCACGAGTATGCGCTGGTGATGTGCGGCATCATGGACCAGTTCGCCAGCATGTTCGGGAAGCACAACCACGTGGTAAAACTGGACTGCCGCTCTCTGGAGTATCAGTACTATCCCTTCAACATTGACGACTACCGCATTGTACTCTGCGATACGCAGGTGAAGCATTCTCTGGCCTCGTCTGAGTACAACACCCGTCGGCAGGAATGCGAAACCGGCGTGGCGCTTCTCCGGAAACATTACCCGCAGATCCACAGCCTGCGAGACGTGACCCTGGAGATGCTGACGCAACACCAGGCAGAGTTTGACCCGGTGGTATACCGCCGCTGCACCTATGTGGTGAAAGAAAACCTGCGGGTAGAGGAAGCCTGCCAGGACCTGGAGCGCGGAGATCTGGCCGCCTTCGGGCAGAAGATGTTCGCTTCGCACCAGGGGCTGCAACATGACTACGAGGTAAGTTGCCCCGAGCTGGACTTCCTGGCCGACCAGGCGAGAGAATCAGACGCGGTGCTGGGTGCCCGCATGATGGGCGGCGGCTTTGGAGGCTGCACCATCAACCTGGTGAAACTGGAGAAACTGGACGAATTCACCCGCCACATGACCGAGGCGTACCAGAAGGAATACAACATCGCCCTGAAAACCTACGTGGCCGAAATTGTGGACGGTAGCAGCCTGGTGCCCGTTGATTTCTCCAAGCGCTAGCACCTGAACGTATCCACGCCTCACTTACCCCAAGAAACTATGAGTACATTTGATATCACCGAGCACTCGCACCGCCGTTTTAACCAGCTGCTGGGCGAGTGGGTACTGGTGTCGCCGCACCGCTCCAAGCGCCCTTGGCAGGGGCAGCAGGAAACCACCGAGAAAGACAGCCGCCCGGCGTTTGACCCTACCTGCTACCTGTGCCCCGGCAATGTGCGCGCCAACGGCGAGAAGAACCCAGATTATCCTTCCACCTTCGTGTTCGTGAACGATTTCGCGGCCCTGCAGGCCGAGAGCCCTTCCGGTTCCTTTGAGAAACAGGGCTTATTGAGAGCCGAAAGCGAGCGCGGCATCTGCAAAGTGATCTGCTTCTCGCCCCGCCACGACCTCACGCTCTCTGACATGGAAACCACCGAGATCAGGAAAGTAGTGGACCTGTGGCAGGAGCAGTACCTGGAACTGGGCGCGCTGGAGGAGATTGGCTACGTGCAAATCTTCGAGAACAAGGGCAGCGTGATGGGCAGCAGCAACCCGCACCCGCACGGCCAGATCTGGGCCCAGAGCTCGGTGCCCGGCGAACCCGCCAAGGAAACCGAGCAACAGGAAGCCTACTTCCAGCAGCACGGCCGCAGCCTGCTCTCTGATTACCTGGCCCTGGAACTGGAAGAGAAAACCCGTTTGGTGGTGGAGAACGAGCACTTTGTGGCGCTGGTGCCCTTCTGGGCCGTCTGGCCGTTTGAGACCATCGTGATTCCGCGCCGGCACTTCGGGCACCTGGGCCAGATCACAGATGAGGAGAAAGACGCTTACGCGGATACCATGAAACGCCTCTCCTCGGTGTACGACAAACTCTTCAACACGTCGTTCCCGTACTCGGCGGGTATTCACCAGAGCCCCACCGATGGCAAAGACTATCCGGGCTGGCACCTGCACATGCACTTTTACCCGCCGCTCTTGCGCTCGGCTACGGTGAAGAAATTCATGGTAGGCTACGAGCTCATGGCTGATCCGCAACGCGACATCACCCCAGAAAGCGCCGCCGACCGCTTAAGAGGTTTGTTATAATCCCTGTTTCGGGCCTGTTTTCACCAAAACAGGCCCGAAACTTTCCGTAGGGGCAATCCCTTGTGGTTGCCCTAACGCGGTTAGCGTAAAAGGGCAACCACAAGGGATTGCCCCTACTAAGGCTCGGATTTACTTCCGTGGCTCTAGAAATTTTCTATAAAGAATGCACGGAAGTAAATCCGCGCCAAAGCGGGACCTGTTCTAGGTCTGTCATGATTCTTGTTTCGGGCCTGTTTTGCCTAAAACAGTGCCGAAACAAGAACTCTTGAAACGTCAACAAAGAAAGCACCCAAGCTACGGTTTGGGTGCTTTCTGCTTTCAACTCATCTGCATAATCACTCCTTGGGTTTTACGTTTTGGGCCTATTTTTCAGAAAACAGGCCCAAAACGGCTTTTGCTGTATCTGAATAAACTGGGGGCCGTACAACTCCCACCTATTCAGAAGAGACTTTCTATGACCATATCATTTTACGGCGCGGCCCAGACCGTGACCGGCAGCAAACACCTCATCACGCTGGAGAACGGCAAACGCATTCTGCTGGACTGCGGCATGACCCAGGGCATGGGCGACAAAACCGAGGAACGGAACCGCTCCTTCGACTTTGAGCCCGAGAACCTGACCTGCCTCATCCTCTCGCACGCGCACATTGACCATTCCGGGCTCATTCCGCTGCTGGTGCGGGAAGGCTACAGCGGACCAATTTACTGCACGCCGCCCACGCTGGCGCTCTGCGAACTGCTCCTCCGTGACAGCGCCCGAATTCAGCAAAGCAACGGGAACGGCAGCACTCCGCCGCTGTATTCTGAGGAAGACGCCGAGCAGGCCATCCGGCAGTTTGTCACCGTGCCCTACGACGAGCCTTATAAAATAGACGAAGACATTGAACTGCTCTTCACCGACACCGGCCACGTACTGGGCAGCGCCGCCATCAACCTGAAACTGCAGGACGAAGGCCGGGAGCGCACCCTCTGTTTCAGCGGCGACATCGGGCGGTTCGCCAACCGGATCCTGAACCCGCCGCAGCCCTTTCCGCAGGCCGAGATCATCATCTGCGAGTCTACCTACGGCAACCGCGTGCACGACAGCCTGGAGAACACCGAGGAGCGCCTCCAAAAGATTGTGCAGGAAGTCTGCGTGGAACGGCAAGGCAAACTGCTGATCCCGGCCTTCAGCATCGGGCGCACGCAGGAACTGATCTACTCGCTGAACTACCTCGCCGAGGAAGGCCGCCTGCCCGAGGTGAAAGTGTTTGTGGACAGTCCGCTCTCCGTCTACGCCACGGACATCATGCGCGACAACCCGCAGTACTTCCGGGACACCATGCAGGAGTATCTCAAAGAAGACCCGGACCCGTTCGGGTTTCCGCAGCTGACCTATATCACCGAGGTGGATGACTCCAAGGAACTGAACAAGATAGACGAACCTTGCGTGATCATCTCCTCCTCGGGCATGATGGAAGCGGGCCGCATTCAGCACCACCTCAAAACCAACTTGTCAGACCCCAACAGCGCGGTCCTGATCACGGGCTACTGCGAGCCCTCCACGCTGGGCGGCAAACTGATGAACGGGGCGGAGAAAGTGTACATCATGGGCGATGAGGTAGACGTGCAAGCCGAGATGCTGATCATGAAGGAATACAGCGCCCACGCGGATTACGGCGACATTGCCAAGTTCCTGCACTGCCAGGACAAAGAGCAAATCCAGCGCATTTTCCTGGTCCACGGCGAAAAATCCGTCATGGGCCAGCTGCGCGATGACTTGACAGAACTGGGTTACCAGAACATCGAAATCCCCGAGTTCCGGCTGTCTTACGTGGTATAAGAACCTCACTTAAACCAGAAAAGCGTTTAGGGGCCGTTTTCTTAAAACGGCTCCTAAACGCTTTTTCGTTTCTCTTCTTTCCTCCGTCGGCTGGCTTCCACCCGCTGGCGCGAGCCTCCGGCTCGTGTCCGCACACACCGCAAGTCAGCTACAACAAACTGCCTTTTCCCAGGAAATGACACTGCAACTGAGTGAAGGAAAATCAAATAGAGATGAACTACGTTCGGACACGAGCCGGAGGCTCGCGCCAGCGGGAAGTACTCTTATTTTCTTTATGGCTCCCTAACACACTTTGGTCTCTTAGAAAGATCTTGTGGGCGTACCAGAAAGCCGGGCATTAACACTATTACCGTTCGCTCACACGATCCTTTCAGGAGGACAAAGAGGGAGAACGAATAAAGCCGTTCAGCAAATAGTGTGGACACGAATTGTATGTTCGCGCCGATGAACGTTTAGAGGCCGTTTTTCGGAAAACGGGCTCTAAACGCTGGGCTGTTTATCGGTCACGACGCCGTAGTGCGGGTCTTCCAGGATGTTCACGTCAATCACGGCCCCGGCATTCTGAAGGAGCAGGCGGCAATCGGGGCTCAGGTGGCGGAGGTGCAGCTTCTTGCCGGCTTTGTGGTAGCGCTCGGTCAGTTTGTTCAGGGCCTCGATCCCTGACATGTCGGCCACGCGGCTGTCTTTGAAATCGATGACCACTACCTCGGGGTCCTGGGCCACGTCAAACTTCTCGGTGAAAGCAGCCACTGACCCGAAGAACAGCGGGCCGTACAGCTCATAGTGCTTCACGCCGTTCTCGTCCAGGTACTTCCGGGCCCTGATGCGTTTGGCACTTTCCCAGGCGAACACCAGCGCCGAGATGATCACGCCAATGAGCACCGCCAGGGCCAGGTTGTGCAGCCAGATGGTGATAGCCGCCACCAGTATGCCCACAAGCACATCGTGCCGGGGCATTTTGTTGATGATCCTGAAGCTGATCCACTCAAAGGTACCAATGGCCACCATCACCATCACGCCCACCAGCGCCGCCATGGGCACCCGCTCAATAAAGGGCGCGCCCACCAGAATAATGACTAAAATAGCCAACGAGGCGATGATTCCTGCCAACCGCGCCCGGGCTCCGGCCGAGAGGTTCACCAAGGTCTGCGCTATCATGGCACAGCCGCCCATGCCGTAGAAAAAGCCGTTCAGCACATTGGCGCTGCCCTGCGCAATGCTCTCCCGATTCCCGTTCCCGCGGGTGCCGGTGATTTCGTCCACCAGGTTCAAGGTGAGGAGGCTTTCGGTGAGACCCACCCCGGCCATGATGAGCGCGTATGGAAAGATCACCTGCAGGGTCTCCAGCGTAAACGGAAGCTGCGGAATGTGGAAGGGCGGCAAACTCCCGCTCACGGAGGCAATGTCTTTCACCAATTTCGTCTCGATTCCGAAACCCATCACTACTCCAAACACCACCAGAATGGCGACCAACGATGGCGGCACGGCTTTGGTGATTTTAGGCAGCAGCAGGATGATGGCAATGGTCAAGGCCACCAGTCCGGCCATGATGTACAGCGGAGAACCCGCCAGCCAGGTTGTCTCGCCGTTCACTACGGTCTTGAACTGCTCTACCTGTGACATAAAGATGATCACGGCCAGCCCGTTCACAAACCCGAACATGACTGGCTGCGGCACCAGCCGGATGAATTTACCCAGCCTGAACACTCCCACCAGAATCTGCAGGACCCCGGCCAAAGCCACCGCCGCAAACACGTACTCCAGCCCGTGCGACTGCATTAGGGCGATCAGCACCACGGCTGTAGCTCCGGCCCCGCCGGAGACCATGCCTGGCCGGCCGCCCAACACCGCTGTCACCAAGCCCATGATGAAAGCCGCGTATAACCCCACCAACGGCGGAAACCCTGCCAGGATGGCGAAGGAAAGCGACTCAGGGATCATGGTCATGGCCACGGTGAGCCCGGCCAATACTTCTTTTTTATAATCTACTTTTTGACTGAAATCAAACAGGTGTAAAGAAAGCTTCATTCTTGGAAATCAATATTGGGGAAAATAGCCTACAGCTTTGCCTCTGCGCCAGGAGGTTCTCTCCAGACACACGAAAGCGGCGGGCAGTATAGAAGGGGATTTGCTAGCAGAGGACACCCAGAAGAACAGATACATCCGGGCCAGAAAGGCTCACGGCGGAGTAAGCGTTTTACATAGAACTTGTTTTGCCATAGCTCGGCAAAGATACCATTTTCTGGTTGCTTTCTTTTATGCCCAATTTATCACCGGCTCGTGCCACGTGACAAGCACCTACTTGTGTTTTTGACCCATTTTCTGTTAAATACCCCTAAAACAGCTTGGATCATAAATACCCTATCAGCTTTTCACTACGATTAGGCACATAACAGCAAAGGCCACCTCTAATGAGATGGCCTTTGCTGTTAGATGCGTGAAATTTTTATTGCTTTACAAGGCGGGTGGTGGATTTACTTGTTCCCGTTTGCACCTGTAGATAATACACTCCCGCAGTTTGCCCCGTCAAGTCCATGGAGATGGGTTGCCCATTCGCTATTTGTACCTGCTGCTGCGACACGGCGCGTCCGCTGCTGTGAAACAAGGTCACCGTGGCCGGACCGCTTCCTTCTGTAGATACCATCACCTTTCCGGGAGTTGGGTTCGGGTACGCTTGCATGGAAGCTTTGGCCGTTGCTTTTCCGTCAGCTTCCACCGCAATCACTTTAGAGTATTCAAACTTTCCGTCAAAGTCTACTTGCTTCAGGCGGTAGTAGAGCGTATTGCTGGAGTTGGCAGCTATGATTGCTTTGTAAGACTGGGCAACTGCCGTAGTACCGGCGCCCTTCACTTTTTCGCCCATCACTTTGAATGACTTGCCGTCTTCGCTCTGCTGTACCTCGAAGTAGTCGTTGTCTTTCTCAGAGGCCGTTGCCCACGCCAGCTTCACCACATTTCCGGATCTGCTTCCTTCGAAAGAGACTAAGGTAACAGGTAGAGGTGTTGGGGCTGTGATACTAGCTAAAGTGGTTGCGACAGAAGTTAAGTTGTAATTACCAGCATTAGCTCCGGCTAGAGTAGCTCCGGTTAAAGTTACCGTCTTGTCTACCCCTTGTATTGGAGTATCGAACTCAGCAGTTCCGCCACTGAGGCTTACCTCGTCAATACTATAGGTATCAAACAGAAAGCGCGTTAACACCTCGGCAGCTACATCTCCATCAAATGGCTTATCTTTTGCTGTAAACCCACCAGTAATGCCTAAGGGGCGAATAAAAGCTGTAGTAATTGTAGAAGGTGAGACTACATAATTGCTTGCAGAGGATCCGGTTAAAGCATAACCAGTAATGGTCACAGTTTTGGCAACACTACTAGCATGTCTATCAGAAAATATCGCAGTCGGAGTTACAGCCGAATTTAGCATAACATCATCACTACCTATCTTCTCACTTTCATTTAAAGAACCAACATTATCTAAGGTGGCTATATCTGTACCATTATAGTCTCGATCCTTAGCCAAAGCTCCAATAACAGAAATTGGTTTCGGATTAATAGTAAGTGTAATTGGAGTCCTTACGGTAGTAGCACATTGAGTGAACGTTACATTTACCGCTTGAGCATAATATGTATAAGGTTTTACGTTTGCCGCAGTTACTCCAGGATTGAAAGAAGAAGTAACAGTTTTTGTTGCTGCATCATATACTTCTGTGGTATTTGTGGCATTGGACACTAAATTTCCACCAGTTGCTGCATCATACCAATTAATGGTTTGTCCTTCATATGCTTTAGCCGTTAGGATTTGAGCAGCGTCTCCATACGTTATTGTTTTATTGCCTCCACTAACAGGAGCTCCTATAACTGCAAAAGACAATGAAGTATATACTGGAGCAATATCATCTCCTTGTTGAGCTATTGCACGTAAATACCTCCCTCTTCCTACTGAAGCACTACTTAGACGCAATGTATATGGGGTGGACTCCGCTCCAGCTTGATTATGTGCTCGAATATCTGTACTAACACCTATTCTTTCTAAGACATTGGCATTAGGGCCATTACCATCTACTACATAAACAAAGAAAGATGTTCTCCCCTGCTTTGAGCTTTTTATTACTACTTTGATATCAGAATTAAAGCAGTAAACAGCGGGATTTGGTGCCTCAACTATTCGTATTCCATTTACAGCTACAACTTGAGCTTGTGCATGGAAGACTAATGTTAATATTAAGCTAGCTACTGTAAGGCAAACAAAGCTTAACTTGCCTTTAACACCTTTGTCAAACACATACTTCTTATTTTGTTGAACATGTACTGTGTCTGCTTTAACCAAAGAATCTCTTAAGCAAGCAAAAACATACCAGAGACACTTAATCACCCCATCTAAGTAGTACAATTTTTTCATAAAAAAGACATTAAACTTTATACAAACTTTTACGTATCTAATATATACTTGCATTAAGTACATAAATTAAAACATAAAAATTCACAAAGCTATCTTGCCTCTAGTAGCGACTCGTATCAAGAAGAGAAAAGCAGTGCAATATTTTAATCTTATTATTTATTCAATAAATACCAAAAGAAACCTACTCAACATTCCTGAAAGAGAACACAGAAACGCTATATTCAAAATAAAACCCTTCTTGAAGAGGTAACAGATGTAGAATAAACTCTAATCAACAGTTCCCATCGCACTTATCAACAAGTAATAGTTATATAAAAAAGTTATTTATTTATATATAATATTTTCATTCTTATATGCTTTTCTACCGCGGAATCGCCTTTCCTGCCTTTATATCAGCACCTTTCGTGTACCACTGCCTTTTAGGAAGCCTTTCTCAGGATCATTGAAAACTTGAGGTTTCTCGAAGCCCATCTTGAAAAGGGCCGATAGGGGTTCAGCAGAGTCGTGAGAGAAAGAGCTCAGCAAGAACAAACTCACTTGCAAAAAGTCACCCATCAGCATAGCGCCTCTTCTCGGGGATATACTCTTATTGATACTGCTTAAATATAAAAAAGGGAGGCTTCTCATTTCTGAAAAGCCTCCCTTTGGGAATGCAAGCGGAAGAGGTTACTGCTTCACCACCTTGGCAACAGCGGCCTCGGTTTCCGTTTCGAGGCGCAGGGTATAGAAACCGCTTGCCTGGTTATTCAGATCTATCAACAAAGGCTGACCTTCTATAATCTGCACCTTTTGCTGCATCACCAGCGCACCCTTCCCGTTAAAAACAGAGACAGTTCCCGGTCCTGAAAAAGCAGCGGTGACGATGGACACTTCGCCAGCGGTCGGGTTAGGGAAGGCGCGCAACAACAGCTTGGACGTAGTTCCCGCAGTTGCGTCAACCCCGTCAAAATCAACCGACAACGAGGTACTTGTAGTGCTAAGGCCGATTTTATTCACGACTTTCTTCCCGATGTAACTCCCTACCTTGAAAGCCGCATTACTGGCATCTCTAGCCGTTCCCCGTTGCATGCGGTAATAAAGAGACAGAACGCTGGACTTGGTATACGGACTTTGCACCTTCAGGTCCCACACGGTTCCTTTGCCTAATACTTCAATGACGGGCACCTCCACCCCAGCCGATTTAATGGTGAAACCTTCCTTGGTCAGCAGAACAGGACGGTCAAACACCACCCGTACTTTATTGGCCTCAGTGATGATGGCACTGGTGATCTTAGGAGGAAGCACCTCCAAGGCCGGATTGGCAAAGGTGGTTTTCATCTTAAACAGGTTGATCAAGCCCGTGGAGGAATTGAACGTGACCTTGTCCAGATTTCCGCTTTTGACGCTTACCGACGTGATGTTGGCACCTTTGAGCAAAAGAGAAACATCTCTGAACCGGTTGTGCTCCGGAATTTTTGAATAGTCCAGGGTAAGCACCAGTTTTTTAGTCACGGCATCATAGGAGGATGTTCTCACCAGAAGCCTTTTCACCTCAAAGTATTCTATCAGTTCCTGCAAAGAAGGAACCCACACACGGTCTCGGGAGGCGGTCTGCAAGTAGTTCATCAACTCAGCCCACTTGGCAAGATCTGGACCGTGGGTGCCCAATCTGAACATTTGCGGGGTAGCCGTGGTGGCTTTCAGCAGAATCAGCCGATCTATTTTTTCTTTGAAAGAGTCAGTAGTCACCTGGTCCCACTTATCATTGAAGGACCGATGCGTGTACAGCATCTGGCTCCAATCTGGGGACAAGGCGGCATACCCACTGAACAAAGCCGCATCATCCCTCCTGGTTTGCGTCGTCAACCCGATATACCCTAGTTGCTTGGCGCTAGGCTGATACCCTTCGTCATTGGTGGGCGTAACTGCTACCCTGATTCTATAAGGCAGGCCTGCCGCCGCCATCTTAGAGTAGAACACTTTGGTGTTCTCGTGAATGTTTTTGATTACATCTCCGTCTATCAGCGTATTGCCGGCGCTGTGGGCATACCCATGATTCTCTAACGTCCATTTATTTGCCACCAGAAGATTAAGCCCTTCCTGGTTTATTTTCTTCCCCGATGCGGTGTTGACGATCTGGTCCTGGTTGTAGTTGTTAAGGAGGTTCAACGCGACGGCTCCCCTATAATTGATTTTATTCCCACAACCGTCTGTATGGTATTTCCCCGGATACGTGACGCCATTGGAAGCGGTACCTCCGTTCAGGATTTTAAAGACATCCACGGCCTTCCCGCTGTTGTCATCCATCTCAAAATTAAATACGCCCGCTTTGTTATACTTCAGGTTGGCATAATCAGCGGCTGGGGTACCAGTAATGTTGGCGAGACCAATTTCAACTACGACTATGTTAGGGTTGGTTTCCGCAAGGACTACCGCCATAGAGCTTTCTTCCAGCATCATACTTCCCGGGTGAGCCATTAACTGTTTACCATAGCCCGATGAAAATCCGGAAGGAAGAAAGGAAGTAAAGTTTTGATACAGAGGAGCAACGGATACGTTTTCACTAAAGGCGGCACTCTGCAAAAAGAACAAAGAAACTACTGTACACAACAGCTTCTTAGATACGCGCAATAAATTCATAATAAACTAACCAACTTTAAACAACTAGGACATTTTCATGCCGGTGATTCTAATACTAGCTTCAAAGTTGGGGATAATTATGTTTATATCAATGCTTTACACACCAAACAGCTCATTTACACTGTTCTTCATTTTCTTATATTTAAAACATACTTCAAACAAACAAATACAATAATTTATAGTTTGTGTTCAATCAAGACACAGCAGATTAGCAAGACAGAGTTGAATATCTTCTACACAGTTGAAATATTGAAAATACAAATGCGTGTTTCATTCCAACTTCTTTGAAGTATGTTATAGAATCGAACAGATGCATATGAAATCCACAAACATGGCATGGTGATACTTCGCATCTCGCTTTCTAAAAACATACATAAAAAGACTTCGAAAATTATAGGAGTTGGCATCCATCTTCACCCCGCTGATTTACTACTTGAGTTAACTTGATGATAGAGACCCAATGCGAGACAAAAGAGACGCAGGAAGCAATAGCATCACCCCTCCTGACAAAACAAGAAGCTTAAATGAACACTACCCAACAGGCTGTTTCAACCTTAAAGGCGCATCTTACCGCAGCAACACTCCGGCCCTCACGGGATGAGCTTTAATTTACATAAACCCGGACCCGTTTTAGGGCCGTTTACGGAAAATAGGCCCTAAACAGATCATAGCAAAACCTGGGCACAAGCTCCCTTTCTGCACAGCAACAGAATTGAGCCAGCATAAAAAAGCAAGGACCGCCTCTAGGTAAGAGACGGCCCTTGTCTGGAGCAAGAATCAGCTGTTTTATTGCTTCACTACCCGGGTGGTGGTTTTACCCGTAGCGGTCTGCACCTGTAGGTAGTACACACCGGCTGCCTGATTTGTCAGATCCAGCGCGATAGGATGCCCTGCTTCTAATGATACTTGCTTCTTAGAAACTACGCCACCTTGGCTATGAAGCAAGATGACAGTAGCTGCCCCAGTTACATCAGAAGAAGCGAAGTACACAGTGCCGGTAGTTGGATTAGGATATACGCTCACAGAAGCTTGCGCCACGGCTTTTCCATCGGCTTTCACCGAGATCACCTTTGAGTACTCAGACTTGCCGTCAAAATCTACTTGCTTCAGGCGGTAGTATACCGTTCCTGCCTGAGCAGAAGCATCTGTGAATGCGTAGCTCTGCAATACGTTGCTGTTTCCGTTCCCTTTCACGCGGCCGATGCTCACGAAAGACTTTCCATCCTTGCTACGCTCTACCTGGAAGTAGTCGTTGTCTTTCTCAGCGGCAGTTTTCCACGCCAGGTTAACAGATCCATTGATTTGCTTGCCCTCAAAAGAGAGCAGAGTCACCGGCAGTGGAGACGGTTCAAAAATGCTAGCCGTGGTTGGCGCAATAGGTTCCAGTGCATAATTCCCGGCATCATCACCAGTTAGGAAGGCGTTGGATAATGTGACTTCTTTGCCACTACCCACCTCTGGAGAATCAAACTTAGCAGTACCACCTGCCAGATCTACTTTATCTCCTAGTATTAGCCCCACTAATTCTTTTGTGAGAATCTCAGCAGAAGTGTTGTTATCAAAAACTTTGTCTTTCACCGTGAAAGTAGCGGCAACAGGTTTAGCGATGATAGCAGCAGACGGGGATGCGATTGTATTAGAGAGAATGTAATTCAGGGCATCGGCACCATCCAGTCTAACATCTTCCACAGTCACAACTTTGTTGGCTCCTACCTTTTTATCAGCAAACGTAGCTGACCCATATATAGCATTTACCACATCACCTGACACTTTATTCGATGTTAAAGTAACAGGCGCGCTAATACCACCATCGTAAATTCTGTCCTGGCATGTTGCAGTCACATTCAGAGTTCGCTGCGTAATATTGGCGAAAGCTGTTGCAGATGTATTGAAAGAATAATTAGCTGCATCTAATCCACTAATGCTTATTCCACTAACACTTACTGTCTTATTAGCGGCTACGTTTTTGGTTCCGAAGGCAGCAGATGTATATGTAGGATTCACTACATCATTTGCTAACTGGTTCGCACTCAAGAGCACTGTCGCTACAGTCAAGCCATCATAGGTTTTGTCTTGACCTACTGCAGACACCACCAGCGCCCTCTGAGAGATGCTGGCCGATGCAGTGGCAGTGGTAGCGGCAAGTACATAGTTACCAACTGCAGTACCGCTGATTGAAATCCCACTTACGTTAATAGGTTTAACCCCTACATTCTTATCTGCGAAAACAGCAGAAGAATACGCAAGCGTCACGGCGTCCGCACTCAACTTGTCAGAAGAAAGAACTACACTAGCGTCAGTAGTGCCATCATATGTTTTGTTTTGACCAACAGCAGTCACCGTAAGAGACCTCCTATTGATATTGGCAGTAAGACCGGCAGGCTGAGTTAAAGTATAGTTGCCGCTATCGGTGCCAGATAAACTACCTGCAGAAGTCACTGCAATACCTGTTCCTACATTTGAGGAAGCAAAAGTTCCTGCATTAACCCAAGTGACAACGTCTGGCGAAATCACACCGGTCAATGTGCCCCCGATAGTAGCGGAAGTAGTCCCATCATAGGTTTTGCTGTTGGCAATTGCCCCCGCTACAATTAAGGCTTTGGGAGTGATGTTTGCTACTAAGCCAGTTGGCTGAACAAGGGTGTAGTTCGCAACTGTTGCTCCAGAGATAGAGTAGCCGGTCACAGTTACCGCCTTCCCATTACCTACGGTTTTTGAATCAAAAGCAGCCGCAACTCCAGTAGTGCTTAAAGTGATGCTTTCGCCTGGCACCACACCATTGAGAGTAGCAGTTCCAGTCAAAGCAGCAGCAGTAGCACCAGTATAAACTCTACTTACCGCCGAAACACCTGAAATTGTCAGTTCTTTTCTATTGATAGCAAGAGTAACAGGAGTTCTTGTAACACTTGCACAGCCGGTTGAATTATAAAGCTCAGCGTAATATGTGTAAGTACCTACAGCCTTATCGGTTGGAGTATATGTAGAAGAAGAAGTAAGCAATGTGCCATTTGTAGCTGCATTATACCATCTCACCTGCAACCCACTAGGAGGAGTTACTGAAAAAGTAGGGTTAACACCGCCATACATGATGGTTGTTGGCTGATTATTAATAACTGATACGATTGGGCTTTCAGGAAGCCCAACTGAGAATTGCGATGAAAACAAATCCACATTCTGCCCTTGCCCTGGAATGGATCCAATAAACCTGGGAGTACCATTAGAAGCTGCTGCCAAGGTATAAGTGGCAGAAACTTCAGTATTAGCAGAAGTTGTTTCTATAATGCCAAGGGACTGTAACAAGGTAGCAGATGTAGTGTTTCCACTATAAACCCCCACATTAAAAGTGGTTTTGCCATTCTTATTACTAGAAACTGTAACTGTAACCTGACTACCAGGGCAATAAGAAGTTGCGTTCACGGTAAGAGTTTGTGCTTCTAACCTAGAAACCGCCAGGGAGAACACTCCGGTCAAAAGCATTACAACAGCAACTTTACTAGAGAATGGAGTTCGCGAAGCGTTCACATCTCCTGCACTATAGGCCAAGTCTTTCCTCCTAACCAGAAGAGACATCCGCAGAAACTGCTGAGTCAACTCAACCCATTCGAACCTAATCAAGGAGTACAATTTTTTCATAAAAGCGTCAATAGATATCGATAAATTATTGTATTACTTAGTTATTGTTTTAAACTAATGCCACAAAATTGGCAATACCATTTATCAATTCTATGCTTTTACATTTATAACTATTTAAATAAAGTCATATAACCAGAGTAGCAATAAAATAAAATATACATTAAGGTTATACAAGATAATCAATATCTCACTAGAGCCACAACTGTAACTAAAGCCACTTTAAGTATGAATTATCCAAATAATTGATTATAACTATAACAGACACTTACATCTATTCTAACATAAAGCAGCAAAAGAGCTTTTATTATAACTTTTATAAATTTAATAGAAATATTCATACAACCTTTTTCTTATATCTAAGTATAAGACTATGTTTAGCCTTATGAACATATAAACTTTATCCTATTATATAGTATGCATACATACTATATATCAACTTAATAAATATTTTTCATAACTATTTTCAGATAATTTAACCTTCAACAGAGGTGAATTCCAATCTTTTGAGGAAACGATCATATAAGATCGTCTATCAATTTTAGATAATTGATAAACAAAAAGGGGTATCTATTTAGAAAAGCAATCATTCTACATAACTACTTTCGACAAGATCAGTCAATTCAATGAATTAGGAGGCAACTTATCACATACAAGAAGTTCCAAGCTATGCCTGAGGCTATCTACCTCGTACCTGGGACGCGTGTTTCACTTAATGCAGGAACGAGGCTAGGCACTTATCTTTAGCCAAGCATACATGCCAACTCAGCAATAACCAACAATAAAAGCTATCTATCTCAGACCTTCAGAAAACCTCCTCTTACAACTAACTTTCAACCAAGATAGCACAAGCGCAATTTCTTATATAAGCATTTAAAAACGAACGAATTATCAAACCAACAACACGACTAATGGCTAAGTACAGGAAATTAATCTGTCCTAAAACTGGCCTTCAGAAGAGGCTCATTTCAGGTCATGAAAAGGCAAGTGGATACATTTTTATTAAACCGCAATGAACCATAAGCAAAAGGGCGCGGTTACGGTATAGTGTAACACTTGGTTACATTGCAAACTGTCTTTAACTCAAAACGATTGACTATGCGATCAACTAATTTCAAAAAAGCAGTATCTTTCTTTGCTCTTGCCTCTGTATTTTCCATGGCTGGCTGTCAGAAAGATGAGCTTTTAGAAGAAACGGCTACTGCGCCGGCACCCGCTGCCACTTCCTCTAAAACTGTAGAGGGCAAGTACATTGTAGTAATGAAGAACAGCAGCGCTGCTTCCAGACAGGAACTAAGAGACCGTTTACTTCAGAGATTAGGCATACGTGATCGGGTGAATGACATGCTGGAGGGCTCATCCAACGGCTTTACCGGTAGCCTCAGCAAAGAAGAGGTACAGCAATTGAAGCAGGATGACAACGTGGCCTACGTTGAACCAGAGCAAACCATAATGCTCGGAGATGCCGCCGCCAGCCTTTCCTCAGAAACCACCACTTCCACTACTATCTCTTCTCAAACGATCCCGTGGGGAGTAGCTCGCGTGGGATACGGAGATGGTACCGGTAAAACTGTTTGGGTAATTGACTCAGGCGTACAATCCAGCCATCCAGACCTGAACGTTGACAAAGTACGCAGCAAATCTTTCATTTCCGGCGATGCTTCGTGGGAAGATGGTTACGGCCACGGAACTGGTGTAGCAGGCATCATCGGGGCTAAAAACAATTCAGTAGGCGTAGTAGGTGTCGCTGCCAATGCCACCATCGTGGCGCTGCGTGTATTTGACAATGCCGGTGCCGGCACCCTTACCCGCATCTACACAGCCTTAAATTATGCATATACCAACGGCAAAGCGGGCGATGTGGTGAACATGAGCTTACGCGTAGCTGCCTCTACCATGTTAGATGACCTGGTGAAGAAAGTAGCGGCCAAAGGCATGTTTGTAGTGGTTGCCTCCGGTAATAGCTACATTGACTGCAAAAACGATTCTCCGGCACGTGTAGTTGCCCCCAATGTATTTGTGGTTTCCAACATGGACTCTAACGGCAAATTCAATGCTACTTCCAACTACGGCGCTTCTGTGAAGTATGCCGCCCCAGGCACGAACATCAAAACTACCTGGAAAGGCAGTGGATACGTGAATGGCAACGGAACATCCTATGCCGCTCCGCACGTAGCGGGTATTCTGGCCCTCACCGGCGGAAAAGTAAACTCCCAGGGTTTGGTAACCAGCGATCCAGACGGAAAGCCAGATCCAATCGCCTTGAAATAAAGAGTTCCAATATCGCTCCAAACAAGAGAGCCCGTCTTCCAGCAAGACGGGCTCTCTTGTTTTAGGCCTCTTTCCATCAAAATCCCGCTGAAACAATCCTGTCTGCTACGCTAATAGGTAGCGTAACATTTTAGGCCTCGTTTACAGAAAACGCCCTTAAAACAGGTTTTATAATTGTGCACGGCTCTCTGCCTAAGAAGTGGCAAAGCAGAAACAAGCGCTTGAGCAACAGGGCAAATTGCCCCAAATTATCTCTTCTATATCACAGGAGGTAGTCCTGCTAAGCTCATCAGGCTGGAAGATGTTTTTCGGTCATTCCCCACCCGCATTACAAAGAAATCAGAGGCTGTTTGCGTGCGCGTTCAACCTTTTTGTACAAAACAGAGTAATCAGATAGCAAATGGTTTTATATGTAAACCAATCCTTTATACCTGATAAAAATATACCGATATGAAAAATTTACAAGCATACTTTTTTGCGTTCATGCTCCTCATCACCGTGACGCTTTCCAGCTGTGAAATGATTGGCGACATCTTCAAAGCCGGTATGTGGACGGCGGTCATCATCATCGTGCTGGTGATCTTCCTGATCATGTGGCTTCTCAGAAAGATCAGGAGATAACGCTGTTTTCTTCGTGTTTTTCTGAAAACAGGAAAAAAAGAGAAGGCCACCTTTGCGGGTGGCCTTTTCTTTTTTGTGGCAAGCTGAGTCTATCTTTTGCGTTCTGGCATGGTGCCCAGGATCCAGTCCCAGAGCGGCGAAGAAACGCCGTATGCTTTCTCCGGGTCTTTGTAGTGGTGGATACTGTGGTGAATCCAGAGCTGCTTCAGGAAGTTCTTAGGCGGAGCGTAGGCATGCACGGCGTAGTGCACGAACAGATATAACGCATACCCGAACAGGAAGCCAGCCACGATGCCGAAAACCATGGACCCGAAAATCAGTTTAAACACGAAAAAGAAAAACGAGGCGATAAACAGACTCACAATGGGCGGCATAGCCAAGCGGGTCTTGTCTTTGGGGTAATCATGGTGATTGCCGTGGAACGTGTACTGGATGTTCTTCTTGAACTCATTGGTGGGCTCCATGTGGAAGATGTACCGGTGAGCCATGTACTCTACCAAAGAGAAAATCAGCCAACCGGCCAGGAACAACCCTACCGCCGAGAGCACATCCAGAAATCCGTACGTGAAACCGTAAATCAGCAGACCAGTAGCAATGACTAGAAAGATGGAAATTGGAATGGCAATATGGGTGTGGGTAAGACGCTCCAGCACCGGATTCTTGAAAAGAGTCGCAGAACCTTTATGATTCGGTTTCATAGTCAGTGAAAATTAAATGAAACGTTTCTTACTGTGAAACGTGCAAAAATAATCAAAATTATACAGAACCGGTACCTAACAGGCCTCAGGAAGTGCGTAAAAACTGGGTTATCTTTTGGGCCACCTCCGGCACAGAGCCTTCGCCCGCTGGCACCACCCCAGCAGCCTGCAGGTAGAATTTCTCCCGTTGAGACACAGTATCAGATAGATACCGCAGCAGCTCCGCCGGGCTTTTATCCCGCAGCAGAGGCCGCGCCTGCAAATCCTGCGCCGTCAATCTGGCCACTAATTTCTCCGGCGAAAGGGAAAGATAAATGGGAAAACCCTGGGAAACCATAAAGGCCATGTTCCCACAGAAGCAGGGCGCCCCGCCACCGGTGGCCAGCACCAGGTTCTCAGTCCGGTTTGCGACCTGGCGCAGCGCCTTGGCTTCGGCCTCCCGGAAATAGGTTTGTCCCCGCTGCTCAAACACCTGCGGCACAGTTAAACCTTCCTGCTCCTCAATGAGAGTATCCAGATCCAGAAACCGATACGCCAACTGCTCCGCCAGCACCTTCCCCACGGTTGATTTCCCGCAACCCGGCATTCCTACCAGAAAGATCTTTGAGGGCATGGTGCCTTGACGGGAGAAAGTCATTTGCCTGTGAGTGAAGAAAGGGAAGGGTTATTTCGTGCGCTGCTTATTTTCAGGCTCTTTTCTGAAAAACAGGCGGAAAACGGGTTTCCATTGCCCGCCTGTTTTTCAGTTATTATTGAACTGCTGCCTGTACCTCCTGCAGAGTTGGCGTGTTGTTGTAATGCCATTTGCCCACCACTACGCCATTCCTGAACAGCAGCAAGCCCGGGTTGGAGCGGATCATGGTTTTCAGGACGGTCGCATCGGCGAAGAAGTACGGCGCGGACAAGTTCACCTCGTGACGGAACACGTCAAACTCCTGGCTGCTGCTGGAGGTGATGACCACCGGCACTATTTTGGGCGTTTGATCTTTCTCCAGCCCCGCCAACAGGGCATTGATCTCCTGGAAGCTGTCGCGGTCGGCCTTGCTCACGTCTTTCACCAGAATCAGGAGCCGGTTGCCCAGGAACATCTCCTGGGTGAAATCGCCCTGATCATTCCAGATGTTGAAGTCCGTGATTTTGGGGCCATCCTCGGGGTTGAGCGGCACCATCTTCTTGAATTTGTAGGTGGTATCGGTGGGGTAGTTCTCGAAAGTGGTTTCCTGCCCGTTTTTCTCCATCACGTACTGGTAGCGCAGCGGGGCCGAGGGCTTCATGAGTTTCGGGATGTTGGCACCCAGACGGTATGCCCTGAAATCCAGGAACGGCTCATTGCGGTAGGCATAGATACTAACGCCCAGAGAGAAAAGCAGCGACACCAGCACAATGGTGCCCGTCACGCCCCGGTTCATCTGGCCCAGAGAGAGCAGATGCCGTTGAGTGAATAGCAGCACCACAATGAGCACCAGCAAGATGATGTCTTTGGTGAACGACTCCCAGGGCGTGAGCTTGATGGCATCACCAAAGCAGCCGCAGTCGGTGACTTTGTTGAAGTACGCCGAGTAGAACGTGAGAAACGTGAAGAACACAATCAGGGCAAAGAGCAGCCACAGCACGGTGTTCAGTTTCCAGCGCACCAGCAGGGCCACGCCCAGCACCACTTCCAGCGTACTCAGAAAGATGGAGAGGTACAGCGCAAACGGCTTGAACGAAAGAAACACCGAGGAGAAATCCGTGGAGAATACCTCAAAGTACTCTTCCAGTTTGATAGCAGTGCCCACCGGATCATTCAGTTTGATCAGGCCCGAGAAGATGAACAACCCGCCCACCACTATCCACGCGAAACGACTAAGCAGACGGAGTGCCATGATTTGGATAGTTTAGTTTAATGAGGCAGAAAACGGCATAGTTGAGCATGTCACGGTAGTTCGCTTCCACGCCTTCAGAGACCAGCGTGTGGCCGGCATTGTCTTCAATCTGTTTGGTGCGGTAGATTTTCATCAGAATCAGATCGGTCATGGACTCCACGCGCATGCTGCGCCAGGCCTCGCCGTAGTCATGGTTCTTGTCTTCCTGCAAGGCCTGCGTTTTCCTGATTTCCTCCTGGTACAGCCCCCGCACCTGCTCCACCGGCAAGGCTTGCTCCACCTCGCCCTGCGCCAGCAACTGCTCCTGCATGAGCGCGATGACGCAGTAGTTCACGATGGCCACAAACTCAGAGGCGATATCGTCCTGGATCTTCTGCGTGCCTTTCTCCTGGATGGAGCGGATGCGCTGCGCCTTGATAAAAATCTGGTCGGTGATGGAGGGCAGCCGGAGAATGCGCCAGGCGGTGCCATAGTCCTGGGTCTTCTGCAGAAACAGGCGCTGGCATGCTTCTATCACGCGGTTGTACTCCTGGGCGGTTTGGTGAATCAAGTTTTTCGCTTTACTTTTATAGGAAATGAAAATAGGCCAATTGAACGCGAAAGATACACTTTTTTGCAAAAAAACCACCCTCAACTGTGGTGGTCGGTTGGTCTCGCTGCAGCACCCCGCGGTGATGGGCATCCTCAACGTCACGCCAGATTCCTTCTACGCCAACAGCCGGATGACCGGCCTGGAGCAGGCGCTGGCGCAGGCCGAGAAGATGCTTCAGGAAGGAGCCACGTTCCTGGACATTGGCGGGTATTCTACGCGACCCGGGGCGCCCGAGGTTTCGGAACAGGAAGAGCTAAATCGCGTACTACCCTATATAGAGGCGCTCTCCCAGGCATTTCCAGAGGCCTTGCTGTCCATTGACACCTTCAGGGCCCGGGTAGCGGAAGAGGCGGTGGCGCGCGGGGCGCATCTCATCAACGATGTCTCCGGCGGCACCTTAGACCAGCAGATGTTCGCCACGGCGGGCAAACTGGAAGTTCCGTATATCCTGATGCACATGCGCGGCACGCCGCAGAACATGGCCTCTTTGAATCAGTACGAGCAGGGGCTGATGGAGGAAGTGTTCACTTTCTTTGCCGAGCGGGTGGCGCTGCTGCGGGCGGCCGGCGTGAAAGACATTCTGCTGGACCCGGGTTTTGGCTTCGCAAAAAATGTGAACCAGAATTACGAGCTGCTGCGCCGCCTTAAAGAACTGGAAGCATTTGAGTTACCGATATTGATTGGGCTTTCCCGCAAATCCATGACCTACAAACCGCTGCACGTAGGTCCTGAGGAGGCCCTGACAGGCACAATTGTTGCTAACACCCTGGCGTTACTGAACGGGGCAGACATACTGCGGGTGCATGACGTGAAGGAGGCGGTACATTCTATTGAAATTGTAAAAAAGATGTTGACGGCGTGATTCCACTGTTTTCCATAGGGTTTTTAGACATAGAATGGCTGGACATAATTGATGTCCTGCTGGTGACGGTGCTTTTGTACCAGCTCTACAAACTCCTGACCGGAAGCGTGGCCCTCAAGATCTTCTTAGGTCTGCTGTCCGTTTACCTCCTGTACCTGGTGGTGAAAGCCGCCGGCATGGAGCTGCTCACCATCATTCTGGGCCAGTTCATGGGCGTGGGCGTTTTGGCGGCCATTATCGTATTTCAGCCCGAAATCAGGCGGTTCCTTTTGATGATCGGGAAAACGACGGCGTTCAACAACGAGCGGCTCTTCAAAGGCTTCCCTTGGCGTCGCACCGAAAACGCCGACAAGCTGTCCATCACGCCGTTCATTGAGGCGGCCAAGTCGCTGGCGGGCAAGAACACCGGCGCCCTGATCGTGTTTGCGCGCAGCTCAGAACTGCGCTATTTCGCCGAGTCCGGCGATGCCATTGACGCCATCGTGAGCAAACGCCTGCTCATCTCCATCTTCAACAAGAACAGCCCCCTGCACGACGGCGCGGTCATTATCCAGGGGAACCGCATCAAAGCCGCACGCTGTATCCTGCCCGTCACCGAAAGCAACGACGTGCCCGCCTCCATGGGCCTCCGCCACCGCGCCGCCATCGGTCTGTCAGAAGTCACCGACAGTGTGGTACTGGTAGTCTCCGAGGAAACCGGCCAGATCTCCCTGGTACGCAACGGCGAGGTATTCCGCAACCTCTCCGCCGCCGACCTACGCTCCAAACTCAACCACTTCCTCTTTGACATTGAGCCGAAGGTCGTAGAGAAAGTAGCCGCCGCTTAGTTGGTTGCTGATTGTTCAATTGTTGATTGCTGATTGTTGATTGTCGATTGCTGATTGTTCTTCTCCGCTTCCGTTAACCGCAAATTCCAGCTTGCGCCTTCCATCTGATCTCTTCAGTTCTGACTTTCTGATCTAGCAATTCCGTCTAAATTAGCTATTCTAAGCAGCTAATTTACGCTGGCGCGAGTCTCTGACTCGTGCCTACAGATGCCGGGTAGTCTCTGACTACCCTTGCTGCCAAAGCAGCGACCTGCGCATTGCGGAGCATTCTAAGGCCCGAATTTACTTTCCTGCAAGTCACGGAAGCAAACCAGAAAAGCGTCATACAAAGCTCAGCTTGTGGCTCCCGGCGAGTCTGGAGACTCGCTTCATCCTTTGTCACGAGACAGTAGTCTCGCGCCAGAGAAATGTGACATCCTGAGCTTGCTCGGGAAGGTACATTCATCCTGATATTCCAAGGCCAAACGTTGTTTTAAGGCCCCTTTCCAAAAACTAGCCTTAAAATGCTTGTTAGCTATTTCACCGGAAAGCTGTTGGATAAAGAGAAATCCCTATCTTTTGGGCATCAACCAGATGACCATGCGATTTCCTCAACTCCTCTCCCTCCTGCTCCTGCTTTCCTTCACCTCTCCGGTTTTCGCTCAGAAAACGGCCCAAGAGAAAATCGATGCCAAGCTGACCCAAAAGCTACAGACCCTGACCCAGGGCTTCCAGGGCGAGGTCGGCATTTACGTAAAGAACCTGAAAACCGGAAAAACGGTAGCCATCAACGCCGATACGCTCTTCCCGACCGCCAGCATGATCAAAGTACCCATCATGGTGGCTATGTTCCACAAGATAGAACGCGGCGAAATCGACCCGAAAACCATCCTCCGCTACCGCGACTCACTCTATTATGCCGGCGAAGACATCGTGGGGAACTTCAAGGATAGCTCTACCGTGGCTCTGGGCAAAATTCAGATGCTCAGCATCACCACCTCAGACAACACGGCCAGCCTGTGGCTCCAGCAGTTGGCGGGCACGGGCACGGCCATCAATGCCTGGCTGGAACAGAACGGCTTCGCGAACACCCGCATGAACTCCCGCACCCCGGGCCGAAGACCCAACTGGGAGAAATACGGGTGGGGACAGACCACCCCGCGCGAGATGGCGACCTTGGTTTCCATGATCAAGGAAGGTAAAGTTGTCAGCCCTTCGGCCAGTGAGCGCATGTACCGCAACATGGGCCGCATTTACGTGGATGACGTGGCTCTGAGCCAGATTCCGCCGTACGTGCACACAGCCTCCAAGCAAGGCGCGGTGAACGAGTCCCGCTCCGAGGTGGTGCTGGTCAACGCGCCGCACGGCGATTACGTGTTCTGCATCATCACCAAAAACCAGAAAGACGAAAGCTGGGAATACAACAATGCCGGTTACGCGCTCATCAGGGCCGTTTCTAAAACGCTGTGGCAGCACTTCGAGCCCAAGTCTAACTGGCAACCTACTCCGGGCATGGAGAAATACTAACCGCCTGCTAGGCCATCGGCCTTGCTCCTGAAAGAATAGTAAATGCCTTTCCTGTTTCTGGCCTGTTTTCCCGAAAAGAGGCCAGAAACAGAAAAGGCATTCGCTTGCTGCTGCTAAGTATCAGGGGAAAGCGAATGCCGGGATGTGTTGTGGGATGGGGAAGCAGGTACGTTTTGAGGCTGATTTCGGGAAAACAGGCCAGAAACAGCTTGCAGAGGAATAAAGCCCACCATCCGCACCTGGTGCTTCCGGTGGACTTTCTCCCTTCATGAATTAGTAAGACCGTTCCAGTAGGCTCTACCCCTATGCGGTGCCAGCGTTCTTATTTCAACACAGGAGCCGGTAAGTGAAACACGTCTTTCAGGGCGCGCCGGGCCGCATGGAATCCGCACATGCCGTGCACCCCACCCCCCGGCGGCGTAGACGACGAGCAGAGGTAAATTCCCTTGGCCGAGGTCTGGTACGGAGACAAGGTCACCACCGGACGCGTGTACAGCTGTCCCAGGTCAATGATGCCGCCGTTGATGTCGCCACCAATGTAGTTGGGGTTGTGGGCCTGCATCTGGGCGGTGTTCAGGGTATGTCGTTTTAAGATCAGATCGCGGAAACCGGGCGCGAAACGCTCCACCTGCCGCTCAATAGCCTCGGTCATGTCTACTGTAGAGCCGTTGGGCACGTGACAATAGGCCCAGGCGGTGTGCTTGCCCTGCGGGGCGCGGGTGTGATCAAACAGGCTCTGCTGCGCCAGCAGCACAAACGGCTTCTTAGGATGACCGCCGCTGGCGGATTGTTTCTCTGAGGCTGCAATTTCCTCCAGCGTATTCCCCAGGTGGATGGTTCCGGCCTGGCGGCACTCGGGGGCGGTAAACGGAATCGGGCCATCCAGCGCCCAGTCTATCTTGAACACGCCCATGCCGTAGCGGTAGCGCTGCAATTGCGCTTTATAAAAAGGCGACAGCTTCTCGCCGGCTATCTCCAGCAGTTGTTTGGGGGTCACATCCAGCAGCAGGGCCTTGTGCGGAGGCAGTTGTTTCAGCGAAGTGATGTAGTTCCCGGTTTCAATCTTTCCGCCCAGACTCACAAAGTGAGAGGCCAGCGCATTGGCGATCTGCTGCGAACCGCCTCTGGGCACCGGCCAGCCCTGCAAGTGACCCACCGCCATAAGCACCAACCCAATGGCCGAGGTGGTGAGGTTAGAGAGCGGCTGAATGGAATGCGCTGCCATACCGGCCCACAAACCCCGCGCCTCCTGCGTCTTGAACTTGTTGGCCAGGAACGTAGCAGAGGTCAGGGCGTTCAGCCCGAACGCGGCCATGTCAATGGGGTGCCTGGGAATGCGCAGCGGACCTAACACATCCGGCGCTAAGCCGGGCCAGCTTTTGACCAGCGGCTGCATCAGGTTCAGGTACGCCTGCCGATCATGGCCCAGCGCCTGCGCCGTGTCCTCCAAAGAAAGGTGGAGGGCGGCCGCCCGGCCGCCGTCAAACGGGTGCGCCGCCGAAATCTGAGGATAGACAAACTCCAGGCCGTGCTCCTGCAAGGGAAGGGTCTTGAAAAACGGAGAACCGGCCGCCAGCGGATGGATGGCCGAGCACACATCGTGCGTAAACCCCGGCAAGGTCAGTTCCTGCGACCGCAACCCGCCGCCTAGCTGGTCTTTTCCTTCTATCAACAGCACCTCCAACCCCGCCTGTTGCAACACAATAGCCGCCGATAACCCATTGGGTCCCGAGCCGACTACCACTGCATCGTATTGAGTAGTACCCACGCTTGCTTTGTATATAATGTGTCTTGATCTATGCTGAGAACCGCATCGCCGACAACTTGTTTTGGGCCAGTTTTTGAAAATCGACCTTAAAACCCAGCGTGCTTCTTGCGTATACGTGCTACAAGCTACTCATTTTTTCCGATGTCTGACGCTCCTTTCCTTCCGCTTTTTCCACACCTCACGCCTATTCTGAGCAACGTGACAGCGCTGGATTTTGAGACCACCGGGGTGAGCGGCAGCAAAGGTCGGGTTATTGAGATAGCGGCCGTGAAAGGGGCCAACGGCACCATCACGGGCCGGTTCCACACCCTGGTGAAGCTGAAGGGAGAACTCCCCCAGAAGATCACCGACATCACGGGCATCACCCCGGCAGACCTGCTCCACGGCATGGAGGAGCGCGCGGCCTTCACCATTCTCCAGGAGTTCATTGGCGACAGCACCGTGGTGGCGCACAACGCCCCGTTTGACCTGGGGTTTCTCTACAGCACTTACCGAAGGCTGAAACTGCGCCCGGTGCAGCATCCGTTTCTGGACACGCTATCAGTTTGCCGCCTGCGCCAGCCGTCACCGCGCAGCCTCCCCGACATGTGCAAAGCCTATGGCATTCCGCTGACCCGCTGGCACCGCGCCCTGCCCGATGCCACCGCTACCTGGCACCTATTGCACCGCTTGCACGAAGAAAGTCCGCTGGACGAGATGCGGAACAAACTGGTCTTAAACCCCAAGTACGGCACTCCGTACTGGCTCCCGCCCATGGCCGAGATTTTGCCGCCGCCAGATGCCTCGCTGGGTTCCAGTCCGGTTTAAGCTGCCAGTTTCCGCCTCCGTCTGTTTTAGAGCAGAGTAGCACCATCCCAACACGCTCCTTCTTCCAGTAGAAGCTGGATTTCGGGTATTTTCACCGGTAAAATCCCGTAGAAATTCAGAAGACAAAGCTTTTGCCGGTCCGTTTAAGCTTACTCGGGGAATGGGCATAAGATCAGCTTGTTATGACTATTCCACCGCTGGAACAATATCCTATCATTAAAAGCCAAGAGGGAGAAGGACATGGGAAGAATACGATTGATCTGGGTGCTGGTGTTAAATTTTTGGCTTTACTCCTGCTCCTCCAACGACGACACGCTGGACCAGCTGGAGCAGGAAACTGGTTTTCTCACCAAAGGAGTGTACCCGCTGGAAGACATGGGGGATCTGGATCTGCTGGTGAAGGAGATCGGTAACAGCCAGTATGTCTTGATTGGGGAAGCCTCGCACGGGACCTCTGAGTTCTACACCTGGCGGGCAAACCTGACCCAAAAACTCATCCAGGAGAAAGGGTTCACCCTTATTGCGGTAGAGGGCGACTGGCCCGCGGCGTATTCCTTGAACCAGTACGTTCAGGGGCAGGGAAGCGGCACCACTCAACAGGCCGTACAGTCGTTCCGACGGTGGCCTACCTGGATGTGGGCGAACCAGGAAGTCGCTACCTTTTCTGAATGGCTTAAGCAACACAACCAATCTTTGCCGCAGAACCAGAAAGTAGGTTTTTATGGCATGGACGTGTACAGCCTCTGGGAGTCTCTGGAGGAAGTGGAGAACTACATGGCCACCGCCGACCCAACTATCGCTCAATTAGCCCGCGAGGCGCAAATCTGCCTGGCTCCTTATAACCAGGACGAGCAGCGCTACGCGCAAGCCACCCTCCAGGGTACTTCCTGCGCATCGCAGTTACAAAAGCTGTTAGAAGCCGTGCAGTCGTTTAGAGCCCGGCAGCCCGCCCAACACGAAGCGGCCTTCAACGCTGAACAGAATGCCCTAGTAGCGGTAAACGCCGAACGGTATTACGTTCAGATGGTGCGGAGTAGCACCGGTTCCTGGAACGTGCGGGACCGGCACATGCAGGAAACCGTGAACCGGCTGGTGGCGCAGAGAGGCAACGGGGCGAAAATCATTGTCTGGGCGCACAATACGCACGTAGGTGACGCCCGCTATACTGATATGGCGGCATCGGGCTCGGTGAACATTGGCCAGTTGCTGCGGGAGGAACATGCGTCACAGGGAGTCTACCTGGTGGGCTTTGGTTCTTACCAGGGGCAGGTGGTGGCTTCCTACAACTGGGGCGAGGCCACCCGGGTGATGAACGTGCCCGCCGCCAAGACCAACAGCTGGGAAGACATTCTGCACCGGCATCCCCAGGACAATATGCTTCTGCTCCTGCGGGAACTGCAGGACGTACCTCAAGCCATGGAAAGGCGCGGCCACCGGGCCATTGGGGTCACCTACAACCCAGCCGCTGAGTCAGGAAACTACGTTCCCACCATATTACCCCGCCGCTATGATGCCTTTCTCTTCATAGACCAAACCACGGCCTTGCACCCGCTTTAAGCCTGCTTTTCTGAAACAAGCCTAAAAGTATCCTTCACCCGGTGTGGGAAAGAACCTGTTCCAAAGAAAAAGGGGGAGCCTTTCGGCTCCCCCTTATGATATATTGTCTTTGTTGTTGTCTTCAGAAGCTTTGTCACGCTTCTGTACTTTTTTCAAGAGCAGCTAGTCAGGCTACTTTTGATCACTCTTTCAAAAGCGGTTAGTCAGGCCACTTCTGAACACTTTTCCCCTGGTGGTTAGTCAGGCCGCCAGAGAACACTCTTTCCGGAGCAATTAGTCAGGCTACTCCAAAAGTTTGACGCTTTTGGCCACGTCATTGCCTTCATCGTCTTTTTCAATCTCAAACTCCACGCGGTCTCCTACGTGCAGTTCATTGAAGTCTGTGTCCAGCACATTGGTGAAGTGGAAGAACAGGTTGTTGGGCGGAAATTTGATGAAACCGTAGCCGTTTTTCAGGCTCATGATCTCTCCTTCGCCGTGGCCCGGTTCAGGATGCTCCGTATCCTCATCATAGTCTCCTGCCTGTTCCTGAACAACTGCACTTCTCTTCTGGTCTGGCTGCACAAACAACCGTTGGATGGTGGTGTCGTTCCGGCCGATGCGCTGATCGATAATGCCGTGCATGGCCATGGGGTACGTCACCTCGGCCAACAGATCCTGGGAAGGGCGCGTGGTCATCCGCTGTCCGTTGTCAGTGGTGTACTCAAACTCCCAGGTCAAGGCCATTACGCGGGTACCCAGGGTGTTCACCTTGCGTACCATGGGCACGTAATCTCCGTCTGAAGAGATCAGCACCAACACATCAAACCGTTTGTAAAAAGCTTGTTCAAAGGCCTCCAATGCCAACCAAACGTCTATGCCGCGCTCCTGCTTGTACCCCTCCGGCGTAGTCCGCACCGGCAGGTAATGGGTAGTCACGCCCTCAGACATCAGGATGTCATCAAACACACGGTCCCAATACAGGGTATCGCCGCGTTGGCTGGCTTCGTAGGCATTCAGCCGGCCCCGGAAGTAATGGGCATCCACAATTCGGCAGAAGCGTGGGTCTACATTCTCTTCCTCGGCCACCTGCTCCCGAATGAACTCATGAAGGCCAGAGATACTAATTCTCCGTTTACGCTGATGTCCGTACGCGTAGTAGTTACTGACCTGTAAGAAATAATTACCGTCATAGAAGACGCCAATCCTCACTAATTTTTCCTGCATGTTGTTTTTGTTTTTTGTCTTTCTGTCATTTTTAATAATTCAATCTGTCTGTATCTTGTTTTAAATCTGGATCAATTTTTTATTCTGACTCAATCAATGGGGGAGACGGGAAAGAGTAACCGGGTGAAAGCGGAGAAAGGCAGAGGGATCTTTACTGGGGGGTAGAGCAGGAAGAAATTCTCTATCTAGACCTGGGTAGGAAATTGGATGAAATAATCTGCTATAAATAAATAATACCTTCATTAATCTGAGTCCGGGGGACCACTTTCTATTATATTTTTCTTTTGTTTGCTCCTACCTCCCAACGGGAAAGGAGCCGGCTACCCTGCATGGGCAGGCATACGTATCTGGTTTCCATGACAGCAAAGAACGTGTTTCTTGTTAGCCGATGCGGCAAAAGTAGGGAATGATATCATTGCGGACAACCTAATCCACGATATTATATCGTAATTCGCTATATAATATAAACGCGAAAGGCCGGTAGTCTAGTACACCTGTTTGCCTTTGTTTTAGACACTTCTCTTCAAGAGAGCTTAAAACAATTCCCATATCTCGCCTACAAAAGTACGTTTCCCCATCTTTTCTCTAATTTATTGCCAAAACACAAAAATCAGGGCTAATTCATGCGGGTTGAGAAATGAATATGGCAAGGGCTTTTCAGGTGCCTCTTCCCTTCTCTCCAAGAGAAGAAAAAGCTTCTCTCACGAACACTTGTTAGGTTTCTCTCACTGCCGTCTTCCGCTTAGGAATCTTTTATTACTTCAGTTGAGTGGCAAGAGGAGGGAAACGCAAGTGCACTGTTCGCTTAATTGCGTACTGATTTTCCTTAGGAGAAGAGACAATTATTTACTTTAAACTCGTATAGAAATCGACCTTTTCGGTTCTTCATTTGACAGGTCACCAGCAGTTTATTTCAGGGCCTATTTTCCAAAATATCCTCTGAAATAAACCGCTGGTCTTCACTACCAAACAGTACAGAATTCTTCAATTCTCCTGGAATTGCATTTCACTCAAACGATAGCTCCCAACCGAGCGGGCAGCCAGAATAACTTCCTTACAGACAACCACTTTCTTCTTCTCCTGCCCTTTCTGTCAAAGACTTTCAAAACAACGAACTGCCTTTGTTCAAGTAAAGCCGCTTGTAAAAGACAAAACGACCTGCCACTTTATCAATGGCAGGTCGTTTTTGAGGTATTTCCTGAAAAGTACTTGAAAAACGGATTAGCTTTTCAAGACACCCAGCTCGCGGCCCACTTCGGTGAACGCCTGGATGGCGCGGTCAATCTGCTCTTTGGTGTGCTCCGCGGAAAGCTGCACCCTAATGCGGGCCGCTCCTTTGGCTACCACCGGGAAATAGAACCCAATTACGTAGATGCCTTTCTCCAGCATGCGGGCGGCAAACTCCTGCGCCAAAGTGGCCTCATACAACATTACCGGCACAATGGGGTGCACGCCCGGCCGGATGTCAAAGCCGGCGGCTGTCATGTTCTCCCGGAAATATTTGGTGTTCCACTCCAGACGGTCGCGCAGCTCGGTGGTGGAGCTCAGCAGTTCCAGGACCGCCAGCGAGGCACCTACAATGGCCGGGGCCAGGGAGTTGGAGAACAGGTACGGACGTGAGCGCTGGCGCAGCATGTCAATGATCTCTTTGCGGCCCGAGGTGAAACCACCCATGGCACCGCCCAGGGCTTTGCCTAAGGTGCCGGTGATGATGTCTACGCGGCCCATCACGTTGTTGTACTCATGCGTCCCGCGGCCGGTCTTGCCAATGAAACCGCTGGAGTGGCACTCGTCCACCATCACCAGAGCTTGGTACTGATCGGCGAGGTCACAGATTTTGTCCAGTTGGGCAATGGTGCCGTCCATGGAGAAAGAACCGTCTGTCACAATGATGCGGTGCTTTGCGCCTTGCGCGGCTTGCAGTTTGGCTTCCAGATCGGCCATGTTGTTGTGCTCGTAGCGGTAGCGCTGCGCCTTGCATAACCGGATGCCGTCAATGATGGAGGCGTGGTTCAGGGCATCGGAGATGATGGCGCTCTGCTCGTCGAACAGAGGCTCAAATACGCCGCCGTTCGCGTCAAAGGCCGCCGCGTACAGGATGGTGTCCTCGGTGCCCAGGAACTCGGCCAGTTTCTGCTCCAGCTCTTTGTGGATGTCCTGGGTGCCGCAGATGAAGCGTACTGAGCTCATGCCGTAGCCGTGGGTGTCAATGGCGCGCTTGGCGGCCTCAATCACCGCCGGGTGCGACGAAAGCCCCAGGTAGTTGTTGGCGCAGAAGTTCAGCACGTCGCCGGTTTGCTGGGTTTTGATCTGGGCGTGCTGCGGCGTGGTGATGATCCGTTCGGTTTTATACAGACCGTTGGCTTTGATCTCGGCCAGTTGCTGCTCTAAATCTGGTTTTAAGGTTTCGTACATATCGGTTAGGTCAACTTGCTACTTATTTTATGCGTTGTTTTAGGCGTTGTTTCAGGAAAACAGGCCCGAAACATCGACTGAGGCCTGGGTTTGCTCCTATTCGGCGCTCGGCCCAGGTCTTCAAAGATACAAAACCTTCCCACTCCCCCATATTTTTTGGAGCGGCATGAATAACGTACATTTGTTTTCCTATTCAGCACCTGCATGACAAAACAAAAAAATGCCATTCTAGTGATAGGCGCCTGCGGACAGTTGGGCTCTGAACTCACCCTTGAACTGAGAAAGTTATACGGCGATGCCAACGTGGTGGCCGCCGATATCCAGTACCCCAAACAGGCCGATCTGCGCGAGACGGGACCCTTTGAGATTGTGGACGTGCTCACCCCGCAGCACCTCTCTGATCTGGCCGCCCGTTACAAGTTCAAGCAGATTTACCACCTGGCAGCCATCCTGTCGGCTACGGGTGAGAAGAATCCCAAGTTTGCCTGGCGCCTGAACATGGACGGCTTGTTCAACGTGCTGGATTTTGCGCTGGAGCAGAAGGTGGAGAAAGTCTACTGGCCCTCGTCCATTGCGGTTTTCGGGCCGAACACGCCCCGCGAGAACACGCCGCAGAACACCATCATGGACCCCAACACCGTGTATGGTATCAGCAAGCAGGCCGGTGAGCGGTGGTGCGAATACTACTTCCAGAAATACGGCCTGGACGTGCGCAGCCTGCGCTACCCCGGCCTGATTGGCTACAAAGCCCTGCCCGGCGGCGGCACCACCGACTACGCCGTGGACATTTACCACCAGGCCCTGGCCACCGGCACGTACAAATGTTTCTTGAGCGAGAACACCCGCCTGCCCATGATGTACATGCCCGATGCCCTCAAAGCCACCCTGGATCTGATGCACGCGCCCGCCGAGCAGGTGAAGGTGCGGTCCTCCTACAACCTGGCGGCCATGAGCTTTACGCCGCAGGAGATTGCGGCCAGCATTCAGCGCCATTACCCCAGCTTTACCATCAGCTACGAGCCGGACAGCCGCCAGCAGATCGCGGACTCGTGGCCGCAGAGCATCGATGACCTGGCCGCCCGCCAGGATTGGGGCTGGAACCCACAGTACGACCTCCACACCATGACCGATGACATGCTCCTGCACCTGAAAAGGACCCACAACTAATTCATCTGTTCTTCAGACAGACTTATACCAACTCCCTGCCCCTGACCAGCGGCGGGGAGTTCTGTTTTGGGCGTGTTTTAATGAAATCAGCCTGAAAACGAGAAGCTACTTTTAGGGTGTTTTTGCTTAATCGGCTGGAAAACACGGCTGGTTCAGAGAAAGCAGCCCGTTCAATACCAGGAGCTAGGGCCGGGCCAGGAACAGACAGCCAGAACTCAAAGCACCGCAAGCGGCACCTCTCTGAAAACTATCCGTCTCACGGCCACCCATTTGCCGTTTCTGCAACTCGGCTTCCGCAGAAAACCTGCGGCAAATACCTGTTGCTTCGCTAATATTGCTGCTTCATTCCATTCTTGATTTTTAAAACTATGCTAAAGAAAATTTTTACGGCCGCCGCTTTGTGCCTTACCATCGGGTTCACCGCCTCGGCCCAGGACGCGGGCGGCATTAAACCGGCCGCCGGAGAAGTGACCGCTGAGGTGCAGCTGAGCCTAACCGGAGACAACAGCACCATTGACTTAGGCTTGAACCAGCTGCGGGGCCGCTACTTCCTGAGCCCCACCACCGCCCTGCGCGCCTCGTTCACCCTGCGTTCTGAGAACGAAGATCTGAACGACGATTTCAGCCGCACGTCCACTTTCATCTCCCTGGCCCCGGGTATAGAGAAACACTTTGCGGGCACAGATCGCCTGTCGCCGTACGTGGGCGGCGAGATCAGCTTCTCCAAGCTGTTCGCCAACGAGGAAAACCCGTTTGGCGAGGTGGAAGGCGCCTGGTCCAACGGGGGCGGCAACAACAACGTCTCAAACCGCAACTACTTCGCTATGGGCTTACGGGCAGTGGCCGGAGCAGATTTCTACTTCGCCAGGCACGTGTACCTGGGCGTGGAATTCGGCCTTGGTTTCCAGTATGAGAAAGAGGGAGACGTGAAGGTAAAACCAAATTCCGGCCCTAACACCACCATTGACGGGGAGCGCGGACGCCTGAACTTCGGCCCTAACGTGAACAGCGGCCTGCGCTTAGGTTTCGTGTTCTAGAAAGCAGCTTCAGCGTTTTGGAAAGCCCGGCATTGGTGTTCAGTGCCGGGCTTTTTAGTGCCCATCGGTTTAGAGCCTCTTTTTGGGAAAACGGCCCTAAAATGGAAACTGTGCGGTGATGCGCCCGTCAGCGGTAGCTGCCGGTAACCTTTCGGCCAGATCCCAAGTTAGAAAGACGGCATCTCTTACGAGCCAGGCGCTATGATTGTAAATCCGGATGAGAAAGGTTGGGAGATCATCTTCCAGCAGGCGCACGCCCTGTTGGCCGCCGAGATAGGGTTTGCCTGGCAGGAGGCAAAAAGGCCGCTCCATTTCATGCAGACGCTGGCCGCCATCGCGCAGCACGACGATGGCCAGAAAGACCTGACGGGCCGCTACGCGCTCACGCCCGCCGGGGCACCCGCCAATTTCACGCAGTTACCGTTTTGCCTGGAGCAGGCGCAGCAGGTGTTGAAGGAAGCCCGTTTCCAGGGCCGATGGCGGAGCCTACTCACCAGCATGCATTTGTCTTTCCTGTACGAGGAGCTGCGGGGCCAGAAAAAAGAGTGGGATGCCTTTCTGGACGAACAACTCACCAACCAGAAAAGATGGCGCCAGGGCCTGAAAGTGAGCAAAGCCGAGACCCAGTACGCCTATGACTTCATGCAGTGGTGTGACCGTTTCTCGCTGATTCTTTGCCGCAATGAGCTGCCCGAGATGGAACGCGCCCTGGAGATCAGCAACGGCCCTGACCAGATCCGCTACGAGGTCACGCAGCTCAAGACCGGAACGGTGCGGGTGCAGCCCTGGCCGTTTCAGGAAAAACAGGTGGCTTTGTGCGTGGAAGCCCGTTGCCTCCCCCAGCTTCAATTCTCCTCTGACGTGGAGCTGGGCACCGTTCTGTGGCAAGCCCCCATCACCCGCAAAGAGTGGATTCTGCAGAAAGATTAGCGGTGGGGCTGCTGCTAAAACCGTATTTTTATCAACCTCTGGCCTATTTCCCTCGTTAGTCTTAGCTACACCATTTTTAATTCCATGATGGCCATCCAGACTGCTTCTGACAACGAGTTACGTTCCATTATCTTCGCGCAAGAGCGGGTAATTGTCAAGTTCATTGACGCCGACTGCCTGATCTGCAAAGCGTTAGCTCCTTCGTTCAAGAACTTTTCGGAAAGCCCCATCTATAAAGATGTCACTTTCCTGCAGATGGATGCGGCTGAAAACCCCGTCTCCAGCAAAGAGGTGAAACTGACCGGCACCCCGTTCTTTGCCATCTACTACAAAGGCACCCTGCGGAACTGCGCCCTGCTTTCTTCAGAAGAAGACGTGCGTGAATTTCTGGATCAGCTTCTAATCGCCAAGGAGTAACGCGTTTTAGCTGTACTTTTGCAGAACTAGCCTCAAAAGGCCACTTGATTCTGTCACGGCATTACTTTTACACTGCATGCGAGGGCGTTCTTTTCTTTTTCTCTGTTTCGTGCTGCTGTGGTTATGCGGGCCCACGGCCTGCCAGAAATCCACGTCGTTCAATATCACTGAGCCAGACGCCACCGCAACCCCGCAGCCGTTGCCGCCCCCGCAGCTTTCCACCATCACCCTGCCCATCACCATTCCGGTAGCGGCCCTGGAAGAAGTGCTGAACCAGCAGCTCACCGGTGTCATTTACCAGGACGACAACCTGCAGGACGATGACCTGATGGTCAAAGTCACCAAGGCCGGTCCCCTGAAGATGCGCGCCGAGTTCAGCAAGCTGATGATGGAGGTCCCGCTCAAAATCTGGGCCAGAGGCCGATGGCAGTGGAACGCCTGTGAGCTGTGCAAAAGCCTCCAGAAGACCGAGGAAACCGAGTTTGAGGTAACCGTGCGCACCGAGAGCCGCCTGCAACTGCAACCCGACTACTCCCTGAAAAGCTACACCAACGGAGACTTTGCCTGGGGAGCGCGCAAACCGACCCTCTCCTTGGGCCCGCTGAAGATAAACCTGGCTCCCTTCATCGAACCTAAGCTGAAGGCCCAGCTCAACCCCATGCTGCAGCAACTGGACCAGGAGCTGCAAAGACGCGTGCCGCTGCCCACTTACCTGGCCCAAGCCTGGCAACAGCTGCAGGCCCCACTCCTGCTAAGCGATCAATACAACACCTGGCTTTCCATTGAACCGCAGGCCGTGCGCCTCACCCCGCTGGAGCTGCAGCAAAACCAACTGCGTCTTCAGGTAGGCATTGACGCGTTCATCAAAGTGCTCTCGGGGCAGAAACCGGTTCCGGCCAAAACGGCGGCCCTGCCCAACTACAGCCCTACGCGCACGCTTCCGCCCGTGGCCCAGCTGAACATCGCCAGCGATGTCTCCTATGCCTATCTCACCCTGCTTTTGCAGAAAGAACTCAGAAACCAGCGCTTCAGCTTTGAGGAAGGCAAGCACCAGCTTACCGTCCATGACATTACCCTGGCCGGCCGAGGCACCAAGCTTCTCCTGGCCCTGGACGTGAGCGGACAGACCAAGGCCGGCTTTCTCACCAAGAAGTTCAACGGGAAAGTGTGGCTACAGGCCACGCCGTACTATGACGCAGCCTCCCAAAGCATCAAAGTGCAGCACCTGGAATACACCCTCCAGACCAAAGACCAACTGGTTTCCACCGCGCAATGGCTCCTGCAGAACCGGTTCAGAGACCAGCTGGAGAAACAGATGGAGTTCCCGGTGAAAGACCAGCTGGCCAGCATCCGGGAGGCGTTGCAGACCGGTCTAAAAGAAAACCAGTTGCAGGAGCGTTTCTTCCTGCGCGGCGCGGCGTTCACGTTAGAGCCAGACACCCTGCTGGTGACGCCCACCGGCATCCAGACCCACTTCCTGGCCTCCGGTCAGTTGACGCTTTCTTTTCAGTGAGTCATTGAAAAAATCGGAGATTACCAGCAGGCTAAACAGGTTTGTCCCGGAAGAAAGGAAGCACGCCCTATAGTCCGCTTGAGGAAGGGAAGTCGGTTTTCTGCCTGTTTTTAGAAAAGGGCCGCGAAACGGGTTTCCTTCCATCTCACCAGCCAACCTTCACGCGTCATTCAATCCTGCAAACCTCTCCTTTCGGGCCCTAGATCAACAATTGGGCGCATCTTCCCGTAGGTTCATGTAATTCACCAATTGACTTTCAACCGAATGGGTAAGTATACAGCAAAAGGAATCTTGGGGCTCGTCAAGAATTCCGCTTCGGAGTTCATGGAGAACAACTCACTGCGGCTCGCGGCAGCCCTCTCCTATAACACCATTTTCTCTTTGCCGCCGCTTTTGTTCATTGTGTTGCGCTCAGCCGGATATTTCTTTGGCGAGGATGCGGTTAGCAATCAGCTGTACACCCAGATCAAAGGGCTGGTTGGGCAAGACGCGGCCCGCGAAATCCAAACCATGATTGCCAAACTGCACATGGAGGGCCCCAGCCCAATTGCCACATGGATTGGGATAGGTACCCTGTTTTTTGCCGGCACCACCATTTTTGTGACCCTGCAGGAGTCGCTGAACCAGGTCTGGAACCTGAAGACCAAAGCCAAGAACGGGATCATGAAGCTGGTGATGGACCGCATTCTGTCCTTCGGGATGATCCTCAGCATTTCGTTTCTGTTGCTGGTGAGCTTGGTGGTGAGCGCCATCATTGGGGTTTTAACCGATTACCTGCAGCGCCTCCTGCCCGGCATTGCGGTCGTGTTCATTTACCTGCTGGATGTCATCGTGTCCATGGGGTTCGTCTCGCTGCTTTTCGCCCTGATCTTTAAATACCTGCCAGACGCCATCATCCGCTGGCGCGATGTGTGGGTGGGCGCCGTCATTACCGCTTTCCTCTTCTTGCTGGGCAAATACCTGATTGGCTGGTACCTGGGCCGAAGCGATTTCACCAGTTCCTACGGCGCGGCCGGCTCGCTGGTGATTCTGCTTTCCTGGGTGTACTACTCTTCGCTGATCATTTTCTTTGGGGCCGAGATCACCCAGGAGTACGCCGATACCTACGGGCAGCCCGTCACGCCTAATCATAACTCCGTCCGGATTGAAGTAAGGGAAGTACCCCACGAAGAATCAGACGATGCCGTGTCCTCCGGAAGGCCCCCTTCCCAGGGCCGGTTCAAAAAATAGCGTGTTTAGGGGCTGCTTTTGTAAAAACGGCTCCTAAACGGCTATCGCCTGCCCCGTAACTGTTGGTTTCTTTTCTGATTGAATAGCTCTGAGAAGCGTAAAATTTCAGACAACGGAATAGGGGTATCCCGTAGTATATCGGTCAGTAAAATAGGTTAAAAATGTGGCACTTCTGTGTAGCTTTGCACCCGGATTTCCCGTATATTAGACTACCATTCTGATCAAATCTCTTGTTTTTCTTAGCTTATTTCTGATACGGGTATGTGGCGGCTGATTGTGCTTTTATGTTTGCTCCCCATAGGGGTGCATGGTGGCTGCCAGAGCAAGCAGGAACCAGATACGCCCCGCGTGGCCCGGGCAGCGACCCAATCCAGGTCAACGGCTCCCAAACCAACCTACGCCGCCAACTTTGACAACACCGCCCGCATGAAGGCGTTCTATGAGCGGATGGAGATGATGGCCGAGGATAACCCCGAGGTCATCAAAGCGGCTTCCTTCATCGCCAACCCTTTCCTGCCCATGGAGGAACCGGTGTTACAGCACTATGCCGCCAATATCCGGACGGCCTATGAAGTCTTGAAGGACACGGTCACCAACCAGCACAAGGCCCGCTACATAGACACCCTTTTCCAGCTCAACTTTGACTCCAGCACCGTGGAGCTGTATTACCCCATGTACACCAAGCGGTTCCTGCTTTCGTACGCCGACATCAAGAGCCCTAACCTGGCGCTACGAAACGGCATCAAAGTAGGCTGCACCCGCCAGGAACTCCTGCAGAAACTAATGGGCTACAAACTCTTCATCAAGGAGTCGAAGAACGTGGTGGAGGTCTGCGACTGGGAGCGCAACTCCTGGCTCCGGTTCCACATGGCCAAAGGCAAGGTGAACAGCATCCAATACGAGGGCTACATTGACTAAAAGAAGCGAACCGCGAGCATCAGAACTTCTATCGCTCTGATTTCGTGGTTACCAATACCTGTATCTTACCCTAAACTATCTTCTCCGAAGAGCCTTTCCCCAAAAGGCTCTTCGCTGTTGTAGGGGTGATTTCTGAATATTGGCGCTAAAACGGAAAAGCTGCTTTTGGCGCAGGTAGGAGCATTTCACCAATATGCTGGCACTCCGCATTCCCAAGGCTTGCCTCCGTTTTAAGCCTGTTTCCTGGAGAAAGGGCTAAAACAGACGCTGATTCCTTTCTATTGTCTTACTTCCTGGTTCTTAATTCCCCCAAGATGCTTAATTTGCTCCATGAATCTGGAAGTAAGACAAACGAAGGACGGCTCCACCACCCTTTTCGTGCCCGAGCTGAACGAGCATTACCACTCGGTGCACGGGGCGTTGCAGGAGTCTTTGCACGTGTTTATCAAAATGGGGTTGGAAGCTACCCTGGAACGCCAAACGACGGTGCGCCTGCTGGAAATTGGGTTCGGCACAGGCCTCAATGCGCTGCTCACCCTCCAACACACCCTGGTTTCCGGCGCCACGGTGGTCTATGACACCCTGGAAAAATACCCGCTTAGCCCCGAAGTAGTCGCCCAACTGCAGTTCGACAAGTTCATCCTCAACCCGGAACTGCTGGATTATGTCGGTCCGCTGCACGCCGCTGCCTGGGAGCAGCCAACCACCATCACGCCCCGCTTTACCCTCAGAAAACTGGAAACCGACCTGGAAGCCTTCGCTCCCGCCCCGGACAGCTACGACCTTATTTATTTCGATGCCTTTGCCCCGGAGAAGCAGCCCCACCTCTGGACCGATGCCATCTTCCAGAAAATGTACGACTGCCTGGCCCCCGGCGGCACCCTGGTGACCTACTGCGCCAAAGGCAGCTTCAAGCGCAGCCTCAAAGCCGCAGGCTTTACCGTAGAAGCGCTCCCCGGCCCTCCCGGCAAACGGGAAATGACCCGTGGCGTGAAGCCCCACTAGTTTTTGCCTCGTTTCCTGAAAACAAGCCCTAAACGCAACCCACCCCTACCCCTCCCAGGAGGGGAATTCCGCCATGCGTTAAAAGACAGTTAAGCAGCAGTTCAGGCTGATAATAACATGCGCCTAATAAGCTCGCTCAACTACCCACCCGTCCGAAAGGACAATGCAGGCATTGCAGCGGCTCCCAAGACCTATGCGGAAACTTGCGTCTTCTCGTAACTAGGCCGCATGCGTAGCCTAGTTACGAGAAGACGCATGCAGTGACTTTACAAGTAGCAGAGGCCAACGCTCCCTATGAAAAATAGGACGGCTGCGAGGTGGTACCTTTTACTGAAGAAAAGACTGTCTGAGCGTCAGCGAGTTTCTTTTCTTCATGATTCTTTTGGTTACTTTTCTCATCCAGGAGAAAAGTGACAAAC
>NZ_JACOAF010000034.1 GCF_014269285.1 Rufibacter sediminis
TGATCTACGCCTACGCCGCCATCAAGACGGGCGTTCCCTTCGCCAACGGCGCGCCTAACCTGACGGTGGACATCCCCGCCATCGTGGAGCTGGCGAAAGAGCACGGCATCGCGGTCTCGGGCAAGGACTTCAAGACCGGCCAGACGCTGATGAAGACCATCCTGGCCCCGGGCCTGCACGCGCGGGCGCTGGGCGTGAAGGGCTGGTTCTCCTCCAACATCCTGGGCAACCGCGACGGCTACGTTCTGGACCACCCCGAGAACTTCAAGACCAAGGAGGTGAGCAAGCTGAGCGTGCTGGACGAGATCTTCCGCCCCGAGTCCAACCCCGAGCTCTACGGGGACATGTACCACAAGGTCAGGATCAACTACTACCCGCCCCACGGCGACAACAAGGAGAGCTGGGACAACATCGACATCTTCGGCTGGCTGGGCTACCAGATGCAGATCAAGATCAACTTCCTGTGCCGCGACTCCATCCTGGCAGCGCCGCTGGTGCTGGACCTGGCCCTGTTCACGGACCTTGCGCAGCGCGCGGGCATGAGCGGCATCCAGGAGTGGCTGAGCTTCTACTACAAGTCCCCGCAGACGGCGGAGGGCCTGGCCCCCGAGCACGACATCTTCAAGCAGCTCATGAAGCTGCAGAACACCCTGCGCCACATGATGGGCGAGGACCTCATCACCCACCTGGGCCTCGACTACTACCAGGAACTCGTAGACACCCTGTAGTACCTGCATGATCCAACTACACAAACTCATTTCCACCAGCCTCGGCATCGGGTACGTGGGAAAAGGCGGAGGCACCGTTGCTGCGGTGTTCACCTGCCTGGTCTGGTACTTCTGCCAGGGCAGTGGAAATGAGCTTGTTTTCTGGCCACTGGCCCTCACGGTGCTCCTCACCGCTCTGGGCGTCTGGTCCGCGAATGAGGTGGAGCCGCTCTGGGGAAAGGACGACAAGAAAGTGGTGATAGATGAAGTGGCGGGCATGTGCATCAGCCTGCTGTTTATCCCGGTGACGGTTCCTTACCTGCTGGCAGCGCTGGTGCTGTTCCGCTTCTTTGACATTGTAAAACCCCTCGGCATCAGAAAAACCGAGAGATTGCCCGGCGGATGGGGCGTGATGCTCGACGATGTGCTTTCCGGTATCTATGCGAACGTGCTTTTACAACTCCTTCTATTCTTCGATCTGTTCTAAATGTGGACCTTCTTAAGGTCCCAGGCCGCCTCCCTGATTGCCTCAGGGGTCGATTACCTGGTGACGATTTTTGCCGTGGAGGTAGCAGGGCTCTGGTATGTAGCCGCTACCGTTCTGGGGACCATCTGCGGGGGAATCACCCATTTCTCCATTGGCCGGACCTGGGTTTTCCAGGCGGCTCATAAAAATATACCTACCCAAGCCACCAAGTACTTCCTGGTCTGGAACGGAAGTCTTCTCCTGAATGCGTCAGGGGTTTTCCTGCTGACCCATTACCTGGGTCTCAACTATATTTTCTCTAAAGTCACCGTTTCTCTGCTGGTGGGCTTTTTCTACAATTTCATTCTACAAAAGAGATATGTATTCAACTAAGAATGTATATGTCAACACCTTACATATACTGGTTTGCTGTCTGGCCTTTCTAGCCCTGGGAGCAAATTTCAACCCTCTTCAGGCACAGAGTGTCACCACTATTAAAGGGAATATCAAAGACGCCCTCACCAAGGAACCACTCATTGGCGTGTCCATCTTTATTCCGGGCACCACGTTGGGCACCACGTCTGACCTGGAGGGAAACTACGCCCTGAAAACCAACCAGGCCCAAAACAAAATCCAGTTCACCTACCTGGGCTATAAATCCGTGACTCTGGACTTCACCCCGGGCGGCACCCAGGTGCTGAACGTGCAACTGGAGAGCGACGCCAAGAAACTGAAGGAAGTGGTCATCAAAGGCCGTAGCAAAAACTACAGCAACAAGAACAACCCGGCGGTAGACCTCATCCGGTTGGTGGTGGACAACAAGAGTAAGAACCGCATGGAGAGCTATGACTTCGTGCAGTACCAGCAATATGACAAGCTGCAGCTGGCGTTGAGCAACTCGCCGGAGAAGCTTCGGAACAACATCCTCCTGAAGCGCTATGACTTCATCATGAAGAACATAGACACCACCACCCTGCCGGGCACCGGTATTCTGCCGCTGTACATGCAGGAGTCGCTTTCGCAGCGGTTTTACCAAAAAGACCCCGAAAAACGGAAAACGGTGGTGCAGGCCGAGAAGAAGGTGGACTTTGGCGAGTTTGTGGTGATCAACTCCTACGTGAAGCACATGTACCAGGACGTGGACATCTATAAGAATAACATCACGATTCTTACAAACCAGTTCCTGAGCCCCATCGCTGATCTGGCCCCCACGTTCTACCGGTTCTACATCACCGACACCGTGGTGGTGGACGGCCAGAAACTGACGGAGCTTTCCTTCAGCCCTAAAAACGAGACCGACTTTCTGTTTACCGGCAAGCTCTACGTGACCATGGACGGCAACTACGCCGTGCAGAAAGTAGACATGGAGGTAGGCAAGAAAGTGAACATCAACTGGGTACGTGACCTGCACATCAACCTGGACTTTGACCGCCTGCCCAACGGCCGCTTCAACCTGAGCAAGAGCGTCATGAAAACCGAGTTTGCCGTGGTGGATAAAAGCAAGGGCGGTGTGTACGGCGAGCGCACGGTGTCTTACAAAGATTACCGTATAAACCAGCCGCAACCCGCCGGTCTTTACGAAGAGGATGATCTAACCAAAGGCGGGCCGTTTGCCAAAGAGCAGACAGAGGCATTTCTGGCGGCAAACCGCCATGATTCCCTTACCTTTTCCGAGGCCAACACCTACGAGAGCATTGACAGCCTCCGGAACACCAAATCCTTTAAACGCACCCTGGACATTGCCACCCTGTTCATTGCGGGCTTCAAAAAAGCGGGTCCGTACTTTGAGATAGGTCCGGTGAACACGTTCTACAGCTTTAACCCGGTAGAAGGCTTTCGGCTGCGGGCGGGCGGTAGAACCACCACTACGTTCAGCCAGAAGGTCATGTTTGAGACCTACGCCGCGTACGGGTTCAAAGACGAGAAATGGAAATACTTCCTGGGAGGAACCTACTCCTTCACAGACCGGTCCATCTTTGCGTTTCCGGTGCGCGCTTTGCGGGTGAATTACCAAAAAGACACCAAAATCCCGGGGCAGGACCTGCAGTTCATCCAGGAAGACAACTTCCTGCTCTCGTTCAAACGCGGCACCAATGACAAATGGCTCTACAACGAGACGTATAACATAGACTACCTGCACGAGTTCCGGAACCGGTTTTCGTTCAGAGTGGGGTATAGAAATTGGAAACAGGCTCCGGCCGGAAGCCTAGAGTACATCAAAGCCAGCAGCACACCGCCGCAGGAAGGTGAACCGGCCCCGGAGGTAAACCGCGTGGACAACATCACCACCTCAGAGTTTCGGCTGGAGTTGCGCTGGGCACCGCACGAAGAATACGTGCAGGGCAAACTGTACCGCTTCCCCATCGTGAACCGCTACCCGGTGTTCACGCTGCGGGCCGCCGCCGGGGTGAAAGGCCTCTTCAACGGCGACTATGACTACCAGAACCTGACCTTGAACGTGGCCAAACGGTTCTACCTGTCGCAGCTAGGGTATTCAGACGTGATTGCCGAGGGCGGCTATATCTTTGGCAAGGTGCCGTTCCCGCTGCTGGCTATCCACCGGGCCAACCAGACGTACTCGTACCAGCCGCAGTCTTACAACCTCATGAACTTCCTGGAGTTTGTGAGCGACCAGTACGCCAGCATCAACATAGACCACTGCTTCAACGGCTTCATCTTCAACAAACTGCCCCTGCTCAAGGAAACCAAGCTGCGGGAGTTTGCCACCGTGAAAGTGCTCTACGGCAAGGTGCGGGAAGAGAACGATCCTAAAAACGATCCGGAGCTGCTGGCTTTCCCTACCTATTCCACCGGTTTGCCCATCACCTATTCCCTAGACAAGAAACCCTATGTAGAAGCCAGTCTGGGTGTGGGGAACATCTTCAAGTTCTTCCGTCTGGACGTGGTGAAACGCCTGACCTACCTGGACAATCCGGGCGTGTCTGAGTTAGGCCTGAGAGGCCGGTTTAAATTTGACTTTTGAGTTCACACATTATGGAGAGTACGCTTTCTAAAGGCACCGCTAGAGATGCTTTGCAACAAGGCATTTACAAGATCATCAACCCGTTTGTCAAAGGAATCATTTCGCTGGGCTTCACTCCCAATACGGTCACCATCACCGGATTTATGCTGAACCTGGGCGTGGCGGTCATTTTTATCCTGGGCGGGGAACAAGGCAACCGCGGAGATTTGTCCTATGTGGGATGGGCGGGATTCCTGATTCTGTTCGCGGGTTTGTTTGACATGCTGGACGGCCAGGTGGCCCGCATCGGGAAGATGAGCTCGGCCTACGGCGCCATGTTTGACTCAGTGATTGACCGCTACAGTGAACTGATCATGTTCCTGGGCATCTGTTACTACCTGGTGGCGCACCATTATTTCCTGAGCTCGCTGCTGGCGTTCATCGCCATGATCGGGTCCATGATGGTGAGTTACACCCGGGCCCGGGCCGAGGGGTTAGGCGTGGAATGCAAGGGCGGCCTGATGCAGCGGCCGGAGCGGGTGGTCTTGATCGGCCTCTCTTCCATGCTCTGCGGCGTGATGGCTTCCTGGCTGGGCGGCGACTACAAAGTCCTGTTCCCCGGCACGCAGATTCAGGTGTTCGAGACCATGTCCATCTTTACGTTTCCGTTGGCGGTGCTGGCGGTGATGACCAACATCACGGCTTTCAACCGGTTGCTGGAAGCGAAAAAAGCGTTGGAACAGAAAGAGGCCCAGGCCGGTAAGTAGACAGTTTTCTCATGCGTAGATCTTTCTTTTTCATCCTGATGGCGATTGCGTGCTGGCTAGGTACCGGGGTTTCTCCGGTACTGGCCCAGGAAACAGTGAAAACCAACACGCAGCAGGATCTGCCCTTGCCCAAGGGAATCCCTAATATGTTGTTCTACGTGCAGCGCGACCCCAACACCAACACCGTGGTGTACGAGTTGAACCTGAACAGCAAGGGAGTCCTGAACGAAGAAGAGCCGGTGAAGATCTACTGGCTCCGGTACGCCGATGGTGGGGCCAAGCAGGACCTGAACTTCATCCAGCGGAAATTCGCCTACGGGCTGAACGTCAAGAAAATCAACCCGGAGAAGTACGAGCTGAAATTTGTCTCTTACAACAAACGCGCCTTCTACCTCATGAAAAGCCCGGACGGCAAGTTCCATGTGTACGCCACTATCGGGAAGAAACAGGCGTTCCTGAAGCGGGTTTTCGTGCGCATTGAAGGCGGCTCGTTCTGGGTTCCCAACGTGGTCTATGTGGAGTTCACGGGCCTAGATCCCGCCACCGGCAAAGAAGTCCTAGAGCGTTTTAAGCCCTAAAAACCAAAAGTCCAACAAAATCAGTTTACCTGCCGATGTAGGAAAACACCCCTGAAACGCCTTTCCCATTTATCTCTGAGAACGGGAGGCGCCGCGAGGTTTTCCTCCTTCCTCCGCAGTTTTAGACAAGAAGACACGTATTCACATGCGAACTATGTCAACGGTAGCCAAACAGAAGAAAGAAAGCGTCTCGCCCAAAGGGGCGCTCTGGGTGACGGCCTTTTCCCTGGGCTACTTGCTGTTATCCTACGGGCTCATCGGCTTCAAACCAGAGCAGCTGCTGCTGGTGGGGCTCTTCAACTCTTTGTACTATCTCTCGCCGGTCACCCGGAAATTTGCGCTGGGCTTCACCATCTTTATTGTGTTCTGGGTGCTGTTTGACTACATGCGGGCCTTCCCCAATTACTGGTTCAACACGGTGCACATCAAAGACCTGTACGAGGCAGAGAAAGCGATTTTTGGCGTGGGCTCCGGCAGTGCGCGGCTCACGCCCAATGAATTCTGGCTCCAGTACCAGCACACGTTTCTGGACGTGCTTTGCGGCATTTTTTACCTGTGCTGGGTGCCGGTGCCCATGGGCTTTGCGGCCTACCTTTTCTTCCGGAACAGAACGCAGTTCACGTATTTCTCGCTCACCTTCCTGCTGGTGAACCTGCTGGGCTTTGTGCTATATTACCTCTACCCGGCGGCCCCGCCCTGGTACGTCCAGCACTACGGCTTCGAGTTCATCCCGAACACGCCCGGCAACACGGCCGGACTGTCCCGCTTCGATGCGTTTTTCCAGATTGAGCTTTTCCGGGGGATGTATGCCAAGGCGTCCAATGTCTTCGCGGCCATGCCTTCGCTGCACTCGGCTTACCCGCTGATTGTTTTTTACTACGGTTTGAAAAACCGGGTCAAAAGCGTGAACATAATCTTTGGCATTATTATGCTGGGCATCTGGTTTGCCGCGGTGTACCTGTCGCACCACTATATCCTGGATGTGCTGTTCGGGATTCTCTGCGCCGCGACCGGCATTGGCCTGTTCAACTTCCTGATGAACCGGAAAGGTGCCGCGTACCGTGCCGTGCAGCGTTTCATCAAGGCGATTTCCTAAAGGGAAGGACGGATGACGTGTCAGTTTTAAGCCCGTTTTCTGAAAACAGCCTCTAAACCGCCCCCATGTAGGGAAAGTGTACCTTTTGCTGGAAGGCCAACGCACGCCATCAGCTATCACTTTCTTATGTGGTACTTATTCCTATAAAACGATTCGGCCTTCTCCTTGAATAAGGAGAAGGCCGAATCGTTTTAAGCCCATTTTCGGGAAAAGACCGCTGAAACAGCCGAAGCATTTTCCGCTGGGGGTGAATTAGATTTCTGAGTAGGAAGTGGGGTGCAACAGATAGATATCCGCCCGAAGGAAGTTATTGGCGTACTCGGGGGCGGCGCTCATCTTTTTCCAGGCCGGATCATCGCCGAAGGCTTTCCACCGGGCATCACGCTCGGCTTTGCTGTCAAAGGAAGTCATGTACATCAGGTTGGGCATTTTACCTCCGGCTTTCACCTGGGCGTAGAACACCGGATTGAACCCCAGGCGCTGGAAAATCTCCATCTCGCCGTTGTTGAACATGGCAATCTTGTTTTCGTGGAGTTTCTCGGTGGCGGCTTCGTAGCTGCGCAGTTCGTAGATGCGTTCAGCGGCGGGAGCTTTCAGCTTGGGAGCCGTAAATAGCGGTTTCCCGGCGAAGGCCTCCATCAGCACTACCTCCATCCGCTGGTAAACGGGCTGGTTATGCGCCGCTTCCAGGTAATCTTTCCCGGCGGAGGCAAACGACTGGTCTTTGGTTACCTCGGTTTCCACTTTGAAAATCTGCTCCACGGAGGCATAAGGAATGAACACGTACACCAGCTTCTCAGGAGCCGTGGCGGCGTTGGTGGCAGCTGCTTCGGCGGGTTTAAAGACGCCCACTTTGGGTACTCCAGCCCGGTGCAGGGCTGGCAGATAGGCGTTCTTCAGAAACGCATCCAGCCGGTCTTCCTGGGCCTGGTCTTTCAGGTGGTAAATTTTGAGTTGGTAAAACTCGCGCTTGGGCGCGGCCACCGCCTGAAAACACACGGCACTCCACAACAGCGCCACGCACAGCAGCAAAACGGGTCTTTTTCTTATCTGAATAAACATAGTAAGGGATAAAATAGAAGGATAGATCTAGTAGAATGAAGGAAGATGAAGGTGAGATTTCCGGCGATTCATGGAAGCAAATAGATTCAATGCAGTGCCTTATTGGAACAAGCCTCCCCCACTTGGGTAAAAACCTGTGAGGTTTTGAAAACCTCACAGGATATATCGTTTTCGGCCTGTTTTCAGAAAATCAGGCTGAAAGCAGAAAAGTTTACCGCAGAATGGTTTCAATCTGCGCCAGTTCCTCAGGGCTGAATTGAATGTTCTGCATGCATTTGAGCGAATCGGCGAGCTGGGCGGGCGTGCTGGCCCCAATGAGCACCGAGGTCACCCGTGGGTCTTTCAGGAGCCAAGCCAGCGCCATCTGCGCCAGTGACTGACCGCGGCTTTCAGCGATGGCATTGAGCTGCGAAATCTGGTGGAGGCGCGCTTCCGTGATGTCTTCTTCCTGCAGGAAACCGTGCGGCTTGGCGGCCCGGGAGTTCTCCGGAATGCCTTTCAGGTACTTGCTGGTGAGCAGGCCCTGCGCCAGCGGCGAGAACGGAATGCACCCTACCCCCTGCTGCTCCAGCAAATCCAAAAGGGTTTCCTCTACCCAGCGCACAAACATGGAGTATTTCGGCTGATGGATGAGGCAGGGCGTGCCCAGTTCTTTCAGAATCTCAATGGCGCGGGTAGCCTCCGGCGTTTGGTAGTTGGAAAGGCCCACGTACAGCGCCTTGCCCTGCCGCACAATAGAATCAAGCGCGCCCATGGTTTCCTCCAGCGGAGTTTCGGGGTCTGGGCGGTGGCTGTAGAAAATGTCTACGTAGTCCAGCTTCATGCGCTTGAGGCTTTGGTCCAGGCTGGAGATGAGGTATTTCCGGGAGCCCCAATCGCCGTAGGGACCTTCCCACATCTTATAGCCGGCTTTGCTGGAGATGATGAGTTCATCGCGGTAGCCCCGGAAATCCTCCCGCAGGATCTTCCCGAAGTTCTCCTCTGCCGAGCCGGGCGGCGGTCCGTAGTTGTTGGCCAGGTCAAAGTGGGTCACGCCGGCGTCAAAGGCATCGCGCAGGATCTGGCGGGAATTCTCCAGCACATCTACGTGCCCGAAGTTATGCCACAGCCCCAGCGAGAGAGCAGGCAGTTTCAGGCCGCTGTTGCCGCAGCGGCGGTACTCCATGGCGGCGTAGCGCTGGGGGGAAGGGGTATAGCTCATAAAGGTTTCTGCATGGTTGAGGGTGGTAAAATACAGCTTCTCCGCCCATCTGCCAAACCTCTTTTTATTGTGCAACTCCTATTGTTTTTCTACGTATGGCAAGGTTTAATTTTAACTAAAAGAGGAAAACAGTAGTACAATAATAAAAAACGGTTGCTTTCTGGTCACAATAATTGATATTGAGCTCTCACCCAAAATTTGAATTTTTTACAACTCGCGTACCCGCACAGACTTTAGCGAATTTTTATGACTACCGAAGACCCTGAAGTCGTATCCACCCCCTTACCGATTTCGCAGACTGAAGATCGGTACAGGCTTTTAATTGAGAACGTCACCGATTACGCCATCTTTCTGCTGGATTCCACCGGCCACGTGGCCACCTGGAACGCTGGAGCCAAGCGGATCAAACAGTACTCGCAGGAAGACATCATCGGGAAACACTTCTCCACTTTTTACACCGCCCAGGCCAAAGAAACCGGCTACCCAGACTTTGAGTTACGCGAGGCCAAACGGTTGGGCCGGTTTGAGGACGAGGGCTGGCGCGTGCGCAAAGACGGTTCGGTCTTCTGGGCCAACGTCATCATCACCCCGGTATACAACGACCAGAAGCAACTGGTGGGGTTCTCCAAAATCACCCGCGACCTCTCTGAACGGAAAAAAGCCGAAGACGACCTCTACAAAGCTTACGAAGAGCTGAAGGAAAGTGAGGAAAGATTCCGGTTGTTGGTGGAAGGGGTTACCGATTACGCCATCTTCATGCTGGACCCCGCCGGCAACATTGCCACCTGGAACCAGGGCGCCAAAAACATCAAAGGGTACGAAGCCGGTGAAATTATTGGCAAGTACTTTTCCAAGTTCTACAGCCGGGAGGCCATTCAGGAAGGTTATCCGGAATACGAGCTGAAAATGGCCCGAGCCCACGGCCGGTTTGAGGACGAAGGCTGGCGCTACCGTAAAGACGGATCGGCGTTTTGGGCGAACGTGATCATCACGGCCATCTACAACCCCCGGAAGGAACTCATTGGGTTCTCCAAAATCACCCGCGACCTCACTGACAAGAAGAAACTGGAGCAACAGCTGTTCCAAACCCACCAGGATCTAAAGGAAAGCGAGGAGAAAAGCCGCCTGCTCATTGACAGCGTGAAAGACTACGCCATTCTGATGCTGAACACCGAAGGCTACATCACCAGCTGGAACACCGGGGCCGAGCGCATCAAAGGGTACAACGCCAAGGAAATCATAGGCAAGCACTTCTCCACTTTTTACACCCGCGAGGCCATTGAGCGCGGTTTTCCGCAGTTTGAACTGGCCCAGGCACTGGAAAAAGGCCGGTTTGAGGACGAGGGATGGCGCATCCGGAAAAACGGGACCGCCTTCTGGGCCAACGTGATCATCTCGCCGGTCTACAACGAAGACAAGCGCCTGCTGGGTTTCGCCAAGATCACCCGCGACCTCACGGAGCGCCGCCACAACGAGGAGCTCACCCAGAAAAACCAGGAACTGGTGCGCATCAACAATGACCTGGATAGCTTTGTCTACACCGCCTCCCACGACCTGAAATCACCCATCACCAACCTGGAGGGCCTCCTCTCCGCCCTGCGGGAAGATTTGGGGCCTGAAGCCGAAAAACACACCCAAATCCTCTCCCTGATGAAAGGGTCGCTGGAAACGCTTCGGAAGGTAATCTTAGATCTGGCCGAAGTCACGAAACTGCAACCCGAAAAGTACAACCAGGAACGCATCTCTGTTCCTGAGCTGGTGGAAGAAGTCCTCCAGAACCTGTGCAACCTCATCCAGCACTCCGGAGCCACCATCACCATAGATGAAATGGGCTTTGAGCAGTTGTATTACTCGCGCAAAAACCTGCGCAGCATCCTGCACAACCTCATTTCCAACGCGATCAAATACGCAGACCCCAAAAGAAAGCCCGAAATCAAAATCTGCACCTATCTATCTGACGCCGGCGAACACGCCCTCACCGTGGAAGACAACGGCCTGGGAATCCCAGGACATCAGGTGGAGAAAATATTTGGGATGTTCAAACGGGCGCATGACCACGTGGAGGGTTCTGGCGTAGGCCTGTACCTGGTCAAAAAGATCCTGGACAACTCCGGCGACCGCATTGATGTGGATAGCAAAGTAGGAAACGGCTCCAAGTTTAGTGTCTATTTCAAGCAATAAAATCCAACACCTAGCGTACTTACTTCATATTTAATCCAAAATTATATAAAATTAGGAAGACTATGAAGAAGTACGCTAAGTGCCTGGCATTGCTATTGTTCATCCTGAACGGATCAGATCTTTTCGCCCAGGAAGTAGACTCTTCCAGAACAAATAGGCCAAAATGGTATCTAGGGGTAGGACTCTCCAACAGCATCTATTACCTTTTTTATGATCAGCCTAAAAATCCGAACTTGTTGCTAAATAGCAGATTTTCGCCAGTAGATTTTCACCTAAGGTACAGGGTAAACCAAAGGCTACATCTGGAAGGAGGTCTCGCTTATGGTGGAGATAAGTTTCACATCAAATCACAGGGCGTACTTACAAGTGGGGAAATGGTAGAGGAGGAGCATAAATCACGTACCCATGTGATTGCCCTGCCGCTAACGGCCAAGCTCATCCTGATTAATGCAAATAAAGCGCTGCCAATTTATGTTACTGGTTCTGTGATGCCTGCTTACGGCACAACCAGGTACTTAAATAGAAGGACCGGTAATAATGAAACCACTACGGTATTTGACGTTCAGGACGAAGGAATAAACGTGTTTGCGATGGCTGGCGTTGGTTTCAATTATAAAATATGGAGGCGCTTTAGCGGTAAAGCCGAACTGCTTCTTCTCAGAAGAAACCTTACGAACCATTATGGAAACGTTAAGCGCGGAGATCCTTGGGGAGAAAGGGCTGTCCGCTCGCTCGCCATCGGGTTCAACTATTATTTGGGCAAGAGAAGCAGATAGCATCTTCTCTTTATACACCTGAACGAGACAGCCTGGTTTGAAGCGCTTTTGGTTTTTACAGGCCTAAAACGCAAAAAGGAAAAGGGAGAAGCAGTCATTTTCTGCTTCTCCCTTTTCCTTTACTGAACGACGTTCCTTATTATTTCTGATTCATTTCAGCTTCCGGTGGAACAGTTCCAGCGTGCGGTCCCAGGCCAGTTTGGCAACAGCCTCGTTGTAGCGGGCCGGCGAGGTATTGTTGTTGAAGGCGTGGTTGGCACCTTCGTACACGAACAGCTGGTACTTCACGTTGGCTTCCTTCAACGCCTGTTCAAACGCCGGGATGCCGGCATTCACCCGTTCATCCAGACCGCCATAGTGCAGCAGCATTTCGGCCTTAATCTTAGCCACATCAGCGGCCTCTGGCTGACGGCCGTAGTAAGCTACGGCGGCATCCAGCTCGGGGGAGTGCACCGCCAGTTGCCCCACCAAGGCCCCGCCCCAGCAGAAGCCCACCACGCCGGTTTTGCCGTTGCTGGCCTTGTGGTGTTGCAGGTACTCCAGCCCTTTCATAAAATTGGTGAGGTTTTGCTGCGCATCCAGTTTAGAGAACAAAGCTCGGGCCTCGTCTTCGTTGGCGGGCGTACCGCCGTGGGGAGAAAGCGCATCGGGTGCCAACGCCAAGTACCCCGCCTGAGCCACGCGTAAAGTCACGTCCTTGATATGCGGATTCAATCCCCGGTTTTCATGAATCACCATGACCGCGCCCAGCTTCTTCTTGCCCTTTGGCTGCGCCAGGAAACCTTTCATGGCCACCCCTTCGGCCCCGGGGTAGGTAATCTCTCCTGATTGGATGTCTTTGTCGTCCACGGTAGCGGCCTGGGCATAGTTGTTCTCTAGCATGGGCAGCAACGACATAGCCAGGGTAAGGCTGCCCGTGAGTTTGGCCAACCTCGTGATGAACTCTTTGCGGGTAAGCGGAGCGTGGGTGTACTCGTCAAACAGGTTGATGATGCGCTGGTCCATTTTTTGATTGCTGATTGTTTGTTGTTGATTGTTAGAGGGAAGAGAAGGTAGCTATTTATTCTTGTTTTAAGGCTACTTTTCTGAAAAAGGCCTCAAAACGGAACCTGAACTCTTTTTCACACCCCGCCCTTCGGGCACCCCTCCTAAATTAGGAGGGGAGTTATTGCCAACCGAAGATTGGTTGCTCTAAAGACCTCGTAGCGTCCGGAGGGACCTGCGAGCGTCTGTGCCAATGGCCATCCCTCTTCGCCATTCAGGAAATTTCCAGCTGGTAGTTTCCAATGCTTTTTTCAAAGCAAGGAGTAATCCACATCATCGTTAATATTGTCATGGCCAATCACACATTAGAAAAGAAAAGCGTTTCGGGGCTGATTTGCAGAAATCAGCCCCGAAACGCTTGGGTTGTTAATTCAAGGGAAAAGGTGGAGCCTCGCTCCTACTTCTTCGGTTTAGAGCTCATGAAGAACGTGAGTTTGCCACCTTTCACCAGGTCTGAGTGGTTGAGGACTGGCTGGGTCAAGGTCTTTCCATTCAGCTCCACTTTCTGCACATAGACGTTTTTCTCACTCTGGTTCTTGGCCTCGATCTGGAAAGTCTTGCCGTTCTCCAGTTGAATGGTGGCGTCTTTCACCGCCGGGCTGCCCAGGGAATATTGCTCAGAACCGGGGGCTACCGGATAGAACCCGAGGGAACTGAACAGGTACCAGGCGCTCATCTGACCGCAGTCATCGTTGCCACCCAAACCATCCGGAGCAGCTTGGTACTGCTTCTTCAAAATCATGCGCACACGTTCCTGGGTTTTCCAGGGTTGGTTTGTCCAGTTGTAAAGGTAAGCCACGTGGTGGGCGGGTTCGTTGCCGTGCACGTAGTTCCCGATGATGCCTTCGCGGGTGATGTCTTCGGTGTCTTTGAAGAACTCATCCGGCAGGTGCATGGTGAAAAGCGAGTCCAGGTGGGGCACGAATTTGGCGTTACCACCCATGGTCTGGATCAATGCGGTGGGGTCTTGCGGCACGTAGAGGCTGTAATTCCAGGCGTTGCCCTCAATAAAGCCTTGGTTGTGGGTGCTGAGCACATCAAACTCTTTTTTGAACGTGCCATTGCTCAGTTTGGGGCGCATGTACCCGATGCTCTTGTCATACACATTCTTCCAGTTCTGAGCGCGTTTGCTGAACTCCTGGTAAATATCCTGACGGTTCAGTTTCTGGGCGATTTGCGCGATGCACCAGTCGTCATAGGCGTACTCCAGGGTCTTGGAAACCGAGGAACTGTTCTTGTCCTCGGGCACGTAGCCGAGTTGCATGTAGAAGTTCAGGCCGTCATAATAGCCTTGGCGGGCAGTAGCTACGCAAGCGTCCAGCGCGCGGTTGGCATCGCCGGTGTAAGTGCCTTTTAGGATGGCATCTGAAATCACCGACACGCTGTGGTACCCAATCATGCACCAGTTTTCGTTGGCGTGGTGCGACCAGACGGGCAGCATGTTGTGGACGCTCTGGTCATAGTGCGCCAGCATGGATTCCACCATATCGGCGTTGCGTTTGGGCTGCACCACGTTGAACCAGGGGTGCAGGGCGCGGTAGGTATCCCAGAGCGAGAAGGTGGTGTAGTTGGTGAAGTTCTGGGCCTGGTGGTTGTTCTGGTCCAGGCCGCGGTACTGGCCGGTTACGTCCATGTAGGTGGTGGGGCCGAGGAACGTGTGGTACAGCGCGGTGTAGAAGTTGATGTAGTCGTCTTTGGTAGGCAGGCTGGCGCGTACTTTACCCAGTTCCTGGTTCCATTGGGCCTGACTTTCGTCTTTCACGCGGTCGAAGTCCCAGTGCGGAACCTCGGCACGCATGTTGGCCAGTGCTCCCTCGGTGCTCACCGGCGACAACGCGAATTTCACTTTAATCTTCTCCCCTTCGGTGGTCTTGAAATCGAAATAGGCGCGGAGCTGTTTGCCGGCCATCTCGGGGAAGTTTTTGCTCTGGTCAAACTTGCGCCAGAAGCCGCGGTACACCTGGGCCTTGGAGTAGTCTTTGTTCCCGTAGGAGGTAAAAGGCTTCGAAAACGACATCGCGAAATACACCGTGCGGGTACGCGCCCAGCCGTTCGTCTGGCGGTAACCGGTCACCAAGGTATCATTCTCGATGCGCAGGAACGTCCAGGTGTTTTTGTCTTCGTAATTATAGATGCCGTGCATCAAATCCAGGATGATGTGCGCTTCGTCTGACTTGGGGAACGTGTACTGGTGCATGCCCACGCGGTTGGTGGCCGTGAGCTCCGCCTGTATGTTGTGGTCGTCCAGCTGCACGCTGTAGTAGGCGGGCTCCGCACGTTCGTTGTTGTGCGAGAACTTGGAACGGTAGCCGCTTTCCGGCTTGGCCTCGGTGCCGGGGTTCAGCTGCAGTTTGCCGGTGGTGGGCATGAGCAGAAAATCGCCGAGGTCTGAGTGGCCGGTGCCGCTGAAGTGCGTGTGGCTGAAGCCCACAATGGTGGGGTCATCGTACTGGTAGCCCGCGCAGTATTTGTAGACGTCTTTGTTGTAGCCGCCGTTCACCTCGTAGGGAATGGTATCGGTGTCGGGGGAGAGCTGCACCATCCCGAAGGGCGCCGTGGCTCCCGGATACGTGTGGCCCATCTTATGCGTCCCAATCATCGGGTTTACCCAGCGGACTAAATCATACTTGGATTTTTGGGAGAAAGCGGGCAACTGACAGAGCAGAAAAGCGAAAAGCAGAAGTTTTCTCATGTTGGTGAAGGAGCTTTGCTAAAGCGATTTAGTAACGATTGAATCCTCAAAGATAAGAGAGTTTTAAGAAGCGCAAAGCGGACGGGTGTTTTAAGCCTGATTTCTGATAAACAGGCCCAAAAGGGATGATTCCCTTCCGGTTCAGCTCCCCTCTTTTCCTTTTCTGTTTTCTTATTTAAACCTAGCTCCAGCCATTTTTCAGAATAAGTGGTATAAACAAGGAAACTACTTCTTGCCTTTCCAAACCTTCAACTGTTCTCGTAAGAGCATTATTGTTATAGCGATAAATACCATGAAAGCATACAGACTGCACGCTCCCAAAGGCTGGGAGAACCTGAAAAAGGAAGAATGCCAGGAACCTAGCGTTACCGGTAACCAGATAAAAATCAACATCAAAGCCGTGTCGCTGAACTTCCGGGATACGGCAGTGACCCGAGGTGGCTTTGCCTACCCCGGCGAGAAACTGCCCATGATTCCGTTCAGTGACGGCGCGGGTGTGATTACCGAGGTAGGGCCAGACGTTCGGAAATTCAAAGTAGGCGACCGCGTTTCACCCAACTTTTTCCCCGACTGGCACGGCGGTAACTTTTCGGCCCAAAAGGTGTTTCGTTCCCTGGGCGGCAGCACCGATGGTGTATTGGCCGAGTACGTGGTGTTTTCTGAGGATTCTGTCGCGAAGGTTCCAGACTTCTTCTCGTTTGAAGAGGCGGCCTCGTTCCCTTGTGCCGGCGTGACCGCGTGGCACTCGCTGGTCACGAAAGGCGGAATCAAAGCGGGCGAAACTGTTTTGGTGCAAGGCACGGGCGGGGTGTCCGTTTTCGGGCTGCAGATTGCCAAACTGTTCGGGGCCAAAGTCATCATCACTTCCAGCAGCAACGAGAAACTGGAGGAGGCCAAAGCCCTAGGTGCCGATTACCTCATCAACTACAAAGAAACGCCAGACTGGGGCAAAAAGGCCCTGGAACTCACCAACGGCGCGGGCGTGGACTACATTCTGGAAGTAGGCGGCAAAGACACCCTGCCGCAATCTTTGGAGGCGCTGAAACCCGGGGGCAGCATTTACATCATTGGGGCCGTAGGAGGCGGTGCCCCCGGACAAGCCAATGAGCTGTTCCTTTCCCCGCTTAATATGGTGAACTTACAGGGCATCTACGTGGGCAGTGTAGACATGCTGGAGGAAATCTTCACCGCCTTTGCCCCCAACCAAGTGAAACCCGCCATCGGGAAAACTTTTGAATTTGACCAGGTGCACCAAGCGCTGGAGTTCATGAGCAACGGGGCCCATTTCGGGAAGATAGTAGTGACTATTTAGCATCTTGCTTACTCATCCGTTTCAGGGCTGCTTTCTTCAAAGCAGCCCTGAAACGTTATTTCCTATCATTTCGCTGGCGCGAGCTTCCAGCTCGTGTCCGCACGCATTTTACAAGACGGACCATCCATGGCGCGGAAGTTACTTCCGTTACTTTCCGTCATAAGTCACGGAAGTAACTTCCGCGCCATGGATGGTCTATATAAATCATCTCCCTCCCGCAAGTTTGAGCGCAGCGGGAACTTGTGGGTTCCATTATGACAGTTTGCAACTGGCTTCCAGAATTTCGCCAGTTACCAACTGGCTGTTAACTAAAGCCACAAGTACGCTGTCGCTAAACTTGCGGCAGGTTTTTAGAGGCGTGTTTTTAGGCTATTATCTGCAAAACTGACCAGAAACCTTCCCTGCTTTCCTCCTGGAAACCAGTCTACGGGCGGCGTTGCTCCGTAAAAGATGCATCTTTAGCCAACCAACTCCCTCCATCTGATTTTACTGCTACATGTCTGCACCTCACTTAGAACGTCGCCTGGGGCTGGCGCAAGCCACCGCCATTAACATGATTGACATGGTGGGCATCGGGCCGTTCATCACCTTGCCCATGGTCATCGGCATGATGAACGGCCCGTACTTTCTGTATGCCTGGATTGCCGGCGCGGTGCTCTCCATTGTGGATGCCATGATTTGGAGCGAGTTGGGCGCGGCCTTCCCAAGGGCGGGCGGCAGCTACAATTTCCTGAAGGAAGCCTACGGCGAACGCGGGGCGGGCCGGTTCATGAGTTTCCTGTTTGTGTGGCAGACCATGATTCAGGCTCCGCTGGTAATCGCCTCGGCGGCCATTGGGTTTGCGTCTTATTTCTCGTATCTGGTGCCGCTTACAGACATTACCTCCAAACTGGTGAGCGGCGGTGTGGTGATTCTGATTGTGGTGCTGCTCTACCGCAAGATTGAATCCATTGGCAAAATAAGCGTGCTGCTGTGGGTGGGCGTACTACTCACCATGGCCTGGATTATTGGCGGCGGACTGGCCAACGGCAACTTCCTGCAACCGCTGCGCGAGATGAACGAGGGCCTCAAGGTGAACTACGGCTTTGTGGCGGCCATCGGGTTTGCGAGCGTGAAGACCGTGTACAGTTACCTGGGCTACTACAACATCTGCCATTTAGGGGCCGAAATCAAGAATCCGACCCAAAACATCCCGCGCAGCATGTTCTACTCCATTGCGGGCATCGCGGCACTGTACCTGCTCATGAACATCAGCGTGGTGAGCGTGGTGCCGTGGCAGGAAGCCAAAGACAGCGAGTTTGTGGTGAGCCTATTCATCCAGCGGCTGGCCGGGAACACCGCCGCTACGGTGGTCACGGTACTCATTCTGTGGGTTGCGTTTGCCTCGGTGTTCTCCGCCACGCTGGGCTACACCCGTATTCCTTACGCGGCGGCGGCCGATGGCGCTTTCTTCAAGATTTTCGCCCGGCTGCACCCTACCAAGCATTTCCCGCACATTTCTTTGCTGTTTCTGGGCGCAGTGGCGTTTGTGTTCAGCATGTTGTTCCGGCTGAGCGATGTCATCAGCGCTATTCTGGCCATGCGCATCCTCATTCAGTTCATCGGGCAGGGCGTGGGCTTGCTGCTGCTCCGGAAGAACCGCCCCAAAGAAGATTTCCCGTACAAGATGCCACTGTTCCCGCTGCCGGTGATTATTGCCTTGCTCATGTGGGCGGGCATTCTGATTTCCACGGGCTGGACGATGGTGGTCTCCGGGTTGGTGGTGATTACGCTGGGAACCATCGTGTATTTCATCAAGGCGAAACTAAACCGAGAGTGGCCCTTCCGGCCTCATACATCCGCTCAGGAAACAGGCACCCATCCTTCCGCTTAGGTTTTCTTTTCTGTCAGGTTTTGGGGCCGTTTCGTAGAAAAGGGTTCTAAAACAGAAAAGCAAGACTGAACTGCTATGAAATACAGAGAACTAGGTAATACCGGCGAAAAGCTGTCGGCGCTGGGCTTGGGTTGCATGGGCATGAGCCAGGCCTACGGCTCCCGCGACGATGCCGAATCCGTTGCCACGCTGCACCGCGCCCTGGAACTGGGCATCAACTTCTGGGACACCGCCGATGTCTACGGCCCTCACCACAACGAGGAACTCATCTCCCAGGTGCTGGTGCCCAACCGCGACAAAATCTTCATCGCCACTAAATTCGGGTTTACCCATACGCCTGATGGGAAAATGGCCTTCGATGGCTCCCCCGCGTACATGCGCACCGCCGTGGAAGGCAGCCTGAAACGCCTGAAAGTGGACGTGATTGACCTGTACTACGCCCACCGCATTGACCCCAACGTGCCCGTGGAGGAAACGGTGGGTGCCATGGCCCAACTGGTGCAGGAAGGAAAAGTGCGCTACCTGGGATTGTCCGAGGCCTCGGCTGCCTCCATCCGGAAAGCCCACGCGGTGCATCCCATTGCCGCCGTGCAGTCGGAATACTCCCTCCTCACCCGCGATGCCGAAAAAGAAGTCATTCCGTTGTGCCAGGAACTGGACATCGCATTTGTGCCGTTCAGCCCGTTGGTACGTGGCCTGGTGACCAATACCGTGAACCTGGAAAGCCTGCCCGAGGGCGATATGCGCAAATCGCTGCCTCGCTTCCAGAACCAGGACAACTGGGACAACAACCAGAAACTGGCCCACGCGTTCGCGGAGTTTGCGGCTGGCAAGAATTGTACGCCCGCCCAACTGGCGCTGGCCTGGGTCTTGGCCCAAAGCGAGAACATCATCCCGATTCCCGGCACCAAACGCCGGAAATACCTGGAGGAAAACGCCGCCGCTGTGGACGTACAACTCACCATAGAGGACATCAAAGGCCTGGAAGATTTGCTGGCCAAATACCCGCACGTGGGCGAACGTTACAACCCAGAGCAATATAGATTGGTGAATAATTGATGCGTACTGTTTTAGAGCCGATTTAACAAAACTAGCCCTAAACTAAAACAGGGCGCTTCGATGGCTCGGAATAACCTTCTATGGCGCGGAAGTTACTTCCGTGCCTTGCCTAAACATTTCTTAAGGCGCGGAAGTAAATCCGCGCCATAGAGGAATAACCCACCCCTACCCCTCCGAGGAGGGGAGTAATCTGATAATGTAGGGGCAACCCTTGTGGTTGCCCTTTCTCTGCATGATAAGCAACGCCATAGAAGAGCTAAAAGCAGATTCTCCCCTTGAGGGGAGATAAAGAGGGGTGTTAACACAGGAGAACCCGCATTTAAATGGAAGGAAAGCCATCTGTAATTTTCCTACTCTCCAACCTTGCAAAATTATCCGCAGGTGTAAACACCCCTCTTCGCTCCCCTCAAGGGGAGAATCTTTCAACTAGAGATATAGAGGTTTTGGAACTGGTTTCCGATTATGAAAGCCAAAACAGGCTTATCCAATTTTCCCCCTTACGGCACCACTACAATCTTACCTTTGGTGTGATGGCTGGCGATTTGGGCCAGGGCGTCTCCGGCACGATCCAGGGAGTAGGTTTCGCTGACGTGTACTTTGAGGGTTCCGGCCTCGGCTAGTTCGCGCAGGTGCTCCAGTTCTGTGGAGTTGGGTTCTACGAAGACGTATTGGAAGTCGAGGTTCTTGTCCAGGTCTTCGCCCGTGTTCAGGATGGATATAATTTTTCCGCCGGGTTTCAGGGCGAGGAGGCTTTGCTGCAGGGTTTCGCCGCTGGCTGCGTCAAAGATCAGGTCTACGCCGTCGGGGAAGAGGGCTTTAACGGCTTCGCCCACGTGGGTGCCGTTGTAATCAAGGGTGTGGTCAGCGCCAAGTTCCTGCATGAAGGCATGGTTTTTTTGGCTGGCAACGCCAATGACGGTGGCTCCTTTCCACTTGGCCAGCTGGATGCCCAGGTTCCCGATCCCGCCCGATGCTCCCAGGATCAGCACGGTTTGCCCGGACTGCAGTTGGCCGGCATCAAACATGGACTGGTACGCCGTGAGGCCCACCAGCGGAATACCGGCGGCTTCCTCAAAACTTAGGTTCTTAGGTTTGTGCGCCAGGTAACTCTCGGGGATGACCAGGTACTCGGCAAAAGTGCCGTGCTGCACCGTGGGCCGCCGGGCATAGGCGTACACCTCGTCGCCCACGTTAAACCGCCGGGCGCTGAACGCGCGGTCTTCCACCACGCCGGCTACGTCCCACCCCGGAATGGCCGGAAACTGAACGGGAATATGGCTGCTCAGCCAACCCGCCAGCACCGCATTGTCTACCGGGTTCACGCCGGCCGCTTTCACGCGCACCAGCACCTCGCCCTCCTGTAACTCCGGAATCTCCAGGTGACCGGTTTTTATCTGCTCTGGTCCGCCAAACGCCTCATAGAACGCCGCTTTCATTTGTTTCGCCATGGTATTTTTCGTTTTTGAATGAAGTCATGAAACTCTTTTTACCTGCTTTTGCGGGAAGTGGTTGAGGGAACCGGCTCATTTGGGCAGCACCAGAACCGGAAGAAGTTGTTCGTTTCAGGGTTACTTTTCCTAAAACGGCCCGTAAACGGAAATCGGGAATAGTGCGCCGGTAGTCCGGCAGGTATCCAATCTGTTTCTTACCTTTACCTTGCAAGCGTACCCCTATCCGCTCCGGACTGAGGCTTTCGGGCTTCGGGCTGGGCTAATCTACATGACCATATGAGCACCCAGATAGCATCTTTAGAACCCCAAGCCCTGTGGCAAAACTTCGAGGCCCTGAACGCCGTGCCCCGTCCGTCCAAGAAAGAAGAACGCGTGATCAAGTTCATCCAGGACTTCGGGAACAGCCAGGGTTTTGACACCATCACCGACGAGGTAGGCAATGTTATCATCCGGAAACCGGCCTCGCCCGGCATGGAAAACCGCCAGACCGTGGTACTGCAAAGCCACCTGGACATGGTGCACCAGAAAAACGCTGATACCGATTTTGATTTCGAGAGCCAGGGCATTGACATGTACGTGGACGGCGATTGGGTGAAAGCGAAAGGCACGACTCTGGGCGCCGACAACGGCATTGGGGTAGCCACACTTATGACGCTGCTCACCTCAAAAGACATTGCGCACCCGCCGTTGGAGTGCCTGTTCACCATTGACGAGGAAACCGGCATGACCGGTGCCATGGGCCTGAAAGGCGGCCTGCTCACCGGCTCTATCCTGCTGAACCTGGACACCGAGGATGACCGCGAACTCACCATTGGCTGCGCGGGCGGCGTGGACGTGACCGCCACCGGTTCCTACAACGAAGAACATGTTCCCTTTGACTTTGCCGGGTACCGCCTCAGCATTACGGGCCTTACCGGCGGCCACTCAGGCATGGACATCCACCTGGGCCGGGGCAACGCGAATAAACTCATGAACCGCATTCTGTACCAGGCTGCGTCCAAATTCAACGCCCGCGTGTACAGCATTGACGGCGGCAGCCTGCGGAACGCCATCCCCCGGGAGTCGTTTGCCGAGGTGGCCGTACCAGAAGCCAAAGCCGATACGTTTGAGCAGTTTGTCTTAAAACAGGCCGAAATCCTGCAGGAGGAATACGGCCTCACCGATGCCAACCTGCAGGTAGTAGCCGAGCCCATTGACCTGCCCTCCTTCGCGATTTCCTATGATTTCCAGAACCAGCTGCTCCGGGCGCTCTATGCCTGCCCCAACGGCATTTACCGCATGAGCCCGGCCATTGCGGGCCTGGTGCAGACCTCCAATAACCTGGCGCGCGTGCTGGTGAAAGACGGAACCTACTCCATCCAGTGCCTCACCCGGTCATCCGTGGACACGGAGAAAGCCGATCTGGCTCAGGCTATCCAGAGCACCTTTGAACTAGCCGGCGCCAGCGTGACCCTGAAAGGCTCCTACCCCGGCTGGACGCCAAAGCCCGATGCCACCATCGTGAAAACCATGACGAACCTGTACCACGAGCTGTTCCAGGAAGCCCCGCACGTGAACGCCTGCCACGCCGGTCTGGAATGTGGTATTCTGGGCACCCATTATCCCGAAATGGAAATGATCTCCTTCGGCCCCAACATCACCGGTGCCCACTCCCCGGATGAAAAAGTCCAGATCAGTTCCGTCCAGAAATACTGGAACTTCTTGCTGGAAACCCTGAAGCAGATCCCGGAAAAGGCGTAAACTATTCTGCCCTGTTTCCAGCTCCCTCCTCAATTAAGAGGGAGCTGGAAACAGGGCTGGCGTAGACACTCGTAGGTCTGAAAGACGCTACGAGGTCTTTTGAGTTGGCGGCATTGCCGTTTGAAATGGAATGCGCCTGCCTTTGAGGAGGGGAATACGTTTTGAATAAGAAAGCAATGCGTGGTGGAGACAAGGCATGCCTTGTCTCTACGGTATCTGATGTTAATATCTGTTGACTTTCCCTTTTCCAGCCTTCCGGCCTCGCGCCTTTGTTTTAGACCTGGTGCCGCGCATGCGGCAGGCCTGCTGGCCAAGGCTAAAACAACAGCGCGAACCCGGAAGGCGGGGCCTCGCGGCCGTGAGCGCACGAAGGAAACCATGCAACAACCCAGCTCCTGCACCCACGCCAACAGCGGCCCTTCGCCAGCAAAAGCAAACGGCATGCACTAACACAAACGGGCTACATGCACTATTCAGCTTAAGCAAAAGGCCACTCATTTAGTACCTCAACCCCTTCCTTTCTTCAAGGAAAATTTCAAAGAACCACTTCCCCAGTCATGTCAGAATCTGAACACCTTCCCCAATTCACGCCGCAGCCCAAAGCCACGTTATCAGAGCTTCAGCAACAGTTTAACGCCAGCATCCAGACCATTGACCACCTGAAATCGCAACTGGCCGAGCGGGCCCGGATCATAGAACTGGCGCGGGCAAGGGTGCAGAAAGAGGTGCAGCCGCTCGTGCGGGAAATGGTGGCGCGGCGGGTGAAGTTGGTGCAGCTCCTGGATGAGACGTACCTGCGGGAAGAGTTGCCGCGCCTGGAAAAAGAGAAACTGGCGGAATTCATCAGGGAACAAGCTGCGGCGCTGGTGCACCAGTATGACGCCGACGAACTAGCCGAGCTCCTGCACCGGTACACGGCCCCACCGGAGACAGCTCCTGCCTCCCCCCCAGACGCAATCAAAACCGAAACACAGAATCTGCTCAAGAACGTGCTAGGGCTGGACGTGAACCTGGAAGACCTTTCCAACCTGGAGGCGTTTCAGGCCAAATTGGAGCAGCAGATGCAGGAGGAACAGGAACGGCGCGAGGCCCAGCGCACGCATCGGCAGAAATCCAAGGCACAACTGGCCAAGGAAGCGAAACTGAAAGCCCAATTGGAGAGCATCAGCAAGGCCAGCCGCCGGCTGTACACCACCCTGGCCAAACTCCTGCACCCTGACCGCGAGCGCGACGCCACCGCCCGTATCTGGAAGGAAGAGGCCATGAAGAAAGTGACCATCGCGTACCACCAGGACGATTTCTTTGAGTTACTGCGCCTGCAGATGGAGTTTATGCACGAGCAGGAGCAGCTGCTCACCCAGGTCCCCGAAGACCAGCTGACCTACTACGTACAGCTGCTGCAGGAACAGATCCAGGAAATGGAAGACGAGCACAGCAATTACTACATGGGCCCCGATGCGCAGCTTTACCAGGAGTTCGGCGGCACGCCCAAGCAGATGGAAACCAAGTTCAGAAGCGCCAAAAAAGGCCTGCGCGAAGAAATTCAGCACCTGGATTACGCCCTTTCAGATTTCAGCGATCCTGCTTCTGTGCGCGATTTCCTAAAACGCCTCTAAAACGTTTGCGCGTCTGTAAAAAAATCTGTAGTTTAAGACATTGTTGTACAATCTGTTCTAAAAAGCACAGGCAAAACAAGCATTTCAGACAGCTTCGTGAGTGACCGGCAGACCAACCCAGTTCCGGGGATCTACGTATAGGTATTCATATATAGGATAACTTCTAAAACTGGAAATCATGCACGAAGCAGAATATAGAGCACGCGGAAACTGGAACGAAGTGAAAGGCAAAATGAAACAAGCCTACGGCGACCTTTCCGATGACGATCTCGCCTATGACGAAGGTCAGGAGGATGAGTGGCTGGGCAAGCTCCAGCAAAGAATAGGCAAAGCGAAACATGAGTTGAAATCTTGGATTGACTCTCTCTAGCTTTCTCTAATTTGTGTAAATCCCTTGCTCAGCCTGTCCGGTAGAGCAGGGATTTTTGCGTTACGGGCCCTTCTGCTGCCTGTTTATCGCCTTGTTTCCCCAAAACGGCCCTAAAACGAATTCCTGCCTTTGGGAAGCGATTTTTTCAGCAAATAATTTCTGCCCTCCCCGCCCGAAACGGATGGAAGTACGAAGCAGATTTCTGTTCTTTGCTCCCCCTAACGTTTTCTATGATCTTATATCAGAACGGACTGATTCAGCTGGAGTACCAACCGTCCACCGACATCCTGCGGGTGACGCTCCCCAATGCGCAGCACATCGGGCTCACAGAGTTGCAACGCTCCCTGGACACCATTGCCGGGTACATTCAGAGTTATGACGTGAAGAACCTGTTACTGAACAGCAGCAATACTGTTTTGCACGACCTGGATGACACTGCTTACCGAGAGATGGTGGTCCGGTTTTTCACCGACCTGAAGCGAACCAGACTGCAACGCATTGCCCGCATCGGTACCTCATCGGCGGCTCACGAGATGCGTTCCGCCGTCCTCACCTCTGCGCTGGAGCAAGAAATGATCACCTCCTTTATCCTGGAGTCGTTCCCTAATGAGGGCGTTGCGCTGCAGTGGCTTCAGGAAGAGAAGTAAACCTACCACTTCTGCCGTTTACTTTCCATTTCAGGAACGTTCTGGCGAGTTATGCTACACTCCTGCTTCTCTGGTTATTGTATCTGCCGGTGGCTCCACGCTTTTCTATGGCTCTTTTCTTACTATTCCAACTATTTTATACTCACGAGTATATAACTCCTTCTTCTACCTTCCTCTCAGGACATAGCCCACTATGGCGCGGAAGTTACTTCCGTGCCTAAAAAAGAATCTGGTAGTCACGGAAGTAACTTCCGCGCCATAGTGACCTAAAGTGGGGAAGACTTAATACCTATTACTTAAGACCTATTATCGGTTTCGGTATAAAAGTATTAGTTATATGTTTTATGCCTGATTTTCTGAAAACGGCCCTAAAACAGGAAGACCCGCTCCTGGGAGCGGGTCTTCCTGTTTTAGGCGGCAAGCTTCTACTGCAGCTGGGCGATCTGCATGGAAGGGTTTGCTTTGGCAAAAGCCTGGAAAGCTACTTTCTGCTCCGCCGATAACACTTCCAACAGGGCGGCCGTGTACTTTTTGTTGATGGCGGCCACATCGGCTTGTGGTTCTTTCACCTCTTTCATGCGGCCTTGTTCCAGTAATCTGATTTTCAGATATTGGGCTTCGTTCAACTGCAACGCGTTCGCAATTTCGCGGGCCGTCACAGTTGCCGTTTGCGGAGTATCAGCCATAGAAACTCCAAAGATCATAAAAGAGAAGGCAAGGGTTAGTAGATATTTTTTCATATTTCAATATTAAATGTGGTTTTTACTGTTTATTTAGCAAATATGTGTTTTTACCACATAATATTCTAATTATTTAGTCGAATTTTTATAAATAACCGTTTAAGGGTTCTTTTCACCGGTTAAGATTTGCTGCGCTCTTGGTTTTACTGTGCGGAAGTGTGTTTTTCAAGTTGCGTTTTATTTTATCACCTTTGCTTTCCGGAGGTTTTCCAGTGAAACCCGGTAAATCAGGACACACCTATGAAAAGGAAACGCACTGCTGCTTTGGGGTTTATCTTCGTGACCCTGCTGATAGACGTCATCGGGTTTGGGATTATTATTCCGGTACTCCCTAGGCTCATCAGTGAACTGATTCAGGGCAGCCTGAGCGAGGCCTCGTTGTACGGCGGCTGGCTCATGTTCGCCTATTCCATGACCCAGTTTATGTTCTCCCCGGTGCTGGGCAACCTGTCAGACCGCTTCGGCCGGCGTCCGGTGCTGCTGTTCTCGCTGTTCGGGTTTGGGATAGATTACATTCTGCTGGCGCTGGCCCCCAACATTGGCTGGCTCTTCATTGGCAGAATCATAGCCGGCATCACCGGGGCCAGCATGACCACCGCCACCGCTTATATTGCAGACATCAGCACGCCGGAGAAACGGGCGCAGAACTTCGGGATGGTAGGCGCGGCGTTTGGGTTGGGGTTTATCATCGGGCCGGTCATTGGCGGGGTACTGGGGCAGTTTGGGCCCAGGGTGCCTTTCTACGCCGCCGCGGCCATCACGCTGCTCAATTGGCTGTACGGATACTTCATTCTGCCGGAATCTCTTTCGCCGGAACTGCGGCGTCCCTTTGAACTGAGACGGGCCAACCCGGTGGGTTCTCTCCTGCAACTCAAGCGTTATCCGGTGGTGGCCGGACTGGTAGGCGCCCTCATTTTTGTGTACATCGCGGCGCATTCCACGCAAAGCACCTGGTCATATTACACCATGGAGAAATTCCAGTGGAACGAGGCGTGGGTGGGCTATTCGCTGGGCGCGGTGGGGCTGATGGTGGCCATTGTGCAGGGCGGCCTCATCCGGTTCATTAATCCGGCCCTGGGGCCTAAGCGATCGGTTTACTTCGGGCTGGCGTTGTACGCGCTGGGTTTTCTGCTTTTCGCGTTTGCCTCCCAGCCCTGGATGATGTTCGCGTTTCTGGTACCGTACTGCCTGGGCGGCATTGCGGGCCCGGCCTTACAGGGCATCATCTCCACGCAGGTTCCCGCCAACGAGCAGGGCGAGTTGCAGGGAGGGCTCACCGGCCTGGTTAGCGCCACTTCCATTGTGGGGCCGCCGCTCATGACGTACCTTTTCGCGTACTTCACCGGCGCAAACGCTCCGGTGTATTTTCCCGGTGCGCCGTTCCTGATGGGGGCCGTGCTCACGGTGATCAGTGTGGTGCTGGCGGTGCGTTCGCTGTCGCGGCAAGATCTGCAGGTTACTGCGCAAACTCCGCCGCAGGACCTGGTTCCGGTACCCGATGAGGCTCCGGCGGTGGCTCCCGGCCTTACAAAATAGACAAGACGTTCTCCGGGGGCCTTCCGATCACCGCCTTCTCGCCGTTCACCACAATGGGCCGCTCAATCAACACGGGGTTCTGGGCCAACACCTGGAGCCACTCCTCTGGGGTGAGGTGCTGGGTCGCATACACTTCTTTGTAGAGCTTCTCCCCTTTCCGGAGGATGTCTTCGGGCCCTAGCTGGAGTTTGGCCAGTACCTCTCTTAACTCTTCCACGGAGGGCGTAGCCGTGAGGTACGGGACAATCTTTACCTCCTGCCCGTGCTTCTGGAGCAGTTCCAGGGCTTGGCGGCTTTTGCTGCAGCGGTTGTTATGGTAAATGGTGACCATGGTTTTCAAGTTAACGTGACGGCGTACCTGCGCCTGAAAAGAAGCTTTCCGGGGCTTTGCCGGGCTCTCAACAAGGCGCAAGCTCCGGTCCAAAGATAGGCGAGATCGTTTACATTTCCTGTTTCCTGCGCCAGCAGGAGCGCGCGAGAACCTGCCCGGCCGTTTTAGGCTTCTTTTCCTGAAAACAGGTAAAAACCCTTCTCACGCTCCTAAGAGTTACTGCCGGAAACCTCTCCTTCTGGAAATTGAGCCGTATCTTTGGCAGCACCTCAGCACTACCTAACTAATACGTTGTCATGCTTTACAGTTTCACCAATGACTACAGCGAAGGCTGTCACCCCAACATCCTCCAACGCCTGACGGAAACCAACCTCACGCAGCAGGCCGGCTACGGAAACGATGCGTTCACCCTGGAATCAGTGGCGGCCATCAAGCAACTGTGCCAGCGCCCCGAGGTAGACGTGCATCTGGTGGCAGGCGGAACGCTGGCGAACCTCATTGTGCTGGGGGCTTTCCTGAAAACGTACGAATCGGTGATAGCCGCTGAGACCGGGCACATCAACCAGCATGAGGCCGGCGCCATTGAAGCCACCGGGCACAAAATTGAAACCGTGGCTACCCCCGATGGCAAACTCCGCCCGGAGGCCATCCGGCCGCTCATCAACAAGTTTCCCGAGTACCACACCGTGAAACCCCGGATTGTGTATATCTCCAACTCCACCGAGATCGGGACCATTTACACGAAGCGCGAATTAGAGGAGCTTTCGGAATTTTGCCGCCAAAACAACCTGCTGCTGTACATGGACGGTGCCCGCATGGCGATGGCCTTAACCGCCCAGGGCAATGACCTCACCCTCGCGGACATCGCCGCCCTCACGGATATCTTCTACCTGGGGGCCACCAAATGCGGCGGCCTCATCGGCGAAGCTATTGTGCTGGCGAACGTGAGCCTCCAGAAAGACTTCAAATACTACATCAAGCAGCGGGGCGCGCTCATGGCCAAAGGACGGCTCTTCGGGATGCAGTTCGCCGAGCTGCTGCGCGACAACCTCATGTTTGAACTGGCTGGCCACGCCAATGCCATGGCGCAACGCATGGCGTCGCAACTGCAACGCCTGGGCTATTCTTTCCTCACCCAATCGCAGACGAATCAAATCTTCCCCATTCTGCCGGATGCCCTGATTACGGAGCTCTCCAAGAAATACGGGTTCTTTGTCTGGCGGAAAATGCCGGAAGGCACCTCGGCCATCCGACTGATTACGTCCTGGGCCACGCCGCAGGAACAGGTAGACCAGTTCCTGCAGGAGGTGACAGACCTTTCTGAGCGGTTGAAGTAAGCTCAGGCATGAATTCCTCTTCTCCCGTTTAGGAGCCGTTTTCAGAAAATCGGCCCCTAAACGGGATTTTCTTTTTACAGGGAGTGATTACCGGTGCTTTGCAAAAAGACACACATTACGTCCCCCTTCAAAGGATAGCGCCGTTAAGTTCAAAAAATAGAGCTGGTTCAAGTTTCCAACTTGGACCTAACATGAGCTGAAGTTTGCAACTTCAGTGAGCCGCTAGGCTCAAAATATGCATGGTGATGCTGCAATGCCTTCTCGAAGGGATTAATTCATTAAAATAGAACTTAACGGCCCTACCCCTTTCAAAGGGGTACGATATGCGTGTGATCTACTGGCACGTAAGGTCAACTACAAAGCATGTAACTAGCTTTTACTAATTAGGTGAGCCCGCTAGTTTTCAGCCACTTTTCTAATAAGACCTTTAAAACAGCCTTCCGTCTGGCACACTTCACCCATCACTTCAGGCGGTGTATTTCCGGGTTGATTCTGAAAAAACACGCTTACAACCGATTTTGGAAAACGGACATAGGGGCCAGCCGGGGTGCGCTGGTCTAGGAAAGGAAATGTAACCAGGACTACCGCCTCAGTAAGGCCGTTCGTCCTTTTCCTCTACATCCATTTAATTTCTCTTACTTGAATGAAAGCTTTTTTGAAACCCCTAGCCTACTGCCTGGCGCTGGCGTTTTTAGGTTTTGCCTGTTCAGAAGAGGAGCCGGAAGCGCCCCAGCCGCCCACGAAGGCCCTCAATGAATGGGACCAGTCTATGTGGCAGATAGAACAGATTGCCACCGAGGTGGAACTGCTGGTGCGGGACACGTACCCTACCGGCAGCAATTTTCTGGCGTGTTCCTCGGTGCAGAATGCCCTGGACCCCGATGGCCTGGAAACCACGTTCACGTTCTCCGGAACGACATGCGTGGACGGGAAAACCCGAAGCGGCAAGATTTCCATGTTCACCAGCAGCAAAATCAACCTGGAGGGCGTCATTTACCTGGACAACTACCAGGTGAACGGCACCACGCTGGAAGGAGCCTTTGCGTTCCAGCGGCAACAGGTATCTGGCAAAGTGCAGGTGTTGCGCCTGGTAAGCAGCAATGCGCAGGTGCTTCCGGCCAACGGTGGCTCGTTCCGGTACTCGGTGAACCGGGTAACGCACCAGACCGCGGGCACCGCCTCTCCCTATGACACCTCAGACGATGTGGTGGAAGTCTATGACGCCCAGTACAGTTGCCTGAAACAGAACGGCGCGTTTGAAGCGTCTCTGGTGGCCCCCGTGGTGCTGAAGAAAACCTGCGCGGCCCCGGCCAACTTGAAACCGGTACAGGGCAAGGTGCTGATTGAATTAACCACCGGCCAGAAAAGCACCGTCAACTTTGGGGATGGCACATGCGCGGCCCAGCCGTATGCTGAGTAATAGACCAAAGGAGCCTTCCGCCGGTCTTAGTGTGAGACAAGTGGAAGGCTCCGTTTTTATCTTGTTCAAAGAATAGGTTTGAGGTGGTGTCCTTCCCTTGCTCTACTAAGGCAATCTCCTCGGGCTGAGGCCCTGGAGTTGGTACACTCGCTGGACTAGCTCCCTTTCTTTCACCTTTCTGATGTTCTTTGACGGTTTAGGCCTGTTTTTCCGAAATCAGCCTGAAAACGCCTTCTGAGTACTATCAATTTTTTTCTCCCCCGCTGTCATATTCCGGGCGTTCGGCACACTAACTTACTGAACCGGCCAAACTACCGCGCCCATGACCGCACCTTCGGAAACGCTTTTCCTGCAACACCTGGAAACCGACAAAGAACGGATTTTCCGGATTTGCCGCTCGTACGCGCAAGACCACCAGGAGGCGCAGGACTTGTTTCAGGAAACGGTTTTGCAGATCTGGAAATCCTGGGCCTCGTTCCGGGGCGAGGCGCAGGTACGTACCTGGGTGTACCGCATCACCCTGAACGTCTGCCTGCAAGCCCGCCATAAAAACCGGAAAGCGCAGAAACGCACCCGTCCGCTGGATAGCATCCAGTTCATGAACCTGCCCGAGGCCCCGCCGGAACCGGAGAAAGAAGCGCAACTCCAGGCCCTGCACGCCTGCATCCAGAAACTGAACGACACAGACCGTTCGCTGGTGCTGCTGTACTTAGAAGACTTGCCCTACAAAGAGATCGCCGCTGTGACCGGCCTCACCGAAAACCACGTGGCCGTGAAGATGAAACGCATCAGAGAAAAACTGTTCACCTGTTTAAGCCCCGCCGTATGCTAGACCAAGATTTGAAGAACCTGTGGCAGAACGCCCGCCCGCAAGACCAGATTCACCTGAACCAGCATTTGCTGCTGCAGGAAGTAAGCCAGGAGGCCAAAACCGTAGACCAAAAGATACGCCAACGCGACCGCACCGAGATAGCCGTTGCGCTTATCATGATTCCGCTGTTTGGGCTAGTGGCTTGGCGCCTGCCCTTTCCACTAACCAAACTAGGAGCAGCACTGGTCATTCCGTGGTGTTTGCTTGTCATCTACCAGTTGAAGCGCGCGCGCCGTCACAGCGTGCAGAATTTCTCGACCCCGTTAGTCCACTATCTTCATCAGTACCGACGTTACCTGCAAGACCAAATACAACTGCTGAAAGGTGTCCTGTTTTGGTACATGCTGCCGTTCAGTGTGTGTTTAGTGCTCTATTTCATGGGTTTCTCTTCTAGTCCAGCGGGACTGGCCATGTATGTAACATTTATTGTGGTCATGAACGTGCTCATCTACTTCAATAACCGAAACGCGTTAAAGCAAGACTTGGAACCGCTGCTGGAGAAAGTAGACCGCACCATCGCCTCGCTGGAGAAAGCGGAGTAAGGGTTTGCGCACCCCTCCTGCTTTGGAGCCGTTTTCCGGAAAACGGCCCCAAAGCAGGAGTTTATCAAAGAAATCATCCACCCGCCCAGCGAAACCTGAGGTATCCATCAACCGACAACAAATAGAAATTATCCTCTGATTCTTCTGGCATGACAAATGTCCTTTCCTGTGTTTGGAGAAGGCCGTACGTTTGTGGCATGGAAGAGCATTTCTATACCGAGTACCGCACCAAGATCACGTCGTTCCTGCAAACGAACGGGGCCTTGCTGGCGCGTTACCAGATCAGGGAGGTCAGTCTAGCGGCGCAGGAGACACTTTTGCAGCAAGGCACCCCGCCCAAGGGAGTCTATATCTTAGCCTCGGGGTTGGTGAAGGTGACCAGAACCACCGCCGCCGGGCAGCAGTTCACCCTGGGCGTGTTTGGCCCCGGCGAAGTGGAGGGTGACGTGGAAGCGCTCATGCACATGCCCCATTTCTGCACGGTACAGGCCCTCACCGCGTGCCGGTTCTTCCACATCAGCAGTGAACGGTTTCTCCAGATGCTGGCCCAGGAACAGGAGTTCAACCTGCTCATGCACCGTTCCATCGCTTCCAAAATGCTGAACACCTCGTTGCAGAGTTCCATCCAGAACACCAACCGGCTGTACTATACTTTGCTCATTGTGCTGCGGGAGCTTTCCCGCCTCAACGAGTTGCAGATTTCCAAGCCGCTGCTCACCGAGCTGCTGGGCACTTCGCAACGCAACCTGAACCGGTTGCTGGGTCAATTGGAGGAGGAAAACCTTGTAAAAATGAAAGGAACCCTGGTCGCGCAGATGAACCGACCGGGCATTGAAAAAAGAATTGAAACCTATGACTTCGAAATACAATAAACACCCGTTCCCGGTAGAGGGCTGGGCCCGCGAGGAGCAGTTCCGCTTCTTCAAGACCTTTACCCAACCGTTTTTCAACGTGCACACCCAGGTAGACATTACGCCGTTGTACCACCGCTGCAAACAACAGAACCACTCCGTTTTCCTGGGCTATCTGTACGCCACGCTGGAAGCGGCCCGGGCCACCGAGAGTTTCCGGCTGCGGCTGGAGGGCGAGGCGGTGGTCCTTTACGAGGGGGTGGACCTTTCCACCACCGTGCTGCGGCACGACCATTCCATCTCGTTCGTGAGTTTGCCGCATCAGCCTTCGCTGGCCGAGTTCTGCGCCCACTCCCGGGATTTAATCTCGGCCGCGCAGGCCGGAAAGCAACTGTTCGTCGGGCACCAGGGTCCTGACCTGCTGCACCTCACCACTTTGCCCTGGTTTAAATCCACGGGCATAGAGCACGCTTATTCTGTGAATCCGCAGGAAGCCGGCGTGCCTAAAATTGCCTTCGGGCAGCTGGAGGTGCAGCCTGGGAAAGTCATTCTGCCGCTGAGTATCGCCCTGCACCACGCCCTCGCCGATGGCTACCACGTGCACCTGTTCCTCCAGCAGATGCAACGCGTGATCCAGGACCTGGCGGAAGAATTTTCAAACGAAATGCCTGTGCAAGAGGAACCCGTTTTACCGGTATTTTCAGAAAATCGGCTCTAAAACAGGAAAACCCTTATCTTTTCGGGTCGGCGTCCGTTACATTCCCATTCCATCATCCTCAACTCTGACTGACATGACGCAACGGGAAGTAACCGACCAAGACAACCTCACCTGGACCTGCGTGCAGGCCTACGCCGGACTGGAAGGCAAAGCCGCCGAGAAAGCCACCGAACTCTCTGCATCTGAAGAGGGCACTGTCACCGTGATCTGCACGCCCAGCGGCCAGGCCCAAACCGTCCGACTGGAACTGCCCGCCAATTGGCTGGACCAAACCTCAGACGAAGAGCTCTTGCAACAGATCGCGCAGAAAAGGTAAACTATACAGAACTGTAGGGGCAATCCTTGGTGGTTGCCCTTTACGTTTGCTCTTGCATGCGGGCAACCACCAGGGATTGCCCCTACTCTCTATCGGAGATTACCCAAGTTATTACAGAAGGTCTGGCTAACTCTAAGCCATGAGGTGACCTTACCAACTCTGTTTTTCATATGAAATCCAGGAAACGGCCCTAAAACGAAGTGACTCCGTCGGGAGAACTGGTAGGCTGGTGCATTCCCCTGAAAAAGCCTGCGGGGAGAAGGAATAAATTTTTAGCTTTAAGGCAGAGAGTAATCTGTCGTCCAGCTTTTTCCATTCCTTCCAACGCGTTTATGAACAAACAACTCGCCGCTTTCCTGCTTTTGTGGTGGGCAAGTCTCTCCTGGGTGCAGGCCCAGCAAACAAACAACCTGGTGCAGGTCACCGATTTACTCAAAATCAAGCAAGTGGGTGCCGTGGCCGTATCGCCGGATGGCAAACAGGTGGCGTTTACCGTCACTTCCATTGAGCCAGACCCCGAGAAGAAAAACGAGTTCCGCTACAACACGCAGTTGTACCTGCAGCCCACCAATAAGAGCCAGGCACCGCGCCAGCTCACCTACGGCAACAGCAATGCCACCCAGCCCGCCTGGAGCCCCGATGGCCAGCAGCTGGCGTTTGTGCGTGTGGTGGAAAGCAAACCCCAGATCTTCCTGCTCTCTTTTTCCGGCGGCGAGCCGGTCCAACTCACCAAGTTCAAGCACGGCGCGGGCAACCCGGTCTGGAGCCCCAACGGTCAGCAATTGCTCTTCACCTCGGGCATCGCTTTGAATGAGTTACTGTCCGATTCCACCCTGAACCCGGCCCGAGATCTGCCCAAATGGTCGTATGAGAAACCGGGCTTCTTCCAGAACGAGAACCTGCGCACCAACACCGCCAAACCCAACCCAGACGGCACGCTGGCCGAGATCAGGGGCTACCTGGACCAGAACGAGAAAGACAACAAAGCCAAGGTCATCAACCAGCTGCGGTTCCAGGAAGAGTCTACCACTTCGTCTAACCTCAACCTGTCGCACATCTTCCTCATTGACGCTAAACCGGGTGCCACGCCTAAGGACCTCACACCGGGGTTCTTCTCCAGCTCCAACCCCAACTTCACAGCCAACGGCAAACAAGTCATCTTTGACGCCAATGCCGACGAGACCGAGAACCCCACCCGCTCCCAGGAAAACGCCATTTACCAAGTAAACCTTGACGGCACCGGCCTCAAACAACTGCTGGGCAAGAAAGGCATGTCGTACTCCGGGAGCACCGTGTCGCCCTCGGGCAAATGGATCGCGTTTCAATACAGTCCTTCTAACCAGGTGAGCATCCCGGCTTTGGGAATACTGCCCGTGGGCGGAAAAGCCTCTGAGCTGATCACCATCGCCTATGACCGCAACAAAAGCAACCTGGTGTGGAGCGAGAACGAGAAACACCTCTACTTCACCTCCCCTTCCAACGGCGGAATCCTGTTGAACCGCGCCGATGTGCAGAAAAGAAAAGTGGAGTCCCTGACCGATGTCACCAAAGGCGTAAGTGCTTTCGATCTGCGGAAAAACCAGCTGGCCTATGTCATCACCGAGGTAGCCAATCCCAATGAGCTGTACGCGGCTTCCGCCGATGCCAAAAAGCCCGTTCGCCTCACGTCCTTCAACCACGACTGGGTAAGTCAGAAGAAACTGAGCCAACCCCAGAAACATACTTTCACCAACGCCAAAGGCCAGACGGTGGAGTACTGGGTCATGAAACCCACCAACTTTGTGGAAGGCCAGAGATACCCGCTCCTGCTGGAGATCCACGGCGGCCCGACTGCCATGTGGGGCCCCGGCGAAAACAGTATGTGGCACGAGTATCAGTACTTCACTAGCAGAGGTTACGGCGTGGTGTACGCCAATCCGCGCGGTTCCGGCGGCTACGGCGAGGAGTTCATGAAGGCCAACATCAAAGACTGGGGCGCGGGTCCGGCCAGCGACGTGCTGACCGCCCTGGACAAAGCCGTAGCCGAGGGCTGGGCCGATACTTCCCGCCTGGCCATTACGGGCGGTTCTTACGGCGGTTACCTCGTTTCCTGGATTCTAGGCCATGATAAACGCTTCAAAGCGGCTTGCTCCCAACGCGGCGTGTATGACCTGAGCACCTTCTTTGGGGAAGGGAACGCCTGGCGCCTAGTACCTAATTATTTTGGGGGTTATCCGTGGGAAGAAGCCCACAAAGGCATTATCCAGAGCGAGTCACCGCTGACGTACGTGCAGAACATCACCACCCCGCTCATCATCTTCCACGGCGAGAATGACCTGCGCACCGGCGTTATCCAAAGCGAGATGCTCTACAAAAGCCTCAAAGTCCTGAACCGCCCGGTGGAATACGTCCGGCACCCCGGCGCTACCCACGAGATCACCCGCGCCGGAAACAACCGTCAGCGTATTGACCAGATGCTGCGCACCTACGAGTTCTTCGAGCGGTATTTGCAAGCAAAATAAATCAGAGAAAGTGCCCGCACCACCGTAGAGACAAGGCATGCCTTGTCTCTACGGTGGTGCCCGTATGATCCTTTCCGATATGCAACCAACTTGCCCCATTTCAAGGCAGTTTTCACCAAAATACCCCTAAAACAGAAGAGCGGCCCCAAAGGGCCGCTCTTCTGTTTTAGATAGCTGGGTTAGGGGTGTTTCGGGGTTGTTCAAACGCTCCTAATAGTTCATATACTAGCCCGCTGCCACAGAATTAAGGCAGGCTGATTTTGCCCATCTGCACCGATGGAATGCTTTGTTTCCCTGACCCAAAATCGATCTTCTCTCCTACTAGGCATTCGTTGGCCAGCGTAGCAAACAGGACCGCTTCCTTCGCATCCGGTGACACGCCTAATTCAGCGGTGTTTCTGATGACGGTGTCACCCAGCAATTCCCTCATGTTTTGGAGCAGCAACGGGTTGTGCATGCCGCCGCCGCTCAGGAAAATCTCAAAGGAATTTTCCTGAGTTGAACGGGTAATGGCCTCACAGATGGCCGTAGCCGAAAACCGATTTAAGGTAGCCAGTACATCCTGCGCAGACAGGTGACTCGTGTTGGAGGCTTCCTGAGCTTGTTCCATATAAGCAAGATTGAAGAGTTCTGGCCCCGTGGTTTTCGGGAAACCTAACCCAAAGAACGGGTGGTCCAATAACGCCGTCAACAAAGCAGCATCATATTTTCCCCGAGAAGCAATTTCCGATTCAGCGTCATAGAACTTTCCCGGGAACTTCAATTGCACATAGGCATCCATGAGCGTGTTGCCCGGACCTACATCGGTGGAGAAGATGCGGGTGGTGTCCAGGTCGCCGGGCAGGAAGGTGAAGTTGGCAATGCCGCCAATGTTGAGCATGATCCTATTCTGCCCTTTTTCGGAAAACAGCAGATAATCGCCGTACACGGCTAGCGGCGCGCCTTCTCCCCCGGCGGCAATGTGCTTCTGCCGGAAATCGCTGAGGGTGATGATGCCGGTTTTCACGGCGATGTGGTCGCCGTCGCCAATCTGCAAGGTGGCGTTGGGCATGCCGTTGAGTTTATGCTGCGAGGCGGGCGCGTGGTAAATGGTCTGGCCGTGGCTGGCAATGACATCCACCTCCTGCGCCGAAACGCCCCACTTCTCCAGACAGGCATTGATCAACTCGGCGTGGTAGGTTCCTATGTAAGCGTTCATCAGACAGACTTTTTCCAGGTCCACCTCGCGTTTAGAGAAGATGGCTTTTACCTGCTCTTTGAAAGCGGCGTCATACGGCATGGTGTCAAATTGCCGGAGGACCAACTGCGTCTGGGTGCCGTGGCCGGTCATTTCGCAAAGCGCTACATCCAGTCCATCCAGGGAGGTGCCGGACATCAATCCGATGATGGTTCTTTTATCTTTTTCTGCTATTTCCAGCAGACGGCGGAGATTTGTATTCATAGCTGTTCGGGGAAAGGGGAAAGGTAAAGCAGATTTCTGAGAGGCAAAACTGTGACCGTTCTTTTTTGCAGTGGCATCTGTTCCTTTATACCATCAAAACCGGTACCCTATGGCGCGGAAGTTACTTCCGTGACTTAAGAAAAACGCTAATGCAAGTCACGGAAGTAACTTCCGCGCCATAGTACTTGATATTCTGCGCGAGTAGATCATTCCTCCGCTGCCTCCCTTCAAAGGGTAGGGCCGTTAAGTTCTAAAAATATAGCTGGTTCCAGAATATAGCTGGTTCAAGTTTTCAACTTGGACCCAACATGAGCTGAAGTTTTCAACTTCAGTGAGGCGAAGCCTCAAAACGATGGCTGGCAGAAAAATTTCGACCAACCCAAATCCACACGCAACCACGCTTTACCCCTACTTTAGTGAAATCGGCCCTAAAACAAAGAATCCCGCGCTGTAGACCAGCGCGGGATTCTTTGTTTAAAAAATAGAGTTTCTCTACCGCTGCACCAGTACGGGCTGAAGCGCCAATTGACGCAGATGCGATATATGGGACGTGATGGCGTTTCTGGTCTTGGGGTACTCGTTGTAAGTCACCCCAAACTCGGCGCAGGCTTCCTTGATGATCTTGCTGATGGCCGGGTAATGCACGTGCGAGATCTTAGGGAACAGGTGGTGCTCAATCTGGAAGTTCAGGCCGCCGGTCAACCAGGACACCACCTTATTTTTGGTAGCGAAGTTGGCGGTGGTTTTGAGTTGGTGCAGCGCCCATTCGTCTTCAATGCGGTTGGTCAATTGCGTAGGCATAGGAAAATGCGCGTGCTCCACGGTGTGCGCCAACTGGAACACGATGCTCAGCACCAAACCGGTGAACATGCCATACACCAGAAAGCCTACCAGCCAGGGCAGGAAACCCACCGTGTAGATAGGCACCACCACAAACAGCACGAAGTGCATCACCTTGAATCCCCAGAAAGAAAGATGGTCTTTGGCGTTCATCTTCTTGATAGGAATATCGCCCACTTTCTGGGTGAAGTACTTCATGTAATCGGTGAAGAAAATCCAGTAGATGTAGAGCATGGCATACGCGCCCCAGAAGTAGTAATGCTGGTACTTGTGGATTTTCAGGTGCTCCTGGTTTTCGCAGAGGCGCAGAAACGGCTTGGCGTCCAGGTCATCGTCTACGCCGTCAATGTTGGTGTAGGTGTGGTGGATGATGTTGTGCTTGGTGGTCCACATGTGGATGTTGGCGCCCAGCACGTTCAGGGAAAGCCCGGCCAGCTCGTTCACCCATTTCTTGCGGCTGAAACTGCCGTGCCCGCCGTCGTGCATCACGTTGAACCCGATGGCCGCGGTCACCCCGCCAATCAGGATACATTCCACCAAAGCCAACCAAACCGGCGGCGTGAAAAACACCAGGTGCACGTACAGGAACACCAGGCTGGAAAGCAGCACGGCGGCTTTGATGTAGAGTTTATAATTGCCCGTGGGGTGACTGCCTTTCTCCTCAAAGTAGGCGTTGGTCCGTCGTTTTAGTTCTGAATAAAAGGAAGTGGAAGGGGCAATGAATTTGGGTGTGGCCATAAAGACGATTAAGTTGAAAAATAAGCTATCGGGCTATCTCAACGGGGAATCGTCAATCAAATCCATAACATCTTTGAAAGGTAACGCTTTCTTGGAGGGTATTAATTCAGAACACCGGAAAAACAGCAACTATATTTTTCCATACGGCTTCGGTTTATACGGAGTTTGGAGAATACGCTGAAATACTATGCTCCTACCTTTACTTTCCTTGCGGGGCCGGTTTGGCGGGCACCAGCAGCTGGTTGCTTCCCATCCAGTTCAGGCAGCGGTCAAACCACAGGTCTTTGGTGGTTTTGTTCACCATGCCAAACCCGTGGCCGCCGCGCTGGTAGACGTGCAGCTCCGCGGGAACCTTGTGCTGGAGCAGCGCCTGGTAAAACACCACGCTGTTCTGGACGGGCACCAGGTCATCATCTGAGGCATGCACCAGAAAGGTAGGCGGCGTTTGGGCGGTCACCTGCTGTTCATTGGAGTAGGCCTGCATCTTCTGTTTTGAGGCTCCTTTCCCCAAAAGCCGGTCAAACGAACCTTGGTGCCAGATGGCCGTATCGCTGCTGATGACCGGGTAAATCAACAGCAGGAAATCAGGGCGAAGCGAGAGGTTCTCGGGGTTGGGGATCTGGGATTTGGTGTAGTGCGTACCCGCCGTGGAGGCCAGGTGTCCGCCCGCCGAGAAGCCCATCATGCCCACCTGCTCCGGGTTGATGTTGTATTCCTTCGCCTTTTTACGCACCAGGTAAAGCGCCTGCTGGGCATCCTGCAAGGGCGTGATCTCGGGCTGGGAGGTGATGGCGGGGTCAGGGAGCCGGTATTTCAGCACGAACGCGGTCACCCCGTTGGCCGCAAACTTACGGGCCACGTCGGCCCCTTCATGCCCGGCGGCCAGAATCCAGTACCCGCCGCCGGGGCAGATCACCACGGCCGTGCCGTTGGCTTTGCCTTTGGCCGGCAGGTAAACCGTAAGCGTGGGCTGCCGCACCAGCGAAGTGATCTCCACGTTGCCTTCTCTCACTTCCATTTTCTCCTGGTTGGGGCCGGGCACCTCGTTCGGGATTTTTCCTTCGTACAGCGGAATCACCGCGGGTTTTGATTGGCTACAGGCCGAATACGCCACGGCAGCCAGCGTGAAAAGCAGGATCAGTTTCTTCATGTTCAAAAAATTAAGGCAAGCACCAGTAAGCCGTTTTGAGGGCATTTTCAGCAAAACGCCCCTAAAACAGCATTCACATATACGGTTTCCACTTCTTTCATCGGCAGCTTAGCCGCCAATCCTTTCATCGGCGGAGGGGCCGTACATGCCGGGTACCGGTACGTCCAGCAGGCGCAGGTACACGCTCAGTTGGCCGCGGTGGTGAATGAAATGATGAAGGGATAAACTCCGGATGACCACCATCCGGGGCATGGAAAAAATCACGTGCTCCCCCTTGCGCATGGTCCAGGTTTTTTTCAGTTCCTCCGGATCGGCTTGGGTCAGGGCCTCCACCGCTTTCTGGTAGTTTTCCTCAAAATAGGCCATTAACGCCTGGTGGGTGATGCCGGCAAAAGGGACGTACTTCTGCTGGTTGAAATCCAGCTCATCCGATAAAATCACCTGGCTAATGAACATGCCCGGCAACTCGGCTATGTGCGCGGCCAGCGCTTTCAGAGACATGCTTTTGGCGTGCGGTTTAAAGTCGAAATGCTCCTGGGGCACCTGCTCCAGCATCTTTCTGGTGTTACTTGCTTCCTGCTCAAATTGCCGCAGGAGTTGTTGGTTCAGCTCCATTCTGTTGGTGGTTTAGGTGTTCTGATGGGTAAGTTAGAAAAAAGAACGGGAGCAGGAAAAACTCCCGCTCCCGTTTCACACATTCTATAAGTTGGATTAGCGCACCTCGCCCATCCACTTCCGGATAACCCGGCTGAACAGGATGAGCACCACCCCGATGCCCAGCGACCAAAGCCCGATCTGGTTCAGAATCTGGGCGTAATACGGCAACGAGAGCACGGGATTGTCCACCACGTTCTGGGGCACGCTCATGAGCGCGCCAATCTTGCTGGCCAGGAACTCGCCCACGGCGCTGGCGAAAAACCAGATGCCCATCATCATGGCCACAATGCGGGCCGGAGACAGTTTGGTGATCATGGACAACCCGATGGGCGAGATACACATCTCGCCGCAGATGATGAAGAAGTAGCCGGCAATGAAGGTGATCAACGGAATCAGGCCACTGCCCTCGCTGGTCACGCAGCCCAGGTAGAACACGTAAAAACCCAGCCCCACCAGCACAAACGACAACCCGAACTTGGTAGGCGTGTTAGGCTCCATGCCCATGCGGTTCAACTTTGGCCACAGCCAGGCGAAGAAAAAGCTCAGAATCACCACCCAGGCCGGCGGCAAAAAGTTGTTCACGGCCAGGGCCGGAAGCTCTACCCCGCCCACGTGCATGTCCACGTTGCGCATGGCGAACAGGTTGAGCGAACCCGCGTTTTGCTCATAGAACGCCCAAAACAGCGCTGAAAACACAATGAGCACCAGGGCCGCAAACAGCTTGAAACGCGCCGCCGCTTCCATTCTGAACGCGATGAACAGGATGTACACGATTGACAACGCCCCCAGCCCGAACATGATGAAGTCCATGATCTCGTAGCGGTTAAACAGCGCCACAATCACGGGGATCACCGCCAGCGAAGCCCCGTAAATCACCACTTCCTTGCTGATGCCCGCGAACACCGGCTTTTTCAGGTCCTCGGGATTTGGCGGCAGCCCGTTCTGGCCCAGCGACTTCTTGCCCAGCGCAAACACCACCAGCCCCAGAATCATAAACAAGCCCGCCAGCCCGAATCCGTAGTGCCAGTTGATCTGCTGCCCTACGTACCCGCAGAGCAAACCGCCCAACGCCGCGCCAATGTTAATGCCCATGTAGAAGATGGAGAAGGCACTGTCTTTGCGCGGATCATTGTCAGAATAGAGCGTGCCTACCAAACTGGAGATATTGGGTTTGAAGAAGCCGTTGCCGCAGATGATGAACGCCATGCCGTAGAAGAAACTCCAGTCCTGCGGCACCGCCAAGACTAAGTGCCCGATGGTCATGAGCACCCCGCCGTACATCACCGCCTTGCGCCCGCCCAGAAACCGGTCACTCATCATGCCGCCAAACATGGGCATGGTGTACACCAGCGCGGCGTAGGAGCCCAGAATGGCGTAGCCTTTGGGTTCATCAAACTTGAGTTCTGTGATCATGTACGCCAGCAGCAGGGCCTTCATGCCATAGAAAGAGAAGCGCTCCCACATCTCGGTGAAAAAGAGCATGTAGAGCTGCCTGGGGTGTCCCGTGGAGGCCGGCGCCTCAGGGATCTGCGGTTCAGTTAAATCCATATCAGGTAGTAAACGGAAAGAAAACTCAGTTATCGACCTGACAATTTAGCGGATATTGGCGGGATTTAATGAAAAGCGGAGAATTTCTGTTTGGGGGCTGGTTTTAGGAAATGAGGCCTAAAACAGAAATCCCTTCGCATGTTTGGGCCGGGAAATGGGCAGCGGAGGCAGACACTCGTAGGACCTCCGGACACTACGAGGTCTTTGGCGCCAGCGGTTTGCGGTTGAATTTAGGATCGATTGAAAGCGAATACGGTCAGACAACCGCCGTGGCTTCGGGGAATGGGTCTAGCGCCACTTCCGGGGACTTCGGCATTCGTTTGTTCAGGAACCAGACACCTGCCCCGACGAGAAGCAGAGAGGCTGCCACCAGTACATAGTAAGCAGTTGGAGGCATCAATTCCTCCAAAGAGGTGACTGTATCTCCCCAGGCCAGCCACGTGAAAAAGCTGATGGCATTGTTGGCAAAGTGAATCAGGATACCCGGGTAAATGGACCTGGTTCTATAATACACCCACCCGATGAACAGCCCCAGCACCACGCCGGTAATGCCCTGCCACGGATTCAGATGCATGGCCCCAAACAGCACCGCCGACCAAATAATGGCTTTGGGGACCGAATACCGCTCCAGCAATCCTTTCAGAATGATGCCCCGGCACAACATCTCCTCCAGAAGCGCGGGCGCAACGGCAATGGCCAGAAAGGAGATAACATTGGGTTGCATGAGCTCTTTGAAGGCTTTGTTCAGAAATTCGGGCGGGGGCGGCAACAGGTTGAACAAAGGCTCCAGCAGGATGCCCAGGAAAGGCGTCAGCAGGACAACCACTCCCAACACCCCATAATCGATTCTAGCGAACTCCTCCTTCATGTCTTTGCGGAGATCGCTTTTACTCCATTTCAGCCCGACCCTGATCACCAACACAAAAGGAAGCGCATAGGTGAGCAACGACCCCAAAGACGATAGCAACGGTGGCACCGTATACCCCTCCATCAGCATCTTCCCGATTAACAAAGGAATAGACAGCAATATGGAGAAAGCAATTAACCGAAAGATCAGGAACCAGCCCTGCTTCACGGTTAAACCGGAATATTCATTGAATGTCATTTCTTCTGCGCTGCTTTTAACGGGTGTGACTTAACTGACTGGTGTTGTATGATCAAAAAGCAACCTGGCGCAACGCGCTGGGTTTGCTCCAGGCTGCTTTGGGGCTGGTTTCTGAAAAACAGGACTAAAACCGAAGGTAAGTTAAAAGTTATCCGCAGATTTCTGGCCGGGCACGAAAGAAAAATAGCTCAAGCGGCCACGTTCATCTGGCTGCCTGAGCTATTTACCGGAGCCCCTTCTTTCATGGGCCAATTGAAATTCACGAGTTTCTTGCCGCCGATATTCTTCGGCTAAAGTAGGACGTCTGCGCGAACGCCTCGGGCCTGCCCCAAGACTTTCGCCCGCCGTGGCGTGCTCCCGCGCTACGTTTAGTGGCGGAACTGGGCCAGTTGCTGTTTCAGTTCCTCTACTTTGTTGGCTTCTGACTGCTGCTCCCGCTTCAGTTTGATTTCCTTTTCGCGGGCCAGCTGTTTGTGGTTCTTGAATTCCTCGGTGAGTTCGTCATACGCCCTGATTTTCTCTTCGGTCACGCGGTTGCTGTTTTTGTACATGAACGCGAAAACGGCCGCCACGGCTCCCAAGGCCAGGATTATGATCAGGCTGATGATCACGTACACCTGCTTGTCCATGTCAATCCCCAGCACCGACAGGCTGGCCACGTCATGCGCGCCCTGCTGGATCTGCTTTTCCTTCTGGGCGTTCACCTCCTGCAGAGACTGCACCTGCAGTTTCTGATCGGCGAGTTCTTTCTGCGTTTGGGCCAGTTTCACGGCAGTTTCTTTTCCGGCGTTCTTGATGCTTTGCTCCCGCGCCCGCAAGGTGTCCTGCACATTCTTGAAGAAGGCATCCAGGTTGGCTTGCTTTACCACTTTGTACGGTTGGTTGTACTCTGTATGGGTGGAAGAGCGGAACTTGAGCGAGTTGAACTGCTGCTGCAGGGTGTACGAGGCTTTGTTCTTGGCGGGGGCAGCGGTCTGTGCCTGCCCTGTGAAACCTACCGCAAGGCTGAGGAAAAGAAAAAACGAAAAAACTTTCATAGGCAATAATTAAAGATCAACGGTTTACCTGAGCAGCTAAAATTAACGATTTCGGCAACGCATGCTGACAAAAAAACAAGACTTCTGCTAATTAACGAAGTTCTGGAGCATAGATTTCTACCAACCGCCACTTTTGCCTGATTATTTCAGGAATAAGCTAATCGCATCCTGTTTTTTTCAACTTACCTTCTTTTTTGGTGACCGATGAGGATATTTTCTCTACCAGAAGCCGTTTTCACCCTCTTTTCCAGAAAAGGGCGCTAAAACGCTGTCCGCTCCATAAGATAGGCGAACAGGAGGAAAGCTGTAAATAATGGCTAATTCTTTTGCGATCTAGCTGCCGGCCATTTACCTTAGCCCCTGACATTATACCGAAGAGGGGAGAGAGCAGGCTCTGAGAACCTCTAGCAACCGTTAACCATGTTAAAAAGGTGCTAACTCCTGCCCAGACCAATGGGAAATATAAGTTTTCAGACCATGATCCGCCGCCGCACCCTTTCCAAGTACCTCCTTCTTTCCGTTTCAACTGCCCCCGTCATCTCCTCTATTGGCCGGCGTTTCTGTTGTTGCGGTTAGTTTCTCCTGAGCTTCCGGCTCTTCCTGATTTTTGTTTCGGGGCGCGGTTCTAGCGCTTCTTTCTAGCATTCTTTTACTTCTATGTACACGGCACTTGCGCAGGCAAGGGCAAAGAAACCGGCTCTTGCCTGGGGTACTTCTTTGCCCGCCTGCCTCTCCTCTACCCTGGCGGCGCTCTATCGCTTCCTCTCGCTTTGCTGTTGCGGAAACGTCTTTTTCTCGCCGCTACGCTTTTAACCTATTTTCTGAAAATCACCCTTAAAACAACATGACATCAGCCTTACGTACTTACAGGCCCCTTCTGTTCCTGGCCGCCTGGATTCTGACCCTCTTCCCGGCCTTTGCCCAAAGCAGTTATTATTTCCCTAAGACGAAGAACTTTGACGCCGCCATTCCCACGCCTGAGCAGTTCTTGGGCTACGGCATCGGCGAGCGCCACAGCCGCTACGAGCAATCGGTGGCCTACCTCAAGGAACTGGACCGCCTCTCCGACAAAGTGACCGTGCAGACCATCGGGTTAACCTATGAACTGCGGCCGCAGCTTGTGGTGATCATCACCTCCCCCGAGAACCACGCGAAGCTGGAGAGCCTCCGGCAGGAACATCTTCAGCTAGCCGATGTCTCCAAACCGCTGCCCAACCTGGCCAACGCGCCGGTGTTCGTGAACCTGGGTTACGGCGTGCACGGAAACGAAGCCTCCAGCCTGGAAGCCTCGCTGCTCACCGCCTATTACTACACCGCCAACCAGGACCCCGAAACCCAGCGCGCGCTCAAAGAAGCGGTGATTTTGCTGGACCCCGCCCACAACCCCGATGGCCGCGACCGCCACGCCAACTGGATCAACGTGCACCAAAGCGAACCCTCCGTCTCAGATCCCGCCGACTGGGAGCACAACGAAGTCTGGCCCGGCGGCCGCGGCAACCATTACTGGTTTGACCTGAACCGTGACTGGCTACCCATTGCGCACGTGGAAAGCAGAAATCGCCTTAAATTCTACCATGAGTGGCTGCCCAACGTGGTCATTGACTTCCACGAGATGGGCACCAACTCCACCTATTACTTTGAGCCCAGCAAACCCTACGGCTCCGAGAACTACCTGGTGCCCCGCAGCACTTACGACAACCTGAACGTCATCATTGCCAAGTACCACGCCGCCGCGTTGGACGAGATCGGGTCACTCTATTTCACCAAAGAGCAGTACGACAACATCTATCCGGGCTACGGCTCCACCTACCCCGATTTCCAGGGTGGCGTGGGCATCACCACCGAGCAGGCCAGTTCCCGCGGCAACCGGCAGGAGAACTCCACCGGCGTGCTGACCTTCGCCTTCGGCATCCGGAACCACCTGAGCACCGGTTTGGCCACGGTGAAAGGAGCCGTGGAGAACCGAGAGACCTTCCTGAAACACCAACGCGAGTTCTATAAATCCGGCATCGCCGACGGCCGCAAGAATCCGGTGAAAGCCTACGTGTACGGCGAGAAGTACGATGCCACCCGCCTGCGCACTTTCACCGAGCTGCTGCTGGCCCACAAGATTGAGGTGTATGAATTGCCCGGCAACCAGACCATTAATGGCACCGCCTTTGAGAAAGGGAAATCCTATGTGGTGCCCACTGAGCAACCACAGTACCGCCTGGTGGAATCCATCTTCGCGAAGAACACCAATTTGCCCGACAGCGTCTTCTACGATGCCTCCACCTGGACCCTGGCCCTGGCCTATGGCCTGCCGCACGTGGGCGCCACCAAACCAGTGAACCGCGGAAACAAAGTAACCGCCCTGCCCGCCCTTTCCGCAGCAGCCCCGCCAAAAAGCAACTACGCCTACCTCATGGACTGGACCGATTACAACACCGCCGGTGCCTTGTACCAACTGCAATCCCTGGGAGTAACCGCCCAGACGGCTTTGAAACCTTTCACAGCCAACACCACAACTGGCGCCAAAGACTACCTGCCCGGTGCCATCACCATCCCGGTTGCCTCGCAGAAAATCTCTTCTGACTCACTGTACAAAGCCATCCAGAAAGTAATTGCGGAGCGCAAAATCAACATTGCTTCGGTGAATAGCGGGTTCAGTGCCAAAGGCATTGACTTGGGCAGCAGCAGCATCCAGACCCTCCGCAAACCTGAGGCCCTGATGCTGGTAGGCAACGGCGTGATGGGCCCGGAGGCCGGCGAGGTCTGGTTCCTGCTGGATTCGCAGCTGAAGATGCCCATCACCAAAGCCGAGCTGAGTTCTTTCCCGCGTATAAGTTTGGCCCGCTACAATACCATTGTGCTGGTGAGCGGCGCTTACAACAGCCTGGACAAGAATACCGTGGACAAGCTGAAGCGCTGGGTCACCGAAGGCGGCACCCTGATCACCTTCAAAACCGCTTCTGAGTGGGCCATCAAACAAGGCATCGCCAATGCCCGCCTTATCTCCCCTGCTGATACCGCCGCTAAAACCGTGCGCCATGACTACATCAACGCCCGCGAACTGGAAGGAGCGAAATCCGTGGGCGGCTCTATTTATGAGACCGACCTGGACATCACGCACCCGCTGGCCTTCGGCTACACCTCGCGCAAATTGAGCGTGTACCGCAACAGCAGTGTGTTCCTGGCTCCCAGCAAAAGCTCCTATGAAACCGTAGCCCAGTACACGGCCAATCCGCTGCAGAGTGGTTACGTCTCCAAAACCAACCTGAAGAAAATCGCGAACTCAGCCTCGCTGTTGGCGCAGAACCAGGGCCAGGGCACCGTGGTGCTCTTCGCCGATAACCCCAATTTCCGGGGCACCTGGTACGGCACCAACCGCCTGTTCTTCAACGCCCTGTTCTTCGGCAACATCACTAAAACCGTTGGCGGCGTGCCTGCTGGTGCGGAGGAATAGAGATTTTCGACGATGACCTTGCTTGGCTCTCTGATTAGTCAAGGTGAGACCAAAAGTGCACCTCCCTCCTTGTCATCCTGAAAGGATCTTGGTAGCGAACGGTAATAACGTTAACTAAAGGCCTTTCTAGCTTGCCCACAAGATCCTTTCAGGATGACATAAATGGAGAGTCTGAATCTCAAGGCTATTTATATGAAGGCGGCTACCAATTAGGTAGCCGCCTTTATTGTTGCCGTTCTGATAGCAAAGCTTGTACAGCATCCTTCATTTCTCTTTTCACGCATTCCGTCCCCCTTGGAAGGGGGTAGGGGGATGACAAAGTCGTTTGAAGCTTGTTTGCTGTGCTACGAAGCAAGGGCAACCACAAGGGATTGCCCCTACAGTTCAGGAATGACATAATCAGCACGAGCAATCATCCCTCTACCCCCTTCAAAGGGGGACGAAATGCGTACCTTATCCACAAAATATTTACATGGTTCAAGTTTTCAACTTGGACCTAAAATGACCCGAAGTTTGCAACTTCATTGAGGCGATAGCCTCAAACTATACAACTGATAAAGTAAACAGTGCAACCTAAACCACTGTTTTAGGCCTACTTTCCTAAAAACAGCTCCAAAACAAAGGGCAAAAAAAAAGAGCACCGCTTATGCAGTACTCCTTTTCAACAACAAAGCAGAAATGAGATCAATAGCCGGGGTTCTGGTCTTCCGGACCTAGGTCTGGATCGGCGACGATGTCAGCGTTGGGGATGGGGTACAGGAACTTGTTGGGGTCCGAGATACCCAATACAGCCTGGGCGCGGTCCGTCCGGATGAGGTCAAACCAGCGGTGGCCTTCAAAGGCGAGTTCCAGTTTGCGTTCCTGCTCAATGGCCAGCAACAAACCGGGAGCATCTTGCAAGGTCAGTTTCTCCACGCGGGCTCTCTCTCGGATGGCATTCACATCGGCTAAGGCACCTACTAGGTTCGGGGCGGCTTTCTTTACGCGGGCCTCGGCCCGGATGAGGTACTGCTCAGAGATCCGCAGCAGATAGGCCGGGTCATCGCTGGTGCCGTTCCGGAAGTACTTTTTGCCATAGACGATGGTACCTGACGTGCCGATGAGGAGGCTGCGGGCCCCGCCCACGGCCGGGTTGCGCAGTTCAGCAGCGATGGTTTGGCCTGGCACCCATTCCAAGCGTCCGCCGCTGACGCTGGGCAGCCAGTAATAGGCGTGGCTGTTGCCGTTGGCGGTGGTGTAGGCCAGTTCCAGAATGCTTTCGGGGGTGAGCAGGCCCTGGATGGTTTGCTCGTAAGGAGAAACTAGCTGCGCCTTTCTCGCGTCAATCACCTTCGTAGCGTAGTTTTCGGCCTCGGTCCAGTTTTCCTGGTAGAGGTAGAAGCGGGCTTTCAGGGCCCAAACTGCCAGCAAAGAGGCGCGGGCGGGCGTGGTATACGAAGCACCCACGGCTCCATTCTCCACTTCGGTGAAAAGCTGCTCGGCTTGGTTTAAATCTGCCAGTACCTGGGCGTAGGTTTCGGCTTTGGTGGATCTGCCGATGCCTTGGCCGTCCAGTTTAGACTCCGTGGGCGTCAGGACCAGCTGGGCGCCGCCCCAGGCCCGGGCGATGTCAAAGTACGCGAGGCCACGCAGGAAATGGGCTTCGGCCAGGGTGGTTTTCCGGAGGTTATCGGTTAGGGCGGCGTCCTGGATGGCGGGTACTTTGCCGATGAGGTTGTTGGCCAGGTTGATCACGCGGTAAATCTGCCGCCAGGTGCTCAGGATAGAGCTGTTCTCGGACTGGATGGCATTGCGGTCAAACTGCCGGTAAAAGTCATAAGACCCGATGGACTCCGCCTCGTCGGAGGACAGGTAAGACAAAGCCGGATAGTCCAGGCCGTAGTAGTTGTTGCTTTGCAGCTCGCTGTAGGTTCCCAGCAAGGCAGCCTGGGCACCCCGGGCATCTACCAGAGCCGTGGAAGATAACACCTCGGTGGCGGGGTCTGGCTCCAGTAAATCGCAGCTAGAGAAAAGAACGGCGGCGGCTAAGACGAAGGTTTTATAGGAAGAGAAAGTTTTCATGGCTGTTTTTTTAGAAAGTAACATTGGCACCTATCTGGAAACTTCTGGGCTGCGGCACCACAGCGTGGTCAATGCCCAGCACGTTCTGGTTGTTCGCCGCCGCGTTCACCTCGGGGTCAAGGCCGCTGTAATTGGTGAGCGTCCAGAGGTTGGTAGCCAGCGCGTACAGGCGCAGGTTGGAGATTTTAAAGCGGTTCACCAGCTCCGTGGGCACATTATAGCCCAGCGTGATGGAGCGCAGACGCAGGAAGGAAGCGTCTTCCAGGTAGCGGCTGCTGGGCAGCGTGTAGTTGTTGCCTTTTTTGGTCAGGCGCGGCACATCGGTGATGTCACCGGGTTTCTGCCAACGGTTCAGCTGGTTCGGGAAGAAGGTAATGCCGCTCTGGGTGCCGCCATGCTCCATGAAAAAGCGGTTCAGGTTGATGATGTCGTTTCCAGACTGGAAATACAAAAGGGCCCCTAAATCGAACCGCTTGAAGCGCACGGTGTTGTTCAAGCTCCCGAAGAAATCCGGCGCGCCGTTGCCCATGATCTTGCGGTCGGCGGTGGTGATGGTGCCGTTTTTGTCCACGTCATCGTACACGGCATCGCCGGTCTGCGGATCTACATACAGCTGGTCGTACACCCAGAAAGCGAAGAGCGAGTTGCCCTGTTCCATGCGCACCCAGTCGCGGGAGTGGGCGGTGATAGGCGTGGGCAGTTTCTCAATGCGGTTCTTGTTGCGGGCGATGTTGAAATCCGTGGACCACTGGAAATCATCTTTCTGGATGTTCACCGAGGAGATGCTCAACTCCACCCCTTTGTTGCTCACCTCGCCCAAGTTCTCGTACACGCTGGAGTAACCCAGTTTGGAAGGCACCGGCACCTGAATGAGCAGGTCTTTGGTGTATTTGCTGTAGTAGTTGGCCTCCACTTTGATCCGGTTCTGCAGGAACGCCAGATCCAGCCCCACGTTCCACTGCCGGGTGGTTTCCCAGGTCAGATCGGGGTTGCCCAGCTGGCTCGGGCTGATGCCCGGGTTGTTCTGGTAATTCCTTCCGGCTCTCCACAAACTCTGCGACGGGAAATCACTGATGCCGTTCTGGTTTCCGGATAACCCGATGTTGGCGCGCAGCTTGATCTGGTCAAACGGCAGGTCTTTCGCAAACGCCTCCTCGGAGACAATCCAGGCCACTCCTATGGACGGGAAGTAGCCCCATTTGTTGCCCGCGGCAAACTTAGAAGAACCATCGGCCCGGAGGCTACCATCCAGGCTGTACTTGTCTCTGAACGTGTAACTCGCCCGCCCGAAGAACGACACCAAGCCATTCTGGCTGGAACTGGTGCTCCCCGTCTGGATAGACGACGAAGCAATCTCCTGGAAGTTATCGCTGGGAAATTTCTGGCCCGAGAGCGTCAAAAAGTTGTATTTGCTGCTTTGGAGGGTATTTCCCAAAACCAGGTTCAAAAGGTGGTCATCGCCCAGCGCCTTGTTGTAGGTCAGGACCTGCTCGTTGATGAGTGTCACTAAACTAGTCTGGGTGTTGCTGCCGTTGCCGGCCGGAAGGCCCACGCTGATCTGGGTGTTGTTGTAAACTTTGTCCAGGTAGCTGTTGTAGTCCAGGCTCCAGCTGGATTTAAACGACAGCCCCGGCAGAAACTCATACTCAGCGTACAGGTTCCCGATGAGGCGGTTGCTGTGCCCCTGAATGTTCAGGTTTTCTATGAGGGCTAGGTGATTGTCAAAGATGCTGTGGCGGGCGTAGCTGCCATCTTCGTTAAACACCGGCAAAAACGTCTGCACGTACAGCGCCGAGTTAATCACGCCCTGGGCGCTGTTGTCGTTGCGGCTGATGTTGCGGTGGCTGTACGCCCCGGAGGCGCTGATGCCCACCGTCAGTTTCTTGTTGAGGTTATGGTCAAAGTTGAACCGTCCGCTGAAGCGCTCGAACTGTGCGGGTTTCACAATGCCTTCCTGCGAGAAATAACTGCCGCCAATAAAGTAGCGGCTTTTGTCTGAGCCACCGGAGGCCGACAGGTCATAGCTCTGGGTTTTGGCCGTCTGGAACACATCTGGGATGCGGGAATAGGTGGTCTGCTCTTCGGGCAAACCGCGACCACCTTCGGCTTTGGGGCGGAACGGACGGGAGGCGAAAGCGCCACCATCGTTCAGAAACGACTCGTTGATGAGTTCGGCCTCCTGCTGAGCGTTCACGGTTTCATACAGTTTGGGTGCCTTGGCCCAGCCAAAGTACGTCTGGAAACTAATCTTGGAACCCGCGTTCAGCTTGCCCCGCTTAGTGGTGATGAGCACCACTCCGTTCGCTCCTCTGGAGCCGTAAATGGCCGTGGCGTTGGCGTCTTTCAAGACCTGGATGCTTTCAATATCCGCGGGGTTCAAATCAGCTAAGGGGTTGAACGTCTGTCCGCCCAGGCCCAGGTTACTGAGCGACTGGTTGTTGATGAACACCCCGTCAATCACGTACAGCGGCGAGTTGCTGGCGTTGATGGACGTGGCCCCGCGCACACTCACGCTGATGCCGCCACCCGGCGCGCCACTGGCCGAGGAAATCTGCACGCCGGAGGCCTTTCCCTGGAGCAGTTGGTCAGGCGAGGAAACCGGCAAGCCTTTCAGGTCCTCCACGTTCACGGTGCTCACCGAGCTGGAAACCGCCTTTTGCGACTGCGTGCCATAGCCCACCACCACCACTTCTTCCAGGCTTTTGGTATCTTCCTTTAAGGTTACGTTGAGCGTACTTCCATTCACCACCACCTCCGCAGCGGTGTACCCGATACTGGAGAACACTAGCGTCTGGCCTTGGTTGGCCGCGATGGAAAAACGCCCCTCGGCGTTGGTGAACGTCCCGCTGGTGGTTCCTTTCACCACTACGCTGACACCCGCCAGGGCTTCATTACGATTGGTACTGGTGACTTGCCCGCTTACGGGCGGAGCTTGGGCAAAAGCAGCATGCGCCAGCAATATAGCCAACAAAACTCCTAGACTTACTAGACTTTTCAGAGTACTACTTGTATAGGTTTGCATTTTTATAAAATTCTAAAGACAAGACAATTCCAGCCCGGCATCAGGACGATACCGGCAATAGTCAAAACAGACGAAAAGCTATCGGATTAGTGCAACGGAAACGGCTATTTACAACAGCACATTCGGGTGCGGGCAGAGGCGGCACTCACAGAAAAAGCGGCGGTAGAAAACAGCAAGGATACTCCGTTAGGCGCATCGTTCTCCGGGGAAGAGAAGGGTAAAGAATAACTCATAATGATCTGATTGAATGAAAACAGGTAGACGAAAGGCACGCGTCACCGCACGGTGAACAAGGCTACGTCAGAAAAAGAAGAGGTGGTTACCAGCGCTAATTGCAACAACAGGCCTGCATGGGCAGCGAAAGGCACACAGCAGAAGAGGGGTTAGAAGCTTGGCGAACGGGCAAGTACAGTGGTTGCATGGTCAAATATTTATAGTTCCCAAAAATGGGCAGGTGTTAGCACCTTTTCGGCGGGGCCGAAGGTTGCTAGAGGGTCCCGGAGCCTGCTCTCTCGCCTCTTCTTTATAAATCTCCAATAAAGATGCCCAAAGGTAAGGGCGTAGATTTCACAAAAACAACTTTCCGGGATAAATAATTTTTTCAAGTTTCTCTTCAAACCACCCCAACCTACGAATAATCCAACCGATCAGAGTTTCAGGCCCCCTTCTTCTGCTTTTCATTCAACTCACTCTTTTCAGATGTTTTTCGCTGTTGCCCCCACCCTGACTGGAATTTCCACACTTGAAAAGCCAGATCTGTTTTAAGCTTCTTTTCAAGAAAATAGGTGGAAAACGCAACTGGCGCGCGTTTGCCTATCTTCTTCCTGTCTCCCTAGGCGCGGAAGATTCGTCGTTTGACGGATTGGAGCAAAGGCATGGAAGTAACTTCCGCGCCATAGTTTTGTCATAGCCATTTAGTCGTAGCCATAGCAGCATTTACTCTTGGCAAGCTCCTGTTTTTTCAACACGCATTCTGTCCTCCTTTGAAGGAAAGGGCTGATAAGTTCTAAAAATATAGCTGGTTCAAGTTTTTAACTTGGACCTAAAATGAGCTGAAGTTTGAAACTTCAGTGAGCCGGGAGGCTCAAAATGTACAGTAATGGCAATACCTATTTGAAGGAACAAAAGCATTGAAATAGAACGTAACGGCCAAACCCTTTGAAGATGACAAGAACGTTTTCAAACCGTTCTCCTCTTGCTAAGAAACGACAGATTTGGGTGGAAACGAAAAGGGCAACCACAAGGGATTGCCCCTACATTTTTGATGTAATGAATACTAAAACAATGCCAAGTGAATACTCCGCGAAAGGTTTTTGAGAGGATAATGGCAAGCACCCTTTCTGCTGTTTTAAGGCTTCTTTCTGAAAACTATGCTTAAAACAGCTTGCCTTGACTTCAGGAAAGGCGGCAACCCTATGAGCGGGAAGTGTGTATCTTAGCCAGCAAAACACTTTAACCGTTCTTCTTTGAAAACATTATTTTCCTTTTTCAAAAACACGCCCAAAGTCAGGAATGCGGCTTATTTCAGCCCCGGGGAGGCTTGCCTCAAAGCCATTCTGGAATGCCTGAACGCGGCTACCAGTTCTTTGAAAATCTGTGTGTTCACCATCTCTGATGACCGGATTACCCAGGCTATTCTGGCGGCCCACCGCCGGGGCATCGCTATTCAACTGCTCACCGACAACGAGAAACTGTTTGACAAAGGCTCTGACATCCGGCAACTGGCGCAGGCGGGCATCAAGGTGAAGGTAGACAACACGGCCAACCACATGCACCACAAGTTCGCGATCATTGACCAGGTGCAGGTGCTCACCGGCTCGTACAACTGGACCCGTAGCGCCGCCCTCTACAACCACGAGAACGTACTGGTCACCTCAGAACCCACCGTAGTGGCCGGGTACCTCAAAGAATTTGACCGCCTCTGGAAAGAGATGAGTTTCCTGAAGTAAAAAGGGAAAGTTTTCTGCCCTCAACGGACTTCCGGCCGGCTGCCCGGCTGGATTTTGTTCAGCTTCATGCGGACCAGAAATTCCCCGAACCGGGCATTGCCGTAGGTGGAGCAATTGTCCAGAATGATTCCTTTGCTGCCGTTGGGAGCATCTACCACGTACAGCATGCTCACCGTATGGGTGCCCCGCCGTTTCTGGAACCGGTGACACGCGACCACCTGCATTTCCTCGGGCCAGAAAATTTCCTTTGTTTCCCCGCAATGCCACCCCTCTGGGCAGCAACTGAAGGTGTGGGTATACCCCTGCTGTTTCAGGTACTCCAGTGCCTCTTCTACATCTGTGAATTGTTCCAACTCCATGCTGCGTTCTCTCTCCTCCTGCTTGTGTCTGAAGTGTTACTCCTCTTTTCTGTTCTGGTAAACCCGCTCTTTTAAAGGCGGGCATACGGTGTTCTGGTCAGGAAACCTGCATTACGTGATAGGCTTCCTCTACATCAGGTACTATGGTGAAAAGCGGATGCACCTGCAACAAACGCAGCAAGCGTTGTGCTGCTTCCCTACCCGCAGCAGCCTGATGTTCGCGCCCATTGACTTAAGCACCAGCAACTGGCTGATGAAGTGGCAAACGCCAAAGGTTTTGATGCATTCCAGGCTAGAGCAGTCGATCCACAAACCAAGTTCCTGATCGGCTGGGCTCGGGTTCACAAATAGCCTGTTAAGACGCTGATCGGCGGCATCCAAATCGCCCTGCAGCAGAATAATTATCTTTTCCCCAATTTGCTCAGTACTAATTTTCTGCATAATTGTGTGCATCAAAAGCTAGCTTGCTTTCTCTTGCAAGGAAAGCGAGTACGGGAGTTCTCCGGTCTCCTCAGCGGAGGCGTGTCCATCGGGGCGGGAGCGCCAATCCCGGCGGTGTTGCCAAGGTTTTACGTTTCCGGTCTTCTTTCGCTAGGTTTTGGTATTTTTGGGGTGTACGGTCATCGGCTTATCCGTGAATCAGAACGTAGCGTCACCACTAAACTCTGGTAGGTGAAACAGGAAGCCAATTTGCCTGGACTTCCTTCAATATTCCTACATACGCTGACTACCCTGTAGAAAGTGCCGGAAAAAACACGGCAATTCACTTGCGTAAACACGGAATTTTTCAACAGTTTCATACCAATGATCTAAATAGTACTGCCAAAGGAGAATTTCCTTACCCGTCTCGTGGCAGGCAACTACCTGGCTTATTCAAGTAGCAGAATCCCTTCGGGTGTAAAACTCCGGGGCTAATTCCGTATTTATCAGGCCAACCGCGTCCGGGCCTTGCCGTACATCCAAACACATCGGGCATAAGGCCCAACAAAACTACCTTTAGACACTACCGTTATGAAGAAAAATTGGGTGATTGCGATTCATGGGGGAGCTGAAAACCAAAGCCGTGAAGAATTAGGCGAAACCAAACAGGCCGCCTATGAACAAGGCCTGGAGAACGCCCTGATGGCCGGTTGGCACATTCTGGAAGCTGGCGGCAGCGCCGTAGATGCCGTGGAAGCCGCCGTCCGGAGCATGGAAAACAACCCCCTCTTCAATGCCGGACGGGGCGGCAGCCTGACCAAAGACGAGAGCATTGAGTTTGACGCCGCCATCATGGACGGCAAGAACATGCAGGCGGGCGCGGTGTCTGGGGTGAAGCACGTGAAACACCCCATCACGCTGGCCAAGACCATTATGCTGCGCTCCCCCCACGTGCTGCTCACCAGCACGGGAGCCGAGGATTTTGCCCGGGATCAGGAACTGGAGATGAAATCAGACGATTACTTCAAAACCGAGGAAAAGATCAAATCGCTGAAGAAGGCCAAGAAGAAAGAAAAAGAGGAGCTGCAGAAAGACACCGTGGGCGCCGTGGCGCTGGACATGGACGGCAACCTGGCAGCCGCCACCTCCACCGGCGGCCTGGAAAACCAGTACCCCGGCCGCGTGGGTGATTCGCCCATCATTGGAGCCGGCACGTACGCCAACAACGAAGTGTGCGCCGTTTCCTGCACCGGCGACGGCGAGGGCATTCTGCGCGCCAACGTGGCCCACGAAGTGTACGCGCTCATGAAATACAAGCAACTACCGCTCAAAGAAGCCGCCCGCGAAGCCATGGAGGTGTACAAAGACCGCATTGAGGGCGACCGCAACTTCATTGCCCTGGACCCTGAGGGCAATGTGGAGTTCAGTTTCGAGACCAGTCTTATGTTCAGGGCCTGCAAGAAAAACAACGACCCCATGTACCTGGCCATCTGGCGAGACGACGATAAGCAGTAAGAATGCCCCGTTCACCCGCCTTGCATGACCTTGCTCTTCTGGGCGGGAGTCTACCAGGGGCAAAGCGGTTTGGCCAGAGACCTTCTGAGAATTAACAGAACGATTACTCTTTTGAAACGTCTTCTGTTTTGGGGCTATTTTCCTTAAAAGTGCCCCAAAACAGAAGACGTTTTTTGTGGCATCTGAGGAGGCTACGGCAAGAATGAACGCACGCGCAGTTTAAGTTACCAATTAGCTCGGGCAGAAGGACATGAAACGTCTTGGGGGCGGAAAGAACTTCCTTAGCAACTCCTTTGCGGAGCCGGATTCCGGATAAGGCTTCTGGAAAGGAGCAGGCACAAAAAAACTTCGGTTTAGAGGCTGTTTTCTGAAAACGAGCCCAAAACCGAAGCCTTGCTGCTGTGGAATATTTCTAGGAGGCTCTTTGCCGCCGCTGGCTTACCACCGACGAGGTAAAGTAAATGGGCGACGTGGGGTTAACGGCCTCGTCTAGCCCGGCTTTGGTGATGTAATAATATGTAGACCCGCGGTGCACCTTGTTACTGATAAGGTACCCGTGGTTCTCAAATGTCTCACAAAATGCCTGCACCTGGTCCAGGGCCAGCCCGGTGGCCTCGCTCACCGCTACCGGTGAAATGGGCAAATGTACCGGTGACTTATCTCCTTTCACTAATCCGTATATTACCTTCAGCACTGTCTCTTCCTTTTTCATACGATTCTCCTTTTGCCTCTCTATCAACGGATAAGAAAATGACGGGTTGTATAAATACGTACTTTTTTAACGCATTTACCTCATATCCTTCAGAAACCACCCATAAAATCAATTAGCAAAACCTCTCAAGGCCTTTCCTGCACACCCTCAGGGTGGTACAAAGAAGATGCGCCCTGCAATGCAAAAGAGATTTCGCAGGCAAAAACGGGAAGCCTCTCTGCCTCAGGAAAGGGAAAGCAAGGCTACCGCCCGATGCTTGCCCAGGTCAACCTGCCCAGGAAGTTGCCCGCCCCGGAGAAGCGGAGATGAGGGAAAGATCTAGTATCGGGGAAAACAAACCAACGAGTCACCTCTTGCCAGCGTCCCGGGAACCTGGTTCAGAAAAAAGACAGCCTGGCGTTTTAGGTCTGTTTTGATGAAAACAGGCCGAAAGCAGGATATCAGCCTACTTCTTTTTCGTCTTGCCCTTCTTGCCGGTGGCGGGCGTTGGCGTTGGTCATGAGCAGGTGCCGGATGCGGGCAATGTGTTGTTTGAGTTCCTGGGCACGTTCTTCCTGGGTTTCTGACCAGGTGTTGTGGCCTTTGCGCTTGTCCTGATCGGCCATGGCGTTAAGCATGGTGCGGCGCTCCTCCAGCATGCGCATGGCAATCCAGAGGGTTTCTTCAATGGATTCTACGTTGGCGTTGAGGTAGGCGTCTGGGGTGAAGGCGTGGCCCACGTGGCACCGGAAATGGGTCACGTTGCCTTTGTTTACTTCCCATAAGGCACCACCACAGCTGGGGCACGAAAACTGGGAGCGGGGGCCCATTAATTCAGTGTCTTCAATTTCTCCGGAGTCCAGCATGAGGCGCTCGGCAATGGAAGCTTCATAGATGACATCTTCGGGCACCTGGTCCGTGGAAGCGGCGGGCACAAAGACCAGTTCCTGCAGCAATTGCCCCATTTCAGACACGCTGGCCACGTAATCTACCTCAATCTCATTGAGCACGCTTAGGGGCATGTCGGGGTATTCGGCTTCTTCGGGGCGTTGCACCATGGTGATGCCGCCGCTGCGCTTAATCATTTCCATACCCACAGTGCCATCCTGCAGCATGCCCGTGAGCACAATCCCAATCACCCGCGGGCCGTACGCGGCGGCGGCAGACCGGAACAAAGGGTCAATGGCGGGCCTGAACAGGTTCTCACGGGGGCCTTTGGTCACCAGCATGCGGCCTTTCTGCAGCAGCAGGTGGTGGTCTTGCGGCACAAAGTACACGTTGCCATGTTCAATGATTTGTTCGTGGGTGGCTACCTGGCAGGTAAGCTTGGAAGTTTTGTTCAGCCGGTCTACCAGTACCTCAGAATTAGAATTTCTGGCCAGGTGCTGCACAATGAAAATAGAAGCGGGCAAATCGGCGGGAAGTTGCTCCAGCAACTCACAGAGTACGACCATGCCTCCGGCCGAGGTACCAATCACAATGACATCGTGATGCGGAAGTTTCATGTTGGTTGGGTTTAGCTTGCTTGTCTTACTTGTACGTGCAAAAAGGCGAAATCACCCAGTTTTCTCCCCCACCCCGCAAGTTTCTTTCAAACCCGTAAAAGAATCAATCTGGACTTACTACGTATTAGTGCGGTATCTCTGGCAGGTAAACCGCATTCCTGAAAGTATGCGGGCTAATAAGTGTATCTTGTAAACTGAAGGAAAGGCCAGGTACAGGTCTATGCCCGCCACCTCAGGCGTTGTTGATAACGAGAAGGCCCTAACGGGCAGGAGACCAGGCGCTTCCTTTTACGTACAAACTTTATGGAAAGAACAGATACAGAAAACCCTATGGCCCCTACGCCCTCTGGGGCGCTGCGGATTACGCCCAAGGCGTTTCACAAGGAGATTATTCCGGTAGACAAACCCAACCTGGACTTCCAGATTGTAGCATTGGGCGGCTCTGCGGGTTCATTGGAAGGGTTTGAAGCGTTCTTTCAGCATTTGCCTTCGGGCACCGGCATGGCCTACGTGGTGGTCCCGCACCTGGACCCCTCCCAAAAAGGCATGATGGCCGAAATCATCAAACGCTACACGTCCATGCCCGTGCTGGAGATTACAGACGACATGAAAGTAGAGCCGGAGCATGTGTACGTGGTTCCCTCCCACAAAGAAACTGCCCTGGAAAGAGACCATTTCAGGCTGATAGACCCAGAGCAGCCCAACGGCCAGCGCATGCCCATTGACTATTTCTTCCAGAGCCTGGCGGTAAACCGGCGTGAGCATGCTATTGGCGCCATCCTCTCGGGCATGGGGGCAGACGGCACCCTGGGCGTGAAGATGATTATGGAAAACTTTGGGATGGTGATGGTGCAAGACCCAGGTACCGCCCGCTTTGACGCCATGCCGCGCAACGCCATCAAAACCGAGTTTGTGGACTACGTGCTGCCCGTGGAGGAAATGCCTAACAAACTGGTGGCCTACGCCCAAATGCCCACTCTCAAAAGCAAAACGCTCATAGAGTCGCACAAGTCAACCCAGATGGTGCAGAAGATTTTTGACCTCATCCGCAACAAAACAGGCCATGACTTCTCTTTGTACAAGCGCAACACCATTTTCCGGCGCATTGAGCGGCGCATGAACAGCCACCAGATTACCCAATTCTCTGAGTACGTGCAGTACCTGCAAGACAATCCGCTGGAAGTGGAACAGCTCTTCAAAGAACTGCTTATTGGGGTGACCAAGTTTTTCAGGGATGCGGAAGCTTTTGCTCTGCTGGAAGAAAAGTACCTGCCCCAGTTGCTCCTGCACAAGGAGGACGGCGACTATGTACGGGTGAGGGTGGCGGGCTGCTCTACCGGCGAAGAGGCCTATTCCATTACCATTCTGTTGCAGGAGGCCATTGAAAAATCGGGCAAGCACCTGAAAGTGCAGGTGTTCGCCACCGACATTGACCCAGTGGCCATTGAAAAGGCCCGCGCCGCCTGCTACCAGGAAAACATCACCGCCGATGTTTCGCCGGAGCGCCTGAAACGCTTTTTCACCCAGGAAGACACCCAGTATACAGTTAAGAAAGACTTGCGCGAAAAGGTGGTGTTTGCGGTGCACAACCTGAACCGCGACGCTCCCTTCACCAAGCTGGATTTGCTCACCTGCCGTAACCTGCTCATCTATCTTTCCGCGGAGTTGCAGAAGAAGCTGTTTCCGGTGTTTCATTATGCGTTAAACCCTAAGGGGCTGCTGTTTCTGGGCTCCTCAGAAACGCTGTCGGGTTTCCCGGATATGTTTACCACCCTAGACACCAAATGGAAAATCTCCTTACGTGATGAGAGCGATGTGCCCGTGACGCGCCTCTCAGAATTTCCGTTCACATTTACCTCCTTTGAAACCGTGAAGCCACCATCAGTACCACAGGTCACTACTGTGAAGCAGGAAGATAACCTGAGCCGGGTAGTACAGCGCGTGTTGCTCCAACAGTTTGCCCCGCCCACCTTAATTATAAATCCTAAGGGAGACATTTTCTACGTACACGGGCGCACGGGCAAGTACCTGGAACCCGCCCAGGGTCAGGCAACCCTCAACGTGTTTGAGATGGCCCGTGAAGGTCTCACTTTTGAGCTCAACAACCTGGTGAACCGGGCGGCGGTGCTGAAGGAACAAACCGCAGGCGAAAACATTCAGATTAAGACCGACCACGGCACCCAGTACGTGAAGCTGACGGTGACCCCTTTGCTGGAACCAGACCAGGTACGGGGCATGCTCCTGTTGACCTTTGAAGACATGCCGCAGCCCAAACCCCGCAAAGGCCGCAAAGACTCCGCAGAGGAAGCCTCGCAGAAAGATGCCCGCATTGCTGAACTGGAGAAGGAACTGCTCTACACCAAACAGCGCCTGCAATCTACCATTGAAGAAATGAACTCCTCTTTAGAAGAGCTCAAGTCTACCAATGAAGAGCTACAGAGCGCCAATGAGGAACTGCAAAGCACCAATGAGGAGACCATGACCAACAAAGAGGAGATGCAGTCTTTGAACGAGGAGCTCATGACCATTAACCTCCAGTACCAGACCAAGACGGAGGAATTGGTCAACTCCAACAATGACATGAAAAACCTGTTGGACAGCACCGAGGTGGCCACCATCTTCCTGGACAACAACTTGAACGTCAGAAATTTCACGCCGCAGGCCACCCAGATTTTCAGCCTCATCAGGGCAGACATCGGGCGCTCCATCACGCACATTGCCTCTAACCTTAAATACCAGAGTATTCAGGACGATGTCAAAGAAGTGCTGGACCGGCTGCGCAGCAAAGAAGTACACCTGCAAACCAAAGATGAAAAACAGTGGTATTCTATGCGGGTGCTCCCTTACCGCACGGCAGACAATTTCATTGACGGCGCAGTAGTTACGTTTACCAACATTACCAGTTTCAAAGACCTGGAAACCAGCGTGGCCGCCACCAGCCTGTACGCCGCCAACATTATAGACATTATTCAGCAGCCGCTGGTGGTATTGGACGGACAACTGCGGGTAGAGAGCACCAGCAACGCCTTCGCCCAAACCTTCCAGTTAATTCCCGAGCAGTTGAAGGGGCAATGGCTCTATCATCTGGGAAACGGCCAGTGGGACATTCCGCAGCTCAGAAACCTGATGAACAAAGTGCTGAAAGAGAACATCGAAATAAAGAACGAGACCTTGGAGCACGAGTTTCCGGTACTGGGGTACCGCAGAATGATTCTGAACACGCGGCGGGTAGAACAAACGGAAAACAAACCGTTCAAAATTCTGCTGGCACTGGAAGTATTTGAGAAATAACAGAAATCAGGAGCAACGTTCCTGCCTTATCCTGTAGAGAGTTTCCTTATGAGTGACGAGAAGAAAGAGCCCATTGGCATGGCCCATGATTTCTCCCTGCTACGGCAGCGGGCAGAGAAATTACAGAAGCCCGTGAGTATGGCAGACGTGCAAAACATGTCACCGCATGACGTACGCCTGCTTATACAGGAGTTGCAGATTCACCAGGTAGAACTGGAGATGCAGAACCACCAACTGCAACTGGCTACTCAGGAACTGGAGGCGGCCCGGGCCAAGTACCTTGACCTGTACCAGCACTCGCCCTTTGGGTATGTGACCCTTGACGAACACGGCATCATAGAGGAAGCCAATGCCAAAGGAATAGAGCTGCTGGCTTCTTCCTTGAAGCACTTGGTGGCGCGCCGGTTCAGCCAGTTTGTGCACTCAGACAGCCTTGATGCCTACTACGGGTTCTTCCAAAAGGTACTTCTCTCTGGGGGCAGTACCCAAACCATAGAACTGCAGGTAGTCTCCAACACGGGCACTGTGTTTTATGCCCAGCTGGAAGGCATGCTGCTGCGCCGCGAAAACGACACCGACCAGTGCCGCATTGCGTTTGTAGACGTAACAGAGCGTAAAACCGCTAACGTAGAACTGGCCAACAAAGAAGCGCTGCTCTCGGCTATTTTCAACTCCTCGCTCAACGGTATTCAGGTGTTCAAAACCGTGCGCGACAGCAAGGGCAATCTGCTGGACTTTGAGTGGCTCATGCTGAACAGAACCGCCGAGCTGTTTCTGGATTATACCCTGGAGCAACTGCGCCGCCGCACCCTCACGGAGATTATGCCCACCCTCTTAACAGACGGGCACTTCCATACCTTTGCAAACGTGGTGGAAACGGGCCAATCGGCTACGTTTACCGCTCATTTTAAGGAAAACAAGCATGAACGCTGGTTGAACTGCGTAGCCGTGAAGTTAGACGATGGCTTTGTGCTCACCTTTGAAGACGTGACGCAGCAACGCATTGCCAATGAAAAGCTACAGGAAAGCCAACTGCTCATCAAGAAAACCGCTGAGGCTCTCCCCGACTTTCTGTACGTAGAAGACCTTATCCTGGGCCGCAACATCTACAACAACCGTGACTTCCTCGCGTACCTGGGGTACACCCCCTCAGATATCAAAGGCCACCCCCGCGAGTTGCTGGACACCCTCTACCACCCCGAAGATGCCCACCTGATTTTTGACCGCGTCAAGAGGTTCAGTGAAGTAAAAGACGGCGACTATCTCACCTCGCATGTGCGCATCAAGGCCAAAGATGGCACCTGGCGCCACATCATGTTCCGGGATACCGTGTTCAAGCGCGGCAACTCCGGCACGCCTATCCAGTTGGTGGGTATTGCCACTGACCTGACCGAGAAAAACCAGACAGACCGTGAGCTCCTGCAATTGCACGAGACCGTAACCGCCATTCTGCAGAACCTGCCCTTCACGCTTTGGCGCATTGGCAAAGACGGCCACATTCTGGAGTCAAGAGGCGCCGGGTTGAAAGCCCTGGGCCTGGAAGAACACCAGATGATTGGCAGTCCTTTTGCTCAGGTTCACCCAGAGCTGGACCAACAGATACAACAGGCCCTGCAAGGCCATAAAGTCACCACGCAGGCGCAGTTTGAAGTAAACGGCGAGAAAGTCTACAAACAGGTGTACCTGTTCCAGGATACGCACTCCGGCGAGGCCATTGGTTTCTGCCTGGATGTGACCGAGCAGCGGCGCGCGCAGGAAGAGGCCCAGTACCGCACCATGCTCATGGAGCAGCTGCTCTACAATTTGCCGCTGGTGCTGGCCGTGGCAGATAAAGACGGTTATTATACCGAGGTAAAAGGAAAAGGACTCAGAAGTTTTGGCTTAGCCGACGATGACCTGAAAGGGAGAAGCATTCATGAACTCTCCCCTCAAATCAAAGACAACATAGAGGATATCTTAAACGGGCAGGTAAAAACCTTTACCTCGTCGTTTCACTACCAGGGCAAAGAAGTGCACTTCCAAAACTATGGCTTCTTAGATCCTTATAAACAGAGCGCCATTTCCTTTTCCTTTGACATCACGGAGGTGAAAGAAGCGCAGAACCAGCTGGCGCAAGAGAAGGAGTTTTCTGAAAACCTGCTGGAAACCCACATCCACGGCATTATTGCCGTAGACCACCACCTGCACATAACCGCCTGGAACCGCGCCATTGCCCAGATGACTTCTATCCCCCGCGAAGAAGTGATCGGCACTCCAATTCAAGACCTGTTCTCGGCCCACACCAGAACAAGGCTCCAGAAGCAAATACAGCGGGTGCTGCAGGGCGAGCAGGTGACCCTAACCAAGTTGCCGTTTCTGCCCGCAGATCTTTCCTATGAGATCAACCTCACGCCCTTGTACAATGCCGCCAAAGAAGTGACCGGCGTGTTAGGCATTGTGCGGGACACCACCAGCCAGAAGCTCCGGCAGAAGGCAGACACCCAGTTCCGGCTCTCGCAGCAAAAAATGGTCATGGATGCCATCCTTTCCACCCAGAACGAGGAACGCAAGCGCATTGCCGAAGCCCTGCACAACAGCCTGGCACAGCTCCTGTACGCCGCCAAACTCAACCTGGAGGAGATAGAGACCGAGCAGCAGAGTAGCCCCGAAACCAAAACCCCGCTTAAGAAAGTGTCAGGCTTTCTGGAAGAGGCTATTAAGGAAACCCGCACCCTGGCCCATGAGCTCATTCCGCGGGTACTGGTTGATCTTGGGCTTAAATCGGCGCTGAAAGACATGGCCACGCGCCTTACCACCAGCTCATTCACGGTGCGCTGCGTGATCACCGGCTTTGACAAACCCACCAACTCAGGCCTGGAGACCCACCTGTTCCGGTTTGTGCAGGAACTGCTGAACAACGTCATGAAACACGCCGACGCCACCGATGCGCTGGTGCAGGTGGTAGACCGGGGCAGCGCCGTGCGCGTGCGCGTGCAGGACAACGGCAAAGGCATGCCGCAAGATTGCCTGGAGAAAGCCGCCACCCGCGGCATGGGCCTCACCACCATCCGGAACCGGGTGAAACTCCTGCAAGGCACCATGGCCATTGACTCTACCCCCAGCGAAGGCACCATCATCACCATTGACATACCGCATTAAGCAACAGGTGTTTTGGGGCTCTTTTAAGGGAAACAGCCTCAAAACACCTGTTACATCAAGAGGTGATGGGCAACGGCAACTAGTCCGCAGAATAGCCTACCACTACGCGGTCAAGGAGGTGTCTGGAGCTTTTGAGTGGTAAGATGAAACGAGGGCAATTTAGAAACGAAGGTGCGGGAACACCCCAATGAATGGCCGTAGGAAGTTAGTTCTGCCGGGTTACGGTGGAAAAGAAAAGATCGGGAGAAATATTGCTCTGGAGCAACAGCCTGTAAGAGGCTGGAAAGGGGATTATGAAAATACTACTTTGCTAAGGTGCAGATACGGCAGAAACGTAGGCGGCAAGCCTACTCACCTGATCAAAAAATTATCTCTCCTGGAGAGCAGCGTCTTTTCTGGAAGGCACGATGTTCATGATCTGGTGCAGCCCCAGCAACTCAAACACGTTTCTGACGTGGTCACTCATGCCGTACAAGACCAGGTGGATGTTTCTGGCTTCCAGGGTGCCCATGTGGGAGATCAAAACCCCCAAGCCCGCCGAGGAAATGTAGCTTAGCGCTTCGCAGTCAATCCATAATTGTTCAATTGGCTTGCGCAGGGCCAGTTCTATTTCTTTGTCCACCTCCAGGCAGGTAGAAGCATCCAACTCTCCGTTAAGACGCAGAATATACGCGTACGTCTCTTCTTCAATTGCTATGTTCATGGCCTTTTTTTATATAAAGTAAGCAAAATATTTTAGAATAAGTACATTAATTAATTGTTATTTAATTCTTTATTTCTTTCCGTTCACATACCTAATAGCAGTATCCAAAGAATCTACTACTTTCACCAAAGAGTCAAAGCCAGACGAGTTGATTAACCCGTGCACGGCGTCTTTCACGTTGTACAGAATGAGTTCCTTTTTTTGCTGCTGTACCTGTTGCACATAAGGAAGGAGGTTACGCAATCCGGCGGGCGTCACCTCGGTCACGCCGGAGAAATCCAGGAACAGGTATTTCCTATTCAGTTGAAACAGGCTTTTCAACTGAGTCTTTACTGCTTCCTCAGACAAACCGTCCAATGCCCCTTTCAGGAAAACCAGTAGACCTGTGTTTGTCAATTGGGTGGTAATTTCCATCGGCATGATTGTTTAGCCCATCTGTATGAATGCTACTATCCCAAGGACTGAACATGTGGTAAATTTAGGGTGGTTTAAGCCCTTAAAAAAGGCTATTTCTACTTCATAAATTCAAATTAATACCCTATTCGTTTTTACGTATAAATACGGTGTTTATAATTTATTTGCCAGTTATTGCCGGAGGATGGCTACCTAAAATGACAGCCATCGTATTAATACTATATCTTGCCAGTAGGCGTCATGATCTCCTCTTGAAATTAGATTAAATAAGAAATTCTTGAGTTATTTAACCCCTGAGTCAAAAACAACACCCTGTGATGATAAAAGTAATTCTAGTAGATGATCACACGCTGATCAGAGATGGGTTGAAGTCCTTGCTTAAATCTGAAAGAACCATTCAAATCATTGGGGAAGCAGAGAACGGACAACAGCTTTTGGACCTCTTGGAAACCACCACGCCAGATGTAATCATGCTAGACCTGAACATGCCGGTGATGGATGGTTTTGAAACGCTGCAACACTTAAAAGAGAAATACCCGGCCGTGAAGGTCCTGATCCTGACCATGCTGGACCAGGAGAGCTACGTGCACAAAGTGCGATCAGCCGGGGCCATGGGGTACGTACTGAAAACAGCGGGCCGCGATGAGTTGGTGCACGCCATTAAAACCGTGGCCAATGACAATTCCTTCATTTCTTCTGAGGTAGCCATCAACCTGCTGAAGAAAGCCAACAACCCAGACGGTGCCGCCCAAAACGCCGGTTCCAAAAACAACCCCGAGCTTTCTAAACGCGAAATGGAGGTCTTGAAACTCATTGCCGAGGGGTATACCAACGCCGAGATCGCGGATAAACTCTTCGCCAGCAAGCGGACCATTGAGTCTCATCGCCAGCACCTCATTGAGAAAACCAAAGCCCGTAACACCGCCACCCTCATCAAGTACGCCATTCAGGAAGGCTTGATTGATTAGGCAAGCACCAGCATCATCAACGGGCGCTTCCGTTTCAGGGCTGTTTTCCCAGAAAGCCCCCTGAAACGGAAGCGCCCGTTTTACATTTCTGCCCAGAGCATTTCCCTTATAAAGCATTTCCTTTAAAAGGCGGAAATTTCAACAAAGAATGTTTCAAAGCCTGTCAAGATCTCAGACCCCGGCTTTTGAGACAACCTCCTCATAATTAACGGCCTTTCGCTTTACAGCAATCTCTTCTCCTATCGGTAAGTTCTACCACTTCCCCGGAGATCAGGCGCGCGCGATAGAGGAAGATTGTCTTTCGGCTGTTATTTTACTCTCTGAGGCAGGGACAAACAGAAAAGGCCTTGCCGGGGTGCAGCAAAGCCTGATAAAGAAAACCGGAGATTTCTAAATTACTTTTTTAATGCAGGAAGTTTCAGGACGTTTTTACCCGTGACCGGGGCCTGGATGTACCGTTGCCGCAGATCTTGTAATCGGGCGAGGGAGTCTTTGATACTACCATTGTCTGCCGGCAGGAGCAAACTGTTTTTCAATAACTTTTCAATGGGTTTGCCACCTACAGTCTTTTTCACAGAGGAGTTCATAGAGGTCTCGCCAAACGTTAAGATTAATTCATGTACAGACAGCTAAATTATGGGTTTCCCCGCAAGCCTACAATAGTCTTTATATGATTCATTCAATGTATTTGTTGCATTTATTTTTAATCTTTATCTTTACTCAGGTAAAACACTCGCTTATGCAACCAATTCTAGGATTTCTGTTTTTCTTTTTGGGCCTGCTGGCCTCGCTGGTCTCCTGGTTGCTGACCCTGATTTTCGGGTAGGCGCTCCTCTTTCACGGCACTCCCGTTTATGGCAGTTTACGTTTCTTCGTTTACTGCACATCTTCTTGCTCCTTTTTACCGGCGGGTTAAAAAAAGCAGTACTTTTGCACCCCCTTTTGCCTCTCTTCTCGTTTGAAAGGCGAAAGAATCCTTAACCCGCAACCCTATGTCCTCCCCTTCGTCGGCGGTTTCTTCTATTCGCATCATGGCCGGCATGCTGGTACTGGCCCTGCTGCTGCTGAGCGTGAAATTTGGTGCTTACTTCCTGACCAACTCCAACGCCATCTTAACCGATGCCCTGGAGTCTATCATCAACTTCGTGACGGGCGGAGTGGCGCTCTACAGTGTTTTTCTGGCGGCCAAGCCCAAAGACAAGGACCACCCGTACGGACACGGCAAGATTGAGTTCATCTCCTCGGGGCTGGAAGGCTCCCTAATCACACTGGCGGGGTTCGCCATCATCATCAAATCGGTTTACAACCTACTTTACCCGCAGCCCATCCAGAAAATGGACGTGGGCATCCTCTTGACTTTGGTGACCGGGGTGGTTAATTACGTAGCCGGTCGATACCTCATCAAGCGAGGCACCTCGCACCATTCGCTCACCATCATCGCCAACGGTAAACACCTGCTGTCTGATGCCTACTCCAGCCTTGGTCTGGTGATTGGCCTCGGCTGCATCTACTTCACCAACATCCTGTGGCTGGACTCGGTGGTGGCCATCATCTTCGGTTCCTTTATCACCTATACAGGCTACGGCATCGTGCGCAATTCCATCTCCGGGGTGATGGACGAGGCCGATCATGAGCTGATGGACCGCATCATCACCGTCCTGAACCAGCGCCGGCGCGAGAACTGGATTGACCTCCACAACATGCGCGTGATCAAATACGGCAGCCAGCTGCACATAGACTGCCACCTTACCCTGCCCTGGTACTTCAACCTGCAGGAAGCCCACAAAGAGGTGGAGATGCTCCAGGACATGATCTCCGAGGAAATGGGCGATGTGGTAGAACTCTTCGTGCACCTGGACCCCTGCCTCCCGCCCGCCAGCTGTCGGCTCTGCACCAAATCAGATTGCCACGTTCGGGAACACGAGTTTGTCTCCCGGGTAGAATGGACCCTAGCCAACGTCAGCGAAAACGAAAAGCACGCCTTGTAAGGAAAATACCCTTCTCCCTTTGCCAAAAGATTCATTCTTAACCAAGGGAAGAAGTGCAAGCAAGAGCTGGTTTTGGCCTATTTTCAGAAAAACAGCTCTAAAGCGCAACCTACCCCTCCCAGGAGGGGAGTTTCGCAATGTGTAAGTGCGTAGTTGAACCATAACCATAGATAAGCTGGTTTGCTTGCTCTTTCTTGGTGCTACCCATTATGTAAGACAAAATAGAAGACAGGAGGCAAAACAAAAGTGAGAACCGCTAAGTTTTCCACCCCGTCCGCAGGACGATGCAGGCATTGCAACGGTTCTGACCCAATACAGCAACCTGCGCTCTATCGGAGCTGGGCCGCATGCGTAGCCCAGTGCCAATAGAGCGCAAGCAGTACCGTTCCCAGCAGCAGAGGCCTACGTTTGCTATGGAACAGAAGGCATTCACCAGGTGTCAGAACTATTGAAGAAAAGACTGTTTGAGCGTCAGCGAGTTTCTTTTCTTCATGATTCTTTTGGTTACTTTTCTCATCCAGGAGAAAAGTGACA
>NZ_JACOAF010000035.1 GCF_014269285.1 Rufibacter sediminis
CCGAACAGAGAAGTTAAGCCCCGCCGAGCCGATGGTACTGCGGTCACACGCGGGAGAGTAGGTAGCCGCCAACCCCCTTATGAGCAGCCCCCCTGGTAACAGGCGGGGCTGTTCGCGTTTACACGGGTACCGGGGAAGAGAAGGGGGACGGAAGCGAACGTGAAGGAGGTAGGTTTTCAGGAAATAGCCCCGGAACGCATAAACCTAGACGAACGGCTCGGAAAGGCTTCCGCGGTAACTGCCTCTGCTCAGGCAAACAACCGCTTAGTGTTTCAAGCGTGTTTTCAGGAAACGACATCGAAACGTGAGTAGCCTTGCAATGTAGCCTTTTGTAAGCTCATCTATCTCTTGCATATGATCCCACAGCCGCTATTCCATTATACCCGTCCAAAATGAAAGGGTGCCGTTACTCAGTAGCGGCACCCTTTCATTTTGGAGTAGATATGGTGATCGCCGAGTTGCTGCGTCTCTGCAGTGGAAGCATTCGTTCCCTAGGTGTTCTTAGCTATTAGTTCACCTAGCCCTTGTCAGGCTTCATCCTTTCCCACATGCTTACCAAAAGTGAGGCTCCCCGATCCATGATCAGGGAGCCTCACTTTATACTTTCCTCTCCTCTTCAGCCTTGAACCGCTCAGCTCTGCCTACAGCCTACCGCCCGCGGCCACGGCCAACAGGGTACCCTCGTCCTGGTGGCGCACGGCCGACTCCTGCAAGTCACCCGGAGTCAGATACTATTATAGATCTATCAAATGGGTGTGCAAGTCCTATCTACTACTTTGCTAATCAATCTGTGAAATAAAATCTATATATTTTATAAAACCAAAGCAACCCTTCCAGAATTTACTACGTGATGGGTACGCAAAATCGGAATCAGTGATAGGTACGGACAGCGACATACTTGTAGCAATGGTGCAGGGTTGTTTGACCAACAACCGGGAGGCACAAAGAAAGCTATACCAGCATTTCTATGGCTATGCTATGAGTATATGTGTGCGGTATTCAAAGGATGCAGAAGAGGCGAGGGAAGTCCTGAACGACGGGTTTATGAAAGTTTTCACCAAACTAAAGCACTATGACCAGAAGAAGCCTTTCAAAGCGTGGTTGAGACGTGTCATGATCAACACCGCTCTTGACAATTACCGACATAACCTCAAACACTACCACACTGCTGACCTTGAACTGGCTCCTCCAGTTGCAGATGCCTCAGACGTGGTAAGCGAACTGAATTATGCCTATCTGATGGAACTGATCCAGCAACTTTCGCCGGCTTATAGAACGGTTTTCAACCTGTACGTCATAGATGGGTACACCCACGAAGAAATTGCTGAGATACTGGGCATTTCTTCCGGAACCTCTAAATCGAACCTATCCAAAGCCCGAGCCAACCTGAGGGAAGTCTTAAAAAAAAATAGAGTAAATGAACTGGAACAATATATCTGACGAAGAGCTGGACCGCCTTTTCAAGGCCTCTGCAGATAACTTCGATCCACCATTTGATCCGGAGGGCTGGAAAGCCATGGACCAGAAGTTGGAGCAAGTCCAGCCACGTGTCAGATGGTTCAAATACGCTATCCTCTTACTTTGCTTAGTTGCTTTCATCAGTCTTTTCACTTTCCATCAACTCAATAACTCAGATTCAGAGCGGCTAAGCGATGATGGAATTCAAAAGGAATCATCTACCCAGCCGGAGTTTTTAGGTCAAAATGAGGAAAACAGCTTTAAAACAGAATCTAATAATCAGCAGAATAGAAGTAAAGCAGCATCAACAAATAATACGTTTGAGGCGAAGAGTAGTGCCTTGGATGTTTCAGCAACAAAGAAACAAGTTGGATCTTCTGCCAAGAGAGTGCCCCAACCTTTACCATCTTTGTCTAGAGACTCAATAGCTCCTAGAAGCACAGTAGAAAGGAATCAAAGGAAATTACAGTCCCAACCTAAGCTACTGTTAGGTGCATCGATCAGAAATAAAGACCAGGATCGCAGATCAAACGGATCAGAAGTAGAAAGTGAAAACAGCAACGAATTCTCGCTGTTAGAGTCCAGAAGCGGATTAGGCGAAAGTCAGGAGACGAGCCTAGTTCCGGAAGTTCTGGAAGCTGCTTTCATAGATGTACCACAAGTGGATTCATTGAAGCAAGTAGAAGAAAACCAGCAGAATAAACTGGAACGACCAGCATTTCTGAGTTCTGTTCAGGTTGCGATTGTTTTTGCCCCGGATGTAACGACCGTTAAGTTCAAAGACCCTGACGCGGTAAGTGCAAATGCCGGCCTCTTGGTGGGTATTCCGCTTAGCCGTAGGTTGAGCTTGGTGAGCGGGGTGGTCTGGGCGAACAAGGTGTATAGCGCCCGAGCCGAGGATTATGCATTCAACAATGGCTACACATACACCGCTCCGGTGGAAGCTACCTGTCGGGTGCTTGACATTCCGGTGAACCTCCGGTACAGAGTACTGGAGGCAGGCCGCAACTCCCTGGCGGTGCAAGCGGGACTCTCCAGTTACATCATGCTGCACGAGGAATACAGTTCGGGTTCCGGCGGGTACGGCTCTTATCCTTATTACAAGGAGGTGTCCAATAAAAATCGGCACTGGTTCTCTGTTCAGAATGTGTCTCTGGTGTATACCCGAACGTTATCCCCGTTTTTCTCCCTGGGAGTAGAACCCTTCGTGAAAATCCCCTACAGCGGAATTGGGGACGGAAAAGTGAAACTAACAAGCGCCGGGGTTTTCTTCTCGGTGGGCTATACGATAAAGCGCTAACCTCAGAATTATCCAGAATTGACACGTCAGGGCAGCACGCTTCAAAAGTGCTGAGTGGTATGCTTTTGCCTTTACTTTTCTTCCCAAACCCCATGTAACCCTTCTTCTTATGAAAACCACTACCCATCTTTTCCGTTTGGCCTTCGGCCTATTCGTAACCTTGTCTTTTGCCCTGGCCAGTTGCAGCAGCGATGATGACGATGATGATCAGCCCAGCAACATCGTTCAGTTACAGAACAGCACTTTGACCCCTGATCAGGAAGAACACACGGTGATCTCCACCGCTACGGGTACGTTTTCCGGAACCTACGACCGAACCACCAAGATCATCACCTACAACATCTCCTGGAACGGCATCACGCCCATCAACATGCACTTTCACCGGGGAGAGCTGAAGAAGAGCGGCCCGGTGGTGATTCCCATTGATGGCCCTTACACCAGCGCCATTACCAATGCCAAAACTCCGCCGCTCACGGAGGCCCAGGAAACCGAGATGCTGGCGGGTTTATGGTACGTGAATGTTCATAGCGACCAATACAAGAACGGCGAGATACGGGGGCAGGTAAGACCTCAGTAACCGCTTTTTTACCTCCAATTTTCATCAAGGCCTATCCTGATTCCCAACCTAAAATTTGTTCCCATGAAAAGGTACGTACACTTGTTTCTGATTGTGCTCACGTCGTCGCTGGCGCTGTTGGCCGCCTGTAAAGACGATAAAGAGGAGGAGATCACTCCTAACAACCCCAATAATCCGCAGCAACAGCAATGTGATACCGGTTCCGTCACGTTTTCCAGCACGGTGTCAGGCATCATCAGTACCAATTGCCTGGCCTGCCACAGTGCGGCCATGGCCCAGGGAGGGATGATTCTGGATACCTATGCCCGGGTGAAAACCGCCGCCGACAACGGGAAACTGATGGGAGTGATCACGCACGCCGCCGGGTTTTCGCCCATGCCCAAGGGAGGCCCTAAACTCTCCGACTGCAACATCGCCAAGATCAAGAAATGGGTAGATGATGGGGCACCCAATAACTGAGAAAGCCATGGCCAGATCTGTCATCTTACTGGGAATAGTGCTGCTGTGCCGTCTTTCCCCGCCTGCCGTGGCGCAGAGCCGGTATTTTACCAGAACAGGGCACATTTCTTTCTTCTCCAAGGCTCCGCTGGAAGACATTGAAGCAAGCACCAAGCAAGTGGTTTCTTTTCTGGACCTTAAAACCGGTGAAATGGTGTTTTCCGTGCCCATGAAAATGTTCCAGTTCCGGAAGTCTTTGATGCAGGAGCATTTCAATGAGAACTACGTGGAGTCAGACAAGTATCCCAAGGCCACTTTTAAGGGCAAGGTGGTAAACATCCAGAGCGTGAACCTGGCGCAGGACAACCTCTACAAAGTGCTGATAGAAGGAGTGCTGACCATACACGGCGTGGACCGACCGGTACGTACCGAGGGAACCCTGGAAGTAAAGAACAAGCAAATGGTCGGGAAATCAACGTTCTCGGTCACCCCGCAGGAATTCAACATCGAGATTCCGTTTCTGGTGAAAGAGCATATCGCCAAGCGCATTGACATCACTGTGAATGTAGTGTATGTACCTTACGTGGAGAAGAGCCTATGAAAGAAAGGAAGATGATCTTTTTGGTGGCTTTTCTCTCCGTTTGGTGCATTTCTACGGCGGCGGCGCAGGAAGATCTACTGAAATTGGCCCAGGAAAATGACAGCGCACGAGTCGAGCACATCAGTGCCACCTTCAAAGCCACCCGCCTCATCAACGGGCATACCGTGGAAACAAACGGCGCCGGCACCCTGCTTTTCCTGATCTCCCACCGCTTTGGCACGCTTAACAGCGGCGCCTACAACTTCTGGGGCTTGGATCAGTCCACCATCCGGTTGGCGTTGGAGTACGGAGTAACCGATCGGTTCACGGTGGGCGCGGGAAGGAGTTCGTTGGAGAAGACCTTTGACGGGTTCCTGAAGTACAAAGTCCTGCAACAGAAAACCACGGGCTCGCCGGTGACCGTCACTGCTTTTACCAGTGCCGCTGTCAAAACCCAGGACTGGGTTGATCAAGAAAAGGACTTTGAATTCGCGCATCGGCTTACCTACACGTATCAGCTGCTAGTGGCCCGCAAGTTCTCTGATCGGCTGTCACTGCAACTGGCGCCCACCGTGGTGCACCGCAATCTGGTAGAGACCGGTTTGGGCGAGACCCGGGTGTACGCCATGGGGGCAGGTGGAAGGTTCAAACTCAGCAAACGAACGTCTTTCAATGCCGAGTACTTCTATCTCTTGCCCGACGGCGCGGCCGATCAGTTCAAGAACAGTTTGTCGCTGGGCTTTGACATTGAGACCGGCGGGCACGTCTTCCAGCTGATGTTCACCAATTCACAGGGTATGATTGAGAAATTCTTCATCCCCAGAAACGCGGGCGGCTGGTCCTCGGGTGACATTTACTTTGGCTTCAACATCTCGCGGGTCTTTAACCTCGGAAAGAATAAAGGAGAATGGTAATGTAAAGGTTTACCAAGAAAAGGGCCTCTGATTTTCAGGGGCTTTTTTTGTGAAGTAAAATCAAGCGAGCGTTTTTATGGCCGTTTTCTAAAAAGAAGCCTTAAAATAGACCGTGTCTGTGGCGGTTTGCAAGCCAAAAACGTGAACTACTCTCATCTGGACACCCCTCTGTAACGGCTCTAGGCTTTAAATTAAAATAGGTTGTGTTTCTGGCCTTCTTTTTAAAAAGGAGGCCAGAAACACAACCTATAAACTTGAGTGATAAACTGCGTTGAGGTGGTCGAAAACCAAGGACAGCATCAGCGCTTAGGGGATATTCTCCAAAGTTCGCCATTGGATTGGTCGGTGACCACGTAAAGTGCTCCATCGGGTCCTTGTTTTACGTCCCTGATGCGTTGGTTGCGGTCTTTGAGCAGGTGCTCCTCGCCGGTGACTTTGTTGTTCTCAATTTTGAGCCGCACCAGGAATTTGTCTTTGAGTCCGCCAACAAACAGGTTGTTCCGCCATTCCGGAAACGCCGTTCCGGTGTAGAATTGGGCACCCGAAGGGGCAATCACGGGGTCCCAGTAATACACGGGCTGTTCAAATCCCGCTTTGGCGGTAACAGCGTTAGGCACCGGGCTGCCCGAGTATTCTTCGCCGTAGGTGACCAGCGGCCAGCCATAGTTTTTCCCTTTCTCTACCAGGTTCAGTTCATCGCCTCCCTGCGGGCCCATTTCCACAATCCATAACTTCCCTTCCGCGTCAAACGCCGAAGACTGCACGTTGCGGTGCCCCACACTCCAAATCTCCGGCAGCGCTCCGGCTTGTCCTGTAAAGGGGTTGCCCGGAGCGGCGGCTCCGTCTGAGGTAATCCGGAGCACTTTGCCCATGTGGCTGTCCATGTGCTGGGCCTGCGGCCGAATCTCCAGATCTGAACGCTCACCTAAGGTCACGTACAGCATGCCGTCTGGCCCGAACGCCAAGCGCGAGCCGTAGTGCATGGTGCCGTTGTAGGTGGGCATTGCCCTGAAAATCACCCGCACGTCGCTCAAACTTTTCCGGTCTGTAGACAGTACGCCGCGGGCCACACTGGTTGCGTTCCCGCCTGACCGTGGTTCGGCAAAACTCCAGAAGATGGTGTTGTTAGAGTTGAAGTTAGGACTAAGCGCCACATCCAGCAAGCCTCCCTGCCCGCGCGCATCCACCGCCGGTAAGCCGGTAATGGGCTCGCTCACCGTGCCCGTCGCCGACACAATGCGCAAGCGCCCTGGTTTTTCGGTGACCAAAAGGGAACCGTCTGGCAAAGGCTCTACTGCCCATGGTTTTTCCAGTCCTTTGGTGATCACCTCTACCGTAATGGCGGTGGCCGAGGTCATGGCGCAGGCTCGGGTTTGCCCGGCAAACGCTGGTTTTTGCTCTGGAGCGTTGGCCTGTCGGGTTTCCAGGGGAGAGCAGTTGCCGGAAGTCTGGTCTGGATCATCCTGCGAAATTTCCTTGTTGGTACACGCGGTGCCCAGCGTCACCAGAACAAGAGCGGCGTAAAGTACTTCTTTGGATAGGCGCATAGCGGTAGAAGTTAAAGATGAACTGGAGTTGTATGGAAAAAGAATGCCCTCAGTACCAAGGCTCTGCTTGGTATCCTCCTTTCTTTAACTCAGTTTTACCTTAGAATGTTTACCGTAGAAGAGTAAGCCGAAGGCACTTACGGAACGAGTGCGCGCTGTTTCCGGAGTCGCTTTAAAACATAATGCCCGAAAGACCAACCTTGCCGGACTGGAAAAAGTAAGAATACCTTGTGGAGAAACTCATTAAACTACTAGAGAAGCTGGGATTGACCTTCCAGATTGTCAAGACGGCTTTCGCGGCGGCCTTGTCTTGGTTTGTCGCGTCCAGCTTTCTGCATTCTGAGTACCCGTATTTTGCGGCGGTCGCGGCCATTATCACGGTGCAGGTTACCGTGGCCGATTCCGTGGACAAAGCAACCCAGCGGATCATCGGGATCATTGGGGGCGTGCTGGTGAGTATGTTGCTGGGGCATTGGTTTGTGATTGGCGCCGTCTCCATTTTCTTTATCATTCTCATTGGCATGGCCATCGCCAAAGCCTTCCGGATGAGTCCGCAGATTATTTCGCAGGTGGCCATCAGCTCGCTGCTGGTGCTGGCCTTTGGGCAGATCAAGGAAGGCTATGCCTTTGAAAGGATCATTGAGACCGTTCTGGGATCGGTCATTGCGGTGGTCATCAATGCGTTGATTGTTCCCCAGAATGCCGTGCCCGACGTGGAGCGCAGCATTCTCTCGTACAGTAGCTTGTCGTCCACCACGCTGAAGAGCCTGGCGGGTTTGCTGGATTCACTGGGCGGCGGCCGGAAAACGGGGCGCTCTGAGGTGGATGCGCTCATCAAAGAAGCCCAGAGCTGCCGCAAAACGCTGGAGCTGGCGGAGCAAAGCCTCAAATACAATTTCCTGCTCACGCACAAACGGTCCCGCCTGAGCCAACTCACCGAAAGCATTACCCAGCTGGAGAGCATCACCATCCAGATCAGGGGCATCCGGCGGAGCCTCGCCGATATTCAACTGGACCAGCACCTTCAACCGGAGCAAGTGTATGTGCAACAGTTAAAGCAGGCTATGAAAGCCACCGCCGAGTGCATTCTGGCCTACGGACGCGTCACCATCCAGGCCTCAGATGAAAACTTCTGCCAACTGGAAACCCACATCCGGCAGGCCCAGGTGGAGCAGTCCCGCTGTCTGGACAGTCTGCACAGCATCTCTTCACTGGCCACGGTCCGGGACATCGGCAGCATTCTCACGGATCTAGGCCGGATTGTCTCAGAAACGCAACTCAAGAATCTAGTGGAGGAAAAGGTAGAGACAGCGCAGGCCCCAAATCCTGTGCTCTAAGCGCCTCTGGTTTCAGGTTCGTTTTCTAAAAAAGAGCCCCAAAACGCGTCTGTTTTCAGCATCCTTTCTGGAAAGTAGCCCTAAAACTCATTCATTATAATGCCGTCATTATGCCGCCGGAAAAGTAACGCCTGACAAGCGGGCGCATTCCGCCAGGAAGCGCTCCTGCACGTCTATTTCCTGGGCGGCCGGAAGGCTATTCTTTAGCTTCTGATGATAAAAGTACTTCCCTGATACCAAGGCTTCGGGGTCTTGGCTCGTGGCCAGCCACACCTGCGTTTTGGGTCCTTCTTCCAGACTATCGGGCGCGCCCGGTCCGCCCATTTTAGTGGCTACCCAACCCGGCTCCACCGCATTGGACAACACCTGCGGCCATTTGCGCGCCACCGCGAAGGCGAGCAGCGCATTGTGCAGTTTAGAATCGGCGTAGGCGCTGTATCCGCTCCAGGTTTTCTTCTGCCAGGTGAGATCGTGCAGGCTGATGTCGCCGCTCTGGTGCAACCCCGAACTGAGATAGACCAATCGGTTAGGTTGTTCAATAAGACAGGTAAGCAGGTAAGGGGCCAGGCTGTTCACCGCAAAAACCTGCGGAAGTCCGTCTTCGGTTGACACTTTGCGGTGCTCGCGGTACCCCAGGGCGGCGTTATGGATCACTGCATCTAACCGGCCCAACTCGTTGACTTGCCGGGCAACGTCGCTGGTCTCCGCTATGCTGGACAGATCACCGGTAATTACTGTAGACGCTCCGGGAACGGCCGCTAAAGCTTCCTGCCCCCGTTGCCTATGGCGGGCGTGGAGCACCACTTCATGCCCTTCTTTTACTAAAAGTTGCGCCGCCATTTTGCCCAACCCATCGGCTGAGCCCGTGATGAAGATACGTGCCATGTTCCTGTCCATCTGGTTTCATTTAGGCATACGGGAAAACTGAAGTCCTGACAACCAGCTTTCTCAACTTCTCTCCATTTCTGTTTTAGCGGTGTTTTGCAGAAAACAGCAGCAAAGCCACAGGAGCGTTTCCGGCCCCTTTTCTGAAAAGTAGCCTTAAAACAGAACAGCGACGGAAAAGAACCCTGGCGGATCTTTCCCATCGCTGTTCAGCAAAAGGTGCTTTGGTTTGCTTACGAAACGTATTCCCGCTTCATCCCTAGTTCTTGATCAGCTTGAACGTTTTCACCGTGTCGCGGTGGTTTATTTTGAGGGTGTAGAAGCCTGGAGACAGTTTTGCGCCCAGCTTTAGCTTTTCAGTGGCGGTGCCCGCTTCCACCAAAGAGCCCGTGCTGCTGTAGAGTTGGTAGCTGAACCGGCCGTTGACCTCCACGGTGAAGTCTTTATCCGTGGGGTTGGGGTAAACCGATGAAGGAGTGGTGCTGATTTCGTCGTCAATGCCGGTCACCACCGGTTGCTGGGTGCAGAACGGATAGCCCACATCTGGTCTGCCGGCCACATATTGTCTCAGCCAGGTCATGGCGGGTCTGTCCTGCCCGGAAGCGTTGAGCAGGTTGGTGTTGGTCTTCCAGGTTTTGCCGGACTCGTAACCCCACAACGTAACTCCGGCCACGGCCGGATGCTCCCAATACACCGGAAACAAGGTTTGGTAGCGGGTTCTCTGCTGGCTGTCATCGCCGGAAATGTCCAGCTCGGTCACGTAGATGGGCAGCCCGGAGGTGGCCATCAGGTCAAGGGCACTTTTCAGCTGGGTAGCGGTAAGGGTGTTGATGTTGAACTCGTGCGCCTGCGTCCCGAAGCCGTCCACCAGGTTGCGGTCGCGCAGCACTTTCAGCACCTGTAGTTGTTCTCTGATAGCGGGCAGGTCGTTCTCCAGGCCGTAGTCGTTCAGGATGAGTTTGGAGTTGGGGAAGTACTGCCGGGCTTTGGTGAACAGCCAGATGATCCAGTCATGGCCGGTGGTGCCTTCGCCACCCAGGCCGTTTTTAAAGGCTTGCGTGGCCACCGCATGCGTGCGCAGGTTTTCGTTCAGTACATCAATCTGGTCAATGCCCATGGGAAACTGCGCCGCCACGGCCGCCATGTATTCTTCCATTTCGGCCTGAAACTCAGCGGGCGAAAGCAACAGACTGTTGTTGTTGGGATTGATGGCCCAGGCAGGAAACTGGCTTCCCCAGGCCAACACATGGTACCGGAACATCAGGTGGTTGTCTTTGGCTTGGTTGTAGGCCACGTTTGCGCCGTTCCAGTTCATGACATCGCGGGAAGGTTCCACCACGCCCCATTTGGTGTTGTTCTCGGCGGTGATCCCATTCCAGAGGTTCATGTAGTTGGCCGGTACATTGCCCGCGATGATGTTGCCCAGGTATTTGCCTTTGCAGGCGCTCAGCCCGCGGCTTGGGGCCGGCGTGGTGCCCACGGTCACCATCACGCCCGCCGAGGTGCTGACGGTATTCAGGTTATCGGTGGCTTTGGCGGTGATGGTGTAAGTGCCGGCGGTCAACGGAGACCAGACAAAGGAGTAGGTGTTGTTGGTGGCCGAGGTGGCCTCGCCCAACTTGGTCGTTCCGTTAAAGTATTCCACCTTGGAGACGGTGCCGTTGGCGAAACTTCCTCCAAAATCGGCGGCATACACCAGAATGGTCATGGCTTTGCCGGCCTCAAAATACGCGTTGTTATGAGGCATAGTGATCACGCAGGACGGAGGCGTGTTGTTCTGGCCCAACGCGGGCAAAGTGCTCAAGGTAAAGACCAGAAAAAAAGCTGCAAGTAAAGATTTGATCATGCTACTGAGTTAAGGAAATGATGCTATAATTGAGTGAAAGTAAAAAGGCAAGCCTGTTCAGAGGAACAAGACTTCTACCCGTTTTAAGGCCGATTTCTTGAATACAGCCTCGAAACACATCCACCAGGCAAGTCTCGACAGGGGAAGCTGGTGGCTTTATTAGATTTTCAAATGCTTTCTGCCATAGGTGATGAAATTGAGTGACTACTTCTACTTTTCTTATCAGCAGGTAACTGGATGCTGGTACATACGCTTGTTTTAAGGTTGTTTTGAGCAAAAAAGGCCTAAAACACACTTCCCATGTTCCTGCCCTTTAGCTAATGTTTTTATTTCAAGTCTGAAGTTTTGATGTTTCGTTTCTGATTCACTATCAAGTATCTACATTAGCTAGAACCAACTCACAGGAGCATTCCTGTAAACTTTTTTGCCATTCATGCCATCGTTGGCATTAAAAACAATCTCGCTGCCTTTGCGGCGAGGTTGTTTGGTAGGTGATAGGAGGTACGCACCTGAGCGGGTGCGAGAGTGTCGTTTATTCCCCTGTTACCCGAAAGGACGAAGTGACAGGTAAAGTTTCAGGTCGTGTAGTGAATCGAGAGATAACCTCAGGGTTGATCTCAGCCCCTATGATTCTACTTCTATTCCCATGCACATCCAAAGGGAAGCTACTTCAGGAAACGGCTTCTTGTACAGGTAGAATAAAGAAGGACCTGTAAAGCGAGCTATTTTTTGAGAAATATATAAAATATAAAGCGCTTCTGCTAACTTGATTACGAGAATGAAAAGAATGCCGCCAGCATTTTCTGCCTCCATTTCAGAAAAGCCGCTGAAAACGCGGTTTCACTTACAGTAGGAGCTAGCTTCGCTTCGTTCAATGGCTCGGTACACCAAGCCAGATCATCAAGTCCTTTCTTCAGGAAGATTGCTTTCATAAAGCATACCACTCCGAACGGATGGACAAACGGACATAGAACTCCGCCAGCTTAAGGCTTGGAGAGGATCCATTTTGCGCCGCTTTGGGCGTGTTTTCCGGAAAAGAGGCCCAAAGCAGGAGGCTTCCGGGGCGGGTGGAGGTCCTTTCAAGGAAGTATTTCCCCCAATAGATCAAACGCTTATCTGGGCTAATCGGGCTGCCTACCGCCGAGGATGATTCTCTTTTAGAGAAATAAGGTTAAGTTTAGCCCCATAAACGCGTATCTCGTTTCGTATCTACTATAAAAAATATAGACATGACCAGTATGGAATTTGACTTCGGAATGGTGGGCTTGGGAGTTATGGGCCGGAATTTACTTTTGAACATTGCCGACCACGGCTTCTCGGTGATGGGCCTGGACCTGGACCCGCAGAAAGCGGCGGCCCTGGAGGCCGAGGCGGATGCCGGCAAAAACGTGAAAGGCACTACTTCCATTGAGGAGTTTGTGCAGTCGCTGCAGAAGCCGCGCGCGCTCATGTTGCTGGTGCCCGCCGGCAAGGCCGTGGATGCCGCCATCGCCAGCCTGGTGCCTTACCTGGAGCCCGGCGACATTGTCATTGACGGCGGCAATTCCTACTTCCCAGACACCAACCGGCGCATTGTGGAACTGGAAGACAAAAACATCCACTTCTTCGGGATGGGGATTTCCGGGGGCGAGAAAGGCGCGCGGTTCGGTCCCAGCATGATGCCGGGCGGCAACCGCGAAGCCTACGAGCGTCTGCGCCCTATATTTGAGGCGGTGGCGGCCAAAGTAGACGGCGAGCCCTGCGTAGCCTACCTGGGCAACGGATCGGCGGGGAACTACGTGAAAATGGTGCACAACGGCATTGAGTACGGCATCATGCAGCTCATCGCGGAGACCTACGACCTGATGAAACGCGGTCTGGGCTACTCTGATGACGAGTTGCAGCGCACCTTTGAGGAGTGGAACGGCAGCGAGGTGCATTCTTTCCTGATTGAGATTACGAGCCAGATTCTGAAAAAGACCGATGAAACGACTGGCCAGCGCCTGGTGAACCTCATCTCAGACCGCGCCCGCCAGAAGGGAACCGGCAAGTGGACCTCCCAGAACGCCATGGACCTGCAAGTGCCGCTGCCCACGGTAGACATCGCGGTGACCATGCGCGACATGTCGGCGTACAAAGAGGAGCGGGTACAGGCGGCTCAAAGCCTGGCCGGAACGTCAGCTAATGGTAGTGAAGCCGCCGGAGAATGGCACGTTTTGGAAAATCAGCTGAGAAACGCGTTTTACTTTGCCATGCTGGTGACGTATGCGCAGGGGCTGGTGCAGCTGCGCGTGGCCTCGGCCACCTACAACTATGACCTGCAGTTAGAAGAAGTGGCCAAAATCTGGCGCGGCGGCTGTATCATTCGGGCGACTTGTCTGGAAGATATCCGCAAGGCGTATTCCAGCAACCCCCAGCTGCCCAACCTGCTGCTGGACCCCACCATCGGGCAGGAACTGGTCAACCGGCAGGAGGACCTCCGGAACGTGGTGAAAATGGCTATCGACCGAGGCATTCCGGTGCCGGGGCTTATGACCTCGCTGGCGTATTTTGACGCTTACCGTAGCGAGACTCTGCCCACCAACCTGATCCAGGCCCAGCGCGATTACTTCGGGGCGCACACCTATGAGCGCATTGACCAGGAGGGGATCTTCCACACGCAGTGGGACTAATCTCCCTTTCTACTTTTTGACGTTTATTTCAGTTTTATTTCCGGGGTGTTTTTGCCAAACGAGGCCCAAAACGGCCTCCTGTGCCCCGGAAAACTTTTAACTTATTCTCTATGAAATCAGCTAAGAAAGCAGCACCCACCATTGTCGTGATCTTTGGGGGGACAGGCGATTTAGCGAAACGCAAACTGTTGCCGGCGTTCTACAACCTGTACCTGGCGGGCTGGTTGCCCCAGGAATTCGCCATCATCGGCTTGGGCCGCTCTGAGTACAGCAACCCAGATTACCGCACGCACCTGTATGATGGCGTAACGGAGTTCTCCCGCACGGGTCAGCCGGAAAAGGAGAAGTGGGAAGCCTTCCAGGAGTCCATCCTCTACCTGCGCTCTGATATCAACGATGCCGCGGCCTACCAGAAATTAGCCGCTACCCTGGATTCTCTGGACAAAGCCTGGGGCCTACGCGCCAACCGCCTGTTCTACCTGTCGGTGGCGCCGCAGTTCATTGAGACGGTCACCGTGAACCTGAAAAACGCTCAAATTGCCAATGACGTGGAGCGCGACCACATCATCGTGGAGAAACCGTTCGGCAAAGACCTGGAGACCGCCCGCCGCCTGAATAAACTGCTGACCCAGCATTTCCAGGAAAGGCAGATTTTCAGGATAGACCATTACTTGGGCAAGGAAACGGTGCAGAACATCCTGGCGTTTCGGTTCGCCAACGCGCTTTTTGAGCCGCTCTGGAACCGGAACTACATTGACTCGGTACAGATCAGCGTGGCCGAGGAAGTGGGCGTGGAAGACCGCGGCGGCTACTACGAGGGAGCCGGGGCCTTGCGCGACATGATCCAGAACCACCTGCTGCAACTCTTGTGCATGGTAGCCATGGAGCCGCCGGTATCGTTTGAGGCTGAGGAAATCAGGAACCGCAAAGCTGATGTGCTGCGCGCCATCCGGCCCCTGACGCACGAGCAAGTGACCCGCTACGCCGTTCGGGGCCAGTACGGACCGGGCTGGCAGCAGGGCAAGAAGGTGCCGGGCTACCGTGAGGAACCCGGCGTTAGCCCAGACTCCAACACCGAGACCTACGCCGCCGTGAAATTCTACCTGGACAACTGGCGCTGGCAGGGCGTTCCGTTTTACCTGCGCACCGGCAAGCGGATGCAGGAGAAAACCTCCAACATCACCGTGCAGTTCCGGCCGGTGCCGCACTCCACGTTTGCCAGTACCATGTCTGAGAACGTGCTACCTAACCGCCTCACCATCAACATCCAGCCAGAGATGGACATTAGGCTGCGGTTTACCGCCAAACGCCCGGGGCTGGAGATGGAGCTGACGCCCGCCGAGATGGTCTTTGACTACGATACCTGTTCCACCCAAACCCCTGAAGCCTACGAGACCCTTCTGCTGGATGCCCTGCAGGGCGATGCCACGCTGTTCATGCGCTCTGACCAGGTGGAGGCCGCCTGGGAGGTGATCACGCCCATTCTGGAAACCTGGGAATCGCGTCCGTCGCTGGAGTTCCCCAATTACCCGGCCGGCATGTGGGGCCCTGAGAATGCTGAGGCCCTGATTGCCCGCGAAGGACACACCTGGGCCGTGTCAAATTTCTTCCATGGTCAGAAAAAAGGCAGCTAAACAAAACAAACGGAATGATCCAGGTTTATAAAACACCTGCGGAGCTCAGCAGGGCAGCGGTGGAAATCTTTGTACAAGCCGCTCAGGAAGCCGTTCAGGAAAACGGCCGGTTTGTGGTGGCCCTGACCGGGGGCAGCTCGCCGGAGCAGCTGTATAAACTGCTGGCCCAGGCTCCTTACCGTGACCTGGTGCCCTGGGCACAGACTTACGTGTTCTGGGGAGACGAGCGGTGGGTGCCCCTCACCGATGACCGCAGCAACGCCAAAATGGCCTTCGAGATGCTCCTGCACCACGTGCCGGTACCCAAAAGCCATATTTACCCCATGTGGAGCACCGAACAGCCCCAGGTTTTTGCCCAGGTTTACGAAAAACAGCTCCTAAACGTCTTTGACGGCGCCACGCCCCAGTTCGACCTGATTTTACTGGGCATGGGCGATGACGGCCATACCGCCTCGCTATTCCCAAGCACGCCGGTGCTGCACGAAAAGGAAAAGTGGGTGCAGGCCTATTACCTGGAGCCGCAGTCCATGTACCGCATCACCTTGACCGCGCCTTGCCTCAACGCCGCCAGAAAGATTGTGTTCATGACCTTCGGGGAAAAGAAAGCCAAAGCCCTGCGCGAAGTCCTGGAAGGGGAACCGAATCCGGAACTGTACCCATCGCAGCTGATTCAGCCGCAATCCGGGGAAACGCTCTGGTTAGTGGACGAAGCCGCCGCCCAATTATTGGAAAGTAAAGCCTGATCGATTGACTTCAAAAAAAGCCCTCCTAGTAGGGCTTTTTTTTATGATCTTTGGTTTCGTTACAAGCCACTTTCGGCAGCTAAAAAGCAGTGATGACCATCCACCTAGACGACGACCTGCGGCTGGAGTTAACCGCCGCAAAACACGCAGCCGCCTTGTTTGCCGCTATTGAGAACAACAGAGCACATCTCGCCACATTCTTGCCGTGGGTGCCTTTTATGCGATCTGTAGAGGAGGTGACCGCTTATGTCAATGCCTGCGAACTGCGCTACCAGCAAAAGGAAGAAGTCAGCTTTGTGATCCTCTTAGAAGACGTGCTGGTGGGCAGAATAGGAATTCATCATCTAGATCTGCAGAACAGGAGCGCCTCCATTGGGTATTGGCTGGTTAACAATGCCGAGGGGAAAGGAATCATCACCAGATCTTGTAAAAAGCTGATTACGTATGGCTTTGAGGAGCTGGGTTTACACCGCATCGAGATCAAAGCAGCGGCAGCGAACCTGAAAAGCCAGGCGATTCCTGAGAAACTGGATTTTACCAAAGAAGGAGTCCTTCGGCACGCCGAATGGGTGAATGGTGAATTTTTGGACCTCCTCCTCTATTCAGTCCTGGATTCTGAATGGCTTGAAACAACGAACCTCTGATACTGTGCCTGTTCCAGAACGGCAGAAGAAAAGTTTGGGGTTAACTCGCACAGGAGGGCAAGGGTGCTTCAGAATTTCAGATACTCACTGAAGTAGAGACACCGGAGAAGGGAAGCAATACTGTGTACTCCGGCGAGATAGAGATCACCGATGAACTGAAAACCATCACCTTACCCAAAAGACCTTCAGACACAGCCTACAATCGCGTTTTCAGCTTCCTTTTCGAGAAAGTAGAATAAACGAAATAGGGGTGAGGTAGCAGACTTCCGTCAGTCTAATCGGATCACACCGGTCTAGCTTAGGGTTGCCTTTGTTGGTCGGGTAGCTGGAGTTTATCTCTCACCATCAAAAGGACAGCAGCGCCGCTATCTTTTTCTAAGTGCATAAAAAACTGTGAAGTGCGTTTTTAGCCCGTTTTGGCTAAAGTGGCCTTTAAAACGGAAAAACTCCCTTGAGCGTTCCTTCCCACCTACAGAGGCGGGCAGCAGTCAATGCATCTAACTTGAAGTTTGCGTTATGGGGTACTTGCAGAACTTTTGCCAATTTCTCGCCTTTCAGTAACTCCACTGCACATGAATCTGTGGTGTAGTTGCAGTTTTCGTATTGTTGAGCTTGATAAACAATGTTGTTTTAGAAAATTTTTAAAAATAATTGAAATGCTTAGGAAATATCTTTTTTTGTTCTACCTTTAGATCATTGAATATGTATGGACATATAGACATAAGCTAAATTCCAGGTATGAAGGTTTTTAACATCGATCACGGCAGTGCTATCCCGCTCCACTTACAGGTAGAGGATCTGTTGCGTGATCTGATAAAGAATCCGGAGTACCAGGAAGGGAAGTTGTTGCCCAATGAGGTGGCCCTGGCCAAGCAACTAGGCATCTCCCGCAATACGGTGCGCCAAGCCACCAACAAATTGGTGTTTGAACGGTTGCTGGTCCGCAAAAAAGGCGTGGGCACCACCGTCGCCAAAGACAACATCACCACGAAATTAGATAAGTGGTCCAGCTTTACCCATGAGATGGGGGAGAAGGGAGTCACCTTTCGCAACTATGAACTGGACGCTAGTCTGGTAGATGCAGATGAGGAGATTAGAAGGCTCTTCAATATAACGCGCAAATCAAAAGTCGTGAAGCTGGAAAGGCTGCGCGGGCTTGACACGGGCCCGGTAGTTTTATTCATTTCATATTTCCACCCCAGGGTTGGCCTGACCGGCAAAGAGGATTTTACCCAGCCCCTGTATGACATGCTGGAAAGAACGTACCACACCGTTGCCGCCGTTTCCAAAGAAGGCATCAGCGCCATCTTAGCCGATAAGGAACTGTCTGAGAAACTGCAGATACCGGTGGGTGATCCGGTTCTGTTTCGGAAGCGGGTGGTGTGTGACCCGGGGGGGCGACCTATTGAGTACAACCTGGGGTTCTACCGGGCTGATAAGTTCACTTACACCATAGAGATAGAGAGAGGGTAAGAGGTTTCCTGCCGGGCAGGGAGCTTTTAACGACATATCACAGTGCTGTTTACCGGTGCCACGTCATCTGGGTGATTTTTCTCACCCTTTGCCGTACGGGAAAGAGCGGAATCTATTTTCAGCATCCTTTTCAGATTACAGCCTTGAAACGCCTCTACATAGTTTGTCTTACACTATGTATGAACATATGTACATAATTGTTAGAATTAATTAGCTACCTGTTTTAAAACATATGATGAGAAAAAGCAAAGAGTTTTTGGTTCTCTCGTGGTTGCTGTGCAGTCTGTACTGTGCTGTTGGCGGGCAGGCAAAAGCTGCTTCCCACCTGGTGGTGTTGCAGAATACCGCAGGAAGAACCATCCAGGGAAAAGTCACCTCCCGTGATGGCAACGAGGCTCTGCCGGGGGTGAGTGTCTCCGTTAAAGGTACTACTACCGGTACTTCTACGGACGCGCAGGGAGAGTATTCCATTACAGTGCCCACTGATGAAGCCGTATTGGTATTCTCTTACATTGGTTTCGTCACGAGAGAGATTCAGGTGAAGAACCAAACGGATGTGTCGGTCGTGTTGAGTTCTAACAGTCAGGAACTTTCGCAAGTGGTGGTGATTGGGTACGGCACCACTACCAAAAGTGATTTAACCGGTTCGGTTGCGAGTGTGAAATCAGAAGAGTTGCTGGCCACGCCCACTACCTCCTTTGATCAGGCGCTACAGGGAAGGGCAGCGGGAGTACAGGTTACCCAGACTTCAGGGAAACCAGGGGCGGAGGCCTCCATCCGGATCAGGGGCACCAGCTCTATCAATGCCGGAAATGAACCCTTGTATGTGATAGATGGCATGCTGGTGAGCAGCGATGGCAATGACATGTCCGTTGGCGTAAACCTTGGTCCCCGCATCAGTGCCCTGTCTACCATCAACCCCAATGATATTGAGTCAATTGAGGTGCTGAAAGATGCCTCGGCTACGGCTATCTACGGTTCACGCGGTACCAACGGGGTTGTGTTGATCACCACCAAACGCGGGATATCCGGCACGGGTACCGTTTCCTTTGATACTTATTACGGCGTGCAGCAGGTGGCCAATAAATTAGATGTGTTAAACGCGGAGCAATTCGCCCATCTGGTGAATGACGCCAAGATCAATGCCGGGCAGACACCCCTCTACAACAACCCGTCTGTTCTGGGCGAGGGGACTGACTGGCAGGATGAAATCTTCAGAACTGCCCCCATCATGAACTATCAGCTCTCATTCTCCGGCGGAGACGAGAAAACCAGATATGCCATCACGGGCGGCTATTTCATCCAAGACGGAATTATAGAGAACTCAGATTTCAAGCGCTATTCTTTCCGGGCTAATCTGGACCGTGATCTCAGTTCTAAACTGAAAGTAGGCAACAGCATTAGCTACGCCCGCATCACTTCTTCCGGGGTATTAACTACTACGGAGACCATTGTGCCAGGCGTGACATCGGCGGCGCTGCAGTTCAACCCTATCTTGCCGGTGTACAATGTCAGTGAGCCGGGCGGCTATACCTTTGAGAACAAGGGTGGGAGCTATTTAGGTAAGACCTTGGGCAACCCGGTGGCAGATGTCAATGAGTTTACCTCCTACGGCGTGACTTCCCGAATCCTGGGCAACGTGTATGCCCAGTACAAAATCCTGGACAATCTGGAGATCAGAACCAGTTTTGGGATAGACGGGTTCTCCTCCAAAGAAAATGCGTTCGGCCCAAATTTCCTGAAAAGAACCCAAGCCAGTAAAGGCGAAGCCTCCATTGGCACCGTTACCGGCCTCACCTGGCTCAATGAAAATACCCTCACCTACAAACCCGTGATTAATGAAGATCATGTGGTGGATTTTCTCTTAGGGTATACGCTGCAGGAGTTTAACAATGAAAGCCTGCTGGCCTACTCCTTTGATTTTCCGGATGCCAGAACCGGCTACCATGACATTTCCGCGGGACTGCTGCCTCAGAAACCCTTCAGCGGAGAGTCCAGATGGAGCATGGTGTCTTATCTGGGGCGCGCCAACTACACGCTGTTTGACCGCTTTCTCTTCACCCTTACGGGGCGGGTAGACGGTTCCTCTAAGTTTGCCGCCGAGAAACAGTACGGCTTCTTCCCCTCCGGGGCCCTTGCCTGGCGTCTGTCAGACGAAGCCTTTCTCCAGCCGTTCACCTTTCTCTCTGATCTGAAAGTAAGAACCAGCTACGGCATCATCGGCAACCAGGCCATCCCACCGTATCAATCCTTGTCTTTGGTGGGACCCTACGGCGAAGGCATCTTCAATGGTACGGAAGTATATACTGGTAGAGAACCGCTCAGTTATGCGAACAAAGACCTGAAATGGGAAACAACCGCCCAGTTTGATGTTGGGGTAGATGCCTCCTTCTTTAACAACCGGATCTTGCTAACGGCAGATTATTACCACAAGAAGACCTCAGACCTTTTGTTGTCTACGCCAATTCCATACACCACCGGATTCAATGCGACAGTATTGAATGTGGGCAACATCCAGAACCAGGGAGTGGAACTGGACCTCAGAACCATCAACACCAGCGGCCGGTTTGACTGGCGCACCTCGGTTAACTTCTCGGTGAACCGCAACAAGGTCACGAACCTGAACAGCGAGGAAGACATTCTCATGGGCGGCGGCACCCTGTTGCGGGTAGGTGAACCAGTAGGAACCTTCTACGGCTATATTTTTGATGGCATTTTCCAATCAGATGAAGAGGCCAGAACCAGCCCGGTTTTGAAAGGGCAGGAAGCCACCTCCTCAAATCCCGCATCACGGGCTCGCGCCGGAGACCGCAGATACCGTGACATCAATGGTGATAAGGTCATTGATGAGAACGACCGCACTATCCTGGGCAGTGCCCAGCCAGATTTCACCTGGGGGATCACCAACAATTTCTCCTACAAAGGCATTGAGCTGAGTTTCTTTTTCCAGGGATCACAGGGAAACAAGATGGCCAACCTGAACCTCTTTGATCTGGAGAACTTCAACGGGCAGACCAATGTGCTGGCAAAAGCGGCCTTAGATCGCTGGACCCCTGCCAACCCCAGCAATGAAAACCCTAGGGCCCTGGCCGCGGGCGGTCTGGACAATGGCATTTTTTCGTCCAACATCGTGGAAGATGCTTCTTACATCCGCCTGAAGAATGTAACGCTGGGCTATCAGGTACCCACCGCCCTAACCCAGAGAATAAAGGTGAAGAACCTCAGAGTCTACGCCAGTGCCACCAACCTATGGACGCATACCGACTACTCCGGCTACGACCCCGAAGCCAACACGTTTGGGCAGAACACGGCCATCTTTGGAGTTGACCGGGGCGGATATCCCATGGCGAAGACCTACCTGGTTGGCGTGAACATTGGCTTTTAATCCAAAAGGAAGAAAGATGAAGACATACCTCTCTTTTATGAAAAAAGCGACCGTGGCCCTTCTGGCGGTGCTGGCGCTGCCTTCCTGCCAGGACTTTCTGGAGGAAAATCCCAAGAACCGGGTGGCTATTACCAACTTTTACCAAAATGCAGACGATGCTGTTGCGGCCGTAAACGCGGTGTACGGTTACTTGAACTCAACCAGTACCGGTTCAACTGCGGGGGTTTACCATAGTACGTTTTGGGTAACTGCGGGCTTGGCCTCAGACGAGTTGCTGAACAACCAGATTTTCGCTCCAGACCTGGATCAACTGGCCACCTTTACCCACGGTCCGCAGAACGCCGCCTTGCTGGAAATCTGGGCGATGCATTATAAGGCCATCACGGTAGCCAACATTGCCATTGAACGCATTCCGGGTATTTCAATGGATGAGAACCTGAAAAACAGGCTCGTCAATGAAGCCCGTTTTCTGAGAGGGCTGCTGTATTTTAACCTGGTGCGCATGTTTGGCAATATCCCTTTGCTTACGAAGGAAGTAGAACCTCTCACCCCAGCCGTCTCTACCCCTGACCAAATCTATGCTCAGATCATTTCAGACCTGACGTCAGCTGAAAACCTTCCGCTGGATTACCCTGCCGGAAATGGGAAAGGCCGTGCCACCAAAGGAGCTGCCAAAGCGCTGCTGGCCAAGGTATACTTAACCCGTAAAGACTGGGACAATGCTGCCAAAAAAGCCAAGGAAGTCATTGACTTAAACAAATATGCACTCTGGGAAGATTTTGCACAGGTTTTCAAATTAGAGAACAGAAACGGCAAGGAAGCCATCTTCTCCATTGGTTTCGGCGATCAGGGAGGAGCTATCAGTTTTTGGGAGGTGGGCCAGTTTCAGGTCCGGCTCCTCCCCAATGAACTAAGCGCCGAAGGCGTAGAGAATGCCCAAGGCTGGCAAATTCCTACCATGCACCTGTACAATTCCTTTGACTTCAATGACCGCCGACGGGAAGTTACTTTTCTGACCCAGTATGTGAATAGAAGCGGGGCCGTTACTCCCATCAGGCCTTATATCCAGAAGTACTGGGACCGAGCCTCTGAACCGAAAGGCAATGGTTCGGCCAATGACTTCCCCATTCTGCGGTATGCTGATGTTCTCTTAATCTACGCAGAAGCGAATAATGAACTGGGTAATCTTGTCTTGGCGCATGAGTACATCAACATGGTGCGCAAAAGAGCCCGTTTTGACGGCGCTGACTACCGTGCCTCGGTGCCAGATTATGTGGGGCTCACCAAAGAGCAGATGCGTGCTGCTCTTCTAAAGGAGAGAGCCCATGAATTTGTAGCCGAGGGGCAGCGGTGGTTTGACCTGGCCCGCACAGGCACGCTGGAAACCCTGGTCCCCTTGGCCAAATCGGGAGTAGTGCCATCGGCCAAGCATTACCTGTTTCCTATACCTCAGCGGGAACGGGATCTGAATCCCAATCTTCCTCAGAACAACTATTATTCATCGAAGGCTTTCAAGATGACTGAACCGATCACCATAGCCATGGACTTGGGTGGCACTAAGATAAAGTTGGGGTTAGTCCAAGGAGGGAACATTCTGGCCCAAGCACAGATGGACGCTTATTCAGACCAAGGTCTAAGAGGAAGGTTGCCCTACATCAAACAAGCCATTGACGAACTGCTGGATGTGGAACGGATAAACGTAGTAGACATTGCGGGCCTGGGAATTTCTATTCCCGGCATTGTAGATAGCAGAAAGAAGAAGGTACTCTCCATCGATAAAAAATATGGGGATGCTCCGGGGATTGATTTTACCTCTTGGGCCCGCGCGTCCTGGGGATTGCCCTTGATTCTTGAGAATGATGCACGTGCCGCCTTGGTGGGAGAATGGCAATATGGCAATGGCCAAGGCATGGAGAATGTCGTGCTCATGACCTTAGGAACCGGGGTGGGAACGTCTGCGGTCATAGAAGGGAAAGTGTTGCGGGGCAGCCATTATCAGGCTGGTATTTTGGGGGGGCATTTCACCGTCAATGTCTTTGGCGGACGCTGTAACTGTGGGAACATGGGGTGTGTGGAGGTGGAATCTTCTAGCTGGAGCCTAGAAGAGAAAGTGAAAGCCCAGCCACTCTATGCTGAAAGCAAACTGAAGGGAGAGCCCAAAATAGACTTTGCCGCCCTTTTTCACTGGGCTGAGCAAAAAGATCCGCTTGCCCTGCAGATGCGCGATGAGTGCCTTGATGTCTGGGCTGCCTGCGCCATCAACCTCATTCACGCTTATGACCCCGAAGTCTTGCTGGTAGGAGGAGGCATCATGGGCAGTGGTGCTTACATCCTCCCTTACCTCCAGGAAAAGATCCATCAACTAGCCTGGACCCCCTGGGGAAAAGTAGAGGTACGTGCCGCCTCATCTTTTGATAGTGCAGCTCTTTTGGGAGCAGGTTACTTAGTGTTACACCAAAATTAAAAGGTTTTGAAAAAATCAAACTACGATAAGTTTCCAGAGATTAAGATGGAAGGCCATACAGCGGTGGCTGGCTGGGAGAAGATTAGCCAAACCCTTCAGCAGAAAATGGCAGAAAAGGCAGAGGCAAAGCAAGTGGTGGTAGTAGAATGCTACCATGGGGTAGACACCCTGGAGGTGCTCGCCGCACTTGAAAGACACTTGCAACCGGTACTTACCATCAATGCTACTACTGCTTTAAAGTCGGAACAACAGGTAGATGAGTTGGTGCAGGAGTACGTCACGGATGATCCAGTGTTTGGGTACATGGCTCCGCTACACCTCGTGGATTTCTTCGATGCCCAGCGCGTGGAGGCGGTTATAACGGAAATTCAGCAAGTACCAGAGGGTTTGGTGTTAGTAGTAGGGACAGGGGCGAGTCTCTTGTGCCAGGAACCTACCTTGCTGGTCTACGCCAACATGCCCCGCTGGGAAATCCAGCTGCGGTTCAGACAGAACAAAGTGGGAAACCTGGGTGCCCGCAACGAGAACGAAAGCTTCTCCTACCTCTATAAGAGAGCCTTTTTTGTAGACTGGCGGGTATGTGACCGCCATAAGAAAACCCTGCTGGGACATTGGGATTTCCTGCTGGATACCACGGTGCCCGACTCCCCTAAATTAGTGACAGGGGCTGCCTTCCAAGAGGCTTTACAGCAAACCATCACCCGGCCATTCAGGGTAGTGCCTTTTTTTGACCCAGGGCCCTGGGGAGGGCAGTGGCTGAAAGAGGTCGTGGATCTGGACCGGTCTGAGGTGAATTTTGCCTGGGGGTTTGACTGTGTGCCAGAGGAGAACAGCCTGCTCTATCGGTTCGGGGAAAACGTGGTGGAAGTGCCTTCGCTGGATCTGGTTTTTTCTCATCCGGAGGAATTGCTGGGCAAGGAGGTGTTCGAAGCGTTTGGCGATGAATTCCCGATCAGGTTCGACTTTCTGGATACCATGGAAGGCGGCAACTTAAGTTTACAGGTGCACCCCCTGACCGAATACATCCAGGAGAAATTTGGAATGCCTTACACCCAGGATGAAAGCTACTATATGCTGGAGGCCAAAGAGGATGCTTTTGTGTACCTGGGTATGAAAGAAGATGTAGTGCCGGAACTCATGTTACACGAATTGGAGGCCGCCCAAACCCAGGGGCAGTACTTTGAGGCAGAAAATCACGTGGAGAAGTGGCCTATCAAAAAACATGACCACGTGCTCATTCCCGCAGGCACCGTGCATTGCTCTGGTGCGAACAGTGTGGTGCTGGAGATCAGTGCCACTCCCTACATCTTCACTTTCAAGTTATGGGACTGGGGCCGAATGGGCTTAGACGGTAAACCACGACCTATATCATTAGAACACGGTAAAAATGTGATCCAATGGGACCGAACCACCCAATGGACCCAGGAGAACATCCTGAACAAGGTGGAACCAGTAGGCGAGGGCGAGGGCTGGCGCGAAGAAAGAACGGGACTACACGAGGGCTCCTTTATCGAAACCCGCCGACATTGGTTCACCAGCAAAGTGCCGCACGACACGAATGGAGTGGTCAATGTACTGAACCTGATTGAAGGAGCCGAAGCCCTTGTGGAGAGCCCTACCCACGCCTTTGAACCGTTTGTGGTGCACTACGCCGAGACGTTCATTGTGCCGGCCGCCGTGGGGGCCTATACCATACGACCATACGGGAAAGGAGAAGGCAGTCAATGTGCTACCCTCAAAGCCTACGTACGCACTCCGCTCAACTTCACCGCAAAATATACCATCACCCAAAACTAATGCTAGATATGGAAAAGACAGCCAATAACTGGTTTGTGTATCGGATTACCATGGTGGCGGCCGTGGGAGGGCTTCTCTTTGGGTATGATACGGCTGTGATTGCCGGAGCTATTGGTTTTCTACAGGCCAACTACCAGTTGTCTTCGGCCATGATGGGATGGATTGCCTCTTGCGCCATCATCGGGTGCATGGTAGGGGCTATGTTCGCGGGAGGGTTGAGTGATAAGGTAGGCCGCAAGAAAGTACTCATGTTGTCTGCCATTCTGTTTGCGGTATCCTCCATAGGAACCGCCATGCCCCCGAATCTAACCTGGTTTGTGGTGTTCAGATTGATTGGAGGTTTGGGGATTGGCATTGCGTCTATTCTGGGCCCCATGTACATCACCGAGATTGCCCCAGCCGCTATCCGGGGAAGGTTGGTTTCTATCAATCAGTTGGGCATCGTGTCTGGTATTCTGCTCATTTACTTTGTGAACGCGGGCATTGCGGGTTTGTATGACGAGGCCTGGAACATTACCACCGGTTGGCGTTGGATGTTCGGGTCTGGGATTATCCCCTCGGTTGTTTTTATGCTGCTGCTCTTTTTCGTGCCGGAGAGCCCGCGTTGGCTGGCGAAGAAAGGGCAGGTGGAGGAACCGTTGGCTATCCTGACCAGGATCAACGGCAGGGGACAAGCCCAACTGGAACTGGATCAGATCAGAGCCACTTTATCAGAGGAGACGGGCACGCTAGGTGAATTGTTCAAGCCAGGGCTGCGCAAAGCCTTGTTCATTGGGGTTGTGCTGGCCATCCTGTCGCAGATCACGGGCATCAACGCCATCATGTACTATGCCCCTGAAATTTTTAAATCAACCGGTGATGGTTCCGATTCGGCGCTGTTACAAACCATTCTGGTAGGCACCGTGAACCTCCTTTTTACCATTGTAGCCATCAAGTATGTAGACAACTGGGGCCGCAAGGGCTTGTTACTGGTGGGGTCGGCGGGCATGTCGGTGTGTCTGCTCATCATTGGCGGCGCTTTCTATCTGGAACTGGTCAAAGGCTACATTGTCTTAGTGTTCATTCTGGCTTATATCGCCTTCTTCGCGGTGTCACTGGGGCCACTGGCCTTTGTTATTGTTGCCGAAATATTCCCTAACCGAACCAGAGGCCGGGCCATGTCTATTTGCCTGAGTGCCCTTTGGGTGGCCGTATTCATGGTATCACAGTTCTTCCCCATCCTCCTTGAATCTATTGGCAGTGCCTATACCTTCTGGATTTTCATGATCATGTCAGTAGTGACCTTTGTTTTTGTATGGCGTCTGGTACCCGAAACCAAAGGCAGATCTCTGGAGGAAATTGAACAATCCTGGACTACCGGCCATGCCGCTTCACAACATCCGCGCCCGTTGGTGGCCAAGTAATTCTGGGTACAGATCACGCTTAAGGCCTGTCCAGAATGTCTGCACCACTACTACATTGTGTTCTCATCAAGTGCTTCATTGACTTAAACAAATCATTAAAAACCTGAAAGATGAAAAAGACGAAGTCTATCCTGTTCACCTGTCTTGCCCTGATGGCGATGACCCTGTGGACCTCCTGTTCCGATGAGGAATCCACCCCAGATGCGCCGGTGGTTACTTTATCGCAAGACGATATCTCCGGTAAAACCGGACAAGACATTTCGGTGAAAGTCTCCGTCTCAGCGCCGGGAGGCTTGAAGTCCCTGACCATCACCAAGCAGGTGAATCTCCAGAATGATAACACCTATGGCACCAACGGGGTACAAACGGTCCAAATTCCTTCCACCGGACAAGCGTCTTATGAGCACACCTTTACCTATACCCATGCGCCCGGTGAAGTAGATAAACTGGTGGGATTCACCTTCAAGGCAGAAGATGCCAACGGGAAAATCACGCAGAAAGTACTCACTGTGAATACTACCGCCTCAGGGGAGCAAATCCTGTACACGTACCGCTGGAACCTGAAAGGGAAGATGCACACAACTCCCAACCCAGATGTCAATGACCTGAAAGATTGCGAGACTGATGATTCCTTTGTCTACAATGAAAACGGCACTATGGCGGTGAACTACGGCACCAAAGCCTGTACTTTCGACGGATTGAACGTTTACACGGGTTGGTCTTTAAGCGATGATGAAAAGACCTTCACCCAAACCTATGCCAGCGTCTTTGACCCCAGCAATGTAACCGTGGAAACCTACAACGTGAAGTCTCTGACGAAAGACCGAATGGTGCTGGAGATAACCTTAGACCTGTCAGTGTTTGGTCCGCCCTATACAGACAAGGAAACCTTTGAATATACCTATGACGCCAGTCCGAAGCAATAATAGGGACGCATTTGAGTTGTTCAACCCTATTTCCTCTTTCCGTTTCTGGCCCGTTTTCCTGAAAGCAGGCCAGAAACGGAAAGAAAAGCTACGACGGTAGTTTACCTGCCTTTTTAGGAAAAGAGCCTCAAAACGCCATGCTGTAACAGTTCCCTTCCTGCTTCACTGGTACCAGAGATGCTATTTAATCCCCTCATATTTTCTTAAGCCTACCCTATGCTTTCTAAAAAGAGTTTCATGAAAAGTACTGCCTTCCTGTTGGTCCTGTCTTTGGTTTCCTGCGCCTCTGAAAAAGGCGACGCAGACGGCGTAGACCAAAAGAAGCCGGTGAACACAGACATCAACACCCTTCAATTCACCGTGGAGGAAGCCCCCCAGTGGACGGCGCTTTTCAAGCGGAACTCCGGCTGGTTTGGGGCAGACGGTATCTTCGCCATTCCTAAAAACGGGGTAGACACCGCCGGGGCGGGCAGAAGTACAGAAACAATGCTGCTCTTCAGTGACACCATGATTGGCGATATCAAAGACGGAAAACTGAGCCCTGGGTACAAAATGATCCATAACTCAGTGGCCATCATGAAGGGAAATACGCCCTCGCCTGAAAACATCACCTTTTACTGGGACAAAGCCGCCAACGGCAGCCATACGGCCATTTTTGAACCTAGGACTCCGGCGGCCAAACCCGGCGAATACTACTGGCTGGGCGACGGTTTCGTGAACACGGCCAAGAACAATGATACCTACCTTTTCGGGTACCGGGTGCGGGACACGGGGGCGCAGGTGTTCGGGTTTCAGGAGGTGGGCAACGCCTTGATTGTGATACCTGCTGGCAGCAAACCACCCTTCAAAAATCAGCGGCAACTGGATACGCCCTTCTTTTTACCCGGGAGCGGGCCCGATGATTATGGCTCTCTGGGGGCCGGTATTTTCGTGAATACCCGGGAGGCGGGTGCCCCCAACCCCGATGGGTACGTCTATGTGTACGGCATGCGCGGGAAAGCCAAGAATGTGATGGTGGCCCGGGTAGTTCCCGGGGAGATCGAGGATTTCAGCAAATGGCGCTATTGGGACGGCACCACCTGGAACGAGGACATCAACAAACTGGCCAACATCACAGACCGCGCCTCCAATGAGCTCAGCGTGACCCCGCTCCCAGATGGGCGTTACGCCATGGTGTTCCAGACCGATGGAATAGGCAAAACCGTAGGTCTCCGGCTGGGGCTATCCCCGCAGGGACCGTTCGGCCCCATCATCAACCTCTGGGACTGCACCGAAGACATCAAGATGGACAAAGACTTCATTGTGTATAACGCCAAAGTGCATTCCAATCTTTCTGAGCCCGGAGAGTTGCTGATCAGTTACAACGTCAACTCCTTTGACTTCTTCAAAGACATTCTGGTGCACCCCAACCTGTACCGCCCCCGGTTCATTAAAGTGAAACTCCAGTAGGGGAGTTCCGCAAGCAAGATTTTGTAGCGCCACATGGGTGCCGTTTTAGACCGGTTTTCGGGAAAACGGGCCTAAAACGGAAAGACTAAGAAAGCCGCCGGGCTGTCATGTTGACCATCAGCAACCCCCAACCGATTTTCTATGCGAGCGAATTTTCTGCGATATGGTTTCAAGTGGGCAGCGGTAAGCCTCTGCTCGTTTGGATTCGTGTTCCTGGGGGCGGGGTGCCGAGGGAGAAATGACCTGGCAGAGAAATCGGGTGGGGCGGGGTCTGCTAAGGGACCTGTTCCGCAGGTAAGGGCTACTCCGGCGTTAGAGTGGGACCAGGTGCTGTTGCGCAGTTCCGGGTGGCTGGGCGGCGACGGGCTCTACAGCATGCCCTTGAACGGAGTCAGGAACCAAAGGAAGAGCGGGAATACAGACACCTTCCTCTGGTTCAGTGACTCCATCATTGGTACTATCAAAGAAGATTCGCTGCAAGCCGGTTGGGCGATGGTGCATAACTCAGTGGGGTATGTGCGGGGGAGTACGCCTGATCCAAACAACATGGCGTTTTACTGGGGCAAAGACGAGCAGGGCAACCCGGCCGACCTATTTGTGCCGCGCACCCCTCATGCCCAACCCGGTGACTATTACTGGTTAGGCGATGCTTTTTTCAATCACCGCAAAGACAGCACGCTCTACCTTTTTGCTTACCGCATCAAGAAGTTGCCCGGAGGAGTGTACCCCTTTGAAGACGTTGGGGTATCTCTGATCGTCCTGCCCAAGGGAAGCCGTCCCCCCTTCAGGAACCACCGCCAGTTAGATACGCCTTTGTTTCTGAAAGACAGCCAGGGGAAGGGAAAAGTAGTTTTTGGGGTAGCCGTGTTGGCGAACACCGTAGGCGCCGGCGCCCCTCGGCCCGATGGCTACGTGTACGTGTACGGAGTACGGGGCATTGGCAAGGAATTGCTGGTGGCACGGGTGAAAGAAGAAGCATTTGAGGATTTCAGTCAATGGCGTTATTGGGACGGCACCACCTGGAGCGAAGATATCCATAAGTCGGGGGCGCTCACCAGCCGCGTCTCCAATGAGATGAGCGTGAGTTTTATGGACGATGGCCGCGTCATGGCCACTTACCAGTTAGACACGGATGCACCCACAGTCATGATTCAGGCAGGGCAGACACCCACCGGACCTTTTCAGCCGGCCAAGCGCATCTTTGAAACGCCCGAAATCTACGATGACCTGGACTTTTACACCTACAATGCCAAAGCGCATCCGCACCTCTCCGGCCCGGGTGAGTTGCTGATCAGCTACAACGTCAACTCCTTTGACTTCTTCAAAGACATTCTGGTGCACCCCAACCATTACCGCTCCCGGTTCATCAGAGTGAAACTTTAAGACCAAATGCTGGTCTCCTCAGAAAAATAAAATGCAGGACTGCTGTTTTGCGCCTGTTTTGGCCAAATCAGCTTAAAAATAGAAAGCCATTTACATACAGCTGTACGGTTATATGAGCAGGTTGACATACACGTTACTTTTCTTGGTTTGCTGGGTAGGGCCGTTCTTCTGCAGAGGAGCCGTCAGTGAAAAAATGTGTTCTTCCCAGTATGGCCCAGTGGCGGTAGAATTTTCGTTGGCGGCCATTCTGCAGAGCAACATGGTGATTCAGCAGGCAAAGCCCTTCTCGTTGTGGGGGACCGCTCCCGTTGGAGACACCATTTCCCTGGCGGGTGACTGGACAAAGACCAACGTGTCTGTGGTGGCAGATGCGACGGGGCACTGGAAGGGCCAGTTACCGGTTCCTGCGGCCAAGCCCCATGATTTCACGCCGCATACTATCACCATCATCCACCGGGGTAGGCGGGTGGAGCTTTCCAATGTACTGATTGGCGAAGTGTGGGTCTGTAGCGGCCAGTCTAACATGGACATGGAAATGAAGCCGGCCTTGCCTTGGTTGAGAGGCGTGTTGAACCATGAACAGGAGATAGCCGGGGCCAATCATCCGGAGATACGGTTTATCAATATAGAAAACAGCTTCAAGAAAACGCCTCAGGAAAATGCCAAAGGTACCTGGATTATCTGTTCGCCTGCTACCGCCGGTGACTTGAGTGGGGTGGCCTATTACTACGGGCGTGAGCTGCTGCAGAAACTAAAGGTGCCGGTGGGATTAGTCGTGTCTTCGGTGGGCGGGTCTGCCTGCCAGGCCTGGACCAGCCGGGAGGCCCTGGAGGCAGACGCAGCCGTTAAGGCGAAGTATTTGACTCCTTATCTTGAAAGTCCCCAGGCCCAGGAAAGCCTTGATTCTGTGAAAACGCTGGAGAAACTCTTTGAAGTATTGGCCCGGCCAACGCTCCTGTACAATGCCATGATCTATCCCTTGCGCCAACTTTCCATAAAGGGGTTTCTCTGGTATCAGGGCGAATCAAACAAAAACGATGGAAGCGCCTATACCCGTCTTTGCACCGCCATGCTGCAGGGCTGGCGGAAAGACTTTAACCAGGGAGATCTCCCTTTTTATTATGTGCAGGTCACGCCGTATAACTGGGAGGAGAATGACTCCACCGCCACCTATTACGCCCGCTTCAGGGAAGCACAAGAGGCCATGCTGCAGGTCAAAAACACCGGCATGGCCGTGACCATGAATATAGGCGAGGTGAAGGACATCCACCCCAGGAACAAGAAGGACGTGGGGCTAAGGCTGGCACGTATTGCCTTGGCCAAAACCTACGGCCAGTCTAAAACAGTGAACATGGGTCCCAAGCTGAAGAGTTTCACCAGAAGTGGAGCAACGGTGAAGGTGACTTTTAAGCCAGAGAGCCTAGGAGCCGGAATCACCACCACAGACGGTCAGGCACCCAGGCATTTCTATGTGGCGGGCAAAGATCAGGTGTTTCATCCAGCAGAGGCGAAAATCATCAGGAACGAAGTATGGCTCACCTCTGACAAAGTAAAGGAGCCGGTGGCAGTGCGGTATGCCTTTACCAATTATCCCATCACCAACCTCGCCAATAATGACGGATTACCAGCCATGCCTTTCCGCACCGATACGTGGGATAAGTAGATCATACCTTATTCCTTTTAACCTATAAAAAGTGAGTTTGTCTCACCAAGTCCTACTAGCCTCATGAAAATAATGAAAACACCTTCCACTAATCTGTGCAAAAGGAGCATCGGTCCAAGAATCTTTTCCTTGGGTTTCTTGTCACTGCTGGCCTTAAGTTGCGCGAAACAAAACGATACGGAACAGCAAACGGTAGCGGCAGATGAAACAGCGGCAGGAGCTAATCGGTTGGTGAGCGCCGTGTCAGTCCCGCAATGGGAGCAGATGCTGCAGCAAAACTCCGGCTGGCTAGGGGCAGATGGTATTTACAGCGTGGCCCTGAATGGGGTGGAGAAAGCGGGGCAGGCAGACAGTACAGATACTTTCTTCTGGTTCAGTGACACCATCATAGGGGCCATTAAAGAAGACTCGCTGCAGGCAGATTGGGAGATGGTGCATAATTCGGTTGGGTATCTGCCGGGCGGCACCCCAGACCCTGGACGAATAAAATTCCATTGGGGAAAAACTGCACAGGGGAAAACAGCCTCCATGTTTGAACCGCATACCCCCAATGCCCAGCCCGGAGATTACTATTGGCTGGGCGATGGCTTTTTCAACCACCGCAAAGACAGCACCATCTACATTTTCGCGTACCGAATAAAACAGCTTCCCGGTGGAGTCTACCCGTTTGAAGATGTGGGGGTTTCTTTGATTGCGCTGCCCAAAGGCAGTAGACCTCCGTTCGAAAGCCATCGGCAGATGGATACGCCGCTGTTTATCAAAGACAGCCAAGGGAAAGGGAAGGTAGTCTTCGGGGTAGCTATTCTGGCGAACACTGTAGGAGCCAGGGCACCCAAACCAGATGGGTTTATCTATGTCTATGGGGTGCGGGGAGAAAAGAAGGAGCTGCTGGTGGCCCGGGTAAAAGACGAGGCCTTTGAAGACTTCAGCCAGTGGCGGTACTGGGATGGGACCTCGTGGGGCAAAGACGTGCACCGGGCGGCGGCACTTACCAATCGGGTTTCCAACGAGATGAGCGTGAGTTTCATGGAAGATGGCCGGGTCTTGGCAACCTATCAGTTAGACACCAACTCACCCACCGTGGCTATTCAAGCGGGCCAAACGCCCGCCGGGCCTTTTCAACCCGCTAAAAAGATCTACGAGACTCCAGAAATCTACGAAGATCTGGATTTCTACACCTACAACGCCAAGGCGCACCCGCACCTTTCCAAACCCGGTGAACTGTTGATCAGCTACAATGTCAATTCCTTTGACTTCATCGCCGATATCCACCAACATCCGCATCATCTCCGGCCAAGGTTCATCTCTTTAAAGTATAAATAAGGCTTCCTGCATTTGGGAATGTCTTGCAAAAGCAATGTTTCTGTTGGACTTAGTAAATTATTGAGGGGTTTCGTTTTGCGGCTGTTTTTCTAAAAACAGCCGCAAAA
>NZ_JACOAF010000036.1 GCF_014269285.1 Rufibacter sediminis
CAGCGAGTTTCTTTTCTTCATGATTCTTTTGGTTACTTTTCTCATCCAGGAGAAAAGTGACAAACGCGGGCAGACCGCGACTCCAGCCCAGAGGCTTGGCAGGACAGAAGTGAAGAGCAAGGGCGAGTTGCTAATTAGAGCGGAATCTTAAAGACCCATAGAGAAGTTCTGAGACTTGAACCAGGAAAACGGATAAATCTTAGAGAGGATCAGCAGGTGTAAACATCCCCCTTCGCCCCCTTCAAAGGGGGAATCTCTGCTTGAGGGAAGTTGACTTGGTTGGTGGTGAGAACACCAACAACGGCGGGCCGGGCTGGTCACTCAAAAGAAGAAAGGCACGGAAGTAACTTCCGCGCCATAGAAGAGCGGGAACCCCGGAGACAAGGCACCATCACCTCAAGAAATGAGCTAAATAGACTTGCCGCTTGCACTCCCGCAGCAACGGCAGAAAGCCCACCTTTCCCACCCAATAATAGAAAGCCGTTTCGTATCTTCAAGCTTCCAAACACTTACAAACCCTTTACATGAGAATTCTTTACTTTCTGGCGGCCTTTCTGTTGGTCAGCCTGGGAGGACAGGCCCAAACCACGCCGCCTGCGAAAGCCAATTATCAGTTGGCGTCCCGCTTCTCTCCCAAAAAACTGGAAAAGCTTATTTTCACCACCAGCCTGGACCCGCACTGGCTTAAGAAAACCGATCGGTTCTGGTACATGTACGAGTCCTCCAATGGCAAGAACTGGTACATCGTAGACCCGGCGTCCAAGTCCAAGCAGGCGATCTTCAACACCGATAAACTGGCCGCCGACATCACCACCATCGTACGTGACCCGTTCGATGCGCAGCACCTACCCATTGAGAACCTCAAGTTCACCGAGGACGAGAAGAACATCCAGTTTGAGGTGAAGAGCACCATTGATCAGGTGAAGAAAGACCGCGTGGATAAAAAAGCCGCCGATTCACTGGAGAAGAAAACCTTCTACTTCCAGTACAACCTGGCTACCCGCAAACTCACCGAGCTGAAGGACTACAACAAACCGAAGCGCAAGCCCATATGGGCCTCTATCTCGCCCGACCAGAAGTTTGTGGTGTTCGCCAAGGAGCACAACCTGTACTGGATGGACCGCGCTAACTACGAGAAAGCCCTCAAGAATGAGAAAGACTCCACCATTGTGGAAACCAAGTTCACTACCGACGGCGTGGAAAACTACACATACGGCGACTCGCAGGGCGAGACGAACGTGGAGCGCGAGAAGAACAAGAAGAACCGCAAGCCCGCTTACATCATGTGGTCGCCGGACAGCAAGTACTTCATCATGACCCGCACCGATGCCCGCAAGGTGAAAGACCTGTGGGTGCTGCACAACACCGCCACTGGTCGTCCGGCCCTGGAAACCTATAAATACCAGATGCCCGGCGAGAAGGAAGCCCCCATCCGGGAACTGCTTTTGTTCAACTTTGCCGAAAAGACCGCTAAAAAGATCAACGCCGCTGCCTTCAAAGACCAGGAACTCTCCGTGTGGCCCGCTCCGGCCAAGCAAAGCTCCCGCGATGATGAGTTCCGCGCCAACCTGTGGCACGGCACCAACCAGAAAGTGTACTTCACCCGCACCAGCCGCGACCTGAAGAAAATTGACGTGCTTTCTTTGGATGTTCCCTCGGGCACCGTGAAACCTCTGATTGAAGAGCGGTTCAACACCTACGTGGAAGTAAGCCGCGTGGGCCTGGTGAACGGCGGCAACGAGCTGATTCACTGGTCGGAGCGCGACGGCTGGGGGCATTTCTACCTCTATGACGGCAATGGCAAGCTGAAAAACCAGATCACCTCCGGCCCCTTCCACACTGAGGAGATTGTAGGCATTGATGACAAAGCCCGCGTGCTGTACTTCACCGCCAACGGCCGCGAAGCTAAGGAAGACCCGTATTACCTCCATTTGTACCGCGTGAACTTTGACGGTTCTGGCCTGAAACTGTTGAACAGCGGCAATTTTGACCATCAGGTGAGCATGAACGACAGCCGCAAATTCTTCGTAAACTCGGCCTCGCGCGTGAACACGGTTCCCAAATCTGCCTTGTATAACAGCAACGGAAAGAAAGTAATGGACCTGGAGACTGCCGACTTATCTAGACTGATGACCACCGGCTACAAATTCCCGGAGCCGTTTATTGTGAAAGCCGATGATGGCATCACCGATCTGTACGGCGTCATGTACAAGCCGTTTGACTTTGACTCCACCAAGAAGTACCCCATCATTGAGTACATCTACCCGGGTCCGCAGACCGAGGCCGTGAACAAAGCCTTCGGGCGCAGCATGGACCGCATGGACCGTCTGGCGCAGATGGGTTTCATTGTGATTACCGTAGGAAACCGCGGCGGTCACCCGGCCCGCTCCAAGTGGTACCACACCTACGGCTACGGCAACCTGCGGGACTACGGCCTGGCAGACAAGAAAGCCGCGGTAGAGCAACTGGCAGATCGGCATAAATTCATTGACATCAACCGCGTGGGCATCACGGGCCACTCCGGCGGAGGGTTCATGTCTACGGCTGCCATGCTGGTGTACCCAGATTTCTTCAAGGTAGCGGTCTCTGGGGCCGGGAACCACGAGAACAACATCTACAACCGCTGGTGGTCTGAGAAGCACCACGGCGTGAAGGAAGTGATCACCGCCAAAGGCGACACCACCTTCCAGTACTCCATCGACCGGAACCCCGAGCTGGCCAAAAACCTGAAAGGGCACCTGCTGCTCACCCACGGCGATGTGGACAACAACGTGCACCCGGCCAACAGCATTAGAATGGCCGATGCGCTCATCAAAGCCAACAAACGCTTCGATTTCGTGATCATGCCCGGCCAGCGCCATGGCTACGGTGACATGACCGAGTACTCCTTCTGGATGACCGCCGATTATTTCTCCAAACACCTGCTGGGCGATTTCTCCCAAACGGTAGACATCACGGAGATGAACAGAGAGGCCGAACAGAACAACAAGAAGCCTCAAACGGGAAGAGCCGTTCAACCCGAAGACGAAGAATAGATTCCTTCTGCTTCTCTCATTAAAAAGCCGCCGCCATTCAATTGGCGGCGGCTTTTTCTTTTGATCCGAACTCAAGGCAGACGCCTAGCTGGGAAACTCTTTCAATCTGTTTTGGGCGTATTTTCAGGAAATGAGGCTTAAAACAGAAGGCTTCTCTAGCTTCAGGGCTCCTCAGGAAGGTTCCCGCGCTCGTTTTCAATCCTTTTGGATAGATCTTTCCGTATAAAACATCTATGAAAAAACTCCTGTGCCTGTTGCCCTTGATTTGTTTCTTTGCTGCCTGCTCCAGAGATAACACCACCCAATATGAAACGAACCCATCGGTAGAACAGGTGATTGATGAGACCCCGGCGGTTTCGTTTGCCAGTTTTGCGTCTGAACTGCCGGTTTTGTCTTTGCCCTTCCAAGCGGGCTGTTCTTTTGACTACGCCCTCGGCTCCAGGCTAGACACTACGGCCGCCACGGCTTTCTTGCAACCGCATGAATTGCCTTACCGTCGGTTTCCGGTGAGCAAAGACGTGACTGCATTGCTGCTGCTTTACCCCGCCGATGAAACGCTGCCCAGAATCAGGACCTATACCGCAGCGGGTGTCCAAGTAGATGAACAGGACCTGAAAGTTTCTCCCTGCGGCGAAGAACCCGGCATTCGGCACAGCGAGCAGTACACCATTCAGAAAGACCTCACCATTGTGCACGTAGACAGCACCACCCGCTGGCAGTTTGACGCCGAATACAACGAACTGCCCAACACGCGAAAACTCACCGTCACCCGCAAACAGTTCAAAATCTCCTCCACCGGCGATATCACTGAAATAAAGTAGTCCCGGTAAGCACTACCTACCGGCTCTCGTTTTACCTTCGCCCTATTGTTTAGACTATGAAAGATTTCAAGAAATACTACCTTTTGCCCGCTACCCCAGAGGAGGTGTACATTGCCTTAACCAACCCCATCACCATGGAAATCTGGACGGGCGAACCGGCCGAGATGTCCACCGAACCCGGCACGGAGTTCTCGCTTTGGGGAGACAGCATTGTGGGCAAAAACCTGGAGTTTGAGGAAAACAGGAAGATTGTGCAGCAGTGGTACTTTGAAGGCGAGCCCGAAGACTCCATCGTGACCATCAAACTACACCCGCACAAACAAGGCTGCTCCATGGAAGTGAAGCAAACGAACATCCCAGACGAAGCCTACGATGATCTGGTAGAAGGCTGGAACGATGCCTACGCCGGCGCTTTGCTGTCGTTTTTTGAGGAACAGTAAAAATCCAGCCCTACTGCGTTTCTCTGTTTTGGACCTGATTTCACAAAAAAGGCCGGTAAATAACCGGCCTTTTTCTTTTGATGCTGTTGGGTGACAGCTTATTTATCCCACCACAGTCTTTCAGACAAGGAACCAACCGCCGGAACATTCGCTCCGTTGCGGCTAATTTCATCCGTTGGATAGGCTACTCTTCTGATGAAGGTAGTCAAGGCTGCATTGGCCGGCAGTGTGAAATTCTTGTACTGGTAATCAAATCTGCGGGCATCATTCCATGCCTCTGGATTCAGGTAGGTGGTGATGTATTTTTCCTTGAAAATCAGGTCCAGGGTGAGGTTAGCCGCCCCTACTCCAACCGCTGGGTTAGCGAGGTACGTCGCTTTATCAGTGGCAGAAACCCCAAATTTATCCATGCTGGCGCTGATTCCTTCTAGGTAAGCGGTATATGCCCGGGCTTTATCATTGGCCCGGAAAGCGGCTTCCGCCTCTACAAACTTCAGCTCAGCATATGTTACCAGATAAATAGGCGACTCATCGCTGGTGAAGGGCGAAGTTCTGGAAATATAACTCTCATCCTTCACCGTGCTGCTAGCAGGTCCCACGTTTCCGGCTCCGTTTGGAGTGCCTTTGTAGGTATTGGTAACAGTAGCGGTGGCAAGTTTAGGAAGTCTGGGATCTACCACTCCAAAAGTGGTTCCGTTCAATTGATCAACCAGTTGCTCAGACAGCCAACCGCCCAACAAGTTACTCTCATTTGACAGAGCCACTCCCGCCCAATAATTCCGGGCCGGGAACACATTCATGCCAGCATCATCTGCATTACTGGTGAAAGAGTTCTGAACAGCCGTTAGCACCTCTGCCGGAGCATAAGAAGATGTCTTGCTAACCTTGTTGAGCTGCCTGGCTTTAAGCGCATATGCTAGTTTCAGCCATTTGGCTCGGTCACCTGCATAGATCAAATCACCGGTAGGGCTAAGTTTAACGGTAGCATCTGTTTTGGACAACTCCGTTATTGCTTCGTTCAATAATTTTAAACTTTCGCTGTATAGCTGCTCCTGAGAGTCATATTTGGGCGTTAGGATATCAACGCGGAACGCTTCTGAGTAAGGAGCATTCCCAAACAAATCCGTCACTAAGGTCAAGTGGTAAGACATAAGTACATTTGCCACTCCCACGTACTCACTTGAACCTTCCGTAATGGCCTTTTGCCGCATATCATAGATATCAGCCATAGCCAGGTAAAGCGAGTTCCAGGTACTTGAGTAGTTGGCTATGTCATAGATATCGGTAGTGGACGAAGCACTAGGACTGGCCAGGTACTGTACAAAATAGGAGGTAATATTGGACACATTGTAAGTGGTTGCTCCTGCCTTCTGAGTAGTGGTGGCCAGCAACGCTGAAAGTGCCGGGTCTGTGACTTGGTTAGGGTTCTCACTTAACTCAAAGTAATCATCACAACTTTGCAGCCCCAGGGCTCCCACCAGTATAAATGGGAGGATATATCTATATGCTCTTTTCATAAAATTTTAAGTATTAGAATCCTACATTAAGGGTGAAGAAGAAGCTTCTGACCGCTGGATAAGTGAAACCAGAGAAGCCGTCTACGTTGCTTCCGCTGTTGGTTCCGCTTGTCTCTGGATCATACCCATAGTAGTCTGTTGATAACCACAAATTATTGCCGGTAGCAGAGAAAGAAGCGTTTTTGACAAACTTCTTAGGCAACCAGGTAGTAGGCAGGTTGTAGTTCAAAGTAAGCGTACGCAGTCTAACCCAAGAGGCATCCTGCACAAACTCTTCTGAAACCGTTCTGTGGACGTTACGATAATAACCATTTCCGTAATCTACCCCATCTGGTCCCACTCCCTGGCCTAACCAAACTCTTTTCGTGTTGGGAGTACCGTCGGCTAACACGCCTTCAAACACCCTAAAATCATTGCGGTTGGTGGTGTAATCTGCTTTTCCGAACGCGGAATAGAAGTTCTCCAGCTGATTGTATTTGTCTTGTCCTATGCGGGCATCAAACAAAGCAGATAGGCTCAGGTTCTTGAAAGTAAATGTGTTGGTAAAACCACCAATCCAATCTGGCTGGGTGTTTCCAAGTATTTTCTGGCTGCTAGATGGCGCAACTACCGGAAACCCATCTGCCCCAATAACCATCGGTCGGTTAGTGTCCGTGAATAGCGGATCTGGGGTATCAGCGCCATAATAGCGCAGATAATGGGAGCCATAGATGTTTCCGTAAGGCTGACCTGGAATCAGTTTCATGGTAACGGTTGCTCTGCCATAGCCAAATTGGGAGCCCATTGGAATTTCAGTGAGGCCTTCTCGTAAACTTACCACTTTGTTTCTATTGGCAGAGAAGATCAACTTAGAGTCCCATCTGAACTCTCCTTTCTGGATTGGGGTAGCGTTCAGCACCAATTCTATCCCTTTGTTTCTCATGCTACCAGCGTTAACCGCAGCTTTCAGATAACCGGTGGTGTTGGATACATCAATGTTAATGATCTGGTCTTCGCTAAGTGAATAATAATACGTCAAGTCAAATCCTAAACGGCCATTCAGGAAATTCATTTCCAGACCACCTTCATAAGTATTGGTAAATTCTGGTTTAAGGCTAGGGTCACCTAAAACAGCACCTCTGGTGAAACCGGTATAGCCAGAAGGAAGACCGGTGTAAGATGTATATCCTGTAGAGGTAGAGTAGGCCAACGCGTCTTTCCCTACTTTGGCGTAAGAAAGCCTAAGTTTACCATACTTGATAAAATCAGGCAGATCGAATTGCTCTGTAAACACGTAGCCCAAACTCACCGAAGGATAGAAAAAGGAGTTATTAGGGCTTAACAGAGAGGAAGTAATGTCATTTCTTCCGGTTAGCGTAAGGTAGAGAAAGTCCTTGTAGTCTAACGTGGCTTCTCCAAAAAGCCCCATCAATCGATAGTCAGAATCGGTTTGAGTGGCGCTGATGATTTTAGCGTTCCTTAAGCTAAACCAGTCATAAACGGTAAGTTCAGAACCAGACACCCCAACATCTTTGGTGCTTCGGTCATATAGGTCATGCCCTAAACGCAGCGTAGCTTTTAAGTCGCTGCCAAAATTATGGGTTAAAGTTGCTACCAATGTAGAATTAATGGCTCTAAAATTGGAGTTATACTCATTTACAAAACCTAAACCATTGTCATAGTTTGCTTCACCTGGTATGCCGCGTAAGCCAGGCGCAGTGCCAGTCCGGTTATCGGTGTAGGTATCCAGCCCAATTCTGTAGTTGAAGTCAAGCCACTCAAAAGGAGTATAGCCAAAGGTAAGACCACCAATAAAACGGTTCACATTGTCCTTTAACCGGTTGGTTGCCGCCCCGAAGAGTGGGTTGTCATTGCCGCCGTGCGTGAGCATGGTCCCGTCTGGATTAAGGTAATCCCGCACATCCCAACGATCAGTGAAATAGGCCAAGCTCTCCCCGAAACGGTCTGCATTGTAACGGTATCCGCCGGAGTTAATGAAATTGAAATTAGCTCCTGTTCTGAACTTCTCACTGATTTTCACATCTGCGTTCAAACGGGCTGAGAAGTTCTTATAATCAGTGAAAGGCAACACGCCTTCGTGGTTCAGGTATGATAACGAAGAAAGGAATGTCACTTTCTCAGTACCGCCAGAGAAGGAAAGTGAGTTTCTATATTGTTTACCAGTACGGTAACCGTTTTTCAGGTTGTCATAAAGTTCTTCTGGATGGGTAGGATCAATTTCCCGGGCTTCTTCCACTGTAGGGCCCCAAGCTGGCCAAAAGCTATCTTTGTCATACACCCCCAGGTACCCTTGGGTATAAGTACGCTGTACTTCAGGAAGTTTGTTCACGTTCTCCACCCCAAAGCTGCTGGTGAAGTTTACCCGTAAGGAACCTTCCTGCCCTTTCTTAGTGGTAATTACCACTACACCGTTAGCGCCCCTTAAACCATATAAGGCAGTAGCGGCACCACCTTTCAGCACGTTAATACTGGCAATATCGTCTGGGTTAATATCGGCGGCCCGGTTGCTCATGCCTCTCAATTCTGCGCCTTCCCCGTAAGTGGAAGTAGAGTTATCCATCAATACTCCGTCAATCACAAAAAGAGGTTCATTGGATCTGCCCACGTCAATGGAGTTCACCCCTCTGATTCTGATACTGGTTCCCTGCCCTGGAGCACCACCAGTACTGGAAATCTGAGCTCCAGCCACTTGCCCTTGCAAGGCATTCAATACGTTGGGCTGACGGCTTCTGGAGATCTCTTCGGTTTTCACTTCTTGAGTGGCATAGCCTAAAGCCCTTTTCTCCCTGGAGATCCCAAGTGCCGTCACCACTACTTCACCCAACTGCTGATTATCCGGCGTTAGTGAAAGCTGTAGGTTGGATTGGTCCCCTACCGGTACTTCCCGCGTGATATACCCCAGATAACTTACCACAAGAACAGCTGCATTGTCAGACACCCGAATACTGAAATTTCCATTCGCATCGGTAGAAGTTCCATTGGTGGTGCCTTTGATTACCACACTGACGCCAGCTAAACTGCTGCCATCATCTGAGGCGGAAATCTTACCGGTAACTTCCCGCTGCTGGGCATAGGCCATGCTAAGCGAAGAAAGTAATACCAGTAAAAAGAGTAATGTTTTTTTCATGCTTTAAACAGGTTTAATTAAGTGAGTTTGTAAGAGTTTGGAGAGCGGTGATTCAGCCAATTGGCTATTGGTACTGGAGTATATCTATAAAATTAAATATCTCCTAAAGTTTGGGGTAAAAAATATACTTTATTTCTAAGATTATATAGTTTTATCAAAATATAGAATCCACCAAGATTACTTTTTATAAAAATTAAAATGCAATGTTGGGCAAAGCCCCGTCCTCTACTTGATCACCAGCATCCATTTTCCTGAAGCTTCCGTTTTAAGCTCATTTTCAGAAAACAGCCTTAAAACGAAGACGCACTTTGTCCTCCTCCTCAGCGCTGCCCTCAAAACAGTACCTTCAGCACCAGACTCCAGCCCCTTGCTCTTTTCAGGCCCTGGCAGCAGGCATCATAACCTGGCGGAGGTCAAAAAACAGCGTTATTGTTTTTCATCCGGGCTCGTTAAACAAGGCATTAACTAACAGTGTACATCCATGAAGAACAACCACTTATCCCTGATACTCTTGGTTTAGGCAACCCTCGCTCTGGCGCAAATTACACCGCCGGGAGCAACGGAGCGGGTGCAGGTCACGGCGCCCCAGAACATGCGTAGCGCGCCTTTCAGCATTGATCGGTTTGTGTCTTTACCCCGGAATTTCTCGCTGGCGGTGTATGCCCGCATTTCAGGGCCCGGTTCATGGCCGTCGCACCCAACGGCGACCTGCTGGTGTTAGTACCGGGGAAAGGAAGGGGGAAGCTGGTGCGGCCCAACGCGGCAGGAAGTCCCCAAGTCTCCGATTTCGTGACGGGATTGGCCCGGCCGCATAATTTGGTGTTCTATGAGATCAACGGCACCCTGTATTTGTACATCGCGGAGAAGAATAAAATCAGCCGCTACACCCATCAGAATGGCGATGTGACAGGACAGAACCGACAGGTAGTGGTAGATAATCTGCCGGATGCCAACTTGCCGGAGCTTAACGGCAACTACGGGCACGAGCTGAAGAACATCGCGCTGGGCCGGAACCACAACCTGTACGTGCCCATTGCCTCTACCTGCAATGCCTGCGCCCACGCAAGCCACGCTTACGCTGGTGAACCTTCAGGGAAGCACCCGCTGGCACACGAAGCAACAACTGGGCAGCGGCACCACCAAGGTCACAATAGACACCGGTGCGCTGGGCATGAGTGTACCTGTTGCAGGTGGTCACCCCCTTCGTTTAAAGTCACCAGAAAAGTACTCGTTCAGAAAGAATGAAGCGGATTAGCGTGATTCTCCGCCGGGCGCATCGGTGTCATGGGGATGGAAGGTCCAGATCTGCTCGGGGGTAATGACAGCATCCAGGGCCAGGTCGTTGACGTGCACATCATCAATCAGGTCAACGGGCGGCTCCAGCGAGAGCCCCAGTTTTTGGCTTACTTTGGGCAAAAGGGCCAGAAAACGGTCATAGAACCCTTTGCCGTACCCCACCCGATGGCCTTGGAGATCGAAGGCCAGTAACGGAACCAGCACCAGATCAATCGCCGACTCGGGGATGGGCAGGGCATTCACCGGCTCGGGTATTCCCCAGGCAGCTTCCCGGAATTGGGTGTCGGGGGAAATCAGGAAGTGGGTCATGGAAAGGTCTGCCGGGTTTGCCACGGGCACGGCCACCTGCACCTGTAGCTGCCACAGCCGCTCCACCAGGCGCCAGGTGTTGATCTCCTGGTGCTGCCGGATCGGCAAAAACGTATGGACCGTCTGCCCCGGCTGGGGCGCATACTCGGCGAAGAAGCGGTCAGCAATGCGGTCGCTGGCCATGTCTATCTGTTCAGCGGAGAATAGGCGGCGCCTAACGGAATATTCTTTCCTGAGATTTGCTTTCAGGGCCATGGTTAGTCTTCCTGGAGAACGGTGAAGCAATAAGCGAAGGGCTCGAACGCCGCCACCAGCTCCTGGATGAAGCCGGGGTTGTTGGTTTGGTAGGTGAGCAGGTTGTCAACGCGTTCCTGCAGCACGCCCGTGGGGAAAAGTTTCTCTTTGAGGTTGGCCAATTGGTTGTAAGCCGTGTCATTCTTGTTCTCGGCGGCTTTGTTCAGCTTCTTCTCCAGTAGCTGCAGGCTGTTCTGGGCTTTCTGGGCCTCGGCCCCCACGGCTTTCACCAGGGTAGGATCAAGGGTTTGCGCCAGTTGCTCCACCTGTCGGAACACCTCTTCCAGGGCGGTCCGCTGCGGCTCCAGGTTCACCTCCTGCTGATTCAGCAGCTCCGCCAGGCGTTTCTTCAGCTCGGGCAATTCCCTGAACATCTCGGTCACGGTGAAGCCGAGCTTCTCCAGGCGCTGCGCATTGGGTTTGGTGATGTACAAAGCCGAGTTTCGCAGCATCACCGCCGGATACGGCACCCCAAACGCCTCAAACATCCCTTTCAGCTGAAACCAGTAGGCAACTTCGGCGCCGCCGCCAATGTAGGCCAGGTTGGGCAGCACCAACTCCTGATACAGCGGACGCAGCACCACATTCGGGCTGAATTTCTCAGGGTTCGTTTGGGTGAGTTCCAGGATCTGCTCTTGGGAGAACACCAGATCGGTGTTCAGTACTTTGTAGTGTTCGCCTTCGCGCACGATGCGTTCGCGCAGGTTCTGGTCCAGGTAAAAGAGGTTGATCTCGCGTACCATCACCTGCGGCTTGTAGTGCTTCTCCAGCGCCGCGTTCGTTTTAGTGACGGCGGTGTAAGCCACCTGCTGGGTGAGTTCGCGCTGCGCGATGGGGCTGAACGCCTGCTTCAGGGCGGCGCTGTCGCCGTCCAGGCACACCACGCCGTATTCGCCAAACAAGCCGTTCACGATGTGGCGCATGGCCTCGGCCAGGGTGGCGCTCCCCGTGTACGCCTGCTCAAAGAGCGGGTAGCTTTCGGGCATCTCGTCCAGGAGCTCGTTCAGGCCATCGGTGGAGAAACGGCCCACGGCGCCCTTGGCATCGCTCTCCCAGGTATAGTTCTTCCCGAAAAGGGTGAAATGATTCACTTCGGCAAAGTCATGGTCCTCGGTGGCCATCCAGTACACGGGCACGAACTTCTGGTCTGGGTATACTTTCTGCAGCTCGCGGGCCGTGTTGATGGCCGTCACAATCTTGTAAATAAAGTAAAGCGGACCGGTGAACAGATTCAACTGGTGCCCCGTAGTGATGGTAAAGGTCTGGGCATCGGCTAAAGCCGAAATATTGGCCTGTACTGCTTCCGGAACTTCCACACCTTCATACTGCCGATTCAGTTCCTGCACCAACACCTGCCGCTGCGCTGCCGGGAAATTCCGGTCTCTGATGAGGCCCGAAAAAGAGCTGGTTTCAGGAAAATGGGCGTAAAACGGCTGAAGTTTGGGGTCTTTCCGCAGGTAATCCTGCACGAGGGAAGAGAAGGCACCGGTGGCGCTATAGTCAATACAGGAAACTTTCATATCTGGGGTTCAGCGGCATTGAGTCCGCTTACCGTGCAAAGGTAAAATCTATTTTCTGAATAATACCCGTAGTACGTTTCTGAGTTCTTTATGGATGGTGTCTTGCAGGAAACCTTCTGTTGTTTGCCAATGGGTTGCCTGACTGGTACAGTTCCTTGTGCATGCAGTTTGCCGTTGCTGGCGTGGTGACTGGTCGATGCGGTGCCCTTATGCTAGTGTGTTGCATGGCTGCCCTCCGTGCGCTCACGGCCGCGAGGCCCCGTCTTCCCCTCTCGCACTGCCCTTTCGGCCTGAAGTGTCCTTTGTTCTTAGTTTTGCCTTTCCAGGGCCAAAAGCGAGGCGCGCTCGGGCAAGACTGGAAAGGGGAAAGTAGTAATGGTGGCGATGTTTAAATTAACTAGGAAACATTGTTCAAGTTTTCAACTTGGACCTACCTTGACCGGGAGTTTGCAACTTCCGTGAGGCGTGAGCCTCAAATTGGTATTGCTGACAATCATCGCCCAGGAGCAGCAACACCGCTCACTCAAAAGACCTCGTAGTGTCCGAAGGTCCTACGAGTGTCTAAGCAAACTGCCTGTAGTTGCCCTGAAAACAAAAAGCCCTCACAGGTTTTGAAAACCTGTGAGGGCTACGGAATTTACCTCTTCGTTTTGGGCCTGTTTTTAGGAAACAGACGGTAAATGGCTGGATACTTCTTTCTCCACCGGCGCGTAGTTGTTCGTCACCACTTCGCCGTAGAGGTCAAAGTCAGAAGAATCAGTGATTTTCACGTGGGCGAAGTCTCCCAGGCGCACGTAGGTGCTGTCTGCTGGTACCAATACTTCATTATCCACTTCTGGAGAATCATATTGGGTACGGCCCACGAAATAGCCACTTTCCTTCCGGTCGAACAATACTTTATAGGTATTGCCTACTTTCTCTTCGTTCATCTCCATGGAAATGCCTTGCTGCAGTTCCATGATGGCATCGGCACGTTCTTGCTTTACTTCATCCGGCACGTTGTCTTCCAGCGTGTGGGAATGCGTGTTTTCCTCGTGCGAATAAGTGAAGATACCCAGACGGTCAAATCGGGTTTCTTCAACCCAGCGGTACATCTCCTCGAAGTCCTGCTGCGTCTCGCCGGGGTGACCGGCAATCAACGTGGTTCTAAGGGCGATGTCTGGCACGCGCTGACGGATGGTGTCTACCAACTCCAGCGTACGACGCTTGGAAATACCGCGGCGCATGGTCTTGAGCATGTTGTCTGAAATGTGCTGCAAGGGCATGTCCAGGTACTTGCAGATGTTCTCGCGCTCTACCATTACATCCAGCGCATCCATAGGGAACTGGCTTGGGTAGGCGTACTGCATCCTGATCCACTCAATGCCGTTCACATCTGAGAGGCGCTGTAACAACTCGGCCAGTTTGCGCTCGCCGTAGTGCTGCAGGCCGTAATAGGTCAAGTCCTGCGCGATCAGGATCAATTCTTTGGTGCCCATGTTGGCCAGCCGCGTGGCTTCTTTCACCAGACTGTCCATGGGACGATCCACGTGCTTGCCGCGCATCAATGGAATGGCGCAGAATGAGCACGGACGGTTACAGCCTTCGGCGATTTTGAAGTAGGCGTAGTGCTTGGGCGTGGTGAGCAGACGCTCGCCAATAAGTTCGTGCTTGTAATCGGCTTCCAGGGTTTTCAGCAGCTGCGGCAATTCCAGCGTTCCGAAATAGGCATCTACCTGCGGAATCTCGGCCTCCAGAGAGTCTTTGTAGCGCTGCGAGAGGCAACCGGTTACGTAGAGTTTATCAATAGCGCCCGCTTCTTTGGCATCGGCGTAGCGCAGAATGGTGTCAATGGATTCCTGCTTGGCGTTGTCAATGAAGCCGCAGGTATTCACGATGATGATGTTGGCGTCGTCTTTCTCTGAATCATGCACCACGTGGCGGTCGTTGGCTTGCAACTGGCCCATGAGCACCTCAGAGTCTACCAGGTTTTTGGAGCAACCCAGCGTGATAACGTTGTATTTGTCTTGTTTAAGCGATCTTACTTTCACGTGCCTGTCTTAGGGAATTCTTACTTATGGGGAGCAACAACCAAACCGGGGTGATTGGTTTACTTTCTGCCTATTTTCTCAAAATCAGCCTGTAAATAGATTGATTTCGTACTTCTGCTCTCTTATCTCTGGTTCAAGTTTTCAACTTGGACCTATGTTGATCTGAAGTTTGCAACTTCAGTGAGGCGATAGCCTCAGGGTAGGTATTCCAGACTTTCGGTCTCATTCTCACTTATGGCTCACGCAAGTTGGAAACTTGCGGCAATAGTGGCTCCAAGTTGCAAACTTGAAGCAGGAAGGATTTGGAAGCAGGAAAGGCGTTTCTGCTTTGCGCCTGTTTTCAGGAAATCAGGCGCAAAACGGTCTTGCCTATTTTTTGGAGAACAAGGAGTCCACGAACTCGCGCTTGTCAAATACCTGCAGGTCTTCCACGCGCTCACCTACGCCAATGTACTTCACCGGAATCTTGAACTCGTCTGAGATGCCGATGATCACGCCGCCTTTGGCCGTTCCGTCCAGTTTGGTCACGGCCAGAGCGGTAACTTCGGTGGCTTTGGTGAACTCGCGGGCCTGGATCACGGCGTTCTGGCCGGTGCTGCCGTCCAGTACCAGCAGTACTTCCTGCGGCGCGTCTTCAATCACTTTCTGCATCACGCGTTTGATCTTGGAGAGCTCATTCATCAGACCCACTTTGGTGTGCAGACGGCCGGCGGTGTCAATGATCACCACATCGGCGTTCATCTCCACGCCTTTCTTCACGGCATCATAGGCTACCGAGGCCGGATCGGTGTTCATGCCGTGGTCAATCACGGGAATGCCCACGCGGTCGCCCCAGATTTTGAGTTGGTCTACCGCGGCGGCTCTGAAGGTATCGCCCGCGCCCAAGACTACTTTCTTACCGGCTTTGTGGAACTGTGAGGCCAGCTTACCGATGGTGGTGGTTTTGCCCACGCCGTTCACGCCTACCACCATGATCACGTACGGGTTTCCGCCGGTGTCTGGGAGGGTAAAATCGGTGGCTACGCCTCCTTTGTTCTCCTCCATGAGGTCCATGATCTCTTCGCGCAGGATGCGGTCCAGGTCTGAGGTCCCCACGTATTTGTCACGGGCCACGCGCTTCTCAATGCGGTCAATGATCTTGACGGTGGTGCCAATTCCCACATCGGCGTGTACCAGCACAGTCTCCAGCTCATCCAATACTTCCTCGTCCACCTTAGACTTGCCCACGACGGCTTTGCTGAGTTGGTCAAAGAAACTGGTTTTGGTTTTCTCCAGACCTTTGTCCAGAGATTCTTTTTTGTCTTTGCTGAAGAAACCGAAAAGTGCCATAGCGGTCTAGGGAACTATTGGAGGTAAGGATTAGAAAAGGAATATATACCAAAAAAGTCCCGCGTATGGAGGGACTTTTACAGGTATATCATCAATGCGATATCGGCAATTATTTTTTCAGGGCGTCCTGTACTTGATCTACAGGCACCATTTCTTCTCTGAAGGTGTACGCACCAGTCTTAGGAGACTTAACGGCTTTGATCACCTTCGCCCAGTCTTTACCGGAAGAAGTTTTCAGGGTTGCAACTACTTTCTTAGCCATGGTTATTTAATTTCTTTATGTACGGTAACTTTCTTCATGAACGGATTGAACTTCTTCATCTCCAAACGCTCAGGAGTGTTCTTTCTGTTTTTGGTAGTGATATACCGAGACATGCCAGGTACGCCGGAGTTTTTCTGCTCAGTGCACTCCAAAATCACCTGAACTCTATTGCCTTTAGCTTTCTTTGCCATCGCGAAGTTGATTTTTATTTAGGACTGCAAATATACGAGCCTAGTCCTGTAATTACAAATGCTTTTCTACTTTTTTACTTTGGGTATCACGCAGTTTGTGCTAAAACACCTGCTTTGTCTCACTCCTCTACGCTCAAGCGCCGCGCTTTAGTTCCTTTTGGGCCTGTTTTCCAGAAAATGGCTCCAAAACTCCTTCTCCGTTTGGCACTTGCCGCCCACCGGCGATGCACCTACTTTAACTCCGGCAGCTTGAAGCTGTCCAGCGGACTGGGCTTGGCCATGGCCGCCTCAATGTCTTTGACGGAGCGCGGCGCGCCCGCCGACAGGTTTTCCCAGCCTTTGTCAGTGATGAGCACATCGTCCTCAATGCGCACGCCTATGCCCCACCACTTCTTGTCGCAGGGGCTGCCTTCAGGGATGTAGATGCCGGGCTCCACGGTAATCACGGTATTGGCTTTAAACGGGCCGTAGGTGCCGCGGTCGTGCACGTCCAGGCCCAGGTAGTGCGACACGCCGTGCATGGTGTAGCGGCGGGCCTCCTCGGCTTTCTGGATAATGCCCAACTTGAGCAGCCCCTCGGCCATCACGGCCTGCGCAGCCACATTAGGAGCCCCGAAGGTGTTGCCCACTTTGCACTCCTTAAAACCGGCTTCCTGAGCGGCGTACACCAGCTCGTAAATCTGTTTCTGCTCCGGGGTAAACTTGCCGTTGGCCGGAATGGTGCGGGTCACATCGGCGGTGTAGCCGTGGTACTCCGCGCCAAGGTCCATCAGCACCAACTCGTTCCCCAGTTTGGGTTTCTCATTCTCGATGTAGTGCAGAATGCAGCCGTTGTTGCCCGCGCCCACAATAGACGGATATCCCTCGTACTCAGCGCCGTACTTCTTGTAGACGAACTCATGAATGCCCTGCACCTCCATCTCTGACATGCCCGGGTGCATGGCTTTCATCACCTCCATCTGCCCGATGGCGGACATGGCTACGGCCTTGCGGAGCAGTTTCATTTCCTCCGGAGATTTGGTTTCCCGCAGCTCGGCCAGCCTGGTTTCCAGGGCAGACAAATCAAACTTTTCTTTGGGCATATTCGCCACTAGGGCAGCCCGGGCGGGCGCGTCTTTAGCCGCGAGGTAACTCTTCAGGAACGCATTGTTGTTCAACGCCGGATTAGACGCCATCTGCCGCTGCACTTCCTGCTTCACCCGTTCTCCGGACTGAGCATCATATTGCTTGATGATCTGGTACAGCTCCTGGTGGGCGAAATCCTGGCCGGGTTTAAGGCCTATCTTCTGGCGGAACTGCGCCACCAGGTCAGACAGATCGGCTTTGTCGCCTTTGTCGTCTCTGAGGTCAGAGGGCAGGTTCAGGAACAGGATCTGGTCAAAGGCGGCCGTGTCTAGCTGGAAGTTGGCGAAGGATGTGGCGGGCAGCGCGTGCGTTAGCCCCAGGTGCTGCTTCACGCCTTCCTCGCCCAGGCGCTTGCCCGTCCAGGACTCGCGCTGCGGGTTGCGGGGCTGCGCGAACAGCACCTCCTGGGTGGCCACGCCGTTGATGACGTGTTGTTCCGAAAACAGCAGTAAAACGGAGTTGGGCTCACGATAGCCCGTGAGGTAGTAAAAGTCGGGGTCCTGGTGGAAGTTGAAGTCCACGTCGTTGGCCCGATTCCTTAACGGATTGGAAAACAAAACGGCAACGGAGTGGGCCGGCAGCTTTTGCCGCAGGGCCTCTCTCCGTTGCCGGTGAAATTCTTTGTCCAGGAAATCAGCAGGTTTGTCCGGGCCAGTATTTTGCGCGGTCACCCCCACAGGCAGCGACACAAGCAATGTAAAACAAAGGTGTCGCAGGGCCTTCATGGCAAAAGCTTAGTAAATGATGTAACCGTCTTCTTTGGCTTTCTTCAGAACAGCAGAAATACCGTTTTTAGTAATGTTGCGCAGGGCAGACGTAGAAACTTTCAAAGTTACCCAAGCATCTTCTTCTGGGATGTAGAAGCGCTTCTTCTGCAAGTTCGGGTAGAATCTACGCTTGGTTTTATTGTTGGCGTGCGAAACGCGGTTACCCACCTGCACTCTTTTACCGGTTAAATCACAAACTCGTGCCATTGTATCGTTAGTATCGTTTATTACAAAAGGGATGCAAATATCCGCAAAAAGTTATGCAATGTCAACCCTTGCCCCTAACTTTTTTCTTTAATGTATTCTTAAAAAGCCATTTACCCCGCCTCAGCGTCATTTTTGCTTCCATCTGGCGGGCCAGACGCTGCTTTTTTCCGGAATCCGTAGGGGCAATGTTTGCAGCCGCTCTGGCAGCAGTAGCCGCGCCGGCGGTGATATTGCTCGGTGAAGACCATGAAGCCCTCCTCGTTGAAATAAAAGTCGCCGGGCTCCAGCGGCAGCGGTTTTGCCCTCATGCCGCAAAGATATGAGCCCGCAGTTTCGCATGAAAGCCCCGGTTCTCGGAAAAGGCTGTTTTAAACCCGATTTCCTGAAAACAGGCCAAAAACGCCCAGCCAACTACCTCCTACCCTGGCGCGCGAGGCCGGTTATTTGCCTTTCAAGACTTTTCTTTACATTTATCTCTGCAAGCGGTTCCTGCGTAAATACTGATTCTGGGGAAGACCGCACGTTCTTTCCGTTCACCTTAAACCACCAGCACATGAATACTTCCAGTGTTACCTCCAGCCAAGAGGCCATTGCCTTAGAAGACAAATACGGGGCCCACAACTACCACCCGTTGCCGGTGGTGCTGAACCGGGGCGAAGGCGTGTATCTCTGGGATGTGGAAGGCAACCGCTACTATGACTTCCTCTCGGCGTACAGCGCCGTGAACCAGGGCCACTGCCACCCCCGCATCATTGGCGCCCTCACCGAGCAGGCCCAGCAACTCACCCTCACCTCCCGCGCCTTCTACAACGACAAATTAGGCCCCGCCGAGAAATACCTGACCGAGTTGTTCGGCTATGACAAAGCCCTGCTCATGAACTCCGGTGCCGAGGCCGTGGAAACCGCCCTGAAACTGGCCCGCAAGTGGGGCTACAAAGAGAAAGGCATTCCGCCGCACCAAGCCGAGATTCTGGTGGTGGAGCACAATTTCCACGGCCGCACCACCGGCATTATCTCCTTCTCCACCGACCCCAGCAGCACCGTGGGCTTCGGGCCGTACATGCCCGGCTACAAAGTGCTGCCCTATGACAACCTGGAAGCGCTGGAACTGGCCTTGCAAGAGAATGCCCACATCTGCGCCTTTATGGTGGAGCCCATCCAGGGCGAGGCCGGCGTGGTGGTTCCCTCAGACGGTTACCTGAGCGGCGCCAAAGCCCTGTGCGATAAATACAACGTGCTTTTGATCATCGATGAAATCCAGACGGGCATCGGCCGCACCGGCAAATTACTGGCCTCGCAGTACGATGGCGTCAAAGCCGATATTCTCATTCTGGGCAAAGCCCTCTCCGGCGGCGTGTTACCCGTTTCGGCGGCTCTCGCCGATGACCGCATCATGCTCTGCATCCAACCTGGTGAGCACGGTTCCACGTTTGGGGGCAACCCGCTGGCCTGCGCCGTGGCCGTAGCCGCCCTGGACGTGATCCAGGACGAGCACCTCACCGAGAACGCCCTGCGCCTGGGCGAGATTTTCCGGGCCCGGATGAACGAACTCAAAGCCCGCCACCCCGAGTTGGTGAGCTTGGTGCGCGGCCGCGGCCTGCTAAACGCCGTCATCATCCAGCCCACGCCCGACGGCCGCACCGCCTGGGATGTCTGCGTGAAACTGATGGAGAACGGCCTCCTGGCCAAACCCACCCATGGCGACATCATCCGCTTCGCCCCGCCCCTGGTTATCACCGAGGAGCAATTGAACGCTTGCTGCGACATCATCGAGAAAACGCTGGCCGAGTTCTAAGCTTCAGAATCAGGTCATTCCAAAAAGGCTGCCTCAACTGTGCGTTGGGGCAGCCTTTTCGTTTTGGTCTGTTTTCAGGAAATCAGCTTGAAAACGGGCTTAAAGCAGGATGACATAAATAAGGTTCCTGCGTTATTTTAGTCACCTTGTAAGAATTTTGGGCGAGTACAGCGGCAGCGATGAACCTAAGCACTTAGTTCGCCCACAAGATCAATTCAGGATGACGGAGAGGTGTTTTAGAGCTTTCGGCATAGTGAAAACTATCTCATTATCTCCACCCAGCCTTTGTAGGAGACCACCTGATCCCCCGCCTTCACCTGTACTAGGTAGAAATAAGTACTATCAGCTAGCCCTTGGCCTGTCCAAGTGTTTTTATAATCCTTTTGGTAATAGACCCGGTTCCCGAAGCGGTTGTAAACGGATAACTCAATTTTACTTTCCGGGCCTCCGGTGACCAGCACTTCAAACGCTTCATTCTTTTGGTCTCCATTGGGCGTAAAAATGTTGGGTATTTCCACCGCTATAGCACCCGGGGGTGTAGTTGGCAGCTCTGGCTCTTCAGGGGTTTCTGGCTCATCAGGCGTTTCAGGGATGGTTAATTTTGCCACGAACATCTTTTCTTTTGCGACTTCTGCTTTTTGTGTGCTAAACTGCACCTTACCAGAAAAGGCCCCGCCAAACGCAATATCATTGTTAAACCCGGCAGAAATGGTCCTGCTTTGCTGCCGTCCTTCGCCTGCTAAGGTAAAAAAGCTTTTCTCTGTGCCCGAGGCTCCAAATTCTGCCACGAACAGCGTTCCCGTGGGCGAGGAGGCCGAGTATGTTTTCTTGTTGAAGGTTATCTGCCCAGTGGTGGAGCCAGTTACCAATAGACGTCCGGAAGAACTGATCGCAATACTTGAGGCAGTATCTGCCGAAGTGCCCCCTATTGTTTTTGCCCAGTCTACCTCTCCATCTTGTTTTAGTTTTATGATAATGCCATCTGTACTGCCCTTGCTTTGCAAAGACACCCCGGAGTTTACCAAGCTCCCTTGGAAAATACCGCTTAAATAAACGTTACCCAAACCGTCCGAGGCAATACCCGTGGCTGAGTCTGCGGAGGTGCCACCCAGACGTTTTACCCATTTGGTATTACCATCCATATCCAATTTACCAATAAACAAGTCAGATGAACCCACACTAGCTAAGCTAGTTCCGTCTATATTGGCACTCTCTACTAATTTTCCGGCCATGTAAAAGGCTCCTTGTTTTTCATCTAAACTTAGCCGGTCAGCTACCGCATTAGTAAAGCCTTTTTTCCACAGCAACTTGCCGTTGGGATCCAGTTTCATAACATAAGTACCCACCATCCAGAGCGGAACCCCTACAATGTAGCTATTACCTGCTGCATCTACCTGTATGTTGACGTCTTTGCCATAGTTCAAACTCTCAACCTTCTCAGTGATCCATTGGACCTTTCCCTCAGGATTAAGCTTAAGGGCAAAAAGGTCGCTGTTAATATCCCAACCCATGATATGGCCTCCAAATTCTACCTCATTAAAGGTGTAACCAGTTACATAACAGCTTCCGTGCTGGTCAACGGTAATTCCAAAGCCTCGAACAGAAGAACCAGAGCTAGAATTAGGAATCCTTTTGCTTCCCAGTGCCCAGACTACATTGCCGGCAGGGTCATACTTTGCCACAAATAAGTTTATATCTGAAGGATCCCTCGGATCTAAACGAGGTGTACCAAACAACTGGAACGTCCCTAATTTAATTTCATCTCTAAAGCTTCCAGTCACATAGACATTCCCAGCCTTATCAACCGCCACACTATTGGTAATGCTGGTACCTCCACCGCCATCATATCTTGCCCAGGCAAATTCTTGGCCTTGGACCATGAATTGAATAGAAAAGAGAAAGAGAAGCAGAAGCAAGAAAGGACGCATTGGAAATTAGGTTACCAAGTGAGACTACTGGAATAAAAGTAAGAATTTAAAAGGTTTACACCTTCATAATAATAAGCAAACACACCAGAGCAAAGAAGGAAATAGCTCCTACTTTAGCGGCAGTTCTAGTAAAACGGCCCCAAAACGCTTCCGCCAACCTACTCTGTCAAAGCATAGCATCTGATGCTCATGTGCCGTACCTTTGCGCCCGGGCAGAAAAAAAGGCGCCGAAAAATTCACCTCGGCCTAACACTTTTTCAGAAGCTCATTTGTTGTATCAGCAGCAGGCCTTCCACCATTGTGGAATCGCTTGCTTAACCCTAACCGCTGCTATGAACCATTTAACCCGCCGGCCCCGCCGAAACCGTAAATCAGATGTCATCCGGAATCTGGTACAGGAAAATCACCTCACCTTACACGATTTAATCTTCCCCATATTTGTCACCGAAGGCCAGAATGTGCAGCAAGCCATTCCGTCCATGCCGGGCATCTCGCGCTTCAGTCTGGACCGTCTGGTAGACGAAGTGGGCGAATGCGTGGAGCTGGGCATTAAAGCCTTCGCGCCGTTCCCTAATATTTCAGAGGATAAGAAAGACCGGTTCGCCCAGGAAAGCAAAAACCCCGAAGGGCTTTTCCTGAAGACCATCTCTGAGCTGAAGCGCCAGTTCCCGGACATCGTCCTCGCCACCGATGTGGCCATGGACCCCTACAGCACAGACGGTCACGACGGCATTGTGGACAACGGCGAGATCATCAACGATGCTTCTCTGGAAGTTCTGGGCCAGATGGCCCTGGCGCAAGCCCAGGCCGGCGCCGACATTGTGGCCCCCTCAGACATGATGGACGGCCGCGTGGCGCACATCCGCCAGATTCTGGACCAGCACGCCTTCTCCAACGTAGCCATCATGAGCTACACCGCCAAATACGCCAGCGGTTTCTACGGCCCGTTCCGCGATGCCCTGGAGTCGGCCCCTAAGCACGGCGATAAGAAAACCTACCAGATGAACCCGGCCAACACCCGCGAAGCCCTGATTGAGGCGGAGCTGGACACGCTGGAAGGTGCCGATTACCTCATGGTGAAACCCGCCCTCTCCTACCTGGACGTGATCAAATCGCTCCGCGATAACTCCAACCTGCCCATTGCCGCTTATAACGTAAGCGGCGAGTACGCCATGGTAAAGGCCGCCGCCCAGAACGGTTGGCTGGACGGCGAGAAGATCATGCTGGAGACGCTCCTGAGCATGAAACGCGCCGGTGCCGACATCATCCTGACTTACTTCGCGAAGGAGTTTGCCCAGTATGTGAAGCGTTAATCCGTTTCGGGCCTCTTTTTCAGACACAGGCCCAAAACAAGAAGCCTGCCCGGAGAACCTGTAACAGGATCTTCGGGCAGGCTTTCTTTTTTCTAGTTACCGCCCCCGGAAACTGCTTATTTCTTTATCGTACTTTGTACCTTCTTTCTGGAAATCGGCATTGAAACAGCAGAGCCCCATCGTTGAACGGATGGGGCTCTGCTGTTTTGTGAACGTACTGGGCTAAACGAGGAGAGGAGGCTGTCGGCCGATGCTGTCGTTTAGCCCGGTACGTTAGGTGTTGCTTTTCTTTTTACAAGTTCTGATTTCGCTGAGTGCATAACCCATTGCTCTTCTCCGTCAAAGTAGTTTTTCTCATACTCATACCTGACGTTTATTCCATAGTCTTGCTTCCCAAGAGCCGTAAGGCATCCTTTAGCCAGTTCCCTCACTTGTATCCAGTCGCTGTGCGTTTTGACGCCTTCCCAGAAGTCCAGGTGTTCTTGCCCTGAGCGTTCGTAGAAGAGGTCGTCTAGGGTGTCAAGCAGAGAGAGCTGCTCTTGATTGATTAAGCCTTGGCTTAAATATTGTTCCTTTTGCAGAACGTAGCAATTCTCAAAATCAAGGGCAAGCTCGTCCCCTGTGTGTCCACCTCCGATATACTCTTTCTGATAGTCGGCAGGCAGGGACAACACAATCAAATGCTTTATCAACTCATCAAAAAGCTTGCTAACCAACTCTTCCTCTTCTGACATCTAATTTATTTGAGTTACAGCTAACTACCTGATAAACGTCATGCGCCTGGTGTACCGTTTGTTATCGATGGTTAACTGGTACAGGTACGTTCCGGAGGCGACCGTTCCGCCGGAGGAGTTCCGGCCGTCCCAGGTAATTTGGTGCTGCCCCGCCTGCTTTTTGCCGTTCAACAGGGAAGCAACCACTCTTCCGCTGAGATCATAGACCAGCAGCTGCACGTTGGCGGCTCTTTCCAGAACGAACGGAATGGTGGTGATTCCGCCCTGGCGGAAAGGGTTGGGGTAGTTCTGCTTCAACCCGACCTGGGTGGCATTGGCGATCTCTTCTTTGGAGGCCAGCGGCCCGGAGTAACGGCGGCTGTACACGCCATTGCCGTGGGTGCCCACTAAAACCAGATCATCGGTGGTACGGCTCAACACCATGTCTACCGGCACCTGGCCAATGGAAGTGCTGCCTTCCCTGATCCAGTTAGTGGTTCTTCCGGTGAGGGTAGACGTGGAGTACAGCCCGGTGCTGGTACCTACCAGGTACTTGCTGGTGCCATCAGGGTTGGGCAAGATGGTCACCCACCGGGTAGAAGGTCCGTTGCCGCTCACCTGTCCGTTCTCCTCCAGGTTTCCGGAGATGGCAGTCCAGGAGGTACCGCCATTGGTGGTATAGAAAAGACTTTCCACTTTATAGTTGGTGAAGACTACAATGGCTTTATTGGCATCGCGCGGATCAATAGCGATACAGCCTATGTTGCCATTAGGGAAATTGGCACCAGTGATGGAGGTACGCACGGGCGTTGCCGCGGAGCCATCCTCAAACTTGTATAGCTTCCCGCCTCTGGTGCCAAAATACACCACGTTGGCCGGCGACTTGCTCACCGACACGGCCGAGATCTCTTCACTGGCCCCTAGCTTAGTCACCACTTCCCACCCCAAAGCAGACTGATTACCGGTGCTGTTGGCCGGTATCCGAGAGATATTCTTGTTACGCCACAACGTATCACCGGCCGGCAGGTACATGGTGTATTCATTGTTGGGGTCAATGGTGTAGGGGTTGATAAACAGGTAACCCGTGGCCTTGGGAGGATCAATCCGGGCGTATCCGTCGTACTCTCCGGCATTATCGAACGCAAATCTGTAGATAGTCCCGCTCTGGGAAGACACCAGAATGGAGTGCGTGGTGACAGCGGTAAAGGCCCCATCTCCGCCTAGCTGCTCTACCCAGGAGGTCTGCTCCTCAATGTTGTCTACCGCCCAACACCCGTTGTCCTGCATCCCGCCTACCACCAGATCATCGGTGGTATTCAGGTCCATGGACACGGTATAGAACTGGGTGGTCTGGTACCCACGGTTCAGAGACTCCCACTTCACGGAGTCGGCCAGGTTGTTGGTGGTTCTGGACAGGCCGCCATCATGGGCGGAGATCATGGAATTGGGAGCACCCCGGTAAAAGGCCACCTCATGCTGATCTGGGTGATGGTTATCGTACAAAGAAAAGTCCTCATTCTCCGCATTGTACCCGCCTATCCAGGAGGTGGCGGTTTTGTTGGAGAACCCACTGGTGGAGCGGTACAGGTTGGTGCCGCCCAGCACTACGTAATTAGGGTTGTTCGGCTTCACCCGCACCACCATGTTATAGCCGCCCTGTAGATCCAGGTCGCCGGTCTTGTCGCCCAGCATGGGGAGATTGGCCGTTAGATCAGTCCATTTTCCGCCGGCTCCGCTCCCGTTGCCAGACACGTACTCGTATTTCCAGAGATTAGCCTCAGAACCTTCCTGCTCTTCGGTATGCACCAGAAAATAGACGATGTTTTCGTTAGATGGCGCTATGTCCATGACAATGCGCTGGTACGTGGCCGGGAACCCGGTTGGGGTGATATCGGTCCAGGTGGTTCCATTGATGGAGCGGAAGATCCCTTTCGCGCTGGAAACCCTGCCGCCATTGGCATACTGGCTTAAGGTAGCGTACATGCTGCCGTTGTTGCCCACGGTGACATCGGTGAAGAAGGGGCTGGTGTTAAAGTCTTCCTGATCGGCACCAAGCCCCAGCACGTAGTTCCAGGTAGTTCCCCCGTCTACTGACCGATGAATGGAACCGGCCGTGGCGGCCAGCACCTCGTCCTGCCGAGTGTTGGCCGGGTTGGTAGCCACCCGATAGGTATACTGGAAAACGTCTGTGAATCGGGTATAATCGTCGGTCTGGGTGCTGGGCAGTGGGTTCCAGGTGACACCGTTGTCAATGGACTTGAAGATGCCGTTCCCGTAGTACGATGCCCCGGTTGCGTTAGCGGAGTTCCCCAAGAGTTCTCCCGTGCCGTAGTACCAGATGTTGCGCTTGCCCGCCCGCTTATCCTGCGCCACGGTAGTCACGCTGTGCAACATGTTAGGGTCAGTGACCTTGATCCAGGAGGTACCGCCATTGCTGCTGCGCCACATGCCTCCGGAGACGCCTCCGGCCAGGATTCTATTCTCATTACCGATGTCAATGGCCAGGGCACGGGTACGGCCTCCCACGTTGTAGGGACCGCGCCGGTCCCAGGTGTAGGTGACGAGTTTTCCGTATGGGTTGGTTCCCCGCAAAATCTGCTCGGCGGTCAGGATCTTGTCGGAGTAGGCCAGTTCCAGCTCCCGGATACCCTCGGGAATTTTGCCGGTGGCCGGATCTTTCAGGCGCTGGATTTCATACTCCTGCCGGGCATTGGGATTTTCCTTCGTCCCGATGGCTCCTTTCTTGTGCAATCGGTTGGCGCGGGCTTGCCGGCCCGCTTCCTTTAACCCCGCCGCAGAGAAATGAGACGCATTGCCTCTAAACGGCTCAAGGGAGGCAACAGAAAGGAGCGCGCCAAAGAAAAGAAGCAAAGCGCAAGACACCCAAAATTGTCGTTGCCGGGTTACACGTTCCATGAGATGAGATAGATAAGTTCTGAGTTGGAAAGTAAGATCTTCAAATAAAAGGAGAAGCACCCCTAAGATAAGGCGTTATCAGGTCTAGTCAAACAACGTGTACGAATGGATCACCAGGGCATCATGCTCGTTCAGGGAGTTTTGCAGGTCAGCGGTTATTTTCTTGCCTGCTGTCACGCCGGGCCTTCCGCCACCCGCCTTCACCGACATCGGGAAATACGCCTGCACCTGTTGGCCTTCACTTAACGCCTGGTTGAAACCGGAGCCGTAACCCATCACCCGGGTGATTTTCACCTCGGTTTTGCACGGCGCCTCACTACAGGGGCCGTTGCCGGTCGGTTCCAGTTCAGGCAATACCTTCACCACCTCCAGCACTACGCGCGCCCGACCGGGCGGAATAGGCTTCTGGTCAGGAAGCGGAAGTTTTTCGTGGATGTTTTTCAGTTTTGAGGTAGACACGGGCATTTCATTTTGGGGTGGGGGTGCAGACTCTGGGCCCCGTTTACAGCCGAAACCCGTCAGCAACAGAATTGTTGGCAAAACAAACCGAAAATACTTCTGAATACAGGCATCACGCATAAAACAAATATAACTACAAAGATCAGGTTTTCAGAACCTTACTCCCATTAATTCAGCGGAACGGTTTCAAACGGGGCATATTTCCCTATTTCTCCTAAAACCAACAACCTTGGCTACGGTTATGGGTATAGAGAAAAACCATTTACTTTTTGCTATATACGTTCATGAAAACAAGAACCCTGCCACCGCTTTTCAAGTGGCTGGCACTCTCCCTTCTCAGTTTACTGGCGGCCTGTGATCTGTTTGAGTACCATCCCTACGCCGGCAACCTGGAATACAAAAACCTGACCGCTGAGAACGTGGCCCGGATCAAAGCCCTGGAAACCCAATACAACCCGCAGACTCCGCTGAAATTTGCCCTGACCGGCGACACCCAAGGCTTCTTTGAGGAAACCGAGGACATGGTGAAAGACATGAACTCCCGTGACATTGCTTTTGTGCTGCACGCCGGCGACCTCACCAATTACGCCTTCACCGACGAGTACGAGCGCATGCACCAGGTCTTGTCCAAGCTGAAAGTGCCGTATGTCACCGTAATCGGGAACCATGACTGCCTGGGCGATGGCGACAAGCTGTACAAAGAGATGTATGGCCCGTTAAACCACTCCTTCACCTTCAACCAGAACAAGTTCATCCTGCTCAACACCAATTTCCTGGAGTTTGACGAAAGCGTACCCGACGTGAACTGGCTGGAGAAAGAACTGCAGACGCCCGCCAGCATCCAGAATAAGTTTGTGATCTCCCACATCATCCCAGACAACAGCGAGGCCAACCCCGCCCAGGAGCAGGTGTACGCCGCCCTCATGCGGAAGTACAACGTAGACCTTTCTTTGCACGGCCACACGCACAATTACAGCGCCAGAGAGCTCTACAAAGACGGCATTCCTTACGTGACCACGGCTGCTTCGCTGAAGCGCAGCTATGTACTGATCACCGTGACGGGCAATAAGGCTACTTATGAAAAAATAGAATTCTAACTCTGTATGCGCCACCTCTACGTTTATTGCCTCTTTTGCTGCCTGCTTTTCTCCACCTCCGCCACCTGGGCGCAGGAGGCAGCTGATACCACCCGGCAAATTCCTTCCGATAAAATAGACCGCCCCAAAAACAAATGGTACGCCCCAGATTACGCGGTAGTGCAGCATGCCGGCCTCATTGGCATTCTGGCGGCGGGCGTGGGGTATGACTTCGGGAAGCATGACCGCACCAACGCCGAGCTTCTGTATGGGTTCACGCCCGGCTATGGCATCAAACACACCACCCACACCTTCACTACCAAGATCTACTACCAGTCGCACCCCAAGCCGCTGTTCCACGATTTTCAGATCAGCTGGATCAAGGCGGGCGCGGGCATCAGCATGACCATTGGCGAGCAGTTTGAGACCTTCTTTCCGCAGAAGTACCCCGAGGGCTACTACATCTGGCCCACGGCCACCCGCATTCTGCCGTTCGTGGGCTCTTCGCTGGGCCGCGAATTCAAAGGCCGGAACCGCCCTAAGTATGCCGAGTTCTATTACGAGATTGGCACCAGTGACGTGATGATCGTGGACAAATACCGGAACAAAGGCATCTCCATCCCAGACATTCTCAACCTGGCCATTGGCCTGCGGCTATCGCTTTAAGGCTATTTTGGGCGTGTTTTCAGGAAATCGGCCGTAAAACACCTTGTAAGGAAAGGATTGGCAGCTGATGCCAAGTGTAGGTTTCTAGCACATAAAGCTTCATTTTTGCACCCGCATCAGCTGTCCCGTTTTCCGTTCCGGAAAGACAAACTATATGGAATACAATTACCTGAAATCGCTGCACATCATCTTTGTGGTCACCTGGTTTGCGGGCCTGTTCTACATTGTGCGGTTATTTGTGTATTACGCAGAAACGGCCCCAAAACCGGAGCCCGAGAGAAGCATTCTGCAGACGCAGTTCGCGCTCATGCAGAAGCGGCTGTGGTACGGCATCACGTGGCCCTCGGCGGTGATCACGGTCATCATGGGCCTGAGCTTGCTGAGCTACTACAACCCGGTTCCTACGTGGCTCTGGATCAAGCTGGGCTTTGTGGCGGGTCTGCTGGCCTACCATCTGTACTGCCACCGCATCTTTCAACAGCACCAGCGCGGCGAGATCAGGCAAAGCTCCACCGCCCTCCGCATCTGGAACGAGGTGGCCACGCTTTTTCTGGTAAGCATCGTGTTTCTGGTGGTTTTGAAGAATGGCCTGGATGCCACCTGGGGCGTGCTGGGCTTCATCGGGTTATCAGTGCTGCTGATGGTGGCCATCATGGTGTACCGCAAACTGCGGAAAGCCTGAGCGGTTCACCTTTTGTTTGACCTCCTCCCAACCAGCTCACTGAGCCAAGGCTTTCTTTATCATGGTGACATCATTTTTCAACGCCCCTCCCCTTCTGTCATCTTGGAAAGGTCTTGTGGACAAGCGGTAACAGCGTTCGCGCCAGCGCCTTCTCAGTTTGCTCACAAGATCTTTCCAAGATGACAAAAAAATTAAAAGCGTTTCGGGCCTGATTTTCAGAAATCAGGCCCGAAACGCTTTTTTATGCGGATTGCAACTCGGGGAATTGAACCCACCCCTACCCCTCCCAGGAGGGGAATTGCTGCCAGACGATTAGACGGCTTTGCTGAACATCGGCTTGGCCTCAACGCCGGGAGTCTCCTTTTTGAGGTACAGGTCAAACGCGGCGCAGACCGAGCGCAGGAACCGGCGGCCGGTGACGGTTAATTGCAGTTGCTCCGCTTCCAGGTCAATCAAGCCATCGGCGGCCAGGTCTTGCAGCACGGGCACGGTTTTCTCCAGAATGAGGTCAGCCAGCGGACTGTTCTGCCAATTGGTTTTCCCGTTACAGGCGATGTCCAGGATGTGGCGGCGCATCTGCACGTCTTCCTCAGACAGTAGATAGCCCTTGAACAGCGGCCACTCGCCCATGGCCAGCAGCGCGTAGTATTCCTCCACGGTTTTCACGTTTTGCAGGTAGCCGCGGTACAGGTCGCTGATGGAAGACACGCCCAGCCCGATCATGAGCTGCGTCTGGTTGGTGGTGTAGCCCATGAAGTTGCGGTGCAGGCGGTTTTCGCGTTGGGCCACGCAGAGTTCTTCCTCCGGAAACGCGAAATGGTCCATGCCCACGTCTTCATAGCCAGCTTCCAGCAGCAGGGTTTGGCCTAACGTATAAAGCGCCAGTTTCTCGGAATCTGAGGGTAAATCTGCGTCTGAGTAATGCCGCTGCGATTTCTCTTTCCAGGGCACGTGCGCGTAAGAATAGTACGCAATGCGGTCGGGGCGCAAGGCGATGACCTGCCGGAACGTGTCATCAATGCTTTCCAGGGTCTGGAACGGAAGTCCGTAGATCAGGTCATAGTTCACGGAGGTGTAGCCGATCTGCCGGGCCAGTTCCGTGGCCTGCACCAGGTTCTCCAGCGGCTGAATCCGGTTGATGGCTTTCTGCACTTTTTCTGACAGGTCCTGCACGCCGTAGCTCACGCGTCTGAACCCCACGTCATAGAGGGCCTGCAGGTGCTCAGCGGTGGTATTGTTGGGATGTCCTTCAAAGCTGAACTCGTGCGCGGGATGTACCTCGGCCTGGGCCAGGATTCCTTTAATGAGGTATTGGAGATTTTCGGGGCTGAAGAACGTGGGCGTGCCGCCGCCCAGGTGAATCTCCCGGATGATGGGTTTCTCAGGGAACAGCGCCAGGTATTTGTCCCACTCCTGCAGCACCGCCTTGAGGTAGACCGGCTCCACGCCGTGGTTTCTGGTGATGCGCTTGTTGCAGCCGCAGTACGTACACAGGCTCTCGCAGAACGGCAGGTGCAGGTACAGACTAATGCCTTCTTTCTGGTTGGAGGCCTTGAACGTAGAAAGCAACACATCCTGCCACTGCGGCACGGCGGGCAAGTCATTTCCCCAGAAAGGCACGGTAGGGTAACTGGTATACCGCGGAACGGGCACGTTGTACTTCTTCACTAAATCTACCGGGGGGATGCTGGTGGTGAGGCAAGTTTCCATGACGCAAAATTAGCTTCGCGCCGCTGCCCCCGAAGGCAGTTCCGTCACCAGAGGAGATGATTTTCATCAGTTTGCCTTCTCATAACCCGCCCAGAGAGCAGACCGGCTTTGAAGCTGTTTTCCGGAAACTCGGCCTAAAACGAGGCGGGATTTCTGGCTGCCTAGAAAAGGAAACGGCCCCTAAGGGGCCGGCTCACTACAAACAACCAACATGACAGCGACTTACAGGTAAGCCGCTATTATCTTTTCATATTCCTATAAAGCACCCGCGGCTTTCACCGCCCGGGAATATACGTTTCTGTGATGTTCTCCTCGTCTTTAGACCGAAGGAAAGCCGCTTGCCGAGCCGTTCACCCGTTCTCCTTTCTGAGTTGATGCCATCGCTTCAGGTGGAGGCTTTCAAGGTATAGCACCTTACTCTCCCTCTAAAGACAGCCTCATTTGCAAGTGGTTGCATGGCATCACGACAAAACCGCTACTTCTTCCTTTGACAAGTGTCATGCCAACACATTAAATCGCTGATCAACAATAGCTTAACGCTTTGCCACAAAAATAAAAATGTCCGCTCCCGAACAACCTTTATTCGAAAGCGGACACTTACTCTGTCCTTTTGAAGCTAATTTTGATAAAACGGGCCCGAAACAGCCCCTGAAATGCTGCGGTTATTCTTCCTCGCGCTCCAGCAGCAGCACCGAAGACTGCGGCACAATGAAGTATTTATCGCCTAGGTAGTTGATCTCCACGGCATCGCGCTGGAGGTAAATGGCCAGATCACCTTCGCGGGCCTGCAACGGAAGGTAGCGCACCTGCTCTTTCTCGTCCTGGTTCCAGATCTCGTCATCCAGCCCGTAATCAGCGGGGATGGGGTAGCCCGGGCCCACCCGCATCACGTAGCCTTCCTGCACTTTCTCCTTCTCCTGCACGCCGGGCGGCAGAAACAAGCCGCTCTTGGTCTGCTCCTTCGTGCTCTTGGGTTTGATGAGCAAGCGGTCTCCTACAACAATCAGCTTCTGCAGTTTCTGGGCGGGTGAGTCTTTGCGCATAGTGGTAACAGTATAGGTAATTGGGCTGCAAAGATACAATCGTGAAGCGTTTGGCGCTATTAAGGGAAGAGAATTAGCAGAGGTGTTTCAGGGGTGTTTCAGGGAAAAGAGGCCGAAAACGCCTTAGTACGTAGTATTCGAATACTGACTTTATCTTCTTTCCCCTTCTCATTGTCATCTTGGAAAGATCTTGTGGGCGAACTAGGATGACGGGATAGTAAATGCCACTACAGCTTTCCCACTAGATCCTTTCAGGATGGCATAGAGAAGTAAAGCTTCTGGCAAGTTTAGTCAAAGCTATCAGTTCACCTTAATAGCCATAGTCTGATGCATGGTAGAAGTTTAAATAGACATACATGGCGATAGTCATCAAGGCCATTAGGGTGAATAAAAGAGGGTTGTTGACAAATCGCTTTTTATAGAAAAGATAACCAATAAGTCCGATGTGAATAACCAGGAAAGCAACACCTACCTTGTCAGCATTTCTTGAAAAAGTCTCTCCACTTCCAAAGAGCCAGAAAGCCACGTAAGCTGCAGCAACCTGCTGCACATAATAAAAAAGGATATTTGCCCCTACTAGGAAAACTTTGATGAACACATCTCTCATGCTTTATGAGACAACCATATAACTTTCTTTTGCTTCCGCTTCTGACAGATGAACTAATGTTGGAGCTCCGCCTCCGTGCATCTGACTTTCCGAATAAACTAACTCCCAAAACCTCCCGTCTTCCTGATCTTTGTAGAGCACCTTCCATCCGCTTTCATCAGTAGCGATCTTCAAGAGGTGGCTCTCTGTAAGTTCTTTGATCCTCTGAGAGACATCATCCAGCTTCATCAGCATGCCATCCACCCTCCAATGACCAATTAGCTCTTTCTCTTCTTTTTTCAATTTCATTCTTCCAGATAGAGATATTTTGTAGAGACTTCGCATATTGACATTACAAAAATCAGCCGCCCCTCCTTTCAGAGAAGCTGCTGCTTTGCTATCTATTTTCAGCCCGCTTTTCCAAAAAAAGCCCTAAAACACTAATCCATCATATCTGCGGGGCGTGGGGCCTGCGGGGCGGCGTCTGGGTTCCAACTCATGGGGTAATTCTGGTCTACCAGTTCCAGCGCCTCTACGGTGAGGTACAGCGGCTTGAAGGTGTCAATCATGACGGCCAGTTCGTGCGTCTCTTTTTTCCCAATGCTAGCTTCCACGGTGCCGGGGTGCGGACCGTGCGGCAGGCCGCTGGGGTGAATGGTGAACGAGGCGATGTCAATGCCTTTGCGGGACATGAAGTTGCCGGCCACGTAGTACAGGATCTCGTCTGAGTCTACGTTGGAGTGGTTGTACGGCGCCGGAATGGCCAGCGGGTGGTAATCAAACAACCTCGGCACGAAGGAGCACACCACGAAACCCTGCGTCTCAAAGGTCTGGTGCACGGGCGGCGGCTGATGGATGCGGCCGGTAATGGGCTCAAAGTCATGGATGGAGAAGGCGTACGGATAGAAATAACCGTCCCAACCCACCACATCCAGCGGTGAGAAATCATAGAAATACTGGTGCAGGAAGCCTTCCTTCTTGATCTGGACCAGGTACTCGCCGGGTTCACTTTCCTGGAACAGTTCGTGCGGCGGCCGGATGTCACGCTCGCAGTAGGGCGAGTGTTCCAGCAGTTGCCCGAAATGGTTCCGGTACCGGCGCACGGTCTCCACGGGGCTGAAACTCTCGGTGATGAGCAGCCGCACCGGGCCTTCGTTCCATTTCCACTGATGGATGATGGTGCGCGGGATGACCACGTAATCGCCGGCTTCTACCTCCAGACGGCCCATCTGCGAGAGCAATTCGCCGGAGCCTTCGTGGATGAACACAATCTCATCGGCGAGGGCATTCTTATAGAAGTACGTCATCTCGCGCTCCCGCGGCAGGCAGATGGAGATGGTGCAGTCTTTGTTCATCAGGAGCGTTTTGCGGGCGCTCAGGTAATCGTCGCCGGTGCTTTCCCCTTTGAACGGACGGATGTGGTAGGGCGCCAGCGGCACGTCTGACTTTACCGGCCCGTACGGCACCGGCTCCCCAATGCGGGTGATTCTGGTGGGCGCGTGCCGATGGTACAGCAACGAGGAAACCCCGGAGAAACCCAGCGTGCCCACCAGTTGCTCATAGTACAGACTGCCGTCCGGCTGCCGGAACTGCGTGTGTCGCTTGCGGGGAATAGAACCTAACCGATGATAATATGCCATACCTTTTCAATACGTGAAGGAGTGATTGAATGCATACGTGAATGTCTTTAAACGTAGCCGCGACCAAGTTGCCGAAGCAAAATTCCCCAGCCTCAGCGGCCACCTGCGTTTCTGGCCTGTTTTGGCGAAATGGGCTCTAAAACAGAAACAACGGGCAAGGCAACGGCCAGAAGCAAATTTCCCTGCCAGAAGCTGGTCTGGACTTTGGAGCGAATAAGTTATCACTTCCTGCCCCATAAAGCAAAAAGCGCAGCCGGAAATCCGGCTGCGCTTTCAATCTATTCTGCCAAGGCAATTTACTTGCCTAAGCTGATGTGCTTGGCCTGGTCAAAAAGCCCCAGGGCGCGCTGGAAATCAGGATCGATCTCGTTCAGCACCGGGTAGAAGCCCTGGGCCTCGTAGCGGCTGCGGGCGATGAACGCTTTCAGGTTGTTCCGGATGGTTTTCTCAGACCGTTTCAGCTCCTGGTTGTTCACTTTAATGTCGGCGCGTTTGGCTTCCCGCAGGAGGCCCTGCACCATGGCATCGGTCACCTGGAAAGACTCCTGGAAGTTGGCCAAGGTGGTGTTCTCCAACTGCTGGCGGTGCTCTCTGAAGTACGTCACGGCATACTCCCGCAGCACGTTCTTGCGGTACAGCTCGGTTAACAGGTTGGTGTTGTCCGTGGTGTCACGGGGCACAAATACGTCTGGCATGATGCCGCCGCCGCCGTACACAATGCGCCCGCGGCTGGTTTTGTACTTGAGCGAATCATTGAACTTGATGCTGTCCTGGCTGAAGAACTCGCCGTGCTTGTAGCGGTTCATCAGATCCATCTCGTAATCCTCAGAAGACTCGGGGTCGTACGGTTTCTGGATGGAGCGGCCGCTGGGCGTGTAATAGCGCGAGATGGTCAGGCGCAACTCGGCTCCGTCTGATAACGGAATAGGCACCTGCACCAGCCCTTTCCCAAACGAACGACGACCCACGATCAAGGCGCGGTCATGGTCCTGCAAGGCACCGGCCAGAATCTCAGACGCCGAGGCGCTGCCTTCGTTGATGAGCACAATCAGCTCGCCGGTCTCAAAGTCGCCTTTCACCTTGGCGTAGTAATCAGCGTCGTACTTAGAGCCTTTGCCATCGGTGTAAACCAGTTTCTTGTTGCCCGAGATGAACTCATCGGCCATGCGGGTGGCGTGGTCCAGGTAACCGCCGGGGTTGTCGCGTAAATCCAGAATCAGGCGCTGCAGTCCTTGTTTCTTGAGGGCACTCAGCTTGGATTTGAACTCGTCATAGGTTCCGTTGGAGAAGCGGCTCACTTTGATGTAACCCGTCTGCTTGTCCACCATGTACCCGGCATCTACCGACACCGACGGGATTTTACGGCGCGTTACAGTAAACTGCACTGGTTTGGTCTCGTGCGGACGCAGCACGGTCAGGTTCACCTTAGAGCCTCTGGGGCCCCGCAGCTTCTTGAACACCTGCTCGTTGGAAATGTTGACGCCGGCAATGTTCTCGCCGTTCACCTTCAGAATCTTGTCACCCGCCTGAATGCCCACCTGCTCAGAAGGCCCGCCGCTCAGGGGCGCAATCACGTACAGCGTATCTCTGAAGATGTTGAACTCCACCCCGATGCCGTCAAAATCGCTCTCTAAATAAGAACGGGCCATGGTGATGTCCTTAGACGGAATGTACGACGAGTGCGGGTCCAGTTTCTCCAGCATCTTGTTGATGGCGTACTCAGAAAGTTGTTCGGTGTTCACCGTATCCACGTACTCGCGGTCAATGTAGCTCAGGATCTCCCTGAATTTCAGGTAGCCCCGGGCCGTGCCCTGCGGATTGGTGGTACTGGGCTGAAACAAGGTAGCTCCTACCAGAATACCCACCGCCATGGCCAACCCCAGAAACAAAGGTAAACGCACTTGAAACAAAGAGTTTTCTATCTTTTTAGGCTCTGTATTCTCAGTCATATCGTATACAAATCATAGTAACCTCTAAGAAGGCGCTTTCTTAAACAACTGAGGCTATTTTAGTTACCACCGCGCCAAAAACCACACCTTCCTGTATAATACAAAATACAACTCAGGAAAGTTGCCTTTACCGGGCTACGCGTCCGTGGATAATTTCTGCGCCATTTTTTTAAGCTCCCGGGCGTATATCTGCCGATAGCTCCCGTGGCGGCTAGTGGTGTCTGCGGCCGAAGTAATGGGCCGGGCCTGTACGCGCTTGGCGGTACCCAAAGCCACCTGGGCAATCTGCTTGTCACTCCAGTGTCCCTTCAGAGCCCGGAGGCATTTATAGATCAGCTCTGAATCTTCTGACTTCGCCTCCACCAGTTGCTCGGTGTAATAACCAATGGTGTTCAGCACGTTGGTGTTACCCATGTCCTGGTAGTAGTGCGGAAACAACTCGTGGCGCAGCATTTCGTTGGCGGCCTGCTGCTGCAAAACAAAAAGGTAGTCTTTCTGCAGGTTCTGGAGCAGCACGCCCTTAATATCGGCGTGCTTATCGGCCCAGTTGGGTTCTCCTTCGTGGGCTTTGGTAAGGCGCGGAATTTCTTCGAAAGGATTTTCCTTTACTCCGGCAGGTGCCGTCAATCCCTGGTATTTAGAACCCTGGGGATAGGTGATTTCATATTCCGGTTCCTTCGGTTGGGCAGCGACGGCACTACTATCAGCCGATGAACCAGTGGCAGTCTGGTTCTGCCCGGCAGAGGCTTTGGTGGCCTTGTCGCGCAACATCTGCTCGCAGGAAGTAAGGCTCAGGATGCTTATACAAATGAATGCCCACACGGCACGGTTGGGGATCAAACGAATCATGTACTTTGAAATAAAACTATCTTTAGAAAACAGTTACTACACCCTACTTCCTACCCCTCGCTCCTAAAGTAATGCTTTAGGTAAGCCAGTAGAAAGAAGTAAGGAAGAATATTTGTCAACGCATTATCCACGGGGCTATACACCTGCTTTTCCACAGACTTATCCACTAGGCGCGGCTCTTGAGTTTAGAGGCCATTTTCTGCAACTCGCGGGCATACACCTGCCGGTGATAGCCACTGACGGTAGCGGTATCGGCCGCCGATTGGATCTTGCGGGCCTGCACGTGGGCCGAGGTGGAAAGCGCCGCCTGGGCAATCTTCTGGGCAGGCCAATATTCCTTGAGCGCCCGTAGGCACATGTAGATCAATTTGGCGTCTTCGGACTTGGCTTCCAGTAATTGCGAGGTGTAGAAACTGATCCCTTCCAGCATGTTGGCCTGCGTGGGATCACTGTAGTAATGCGGGAACAGCTCATGCCGCAGCATTTCATTGGCGGCCTGTTGCTGCAAGACAAATAAGTACTCTTTGCCGGCGTGGGCTAAGAGCAACTGGCGCATGTCAGTGTCTTTGCCGGCGTAATCCCGCACGTGCCCGTTGGCCCTGGCAATGCGCTCCACTTCCAGAAAAGGGTTAGGCGTGACACCCTCCGGCGGAGTGAGCCCCAGGTACTTTGACCCGGCCGGGAAGGTAAGTTGCCCCTCCGGTTCCCGCACCACCTCGGCCCGCACCGGGGCGGAGGCGATGATGCGAGTAGAGCTCCTACGGGGTTCTGCGTTCACATAATCTGGCAAGAACCGCTGCACCACCAGCGTGGCCAGCCCCAGCGCAATCAGGAATATGTCCAGTGCATAGCGTTTTGTCATTTCAGTTTCTCCCTGACCAGTAGACTGGGTTTATCAGTTTGGTTCTTCTTTTCACTTAGATGCGTTTTAGCCCTGTTTTCCATAAAACAACCGCAGAACGGCTAGGTTACGGAAAGCGCGCATCATGCTCACCGGTTTGGTAGACGGTTTTCTCCATATCCAGCTGCTGTTTCTGCTCAGGGGTAAGCGGCGCCAGTTGCTTGAGATCGGGCTGGCCGGCGTTGACCCAGGCCGTGTACCAATAACTGGCCACCAGATGAACAGCCAGCCGCATCTGCCGCTCCACCTGCCCGTGCAAACCGCGGTGATACCCCTGGCTGAACTCCCGGGAATACACCTTCACGGTGGTGGCACCCCGCTCCTCCAGACTGTACTTCTTGTCTTGCGGGAACGCCTGGCTGAGTTGTTTCTCCACGGAGAAGACGGAATCCAGTGCGGCGTTGGACCGGCCCACTATTTCCCAGGCCGTTCGGCCCGGGTTCTGGAGGTACTGCGGTGGCCCAATAAAGAAATCATATTCCGAGGCCCAAAGTTCCGGCAGCCTGCTTTCCCACAAGCCATGGATGCCGCGCTGCCCGGTAAACTGACCATTGTAGTTGAGGGTGGTGTGCAGCGGCACGCAGGCATCGGCGAGGTAATGGCCCAATTCCGCAGAAAGCCGGAGGATGCGTTGCGCATCGTGCCGTTTAAAGGCCTCGGTGAGCTGGTACTGCACCAACCCGATGTGCCAGGGCACAATGCCGTGCCGTTGCAGCGTATCCAAAGTAAATTGCTTGACAGCGTCTTCCCAGCGGCGGGGAAGTTTCTGGATGGCGCTGTCGCCGTACACCTCCAGATCGATGAAGTGGCGGGCGCCTTCCTCGGGCACGGCATACCGCCGCTTGTCAGGGGCCACTGCCTCCTCGGTGAGGTACGGCAGATGCTGCTTGAAAAACCCGATCATCTCGGGCGGCAGCGTGTACACCGCCTGCCGATTGATGCGCTGGTGGGCGTAGAACCCCCAGGCGAGCGCCACCCGCTGCCAGACAAGAAGCAAAACCAAGAGCAACCACCGTTTTCCCATGCCCCTCTATACGCGCAACCCGGCTAAGTAAGTTCTTGTATTTCAAGCCTCTTTTCCTGAAAACGGGCAAAAAACGACCGGTCCAACGTCATGGAGAAAACTCTGGCGTTTTAGGGTGGTTTTCAGGAAAACAAGGCTAAAACGAGATCACAGCTTGGCGCTTTTCTTGGCCTGCAGGTAATCTTCTCTGGCGAAGATCTTGATGCCGTAGTAATTGATTTGCTTGTAGTCATAGAGCCGCGCGACAATCTGCTCATCGGCGTAATCAGAATACGAATCAATGAAATCGAGGCCTTCGGCTTGCTCACCTTCCTCCAGCAGGGCCATGTCGCGCTGCTTCACGTTCTTCCTTATCTTGTCGAAGGCTGGTCCGCCCTGGGCATTGTAGAGGATGCGGTTGGGGCTGGTGTCACTGTAGTAGAGAATGCACCAGGCATCAGCCCCCTCACCCTCCGGATTGAAGGCCCAGACCGCTTTTCCCAGCTTGGCCTCCGCCGGGGCCGCATCTGATTTGGCAACCCAGCCTTTTTCTCCTAAGAAAGTACCAATCTCCTGTTTGCTCATGGTTTGCAGTTTCAGGAGTTGACTCAGGTTCAGGTCCTGCCCCGCACAGGTCAAAGAAAGCAATACAAATACCGGATAAAGAACAAGCTGTTTCATACCATTTTACTACTAGTAACTGCCTGACATTAAGATACATTCTTATTTTCAAAAAAGAAAATGAAATTACCTAGCCTCAAAGATGGAGAAATTCCTAAAGGGAATAGAAAGCAAGTTACACCGCCCTCGCCGTCCGTAGGACGCTAAAGGCATTGCAGCGGCTCCAACCCAATACAGGAACATGCGCCGTCTCATAACTGGGCCGCATGCGTAGCCCAGTTATGAGACGGCGTACGCAGTGGCAGTACAAGCAGTAACGGCCTACGTGAACTATGGAACAGAGGACAACTGCCAGGTGTCATGATTATTGAAGAAAAGACTGTTTGAGCGTCAGCGAGTTTCTTTTCTTCATGATTCTTTTGGTTACTTTTCTCATCCAGGAG
>NZ_JACOAF010000037.1:0-79227 GCF_014269285.1 Rufibacter sediminis
TATCTCAATTAATAATAATAAAGACAGTCGATTGCTTCAAGACGATCGACCGCCGATACGCTTCGTTTTTCCTGGACAAACATTACTGCATGTCCTCTTTTCCTATCTTCCCATTCACTCAAAGAACTTCCCACTAGCCTGTCGCTAGTGACTGGCGGAACCCTCTCGGCTTCCGTTTCCCTCCCTTCCGGTAGGGGCTGCAAAGGTAGGAACTTTCTTCGATTCCGCAAGCCTGAGCAGCTTTTTTTCTTTTTTTCTCTTCCCAACCCGATCAGCTGAGCCTGCTTTCCTTAGCTTCTCTCTGGAAGCGGGTGCAAAGGTAAGAACTTTTTTCCTCTCTGCAACACTTTCGAAAAACTTTTTTTTCTGATTCCCTCGGCTCAACCAGCCGGGAGATGCTTCCGTCCCCAAGCCCGAAGGCTTTCCGTTGAAGCGGGCTGCAAAGGTAAGAAGCTTTTCCCTCTTCGCAAGCACCAGGCAAAACTTTTTTCCTTTTCCGTGGCACCCGGTCGGTGCGGCAGGCCCTCTCTGGAAGGGAGTGCAAAGGTAAGAAGAACTCCCGAACTCGCAAGGGGCAGGGGAAACTTTTTCTTCAACTTTCCGTCTACACTATGTTTCTCTCCCCCTCTCCTGTTGAGCGGGCTGCAAAGGTAAGGATCTTCCCCCAAGAAACAAGCGCCGTTTGCTGAGATGGGGCTTTTTCATGCGCCTGACTGCGCAGCCTGATGGGTAACTGTATTCAGGACCAGCGAGTTCCCGGAGCGGAATATTTTTGAGTTTATTTCCAAGGCGGCTCTCTAGAGCTCGTTTCTAGGATCAAGACTGGGGAATAACCGTATTCGGGCGCTGGGAAGTACCTGGGAATAGATGCTTGTAGGGAAAACGTTTCGGGGGCTTTTCATAAAACAAGGCTTAAAACGCCTAAACAGTTGCTCAGCCTCATCAAATAAAGAGAAAGGGGCAGTGCGTTCCCGCACTGCCCCTCCTTCCTAAAAACTGAACTCTGCTTTACTTGTAGTTCTTTATCCAAACCTTGAACGTTGAGCCAATGTTGGGTTTGCTTTCAACGGTTACATATCCTCCCAGGGCTTCGGCTTGGGTTTTTACCAGGTATAGCCCTAATCCTCTGCCAGAGACATGGAAATGGAATCGTTTGTAGAGGCCAAACAGGTTTTTGCCCTCTTTTTTTTAAATTAATGCCTAAACCGTTGTCGGTCACCATGAGGCAAACCATTCCTTCTGTTTGGTGGTGCTCCGCTTGTATGGTGAGGCAGAGGGGACGATCGGGGGATTTATATTTGACGGCGTTAGTCAGAAGATTGCTGATGATGCTGCTCACGTAGCTTCGGATAGAGCCAATCTCCCCTACTCCGTTCAATTCCACTCTTATAGTACTCCCGCCGTCAAGCGGGAGTTCCTGCAAGACTTGTTCTATCACCGTAGGGAGCATGATCTTCTCGCGTTCCTCCAGCACGCCTGCCTGGAGGCTCAACATTTCGTTCAGGTCCCGGATGATGTAATCCAGGTTCTGGGAGGTCTGCTTGAGCTTGGTGATAATCCCTTTCTGCATGTCGGGGTTATCTGACGTGCTTAACAGCGAGGTTAGACCTATGATATTGGCGACGGGGGATCGCAAGTTATGGGAGACAATATAAGTGAATTGCTCCAGGTGCCTGTTGCGCCGCAGGAGCTCTTCCGTCAGCTTGGTGCGCTCCTCCTCGGCCCGTTTCTGCTCGGTGATATCCGTTTCAATGACAATGAACTTCTTCTTTCCGCCGGTGAGGTCATCAATAATAGGAGTCACATCCAGTTTAGACCAATACACTTCTCCGCTTTTGCTGCGGTTCTGCACTTCCTGCACAAAGGGTTTGTCATAGTTTAACTTCTGCCGGATAACCGATACCTTCTCTAAGTTGGTCTCTGGCCCGGCAAGCAGATCGCCGGGCTTGCGGCCCTTAATCTCCTCCAGGGTATAGCCCGTTAACCGGGTAAACCCATCGTTAACCCATTCCACCCGGGCTTCATCGTCGGTGATGTAAACGGAGTTCACGGTCTTACTGGCGACCAGGGATAACTTTTTCAGTTCAGCCTCAACCTGCTTCCTGGCGCTTACTCCTTTAATAAAAACCGAGAGACCTTCTTCAGAAGGATAGGCACTCACGTCTAACCATTCATTCAAGATATAGGAGTACTCCTCAAAGTGCGTGGGGTGTTGCAGGGAGAAGGCCCTCTGGAACTTGGCGTAAAATTTCTGGTATCTCTCTGAAGGAAAGACTTCCCGGACGTCTCGCCCAATCAAGTCAGAACTCTTCACTCCCAGAGACTTTTCAAATTGATGGTTCATGTACGTGAAACACCAGTCTTTGTCTAAGGTGAAGAAGGCATCTTTGATACTTTCCAGGATGTTCTTCAGCCGGTTGGCTGTATCTTTCAGTAACCGCTGCTGGCGCTTTACTGCGGTAATATCTTTGGCAATACCATGCACGCCAATCAACTCGCCGTTCACTATGACCGGCACCTTGGTTACGGCAAGGTGCACCTTGTTGCCGTTGGCGTTAAACACAGTGGTCTCAGTGGTCATGGATTCACCAGCCTTAATCCTGACAAAGTTCTCTTCTGCCTCTTTCAACTTGTCTGGGTGGAGCAAATCCCGAGGCCTCATCTTCAGGAACTCTTCTTCTGAATAGCCGATGCAGGAGATGGCGGCGGCATTCACCGAGGTGAAATATCCACTGGGGCTAAGGGAGTAGACAAAATCCGGGTTCTTCTCAAAAACAGCCTTGTACATCTTCTCACTCAGTTCCAATTGGCGCTGGGCTTGCAATCGCTCGGTGATATCGCGGGAATTAACAATGATGCCGTTGATGGCGGGGTGGTGGAAGCAGTTCACGCCTTTGGTTTCAAGCCAGCGCCATTCTCCGGCCTTGGTTTTAAAGCGGAAGGGTGGCGTTTTGGCGTCCATGCCAGCCGATACCTGCTCAAATTCATCCAGGATATCCACCACATCATCGGGGTGAATAAACTCGAAGGGTTTGCGCCCAATCAATTCCTGGGGATCATAGCCCATCGCATGTATCACGCTGCCACTCACAAAAGAATAGCTCCCCTCCTTATCAAGAATGCAGACCATGTCCTGCCCTTCCTGCAACAAGGCCTGCAATCTGTATTCATTGTGCTTGTCCTTGGCCTGGTTGGCAACTTCATTGGAGATGTTGCGCCCAATGCAGTAAATTTTGTTTTCCTCTCTAACCAGGGAAGAAGACCAGGAAAGGTAAATTGTGGAACCGTCTTTATGCAAATACCGGTTCTTGAAATTGAGAGTTTTGGAGATGGCAATCACTTCAACAGCATCCTGCTCGGTGATGGCATGATCCTCCGGATGGATAAAGGCACGATAGTTTCTACCGATCAGTTCTTCAGGCGTATACCCCAGAATGGCAAGACAAGCTTTGTTTACATGAAGAAACTCCCCGTCCGGGGAAAAGGTACAGATAAGGTCAGCGGAGAAATCCATGACCAATTGCAGCTCACGCACTGCCTTCTTCAGTTCCTGCTGCTGGGCCTCCAGTTTTTGATGGGCATCTTTCTGGGCCCGAAGATCCCGCACATGCACACTTATATAAGAGTGATTTTCTGAAGTAGAAAAAGAGCGGGAAACCAACTCCACTGGTATTTTCTGGCCAGACTTGTGCCACAGATTCGCTTCAAGCTTGGCATCCCTACCATCTGCTCGCAGGTGTTCCTTTATTTCCCGGGTTTCTGCCAGGAGATGCATCCATCCCGCACTTCCGATTTCCAGCACCGCCTCCCGGCGCTGCCCCACCAACTCGCAAAAAGCTGGATTCACGTATAAAATGTCTCCGCGGGATGAACTGAGCAGCATAGGCTCCTGGCTGTGTTCAGCTAGGGCATACATTAATTCGAAATTCACCTGTGAAGCAAGGGTATCCGGCAACTCCGGGTTCATCGCACTCCTGTCATTCTCATTCATCACGTAAGCATTCTAAGTTAAAAATCCTGCTTCATGAAAGTGGACTTAACCCATAATAGAGCCTCTTTGAAAACCCATAGGAAAGGCTTTTACAAAAGTACACCACATTTAGATATTTTCAATCAAAGAAGACAACCCAAAGCATGATAGCTATTTACCTCATGAATAATGATACTTAGGACAAGCTTTGCGGCCGAAAAAACAAAAATTAGACAAAACGAATCAGGATGGTTCCATTACCTGTTTTAAGGCTGATTTCTGGAAACCAGCCTTAAAACAGAAAGGCCATCTACGCAGATGGCCTTTCTCTAAAAACATAAAAGGGACAGTTATTTACCTACCTCGGCTTTGTTTGCAGAGTTGTACTTGCCGTTGAACTTCTCATACAGGTACTGCTGCTTATCTGTGAGGTTCAGCTTGCGGCCCTGAATGAAAGCGTGGCTGATCTTGTTGGTCCGCATGTCCAGGATATCACCTTCTGACACCACGATGCTGGCATCTTTGCCTACCTCCACTGAGCCTACCTGCTGGTCTACGCCTAGAATCTTGGCGGCATTCAAAGTAACCGATGAAAGCGCCTGTTCTTTGGGCAACCCGAAGGCCACGGCGGTACCCGCAATGAACGGCAGGTTACGCGTTCCGTGCAAACTCGCATCATAGTCCAGGCAGAACAGAATTCCGGCTTTCTGAAGCAGACCAGGCATCTTGTACGGCAGATACACGTCATCCTCGGCCCGGGCCGGCAACGCATGCACGCCTGAATACACCACCGGAATGTTGTTTTCCTTCAGAAAATCCGCCACTACCAGCGCATCGGCACCGCCTACAATCACCATTTCCTTCACGCCGGCTTTCTGCGCGAAGCGGATGGATTCTACAATCTCTTTCCCGTAGTTGGCATGGATGAAGAGTTTCTTGGAACCGTCAAACAAGCCTCCCAGAGAACTCAGCTTCAGGTTTCGGCGGTCGTTTTTCTGATTCTTGTACACTTTCGCCTCCGCGAGCAAGGCCTCTAATTCCGATAAACCGGTCTGCCGGGCCTGACGGCGCTGCTGTACCTGCGGCGAATTGTCTGTCGTTTGCTGCACCATGGCCGGCCAACGCAGGTGCACACCGCCATCGGCTTTCACCAGGGCATCTTCCCAGTTCCAGGCATCCAGCTGCACCACCGAGGAAGTACCCGAAATCATGCCACCCATGGGCGTCACTTGCGACATCAGCACGCCATTGGAACGAAGCGTGGGGGTAATGTCAGAATCGGTGTTATAGGCGACCACCGCCCGCACGTTGGGGTTGAACATGCCCACCTCCTGCTGGTCCAGCGTGGCCCTTACGGATTCTATCTCGGTTAACCCCAGCTGACTGTTGGGCAAAATCATGCCCGGGTAGATGTGTTTCCCGCTGACGTTTACGGCCTCATAGGCGGTGCCTCCGGCATTGAAACCCGCCGAAGGGCCCGCATAGGTAATTTTTCCTTCGTTGAAGGCTACGGTGGCACCTTCCACTACCTGTCCGTTGCCCACGTGCAGGGTAGCTCCGGTGAGCACCGTGGCTTTCGTTTGCTTGGCCGCTGGCACCGGCACCTGGGCCCAGGCCGCCGTGGTGCTTACAAATAACGCTGCCGCTAGCAGAAGACGTTGTTGCATATTTTTAGAGGTAAAGGCTACCACAGATTTCTTTATCGTTTGCATGGAAGTGGTCTCCTTATTTTTGTTGATACTCAGATTCTTGATAGGTTTCTTCCGTGCCGTTGTCCAGGTCTTCGCAGTGCAGCACTTGCTGCCCGCCTCTTCTGGAAGGCGCAGCCGGCGATTGGGTCCGCTCACCACGGGCTTTGGCGGCCAGCATTTTGTTGATGAGGCGCACGCGCTCTTTTTCCTGCTCGTCTTGCAATTGCTTGTCCTGCTCCAGATCAAAGTAAGCGATGCCATCCACAAAAGTTTTCTCCGGGCGGGCGTAAATAGACAGCGGGTGCTCGTTCCAGATCACCACATCAGCGTCTTTTCCGGCTTTGAGGCTGCCTACTTTGTCATCCAAATGGAGAAGTTTGGCGGGGTTCAAGGTCACCATTTTCAAGGCGTCTTCCTCAGAAACTCCACCGTACTTCATGGTTTTGGCGGCTTCCTGGTTCAGGCGGCGGGCCATCTCGGCGTCATCCGAGTTGATGGCGGTGGTCACGCCCACGTTGTGCAGGATGGCGGCGTTGTACGGAATGGCGTCTTTCACCTCCATTTTGTACGCCCACCAGTCAGAAAACGTAGAAGCGCCAATGTTGCGGGCCTTCATTTTATCGGCTACTTTGTATCCTTCCAGAATGTGGGTGAAGGTGTTCACTCTAAAGCCCATCTGATCGGCTACTTTCATGAGCATGTTGATCTCCGACTGTACGTAGGAGTGGCACGTGATGAAACGCTCGTCTTTCAGGATCTGGGAAAGGGTCTCCAGTTCCAGGTCGCGGCGCGGGGCAACGGTTTTGCCTTTCTGTGATTTGGAGAGTTTATTGTAGCCATCCCAGGCTTTCTGGTATTCTTTGGCGCGTTGGAACGCATCCACCATCACCTGCTCCACGCCCATGCGGGTCTGCGGGAAACGCACGTTGTACTGCGGAGAGCGATTGGAGTGCTTCACGTTCTCGCCCAAGGCGAATTTGATGAACGGATCTGCACCCTCAAACATCAGTTTCTCGGGTGCCTGTCCCCAGCGCAGTTTGATGATCGCTGACTGCCCCCCGATGGGGTTGGCAGAACCGTGCAGCAACTGAGACGTGGTCACGCCACCGGCTAATTGGCGGTAGATGTTCACCTGCTCGTGGTTCACCACATCGGCCATGCGTACTTCAGCGGTGACGGCTTGGGTGCCTTCGTTCACGCCGTCCAGCGCAATGTGCGAGTGTTCATCAATGATGCCGGGCGTTACGTGTTTGCCGGTGCCGTCAATTACCCTGGCACCGTTGGCGGAGAGGTTTTTACCAACCTGCGCTATCTTCCCGTTTTTCAGGAGCACATCGGCGTTCTGCAGTTTGCCTTCTTTCTCGTTTGTCCAGACGGTGGCATTCTTGATGAGAACGGTCTCAGCCTTTGGTAATTCCGTTCTCCCGAAGGCGGCAAACGGGAACGTCAATTTCCCCAGGTTCAGGGCTTCATTGGAGCGGGAACGGGCGGTATCGCGTTTAGCTTGCTGGGTAGCGGCTTCGGAGAGCACCGCGTTCCATTTCACAGACTGGGCATCGGGCAGCTGCGCCTCGCCCTGGAAGCCTTTGCCGGTGTACCAACCCGTTAAACGTATGCTTTCTTTCGCGTTTTTAGCGGGAGCAAAAGTCATGGTCAGCATTTCACCACTCAAGGAAAGCGTTCCTTTCAAGGTATCCGCCGCGATCACTTTGAGCTCTGGTTTTTCAGGTGTGCCCGAAATCAACATCCGGCGCTCTGGCTGAGAACCTACTTTCAGGGAATACACGCCCCGGAAATCAGCTGGTGTTTCGCTCACTTTGAATCCTTGGCCTTGCACCCAGTTCTCCAGTAAGACAGTGGTGGGGTCAAACAGATTACCCGAAGCGACCACGAAGTTGGCCTGCATGCCTTCGCGCAGACTGCCCACCACTTTATCGGCTTTGAGCAATTGCGCCGGGGAATAGGTCAACGCTTTCAAAGCTTCCTGCTCAGGCAAACCGTAAGAAACGGCTTTCCGGAGATTGGGGAGGAACTTGGTTTTATCGCGCAGATCTGCCGAGGTGAAGGCGATGGCCACGCCTTCTTTCACCAGCATGGCGGGGTTGGCGGGGGCCATTTCCCAGTGTTTCATGTCCTCAATGCCAATGCGGCGGGCCTCATACGGGTCCTCCACGCTGTAAGGGTCCGGGAAATTCACGTTCAGGATGTAAGCGGCTTTGGTGGCCTTGATCTGGGGCAGCATCTGGTACTCATCGCCCTGGCCTTTGAAGATGTATTGCTGCCCGAACTCATCGCCTACTTTGTCGGCGCGGACGGCGTTCAGTTTGTTGCTTACCTCAAAAATCTGGGGCAGGCGGTTGGCTTCGTTGAAGGCTTTCAGGGAGATGTTCTGCTCCCGGTCCTGGTTTTTGGCGTTCCACTGGGCATCTAAATACGTTTGGCGCAGCAACGCAACGGAACCCATCAATGAGTTGGGATACTCCTGGGTAGAAGAACCTTTGTCTAAGGACAGTGCGCCCGCGGCTTTGTCCAGCAGAATTACCTGGTTTTCGCGCTTGTTTGCCAAAGAAACCAACGAAGCGGTTCCGCGGGAGATTCCGTCCTGGTGGATGGTTAATACTGCGCCGTAGCCTAATTTACGTAATTCCTCGGCGGCTTTGGCGTCTACCTTAAACAGCTCCACGGCATTGGTCTCGGGCCGGATGGCCTGGTTCCAATTGTAGGCTCCCTCCTTCTTCGTCTCGGCCTGCGGCGGATTGTTGAAGCTGAAGGTACGCGGCGGCGGGGTGGGCACTCCATAGCTAGTGTACGGGTCTACGAAGCCCGGGTAAACGGTTTTACCTTTCAGATCAGTAACGATGGCGCCTTGGGGAACGGCTACTTTGGTTCCAACGGCCACTACTTTGCCGTCTTTGATCACCAGGGTTGCGTTTTCAATTTTGGTCTGGTAATCCACGAAAATGGTGGCGTTGGTGAAGGCCCGGAGTCCGGAGCGCTCATCGTAGACGCCATTTCGGGGGAAGGTCTCCTGCGCCCGGCTTTGCAGCGACATGGCTGCCACCACCAGCACGGAGAGAACTACTTTCTTCATGGGAGCTTAAATAAAGGTTTGTTTGTGAGATAGGTTGGGATCTAAAAAGGGAAAGTATAAAAAATATCGGCCTAAAAAAAGCACTGGCAGGAGATAGTCTGTTTCGCTGCCACTTTTCCAAAAAGAGGCCTAAAACGGAGATAAAATGGCAAAGAAAAAGCCCGGTCCAAGACGGAACCGGGCTTCTCCCATGTGTTACAGAAAGGTAGGTTACAGGTTGTTTTCCTGACGGATGACGCTGTGCTTTTTACCATACGCGAAGTAGATGACGATACCAATGGCCATCCAGCCCAGCAGACGGTACCAGGTCTCGGCGGGTAAGCCGGCCATCATGCCCACGCACACTAAGATACCCAAAATAGGAACCAACGGCACCAACGGCGTTTTGAACGGACGCGGACGGTTTGGCTCTTTCACGCGCAGGTACCAAACTCCGGCGCACACAATCACGAACGCCAACAGCGTACCAATGGACACCAAGTGACCCAGTTCGTCTACGGAGAAAGCTCCGGCCACCACGGCGCAGATAGTACCAGTTAAGATAGTACTCACGTGCGGGGTTTTGAATTTAGGGTGCAGTTTACCAAAGATAGGAGGCAACAAACCGTCTTTAGACATGGTGTAGAAAATACGCGGCTGCGACATCAGCATCACCAACATGACGGAAGAAAGACCGGCAATTGCGCCAATCTTGATCAGGTCACGCAGGAAGGTGTAACCCGTTTTCTCAATACCCACGGCAATAGGCTCGGCTACGTTCAGCTGGCTGTAATGCACCATGGCGGTCAGAATACCAGACACCAGGATGTAAAGAATAGTACAGATCACCAAAGAACCCAGTATACCGATGGGCATGTCGCGCTGCGGATTCTTGGCTTCCTGAGCCGTGGTGGAAACGGCGTCAAACCCGATGTAGGCGAAGAAGATTACTCCGGCTGCCCGGATAATCCCGCTCCAACCGTATTCCCCAAAGCCGCCTTTGTTCTCGGGGATGAAAGGAGTCCAGTTCTCGGCAGCTTCTGCGCTGTGCCCGAACAGGTAGTTGGCACCGGCTAAAATGAACAAAATCACCACGCCCACTTTGATGATTACGGCAATGTTGTTGAATTTGGCAGACTCACTCATCCCTATGACCAACAGGATGGTCACCAGGGCAATGGCCACGGCGGCCACCAGGTTGAAGATACCGGTAGCGTGCGGCAAGGTAGCGATGTTCACCCCTTGCTCGGCTAAAGAAGCAGTTAATTGTTCGGTGATACGCACCCAAGAGCTGGTACCGGGCAACTGAATCATCTCCACACCCACGGCATTGCTCCACTCCGGCGGAATGTTGATCCCGAAGTCACGCAGGAAGGAAACCACGTACCCAGACCAACCCACGGCCACGGTAGCGGCCCCGAAGAGGTATTCCAGAATCAAGTCCCAGCCAATGATCCAGGCCACAAACTCGCCCAGGGTGGCGTAGCCGTACGTGTAGGCAGAACCGGCAATTGGAATCATGGAAGCGAACTCAGCGTAGCAAAGACCCGCGAACGCGCAGCCTAAACCAGCCAAAATAAAAGCCAACACAATGGCTGGCCCGGTGTACTGCGCGGCCGCACTCCCCGTCAACACGAAAATACCGGTACCAATGATGGCCCCTACCCCTAAAGCGACCAGGTTACCCGGCCCCAGGGTTCGTTTCAGGTTATGCGCCCCTTCACTAAAGGCGTCTGCGCTCAGCTTGTCAATTGACTTCCTCGCGAAAAGTTGGTTTGCCATAGAATGCGTAAAAGTTAGGGAATAGTTTGTTTGTAGTTCGTTTGTAAAAGGCTTGAAGGGGCTAATATAAGTACTTTTCGCAAGAAGCCATGCGGCTACTGCGTTTTAGGCCTGTTTTTAGCAAAACACTCCCCCAGAAAAGGATAGCGGCGTTTTAAGGCTGTTTTCCCGAAAACGGCCCCAAAACCGGCCAAGTCTACCGCTCTTTTATTTCTACAAATAATACAGTTGTAGTAGAGATTACAACGTGCCGTACACGCCTCCCGAGAGCAGCCCATGCACGCCGAACCCAAGTTCCAGATAGCCTCCCACCCGCTTCCCGGCTCGCAGGCCAATCAGGTTCAGGTGCCCGAAGTACCCGGCTTTGGTCCGATGCTGGGTGCTGTTCTCGGCAAAGTACCGATCTTCCGCTTTCGTGACGAACAGCCCCAGGGAAAGCCCTGAATACAGCTGCGCGATGTGGGACTTCACCCAGGTGTGTTCCACAGAGGGCATGAAGGTATAGAACTCCAATCGTTCTTCTCCAGACTTGGTTTTCTCCACCACTCCCTTTTCCACAGTGTGGTCAAAGGAACTGGACCGGAGGTACGTATAGGATGAGATGATGCCCACCTTCCAGGTTGGGTGTACTTCCCGCAGATAGCCTACCTGCAGAGGTCCCGTCACTCGCTCCACGCGATGACTCACCGGAAAGAACAAAGTGAAACTATTGCCCAGCCTGACTCCTAACTCCTGCAGAGACACCACCCCAGCCCCTACCTGCAGGTAGTTCTTCTTTTCTTCCGTTCCCTGGGCAAAGCCACAAGGAGCCAGGAGCACCAGCATGAAACAGACAAACAGCAGAGCGATGGTTCTGGAGAGCCGCATGACGAGGGGTTGTTTTGGACATAAGCTACGTAAAATCCCTGAGAAACAAGCAGTAAGAAATTGATCTCCAGGGCAGCTCCGGGAAGCCGTTCCCATTTCGTATCTTCGTCTGGTAGAATGATCCAGAGCAGACCTGAACCGGCAAGATGAGAGTATTACATACAGCAGACTGGCACCTGGGGCAGCGCCTGGCCAACCAGGAGCGCACCGAGGAACACCGCGCTTTCCTTTCTTGGCTCTGCCAGACCATCTGTGACCAGAAAATAGACCTGCTGCTCATTGCCGGCGATGTCTTTGACACGGGTTTCCCCTCCAACACGGCGCTCAAACTTTACTATGATTTCCTGCGTGAGGTGAAAGGCAGCTGCTGCCGCGATCTGGTCATCATCGGCGGAAACCACGATTCTGTCTCTACCCTCAATGCCCCGGCCGAATTGCTGCGCCATTTCAATGTGCACGTGGTGGGCGGCGCTCCTGCCAACGCCCAGGACCAGGTGATTGTGCTCACCGATTCGGAAAACACCCCCATAGCCGTGGTCTGTGCCGTGCCGTTCCTCCGCGACAAAGACGTGCGCCTCTCGGTACCCGGTGAAACCGGCGAAGAACGCGAGGCGCGGCTCAAGCAGGGCATCTGCGATCATTACCGCCAACTGGTGCCCTTGATTCAGGAGTTCAAGCAGCAGGGAATACCGGTGCTGGCCACCGGCCACTTGTTTGCCGCGGGCGGCAGCGCTTCAGACAGCGAAAAAGAAATTCACGTAGGCAACTTGGGCCAGATCTGCGGCGACCAGTTCCCAGAGGATTTTGACTATGTGGCGTTGGGTCACCTACACCGCCCCCAGGTGGTGCACAAAATGGAGCACATCCGCTACAGCGGCTCCCCTATTCCGTTGAGCTTTTCTGAGATAGCGGACCGCAAGCAGATCGTTATCCTGGATTTTGAGGACGGCAAACTCCAGAACATCCAGGAGGTAGAGATTCCGTGCTGGCGCAAGCTGGTTCGGTTCAAGGGCACCATTGAAGAAGTCTTCCCCAAGATCATCGCCTTTGACAACGCAGATCGCCCTTACCCCGCCTGGGCCGAGGTGCAGCTTCAGTACGAGCACAACCTGCAGGACCACACCAACCGCCTGCACGAGGCCTTTGCGCTTCAGCCGCAGGTGCAGTTACTCATCCACCGTCCGCTGCGCACCATTGATACCCAAACCCTGGACCAGCAAGTGCAACCCGACCAAAACCTGACCGACCTGAAACCCAAAGAGGTTTTCCTGAAGAAGTGCGAGGAGGCGCTGGAGGCAGACAGCTACCAAAGCCTGGTTTCCACCTTTGATGAACTACTGGAACTGATGCCGCAACTACAGGAAGATGCCCTGGAGATCTCCTCGGCCGAAGTGAAACTAACGGAGTAACCACACCGCTGATTTCCGGGACAGCTCTACGGCTTGTCCTGTTTTAAGGCCGATTTCGTCAAAAGGGCCTCAAAACAGCTTTTCTTTTTTTTCGCCCTTGGAGGTGTCCTCATCAACAATCCAGATCACGGCACCTTTTATCACCACTCCCGCCCTTGTTGGTGTTCTCACCAACAAGTTACACAAGAACGCCTTTCCGCTTGCAGGTGAAAACACGCAGCAAGGGAGATGATCTTACTTTAGGTTTTTTAATCAGGATTACTGTTTTAGGGCAGATTTCGTGAAATGAGCCGCGAAACAGCTTTTCCATATTCCTGCCGGTCTGCTTTCTTCCAAACTATTTGGTGCCTAAAACTGATGAGGAGAAAGACGATTGGGGGATTTCGCCTCACCTATTTTGAAACATCCAGACAGATTAGGTAAGTTGGAAAAGTAAACCAGATTACTGGAAAATGAATCTGCCTAGCCTTTGCTCATTCTTTTATTAAGCTTCTTTCATAGCTAATCCGCAGTGTAGCGCGTTTTCCGCCAGCTCCGGGTGTACACGCCAATGACTGGTCCTTACCTGTACGCTACTTCTTCAGCAGATTTCTTTTTGAAGTAAAAGAAGGGCTCGGCACCTCTACGCCTGATTATAGCTTCCGTCTATAAAGGAATAGCAATTATCAATTTGATAAATATTCACAAACCCAGCACCTTTAGGCCATCAAATCAGCAAAGAAGTCGCCGGAAGGCGAATATTTCTTTAACTTGAGAGAAGCAAAAGGAACTTTCAGGGGACATAACTTCCACTGCAAGGGCACGTTAATAGAAGTATCATCCTAATCACCAGTTATCCTATGGAAAAAGATCAGAATAAATCAAACGGTCAGGCCGGAAGCAATGGTCAGGAAAAACAGAACCTCACCACGCGGCAAGGTCATCCGGTAACCGACAACCAGAACATCAGAACGGTTGGCAATCGGGGTCCGGCTACGCTGGAGAACTACCACTTCATTGAGAAGATCAGCCACTTTGACCGGGAGCGGATTCCGGAACGTGTGGTGCACGCCCGGGGTGCCGGCGCCCACGGCGTATTTGAGGCGTACGGAAAAGTAGGTGATGAGCCCATCGCCAAATACACCCGTGCCAAACTGTTCCAGGAGAAAGGAAAGCAGACGCCGGTTTTCGTGCGTTTCTCTACCGTAGGCCACGGCGGACACTCGCCGGAGACCTTGCGCGACCCGCGCGGTTTCGCCGTTAAATTCTATACCGAAGACGGTAACTGGGATTTAGTAGGAAACAACCTGAAGATCTTCTTCATCCGGGACGCCATGAAATTCCCGGACCTGATTCACTCGCAGAAGCCAGATCCGGTGACCAACATCCAGAGCGGCGAGCGTATTTTTGACTTCATCGCCAATACCCCGGAGTCCACGCACATGGCTACGTTCCTGTTTTCGCCCTGGGGCATTCCGGCCAACTACCGCCAGATGCAAGGTTCCGGCGTGAACACCTACAAATGGGTCAACGCCGAGGGCGAAGCCGTGCTGGTGAAATACCATTGGGAGCCGCTGCAAGGCATCCGCAATTTAACGCAGGCCGAGGCGCAGGAAATCCAGGGCAAAAACTTCAACCACGCCACCCAGGATCTGTTTGAGGCCATCAAAGAAGGAAACTTCCCAGAGTGGGAGCTTTGCGTGCAGATCATGAGCGATGACGAGCACCCAGAACTGGACTTCGATCCGTTGGACGACACCAAACTGTGGCCAGTGGAGCAGTTCCCTTTCCTGCCCGTAGGAAAGATGACCCTGAACCAGAACCCCGTGGATTACTTCAACGAGGTAGAGCAGGCGGCTTTTGGTACCGGTGTTCTGGTAGACGGTCTGGAGTTCTCAGACGATAAAATGTTGCAGGGACGTACGTTCTCCTACTCAGATACTCAGCGGTACCGCGTAGGCGCCAACTACCTGCAATTGCCTATCAACGCGCCTAAAAACCAGGTGGTCACGAACCAGAGAGGCGGCCAGATGTCTTTCCACTCCGATTTCGGGAAAGGTCAGAACCCGCACATCAACTATGAGCCGTCTACGTTAGGAAACATCGTAGAAGCCCCTAAAGCCGGTAAAGAGTACACCCCACGGTATGAAGCCAACCTGGTTCGTCAGAAAATTGACCGCACCAATGACTTCAAACAGGCCGGTGACACTTACCGCAACTTCCAGGACTGGGAGAAAGATGACCTGATCACCAACCTGGTGAACACCCTGGCCACCGCCGATAAGCGGATTCAGGACAAGATGATCGAGCACTTTACCTTAGCCGATGAAGATTACGGCCGGCGAGTGGCTGAAGGTCTGGCCCAAACCAGAAAGTCTCAGGAAGACAAAGGACCCATCGGGGCCATTTCTCCGCAGGAAGGCGTTGATCAAGCCAAAGAAGTTTCTCACCCGGCCAAGCCTTATTAATCGTTTTTTTATTATTTTTTGAAACACAGGTCAAAAACGCCACCTCCCTGAGGTGGCGTTTTTTTGTTCTATTCTTCCCTGTTTTGCAGGAAGCGGCCTGAGATTTCTATCTTTCTCCTTTTTGCTCATCTTCCATCTTTCCGGGGGAGCTGCTTCTTTTGTACCTTGAGGCAAGAAACCAAACGGAAGCCCCTTCCGGTACTTACGTCATGCAAAAAGAAGACTTGTTGGCCACCCAGGCCAGAATCACACCGTACATCCACCGTACTCCCATCCTTACCTCGCGCCTGCTCAACGCGATAGCCGGGGCAGAACTATTCTTCAAATGTGAGAATTTCCAGCGGATGGGGGCTTTCAAGATGCGGGGCGCCATGAACGCCGTGTTGGCGCTCTCAGAGGAGCAGAAAACCCGGGGCGTGGTCACGCATTCGTCGGGGAATTTTGCGCAGGCGCTGACTTTGGCTGCCCAGAACATCGGGGTGAAAGCGTATATCGTGATGCCTGAGAATGCGCCGCAGGTGAAGAAAGACGCGGTGAGAGGCTACGGCGGACAGATCATTGAAAGTGCCTCCAACCCCATCGCCCGCGAGGAAGCAGCGGCTCGGGTAGAGCAAGAAACCGGCGCTTACTTCATCCACCCGTCCAATGACCTGGACGTGATCTTAGGCCAGGGCACCGCCGCCATGGAACTGCTGGAAGACCACCCGGATCTGGCGTACATCTTCTCCCCGGTGGGCGGCGGCGGGCTGATTGGCGGCACCGCGCTGGCGGCTCATTTCTTCGGGCAGAACTGCAAAGTAATTGGGGGCGAGCCTTTTGCCGCGGATGACGCGTACCGTTCACTGCAGAGCGGCCAGATTGAGTCCAATGACAATACCAACACCCTCGCCGATGGCCTGAGAACCCAGCTGGGCGACATCAACTTCCCCATCATCCGGCAGTACGTAGACCAGATCATCCGGGTAGAAGAAACCGAGATCACCGCTGCCATGAAACTCATCTGGGAACGCCTGAAGATCATTGTGGAACCTTCCAGCGCCGTGGCCCTGGCCGCTCTGCTGCGCGAGAAAGAAATGTATAGCGGGCAGAAAATTGGGGTAATCTTATCGGGTGGAAATGTGGACCTGGGCAATTTGCCGTTTTAAGCCTCTTTTACGGAAAACAGGCGTAAAACCGGATTGCTCACGGAGTTTCCCGGCAGCTGGTATCCCCGAGAACAGCAGTTGACCACCAGGCCTTTACCGCCGCCGGTAGAAGAACCGAGAAATGCAACATATCCTAAGGAGCGTCTTCCCGTATCTTTGAGGTAAGACTCCTTCACTTACAACTAAATTTACGAATATGATAGAAACCAAAGGGTATGCCGCTTTCGACCCCAACTCACCGTTGGCTCCTTACAACTTTGAGCGCCGCGAGGTAGGTCCGCACGATGTGTTGATTGAAATCCTGTTCTGTGGCGTTTGCCACTCTGACCTGCACACCGCCAAAGGCGAATGGGGCGGCGCCATGTACCCGGTGGTACCTGGCCACGAGATTGTGGGCCGCATTGTGAAAGTGGGCGACCATGTGTCTAAATTCGCCGTGGGCGAAATGGCGGGCGTGGGCTGTATGGTAGACTCCTGCCAGTCGTGCCCCAGCTGCCAGGACGGCGTAGAGCAATACTGCGAGCAAGGTTTCACCGGCACCTACAACAGCCCTGAGCCCGGATTAGACACGCCTACGTACGGCGGCTACTCCAACCACATTGTGGTAAAAGAGAACTTCGTCCTGAAAATCAGGGAAGATCAGGATTTAGCCCGAGTGGCCCCGCTGCTGTGCGCCGGTATTACCACGTATTCTCCCCTGCGGCACTGGGGCGTGGGCGAAGGCCACAAAGTTGCCGTAGTGGGTTTAGGCGGACTGGGCCACATGGCGGTGAAACTGGCGGCCTCCATGGGTGCCGAAGTCACCGTTCTGAGCACTTCTCCCAACAAAGAAGCTGATGCCCAGGCGTTGGGTGCCCATAAATTTGTGGTGACCAAAGACCCCGAAGCCCTCAAACAGGTAAGCGGCTACTTTGACTTCATCATCAACACCGTTTCCGCGAAGGTGAGCCTGGACATGTACGCCAGTCTGTTGCGCCGCGATGGAACGATGATCTTGCTGGGCGTTCCGCCGGAAGCCCCCGAGTTGCACGCCGGAACCCTCATCTTCGGGCGCCGCAGCATTGCCGGTTCCTTGATTGGCGGCATCGCGGAAACGCAGGAGATGCTGGATTACTGCGCCGAGCACAACATCCTCTCCGATATTGAGGTCATCAACATCAACCAGATCAACACCGCCTATGACCGCATGCTGGCCGGCGATGTGAAATACCGTTTCGTGATAGACATGGCCAGCCTGGAAAACACCAACGTGTAACCTGCCTTTCTTTTATAAACGGAAGAGCCGCCTTCATTGAGGGCGGCTCTTCCGTTTTAAGGGTGTTTTCCCAAAATCGGGCTCAAAACAAGAACTACATGATAGACAGCAACTGAATGGAATTCACCGCCCGCGGAGCGAGGATCACTTTGGAGTCATCTTTGGAAATGGAGGTTCTGGCCGAGGCGCTCCCTTTGGACACCGAGGTATTGGTGTTTCGGTCTAGATCAAAAATCTTGAGGTTGGGCGTTCCCGCGTTGGATTGGTACAGCAATTTGTTGCTGTGATGGAAAAAGGACAAGCCACTTGCGTAATCTCCCGCGCCGCTCTTCTTCACGGCTTTTACCTGTTTGAAGTCATTGGTGTCATAGATGCGCAGGATTTCATCGGCTTGCCCGTACCCTACGGCTAGCAATTGGTCATCTGAACTGATGGCCAGGTCCGTGGGCGTGGCGTAATTGGTGTTGAACACTTTCAGGAGCTCTCCGTCTTTGGCCGAGATGGCGTTGATTCTGGTGGAGAACCAGACATAAAACCGGTCTCCCTGGTTGCTGAACACGATTTTAGAGTCTTTGGCGGCGTACCGCGGTTTGCCTACTTTCTCCCAGGTATCGGTGTTGTAGATCTGGATCTCGTTGTTCTGCAGCAAGGCCACCAACCGGTTGCCCGTCATGGACACTTCCCGCACCCGGGCCGGCAAGCCGGTGATGTTCTTGACCAAACTCAAGTCGCGGGCCAGCAGAATCTTGAGGGACTTCTCCTCGCCCCCGGTCACAATGTACTTCCCGTCCTCAGAATAAGCGCAGGAGAGCGCCGTGCCGTTGTGCACTTGCTTGAAACTCACCGGAAACGTTTGAGAGGCATCCCAGAGATACAACATGCCCTGGTTCCCCACCGACACTAATCGGTTGCCATCGGGCGAGAAAACCGCGTTCTGGAACATCATGTTCTCTTCGTGCTTCAACAACGCCAAAGGTTTCACCTTGGTCTGGCCCACTGCCACCGTAGAAAGTAAGCTGAACCCTAGGGCGTAAAAAATGCTTTTTCTTGTACTCATATAGAATGGGGGTGAATAATAATATTTTACATGCTGCAAAGTACAAAATATTACTAAAATATTCCAAAACCAATAACCACCTTTTCGTTACTTTTTCTGGATGATGCTCTTGACTGAGGCCAAAGTTATGCGGGTGCACGCGGAAGCCATATACCCTAGAACAGCTCTTCCATTCCCCATCCATCTACGTGTGGAAGCGGCTCGCCAGATTTGGTGCTTTTTTGGGAAATCAGGCCAAAAACGCTACACTCTGATAGACAGTAAAATACGCTGGCTTTACTGCTTAGAAGTTCAGCATGGCGGCGTAGACGCCCCGCACTACTTCGGTCATCCGCCCGAAATCAAGTTTGTCGATGGTGTCTGATTTCTGGTGATAATGAGGGTTACGCAGGAAAGAGGTGTCGTTGATCATGACTGCCTGATAGCCCTGGCTCCAGTAGTTGCGGTGGTCTGAGAGCGAAACTCCGGGCAACCCCGGCGGGGCGGCAATGGACTGGACATCTACCCGCGAATGCTCTTGTATCAACTGCTGCACCCTCTTTACGGTTTTCTCCTGCTCCTTCTGCCCTACCACTACGATGAAGTTCCCCGTGCTGGGGTATAAACTTCTCAACGATTCGTGCGGAAATTCCTGCGAGTTGGGTTTGTCTGTGAAATACCCGATCATCTCCAGGCAGATCATCAGCCTGACGTCTACGTTGTCTTTCTTCAAAGACTTGGCATGTACGGCGCTGCCCATTTTCTCGGTGGCGAAGTACGGCGGCTCTTCAAAATTGAAGGCCACAAAATCGATGCGGTGTTTCACCTCGGGCTTTTCCTCATGGAGCGCGCGGGCCAACTCCAGCAGTCCAGCTACGGCGCTGGCATTGTCATCGGCACCCGGGGTATCGCCACACACGTCATAATGGGCACCCACAATGACCCTTGCTCCCTCAGTGGGACCGTAGGAAAGAATATAGTTCTGGAAGCCCTGGTGCAGGTCCTGCTTGCTTACCCGGCCACTCAGTTTACAGAACTGCTTTTCTATATAGGCCGCCGCTTTCTTCAGCGAATCAGGGTACCCAATGCTCCGGGGCGGATTTAACGTGGTGAGGTACTGGACATCGGCATACAGGCGGTCGCGTTGGATGGGCATGGCACACAGCGGTTGGTTTCTCCTGCATTGTACTGAAACCGGGCTTGGTAGTTACTTTTCAGGAAGGAGAATTAATACGGTTTCTACGCTCGGCATTCTATTGGATACTCAGATACCAATTCTCTTAATGTTTTTTCTACTCTTAGGAAACTCCATCTCTGCACTTGGTTCTTTAATGCACTTGGTACTTCAAGCAGAAGAACTGTCATCCCAGCTGCCCTTGTTGGTGTTCTCACCAACAAGCCAGATACCGGAGCCTTAACGCTTACTGAAATCTCACGCAGCAGAAGCAAGGATCTATTCTCAATGGAATCACTGAACTGGCTCATCCTCAGAGAAAAGATGCTGCTCTCATATCAAAATTGTTTTGAGCATGATCTAATGAAAACAGCCTCAAAACAGCGCAGAAAAGCGGTAGAGCAGATCCCCCCTTTCTCATTTTAGCAGCATTACCCGAACAACAATATCTACTTTTTAGCTTTGAGCGTGATGAGCACCACGGCTGCCACTAGCAAGACGGTGGCCATGATGGTTTGCCCGGTGACTACTTCCTGCGCGAAGGCCCAGCCCAAGAAAACGGCGATGACCGGGTTAACATAGGCGTAGGTGGAAACCTGAGACGGGGGCGCCACCCGGGTCAACCAGCTATACGCCGTAAAAGCGATGAGTGACCCGAACACTACCAGATAACCCAGCGCCAGCCAGGAGCGCTGACTGATAGCAGCCCAATTGGTAGTTTGCCACTCCCCCGAAACCGTCCCGACGCACAGCAACATGGCCCCACCGCACAGCATCTGCATGCCCGTGGTAAGCACTGCCGAAGATGGTAAACTGGCCCGCGAAGAAAAAAGCGAGCCCCAGGCCCAGGCACCCGCCGCCAGAAACACAATGATACTCCCCAGCAAATCCACGGTCCCCTCCAACTCCCAGGGGCTTACCAGCACCAGCATCCCGACGGCCCCAATCAACAGCCCCAGGATTACTCCTCTGGAGGGAGCCTGCCTGGTTTTTCCAAGCCACTGCAAAACCACCACCCACAAAGGTTCAGTAGTCACCAGCAAGGCGGCCACCCCGGAGGCGACCCGTTGCTCGGCCCACACCACCGCGCCGTTCCCCAGTAAAATCAGCATGCCTCCAATAATGGCGGTGTTTTTCCAGTGCAGCAGAGACGGTGCCTGTGCCCCGCGCAGACGGGCCCAGCCAAACATCAGCGCACCGGCCAATAGAAACCGACCTCCCGCCATCAGGAAAGGCGGCAGGGTTTCGATGACAAAGGCGATGGCTAGATACGTGGAGCCCCATATAATGTAAATCGCGGCAAAAGCCGCGATTTTAAGCCAGCCGGTACCTGAAGCCCCGGAGGAGGAAGATACGTTCATAAAATTAGTCAGCGTCGGCGTGCAGCACCAGCAGGGGCAGTTTGGTTTGGTAGGTCATTTTCTCGGAGAGGCTCATCCCGAACAGGTCCTTGAAAAAGTTGCGGCGTTTTTTCAGGAGCGCCAGCATGTTGCTGCGGGTCTGCTTGAGATACCCCTTGAGGGCCTCGTCTTTTTCAGGGTGTTCCAGTTCCTGGAAGTGGATAGGCTGGCCTGCAAACTCGTTGCGCAGGGTTTGGATAAATGCCTGGGTGTGGCGGCCTCCATCGGCGCCGGCCTTGTCCGTGACGTGCACCACCTCCACCTCGGCCTGGAAAACAGAGGCCAGAGCCATTACCTGCTTCAGGGCTTTGGTGTCTTCGGGCTGGTAATCTGAGGCATAGACAATGCGGTGAATGTCTGGGAAGCTGGCTTGCGCCGGAATTGCCAATACCGGGCATTTCACCTGGGAGATGACGCTCTCGGTGTTGCTGCCAATCATGATTTCCTCCAGGGTATTGCCGCCGCCGGTGGTCCCCAGCACAATGAAATCATAGCCTTCCTCGTGCACCAGCCGCTCCACCGCATCGGCCAGAAATGCTTCCATCACTTTGGTATCGGTCTGGAAAACACCCCCTTTTTCCCCGTGCAGGTTCTGTAGGTGCAGTGACAAAGAATATAGCTTATCCGCGGAAACCCGGCGTTGCTCATCCAGCACCTGGCTGGCCATCAACGCCGACTCGGAAGTGTCCATCAAGGGCAAATGCAGGACGTGGAGCAGGGTTAAGGAAGCGCGGGTATGCTGGGCGATGTGCGCGGCATACTCGGCGGCCTTGTTAGAGGTCTTAGAAAAATCGACAGGGCACAGAATCTTTTTCATAGGATTGCAGGTCTGGTTCATGGCACAGGCATAGAAGCCCTACGCCTCCTTACAAAACGTGAATATAGGGCTTGGGTTATACTTTCCTATACCGGAACGCTCCCTTACCGCTGCTGTACCTCCTCCAACCACGCCTCAGCGTCTTCCAAAGAGTCAAAGATGTTTAGCGGAATCCGACTCTCCTTGGCCATGTCCATAGCCAGTTGATTGATGGCATTGTTCAACTGGTGCACCTCGGCCAGCTGGTAGATACCGGCCGCCACCATCATTTTCTGGGCGATCACCTGCACCTGCCGCACCGATGGCGCATACTCTTCCAGCTCCCTGATGTCGGTCAGGATGGAAAAGCCGGGTTTCATGAAGGCCAGGGCTTCTTTGATGTGGGTGATGTAAAAAGGGACCTCTTCCGGGCTGTTCCAACAGCCGGTCAAAGCTAAGTAGAGTATGTTCTTTTTCTGATCAACCTGGATGTAGTAGAAGTGATTGTGCGCAATTTTTTTCATAGGAGCGTCAGACATTTCTGCAGATGCACCACTAACTGGACGGGGGATACCGGAGAGAGGCAAATAAAATATTAAATAATTTTGTTTTTATAAAGTTAGAAACTGTTTTGAAATTCTCAAAAACAAACATCAAATTTTCTTATTTTTAAGATTTAAACTCTTCACCTCGGCCCAGGTCCAGTACGTACGGGGAGTGATATTAGAAAATGCATTCTGCAAGTATTCAATAAGCATATGTAAGAATAAGTCCTTTTCAATAGAGGAAGAATTGAATTCCCGCTCCAGCGGATGTCCGTACCGTTGCGCCTTGCTCAACTTTTTATTCTGCAGCCGCAGCAACGGACCGGTGTCTGTGACGCCATCTGCCACCCACGTATACCCAGACGTCTCCAGCGCGTTGAACTGCTCCGCCAACGGACGTAAATCTGGGCGGGGCAAGGTAGGTCGGCTCACAATATCCACCCAGGTGGTGTACTTGCATTCCACTTCATATCTGTTGTTTGCGTAACAGGCAACCACAATGTCATACCCGGCTGTAGGGCTGAACAAGGCATAATAATGGACGGGCTCCGGGGTCTCAATCACCGCCAGGCCAATGGAATTATTTAGGACTATTTTCGATTCTTTCCCATAAATCTGCGCATACCCCAGCAGAACCGTATTCACCTCCGGCTCCCAAACCTCTTGGAATAATTCAGGATTAACCAACACTTTTCCGAACTCCTTCAGAAAATAGTGAAATTTAGGGATAGAGGCGACTACCTCATTTTCCTCCATGTCCTCCGCCCCGAAGGGAGGATAGAAGCGGGCCTTTTCTTCGGCATTTATCCAGCAAACCAGTTTCAGGGCTTCTTTGGCGAAAGGAGCCTCTAAATCTAACTCTCGGAAATCACCTATCACGGCCATCTGCCGCAATGTCTCCTCGCGCTGCAGGGCCAGTTGGGGGTTCAGCAAGGCCCACACTCCCACCAGTGCATCAATGTCAAAGTGGTTGGCGGTCACGTACTGGTAGTTTTGCAGTTGGGGCCAGTTCTGTTTGAGGGCCTGGAGCACCATGCCGGCGCTGGTATCTTCCCGCAGAGCGGCTGGGGTGGGTGCCTCGCGCCAGTGCGATAAAACGAGCCCGTTGGGGTGAAAACTGTCCACCACGACGGCTGGGTATTCTTTGATCTGCGGAAACGGAAGGTACGTAAAGTGTTGCATGGTACGGGTTCTACATATAATAGGGATGAGCGCTGGTTGGCTGGCCAACCAGCGCTCATCCCCTGTTTTAGGGGCTATTTGGTAAAAACTGCCCTGAAACGCAAGTAAACTCAGGCGCTACTTGCGTTTCCCGCGGCGGTTGGTGATTTTATCCAGGCGCTTGGTTCGCACCCATTGCAGGTATTTCTGGAGTCCCTCAGATTCACGGAGGGCCGGAATGGAGTTGTACAACACCGCCAGTTCCTTGTTGGTGAAGGTGAGATGCACCGTGCTATGGCAGGGCTGGCACAAAGGCGCTGTGGGTCCGTGCCGTCCTCCTTCTTCCCGCGGAATCAGGTGGTGCAACGTGGTGAACCCCACTTCCCGCTCGCAAAGTGCGCAAACCGGATCGGCGCTTTCTTCCTTTTTCCTGATTCGTTTCGGCATACTGGCTCCTGGTTCTCCTTCAGTTTTCAAAAATGCGCCTCCCGCGGGGTCAGGAAACCAACCTCTGCGGTTGTGCCGCGTAAGCCTCTTGTTCTAACCGGGCGATTGTCCATGTCTCTCTATGTCACTTTCAGCTTCTTCCTTCCCCCAAACCACTGGCCCCGCCCTGAGCGAGAAATGGCTGCTGTTCATTCTGGCGGCCATCCAGTTTACGCACATCATGGACTTTGTGATCATGATGCCGCTGGGTCCGCAACTGATGCGCGTCTTTCAGATTAGCCCGCGCGAATTCGGGTTTCTGGTGTCGGCGTATACGTTCAGCGCGGCCATCTCGGGCTTACCGAGCGCCTTCTTCATTGATCGGTTCGATCGCAAAAATGCGTTGCTGGGGTTGTACCTGGGCTTCACGTTGGGCACCCTGGCCTGTGCCCTGGCGCCTACGTTCACGTTTCTCCTCATCGCCCGAGTTCTGGCCGGGGCATTTGGCGGGGTTCTGGGCGCTCTGGTGCTGGCCATCATCGGGGATTCCATTCCGGAGGAACGGCGCGGAGCGGCTACGGGTAAGGTGATGGCTGCGTTCTCGGTGGCCTCCATCGGGGGGATTCCCATTGGGCTGTACCTGGCCAGCCACGCCAGCTGGCACGCTCCTTTTTACCTGCTCACCGGTTTGAGCATCCTCGTTTTACTTCTGGCCTGGCGCATGTTGCCGCCCATGCGGGAGCACCTGTTAAACCACGTGCCGCAACATCCCGCACAGGTGCTGCTCACCATCTTCAGCCGGGCCAATTGCCTGTGGGCCTTCGCCCTGATGGTAGCGCTCTCTTTGGCCGGGTTCACCGTAGTTCCGTTCCTGAGCCCGTACATGGTGGCCAACGTGGGCTTCGCCGAGGCAGAATTGAGCTACATCTATCTTTTCGGGGGATTGGCCACGGTGGTCACCTCGCAGCTGGCCGGCAGGTTATCTGATAAATACGGCAAGAAGAAGGTTTTCATGATCGCCGCCCTCGTTTCCATTGCTCCTATTCTGGTGGTGACGCATTTACCCCGCGTGCCGCACTGGCAGGCGTTTGTGGTGACCACGTTCTTCTTTATTTTCTTTGGCGCGCGCTTTGTGCCCGCCATGTCCATGATCACTTCCAGCATTGAGCCGCGGCTGCGGGGTTCGTTCATGAGCGTGAACTCATCGGTGCAGCAGCTGGCCTCCGGTTTGGCCGCCTTCCTAGCCGGACTGGTGATTTCCAATGCGCCGGGCTCTCCGGAGTTACTGCACTTCGGGACGGTGGGCATCATCGCCACGGTTTTCACCCTGGTATCTATGGGCGTGGTGATGAAGCTGAAGCAGGTGAGTTGACGGGAAGTCTGGAGCGGGACGGGAAATCTTGTTTTAAGGGTCGTTTTGAGAAAACAGGCCTTAAACGGAGATAATCGGCAGCAGGAATCAAATGAATCTGCGTTGAATTTCCGGCGAGTCTGGAGACTCGCTTCATCCTGTGGCACGAGACTGAAGTCTCGCGCCAGGTCGTTGATAGACGCTAGATGCTGGGAAAGTAGACGGACTACGTAGGGTCTCTGGACTAACTAGGTAGTGTCTTTGGACCCACGGTGTCTTTCTCCTTTATCTTTCATCTCTTCTTATTCCACCTCTTCCGGCTTCAGGAGGAAACCATCTTTCATGGTGAGTTTTCGGTCGGCCATGTCGGCCAGGATGGGATTATGGGTGACCAGCACGAAGGTCTGGCCCAGGTCTTCGCGGAGCTTGAAGAAAATCTGGTGCAGTTCCTCGGCATTCTTTGAGTCCAGATTTCCGCTGGGCTCATCGGCGAAGATAAGTTTAGGCGAGTTGATGAGGGCGCGGGCCACGGCGGTGCGCTGCTGCTCCCCCCCGCTCATCTCAGAGGGTTTGTGCTCTAACCTGTGTCCCAGCCCCAGCATTTCCAGCAACTCCTTGGCCCGGGTCTCCACCTCTTTCTCGGGCCGGTCGGCCAGGTAGCCCGGTAGGCAGACGTTCTCCAGGGCGGTGAACTCGGGTAGCAGGTTGTGGAATTGGAAGATGAAACCGATGTTGCAGTTCCGGAACCGGGCCACTTCTTTGTTGCTCATCCCCGAGATGCGCTGGCCGTGCAGAAAGACATCGCCCGCATCTGGGGCATCCAGGGTGCCCAGCAGGTGGAGGAGCGTACTTTTTCCGGCCCCGGAGGCCCCCACAATGGAAACCACTTCGGCTTCGCCGATGGTGAGGTCAATGCCTTTCAGAACCGGAAGTTTTCCGTAGGATTTAAACAGCCCGCGGGCCTCTAGCAATACTGGTTTCTCTATACTCATGCACTACAAAACAATAACGAAGGGACGGTATTTGCAACCTCGCGCTGAAATAAGCCCTCAGCGTCTCAACGCAGACAATGCTCAACGGGTTCTTTCTTATAAAGTAACGGGCGCTGTTTATAAAGATCCCGGAGGCTGCGGCTGGCGTTCATCGTCAAAAACACAGTCGTATTTTAGGCCTGTTTTCAGCAAAATAGCCCCGAAACGAGTAGCCGGGTTCTGCGTTGTCACCTATGTCGGCCTGAGGCGGCATCGCGAATAATCCTTCCAATCGTTCAGTGAAGCGAGAATTGAAAAGGCTCGTTAAGCCGATGGCGCTTTGGGTCCCTTTTCTGAAAAATCGGCTTAAAACAGCGTGGCCTTTAACGATAGCCTTGCCTCAGAACTCAGGCCACAGCGCTCCGGATTGGCCGCACCGTGGCCGCTACTTTGAAAAGTTAGCCGTATACTGTACTTTCGTGCACCTAAAAACATCAACCTAACCTCATGAATATACACGAGTACCAGGCGAAAGACATTCTGAAGCGCTACGGCGTTAGAATTCAAGAAGGCATCGTGGCGGAAACTGCTGAAGAGGCAGTAACGGCTGCCAAGCGTTTAACCGAGGAAACCGGCACTGGCTGGCACGTAATCAAAGCCCAGATTCATGCGGGCGGTCGCGGCAAAGGCGGCGGGGTGAAATTGGCCAAAAACCTGGAGCAGGTGAAAGAGCTGGCCGGCCAGATCATTGGCATGCAGCTGGTGACGCACCAAACCGGTCCCGAAGGCAAAAAAGTAAACAAAGTGCTGGTGGCGCAGGATGTATATTATCCTGGCGACTCTGAGCCGAAAGAATATTACCTGTCTATCCTGTTGGACAGAGCCAAAGGTCAGAATGTGATCATGGCCTCTACCGAGGGTGGTATGGACATTGAAGAAGTGGCGGAGCACACGCCAGACAAAATCTTCAAAGAGTGGATTGACCCAGCCGTAGGCCTGCAAGGCTTCCAGGCCCGTAAGATCGCGTTCGCGTTCGGTTTGGAAGGCGAGGCGTTCAAAGAGATGGTGAAGTTTGTGACCAACCTGTACAAAGCCTACCTGGACACTGATGCGTCTATGTTTGAGATCAACCCCGTGTTGAAGACTTCAGACAATAAAATCCTGGCCGTGGACGGTAAAGTGGACCTGGACGACAACGCCCTGTTCCGCCACAAAGACCTGGCTGACCTGCGCGACTTAGCCGAGGAAGATCCTTTGGAAGTGGAAGCCAGCAAAAGCAACCTGAACTACGTGAAGCTGGACGGTAACGTAGGCTGCATGGTAAACGGTGCCGGTCTGGCCATGGCTACCATGGACATCATCAAGCTGTCTGGCGGTGAGCCGGCTAACTTCCTGGACGTAGGAGGTGGAGCCAACGCGCAAACCGTAGAAGCCGGTTTCCGTCTGATCCTGCAGGACCCTAACGTGAAAGCAATTTTGATCAACATCTTCGGGGGTATCGTGCGTTGCGACCGCGTAGCTAACGGAGTGGTGGAAGCCTACAAAAACATCGGTACCATCAACGTTCCCATCATTGTGCGTCTGCAAGGCACCAACGCCGAGGAAGGCGCTAGAATCATTGACGAGTCTGGCCTGAAAGTATTCTCTGCCGTGGCTCTGAAAGAAGCTGCTCAGAAAGTGAAAGACGTGCTGGCTACTGCCTAAGCGATTTTCTCTTATCAATAACAAGAAGGCCTCTCCTGCTACAGGAGAGGCCTTTTTGTTTTAAGCCTTTTTTTGGAAAAACAGCCCTAAAACAGGGGAACCGCTTCTTTATAATATGTTTTACTCAGGACTCTAGACTCAGAACTCAAGACTAATTAGTTAGTCCAGCACGTTCAGTTTCACGTCTATGTTGCCGCGGGTGCCTACGGAGTACGGACATACCTCGTGCGCCTGGGCCACCAGTTCCTCGGCCTTCGCTTTGTCTACGCCATCTACTTTCACGTCCAGTTGCACAGCCAACCCGAAGCGGCCATCCTCAAACTGGTCAAGCCCTACCTGGGCAGTGACGGTGGAGTTTTCGTCCAGGCGGATTTTCTGTTTGCCTGCCACCAGCATAAGGGCGCTCTGGAAACAGGCCGCGTAACCCGCCGCAAACAACTGCTCTGGGTTGGTGGCCCCGCCTTTGCCGCCTAGGCCTTCGGGCAGGCGTACCGGCATGTCCAGGATTCCGTCAGTAGATTTGATTTGGCCGCTGCGGCCTCCGGTGGCGGTAACCTCCGCCGTGTACATTCTTTTCATAGTTTCTCTCTTTGGTGATGAACAGTGTTCTCTTCTCCTAAACTGTTTCAACTCGAAAATGTTAGCGGAAGCGGCTCTTTCTTAACCTCTTTTAAGGTCATTTTCAGAAACGAGGCAAAAAACGCGACTGGGGCTTTCATTCTTAGCGGGCTTTTCCTACATTTGCCATCGCAATTCCGGGCCGCGTAGTACAACGGATAGTATTGGAGTTTCCGAAGCTCTCGATCCTGGTTCGATTCCAGGCGCGGCCACAAATCCCCTCAGAACATCGTTTTGAGGGGATTTTTCTTTTATAAGGCATAGAACTTCATATCCTGTTCAACATGGCAGCTTATCAGCCGTAAACATGTCGCCACTTAAACGTTACCTGAATGTTATTGGCACTAATCGCCCAACGGTTAATTTTTAACCCGTTGAGGCATTCCTGTTGATCGGTACTCTCTCTCTCACGGATTCACTGATCCACTTCCTTTGCCTTTTCATAGAGTGTTGACATGATCCCGAAAAGTGGGAGCAAGGATTGTTAATTCCATTTTAAGCCAAGAGAAAGATTGGCAAAAGCAGTTGTTCACCTTATCTTGCTCCTTTAGATTCTGGTACCTGTCATTCTTTGGCTTCAATGAAATCTACAATTGAAACAGGGCGCAGAGAAGACTTACCCATTCCAACCAAATCAGCCTAGATGAACAAGTACGCACTTCACGGAAAACTATCAGCCACCGCTGGAAACGGCGAGAAACTTGCCTCCATTCTTTTGGAAGCTTCTCAGTTAGTCTCTACCGCAAAAGGGTGCCACCTGTACCTGATTAGCAAAGACCCTAAGGACGCAGAATCTGTTTGGGTGACGGAGGTGTGGGACAGCCAAGAAGACCATGACTGTTCGTTGCTTGTGCCTGGGGTAAGGGAATTGATTTCGCAAGCCATGCCCCTGCTGGCGGGCAAACCAGAAAAAGGTCAGGTACTGGAGGTTTTGGGTGGAGCGGGAATCTGATCATCAGCTTTCAGACTAAATTTTGACATCTCATGGGCGGCACCTTGCTGGTCATTTTAGGGCTGTTTTCTTCAAAATTGGCTTGAAACAACTTGCCAGCATATTTTTCTGAATCATAAAAGGTCACCTTCATGGATAGAATCTCCCTTACTACGCAACTGAGCGAACAGGAGTACATCAAAGCCAATCTCTATTTGGTGTACCGTAAATGGACGGGGAAATTCTTCCTGGGCATGGGGTTATTCACTTTATTATGCGTGCTTTTCCTGTACTTCACGGGAGCTCTCACGGATATTCCCTGGGTAGGACTGCTCTTCGGATTCTACTTCACACTGGGGTTTCCGGGGCAGATTTACTTCGCCGCGAAGAAGAGCTACAAGACAGACAAACGAGTTAGTGAGCCAATGGTATATGACTTCAACCGGGAGAACATCCAGATCACGGGCGAATCGTTTCAGACAAAACTGAGTTGGGACAAAGTGTACAGCCTCACTGAGAGCAAAGCGTGGGTCCTGCTCTGGTCAACGCCTCAGGTAGCCAATATTATTCCCAAAAGGGATTTCTCACCAGCGCAGTTACGCTTCTTTAAAGAGATTGCCCAAGCACAGAAAGGCCCAAAAAACTTCCTTAAATTTTAGTAGTTAAAGGGCAATGGTAAGTTCTCGTTTCTGAAAGCAGATGATTTGTTCTGCACTTCTTACATAGCGTCTCGAAGAGGACAAGTATGAGGAATCAATTTCTTGGATCTTTTAACTTCCGATGTATGGGGTTTTAGCGGACAAGAAAGAAATGCTAATATATTCAGCTAATCTATATACAAAAGCACCAATGTTGATAACAATGTTAGCAATCAACAGTTATCCACGTTTCCTATTTCTCATTCACAAGCACATTCTCTAATCTGCTTAGCACCCACTACTCTGTTTGCTTTCCTGACCACTTCCATTGGGTTACCTATCTTCCATTGCCAGGATGCTAAATCTGAAAAAGCAGATATCACGCAGCTTCACACAAAAGTCAACTCCTCTCTCTTTCTGCAGTAGAACAATTCCCTCCATCAACTTCAGAATATGCTACTTCAACTTCATTGAATGGGCAAACATCAGCATAATACAGAGACCAGACAGCAAATCCGTCTTATTCAATTAATGATAACGACAGCGGGGGCATAGAAGCACTTTCTTCTACCGTATTGGAGACCACCATAACCATATTCAGCTTCACTTTGCTGTTTCTGGAGCTATTCTGAAAAAGAGGCGCAAAACAGGAAGGCCTGAAATAACGGCTGTTTCGAATTTTTATCCAAAAGAACTATAAATATTGGGAAATATGCTGATGATATTGTACTTTTCACTATCATGCTGCAACAGCACGACATTTCTGTTTCTCTCCCCCCGGAAGCAGGCATCGGCTGACATCTATTTTGTACAAGCTAGGGTTCAGGAATTGCTGAATGTGCCAGTTGATTGCACCATAGACAGAAAGAAGGTATTGAGAGAAAGTATCAGCTTTAAATTATTTACGTAAAACACAGACCAGCAAGGGACTTTGCCCCTTCAAACAGTAAACCGGTGATAATAAAGGAAACGAACGATATGGAACTTCGGGAAGAGATTGTTCAGCAGCTACAAGATATTTTAGAAGATCTGGAAACCTACACCACAGATCATCAGGACGCCGTACCTGCTATTCTGGTTTCGCTGCGGGAAACGGAGCAGATTCTGCAGGAAGTCCAGAAAGGCTTTGGAGGACAAGCGGCTCACCAGCGGGTGGAATTCCTGACCAAAATGCTGCACACGGCCAAAGAGGAGATTGAGGCGGGTGGCGTGCAGGACGGATTATGGTTCGGCAAATCGGTGATCACCTTTCTGCTGAATGGCACCTCGGCGGGCGCTGTACCGGTGGAAACCGAAGAGTACGACTAATCAGCGGGCATCTTCCAGGAAGGAAGGCTGCGGGTACATTCGTTCATTCTCAGGACTGCTGTGCTGGCAAAGAAAGCCGCAGGGGTTGTAATAAATGGAACGATGGGAATACTAATAGGCTGAAAGCGAAGGGATAGGAACGAGAAAATGCTTCCTTCCCTGTCGTGTTGATGTACTATTAGCAAAAACTGCCATGAACGTCTTAACTCTCAACCTTTCTGATACTGTCAAGATAGAAGTAGACAACTCATTTACCGGCCAGGAGACCATCAAGTACAACGGCGAGATTGTCTCCGAGAAAAAATCTTTGCTGGGCGAAAACCACCAGTTTGAGCGCGAAGAGAACGGCGAACTGGTTCGCTACGAAGTACGGATCAGCATCAAACAGCTGACCCGGGTTGGAATTGACATCTACCGCAACAACAAAGTCATTCTGCTGAGCTAAGGCACCGCCTCCCTCACCACCCGGCATTCACAAGTAAAGTTCTGGGCGTCTTCCCCGTTTCAGGCTTCTTTTGGCTAAAAAGGACCTTAAACGGCGAAGCGAGCAGTGCTCAAAGCATCGTTTACAGTCCGTGTACCTACTTTTGTGACGCTAAGCCCGGAAGCCTTTCCGCTGGTTTATATGCCTGGAAAAGCGCTCTAACAAATCAAAACCTCTTTCTCAGACTCCTCCCTACCCTGCTTTTTACTCGGGTAACCAAGAAATTCTTTCCTTATCCTGCCTTTCTGAAACTTAGATCCCGAAATCAGGTATAGGGTTTCTCTAGACAATTCAGTACCTTTCATCAAGTTCTTCTTACTTAATCGTTACAATTATGGCCAAAGGAAAGTCACCCGTCAAAGAGAGTTCAAAGAAGGCACCCGCGAAAACCCTGAAAGAAAAAAGAGCTGAAAAGCAGCAGAAAAGGGATTCTAAACGAGATTAGAGTAATGTAAATTGACGCAAAAGCCTCTGGTAAAGCGGTCCTTGGAACCTATTCCAATGCAGCTTTATCGGAGGCTTTTGATTTCCCCTTTCCCCTTTACCGGTCAAAAATTAGCCCCGTCTTTTTGCGCTGCGAAAAAGCACCAACCGCTTTCATAAAGGCTGACACTTACCATTCCTCAGATAAAAGTCAGGAAGTGTTGGCCGACTGAAAATTGGAAGAAACAAAGGTTTTGCCGAGCCCACCGGGGAAAGCATTTCGACCGAAAACTGATCATTTTAAAGGGCTTTTCCCCTTTTGAGCGCAGAACAGAAGCTTCCTAGGCATTTTTTCTTCCTAGAAATCAAGCAGGAACAACAAAGAAGCTTAAAAAGACAGTCGTGCTGGCAGGTTTTCCGTAGAGGAAAAATGTGAGTGTACTTTACTATGAGCAATACTATGAACTTTACATCTACCAGAATTGAAGATATCCTGTTTGACGCGGCCCGCAAGGGAGACGTGGTGACCATTCAGGAATTGATCTCCGAGGGAGCAGACATTAACATCCGGAACGGGAGAGGCTTCACGCCCCTGATTCTGGCGTCTTATGAAGGCCATTACGAGGCCACCAAAGCCCTGTTAGATGCCGGAGCAGATGTAAATGCCCAGGACATGAGCGGCAACACCGCGTTGATGGGCCTCTGCTTTAAAGGCTTCGCCGATATAGCGGAACTGCTCATCGCCCGCGGTGCCGACCTGAACATCCAGAACTACAGCGGCGGCACTGCCCTCATGTTTGCCACCATGTTCGGTCGTCACGAACTGGTACGCCTGGTGGCCGAACACGGCGCCGACCAATCTGTGCGCGACAGCCGCGGCCTCACCGCGCTGGAGATGGCCGAGAAAATCGGGAACGAAGAAGCCCTGAAGGTGCTTCATCACGGCGGCTGAGGCAACCTGCCGCAACGCACGGTCACCTGATCTGGACCTGCTGCGGATGATTGCACACCAGAGACTTTTTATAGATAGAATTCACGAGAGCCCGTGGTTCTGTTTTGTGGCTAATTTCAGCAAGATAGCCCCAAAACAGAACCACGGGCTCTCACTTTTACTATGCACGACTAAGTAGCAAATGAGTAGAAACCTCCAGCATTATCAACAACTCCAAAGAAACAAACTATTCCCGCTTTAGCCTTCGGGCAGAAAAAGCAAAAGGTGCTTTGAGGCTGTTTTTCGGAAAACACCCCCAAAGCACCTTTTCTATCGTTCAAATTAATCGCTGAAAAGCAGTTGCCCGTTTTACCGCTGGGCAGATGCTAGACATCAGCTTTTTCAACCCCTAGTGCTAAGCGAACAACTGTCAGCCTGAGCTTTATTGGCCCCGCGAAGGCAGGTAAATCTGGAAGGCTACTCCCAGCGACAGGCCCGTTGAGCCTGAGGTTCCAGACCCTACATCAATGTTCGCGTGGCTCCGGACCAGGTTCAGGGTTCCTTCCAGCGAAACGTTGGTCGCGACAAAGTGGGCATATCCGGCCCTCACCCCGTACACTGAGGAGAAGAACCGATCGCCCTCAGAATCTTCCTGGTTGCTGCCGGCAAATCCCACCAGCGCCTCGCCAAACCAGCGGTGGGTAGGCGCGGCTCCCTCGGGGAAATAGTAGCGCACAAAGGGGGTAATCCCGTAATTGAATAATTCTCCGCCATTATATGCCTCCAGGCCCAGTTGCACCTGCGCACCTATGACGGCGTTGTCGCTGATGAAAAAGCCTGCCCTTGGTTCAATCTCTAACGAGAACGTCTCTGATTTGAAGTTATGCCCAATAGAACCAATACCGGCCCCAATCATCCAGTTGCCCTTCTGGATGGCCGTCTCAGAGACGGGTGCAGTGCTTTGCGGAGGAGTAATCGTCTGGGCTGCCGCGCCAAAGACTACTGTTATCGCAAAAAGGAATACGAGTAAAGATTTTTTCATGATTATAAGTATTAGTTAGACATTACTAATATTTATAACGAGTTCATTTTCAATTAGTCTAATAAAAACCATGCATATTCATAAAGAAGCTGCATTTATTGGAGAGAAAAATCAATTATAGACCGTCCAGGAAAGAAGAGAGTTACATTTTAGAAAGAAGACCGCCCAGAGACGCCTCATAAAGTCAATCATTTTCAACAAAGCAGACCGGCGAATGGGAGCAATTCAATTCAAACGCAAGGTTTATCCTCCTGTGAAGGCAAAACACGCACCGTTTCAGCAAATCTTTAGTGAATTGAAAATGGGTTCCGCTTCAGTTTGAATACATCAGCGCCAGAAGCAGCTAACATCCGAAATACAGGACATGAAGTATCAAAGTGTCATGAACAACCTGTTTAGGAATGCCAAAGGTTTTACCTCTGCCCTTGCTGGTGTTTTCACCAGCAAGCGGAAAGTCGCCTAGGCTTGGATTGTTGGTCCCTAGGAACACCAACAAGGACGGCAGAAACAAGCGTCAGAAGCAGCTATCGCCAACCAAAACTCAAAACCAGTGCATCGCTTACGGATGCGGAGGAAACTCAGCACTTCTTATGCCTTCGGTGTAGCGCGTGTTTTTAGATGACGGTTTTATGAGTGATGGTTTCCGTTACAGGAAGGGTTTCCGATTTCTTACCGATAATCAGCCGGTTGCCGGAGTTGTACGTGAAGTAGTTCCAGGCCCAGTTCAGCATCACCGCCAACCGGTCGCGGAAACTGACGAGTGAGATCAGGTGAATGAACATCCAGATGAGCCAGGCAAAGAAGCCCTGCGACTTAATTTCTTTTTTGAACAGTTTCAGATCAGCAACGGCCTTGTTTTTCCCGATAGTGGCCATGCTGCCCTGGTCTTTGTAAACGAACGGCTGCAAAGGTTGACCCGCGAAAAGCCGCACCAAGTTCTTGCCCAGCAACTCCCCTTGCTGCAGGGCGGGCTGAGCCAGCATCGGGTGCCCCTGCGGATTCTCGGGAGTGACCATGGCCGCGATGTCGCCAATGGCAAACACGTTTTCATAACCTGCCACCCGGTTGTATTCGTCTACCTGCAGCCGGTTTCCTTTCAGCAGACTTTCGGGCCTGAGTCCCTCCACCGGATTGCCGGTGACCCCGGCGGCCCAGATCAGCGTGCGCGTGATCAGGGTTTCGCCGGTGTCTAAGGTCACCGTGTAGCCGTCATACGATTTCACGCGCCGGTTCAGCCACACCTGCACGCCCATTTCCTCCAGAAACTGCTGCGACTTCACCGAGGCTTCCTTGGACATGCCTTTGAGCAGCTCGCCGCCGCTCTGGATCAGGTGAATGTCCATGGACTTGAAATCAAGCTCGGGGTAATCTTTGGGGAACACGTGCTGGCGCAGCTCACTCAGGGCTCCCGCCAGTTCCACCCCGGTAGGTCCGCCGCCCACAATCACGTAGTCCATCAGGCTATTCAACTGCTCGTGATCATCCAGTTGCAGGGAGTTCTCAAAGTTGCACAGGATGGTATTGCGGAGCTGCACGGCGTCTTCCACACTTTTCATGGCGATGGCGTTCTCCTCCATGAGCTTATCGCCGAAGTAATTGGTAGTAGCGCCCGTGGCGATGACCAGATAATCGTAACGGATCAGCCCGATGCTGGTTTCCACAAACTGCTGCGCTGTGTCTACCCGCTGCACCTCGGCCAACCTAAAAAAGAAGTTCTTCTGGTCATCAAAGATTTTCCGGAACGGATGAATGATGGATTCGGCTTCAATGGCGGCCGTGGCCACCTGGTACATGAGCGGCTGAAAGGTGTGGTAGTTCTGCTTATCAATGAGAATGACTTGCACCTCGGCGTTTCTGAGTGATTTCACCAGTTCCAGCCCCGCGAAACCGCCGCCAATGATGACTACCTTGGGTTTTCCGGTGCTTGCTATTCTTGCGTAATCTGCCATGATCCTCTATCAAACGTGTCAATTCCAAAGATGCCACCCGTGAGCTCTTCCTCACGCCTGGATTCCCTGCCTGGGTTGCCTAAAGTCTACGTACCGAAACCATTGCTGTTCTACCTTCCGGCAAGAAGGCCCAAGTTGCAAATAATTCTGCATGTCTCCCCCACAAGAAAAAGCCTTTGCCAATGCCCTGTTTCAAAGGCAACGGCAAAGGCTTCCAAAATCAATCAATTTCTTTAAAACCAGGCAAAAAACGCCGGAAGGAAAGTAGTTTCAATGCAAGACAGTTACGTAGGTGTACCGAAAACCAGCTTAGGCTCCTCTCCTTTTGGCTTCGGTCTGGAATACTTTCAGTTCGTCCTGCGCGGCTTTGAGCCTACTTTTAGCGGCTTTCTCTCTTTCTTCAGCAGCTTCGGTCTCTTGCTCCGCCTGCTTTACTTCCGCTTTCAAGGATTCTACCCGCCGCTGCTGCTCGGCCACCAACGGATCACTGGAGTACCCGCCCCCGGTAAGTACGGAGCAGCTGACCATCAGCGTTAAAACGAAAAGCAGAACGGGTGTGGTTAACTTAGTATAGGAAAAGAGTTTCATATGCGTCATGGATTGGTTTCATTTTATTACGGGCCCAATAAGAACTTGTTTTACAATATGTTAGACAGACTAAGCTTTCTTAGCCACTCAAAGGCTTACCTACGGCAGCAACGCGCGCCCTGAAGTAGTAGCAGTTTGCTTCACAGCAAACCTTATCACCTGGCCTGAATCAAAGCTGAAAAGTGCGCTGGGAACGGATAAAAAATGACTCCCTGTTTAGGGGCTGATTTCTGGAAAACAGCCTCTAAACAGGGAGTGACATCGCTTTACCTCTGGGGTGCTTACAAGGCCGGATGCGTATCTGCTCTCCTGCGCAAAGTTCTCACGCGGGCGGGGTCCATCTCCTCAGGTCTGGAGAGGGTGCCCACCACCAGTCCCACCAATCCCATGGCCAGGAAGGTATTTCGGGCTTTCATGTTCTGGGAGAAGCCAAAAATCCAGGGAGCAGCCAATGAAAAGACACTGGTCGCGAAATCAATGGCCAGGTGCGCCTTGTACGGCATTACCTGAACAGCGCCCCACTCGGCTTTGGTAACCAGCGCTGAAACCAGCGTACCGCCGGCAATGGCCCGGCAGAGGGTGGTCGCAGTCTCTTCTTCGGTGAAACCAACTGTTTCAGGGGCCGAAGCCACAGCAGGGATATAGGCCACGTCTGCAATGCCGTGCAGAGGCCTGGTGATAGGTTGCCACATAGTAGATGTCTTTTAAGGGTTGAAACAAGGAAGACCGTTACCGCACAGCCTTCTTTCTGAGAAATTTGTACGGCAGCAAGGATGCTTTGTTTTTACCTGATAGATTTCGCTACAAAAGAGGGTTCACCTTCTGCAATGTAGCCTTAACCAAGGCCTCTACTATTCTGTGTTCTTAAAGAGGAAAAGCGCTTTAAGCCTTAATTTTCTAAAATGGCCGAGAAACAGCCCGGATCAGAGTATTACAGCTGATAGCTTCTGACGGCAGGCCTGAGTTCCAGCCGAATCAAGGAGGTAATCCGTTCGCTGAGGGTATCGCTGATGAGCTTTAATTCGTCCTGGGTGTATTGATAGAAATCTAAGCTGTCAATGAATTCTACGGCATCAGAGCAAGCCACCAGATCTGCCTGCGTAATGACGTGGAGTACCGTCTCCATGGGTATCTTGTTCTTCATACAGATTGAGCGATTTTCTTACATGGTCAAACCAAATTAAGGGTTTTTAATTCCAGATCAAAGCAGAAAACTATAATAATCAAGCATTTACAGTATAAACCGAAGGTAAATTTGGGCTTATAGATGCTGCAAACATATTCTTTAACAATTATAAAATATAACTTTTTAAACACAACAATAATCAATATCTCCTCTCAGTTTGATTCAGCATAAGATCACATCAATAATCATATAACTTTACCAACATAGATTATTTATTAAACAATAGCACTTTCCTGCACTTAAATTTTAGATAAATAGGCGAAAAATAATTCTCTTTAATCATCTAATACTTCAAAGTACCCTACTGGTTTAGATCTTGCCGTCTTCCCTTTTGCTCCAACATCTCCGCTATAGGCACGTAAGCTAAAGGGCTCAATGCAAAAAATTGGAGCAAAGCGCTCTGGTTTATAAGAAGTAACGAAGGAGTTGACGGGTTAAGGCACCCGTCAGGACACCCTCCCGAAGCGGAATCTTTCATCAACAAGGAACACCTGGCGGTGTGTTTAATACGGATACTATGGAACGGAAAGATCATTCTAGCACTTATCATCTGCGGGAATTAGGCGAGAGCAAGTTTGAAGTAGCCAAAGGCGAACCAGACCTCAGAGGCTGGAAAGTGATAGATGCCCAAGGCAACATTCTGGGCAAAGTAAAAGAGCTTCTCTGCGACCCTAAGGCCCTAAAAGTACGGTACCTGATTGTAGACCTGGAGGGAAACGTGCTGGATCTGGAGCCGCGCGACATCATGGTGCCCATCGGCTTAGCCGAGCTGCATGCCTCCGATGACCTGATAACAGTGCCCAATGTGTCACCGGCGCAACTACAGGCGCTTCCGCGGTATCAGGCCGGCCAACTGAACCAGGACATGGAACGTTTGGTCCAACGCATCTTTGTGGGAGACCACGTGCATGGCACGTCCCCGGCCCCCCTTCGTACGGCAGATAACCCAGATTACAGCCACGAGCAGTACAACCAAAATAACCTGTACCGCAATCGGAAAGCCAAAAACGTGATCGGCCTGTTCAATGATGCCGGTACCGCGCAGCGGGTCACCCAAGAATTGGTGAACAGCGGTTTTTCCAAAGACAACATTGAAGTGGCGCTGCGCAATACCGCAGACAACCAGGAAGGCTATTCCACGGCTCAATTCGAGGAATTCTTCTACTCGCTTTTCGCCACCCAACAGGAAGCTCACACCCACCAGGCGAAGATGCAGAAAAGCATGGCCGTGGTAGTCGTTCGCGCTTACTCTCAGGACGAAGCCAATCGGGCCGCCCACCTACTGGACTCGAACCGCACGCCGGAACTGGACATAGCGGTTGAAAAAACTGATGCATCCTCTTCTTTTTCGGGTTCCAATGCAAGAACCAGTATGCCTGCCATTCCGGTGATAGAAGAGCGGAGAGCGGGAGATCAGCGCGGAGCGGAAACTGAAAGAACCGACTTCGCCAGTTCTGGAGTGGAAAGGTCGCTGGAGGAGCATGCACGCCCGGGGCAGGAACAGATCCAACTGGAACGAGTGCCCATCACCCGCCCCACCAATGAGGCTGATTTCGCCAGCTTTCAGGAAGGCATTATTGAATTGAAAGAGTACGCTGAGGTTCCTATCATCTCCAAAGAAGCTTACGTGGTGGAAGAAATCACCCTTGGCAAAGAAGTGGAAATCAGGGAAGAAGTTGTGCGGGACACCGTCCGGAAAACTGAGATCCAGATTGATGACCTGAAAGAGGAAGAAATGCGGAGAAGACACAATGATAGAAATGCCTCTCCCGGCACCTCTACTTCACTATAGCAACATAAAACGCGTGGCAGATTCCTGACTTCGGGCGGACTCTGCCACGCGTCCTTACCTCCGCCATTCAGGACCCCTCTCTCCGTATATTTTCTCATTTCTCCTTGTTACAAACACGTAACAACCAGTATTCAGCCTCTATATCCTATTCTTAATATATTATAATCTCAACATACCTGCACTATTTCCTATCTATTCCACATCAAAGTATAAAAATATTGATTTACAATCGTTTATAACATACAATTACATCTACAAAACCATTAATCAAGCAGTCAATTTTTATCCCAAATCCACAAAATACAATTTTTTAACACATTTTCAGAAACCTCGCAGGCACTCCCCCGTTTACTTATCCAAAGAGAAACGCAAATGGATCAGACAAGAGATTTTGGAAACGAATCATACCAAAGACCGAACTCCTCGCCACAGGATCGAGCCAACCAAGAGACGCAGCAATCCATCACCATTCCCGTGATTGAGGAACGGGTACAGGTAGGCAAACAAGTGGTGGAGAAAGGAGCCGTACGTCTGGTGAAGATGGTAACAGAGCAGGAAGTTCCGGTAAACATCCCCCTGACCCAGGAAGAACACGACATCCAGCGGGTTCCCGTCAATGAATACGTGGATTCCCCGCCGCCGCCCATCCGCTATGAAGGCGACACCATGATCATTCCCATTGTTCAGGAGGTTATGGTTGTTCAGAAACGGCTCATGGTGGTGGAAGAACTGCACATCACCAAGAACAGAGTTCAAACCAATGATGTGCAGCAAGTAAGCCTGCGCAAAGAAGAGATACGGGTAGAACGTATTTCCGCTGACCATGCAGACGGCAGCGCCTCTTAAACCAGCATTACCCTTTTACCTATTTATATACATTCACCATTCATTTTTATAACACTAAACGAAATACAACTATGGCACAAACAGTAATTGGAATTTTCGATAGCTCATCAGATGCGCAGAGAGCCGTACAGGAATTGAAGAGTTTAGGCATCAACGATGACCGCATTGATGTTTCCAGCGCTAGTTCCTCTTCTTCTAGCTCCAGCACTTCATACGGAAGCGGCACCACCACTTCTGATTCTACATACGGCAGCACCACCAGCAGCACCAGAGACCATGACCACAACGATGGCATTGGCGGCTTCTTCCGGTCTCTGTTCAGCGACGATGATGACAGCGCCACCACCTATTCTAATGTCGCCCGTCACTCAGACTGCATTGTAACGGTACACGCCCAAACTGATGAGGAAGCCCGTAGAGCGGCGATTATCCTGGACCAGTACGGATCAGTTGACGTAGACCAACGCGCCACCGAATACGGTTACCGCAGCGGCACCACCGGCAGCTATGCCGCGGGGGCAGACACCACCTACACCGGCACTACCACCAACACGTCATTGGCGGACAATTCACTGACGGATAATTCCCTGACCGACAGAACTACTGACATTAGGGACACCACTGACTCCACCAGCATTCCGATTATTGAGGAAAATCTGCAGGTGGGCAAACGGGAGATTGAAACCGGCGGCGCCCGCCTGCGCAGCAGAATTGTGGAACGCCCCGTGGAAGAACACTTACGTCTCCGTTCTGAGCACGTAAGAGTGGAACGTCGTGCAGTGGACCGTCCGGCCTCCGATGCAGATTTCAACAGCTTCAGAGAAGGTGACATTGAACTCACCGAGCATGCCGAGGTACCGGTGGTAAACAAAGAAGCCCGCGTGGTGGAAGAAGTTTCCCTAGGCAAAGAAGTAGAGGAACGCGACGAGGTGATCAGAGACACCGTACGCTCAACCGAGGTAGACGTGGACAACCTGAACACTGGCACCAATCGCACCTCGCTTGACACCGACTCTGACCTGGATCGTGACCGTGACCGCACGGGCCGCACGGGCTTAGACCTGGACAATGATCGTTCTACCGCTATCTAATTAGCGCACTTTAATTTGTCTTTAAAGAAGGCGGCTACTCTCAGGAGTAGTCGCCTTCTTTGTTTCTGTGCTTTTAAGCCGTTTTCCTAAAAACAGGCCAAAAACAGAACTGAAGCTGGTTTACGGGTGCAAAGTCCCTTACCAAGGATGAGAGAAAAGTGCGGGATCACCGGGTAACTTCCTATCTTCCGGCTTGAATCTCATTATTCACCACAAGCAACAGCCCCTCATGAAAAAAGTACTGCTACCTATGATCATCTTCCTATTAGGTATGGTTCCTTTTGCCCACGCCCAGAAATACAAAACCCTGGTCTACTACCAGGATGACACCCTTCAGCTGGAACTGGATCTGTTTCTGCCCCAGAAACCCGGGAAACAGAAATTACCGCTGGTGCTCTTTGAACACGGCGGAGGCTTCTCAGGCGGGGAAAGAAGCAGCGGCCATAGTTTCGGGACGTACCTGGCCAACAACGGTTATGCCGCGGCCTCGCTTACGTACACGCTGTACATGAAAGGCAAGAACTATGGCTGTAACGGACAGCTTCCCGAGAAAATAAAAGCCTTCCAATATGCGGCCAATCACTTCTGGCTGGCCACCGCTTTCTTCCTCCAGAACACCGAGAAGTTTAACCTGGACCCTGCAAAAATATTCCTGGCTGGTAGCAGCGCCGGGGCCGAAGCTGCTTTACACGCCGCTTACTGGAACTACTCCACCATGAACCTGTACCCTAAAACGTTGCTGCCCGCTAACTTCAAGTACAAAGGCGTGATCTCGGGGGCCGGGGCATTGATGGACTTGAACCTCATTTCCTCTACCAACATGGTGCCCACCCTTCTTTTTCACGGCAACGCCGATCCGGTGGTGCCTTACGGAACGGCCGCCCACCACTACTGCGCCACCAATTCGTCTAACTGGCTGATGCTGTTTGGCTCCTATTCCATTTACCGGCACCTGGTGGAACTGAACGGCAACACCCGCCTGATCACCTACTGCGGCGGAGGCCATGAATACAGCGGCGAACTCTTTCTTAGAAACCACCAGATCTTGGTCGATTTCCTGAACGATGTACTGGCCGGAAAAAAGACGCAGGAGCACGTGATCATCGCCACTGGCAAAACCAACGAACGCTCCAAGGCCTATTCTTTCTGTGAGTAGCGAACGCGGTGCGGATCATTTCTGAAGGATGATACCTGTTCAGGAAAACACCAGCTCAGACATCTCATCTGCGGGTAGTTGGCGAAAACGGTTACTATTCACCTATTTCATACTTTATCTTGCTTGTTGATGATAACACCAACAAGGGCTAGGGCTTTACTATGATATGATTCAAGGTCTTTGATAATCGACGTATGGCATTCGATAACTGATGACAGCCATTATTGATGATTTAGCTTCTAATAAATTTCCAATGCTGGTGTTTTACCTGCAACTGTTGGTGTTTTTGATTTCCCCTAACTGCCATTTGGTGTTTTACTCGCCATTGTTGGTGTTATCACCAACAATCCAAACGCCGGCGCTTTTCTCCACATCGACGCCTTACAATGCCGGCGCAAACACGCAGCAAAGGCGAAAGTAGTACAGGTTGGTATTATCAAACACGTGCAAAATAATGTCATTTACAATTCGGCAGGTTTGCTTCATGTTTTAAGGCTTCTTTCAGGAAAATGCACCTAAAACGGGCGAGCCGATGAATCGACAATCTTTGCTCAACTCTATTATTAGCAGAAACATCAGAAGGTTATATACAAAAAAGCGCTTTGGAATCAGGTAATCTATTTTAGGCCTTTTTTCCGGAAAACGGGGTTAAAACACGCCCAAAAACTTCCTTCTCTTATAGATGTTCTTCAGGTCTTTCTCAAATAGCGTGTACGGATGCTGGTAGAACTGTAGGAAGTTTTGCTCGCTCACCTGCCCCGGGAAGGGGGCATAGTAGTGGGTGGGGCTTTGGGTGTCGTTTCGCCAAACCAGCACGTAAGAGAGGCGCAGGGGGTACTTCCGGAGGGTGGGCAGCAAAGTGTTCGTCCACCAGGTGGCATTGGGAACAGACTCCAGGCCGGTCTCGGTGAAAGCGGCCAGCTTTCCGGCTTTGCGGGCGTAATCAGAGATAATCTTCAGTTTGTAGGCGGCGGTATCAATGGCATAGCGGTCCCGGCCCATATCGCCATAATTGTCCATGCCTACCATGTCCACATACTTGTCGCCGGGGTACCGCTCCAGGAAATCGGCCTCTGAGTTAAACTTGTTGTCTGGTGAGAAGGCGTAGAGAAAATTATGCACGCCTACACTATCGCGGAGGTAAGACACCGTGAATTGCCACACCTGCATGAACTCTTCGCGGCTGGTGTGCGGTTTGCCCCACCAGAACCATCCGCCGTCAAATTCATGGAACGGCCGAAAAATAATGGGCACCAATTTCCCATCGGCTCCTTTGATGCTGTGCGCCCACTCACCTATCCCCCGCAGGATTTCCTTGTATTGCTCATGCGCCTCCCCGCCGGGGATGATGTACTTTACCGCCGGCAGTGAAAGCGAATCCACCCAGTAAAAGCCGCCCTTGGAAACTGGGTTGGAGAAATGCCAGGCCGCCGTGGTCACCCCGCCCCGGTTATAAGTATCCACTACGTTCTGGCGGAGCTCATCTTTGGCCTGCTGGATGGCCTCCGGGGAGCGGCCGGAGAAACCGCTGAAGTCTACCCCAATCACCGCCGGGTGCGAGCCCGTCACAGACTTCACGTCTGACCGGTCCTTGCCGCTGAACCAGCCATGGCCATATTCGGTGGCGTGCTGGTGCCCGAACAAGGTGTGGTTCTTCGCCAGTTTGCCAAGGTTTTTGTAAAGTGCCCGCGTTTCGGGGGTCGCTTTTTTGTCAATGGGCCTATTCCCCACACAACTCACCAGAAACAGCATCCCCATGGCAATTAAGCCGATTACTCTTTGCATTCTCAAAAATTCAGGTCTCAACTGTCTGCAAGATAACACCTAATAAAAGGTTATTCAATCCTATTCCGCTCAAGTATTGAACTTATCAAAGGCACCTGTACCCAGAACGAGCGGGCACTTTCTCTGATGGAAAAGCAGCTTTGTTTCAGCCGATTATTGCGTTTCCGCTCACGTCCCGTTCTGGCGCGGGAAGCGAAAGGAAAGCGCTCAAGCCGCTCCGGCAGGCTTTCAACGGCCGGCAGAACGGGACAAGCAGCAAACGAGTTGGTGGAGAGCACCTGCAGCGCGATTGGGTGACCTGTTCATCGGCTTGATAAAATTGTCCTCTAAGAAAAGATTTCTTTTCCTTTAAAAAACTGAAGAAACAAAGTTTTTATCCATAAATTGGCTGTACAGACATCGACAATATTCTTTTGGTTTATTTTATTCATCCTATAAATGGCATAGGTAACCCATGCATATTGATCTACAACTGCGGCTCGTACACCAAGACGACAACATAAAGGTTGAAGTAGACGAAAACGCCAAATTCATTTACTTGGAATGGCTGCAGGCACCTCCTACCGAGGAATTCAGAAAGGCATTCCATCTGGCGGGCATGATCTGTCTGGAGTATAAATGCGAGTACTGGCTGAGCGAAGCGCGGCCAATTCCTTATCTTGAATTTGCGGATCAGAACTGGGTTCTGCGGGAGATGAAACCCATTCTCATCAAATCTACCCTGAAGAAATACGCCCGCATTTCCTCTAAAGAAAGCATCAGTCTGCTGGACATTCACCGCATCTACAGCGCCCTGAACGATGAACAGGACCCGAACCTGAAAACGCATTTTGAATCTTTCACGAGCAAAGACGCTGCCCTGGATTGGCTTTTCTCAGATTTTGAGCAGGACAAGCTTTCGGAGGAAGAATAGTGCGCTTCTTTGTGCAAAAGTTGCGGAAGCGTTTCAGGGCTGTTTTGCTTAAAACAGCCCTGAAACATAGAATACGTTTCGGCCTTTCTTCACTGGCAGAACTCAGCAAAGGAGTGAATACATTTCCTCCCACCAAGCTCAACCAACCCTCCATTTATCTGCCCGGCAAACAACTAAATTCTTCGTCTTCCGGCTAGCCGAACAAAGCAATCAGGAGCCGAAAGATGTGCAGACTTTCCTTTTAAAATATTTTTATTAACCTATGTAAAGGCTCTTAACTATTTGTATGTTTAGAGGAAAAATCACGTCACCTCCTCTCCTTTATGCTACCCCCAAAAGTTGTCTCTATCTGGTTCCTGCTGCTTCAGTTCCTTTGTTTTGTAGTTCTGTTTCAGCTCTCGGGTTGCGGAGGAAAAAGCGATGAACTGCGGCTGGAAAACCGGAATTTCGAGACCGAAGTAGCCCAGGAACAGAACCTGGTTTTCACCTTTGACAAACGGCTGGTGCCTGATTCGCTCCTGAACCAGTGGGACACCATTCCCTACCTCACCTTCACGCCCAAAATAGAGGGGAAGTTCAAGTGGACGGCCCCCGATGAGCTGGTGTTCTCCCCCGCCCAGGCCTTGGCCCCCAGCACCGACTACACCACTGAACTTACTTCCCGTTTAGTTGCGCATTCCTCCGTCGCGCTAAAAATTCCGGCGGGCCAGGAGGTGAAATTCCACACGCCATACCTTCACCTGAACTCCGCCAAAGCTTACTGGACCCAGAACGAGAACAACCCCACCCAACTGGAAGCCAACCTGCTCTTCGATTTCAACTATCCGGTTCCGTTTCAGAAACTCCGTGACAAACTGAAAGTGTTCAACGGCCCGCAGGAACTTCCCATAGAACTGGTCAGCAGCACCCGCGACAACATTTCCATCAAAGTCAAAGGCCTGGATCAAACCCCGGGCGCAGGAGAACTCCCGGTACGGGTAGTGCTGGACAAAGGGCTTTCCACACCGGGCAGCACCTACCAAACCCCGGCCCCGCTGCAACAGACGGTGGTAGTGCCCGGCCGTGACCAGATGCAGATCATGGAGGTGGTCACCGTGCAGGAAGAAGGGCAGGATAAAATCTACGTGCTCACCACCCAACCCATCGTCAATCCAGACCTGAATGCCCTGGTTTCCCTGAACCCGGGCAGGGAATACAATCTGGAGCGGCTGGAAAACGGCCTGGTCATCAGCGGCAATTTTGCCACGAACCAACAATACAAGCTGGCCATTTCAGGTGACTTGAGCGGCGTGGTAGGCAAATCTATGGGGAAAGCTTACGAACATCCGGTGACCTTTGCCTCCCAGGAACCTACCGTTTCCTTCATCCACCAGAAAAGCATTTACCTGAGCAGCCAGGGAGCTAGAAACATCGCGCTCAATCTAAACCAGGTGCCCCGCGTGAAAGTGACCATCAGCAAGGTGTTTGAAAACAACATTCTGCGCTACTTGCAGGAAGGGCAAACGTTTGACGGACACTACGACGAGGAAACCGAGGAGTACTACGAGAACGCGTATTACGATGTGAACGAGTCGAACGGGAAAACCATTTTTGAGCGGGAATACGAAACCAGCCGTTTGCAAAAACAGGGCAAAAACCACCTGCTGAACCTGGACCTGGCAGACCTGGATTTTGACAGCCACTTCAAAGGCCTCTACGTGATCACCGTCGCCAGCACCGAGAAGAACTGGCTCAAGGATTCCAAAATCGTGTCGGTTTCCGACATCGGGCTCATTGCCAAACAGGGCAAAAACGAAGTGCTGGTGTTCGCCAATTCCATCCGGTCTGCCCAGCCGCTGCCCGAGGTGGAGGTTCGGTTCATCAGCACCAACAACCAGGTGGTGCACAAAGCCACCACGGATAAAGACGGCGTGGCCCGCTTCCCGGACATGCACAAAACAGCTGCCGGGTTTAAGCTCGGCTTGATTACTGTGCGCCAGGGCGATGACTTCAATTACCTGCCCTATTCCCAGACCGAGGTCAACACCTCGCGCTTTGATGTGGGTGGCAAACGCCTGGCGGACCTGAACTACGATGCGTTCATCTACGGAGATCGGGACCTGTACCGCCCCGGCGATACCGTGCACGTGAATACCGTGGTGCGGACGCCCTCCTGGAAAACTGTGAGCGGCTTGCCCCTGAAAGTGAAACTGCTGCTGCCCAACGGCAAAGAATACCGGAGCCAGAAAGGCACCCTGAACAAGGAAGGTGCCTACGAAGCCACCTTTGTGCTGAGCACCTCGGTTGTGACGGGCACCTACACCCTGGAAGTCTACTCCGGCAACGATGTACTGCTGAACACCCGCAAGATTGGCGTAGAGGAATTCATGCCTGACCGCCTGAAAGTGACCACTGTTCTGAACAAAACTGATTTCTCAGCGGGCGAAAAAGTCAGCGTGAACCTCACCTCGCAAAACCTCTTCGGGCCGCCCGCCAGCGGACGTACCTATGAGGTTCAACTCAGCCTGAAGAAGAAAACCTTTGAAGCGCCCAAGTACCCCGACTACACCTTTGAACTGAACAACGCCAGAGACGCCAACCTCCAGAATAGTGTTCGGCAGGGCGAAACCAATGCCGAAGGGAAAGGTCAGGAAACATTTGAGTTGAACGACTTTCAGGACATCGGATTATTGGAGGGTTCTTTGTTCACCACCGTCTTTGACGAGACGGGCCGCCCCGTAAACCGCCTGAACCGCATTAACGTGAGCACCCAATACGCGTTTTACGGCCTGAAGAATTTTGATTCGTATGTGAGCACCCGCCAGGAAATGCAGGTCCCCATCATCGCCTTGAATGCGCAGGGGCAGCCCATCGCCACCAAAGTACAGGTGCAGTTGGTGCGCTACACCTATGAAACCGTGATGGAGCGACGCAGCGAAGACTATAACTACAAATCGCAGCGGCGCGAAAGCGTACTGCTCAACACGGTTCTTTCCGTGGACAAAGGCGGCACCGCCGTGAAGTTTCTGCCGTCTACCTCCGGTGAGTATGAGCTGCGGGTGATGCGCCCCGGCGCCTACAACTACGTGGCCCAGGAATTCTACGCCTATGGCTGGGGCGATACGGAGAGCACCTCTTTTGAAGTCAACACCGAGGGCGAAGTGGACATTGCCTTGGACAAGGAAAGCTACGAGGTGGGGGAAGTTGCCAAGGTGTTGTTCAAGTCTCCGTTTGCAGGCAAGATTCTGGTGACCGTAGAGCAGAACAAGGTGCTTAGCTACCATTACCTGAAAACTGATAAAAAAGCGGCTTCGCTGAAACTGCCTATCCGGGACGAACACCTGCCTACCATCTACATCTCGGCGGTAGCCCTGCGCGAGGTGAAAGACAACCAGATGCCGCTTACCATCGCCCGCGGCTTTAAACCGGTTCAGGTGACCAAAAAGGAAACGAAACTGGAGGTGGCCATCACCGCGCCGGAGACCTCCCGCTCTAACCGTTTACAGCCCGTTTACATCAAAACAGCTCCAAACGCCGAGGTCACCCTAGCGGTGGTAGACGAAGGCATTCTGCAGCTGAAAGACTTCCAGACGCCAGATCCGCACGCGTTCTTTTACCAAAAACGGGCGCTGGAGGTGCAGGCGTTTGACCTTTACCCCTTCCTTTTCCCAGAACTTCGCGGCACCCGCTCCAGCGTGGGCGGTGACGGCTATGACCTGGAGAAACGCATCAATCCGCTGACCTCCAAACGGGTGAAGCTGGTTTCACTGTGGAGCGGCCGCCTGAAAACCAACGGCAAGGGGGAAGCCACCGTGAAAGTGAAAATTCCGGAGTTCTCGGGGGCGGTGCGCATCATGGCGGTGGCCTACAAAGAAAACGCGTTCGGGTCCGGGGAGAAGATCATGCGGGTAGCCGATCCGGTGGTAATCAGTACGGCGCTGCCCCGGTTCCTGAGTCCCAAAGACACGCTGTTGGTACCCGTGACCATCAGCAACACTACCGCAAAAAGCGCTCCGTTCAGCAGTTATCTCTCCGTCACCGGACCTTTGAAAGTGGTGGGGCCAGCCACGGTTTCATCAACCTCCGGCGCGAATGCCGAGAAGCAGGTGCTCTACAGATTAGTCGCCACCCCCGCCATTGGGCAAGCCTCGGTAAAGGTAGTGGTGAAAGCGCTGGGCGAACAGTTCAGCAACAGCACCGAGATCACCGTTCGGCCCACGGCCCCGTTGACCCAGATCACGGGCGCAGGTTCCCTCAAAAACGGAGCTTCGGCGCAAATCAACCCTACCCATGATTTTCTGCCTTCGTCGGTTTCTTCTAAGTTAGTGGTGAGTTCCTCCCCTCTCGCGCAGTTTACGGATGACATTACGTTTCTCCTCCGCTACCCGCACGGCTGCCTAGAGCAAACCACTTCCACCGCGTTCCCGCTGCTGTATTATACTGACTTAGCAAAATCACTGAACCAGGGGCAGAAAGGCCGTCGCTTCAACCCCACCTACCTGGTACAGGAAGCGATCACCAAAATAGAAGGCATGCAGCAGTACGACGGGGGCTTCACCTATTGGCCCGGTGGCTCAGACACCGATTGGTGGAGCAGCGCCTACGCCCTTCATTTCCTGCTGGAAGCGCAAAAGGCTGGCTACGCCGTGAACCAACAGGTACTCAATCGCGCGCAATCGTATCTCCAGCGGATGGTGAAAGCCAAAGGCACCGAAGAGTACCGTTTCTACGACGTTTCCCGCAAACTGCAGAAAAAGGTGATCGCGGCCCATGAGACGGCTTACTCGTTGTACGTGCTCAGCCTGGCGGGTAAACCCGATTGGTCAACCATGAACTTCTACAAAACCAAACCCGAGCTGCTTTCCATCGATGCCCGCTATGTGCTCGCCAGCACCTACGCCCTGAACGGCGGACACCAGAGCTCCCGGCAACTGCTGCCCCGCTCCTTTGCGGGAGAAACCTCGGTGCGGGCGCTGGACGGTTCTTTCTACTCTCCGCTCCGGGACATGGCCCTGGCGTTGAACAGCCTCCTGGAAGCCAATCCCGATCATCCGCAGGTTCCTATTCTGGTGCGGCACCTCTCGCAGGAGCTTCGGTCTTCCCGCTGGTACAACACCCAGGAACGCGCCTTCGCCTTACTGGCCCTGGGCAAACAGGCCAAGAGAAGCGGCGGAAACATTACGGCCCAGATTCTGCAGAAAGGTAAGCCAGTGGGCAGCTTTAACGGCAAAGACTTGGCCTTGACCTCTCAACTGAAGTCGGCGCCTATCACGCTACAGAGCAAAGGCCAGGGAACGCTGTATTACTTCTGGGAGACCGAAGGCATCAGCCAGAGCGGCAGCTATCCACAGGAAGACAATTTCCTGCAGGTGCGCAAAACCTACTTCAACCGGGATGGAAAAGAGATCACCAATCGCACGTTCAAACAGAATGACCTGGTGGTGGTACGAATAGCGCTGCAGACCCTGGATGGCCGCAGCATTCCCAACGTGGCTATCACTGATCTGCTGCCCGCCGGTTTCGAGATTGAGAACCCCCGCCTGATGACTTCCCGTGAGTTCAGCTGGTTGCAGGCTATGGTGCCCGCCACCCCTGAGCACCTGGACATCCGGGATGACCGCATTAACCTGTACACCACGGCCCAGCCCAAATCCCAGTACTTCTTTTATCAGGTGCGGGCCGTCTCCAAAGGTGATTTCCAGATGGGCCCGGTGGGAGCAGATGCCATGTACAACGCCGAGTATCATTCCTACCACGGTGCCGGCGTGGTGAAGGTGCGCTAGTTTTAGGGCTGTTTTCCGTAAATGTGCCCGAAACGGAACGTGACACCAAGACACTGAACACGAGTTAATGCTCTGACTTCTGCGAAGCTGCTTTCGGGCTACTTTTCAGAAAATCGGCTTAAAACAGCAGAAGACAAAGGTTTACCTAAATACATTTAGAGAAAGAATGCTGCTCACCAGATTGCTTCCCACATCCCAGCACCCGCGCCAACCCTGCAAAGGCATGGCTTGGCTGCGCTTTGGGGGAGTTGGTCTGGTGGCGGTTTTCGTCTGCTTCCTGCTGTTGAACTTGCTCTTTCCTCTCGAAGTGAACCTCTCCTACTCGCCCGTCATCACCGCGGCCGACGGTACCATTCTCCACTCCTACCTGAGCAAAGACGATAAGTGGCGGATGCAACTGGAACCCGATGAAATCAGTCCGGTACTCCAGAAAGCGGTTTTGCTCAAGGAAGATAAGTACTTCTATTTTCATCCCGGCGTAAACCCGGTAGCCATGCTGAGGGCTTTGGGAAAGAACCTGGTTCAGGGGAAAACCACCTCGGGGGCGTCTACCATCACCATGCAGGTAGCCCGTTTGCTGTACCCCAACGAGCGGACGTACTGGCATAAACTCACCGAGATGTTCCGGGCGCTGCAACTGGAATGGCGCTACAGCAAAGACGAGATTCTGCAGCTCTACCTGAACCTGGTACCGTACGGCGGCAACATTGAAGGCGTGAAAGCAGCCTCGTTGCTGTATTTTCAGCAGTCGCCCAGGCAGCTCAGTTTGGCGCAGGCGGTGGCATTGACGGTTATACCAAACAAACCCTCATCGCTCCGCATCGGTTGGCAGAACCAGAAAATAGTGGCGTTCAGAAACAAGTGGCTGCAGTACTTCGCCCGGCAGGAGGCTTTCCCGAAGGAGGCGTTGGAAGACGCGCTGCAGGAGCCGTTGAACGCCCAACGGCTCGATGCCCCCAAGATAGCCCCGCACTTCGCGTACCGCATGTACCGGCAGCACCCACAGGAGGCCATCATCCGAACTACCCTCAATCTGGCGGTGCAGGAAAAGGTGGAGCAACTGGCTTATAATTACCTTCAGCAGCTCAAGTACCGTAACATCCACAACACCGCCGTACTGGTGATCAACAACCAAACCAATGCCGTGGAAGCCTACCTCGGCTCCGCCGATTTCTCCGATGCCCTGCACGGCGGACAGGTGGACGGCGTGCGGGCCGTCCGGTCGCCGGGCAGCACCTTGAAACCGTTGCTGTACGCCTCGGCTTTTGAACAAGGACTGATCACGCCTAAATCCACCATTTCAGACGTACCCATTGATTATGCAGGCTATCGACCCGAGAACTATTTTGGCACGTACAGCGGCAACATCACCGTGGAGCAAGCCCTGGCCACTTCGCTGAATGTCCCGGCGGTGAAACTGCTGGACCGGATTGGGGTCGGCAGCTTTGTGCAGAAAATGAAACAGGCCGAGTTCTCGCAAATGAAGAAGAACGGCGACCAGCTGGGTTTGTCATTGATTCTGGGAGGCTGCGGCGTGAAACTGGAAGAACTGACCGCCCTGTATGCCTCCTTCGCCCGACAGGGGAAATATGTTCCCGTGCGCTGGTTGCAGCAAGACAGCCTTTCGGCCGCAAAGCAACTCTTGTCACCGGGAGCGGCGTTTATGGTGAACCAGATCCTGACCCAGCTCCAACGCCCCGATCTGCCGCACAATGCGGTGAATAGTGCCCATTTACCGAAAATCGCCTGGAAAACGGGAACCTCGTACGGACGCAAAGACGCCTGGAGCATTGGCTACAATCAGAAGTATACCGTGGGCTTGTGGGTAGGCAATTTCTCCGGCGAAGGAGTTCCCGAACTGAACGGCACCGATACCGCCACACCGCTCCTGTTCTCCATCTTCAACACCATTGATTACAACAGTCCCAACCACTGGTTTGCTCCCCCGGTCAGCATCGGGACCCGCAGCGTGTGCGTAGCGAGCGGCTTACCCGGCAATAGTTTCTGCCAGGATCTGGTGACGGACACCTATTTGCCTGGTATTTCTCCGGCTACAAAGTGCACGCACTTAAAGAAAGTGCCGGTTTCCTTAGACGGTAAGTTTGCCTACTGCACCAGTTGTCTGCCCGAAGGGGATTATCAGCTGCAATGGTACCCCAACCACTCCCCGGAAATTCTCACGTATTTTGTTTCGCAGCATTTGCCCTACGTCAGCCTGCCGCCGCATAATCCTGCTTGTAGCCGCATTTTCCAGGAATATGCTCCGCTTATTTCGTCGCCCACGGCGGGCATGGAATACCTGTTGGAGAAAGCAGATCACCAGAAACTGATGCTGCAGTGCAACCCGCACAACGAAGTCAAAAAAGTGTACTGGTACGTCAACGACCAATTCCTGAGCGCCTCGCGTGGTAATGCACCCGTTTTCTTTGAGCCCGAGCACGCCGGCAAACTCAAGATCTCCTGCCTGGATGATCAGGGCCGCAACACGGACAGCTATGTCACCGTCCGGTTCCTAGACTAAGCTTACGACGTTTCCAGTTCCTCTTCCAGCACCACTTCAGCATCTTCTTGCCGGACTGTGCACGGCAGGTAAATGGTGAAAGTACTGCCTTGGTTCTGCACGCTTTCTACCGTGATCTTGCCGTTCAGGCTCTCCACCAATTCTTTGCTCAGCAACAGGCCCAAGCCAGTGCCCTGTTCAAGGGCGGTGCCGGGAGTCGTGAACCGCTTGCCGGAAAACAGTTTGGCCAGGTTGGATTCCGAGATTCCTTTCCCGGCGTCAGTAACCACGAAGGAAATGCCCTTCTCCTGTTCGTGGGCTTCCAACGTCACCTCCCCACCCGCAAAACTGAACTTAATGGCATTGGCGACCATGTTCCGTAAGACAAAGGAGAGGCGTTCTTTGTCGGTGTTGATGGTGAGTTGTTGATTAACCCCATTGAACAGCCGTACCTCTTTGGCCGAAGCCTGCGCTTCCAGTACGTGCAACGTTTCATTGACCATGTCATGTAGGCGCACTGGGTGCAACTCCAGGCTGGAACCCTGCATCTGGGCCTTCGACCAGAACAACAGGTTGTCCATCATCTTCACCACTACTTCCATGTTCTTGCCCAGTAAAGCAAAAAAGCGCTTCACTTCGCCTTCGCTGAGGGAACGGTTCTGCACCAACTGTAGAATTCCCTGGATGGAATTGAACGGCGACCGCAGGTCATGGGAGACAATGGAGAACACTTTGCTTTTAAAGCTGTTGTGGCGGTCTAACTGCGCATTGTTGCTTTCCAGGATAGCGGCCTGTTTGGTGATTTCCTCTTTCTGGGCAGTGATTTCCTGGTTTTTCTGGAGCAAGAGCGAAGTGGCTTCCTGTAGCTGCCGTGAGAGGTTCTTGAACTTCTGCTTGCTCAGGTAAAGCCCGATGACCAACAGCAGAAGCAAAAGCAGGATGGCGCCTTCAAACCACATGGTCTTCTGCTGCTGCGCGATGTCCAGGGCCTGAATGCGTTGTTGGGCTTTCAGCTTGATATTCTCCAGCTCCTGCTGGCTGTTCTCAAATTTGGAGATGATCTCGGCGGCTTTGCGGTTCTGCTGATCCAGGTTTAGCTTCAGATCTTCCTGGGTGAAAATGGTCTGGTACTTGTACGCGTTCTCAAAATCTTTCACCGATGCGTAAAGATCGGCGAGCCGCTGGGCCGCGGCCATGATCTTCTTGCTGGAAACCGTGCCCACCGCCACCTCATAACTTTGCCGCGCATAGTGCAGGGCTCTCTGGGGCTGTTTCAAGCTCTGGTAGATATTGGCGATGCCGCCCAGCGTCACGGTTTTGTTCATGTTGTTGCCTAGTTCCTCGTCTATCTGAAGAGCCTCTTGTAGATAGGGCAAGCCCTGGGCCGGTTTGCCCATGAAATTATGGGCGATCCCGATGTTGGCCAACCCAACGCCGTAGCTTTTCCGGTTACCGGACTGCCGATGGATATTCGTGGCTTTCTGATAATAGGTGAGAGCGGTAGCGAAGTCTTTCCTGGTCTCATAGATATTGCCCAGGTTGTTGTAGACTCTGCCTAAGCCGTTCTGGTTATTGGTTTTAAGAGCAAGAGACTGCGCCAGGTGGTAGTTCTGCAGGGCGCGCTTCTCGTCTTTGGTTCTGTAACAGAGAACGCCCAGATTGTTGTAGGTGGTTACCAGCAAAGTGGTGTCTTTCAGCTGACTGGCAATCCGGAGGGAAGTGTAGAAATAGGGAAAGGCTTTGTCAAACTCGCCCAAGACCAGGTGTCCGTGGCCAATCAGCCCGATGGCTTCCGCTTCCCCTTTCAGGTACTTCGCTTTTTTGGCTAGTTCCTGGGAGGATCGGGCTTGTTGCATGGCCTTGAGTACATCAGAGAGCATGTATTCGCGGCTGAGGGCACAGCCAATGTTCACCCGGGCAGTATCGCTGGAGGCAGCGGCCAATCGCTGCTTTAACTCCTCCACTTGGTTCTGTTGCGCAAACAGACGCCCCGGCAGCAGGAGCACTAGTATCAAGAGAAACCTCATACAGATATAAAAATCAGCGTTGGGCCTGTTACAGCTGCGGCTGTTGAAATATATAGGAAAGGACAATGCCTGTCTCGTATAGATTCAATTTATCTAAATATTTTCACAATCGCTTCACTTTCATCTCGAAACATGACGATTCCGTTTAGGGACCGTTTTCCCGAAAACTGCTCTAAAACGCGCTTCGTTGCCCACGGCGGTTTGCAAGTACATTGGTCTTCTGGTCTTCAATCAGTATCTTATCGGCTGAAAGTATTCTACCAAACTCGTGTTCATGAAAAAGTATTTTACGCTGGGCCTTATGGCCGCCTTGCTCGCGGGGCAGGCGAAGGCGCAGGAAAACAAAGCCTGGCCGGAGGTTTTCCAGAAGATCAACTCCGAGGTGCAAACCAACTCAAAAGCTTACAGTTCGTTGAAAACGGCCTCAGAAACCATTGGTCACCGCATGACGGGCTCCGAGAACGGGAAGAAGGCCGAGGAGTTTGCCTATAACCTTTTCAAATCTTATGGCTTTTCTGAGGTGCGTTACCAGCCGTTTGAGGTGGAAAGCTGGAGCCGTGGCACGCTGGCCTTACAGGTGGGGCCAGATGCCAAACAGTTAAAAAATATAAAATCCGTTTCGCTGGCGCACTCGCCGGTGAAAGCCAACCTCACCGGGCAGGTAGTGGACATGGGAAATGGTCTGGAAGTGGATTACGCGGCCAAGCCCAACGCCGTGAAAGGCAAGATTGCGCTGGTGTATTTAGGGGTTTTACCCGGCTCGCCGGAAGGCACCCGCAGCTTGCACCGCTCTGAGAAAACAGCGCTGGCCATCAACAACGGGGCCAAAGGCATCATCATCATCAACACCGTGGCGGGAGGCACCTTGCTCACCGGCACCGCTTCAGTCACTGGCAAACTCATCTCCATCCCGGCGGTGTGCATTGGCCGCGAAGACGGCATGCAGTTGAAGGAACAGCTGCAGAAAGGTGCCTTGAGCGCGAAGATCGACATGACGAATAACTCAGGAAAAATCAAGGCACGTAACGTCATCGCCACGCTCAAAGGGGCGGAGCTGCCCAACGAAAAAGTGGTGGTAGGCGGACACCTGGACAGCTGGGATCTGGCCTCGGGCGCTATTGACAACGGCATCGGGTCGTTCTCAGTGATGGACATGGCCCGTACGTTCCAGACGCTGAAACTACGCCCCAAACGCACCATCGAGTTTGTGATGTTCATGGGCGAGGAAGAAGGTCTGCTGGGTTCTGAGGCCTATTTAGAGGAAGCGCTCAAAAACAAGAGCGTGAACCAACTGTCCTTCATGCTCAACTATGACATGACCAACGACCCCAAAGGCTACAACGCCAGCCAGGAGTCCTGCCGGGAACTGTTCCAGTCCATCGGGGCCATTGCGGCCAAGATTGATACTACTTTCAAGAACAGTTTCAGTTCGCGCGCGGGTCTGCACTCAGACCACCAGCCGTTCATGTTGCACGGAATACCCACCGGAGGCTCATCGGGCGGAAAACTGCCGGCCAGCGCCGGTGACTGCTACCACGCCGACTGTGACTCCTTCGCCCTGGTAAACGAACAGGAATTGAAGAATACCGTGCGGTTCAGCAGCATGCTCCTGTACGGCCTCGCCGATGCCACCACAATTCCGGCCAAACCCCTTACTGATGAACAAACCAAAGCGTTCCTGCTGAAGAACAACCTCAAAGAACCCTTGAAAATAGCCGGGGAGTGGCGCTGGAAGGATTAAAACAGATAGGCATCCCAGTTACTTTATAACATAACTCCGTTCTTGGCTGCTGCACGGCTCTGTTTTTAGGCTCGTTTTGTGAAAACGAGCCTAAAAACAGAGCTTTTTTTTGCACTCTTAAAACATAGTGATAGTACTTCAAACTTCTAAGGTATCATCTGTTCTAGCATTTATTTTATTTAAGTCAGACTTAATAATGATATAAGTCATTCCGGCGGAACTTATTAAGGTTGAACTTACGTCTGCAAATAAATAATATTCTATTCCGTATGACCACGATACTATGCCCGACCGATTTTTCCAAGAGCTCGAAGAACGCGATCCACTACGCCGATGAAATTGCGCAGCGCATCAACTCTCATGTGCTCTTATTCCACAACATCCCGGAGCCGGTTTCTACTTCCTCAGAGGCTATGGGCCACGAGGCGGGGTATCCCACCAAAGAAGAAATCAAGCGGAAAGTAAAGAAACTCTCCAAGTTGAAAGGGATTAGAGAAGATGAGGAAGAAAACGGGTGGGGCGGATCGGTATCCTATGAAACCAGAATACGCTACGGCGAAACGCACCAGAAAATAGCGCACTTAGCGCAGGAGGAAAAAGTGGATCTGGTGGTCTTGGGCACCGAGGAAGCCGAAAACATAGCGGATCATTCCCTGGCCGATCAGGTGGTGCAGCAGGTGGCCTGCCCGGTGCTCATGGTTCCCGGCAAAGTCTCCTTCAAACCGCTGCGGAGAATTGTGGTAGCTACTGACCTGCGGGGTTTTTGCCCCGCTGATATGAATTTGGTTCTGAAACTGGTCAACTACTTCGGGGCGCAGCTGCATTTGGTACACGTATTGACCAAGGACGATGCTACCGCCCGTCAGTTCTCGCTGGAAGAACTGGAGAGAATGAGCAAGCGCATTACCTACCAACGCGTAAGCCACCACGTGGAAGTGAACGCCTCGGTTTGCGATGGTATCACGCAGTTCTGCCGCACCCACCGCGCCGATATGCTGGTGATGGGCGCCCACACCCCTGATGCCTGGGAACATCTGTTCCGGTTAGGAACCGAACAGAAAAACGACCTGCAACTGCCATTCCTGCTGGTTCACGCGAAGAAAATCAGGGTATAAGTTCATCCGTTTTCGCACTGCTTTTCTAAAAAGTATCTACATCTGAAACTACAGTGTCTACCTGCGCCAGAAAAGCGCCTGTTTTGTAAAAATACCCTTAAAACGAGAGAGCCCGGCGGTTTGCCAGGCTCTCTGTTTTTGTAATGCAATGTACTTGCGTGTTGCTTAACGAATCAAAGCTTAGATAAAAGGATGTACGTATGTAATCTGGAATATAAGGTGATGCCTTGCAAAAATTCAACCCACTGAACCTTCAAGGTTTTCTGAAAAGCAGAACACTCCGGGGAGGTCTTAGACCAACTCAGCCGATTTCTCCAGGTTAAACAAAGCACTCAACCCTTCAATCAGCGCTTCTGACTCGCCGCGCTGGCAGGCGGCTTTCAGTTCCAGGGCGGGCATTTTCACGATCTTGTTCAGGATGTTTTTGGTGATGGTCTCCACCAGTTCCTGCTCCGGGCCGCTGAGTTGTTTCACATAGCGGGCCAACTCGCGCTGCCGGATTTCCTCTAACCGGTTTTTGAACTGCTGCAGCGCCGGCGACATGCTCATCTCACGGGTCCAGGTCTGGAACTCAGCCATGGCTTCGGTCACGATTTGGTGTACCGCCGGAATGGCGGCCAATCTTGTTTCCAGGGCTTCGGTTGCGCGGTTCTTGATATTGTCTACGTTGTACACGTGGGTATTCTCCAGCTCTGCCAGGGCACTGTCAATGCTGCGGGGCATGGAAAGGTCTACAAAGAAATGCGGTTTCTGCTCGCCCATGCGCTCCACTACCTCTTTACTGATGAAGAAGCAGTCGCCGGGCACGGAGGAGATCACCACATCGGCGGATGCCATGGCTTCCCACACGTTTTCCCAGTAGATGGCCTGGGCATTGCACTTCTGGGCCAGTTCCACGGCTTTGTGGTGGGTACGGTTGGCGATGGTGATGTTCCGGACGGTGGATTTCTGGAAGTTATCGCAGACGTTGGCGCCAATCTCGCCTACGCCCAGCATCAATACCTTGGGGTTCTCTACGTTTTTGGTGAGTTCCTCTACCAGTTCAACGGTGGCGTAGGACACGGAAGCGGCTCCGTCTTTGAACGCGGTTTCGTTCACCACGCGCTTGTTCGTGAAGAAAATGGTGTGCAGCAAGCGGTGCAGATATGGCCCCACCATGTTGGCATCAGAAGCCCACTGGTAGGCGTTCTTCACTTGGTTCATGATCTGCATGTCCCCCACCACTTGCGACTCCAGCCCGAGCGCAACCTGAAATAAGTGCTGCACGGCTTCTTGCTCCCGGGTAAGGTGTTTGAAGTAAGGGGCAATCTCGGTGGTAGCGATAAAGCCTTTCTCCAGGGCAATGAGTTTGATGATCTCTTTGGAATAATCATGCTCAGAAGCGTAATACACCTCGGTGCGGTTACAGGTGGAAAGCACCAGTACATCCTGCGCCTGCGTGAAATCCTTAATTTTATCCAACAGGTTCCGGCATCCAATCTCGTTTAAGGCAACCGCCTCCCGCACCGCAATAGGGGCGTGCTTGTAAGAAAGAGTGAGGGCTTTGAAAGATGTCTGCATGGTCATGTTTAATTCCACTGCAAATTTCAGCAGGAAGCAGTGCTTAAAACATGATGATTGTCAGTTTAGGGGAAAGGATTTGTCAGTCTGGCGCTTAGCCTGTCCTGCTTTAGGCCTGTTTTAATGAAAACAGGCCTAAAGCAGGACAGGCTAAGATAACTATGCTTCAAGTTTCTAACTTGGAGCTACTTTGACGCAAGTTTGCAACCTGCGGATGTCTCAGGTTTTATAATGACGGAAGTTATAAACTTCCATCATGGTAGCCACAAGTTAAAAACTTGCGGCAGGAAAATAATGGTGGCGAGTTTTTAACTTCGTTTTCACTAAACAGCCCTAAAACGCCACTCACTCACTCACTCACTCACTCACTCACTCACTCACTCACTCACTCACTCACTCACTCCTTAGTTCCGCATTTTGGCGAGTTTCTGGGAGTTGAGGATGAAGATTTTGCTTCCGCGGGTGTCAATGAGTTTCTCGTCTTTGAAGTCGGCGAGGGTGCGGATGACGGTTTCCTTGGAGGCGCCCACAATGCTGGCCAGGTCTTCGCGGGAAATGGACATCTCGGTGATGCTGTTCCCCTCCTGCTGGTACTGTTTCTCCACCAGAAGCAAGGCTTCGGCCACGCGCTTGCGCACCGAGTTGTAGGCCAGTTTCAGGAGGCGGTCTTCGCGGTCGGCTAGGTTATCGGAGAGGATTTTGATGAACTTGTTGGCCACGTCGCGGTTCTGGTGCAGGAGCGTGAAAAAGTCCTCCTTCGGAATCAGGTACACCTCAGAATCTTCCAGCGCCATGGCAGACTCGCGGTACGCGTTTTCCTCCAGCAGATCCAGGTACCCGATGAAGTCGCCGTCTTTGTAGAGGTTGGTGATGTACTCACGGCCGTCTTCGTTGGCTTTGTAGGTCTTGATCTTGCCTTTGCTCAGGAAAAACAGGGCGTTGGGGAAATTGCCTTCCAGAAAGAGGTTGTGCTTTTTCTTGAAGACCGTCACGCGGCGCTCGTCAGAAATCAGCCTGTTGAGTTCTTCGTAGCCTTTGGCTTCCTGGATGAACTCGTCCAGGCCCTGCACGTTCTTCTGGAACTCGGCTTTGAGGATCTCATTTTTCTTGAGGCGCATCTCCACGGCATCCAGCAGTTCCAGGTCATCGAAGGGTTTGGTGAGGTAGTCATCGGCGCCCAGTTTCATGCCTTTCCGGAAATCGTCTTTCTCAGACTTGGCCGTCAGGAACACAAACGGAATGCTGGAAGTCTCGGGGCTTTTGCTCAGCAGGTGCAGCACGCCGTATCCGTCTAACTGGGGCATCATGATGTCGCAGATGATGAGGTCGGGCTGTTCTCTGCGGGCCAGGTCCACGCCTACTTTTCCGTTTTCGGCTTCTACTACTTGGTAGTTGGCGAGCGAGAGAATCTCAGCGGTGTTCTCCCTGATTTCCTGGTTGTCTTCTATCAGCAGTATTTTTTTCATAGCTACAGCGTTTGCGGGAAAGTGATGGTAAACGTGGTGCCTTTGTCCAGCACGCTCTGGTACTCCAGCGTGCCGTCCATGACTTCTACGTATCGTTTGACAATGTTGAGGCCCAGACCGGTGCCCTGGATGTTGGTGGCGTTTTGCGCCCGGAAAAACGGCGTAAACAAATGCGTCTGGTCCTGCGCCGGTATCCCGATGCCTTCGTCCTGCACGGTGATGGTGACTTTCTGCGGAGTGATGCTGGTGGCCAGGTGCACGTTTTTGCCTTCGGCGGAGTACTTGCTGGCGTTGGACAATAGGTTGATAAGAATGTTCTTCAAGAGTTGCTTGTCCAGTTCCACCAACTCCTGCTCGCCCTGATGCTGGTAGAGGATTTTCTGGCCCTCTTTCACCAGCGCCTGCATTTCCTCCACGCTTTCCTTCACAAACGCCACCAGGTTAAAGGTAGACGGAATGTTGTACACCTTGCCCTCTTCAATGCGGCTGATGGACAGGAAATCGTTCAGGATGACCGTCAGGTTCTGCACCGCCGATTTAATTCGGTCTACGTGCTTCAGGCGCTTGTCGTCTTCCTCAGTGGTCTTGTAGCGCGCGATGATGGAGGCCGAGGAAAGCACCGTGCTCAAGGGCGTGCGGAACTCATGCGAGGCCGTGGTCACGAACCGAGATTTGAGCTCGTTCAGTTCTTTTTCCTTCTGCAGCGCTTTCTCAATGTCCAGTTGCGCCTCGTAGAGGATGCGGTTGGTGTTCTCCAGTTTCTGAATGGCCTCGGCCAATTCCTGGGTTCTTTCTTCCACCCGTTGCTCCAGCTGCGCGTTCAGCGTCTGAATCTGGGTGAGGCTTTTGGCGTGCTCAATGCTGTACCGGATGGACCGTTCCAGGTCATACGGGTTGAAGGTGCCTTTTACCAGGTAATCCTGCGCGCCGGCGCGCATGGCTTTCTCATCGGTTTCGCGGTCGGTTTGGCCGGTGAGCAGGATAAACGGGGCGGTGGTGCCTTCCTCCACGGCTTTGGTGATCAGTTCCAGGCCGTCATGCGCGCCCAGGAAAAAGTCTACCAGGTAAACATCGTGTTTCTTCTCCCGGATGAGGGCGAGCGCCTCGGGGAAGGAGGCTGTCCAGTCCAGGTGGTAGTGGCGGCCCGGAATATCCTGAATGATGTCACGGGTTATCACGAAGTCATCTTCATCGTCATCCACCAACAAGATTCTTATTTGATCCGCCATACAGGTTACGTTTTTGCCACTTACTGCGGCAACTGGGATATTGTTTTAGACCTGTTTCCAAAAACAGGAATCATCATGGTTGAGAGAACTACACTGGCAGAGTAAATCAAGCTCAACATGAATGCCATGGAGCCTGACATGATCCAGAAATAAGTGATAACTGTTAAAATCACTACCAGGTTAAACAAAACCTTAACAAGGAAGGAGGACTTTGTTCTTGCAACTAAAAATTTAAAACTTAAAAACGAGATCAGTAATGCTGGTAGGGAGAAGAATGCTCCAAACAATATAAAGAGTACTAAAAACTCAATGCCAACATTCAATTTTTGATCAATACACCCAACAATCACCAATAATAAAGGGGCTACAATCACGATGACCAAGACCCATATTTCTAGAGGGAATAAATTATTGGGGTGTTTTTCCATCTTAGAGTTTTAACAATGTAAATCCTTAAGGCTTAGGCAGCTCCACGATCTCGAACCAGTACTTGGTGAGGGTTTTCATGACATCCACCAGGGCCGCAAAGGTGACCGGCTTGGTGATGAAGGAACTCACGCCCAGGTCATAGGTGCGCAGAATGTCTTCCTCGGCTTTGGACGTGGTCAAAACCACCACCGGAATGACGCGCAGGTGCTCATCGGCTTTGATTTCCTTCAGAGCCTCGCGGCCGTCTTTTTTGGGCATGTTCAGGTCCAGCAGGATAAGGCCCGGCGTGGGAAACTTAGCTTTGTCAGTGAACTTGCCGCGGTTGTGCAGGTAGTCAACTAGTTCCTCGCCGTTTTCTACAAACTGGATCTCGTTCGTTAATCTATTCTCTTCCAGCGCGTCTCTGACCAGCATGCGGTCTTCGGCGTCGTCGTCGGCAATGAGAATGACAATGGTTCTTTTTTTGGGGCTCATAGGGTTCTAAGGCTTATTCCTGAAGGTGTCTGGTGGCCAGGGTTATGACGAAGGTGGTGCCCTCGCCGGGTTTGCTGCGGGCGGTGATATCGCCGCCGTGGCGGATGGCTATTTTGCGGCAAATGGCCAGGCCAATGCCGGAGCCTTCGTATTTCTGCCCTTCCAGACGCTGAAAGATATTAAAAATCCGGTCAAGGTACTTCTCATCAAACCCAATGCCGTTGTCAGACACCTCAATGGACACGTGTTGATCGCCGGGTGTGGAGGTCAGGTGCGCCGTGCGCTGCACGTTCTGGCTGGCAATGCGCACCACCGGCGTGGTATCGTCTTTCCGGAACTTGATGGCGTTGCTGATGAGGTTTTGGAACAACTGGCGCATCTGGGTGGGCTCGGCCTCCAGCGTGGGCAGCGGCGTGCGCTCAATCACGGTTCCGGTTTTCTCAATGGTGATTTCCAGATCAGACAACACGCCGTCCAGAATGGCGTTCAGGTCCACGTTCTCAAACGGCTTTGATTTGGTGGTGACGCGGGAGAAGGTGAGCAGGTCATTGATGAGGTTCTGCATGCGTACCGCGGCGTTGAGCATGCGGTCTACGTAGTCCTTCCCCTGCTCGCTAAGATTGGCCTGCTCCTTGGTCTTGAGCCGGTCCCCGAAGGCCTGGATCTTGCGCAACGGTTCCTGCAAGTCATGCGAAGACACGTACGCGAAGTCCTGCAACTCCCCGTTGCTGCGCTCCAGCTCGGCGGCATAGCGGCGCAACCGCTCCTCACTCACTTTCTGCCGGGTAATGTCATGGATGAACCCGGTATACACCTTGCGGTCGGTGAGTTGGACTTCACTGATGCTCAGGTACAGCGGAAAAACGGTGCCGTCTTTCTTCAGGCCAGACACCTCGCGGCCAATGCCAATGATTTTGCGGTGCCCGGTCTGGTGGTAGTTGTCCATGTACCCGTCGTGCCGGCTGTGGTCGGGCTCGGGCATCAGCAGGCTGATGTTTTTGCCCAGCAGTTCCTCCTCCTGGTAGCCAAACAGCTTGGCCGCCGAGGGGTTTACCATCTCTATGAACCCACGGGTATCAATGGTGATGATGCCGTCTACCGCCGCCTGAATGATGGAGTTGATCTTGTTTTCGCTCTCGCGCTGGGCCTGCTCAGCTTGTTTCTGCTGCGAGATGTCATGGATGATGCCCGTGAAGATGATCTTGTCCTGCAATTTCACCTCCGAGATACTCAGCAGAAACGGGAACACTGATTTGTCTTTGCGCATGCCCACCACCTCGCGGCCAATGCCAATGATCTTCCGCTCGCCGGTACGGTTGTAATTGTCTATGTACCCGTCATGGCGGCTCTGGTCGGGCTCGGGCATCAGCATTCTGATGTTCTGCCCGATGATCTCCGCGGGCTCATACCCGAAGATGCGGGCGGCGGCAGGGTTCACCGTTTCAATGGTGCCCCGCTGGTCAATGGTGATAATACCGTCTATGGCCGTGTCAATGATGGCTTTCAGACGGGCCTGGTCATCCAGGTGGTGCGGAGCGGAGGGCGACAACAGTTCTTCCAAATCAAGATGTTTTTATAAAAGTAGACACATTGCCGACTTTTATCAATTATTTTTATCATTTGTGCTCAGAACTTACTCATACGCATCTGTTTTTAGCACGTTTTCAGGAAAATACCTCTAAAACAGACTCCCTCCGCTTCCGCTGCTTTTCCATCTGGCCCCATGAAGAAAACCCATGAAGGCAAGCAGAACCAACCTCTCCGTTTCTCCTGGCGGACTGCATCACCTGCTCCAGTCCGGTAACCTTCTCGTTTTTAGGTCGATTTTCGTTTTCCGGCTCCTAAACGGAGCGCATGACCAAAGTCACTCCGGGCTCTGACAACCATCATTCCTTCCGGCGGGCAGAGCCGCTAGTTTTGCAGACAAGTACGGCATTCAGCATTGATCTCTTACTTATTCTGGTCTTATGAAAACGATATTAGTTCCTACAGATTTCTCTTCAATCGCGGCCAATGCGGTACAGTATGCGGCTTCTCTGGTGCGGCAGAAAGGCGGCCGGTTGCTTTTAGTGCATACCGTTGATTTTTCAACCGCCGTGTCGCCGGAAGGCGTGCCCCTCATTCCGTTTGATGCCCAATTGATAGAAGACGCCGAGGAAGCGCTGCAGCTCATGGCCCAGAACCTGCGGGCTGAGCATGGGTTTGCCTTTGAGGTGGAGACCTTCTGCCTCTATGGCCCCTTGATCCCGCTGCTGAACGAGCAGGTGAAAACCCAGGCTGTGGATCTGGTGGTGATGGGGACGCACGGAGAAAGCAACCTCCTGGACAAACTGATGGGGACCAATGCTTCTTCCTATATCAAAGAGGCGCTTTGCCCGGTGCTGGTGATTCCGGCCAATGTGCCGTTTGCGCCCGTGCGCCATATTGCCTACGCCTCTGATTTCGAGAACGAGGAAACCGTTTACCTGAAACAACTTTTCCAGCTGGCCTCCTTCCTGGGGTCTGAAGTCAACATCATCAACATCAAATCAGAAAAGCAGCTGGATCTGGTGTCTGACAACCAGGTGCTGAAAAGCATCCACAAGCATTTCCCCAATAACAAGTACACCATTGCGCAGTTCCAGAACGATGACATCATTGCCGGGCTGAAGGGTTTTGTGCGGGAGAATCAGATGGAGGTGCTGGCCGTTTCCATTCAGGACCGCGATTGGCTGGAGGAGTTATTCCACCACAGCATCACCAAGAAACTGGCGTTGCAGGCCTTTGTGCCTTTGCTGGCTCTTCCGGCGGCTCCTTACCAGTTCCAGAACCAACGTACCACCAAAAAGACCGCTCCGGTTATTTAAGCAGGAAGCCAATACCAGCTAAAAAGGCATGAGACGCAGATTCAGTTCATGGGCGGTACTGCTCTTGTTGCTTTTATCACTTCAGGGAGCGGCGCAGCCCCGCACGTATGACCCGGCGGAACAGGTGCTGCGGATGCGCAAAGCAGTGGCGCACTATGAACGGCTGGCGGCCCTCCAACAATGGATTTCGCTGGAGGAAAAGGTCTGCCTGAACAACGGCGCGCCCGATGCCTGCCACCAGTCTCTCCGGGAGAACCTGCAACTCACCGGCGACCTGCCAGGCTCTCTCGCCTCCATTGATTCCGTTTACGATGAACAACTGCGCCAGGCGGTCATCCGGTTTCAGCGCCGGCACGGGCTTACGCCCGATGGCGTGGCCGGACACCAAACCCTGGAGGCCCTGAACGTGCCGCCCGCCGCCCGGCTGAAGCAGCTGCAACTGAACCTGCAGCGCTGGGAAGCCGCCGCCGCCCTGCAAAAAGAACCGTTGGTGTTGGTCAACATCCCGGATTATACGCTGCACCTGCTGGACTCTTCGGGTGCCGAGGTTTGGCAAACCCGGGTGGTGGTGGGGCAACCCAGCCCCGCCTTCCAGACCGAACCCCTGACGAGCCGCATCAGTTATCTGGTGCTAAACCCCTCCTGGACCGTACCACAGAGCATTCTGCAGCGCGAGATCATTCCTATGTTGCAAAAGGACTTGGGCTACCTCTCCCGGAATCAGATGCAGCTTTACCGCCTTACCGGTTCTACCCGCACTCCCCTCTCTGTGCAGCAGGTGAACTGGCACACCGTAGACCTTACCAAAGACAAGCTGCTGGTGGTGCAGCGTCCCGGCCCGTCCAATGCCTTGGGCCACCTCAAGTTCATCTTCGCCAATCCTTACCAGATTTACCTGCATGACACGCCGGCCAAGGCGCTCTTCGCTCACCCCCTCCGGGCGTACAGCCACGGGTGCGTAAGAGTGCAGGACCCTGAAACGTTAGGCGCTTACCTGCTGTCTTCTAACTGGCAGAACCGCCCCAGCTCGGCACCGCTTCTCGCGCAAACTGCGTTGGAGAAAAAGCTCTATCTACCGGCTCCAGTGACCGTTCAGCTGGCGTATTACACCTGCTGGGTAGATGATCTGGGCGAGGTTCAGTTCAGAAAAGACATTTACCAACGAGACAAAAGCCTGGGGCAAGTTCCTGTTTTATAGCTGAAATTCAGAAATCAGCCCTAAAACGGGAATCATGCTTGTGACCTTGACTTCGGTCCATATCAGGAAACCACGGCTTTTTTCCAGTCGTTTTGCCCACAGTTGGCACATTCGCCGGACGGTTTTTGCGGGCCTTTGGCTAAGTTACCGCAGCTGGCGCAGGCAAACTTTTCAGGGGCGGCTTTTTGGTCCCGTTGGAGGTCTGGGTCGATGTCTGGCACCAGCGAAAGTCCTTCGCGCTCGTCCTGGAATTGCTTGATGGTGAACGCGCCGTTGGCCTCCATGTAGGTGCGCTGCACTTTGCCCAGGTTGTAGATATCAGAGTACCGCAGCTGGGCAAAAAGCCGCTCCCGCGGAATACGGGCCTGTTCCATGGCTTTCAGCTGCAGGCAGCCGTCTTTCACCAGAATGTCCATGTCGTCCATGACTATCTGCTCGAAACCGGCATCCTGGGTGCTTCGCCAGGCAATGAAACGCTCTATGCCGATCACCACCATCGCAATGATGACAATGGGCACAATGCCGCGTGAGGGGTCCATCAGGGCGACACCGTTGGCCGCGGCCAGCGAGACCAGGGCGGCCATTTCAGTGCGGCTCAGCATGGAGGCCATGCGCTTGCCCATGAGCCGCATGGACAGCATGAGCACAAAGTAGATGAAGGCAATCCGGATGACTACTTCCAACAGGAAAACCCAGGGCACTTCGCCCAGCACAATCCGGAGCCAATCGGTTATATGAATATCTTCTGGTTTCATGGGGGAGATTCTTAATTGGTGGCCGCGGCGGTCCACTCATTACAGGAACAGTTGGGGCAGGAGGTGCCCTGCGCCTGAGGGGCCTCGGCCACGAAGCCGCACCGGATACAGGCAAGATATTTTTGGTCTAAGGCCTGAGAATGCACCAGGTCTTCGTCTTTCAGGGGATAAATAGATAGACCAGGTTTGGGAGGCTCCTCTTTCACGATACTGAACAGACCGCAGCCTTCCATGTACAGGCGTTTCACTTCCCCCAGGTGGGAGATGTTTTTGGTGCGCAGCGCGGCGAAGACTTGGTCTTTAGAAAGCCTCAGGTTTTCCATCTCCTCAATGCCCAGCACGCCTTCCTTCAAGACCAGCGACACGTCTCCCTGGGTAATCACTTCTACCTTCCGGTTCCGGAAGGCGAGCAGCGTGACGCCCCGTTGAAAGAACAGAGCACAGACAAACGTCACAATGCCCAGCAGCACTCCCCGGTCCGGCAATTGCATGGGCGCGGAGGCAATCCCCCCCAAGGTCACCATCACGGCCAGCTCAGAGATGGTTAACTGGCCGTTCATCCGTTTCCCCATCAGGCGAAGCACCAGTAACAAGGCCAGGAATATGATCAGCGTCCGGATGAGGACTTCCAACATAAATTCCCAAGACGTATTCCCGATCAGGAGACGTTGCCAATCTGGGAAATAGATCTCTTCTTTTTTCATAACCTTCTCCAATACGTGCAGACAAGCAAAGAGAGTTATCCGGTTTCTCAGCGAATAAATACGGAAGTTTCCAAGAAACGGGGATTTCTACTGTCAACTTTAGTAGCGAAAGGCGCATTCTGTGGTGAATCTCATATGGCAGTTCCGCCAAGTAAAAGCGCATTCTAACGCTGCATGGATGAATCCGACAGGATAACTCAAGGCCGATATTGCCTGATTACGTTTCGGGGCCGAAAAACGGAAAACAGCAGAAAACCAGGGCAATGGAAGCTCAGCTGATTTACCTTGACTTTGCTGAATTCAGCCCTAAAACGGTTCGGGACAGTTTTACGCCGATGGTGCTGCCGGGCTCACTAATTGATGTTTATCAACGTAAGGAATGATAAAGATCATAGCGCCAATCAACTGGCAATTAGAAATTTACATCATCCCAAACGAAGATTCATTACTTCTAAAAACAACGCTTATGGAAACGATCATCTGCCCCACCGATTTCTCAACCTGTGCTGAGAACGCCCTGTGGTATTCAGATTCCTTAGCGCAGTGGCTGCAGGCCCGCATCGTTTTGTTTCACAATGTCTATGTTCCGGTGGTGGTGGAATTAGCTCCCGCAGAAGGCGTTCCTTTTGTGGAAGCGGTCCAGGACCCCGAGTACAGGCAGATGCAGCAAACCAAACTGGATATCCTTATCCAAACCTTCCATAGCCAGGACCGGGAAATGGCGGTACCTATTGAGAGCAGAATCAAGTACGGAGACACGCTTAGCAGCCTGGTAAAACTGGCCAAAGACGAACACGCCGACCTGATTGTGCTGGGCCACGCGGGTTTTCAAGAGATGTTTGATGACTCGTTCACCGCCAGCATCATCAAGGAATCTCCCTGCCCGGTGCTCATTGTTCCGCCGCACGTGACGTTTTCCCGCCCCAAGAAAATTGTGTTTGCCACCGATCTGCAAGGGGAATCTTTCACAGACGTGAGTCTGGTGTGCCAGCTGGCCCGGCTCTTCCAAGCGGAGATACAGCTGCTCCACGTCTTGAAGGAAGAGAGTTTTACCCGCCGGCAGGAAGCCCAGGCAGGTTTGGCCCTTTTGAAGAAACGGATGCCGCACCAGAATCTTTCCTGCCACCTGACTGTGCACCCGGAGTTGGCCGAAGGAATCCACCGGTTCTGTTTCGATCAGCAGGCCGATATGCTGGTAGTTGGGTGGCGCAACAAGAACCTCTGGCAGCAGCTGTTTCAGCATGACAAAACCAGTGACATTGCCGCTCATAGCTTTCTGCCCCTGCTGGTCATTCACCACCAGCACTAGCTCCCCGGCTGTCTGCCTCTATAGCGGAGGCACCGCGTTTTGAGCCCTTTTTCCGGAAACGAAGGCCAAAACAAGTTGCAACTTGATCCCTTTAAATGGTTGCATTTCCATCTTCAGATACCGCTTAGCTAACCAATTCCATCAGGATTTCTCACCCATCAGAGTAACGCTCCTATCCACTTGCCACTATGAAATTACTTGTCACCACCGACCATTCCAGAGAAGCCCATCAGGCGTTTCTGTACGCCTTAGATATGGCCGTCTCGCTCAAGGCCGAGGTTATCTTGCTCCAGGTGTTTCACCAGCAGATTCCGCTCTCCCAGGCCCTGCACCCGCAGGAGTATGTAGCTGCGCTGGAAGCCGAAAAAACCCGGCAACTGGAAAACTACGCCCAAGCATTACAGGCTGAGCGGAGCCATAACTTCAGTTTCCGGTTTCATGCAGCGGCGGCTGTTGAGAAAGAAATTCCTGCGGATTTTTCTTTGACGGAAAGCGGACAACACTACCTAGAGGTTCTTCCGGATGCTCAAGCCGACCTTCCTATCCGGTGCGTAGCCAAATTTGGGAATGCCTCGGAAAAGATTCTGGAGTTCATGGATGACCTCTCTGCGGACCTGGTCCTCATGGGCACGCATGGCGGCGGAGACCTGAGCCGGGCTTTGCTGGGGAGTGTGGTCACGGAAGTTATTTTGAATGCCACCGTTCCGGTGTTGGTTGTTCCGTCCTCAGCGGAATTCACCGGTCTGCAGACCCTGGCCTTCGCCGCCGATCTGCACCAGTTGCCGCACCCAGACCACCTGACCTTCCTGGGGAAACTGGCGGAGAAGTCTTCGGCACGGCTGGAGGTTTTGCACCTGTACCATTCAGAGAAGGAGGAGGAGCTTCAGGCCATTCAGCAGGGCCTCAACCAACTGGACAGCAATGTACCCGTGAATTTCTCCGTGCACTTCCGGTTTACAAACCAGCCCGAAAAAGCCATCCGCGAATTTGTTTCCACCACGCAGCCTGATCTGCTGGTAGTGGCTCCGCACCACCACACGTATCTGGACATAGTGCGGCACAAGAGCATCACCGGTGATTTAACCGCCCAACCTTTGCTTCCTCTCCTGGCGCTTCCCGCAAGCGCCGGCCAGCAGCCTGCTTCGCTGAAAGAATCCTTTGCTACAGAAGACACGCTTCTTCTTTCCACCTCAATCCTTTCTCAAGATGAACAAGATTCTAGTACCCACTGACTTTTCTGCGCCGGCCAAAAAAGCGCTTCTCTTCGCCCTGGACCTCGCGCTCAAAACCAATGCTCAATTGTTGGTTTGCCATGTGTACCAGCGGCTTTCCCCTTTCCTGGGCGATTCCTATGAAACCACCGAGGAGCCGCGCCGGCGCGCCATGGGGCAAATGGAAGATTTCCTGCGGGTAGCCACCTCGGCGTGCTATAGCGCCGTCCCCATAGAGTACCTGGTCAGAGAAGGGAATCCCCTGCAGCGCCTAAGCCAGCTGATTAACCAGGACCAGGTCAGTCTGGTGGTGATGGGTACCAAGGGAGCGCACGACCGGCTGGGGAAAATCTTTGGCACCATCACGGAGACGCTGGTGAAAAGAAGCCTTTGCCCGGTGGTGGCCATTCCTGAGAAAGCTCCACTCCATGCCATAGAAAACATGGTGTACACCTCTACCCTGGAGCACAGCGAAGTACCGGCCCTCGGCCTGCTTTTACAGTTGAAGGACCTCTTCAAAGCAAATTTGACCGTTCTGCACGTCAAGAGTGAAGACCAGTTAGATCTGGTAGAAGACAACCTCATCCAAGAACAGCTTCGGGAGGAGTTTCCCCAGCAGGAGTTCCGCTTCGAGACCGTGGCCCAGGAAGAGGTGGTCAAGGGCATCTTAGATTACCTCCGGCAGCACCAGACCCACCTCCTTGCGTTTACCGTGCTGGAGCACGATTTCTGGGAAGTACTGTTCCAGGACAGTGTCACCACCCATCTGCTGCACCGTCTGGAAATACCTATGCTGGCCCTGCCCTTTCACCCATCAAAGCGTACCCTCGTCCAGAAATTGACGCACGAACGTTTCCCCTTAGAGAGCCAGCTGGTGTAAACCTTTCGGTCAAACCTCTTTGCCCATCCTCCCCCGCGTTTTCCTCCTGTTTTTATAAAAACGGGAGGAAAACGCGGGGGAGTTTTTTTCAACTTACCCTAACTGCGTTTCAGGGCCGGAAAATGGAAAGCGGCTGAAAACTGTATTTCCGGAGGAAGCACCTGCATCCTGGCGAAACCACCACCAACTCGTTCATGCGTTCCGTAATCCTCCGCTTGGCGAGCAGCTTGTTTTTGGCCTGATTTCCTGAAAAGAGGCTTAAATCAGGCAACCATCATTTCGTTGACCATCAGCCTTCTACTTTCCTTAACACCTCCTTCCGTAGTCTTCCCTAATAAAAAATAGCCTACTCCTTTATGCAATCGGCGTGTCGGCTGCATCTTGAGGTAAAAGAAGACCTGTACCTGTATGTTTTACTAGTTCCTATTTATTTCTTTCTTTATACACGCTTACAGACCCCGCTGCATGTTTCTAAAGCTATTCTCCCGCTCCAAGCCACCCCAAGACCTGGAACTGATACAGCAGTATCGGGAGACCGGCGATGTGCAACTGGTGGGTCAGTTATTTGAGCGCTACACAGAAATGGTGTACCTGATCTGCCTCAAGTACCTGAAGGACGAGGAGGAAAGCAAAGACGCGACCATGCACATTTTTGAGCAGCTTATTTCCGCGCTTCCCCGGCACGAGGTTTCCAACTTCAAAAGCTGGCTGCACGTGCTCACCAAGAACCACTGCCTCATGCAGCTGCGGACCCGAAAAAGCCGGGGTACCGAGCTGATGGATGAGAAAACAATGCCGCTGGTGGAGAAAGCCGCCCTGGCCCACGCCGTTGATGCTAATGCCGCTGACCCGGAACAGGAACTGCAGCTCCTCTCCAGGGCCCTTTCTACCCTGGGGCCCGAGCAGCGCACCTGCGTAGAGCTTTTCTACCTCCAGAAAAAAAGCTACAAAGAAGTGGCCGACCTCACCGGGTACGAGATTGGGCAAGTGAAAAGCCACATCCAGAACGGCAAACGAAACCTTAAAAATTACATGACCAAAAACTATGAGCAGGAATAACCTCCCCGAAGACTGGGATGCCCAGGAGCATCCTTCGCTGGAGGTACTGCGTCAGTACCAAGCCGGTGAACTTTCCGCTGCACAAAGCCACCACTTGGAAAGGCACCTGGTTTCCTGTGAGATGTGCTCAGACCTGCTGGAAGGCATGACCATGGCCCAGCCAGCCCGCGTGAAACTGGCGGTGCGGGAAACCCGAGGCCGCCTGAAGAACCTGCTGGCCCAGAAAAAGCGCAAACGCAAGGTATTCCAGTGGCCGGTCTGGCAAACGGCCGCCGTGCTGCTGGTGCTTCTCTTTGCCATTGCCGAGGTAGTGTACCACCAGTATTTCGCCGGAGCCAATCAGGGGCATTTCAAACCTGCGCCGGGCGCAACCCAAGCCTCCTGGCAGTTGAGGGGCGTAGTTCTGGACGATGCTGGACAAGCCGTGAACGGGGCCAGCATCCAGGTGCAAGGCACTACCACCCAGTCGATCACAAACCATCGCGGCGAATTTGAAGTAGCCTTCCAGACCGAACAAGCGGTAATCCTGGTCTCCCACCCGGGGTACGTCCCCAAAGAAATGCCCGTACGCTCGTCAAACCATCCAATAGAAATTACGCTGGCCAAAGCAGATTGAGTTTCTGTTAGTAAGTTGCCCTATGAATGATTACCTCTTCCAGACTTGGCAAAACTCCCTCGTTCCAAGTTCAAGCAGAGCCACAGGCGTGGCAGAACTTAGCCAGAGAGTTGGCTTTACTGGAATAGTTGTAACCTTCCATTTCCGGGCCGGAACGTTTTAGGGCTCTTTCTATAAAACAGGCTAAAAACAAAGTTCTGCCGGTGAATTGCCAAAGGTACCTTCCCCTTTCCGCCGTTTTTCTGGAAAAGACGTTTACAGGTAAGCGACATTTTTCAGAAACAAGGCCTAAAACGCAATGGCAGAACAGACCAGAAAGACCATCCGGTGGGGCATCATCGGGTGTGGCAACGTAACCGAAGTAAAAAGCGGACCCGCCTTCCAGAAAGTACCTCATTCTTCCTTGGTGGCCGTTATGCGCCGCAACGGCGAGAAAGCCCAAGACTATGCCCAACGGCACGTGGTGCCCAAGTGGTATGACAACGCCCAGGCCCTGATAGACGACCCCGAGGTGGATGCCGTGTACATCGCCACGCCGCCAGATTCCCACGCTGAATACACGCTGGCAGTAGCCGCCGCGGGCAAACCGGTGTACGTGGAGAAACCCATGGCCCTGAATTACGCCCAGTGCCAGGAAATGGTAAAGGCCTGCCAAACCGCCCAGGTGCCGCTGTTTGTGGCCTACTACCGGCGGCGCCTGCCCTCCTTCCTGAAGGTGAAAGAACTGCTGGAGGCCGGCACCATTGGCGAGGTGAAGCTGGTCAACATCCGGCTATTCCATCCGGTGCAGGAAAACCTGAACCCGCACGAGTTGCCCTGGAGGGTACAGCCCGAAATTGCCGGCGGCGGCCTTTTCTTCGACCTGGCTTCGCATCAACTGGATTACCTGGATTATTTGTTGGGGCCCATCACCGCCGCCTCGGGGCAAACCGAAAACCAGGCCGGGCTTTATCCCGCCGAGGACATCGTGACAGGGCAGTTCCGCTTCGCCAGCGGCGTGCTGGGGACGGGCATCTGGTGCTTCACGGTGGCTCCCGGCCAGTTCAAAGATGAGATCGATATCATCGGGAGCCAGGGGCGCATCACCTTCCCTTCCTTCGCCCTGGAGCCCATCAAAGTGGAGACCGCCCAGGAAACCGAAGCCTACTTTTTACCCCCGCCCCCACACGTGCAACAGCCCTTCATCCAGACCATTGTAGAGGAACTGACCGGCCAGGGCAAATGCCCCAGCACCGGCGAGTCTGCGGCCCGCACCGCCTGGGTCATGGATCAGATCGTGGGTCGGTAACGTTCCGGCGTTTTCTCCCTCTTCCCCGCTGGCTGGTTTAGGGGCTGTTTCCGGAAAACAGCCCCTAAACCAGCGGCCGGAATCTTTTGCCCAAAAAGAAGGTTGTGCAAGCGACCCCCTCCTGCCCGAAGGGAACAACTAAGCATCTAAACAACAGAATGGCTCAAGAAAGGCGACGCCTGTTTTTCCGAATTTGAAAAACAACTATGCTTTTTCCCGCCTTCGTTTCTAAAACTTTATTTTTTCAGAAGAATCGGTTCAGAATATTTCAATGTTTCACAATTATTGATATCTTGCGCAATCGATTGCACATACTACCTTCCGAGCTATGTTACACAGATTTTTAAAAATCCATCCGAACGACAATGTGCTGGTAGCACTCACGGATTTAAAAAAAGGCGACACCGTGGAATACGACGGCTCGCGGATCGTTTTGGCCGATGATGTTCAAGCCAAGCATAAGTTTGCACAACGCCCGCTGGCCGCGGGTGAGGAGATCCTGATGTACGGGTCTTTGGTTGGCAAAGCGGTCTATGACATTCCCGTAGGTGGCGTCCTGACCACTGCCAACGTGAAGCACCAGGTGAACGGCTTTACCGGCAAAACCAAGACCATCGGCTGGCAAGCTCCCGATGTCTCCAAGTGGGCGAACCGCACGTTCATGGGCTACCATCGCCCGGACGGGCAGGTGGGCACCGGTAACTACTGGCTCGTGATTCCGCTGGTGTTCTGCGAGAACCGCAACGTGGACATCATCAAGCAAGCCTTCCTGGATGAACTCGGTTTCGGTCAGCGCGATGTGTATAAATCGTATGTGCAGCAGATGGTAGAGCTGTACCAAACCGGCAACACCCAGGCTATTGAGACCCTCGCCTTGCAGAAAACCGCGGCCCCGGTGCAGCGCAGGATCTTTGAAAACGTAGACGGCATCAAATTCCTGACCCACGAAGGCGGCTGCGGCGGCACCCGGCAAGACTCTGACATGCTGTGCGCCCTTCTCGCTGATTATATCCACCACCCCAACGTAGCCGGGGCTACCGTCCTGAGTCTGGGTTGCCAGAACGCGCAGGTGAGCATCCTGGAAAGCAAACTCCAGGCCCTTGACCCTAACTTCTCTAAACCGGTTATTGTACTGGAGCAGCAGAAAGAAGGCACCGAGGAAGAGATGATGTCCAAAGCCATCCGCCAGACGTTCCTGGCTTTGATTGAAGCCGATAAACTGAAAAGAGCGCCCGCGCCGCTGAGCAAACTTTCCATTGGGCTGGAGTGCGGGGGTTCAGACGGATTCTCCGGCATCTCGGCGAACCCGGCCATTGGGCATACCTCAGACATTCTGGTGGCCCTGGGCGGAAAAACCGTTCTCTCTGAGTTCCCCGAGCTGTGCGGCGTGGAGCAGGAACTGATCAACCGCTGCGAGAGCAATAAAGCCGCCGAGCGGTTCGCCTCTCTGATGCGCGCGTACGCGGCCTCGGCCGAGGCCGTGGGCTCGGGCTTTGACATGAACCCCAGCCCGGGCAACATCCGCGACGGCTTGATCACCGATGCCATCAAATCGGCGGGAGCCGCTAAAAAGGGCGGTACCTCCCCCATTGTGGATGTGTTGGATTACCCAGAATACGCCACCAAACCCGGCCTGAACCTCCTGTGCACCCCGGGCAATGACGTGGAATGCACCACGGCTCTAGTGGGCGCCGGCACCAACATTGTGCTGTTCACCACGGGGCTGGGCACGCCCACCGGCAACCCTATTGCACCGGTGATCAAAATCTCCTCTAACACCAAGCTGGCGCAACGCATGCCCGATATCATTGACATTGATACCGGGGCGGTGATTTCCGGCGAGAAAACCATTGAGCAGATGGGCGAAGACGTGCTGGATTTCATCATTGAAGTAGCCAGCGGCCGGATTGAGACCAAAGAGAAAATCCTGCAGCAAGACGACTTCATTCCCTGGAAAAGAGGCGTTTCCTTATAGTTTCTCAAAAAACGTACTGGCGGCAACCAGCTCAAAAGACGGGTCCTGCACCTTAAAACCGCTTCAGCTTTGCGTACCATCTGAGGCGGAGGAGCAGGGCCTCTTTTATTATCCATCCTATTCAGACTATATTCGTTCATCACTACACAAAACACAACCGTATGAATGATGCATTAGCGCTTCCCGTTGGTACCACCCTGGACCGGTTTATCATGCGCAAACAGGAGGAATTCCCGTACGCCACCGGTGAGTTATCGCAGTTGCTGCGCGACATGGCTTTGGCCGCCAAAATCGTGAGCCGCGAGATCAGCCGCGCCGATCAGGCCACCATGGGGTCTTTCGGGCAGCAGAATGTACAGGGCGAAGAGCAGCAGAAGCTGGATTTGATTGCCAACATACGGTTTGTGCGGGCGCTGCGCAACGGCGGTGAGGTGTGCGCCATTGTCTCTGAGGAGGAGGAAGACATCATCCATACGGGCAATACCAACGCCAAGTACATTGTGGCCATGGACCCGCTGGACGGCTCGTCTAACATTGACGTGAACATTCCCGTGGGGACGATCTTCTCCATTTACCGGCGCTTGTCCGAAGGCGGCCAGAACGGCACGCTGGAAGATTGCCTCCAGAAGGGAACGCAGCAAGCGGCCGCCGGCTACATTCTGTACGGCGCCTCCACCATGCTGGTGTACACCACTGGCCACGGCGTGAACGGCTTCACCTATGAACCTTCCCTTGGCGAGTTTTTCCTCTCGCACCCCAACATGAAGATCCCCAGCCACGGAAAGCAGTATTCCTGCAATGACGCCAACGTGAGCAATTTCCCGCTGGGCATCCAGAACTACCTGGCGTTCTGCCGCGAGCAGAAATACTCTTCCCGCTACATAGGGTCGCTGGTCGCTGATTTCCACCGGAATCTCCTCAAAGGCGGCATTTACTTTTACCCGGCCTCTGCGAAAAACAAAACCGGCAAGCTCCGGCTGCTGTACGAATGCAACCCACTGGCTTTCATAGCCGAACAGGCGGGCGGACAGGCCACCGATGGCATTGAACGCATCCTGGACAAAACACCCACCGCCCTGCATGAACGCTGCCCGCTGGTGATTGGCTCATCAGAGATGATTGAAAAAGTTAAAAAGTACATGACGCTGTAACGCCGGTTGACAGCTTCAATCCAAAGAGGCGCGTGAGGGCGGGTTTTTAGA
>NZ_JACOAF010000037.1:79351-121250 GCF_014269285.1 Rufibacter sediminis
GTGCGCAAGCGGCGGCGTGCCGTTCAGCATAAGGGTAAATGGGCCAGTTCGTTTCCCGGGTCTTTTCCGGAAATCGGCTTTAAAACGGCTGGTGTTCAGAAGCTTTCCCGCTTACAGAGAATTGGAATATTTCTTTGGTACCAGGGCTTTCCGCCAGAACCGCACGCGTTGAATCTCGCCGTTGAACCAGGAGCGTTTGTCCATGCGGGTGCCGATGGAAACCTTCGCCGATAGCGGGAGCGGCAAATATTCAATCTCCCCGGAAAGCTCCAGTTGCCCGTTCACGTAACCTTTCAGTTGCCTGTCTCGGTAGGTGAGCGTCATGGTGGCCCACTCTCCCACCGGGTGGGTTTTGGTAGAGTCAATGAGCGTGAGTGCGGCTTTCTCGGTGCGCATGAAGAAATCAGCGTACCACTGGTTTTGGTTGTTGAGCCGAAGTTCCAGCAGGATACGCCGTTGCCCGGTGGCCATGTCTTCCAGGTGCAGGAAACGTTGCTCTCTGTTGGCGGGCCCGGCGAAATGGGGCTTGAAGACCACCTCAATGGTGAATTCCTCGGCTCCGGCAATGGGGTTGTGGTTTACCAGCAGACCGTCGTCTTGTCCGTCAAAGCGCAGTACCTGCATGTCGCCTAGGCCCGGCTTGAGTGTAGGGTTTCCCAGCACAGCAGTGGCGTGTCCGCCAATGCCGGTGAGCGAATCCAGCGTCCAGTGCACCGGCTTCTGCACGGCGCAGGAAGAAATCACCCCGGATACCAGCAGCGCGAGAAGAACGGAAGAGGCATTTTTCATGGGCAATAAATCAGCACCAGCGTTTTAGGGCAGTTTTCCGGGAAACGGCTTTAAAGCAGTGGAAGTGAATCTTGAACTTTTCCTTTCACATCGGACGGTAGCAGGACGGCAAAGCATCGTCTTATCCTGATTCCGGCGAAGCTGTATTGTGACTACTTCACCTGCGGCTTCACCATTCTGTCGGCGAGTTCCAATTTCTGGGCTTTGAGTTCAGCAAAGACAATCTGGGCCATCTCGCGGGCACCCAGCTCATTGAAGTGCGTGTCGTCTTCCTTGCCCTGCGGATAGTTGGGGTGCTGGCCGGGCTGGAGGTACACAAACAGCAGCTTGGAGCTCTCGGGGCCGAGTTTCTGCAGCAGTTCCTGGCTTTTCCGGTCCAGGTCAATGAGGGCAACTTTCTGTTTTTGGGCCACAGAACGCACCAAGCCCGAGTAGACGGCGTGGGTTTCCTCCAGCTTTCCGGCGGCGTCAAATTTCCGGCGGGCGGCGGGGGTAATGAGCACGGGCGTCACGTTCTTCTTTCTTGCCTCAGAGATAAACCGCTCCAGATTGGCTTGGTAAGCAGCCTCAGAGGTGTAGCTTTTCTTCGTGGGCACCTCGTCATTGTGCCCGAACTGAATGAACAGGTAATCGCCGGCTTTCATGTGGGTGGCCACGGGCTGCCAGAGGTTCTCCTCCAGAAAGGTACGCGTGCTTCGGCCGTTTTTGGCGTGGTTTTCTATTTTCACTGTATTATCGAAGAAGTAGACAAAAGGCATGCCCCACCCCGTCTCGGGAAACGCCTTGGTTTCTTTGACGGACATGGTGGAGTCGCCAATCAGGTACACGGTAATGGGCGGCTTAGCCTGGTTCAGAAAAGACGTGAGCCCTAGGCAACCAAGGGCCAGGAAAAGGAAAATGGCTTTAAACTTCATCCGATAGCACAGTTATACATGATCATTACTCAGGCGGATCTCTTCCCTGCCAACACGCCAGACCTACAGGAAACTTCCTCCCGGCACTCCAGATTTAAGAACGATTTTGGAAAATCGCCTTAAAAACACCGATTGCCGTTACCACTCTACCCGGGCCAGCATGGGCGTCCCTCGTTTACAGAGTTGCAGCGCCAGTCCCCAGGGGTCGCGGAGCATGATCAGGTGCGAGCCGTCTTCTAACTTCTGGTCAGATACCAGGCTAGCCCCCGCCGCGCACAGCCGATCTTTGTCTTGAGTGGGGTTCTCGGAGACGAAGGCCAGGTGCACCAGCAAAGGATTCATGGTGCGGTACGCCGGTACTTCATGGACGGGGTTCAGGTAGATTTCCACCATGATCCGGCCGCTGTCATCGGCGAAGAACGTGGTGTAAGGGGCTTCTTTCTGTTGCCGAACCACTCGCATGCCCAAATGCTGGACATACCAGTCAGTCATGGCCAAAGGGTCTTCTACGTTAAGCGCAAAGTGTTCTAATTTCATAGTTCGGGTTTAAGACGTATGGCGTACTTCCTGTTTTAGGTACCGAATACGGCGGTAAACTGCGGTTCAGCAAACGGTCATCATCCAGAATCGCCTCTTCCTCCAGGCAACTGCGTTTCCTTTACCTGATAGGTAAAAGCGCAAACGATTGCATATCTCACCGTCTCTTAAATTTAGCACAAACTTTGCCAAAAGCATGAAAACCTTTCTTCTTATTTCAGCTTCAAACATGAATTTATTTCTTACATTTAAAGAAAGACGTTCTCTAACGTGCTGGGTAAGGCAAGCTGCTTTAGTTTCTCTTTCAAACTTGTAAAGCGAGAACAAGGCCGAAGATCCTTATCTTTTGTGCAACCGTTTACATAAAGTAATTCCCTTTAGGGACACCCCTTTTGCTGGCTGGTACCAGTCGTTGAAGACGCACATATAGAATCCATATGAAACTACCTTTGCTCGGACTTTTCCTGCTCCTGTCAGCGGGCTCCTGCCTGGCCCAGATGACCACCGGATTGACCGGAGTACGTGACACTTCGTTCTCCAACGCGGGCGCGTACCGGCAGGCCAAGAAGAAAAATCCGGAGATTAAACTGGTAGAGGAATTCAAACTGCCCTCGGTGCAGGAAAAGCGCAATCTGGTATACTGCCAGGTGGGAGACCGAAAACTTGCCCTGGATGCTTTTTACCCTAAAAAGAAAACCAAGACCAAAACACCCGCCATTCTCCTGATTCACGGGGGTGGCTGGCGCAGCGGAAACCGGGAACAACACATCCCGCTGGCGCAGCGGCTCGCCGATCTGGGCTACGCCTGTTTTACCGTGGAGTACCGCCTTTCCACCGAGGCCCTTTACCCCGCCGCCATCCTCGACCTGAAATCTGCCGTGCGCTGGCTAAGAACCAACGCCAGACAATTTAACCTGGACACTGCTAAAATAACCGCGCTGGGCTTTTCGGCGGGCGGAGAACTGGCTGCTTTCCTGGGCACTACCAACGAAAAACCTGAATTTGAAGGAGCGAACTGCCGGAGCGCAGTCTCCAGCCAAGTGCAGGCGGTAGTGGACATAGACGGCACCCTTTCCTTTGTGCACCCAGAATCAGGCGAGGGAAATGACACCAAAGGCACTTCGGCGGCCACGTACTGGTTCGGCTACCCCAAGAAAGAGAACTTCGCCCTATGGGAAGAAGCATCGCCGCTCACGCACGTGGGCAAAACTACCCCACCTTTCCTTTTCATCAACAGCGCCGTGGATCGCATGCACGCCGGCCGCGGTGATTTCCGGAAAGTGCTGGACCAGCACCGCATCTACTCAGAAGTACACACCTTCCCCAATACGCCCCACACGTTCCCGCTGTTCCATCCCTGGTTTGAACCCATGGTCGCCCACATTAACGCCTTCCTGAAGAAGATTTACCAGATCAAAAGATAAGCCTGCCATTAAGCAAAACAGTGAAAATGAGGAGTCAGCCCACCCGTTTTAAATTCAGGAGCGTTTCGGAGCTGTTTTCTGTAAAACAGCCCCGAAACGCTTTTTAGGTCAATGACCAGCTGATTCCATTTACTTCAGGCTTTTCATTCCTTCAAACACCAGGCGGGCCACCTCCTTTGCGCCGGCGGGCAGAAAGTGGGTGTTGTCTTTCTGCCCCTCGGGGTAGTTTTTGTATTGCCCGGCGGGCAGGTTCATGAAGTAGGTGTTGGTGACGTATTCCTGGCCTTTGGCCGAAAAAGATTCCATGGACAGCTGCTGCAGATCAATGAGCAACACGTTCAGTTCCTTGGCCACGTCTTTCACCGCCTGCGGATACTCGCCGTGTACGTTGCCAATCTTGCCGTCTTTCCAGGGATAGTTGCGGGCGACCGGCGTAAGCAGCACCGGAATGCCGCCTTTCTCACGGGTCTGGTTCACGTACAGCCGCAGAAACTCCTTGTAGCCCTGCACGGTCACGTACCGCTCGGGTTTGTCAACCGCCGCATCATTGTGCCCGAACTGGATCATCACCACATCATTCTTCTGCAGGTCTTTGTACACCTGGGCCCAGCGGCCTTCCTCAAAAAAGGTGCGGGTACTGCGTCCTCCGCGGGCTTTGTCCAGGAGCAGAACGCTGTCTCCGTTGATCAGGTGCTTCACCTTAGCCAGACTGTCTTTGACTAAAAACGGTTGGAACACCTGCCCCCACCCCATGATCGGGTACCGCTTGTTCAGGTAATCTTCGCCGTCATAATCAGAGTAATCGGCTACGGTAGAGTCTCCGATGAGATATACGCGCACTATTCCCTTTTTGAAAGGCGCAAACGCCATAGCGCCCAGGGCTACGGACAAGAGCAAAACAGCAAAAAACTTCTGATTCATTTTAGACCTGGTTTTATGAAAAGGGATAGAAAACGCCTTGGCTCCCCCTCCCTTCTACTGGTGATTATTGCAGCGAAACGGCCGCTTTGCCTAACTCTTTCCCTGTGGAGATTTGGGTGGCGGCACTGGCGAAATCCTTGCTCTCCAGCTTCACGTTTTTGGTGAGCGGCCCCATCACCTTCACCACCGGCTCTTTGTTCTGGTTGAAGGTGAGGCCCTGCACCTGGATGTCTTTGCTGTTGTAGATGGTCAGGGCCGGACCTTTCTCGGTGATCACTTTCACGTTCTTCAGGGAAATTCCCGAGGCATCCACCGCCGATATCCCTCTACGGGCTTTCAGGTAAGAATCCGCGATATTCACGTTCTGCAGGTTCATCTCAGGCAGGCCTTGCAGCGCCACCGCCTCATCTGCCCCCGAGACCGTGATGTTGCGCATCCAGATGTTCTTGAACGACGGAGTTTCCTCGGTGACCGGCACCAGTTTCTCTACCCTGGCCTCATCAGAGGCTTTCTGGTCTTCCTCTAGCACCGGCGAGTTGCCCCCGTAGAACAGGTTGAAGCTAATGGCCTGGGTGGGAATGTTGACCATGTCGATGTTGGAAATCCAGATGTTCTCCACCACGCCACCGCGGCCGCGCGTGCTCTTGAAACGCAACCCGATGTCTGTACCCATGAAGGTACAGTTAGACACGTGCACGTTCTTCACGCCGCCACTCATCTCACTGCCCACCACAAAGCCGCCGTGGCCGTGGTACACCACGTTGTTTTTCACGATCACGTTCTCGGTGGGTACGCCGCGCTCACGACCGTCTTTGTCCTTGCCCGACTTGAAGCAGATGGCGTCATCGCCTACGTCAAAGGTGTTGTTGTAAACCAGCGCGTTCTTGCAGGACTCCAGATCCAGCCCATCGCCGTTCTGCGAGTACCAGGGGTTGCGCACGTTCAGGTTGCGCAGGATGATGTCCTGGCACATGAGCGGGTGCAGGTTCCAGGCAGGCGAGTTCTGGAAGGTAGGGCCGTCCAGCAACACGGTTTTGCAGTTCACCAGACTCAGCATCACGGGGCGAAGGTAATCTTTCACGGCTTCAAACTGCTCTTTGGTTTGCAGATCGGGCACATTGAAGTTGCTGCCCTGGGTATCACCTTTCAAGGCTTTTTGGGTGGGATACCACATGTCGCCTTTGGCGTTGAGCACGCCGGTTTTGGTGAGTTCCTTCCATTGCGCTGCCGTCAGTTTGCTTTTCTTCACCGGGCGCCAGGCATCGCCGTTGCCGTCAAAGGTACCCTCGCCGGTGATGGCCACATTCTCCAGGTTGTTCCCCGAGATGGGGGACTGGCAGCGGTACGTATTCAGCCCCTCAAAACTGGTTTTCACCACGGGATAATCGTCAAAATCGCGGCTGAAGATGACCATGGCCCCGGCCTCGGCATGCAGGTCGATGTTGCTTTTCAGGACGATGGGCCCGGTGAGCCACAGCCCGCGTGGAATCACCACGTGCCCTCCGCCCTTGGCTGCCACGTCCTGGATAGCCTGCTCAAAGGCTTTGGTGTTCTTGGTGATGCCATCGCCCACGGCTCCGTATCTCGTGATGGATACGCTGTAGTCCGGGAACTTGGTTTCCTTCACCTTGGGCATGTCAAACTCAATGCCCTCGTAAATGGAAGCCGCTACGCTGGCGCTGGAAAAGTTACGACCAGTAGAAAGCTGGGGGCTGCCAGAAGCGGTACTGGCCGCCGGAGCCGAGGATTGCCGTTGGCAGGAGAACTGAAAGGCGCTCGCCAAGCCAAGGACCAATAAAAACCTGCTCTTTGCTACATTCTTCATAAGGATATGTTTACTCTTGAACTCTTATTTATACACTTCAAATGGGCTGTTCCAAGTATTTGCACGGCCTAAAACCACTTTTTATCTTCCTGGACGGTCCCAAATTTTATCATCCTGAATTCCCTCAGCTTTTATCCTCCTGCATCCCCAGTTGTCCTCCAGAATAATCCCACAAGATCCTGTCATCCTGAAAGGATCTTGAGAGCAAACTAGAACTGCTCTTTTCAACCACTACTGCCGTTCGCCACCATCCTTCCTCCAGTATGACTAGAAAGCGGGATGCAGTATGATCCCTTGTTTTAGGCCCATTTTACTGAAAACAGCCCCTAAACAAACCAACCAATTAGCCCTCGGTTGATCTTCTCAGAAGCCAATAACCTAGTTGGAGACGCCTTCCCGCTTGCTGGTGAGAACACGCAGCAAGGGCGATGGTACTTTCCTTCACTCCTCCTGAAGGATGTTGACAGAGAACCAGAACTGCCTATATGTATCGCTATTGTCGTTCGCTACCATTTTTCTCATGAAGACACAAAAGGCTTTTCTCTCACTATTTGGCCTTTAATAGCAGTTTATAACAGTATGCTCTTCTCTTTTTGTTTCTAAGCCGATTTTCTCAAAACAGCCCTAAAACGCGACCTCCCTTCTACTTCGTCACTCTGAACCAGTCATAATCGGCGTAGCCGGAGTCATTGGTTTTATCATCGCGCAGTGCGAACAAGCCCACTTTGGCCCCTATCCATTTGCCGGGCACGGCGGTGAAGACGCTCCCCGCGTTTTTGAAGTTCTGGCCGTCTTCTGAGTAGCTGAACTGGCACTGGGCGCCTTTACTCACCTGCACCCGGAACTGCACTTCGTTTCCGGTCAGTTTTCCTAACACCTGCTCTTTTTCAGGTGTGCCTTTGTCGGCTTTGAGGGCGGTGTTGTAGGTCAGGTACAGACCGTCCTTTCTGTTCACCACCGATATATAGCCGTAATCCATGCCCATCACCACCAGACCAGTGCGCTCGTTCTGCAGTTTAGGATTGGGCGTGAACCTGAGTTTGGTGGTCACGGTGAAATTCTCGGCGGGGAATTTCTGGAGCAGCAGGTTGGGCACATCCCAGAGGTTTTTACCGCCCTCGGGCATCTGATCCGTAAAAAGGCGCAAGTGACCTTTGTTGGAGGCGAAAGCCCAGGTGGCTTTGGGGTTGGCATGCCACTGCCACTGCAAGCCCAGCAGATGGCTGTCAAACTCGTCTGACTCGGCGGGCGTTGCCACGGGGAAGGTTTTGCCCACGTTTGGTTTTTTGAAGCGTAGAACGGGTTGGCCTTTTCCATCGCCGTCCGGGTCTTCGCCAATCACGGGCCAATCGTTCACCCACTTCATGGGCTGCAGGTGCACTACCCGGCCGTACGCTTCCTTGTCCTGAAAATGCAGGAACCAGTCCTCGCCGGTTTTGGTGTCTACCCAAGCGCCCTGGTGCGGACCGTTAATGGGTGTTTTGCCCTGGTCCATCACAATTTTCTCCTCGTAGGGTCCGTAGATGTTTTTAGACCGAAGCACCAGCTGCCAGCCCGTGGCCACGCCACCCGCCGGCGCGAAAATGTAGTAGTAGCCGTTCCGTTTGTAGAACTTGGGGCCTTCCACGGTGGGGTGCGCGTCATGGCCGTCAAACACCATCACGCCCTCGTCCAGCACTTGGGTGCCCTCGGGGTTCATGCGGTTCACGGTAAGCATGCTTTTCACGCCCGCCCGGCTCCCGGCCCAGCCGTGCACCAGGTAAGCGTTGCCGTCCTCGTCCCAGAACGGGCAGGAATCAATCAAGCCTTTGCCTTCCATCACCAACACGGGAGTTTCCCAGCGGCCCGCGGGGTTCCTGGTTTTCACCATGTAAATCCCGAAATCCGGATCGCCCCAGTAAATGTAGAACTCGCCTTTGTGGTGCCGGATGGCAGGCGCCCACACGCCATTGCCGTGCTGCGGCTTGGCAAAATGCTGGAAAGGCGGTAAACGGTCAATGGCGTACCCAATGATCTGCCAGTTTACCAGGTCCCTGGAATGCAGAATCTGTAAGCCCGGAATGGAACTGAAACTGGACGAGGTCATGTAGTAATCATCGCCCACACGGCAGACATCCGGATCAGAATAATCGGAGTTGAGTACGGGGTTTTGGTACGTTCCGTCGCCCTGGTCAGACACCCACACCTTTGAAACGGCGCTCGTCGGCAAAGCCACAGCGCCCGCTGAGGCGCTGGTGCTGGACATGGATACCTGGGTGCGGGTTTTCTCTGTTGTACAAGCGGTAAATAGCACCAGTAAACTCAGGGCAAGCTGTTTTTTAGAAAGCATGTAATCTATTTTTTTAGCACCAGACGGCACTTTTATCGCTTATTTAAAGGTCACGCGCTTGGTATCTTTTTCATTGCCCACCTGCACGAAAATGAAGTACAGGCCGCTGGGCAGCATTCTCCCCCGTTGATCGCCCCCGTTCCAGCGCACGTGGTGTCTCCAGCAGGAGCAATGTAAGTAGTTCATTTCCGAATTCGTTTCCTCTCCCTTCCTTCACAGGAAGAATCATCCTTGCATCTGTTTTACAGCCGATTTCCTGAAACGACCCTGAAAACCCACGCCCTCTTTTAACCGATCAGCGGAAGAAAGCAGACCTTGGTCACCCGGTTACTTACCGGCGGTGACTACCTGCCCGGGAACCCAGTCCCCGAAGATGTTTTTCAGGGAGTATTGCTTGGCTTCCTCCTCGGTGAGCTGCTTTGCCCAGTGCACGCGCCCGGTTCTGGAGGCACCCGGGCCGCTGGAGTTGAACTCGGCGTACAGTACTTGTTTCTCCGCTTCGGGTTTGTTCCAGTTGTGCCAGCCCTCCGGCCTGATGTGCTTGCCCAGGTAAGTATTGATAAACACCGTTTTGGCGAACGGGCGCCAGGGGCGGCCCAGGTAGTAGGACTTCTCGGGCGCATCCCCGGTGAGGCGGCAGTTCAGAAACACGAACCCGTACGGCGCGCCTTCCAGAGTGGAAGCGGCGGTGACAAAGTTTCCGCCTTTTTTGCTGAAGATCTCACAGTTCTCAAACACCGCCGTAGACCACCCGAAGATAAAATCAGTGGTGCCTTCTATGTAGCAGTTCTTGTAGTATTGGCGGCTTTTCTCGCCATGCGGGTAAAGGGTGTCCTGAAAACCCAGGAAGCGGCAGTTCTGGAACATCACCTTGTCGCCGTCAATGCGCACCGCCACCGCCTGCCCTACTGGACCCGCGGCGTTCTCAAATGTGAGGCTTTCGGCGGTGAAATCGTCCCCGAACACGAAGAAACTGGTGGAGCCGGTGGTGCCCATTTCCTCGCCAAACCGGTTCTTTTTAGACGCGTAATCGTCAAAGGTGAGAATGGTTTTCTTCACGTCCTCGCCTATCATCTTCACGGCGGTCTTGGAAGCGGGCAAAGTCAGTTTCTCTTTGTAGGTGCCGTTTTTGATGTAAATGGTGGTGACATTCTTCCGAAAATCGGGCACGGCGTTGATGGCTTCCTGCACGGTTTTAAAGGTTCCGCTGCCGTCTTTTGCTACCACAAAGTCATACTTCTGGGCCGGCGCGAGCAGAGCAGCGCCCAGAAAAATCAGCAGGATAAAAGTGCTTTTGAGGTTCATGCGCGATGCTTAGTTAGAGGCCGAGGCTTTGCCCATTTCTTCAAACTCCAGGGAGGCCATGATGAACGGCGACACGGCTTTGGGGTCGTTGTCGCGTTTCTGTTCGTTGATGTAGTACTCGTAGCTGCCGTCGCGGTACGGGGTTCCGCCCAGACCAGCCACCGCACACACGCTGGTGATGCTGATGGTACCGTCCTCGTTTTTCTTGATCAGGTTCTCCAGTAACCCTTTGTAGCCTTGGCGGGCGTCTTCCAGGTACTTTTGATCGATGTAGCCTTTCTTGGTGGCCTTCACCAGAAAGTACGTGAACATGCTGGAAACCGAGCCCTCCAGGTAATTTCCTTCCCGGCCGCCCTGGTCCACCACCTGCCACCACAAACCGGTTTCAGGATCCTGGTACTGGGCAATGGCCTGCGCCATCTTTTTGGTCACGCGCAACACCTCGCCGCGTTGCGGATGGTTCTGCGGCAGGTAATCCAGGGCATCTACCAGCGCCATGGACAGCCAGCCCATGGCCCGGCCCCACACGTTGGGCGACAGACCAGTTTCCGGATCGGCCCATTTCTGCTCGCGCTTCTCGTCCCAGGCGTGGTAGAACAGGCCTTTCTTCTCGTCCCAGGTGTGTTTGTCAATGAGGATGATTTGCTTCACCACGTCATCGTACAAAGCGGGTTCATTGAACTCAGTGGCATACTGCGCCAAAAACGGCGAGGCCATGTACAAGCCGTCCAGCCACATCTGGTGCGGATAGATTTTCTTGTGCCAGAAACCACCTTCCGAGGTTCGGGGGTGCGTGCGCATCTGGTCACGGAGCTCGTCAACCGCGATCTTATACTTCTGCTGGCCGGTTTCTTTGTACAGCCCGATCAGGAACTTGCCCGGGTTCACGCGGTCAATGTTGTAATCGGATTTCTTGTAGGTTTTGATTTTGCCATCGGCGGTAATCATGGTATCCGCGAAGGCCTTGATGTAGGTGAAATACTTCTGGTCGCCGGTTCGCTTCCAAACCCGCTCCAAAGCACTCGCGAAAAGCCCCTGCGTGTAATCCCACTTCGGCTCGCTGCGGAAATCAATCATCCAGCCCTGCGGGCTGCGCTTCATCTCAGAATCGGCCATCCAGACGGAGTACGGCTTACCGGAGGGGGCAGTGGCGGGCGCACCGGCCGTGGTGGTTTGACCCGAGCGGCACCCCAGAGTGAGGACGGAGAAAGCAAGTAGGGCGTAGTGAGCAAGCTTCATATAGGTACTAGAAAAAATTCTTGAAAGCGGTGTTTTAGGGTCGATTTTCAGAAAACGAGTCGAAAACTCATTGCGTGGGGTTCCAGTGGTCGTCTCCTGCCAGAATCCGTTCCGGCTTGTATTTCCGGGCTTCTTTCCAGGAAAGTTGCTTGGACCAGGCGACCCGTTTCTCAGGAGCCGCGCCCGGCCCGGTGGATTTATACTCAGCGTAGAGGGCGGTTTTCTCAGCGTCTGGTTTGTTCCAGTTGTGCCAGCCCTCGGGCAGGATGTGAGCGCCCAATTCAGTATTCAGGAAAACCGTCTGGGCATAAGGTCGCCACGGCCGGCCCAGGTAAACTTTGGTAGCCTGCGGCGCTGACGTGGTGATGGTGCAATTGAGGAAAACGAAGCCATACGGCTGGTGCTGCGGCGTAGAGGCGGCGGTGATGTAGGAGTTCTTTTTGCAATGGATGGTGCAGTTCTGGAACACCGCTGTGGCAGGCCCAAAGATAAAGTCGGTGGTGCCTTCTATGTAGCAGTTCACGTAGTACTGGCGGCTGTTGTCTACCCCGGCGTAAACGGTATCCTGATCGCCCAGAATGCGGCAGTTCCTGAACACGCAGCGGTCGGCCTCCACGTGCAGGGCCACAGCCTGCCCCACAGGACCGGCATCGTTCTGGAAGGTGAGGTTTTCGGCCCGAAATCCGTTTCCCTGCACCAAAACGGTGTACGACGTGAAGGTGTTGATCTGGCCTTTGCCCGAGTAATCATTCCAGACGATGATGGTTTTGTCCCGGTCTTCGCCCAGGAAAGTGAGGTTGGTTTTCCAGGAGGAGATCACGAGCTTCTCGCGGTAAATGCCGTTTTTGATGAGTATTTCAATCCGCTCGTTGGGAAAGGCCGGAATGGCATCTACCGCGCTCTGGATGGTGGCATGATCGCCGCTGCCATCCTGGGTCACCACTAGGCGCTTTTGCTGCCCATTTGCAGAAAGCACCGCCAAAACGCCAATCAGAAAGAAACCGAACCACTTTTTCATGATCTTTCCTTTAGTTAACCAGGCTGTTTAAGTACACTTCCAAGTTAGTGTAGTGCTTGTCCAGGGTGAACGCGGCGGCATCAGCGGCACTGGCCGGGTTCAGTTTCTGCTTTGTTTCCCACGCATCGGGCAGGCCGTCCTGGTCTTGGTCCTGAGGGGCGGGAGCGGTTTTCAGCTGCGGGAAACCACCCACGTCACGCTGAGAGTCAATGATGCCGTTTTTCTTTTTGCCGCTGGTGGAGGTACCGGTTCGCACTTCCTGCACAATACGCGCATCCACGGCGTCTCTTTTCAGACTCGCGCCCGCATGGGCCAACACCGCCTCCAGAGCTGCTTTGGGTTCCTGCACCTGAATGGAGATGGTCGCAAAAGGCTGACTGGCTTTCACGAACTGCACCGAGTCCATGTTGTCTGGCTGAATGCCTCCGGCCCAGTTGTCTTTGCTGACGTCGGCAAACCCCTCCACCTGATTTCCGGCCACGTAGAATTTCCCGTAGGGCGCCGATGGGTTGACAATCCGGTTGCGCTTAGATTCCAGCGTGGCGGGCCCGGGCTTGAAGTAGTTGTTCACCAGATTGTAGCGGCCTTTTTCTCCGCCGTAAATGCTGTTGTGGCCCCAGTTGTAGATCACATTGTTCGTAAAATCCACCAATTCACCCGCAGGGTTGGGCACCGATTTGGACCCGCTGAACCGTGGGTTCCGGCTGTTGTTGCTGGCGATGAGGTTGTGGTGAAACGAGGCTCCCTCGCCTCCCCAGATGCCGCCGTAGCCGTGGTCTCCTTTGGCGTGCACCGAGGCGTTCAGGGCTTCGGCAATGATGCTCCACTGCAGGGTGAAGTTCTTGTTGTAGTAGAAGGAGGCGCATTCATCGGTGGCCCAGCTCATGGAGCAATGGTCGATGATGATGTTGCTATTACCTCGGTTGGCCCCGAACGCATCGGCCTGCTGGGCTTTCTCATCGCCCAACCGGAACCGCAGGTAACGCACAATCACGTTATCGGCTTTGATGCTGACCTGGTAATTCTTCAGACAGATGCCCTCGCCGGGTGCCGATTGGCCGGCAATGGTTAGGTCACCGTTGTTGATGTCCAGCGGTGACTGCAGTTCAATGGTGCCCGCCACCGCAAACACAATCATGCGGGGGCCTTTCTTGCGGATGGCTTCGCGCAGACTTCCCGGACCAGAGTCAGCGAGGGTAGAAACGATCAGGGTTTGGCCTCCGCGCCCGCCGGTCGTGAACTTCCCGAACCCTTCGGCCCCGGGAAATGCCAGTACCTGCGTCTGCTCACCAGCCGAGTCAGCCGGAGCGGGCGCTTCCGTGGTTTTAGCTGGTGTTTCACCCGCCTGACCTACCGGCGCAGAGCCTACTTTCTGGGCGCAACCGGCCACCATCACCATCTGGAACGCCAACCCCAGGCAGGTACTCGCTACTCTATTGTTTCTGTTTTTCATGTAGTTCTACTTACTAAACTATTCCCGGCAGGACCGTTTCCAGCGTCTTTTCCAAAAATCAGGCTAAAAACGAGTGCACCTCTTTGAAATAAGACAAGTCTATGGTCACTCCCATTTCAGCTTCTTTCCGATGCCTTCCGTTTTGAGGCAGTTTTCAGAAAAACAGCCCTAAAGCCGATTTTACCTGGACACCGTCACTTTCACCGGATTTGCCAGTTCCTCAGCGGTTCTGGTGATGTATTGCCGGAACTGCTCTTCGGTTTTGATGCCGTTCGGTTCCAGCTCCCAGGCGGCCAGAAAATAGTAGCTGGCCTGCCCGTTGGTAGGTTTCAGCTGCACCACGTGGCTCAGCGGATCATCGGAGAAGGAATTAAAATCCTGGGAATGGAACAGCACCGCAATCCCGATGTTGTCGGCCGGTTTGTTCAGGGTCTGGGCGCCATAGGTGTACATGTACCCGAAGCGTTTACCGGCCTCGCCGGGGTCGCTCACCAGTTTCGCGGCTTTGTCTTTGATGAGGCCCGTGGCCAGGTTCTGGGGCTGCCCGCCCTCCAGCCGGATCTGGTGGTGGGTCATGCGGGTACCGGCGTGGATGCTCAGTTGGGAGTGCACGTTCAACTTGTGGCCCGCCGCCTGCCACCCGTAGTACTGGGTGAGGATGGAGGAATACACCGGGCCGTTCTGGTTGATTTTGCTGTAGGTGCTGTCTGTTTTCTCCACCCGCACGGCTTTGCCGTTGTCATACATAGCCAAGGTACCAACGCCCAGGGCTTTCCCTACTTTGAGCACGTCCATGCCCCAGGGCTGCGGGTTGTGGTAAGAGTCATAGCCATCTAGCCCCACTTTCTGCAACACCATCTCGGGTGTTTTCTTCCCGAACACGTCCACGGCATTGCGCCAGTCCAGGTAAAAACGGTAGCCCACTTTGTCTGACTCCCAACCCGGGCCCTCGTAGCGGAGGTAGTAGGAATGGTCAGTCAGTTCACTGGGAACGCGTAGGGAATCAATGTTCTGGAAAGTACCGCCTACGTATTTCCGTTTATCCCAGGCACCGCCTACTTTCTTAGAAAGCTCGGCCTGGGTACGTTTGGGATACGTGCGCGGATTGGCTCCTGCCGGATGGTATTGCACCGTCAGTTTACGAGTTTCGCCAGCCGCCATCTGGTCCAACACCAACGCGATGCCCCGGTTTTCCTGGTCTTGGCCGTTGTACTGGCTGGGGATTTCCGTGGTACCGTCGGTCACGATGAACGCGTTCCGGTTGAAAGCCGCCTGTTTCCTGGGTAACTCCTCTTCCCTGATGAGCACCAACACACTCTCCCGCTCCCGAGCCAGGGGGTTGGCTACTGCTACCGTGAACGATTCAGGAAATTCAGCGGAGGCTGCGTTCTGCGAAGGTTGGCTGGTAGTACAACCCAGATTCTGCAGAAGCAGGAATACGAAAATTCCATTGGTCCATTTTTTTATGCTACTCGTCATGATTTCTGTAGGTGCTAAGTAAATCCTACCAAGGGCAGAAATACTGTTCTGATTCTGTTTAGGAGCCCTTTTTAGAAAACAGGCACTAAACGGTTTTCAATGTCTACCCCCTCGCCCGCAGGAAGGAGTAGAGGTATGATCAGATTTAGTTCCAACCATACCTCTCTCGTTCTTCATACCATCACAAAGACGTATTCAGGTGGCCTACTGCGCCCATCTGGGGTCACCCAGGGCAGCTCCCCCTACCCCGGCGGTTCTTAGTTCTGAACCTACTGGCAAGGTGAAATCTGTGGTGGTGGCAGTCCAGCCCAAATCAATGGTTTTATTGTTGGATCTGGTCACATAATCTGGGAAAGTAAGTGGCGCCAACGGGCTGCCTCCTTCCAGCTTAAAGTAGTTATTGTAGTTGAAATTCATGGTTGAGCTACTACCGGCCCGAATGGCAGCTCCACCCGCTACCAACTGGCCTGGTTTAGGAGAGTTCGCGATGATGCTGTTTTGCATGGTAAAATTCACGTTTATGCTGCTCGCATCAAACAGGATGTTCTCTCTGCCGCCTGATCCAAAATTGTTCAAAGTCACTTTATCCACGAAGAAGGTGGGCCGGTTAGTTGGCATGAAGGCCGTAGCGTAGCTAATGAAACCTCGGCCTGCTTCATTGAAGGTAGAGTTGGTCACTTCCAGCTTATTCAGGTCCAGTTTGTCCAGCATAAACGTCTGGTAATTATCCACTCCGTTTTTTGAAACAATGCTGTTGTCAACTTTGATGAAATCAATTTTTTGTGCCCCTACGGCACCTCGGTTCCCCCTCATGAAAGCACTTTTGAAGTCATGGACAATAACACTCTCAATAGTGATAGAAGTCAACGTTGCCTCTGCCGCATCTATGTTGATGAAGTAGCCGGCATTTGCTTCTCCGGCTGCGTTTCTGCCATCAAACTCAATCCCCATGATACGGACCCCAGCACCCGTTCCTTTGAGCGTGATTTCTTTAAACAGCACCTTCACATCTTTGGGGTTACCGGTGGTAGATCTAATGGTGAGCTGCTTACCGGTGATAAGGATATTAGCCGCCGATGCATCATAGGTACCTGGGGCTAAGCCTATCACCTGTCCGTTTGTAGCGGCGGTTACAGCGGCTACCACGTCTGCACTGGGTTCCAGTATTACATCAAACAAACTAGGCTCCTTGGTGGTGAACGAGCTAACCCCTTTGCTAGTGGCACCGGCAAAGATTTCGGCCGTATAGGCCGTTTGAGCAGTTAAGCCGGTCAGCTTTATCTGTCTCTCCGTTAAGTTTTCTGCGGTCAGGGCCATCTCGGTGGCAGTGCCTCCGGCGGAAGTTAAAACAATTCTGGTTAAACCGGGGGTTTCCCGCCATCTCAGAATCACAGACCTGTCGGTCAGCTCAGTTGGCATCACTGTTGCGAAAATTTGTTCTCCTGTGATCCGGAACAAGGGACTTACCATCCAGTTTGACGCAGCCGCGTTCTCATAGGCATTCGCCCGGATGCGGGCATAGTAGTCTTGCTTTATGTCCAGTTGTTTATCTGTGAGCACGGCATACGCCGTGTCTACCACCACAGAGTGCTCCACGTTCTGAAAGTCCTGGCTTTTGGCAACCTCTACGGTATAAGTCACCCCTTCCCCGTTGGAAAACAGTGACGGATTCCACTGGAGCACTGCTTGGGTTTCTCCGTTGGTAGTTTTCACATTCACCGGCGTAAAGGCACGCTTCAGATCTGCGTCCATGACTTCGTCATCTTCCTTACACGCAACGTTGCTCACGGCCAGACAGGCCAGCAGCAACAGTGTTTTAAAAGAATGTATTCTGGCTATTAATTTCATGTCTTCAGTAGGTTAGATTAGGGATTAATAGCCATAGTCCTGGCTTAGATTGGAGTTCACGTCCAACAACGAGGTGTGCAAGGGGAGCAGTTCGCTTTTGTTTTTGGTGAACCCTACCGCAAAGAGATCGGTCATGGTGGTGGTAATGTTGTTGCTGATCCAAGCCGCGGATACGGTGTTGGTCGGAGCAGTGGCCGGAGCTGCCTCATAAGGTGAGGTCACGTATACCGGGGTCGTTGAGTTGGCCGCAAAATAAACGGTAGACGGCAAGTTGGCATACTTACCTTGTTTACCTACCAGAGCTTTCAACTCCTCTTTAGTTTCCCGAATTCTCTGATCTAAGAGATTCCAGCGGATTAAATCATACTTCCGGATGCCTTCTCCACCCAGTTCCCAGGATCTTTCGTTGACAATGGCGCTGAAAAACTCGGTTTGGCTCAAACCAGCGGGCAAGTCAACTGTAACATCTGAACTGGAAACCGTTTTCCCGAACCCTCTGCGTCTCACCTGATTGATGGCGTCGTACCCCTCTGCGGTAGGTCCGCCCGCCAATTCATTCTCAGCCTCAGCGAACATGAGCAACACATCTGAGTACCGGATCAGGGGCCAGTTAAGGCCAAAATACTGGGCGTTGGAGGTAAGGACAGCCGGATTGGTGATCCAGTCCCGTCTGAACTTCCCATCTACCATTTGGTGCAACGGACGGGGCTGGATGATCCCGGCCGAGCTTACGTTGTAAGGGGCGGCGGTTACATCACGGCGGGTATCTCTGGGGTCAAAGGAATAGAAATAGGTAGGCAAAATAGAGAGTGCTCCGTTCCCCACGCTTCCGTTAAGTCTTGGCCCGTTGTAGTACCCAAGTTTACTGTCGCCGGTGGCACTGGTTCCGCCGGCCATGGCTACTTCCCAGATAACTTCGCCATTGGGCTCAATGCGGTGCGCATCTATGGCGTCTTTGAAAACCGATTGGAAACTAGGGTTTAATCTGTGGGCTCCCCGTTTGATGATCACCTCGCACTCATCACGGGCAATCTGGTAGTACTTCCGGTAGTCGCTTCCCCGCTGCATCTCACCGGTTTTAGGGCCGGTGGGCCGCAGTGAGTAACCACCCCTGAATAAAGCAATACGGGCACGCAGGGCACGAACTGCCCCCTGGGTGATGCGCTCATCGCTTCCTACCTCCCCTCTCCAGGGCACCAGGTTTGAAGCCTCAGCCAGATCGGCGAGAAGAACTTCATAAATCTCGTCCCGGTTTGTTTTGCTTTTGTATAAATCAGTCTCTAAATAGGACGGCTGGGTGTAAAACGGAATATCTCCCCAGTTTCTGATCAGCTCAAAATAGAACTGCGCCCGTAGCGTAAGTGCCTCCCCGTGCATGCGTCGCAAATCTCTCTTCTCTGTGTCTGTGCCAGTAGCGTACAACTGCATCTTAGGAATATAGTAGATAGCCTGGTTGGCCTTTTCAATTCCTGAATACAACTGCGCGTAGGGATTCGCCAATTGGGTATTACTTGGCTGGACAGTGTACCGGGCGATATCTCTCCGCTCATTGTCGCCAGGGTTCCCGCTTTGCCCCATCATTTCATCGTTATCCAGCGGATAATACATGCTGAGACGGATGCCGTAGCCATTATCGCCGGTAAGCGCGTTATAAATACCCAGAATTTGTTTCTGCACGTTTGGCACATTGCTGAACACGTACTCAGGGCTGAAGGAAGAAACAGGGTCAACTTCTAAGTAATCTTTACAGGCCGGTAACGTGAGGGAAAGCCCCGCCAGCATGGCAGTACTTAGCGCGTATACTGTTAATTTTCTAAATTTCATATCAGTGCTAACTTTCTGATTTATTACAATGTAAGATTCACACCAAGAATGAAGGCCCGGCTTCTTGGATAGGCCGCATAATCTACCCCTGAAGTAATGGGGGAGCCTCTTCTGGTACTTACCTCTGGGTCATAGCCAGAATAGTTGGTAAATACTGCCAGGTTGTTCACGGTGCCGTACACGCGCAACTTCTGTATTTTGGCTCGGGTCAATAGGTTGGCGGGAAGCGTGTACCCCAGTGTAATGTTGTTGATTCTTAGAAAAGACGCATCTTCCACGGCCCAGGAATGCACATAGAAAGAGCTGGCGCTGGTCAAGGGTGACCATAGTGTTGCATTGGCGTTTAGGGCCGCCAGTTCTTCTGGAGCCGTTACCACTACTCCCTCAGAGTTTACATTCCGCCAGCGGTCATTCATGATGGTCAACAAGTTAGAATGAATGGAGTAGCCACTGGAGAATTCCAGTTTATTGGCGTTCAGCACATCATTTCCCACCTGGAAATTGACAAATACACTCAAGTCAAAATTCTTATAGGCAATCTGGTTATTGAAACCACCAAAGAAATCTGGGTTTGCATCGCCAATGAATGTTCTGTCATTGTCATTCACCACTCCATCATTGTTGATGTCTCTGAACTTAAGCACACCTGGCTGTGGGGCGGTAGCAATTATACTCTGGTTGCTGGGCACTTCTTTCTTTAAAGTATAAGTGCCCGCGGTGGCGTTGTAATCAAAGTCTTCCACTTTGTAATAACCGTCTGTTACCAAGCCCCAGATAGTACCCACTGGTCTGCCTACCTGAACAGCATAGTCTGACGGCGCATTACCGCCCGCCCAACCGGAGGCGAACAGGTCAAAGTCTTGACGCCCATACTTCACCACTTCATTTTTGTTGAAAGAGATGTTGAAGCTACTGGTCCAGTTGAAGTTGGTTTTCTCTATGGGAGTGCCCGTGATTTGCAACTCCACCCCTCTATTTCTAGTGGAGCCAACATTTTGGAACTGAGTCCGGAAACCTGTCTCAGACGGCACTGGCACGTTCACAAGCAGATCCTGTGTTTTGTTGCTGTACGCATCAATGGTAAGCTGCAACCGGTTGTTCAGGAAAGCCGCGTCAAAGCCCAGGTTACGGGAAATAGTTGTTTCCCATTTCAGTGCTGGGTTGGCCAAAGACCGAGGATAATACCCCGTCACCTGCTGATCTAACAAGCCATAAGGAGCCCCCGTGTCAAAGAGCGGACGGTACCCGAAGTTCATGATCCGGTTATTCCCGGCCTCTCCATAGCTCAGGCGCAGTTTCAGGTCAGTGATGGCTTCTGGAAGACTGTTTTGGATAAACTCTTCGTTTGACAACCTCCAAGCTAACTGCGCAGACGGGAAGTATCCCCACTTATTGCCTTCGGCAAACTTGGAAGAACCGTCAGCACGCATGGTAGCGTTGAAGAAATACTTGTCTTTGAAGGAGTACTGCACCCGCGAGAAAAAGGAAAGCAATTTTGCCGTCTCTTCATTTGACGTCGGGATTTGAGGTGTCCCCAGTGACATACTTCCTAATGCCAATTCCGGGGAGATGCCAGATGGGAAAAGGCGGCTTTCCTGGAAATTCTCCTTAAAGGTCTCTTCATAGATTTCCTGCCCCAACAGTACCGTAATAGCGTGGTCTTTGCTGAACTTTGTATCAGCTTTGGCATTGGAGAAAGTCAAGACATTGGAATTGTTGAGTGTGTTTCTCACCCGATGCTGAATACTGGCGATAGGCAAGGAAGAACCGTTCAACCGTGACACGGCGGTAATGGAGTCATTAAAAACGTCAACTCTCGTGTCCCCTAAGTCAACGCCTAAGGTGCTTTTGAACGTGAAAAACTTATTGAGCTTCAGATTGACGTATCCGTTAAGGTTTAACACGTCTCCGTTACTATGTCTGTACTCCGCATCCGTTAAAAGAATAGGATTCACCAAGGCCAAGCTGTTGGCGTTCGTCTCCTCGGCGTAATCCTGATCATAATCCGTCAAGCCTTGCCCGCCAGACAGGAACGGACGGTACTTCACACTGTGGCGCAGTCTGTTCAAGGAAGAAGAACCCGCCACCGCGGTACCGGCTCCGTTAACTTCCGTGTGATTATATCGCACGTTAAAGCCAACAGACACTTTCTCGCTTAAGTTATGGTCAAACCGAAAGTTCACCAGCTTCCGGTCAAAGTCTGACCCCAGCATGATTCCCTCCTCGGTATTGGACGTAAGGCTGAGGTTGAATTTAGTAGCGGCAGTACCTCCCGTCACACTTAAGTTGTGCGTCTGCATCAAGGCATCTCTCCCAAATACTTCCTCCTGCCAGTCAACGAACGGTACATCTTTGTACAGCTCAATATCTGCGTAGGTCCCATAGGTTTCCAGAAAACCATCCCGATCTGCCTGCCCGTTCCGGCTTCTCTCATACTGATACCTTACAAAATCATAAGGGTTCATCACATCCAGTTTATTGGCCAATTGACGAACACCCACCAAACCACTGTAATTGACCGTCGTTTTCATTTCACGGCCTCCTTTGGTAGTGATAATAACAACCCCGTTTGCGCCTCTTGATCCGTAGATAGCAGTAGAAGAAGCATCTTTCAAAACGTCTACAGATTCAATATCCTGCGGAGACAGGACGGAAAGTGCGTTTTCCACTTGAATTCCATCAACTATATACAAAGGAGAGTTGTCCTGCGTGATAGACCCTCCTCCCCGCACTCTAATCGTAGCCTCTGCATTGGGCGAGCCTTCAGTAGTAGTAATCTGCACGCCAGCCAAACGCCCGGTGATGGCCTCGGCGGCCGAGTTGATGGGAATATCCGCCAGTTGCTTTGAGCCAACCGAGGAAACAGAACCGGTCAGATCACGCCTATTAACCGTCTGGTACCCAATCACCACCACTTCATCTAGCGCCTTTTGATCTGAGGCGAGGGTCACGTTAATGGACGTTCTGCCGTTGATGGGCACTTCCTGCGGCTGGAAACCAATGTAGGTGAACACCAGCGTGCCCGTTCCACTTGGCACCGAGAGGGAGTAGTTACCGTTCATGTCGGTGGCGTTGGCGGTGGTAGTGCCTTTCAGGAGTACGGTCACTCCGGGCAGCCCCTCTTTCTTCTCATCTGTTACTTTCCCGGTGACAGTAACGGCCTGAGCAAAGGCACTTACTACCGATGTAAAGAAAAAGGTGAGCACCCACAGGTACCGACTCTTCTTAAGTAATGCTTGTTGCATAGGTGTTTTTTAACTTTTGATAAAAAGGATAGGTGTACGAAGCGAAGCGGCTACCTTGCATTAATCTGCGCAACCGATTGCATATTTAACATTATTTAAAATCAAACCCAAAAAATACCGCCTGTTTTTTGACAGTTTTTTAAATAACACCCCTAAAACATCTCCCCATTAGCATATTTTTATTAAGTTGGCATTACACTCATTTACCTAACAAGCAGCAGCAGCAATAATTTTCCGGCAGATCATAGCTTAACCGATTGATAAATTTGTAATTTGCGCAAACGATTACACCTGTTACCCCAAAAGCATGGCTCTTCACCACAGCACCCGGCACGCCATTCACCCGGCGGACTTCAAGGGATATGACACCGCCCAACTGCGCGAGCACTTCCTGATCGAAGACCTTTTTCAGAAAGACTCCATCCAGCTGACTTATACATTATTTGATCGGTTGATCATTGGCGGCGTTCAGCCGGTGACCGGTCCGGTGCGGCTAGACTCCTTCCCTACCCTGCGCTCAGAAAATTTCCTGGACCGACGGGAGATCGGGATCATCAACATCTCCGCAGACAGCACCATCACCGTAGACGGAGAGGAAATCGCCCTGAAAAACAAAGAAGCCTTATACATTGGCAAAGGCGTGCGGGAAGTGCTCTTCCACCCAGCAGCTAACGGGGCAGACACCCGTTTCTACTTCAACTCGGCCCCGGCGCACCACACTTACCCCACCAGAAAGGTGCAACTCAGCGAGGCTGAGACGGTGGAACTCGGCTCTCTGGAAACCTCCAACGCCCGCACCATCCGGAAGGTGCTCATCAACTCAGTGGTGGAAACCTGCCAGTTGCAGATGGGCATCACTGAACTTAAAACTGGCAGCGTCTGGAACACCATGCCCGCGCACACCCACGACCGCCGCATGGAAGCGTATTTCTATTTCGAGTTACCGCAGGACCAGTCGGTGTGCCACTTCATGGGCGAGCCGCAGGAAACCCGCCACTTGTGGGTGCAGAACCAGCAGGCCATCATCTCGCCGCCCTGGTCTATTCACAGCGGCGCCGGAACGTCCAACTACACCTTCATCTGGGGCATGGCCGGCGAAAACCTGGATTACAACGACATGGACAAAGTAGCCACTCCTGACCTGAAATAAGCTGTTTATGACCCATTTATTCGATTTAACCGGTAAAGTAGCTTTGGTGACGGGAGCCACCCACGGACTGGGGATGGCCATGGCCACCGCATTGGGCAAGGCCGGCGCCACGCTGGTGGTGAACGGCAACACGCCAGAGAAGATGGAACGCGCCCTGGCAGCCTATCGGCAGGAGGTTCTGGACGTAAAAGGCTATCTCTTTGATGTCACAGATGAAGCCGCCGCGCAAGAGAACATTACCCGCATAGAGCAGGAAGTGGGCCCCATTGCCATTCTGGTGAACAACGCCGGTATGATTCAACGGGTACCCGCGCTGGAGATGGAGGTAGCCGATTTCCGGAAAGTGCTGGACGTGGACCTCACCGGTCCGTTTATTATGTCCAAGACAGTGGGCAAGTACATGGTGGAGCGCCAGCAGGGCAAAATCATCAACATCTGCTCCATGATGAGCGAGCTGGGCCGTGACACGGTTTCTGCCTACGCGGCGGCCAAAGGCGGCCTGAAGATGCTCACCAAGAACCTGGCCACTGAATGGGCCCGCTACAACGTACAAGTGAACGGGATCGGGCCGGGCTACTTTGCCACCGATCAGACGGCCCCCATCCGGGTAGACGGGCATCCCTTCAACGAGTTCATCCTCCACCGTACCCCGGCGGGGCGTTGGGGCGATCCGGCGGATCTGGCGGGTGCCACCATTTTCCTGGCCAGCAAAGCCAGCGATTTTGTGAACGGGCAGATTTTATATGTAGATGGTGGTATATTGGCTACCATCGGCAAACCAGGGAACGAGCGGTAACGCGCTTGGCGGGAGAGCAGGAAAAGTGTTGCAGAATTTGACCTATTCAGATGGGAAGAGATAAAATGGGAAGCAAACCAAAGGTGACCATTCACCACATTGCAGAGAAACTTAATATCACGGCTTCTACCGTGTCACGGGCGTTGAATGACAACCCCCGGATCAGTGAGGTCACCAAGAAAGCGGTACTGAAGGCCGCCAAACAGCTGAACTACCAGCCCAACAACATTGCGGCCGCCCTGCGGAACGGCAAGAGTTATATCATCGGGATCATCGTGCCCACCGCCGACCGGGCCTTTTTCGCCTCGGTGGTGCGCGGGATTGAGGAAATCGCGAACAAACTGAACTACAAGGTCATCATCTCGCAGTCGTATGACAATTACGAGAAAGAGGTGCAGACCATTGACGCCCTGCTGAGTGCCCGGGTAGACGGCATCATCGCCTCCATAGGCAAGAACACCGAGAACTTCGACCACTTCAAGCGGACCCAGGAAAAAGGCATCCCGCTGGTGCTGTTTGACCGCACCACCGATGCCCTGGAAGTAAGCCAGGTGATGATTGACGACTATCTGGGGGCCTACAAAGTGGTGGAGCACCTCATTCAACAGGGCTGCCGCCGCATTGCGCACTTCACCAGCCCCAAAAAGGTAAGCATCTTCAAAGAGCGTCTGCGCGGCTACATGGATGCGCTGCGCGATTACGAGGTGCCTTTCTACGAGGAGTTGGTGATCAAGAGCAACCTGCAACTGGAAGACGGCCGCTCCAGCATGGAGGAACTGCTCCAGCTGGAAGTGCAGCCAGACGCGGTTTTCTCCGCCTCAGATTACGGCGCGATGGGCGCTTTGCAGGTACTGAAGGAAAAAGGCATCAAAGTACCCCAGCAAATCGCGCTGGCGGGTTTCGGTAACGAGCCGTTTACCTCCTTCTCAGACCCGGCTCTCACCACGGTAGACCAGTTCAGCTTGACCATGGGCCGCATCACCGCCGAGCTGTTCTTCGAGCACTTCAAGACCGGGCCAGACCAGAAACTGGTACCGCAGAAAACCGTGCTGAAACCTGAGCTAATCATCCGGGGATCTTCCCTGAAGGCTGACGCCCCAAAGAGCTAAACGGAAACGGGTGCCGCGCCTTGCCACTGCCAGTTCAGGTGAAAGGCGTTTCAGGCCCGTTTTTCAGGAAACACCCTTAAAACGTACCGCACCCAGTAGGGGCATCGGTGCTAATCCAAACATACCCGGGAAGTTCAATTGCTTCCCGCCACCAGCAGTAACCACGGGGGAACAACTTGTACTCCCCACTAAAAAAGAAAGCGTATGCAGCAACTGAACAGAACCACCGCCCAGATCACCCACACCAGACCCACCAAAGTCATTCAGTTTGGTGAGGGGAATTTCCTGCGGGGCTTCGTGGATTGGATCATCGACCTCCTGAACGAGAAAACCGACTTCAACGGGGCGGTGGAAATTATCCAGCCTCTGGACAAAGGCATTTACCAGTTACTCAACCAGCAGGACGGCTTGTACCACCTGGTGCTGGAGGGGATTCAGGAAGGCCAGACCGTGCAGGAAAACCGATTGATCACCTGTGTCAACCATGCGCTGAGCCCCTACCGTGACTACGAACAGTACCTGCAGTTGGGCGAGAACCCCGATCTGGAATTTGTGATCTCCAACACAACGGAGGCAGGCATTGCCTTTGACCCCGCCGATACCGGTTTTGAGACCACGCCTAACTCGTTCCCGGGCAAACTCACCGCCTTGCTGTACCGCCGGTTCACACATTTTGCCGGGGCCAGCGACAAAGCCCTTACCATCATTCCCTGCGAACTGATTGAGAAAAACGGCGAAAACCTGCGCGACACCGTGCTCCAGTTCGCCGAGCACTGGCATCTGCCAGCCGATTTCGTGGGTTGGATTCAGAACGACACCATTTTCTGCAATACCCTGGTAGACCGCATTGTGCCGGGCTTTCCCAAAGACACCATCCAGGAAATTCAGCAGAGCCTGGGCTTTGAAGACAACCTGGTGGTGAAAGCGGAGCCTTTCCATCTGTGGGTGATTGAGGCCCCAGCCTCGGTGGCGAAGGCCTTCCCCACGGAGAAAGCCGGTTTGCAGGTGAAATTCGTGGAGGACCTGACGCCGTATAGAACCCGCAAGGTGCGGATCTTGAACGGTGCTCACACTACCCTGGTGCCCGTAGCTTACCTGCAAGGCTTGCGCACCGTGCGCGAAGCCGTGGAAGACGAAAAAGCCGGTCAATTCATCAGGGAAGCCATCTTTGAGGAAATCATCCCCACGCTGGACCTTTCCGCCGAGGAGCTGAACCAGTTCGCCAATGACGTGATGGAGCGTTTTCAGAACCCGTTCATCCGCCATGAGCTGTTGTCCATCGCTCTAAACTCGGTGTCCAAGTACAAAGTGCGGGTGCTGCCCTCGGTCCTTGAATTCCAGAAGCGCACCGGCCAGTTGCCGCAGCGGTTGCTGCATTCGCTGGCAGCCTTGCTCCTGTTCTACAAAGGCGAGTACAACGGTGAGCCAATTCCCTTGAACGACACTCCGGAGGTACTGGATTCCTTCGCCGCGGCGTGGCAGAAAAGCTCCCCGGAGGAGACAGTTCAGGCCGTGCTGGCCAACCAGGAGTTCTGGGGCACCAACCTCACCCAGGTACCCGGTCTGGCGGCCGCCGTTACTAGTGAGTTGCACCAGCTCCAAAAACAAGAGGCGGCAAAAGTTGTCCAAAACGGGTAAATTCCCGCTCTTTTAGATAAAAACCGGCAGCCGCATGCCCAAAGCTGCCCGTTTTTCCCTTATTTTCAGCAAAATCTACTGAAAACGCAAAGAGGGCTCCGCCCGATTTCTTGGTCTTTTCGGCTTATTTACCTCAAAATACCCCTAGTACATGTCCTTTATAGACGACAACTTCCTCCTCCAGACCAAGACGGCGCAGACGTTGTACCATGAGCATGCGAAACACATGCCCATCATCGACTACCACTGCCACCTGAACCCGGAGGACATCGCCAACGACCGTCAATTCAATACCCTCACCCAAATCTGGCTGGAAGGCGATCACTACAAATGGCGCGCCATGCGGACCAATGGCATTCCGGAACAATTCTGCACCGGCTCCGCCGATGACTACGAGAAGTTTGAGAAGTGGGCCCAGACCGTGCCCTACACCATGCGGAACCCCTTGTACCATTGGACACACATGGAGCTGAAGCGGCCCTTCGGGATTGAGAAAATCCTGAACCCCGACAGCGCCCGTTCCATTTATGACGAAGCCACCGCCCTGCTGCAAACCCCGGAGTTCAGCGTGCGCGGCATACTCAAAAAGATGAATGTGGTCACCATCTGCACTACCGACGATCCCATTGACAGCCTGGAGCACCACCAGAAAATAGCGGCCGATGATTTCGGGATCAAGGTATTGCCTACGTTCCGGCCGGACAAAGCCATGACCATTGAAGATGCGGGTTATTTGACGTATCTGCAGAAACTGGAAGCCGCCTCGGGCGTTTCCATCAACAGTTACCAGAACCTGCTGGAAGCCTTGCAGCAGCGCCATGATTTCTTCCACGCCCAGGGCGGACGCCTGTCGGACCACGGTTTGGAAACCATCTACACCCAAGAATACACCGATCAGGAGATTACCCATATTTTTGCCAAAGCGCTCCAGAAACAGCCCTTGACCCAAGCCGAGGTGCTCCAATTTAAATCCGCGATGCTGGTGGAGCTGGCCCTCATGGACCACGCCAAAGGCTGGACGCAGCAGTTTCACCTGGGCGCGCTGCGCAACAACAACACCCGCATGATGCGCGAACTGGGTGCCGACACCGGTTTTGACTCCATCGGGGATTTTGACGTGGCCCGTCCGCTGTCGCGTTTTCTGGACCGGCTGGACAACTCAGACCAGTTGGCCAAGACCATCCTGTACAACCTCAATCCGAGCCAGAATGAGCTGTACGCCACCATGATCGGGAACTTCAACGACGGCAGCACACCGGGTAAAATCCAGTACGGCTCCGCCTGGTGGTTTCTGGACCAGAAAGACGGCATGGAGCGCCAGATGAACGCCTTGTCCAACATGGGTTTGCTGAGCCGTTTCGTGGGCATGCTCACCGATTCGCGCAGCTTCATCTCCTACCCTCGCCACGAGTACTTCAGAAGAATTCTGTGCAACATGCTGGGCAATGACGTGGAGAACGGCGAGTTACCGGCCTCCGAGATGAAATGGCTGGGCCAGATGGTGGAGAACATCTGCTACCACAACGCAAAGAACTACTTCAATTTTTAAAGAATGGTCACAGGAAAAGTTTTATCGTTTGGGGAGCTGCTGCTCAGGATCTGCCCCGATGGCGAAGGCCAATGGCTGGCCGAGAACCGCTTGCCCTTCTACGTGGGTGGCGCGGAGCTGAACGTGGCCACGGCGCTGGCCTTATGGGGAGTGCCCTCGGCGTACCTCACCGCTTTGCCGGAGAACTTCATCTCTGAGCAATTGCTGGGCTACCTACAGGACCGCCAGATTGACACCACTCCCATTGTCATGCAAGGTGACCGCATTGGCCTTTACTACCTGCCCAAGGGAAAAGACCTCAAAAACGCCGGCGTGATCTATGACCGGGCTGGCTCGGCCTATGCTGACCTCACCCCCGGCACCATTGACTGGGATTCGGTTTTTGCAGGCGTGAGCTGGTTTCATTTCAGCGCCATCTGCCCCGCCCTCAACCAGAACGTAGCCGATGTCTGCGCCGAGGCCCTGCAGGAAGCCGCCGCCCGCAACATCTTCGTTTCGCTGGACCTGAACTACCGCGCCAAACTCTGGCAGTACGGCAAAGAACCTGTGCAGGTCATGCCAACGTTGGCAGCAGCCTGTGATTTGATCATGGGCAACGTGTGGGCCGCCAACAAAATGCTGGGCATGCCGCTGCAGGATGAGCTGGTCGCCGAGGTGGAGAAAGAGAAACTGCTGCAGCACGCCACGCTCACCTCGGAAGCCATCCTGAAAGAATTCCCGAAGTGTAAAATAGTGGCCAACACCTTCCGTTTTGATCATGGCGCCAACGGCATCCGCTACTTCACCACCCTGTACACCCAGGGCGAACTGCACGTTTCGCAGGAGTACGTGGTAGTCCATATCCTGGATAAAGTAGGCAGCGGCGACTGTTTCATGGCCGGTCTGATTTACGGCTTCTTTCACCAAAACAGCCCCAAAACAACCCTGGAGTTCGCCACGGCGGCGGCCTTCAAAAAACTATTCATTGAGAGCGACGCCACCACCACCACGGTAGCGGAGATCCACGAAACTATCAAAAAATATGCCCACTAAAGAAACTGCCCTCCGGGCGATAGTAGACCAGGGATTGCTGCCTTTGTTCTTTTACGAGAACCCAGAAGTAAGCCTGGAGATCATCAAGACGCTGTACAACGCCGGCGTGCGAACGCTGGAGTACACCAACCGCGGAGCCTCCGCGCTGGAAAACTTCACGTTTCTGAAAAACGAGCTGAAAACGTACCAGGATCTGCACCTGGGTATTGGCACCATTAAAACCGTGCAGCAAGCCAACGACTTCCTCAAAGCCGGTGCAGATTACGTGGTGGCGCCCATTGTGGACCCGCAGGTAGGCAACCTGGTGCACGAGGCCGGTTTGCTCTGGATTCCCGGGTGCTTCTCGCCCACGGAGATCCACGTGGCCCAGCAGGCCCAGGCGGCGTTGATCAAACTCTTCCCGGCCAATATTCTGGGTCCGGCGTTCCTGTCTTCCATCAAAGAACTGTTCCCGGGTCAGTTGTTCATCCCCACCGGGGGCGTGGAAATGGAGGCGGAAAACATTAGAACCTGGTTTAAGGCGGGCGTTTGCGCGGTGGGCATGGGCAGCAAGCTCATCAGCAAAGACATACTGGCGGGTCAGCAGTATGACCAGCTACATGACCTTACCCAGCAAGCCTTGCACCTGGTGAAGACTGCCCGGTCTTAGCCATCCCTCACACAAACTAACAAACAGATTCCTTATGCAACCTACCACACAAACGGCCCTTGTTCAGGAAAAGATTGGCGGATATAGATGGACCATCTGTGGCCTGCTGTTCTTCGCCACCACGGTCAATTACCTGGACCGGCAGGTTCTTAGCTTGCTACAACCGCTGCTGGCAGAGAAATTCGGGTGGTCTAATACGGATTACGCCAACATTGCGGCGGTCTTCCAGTTCACCTACGCCATCTCCATGCTCTTCGCGGGGCGGATCATTGACAAACTGGGCACCAAGAAAGGCTACGCCTGGGCGTTGATCATCTGGTCGCTGGCGGCCATTCTGCACGCCTACGCCGAGCCGATTGGCCGCGCGGTGAGTCCGGTGTTCACCACCCTGGGCTTTGGCACCCTCTCGGTTTCCGTCCTCGGGTTCATGGTAGCCCGGGCGTTTCTGGGCTTCGGGGAATCGGGGAACTTCCCGGCCGCCATCAAGGCCACCGCCGAGTACTTCCCGAAGAAAGAGCGCTCTTTGGCCACGGGCATTTTCAATTCCGGTTCTAACGTAGGGGCTATTCTGGCCCCGCTGACCGTTCCCTGGATTGCCTCGCACCTGGGCTGGGAGTACACGTTCTTCATCATCGGGGCCGTAGGTTTCCTGTGGCTCATCTTCTGGTTTATCTTCTATGACACCCCAGATCGGCAGAAAAGAATGTTGGCCCCGGAGCGCGCGTACATCAGCAGCGACAGCGAGGCCGTGCTGGAGCCAGACTCCCCAGCCTCGGCCGAGAAAGTATCCTGGTTCAAGCTGCTCAACTTCAAACAGACCTGGGCCTTTGCCTTCGGGAAATTCATCACCGATGGCGTGTGGTGGTTTTTCCTGTTCTGGCTGCCCGCCTACCTCAAAGCGCAGTACGGCCTCACCGGCACCGAGGTGATGTTGCCCTTGAGCGTGCTGTACAGCATGACCATGGTGGGGAGTATCTTTGGGGGCTGGTTCCCGATGTACTTCATCAACAAGGGCTATAACCCGTATGAAGGCCGCATGCGGGCGATGCTCGTGATCGCGCTTTTCCCGCTGGTGGTCTTGGCGGCCCAGCCGCTGGGCGATGTCAGCTTCTGGTTCCCGGTGATTTTGATCGGGGTGGGTGCCTCGGCGCACCAGGCCTGGAGTGCGAACATCTTCACCACCGTTTCTGACATGTTCCCGAAGAAATCAGTTGCTTCGGTGACGGGTATTGGGGGCATGGCGGGTGGTATCGGCGGCGTGGTCGTAACCAAGGTAGGCGGCTACCTGTTTGACCATTATGATAAACTTGGCCACATAGAAACCGGTTACACCATCATGTTCGCGTTCTGCGCGCTGGCCTATCTGGTTGCCTGGAGCGTGATGAAGTCGTTGGTGCCTAAGATGAAACCAGTAGTCTTGTAAGCCACGGTCTCGGTTGTAAGCTAACCTAACTTCGTTCTGTATTGCACAACAAGGGCCTTTAAGTTTCAGCTTAAAGGCCCTTGCTTTACCAGCCGTTTTGAGCCGGTTTTCAGCAAACTGCCTCTAAAACAGATACCGCAAGTTCACGCCGCTTGAAGCAGGATGGGCAGCCCCAATGTTCAACCGTCCTCCGCAGAAATGACTGCAGGAGGCACTAATGGAAGTACTTGAAAATGCCATAGACGAAGTACTGTTTAGAACCTGTTTTTTTGAAATCGGCCTTAAAATAGCACCTCAATCTCTTTAACATTCTTGCAAATCAATCATCAGAAACGCTACTGCTTTCATAACAGCAGCTGAGTTTTCGATAACTTTTTCTAATAACCTACGCTATTTGCTTAAAGAAAGAAAATTTGCTTGTAAACTCGCGATCCGCTTTCTTACTTGCCAAGCGCATCAACCCCAACCCTTTGCCTTATGGATGGTTCTACCAACAGTGCCCTGCAAACGTATGACAAACACGTAGGGCTCAAGTTTCAGCTCTATAACAGTCTGTTCACCTCGCTTCCCTTCCACCGGGTGGAGAAAACAGGCGTGTTGTTGTCTATTTTTCTGCTGCATTGCGAGGAAGGCTTCGCGAAGGAACAGAGCCCCAACGATATCATCGGGACGTTTTTCAGCCAGTACACACCGTACCGCACTCGGCAGGAGCAGCTGGATTTGCTGTTCCGGTTTGTGCAGTACGCCGAGCGGCAGGTGGTTTTGTTTGATGCCCTGGAAGACGCTTCTTTCCGGGAGACGCACGACATGGCCGGAGCCGGCACCCTGAAACACTTGCAGGCCGAGGTGGAGCAATCCCAGACGCAGGAGCAGTTGAAAGAAAAGCTGAAGGATTTCTCGGTACGGCTGGTGCTCACCGCCCACCCCACCCAGTTCTATCCCAGCGAGGTACTGGGCATCATCAACGACTTGTCTAAGGCGCTGGTGAGCGACAACACCGCGCAGGTGAACAGTTACCTGCGCCAGCTGGGCAAAACGCCTTTCTTCAAAAACGAGAAACCCTCGCCGTATGATGAGGCCGTGAGCTTGATCTGGTACCTGGAGAATATCTTTTACCAGGCGGCAGGCCAGATCATGTCGCACCTGAAAGGGCAGTTCCCGGAGGCGGTTTCAGAGCAGAACCCGGTTATCCGGTTAGGTTTCTGGCCCGGCGGCGACCGCGACGGAAATCCGTTCGTGACGGCGGCCATCACCCTCAAAGTGGCCGAGGCGCTGCGCGGCGGCATCATCAAATCGTATTACCGCGACGTGCGCCAACTCAAGCGGCGGCTTACCTTCAAAGGCGTGCTGAATGAGCTGGTGGCCCTGGAAGAGAAACTGTACAACAACCTCTTCCTGCCCGGCTACAAAGCCGATATCACCAAAGAAGACATTCTGGCGCCGCTGCACCGCATCAAACAGACGCTCATCCGGGAACATAACGCCCTTTTCCTGAACCTGGCCGAAAACCTGATCAGCAAGGTGGAGTTGTTTGGCTTGTACTTCGCGTCACTGGATGTGCGGCAGGACAGCTCGGCGCACACCGAGGTGCTGGAAACCATCGCCGCCAGCGGCCAGGCGTTGCCCACCAACTACGCTGAACTCTCGGCCGAAGAGAAGATTGCCGCTCTGCTGAACGCCAACGCCACGGTAGACCCGGCCACGCTGGAAAACGAGCTGCACCGCGATACGCTGGAATCTATGCAGGCCATCCAAACCATCCAGGAAATCAACGGCGAGGAAGGCAGCCACCGCTACATCATCAGCCACAGCACCAGCGCCCTGGACATCATGGAAGTGTACGGCCTGTTTCTGCTCAGCGGCTGGCAACCCCAGGAGTTATCCGTGGACATTGTGCCGCTGTTTGAAACCATTGATGACCTTAAAAACGCCCATGACGTGATGCAGGCCCTGTACACTTCAGACGTGTACCGGCAGCACCTGCGCCGCCGCGGAGACATCCAGACCATTATGCTAGGCTTCTCAGACGGCACCAAAGACGGCGGGTACCTTATGTCTAACTGGAGCATCTACAAAGCCAAGGAAGACCTCACCCGCCTGGCGCAGGAACACGATCTGCAAGTCGTCTTCTTTGACGGCCGGGGTGGTCCGCCCGCGCGGGGGGGTGGCAGAACGCACCAGTTTTACGCCTCCATGGGCCCTAGAATCGCGAGCAAGGAAATCCAGCTTACCATCCAGGGCCAGACCATCAGCTCCAATTTCGGGACTATTGACTCGGCGCAGTACAACGTGGAGCAACTCATGCACGCGGGCATCCGGAGCGCTTTGTTTACCGAGCAGGAAACCACGCTCTCCCCAGAGGAGGAAGAAGTGATGCAGCGCCTCGCCGAGGTGAGTTACCAGGCCTATAACACCCTCAAAAACAACCCCGATTTTCTGGAGTACCTCAACTACGCCAGCCCGCTCCGGTATTATGCCGAGGCCAACATCGGGAGCCGGCCGTCCAAGCGGAAACCCGGCAAACTGAACCTGAATGACCTGCGGGCGGTGCCGTACGTGGGCTCTTGGAGCCAGTTGAAGCAAAACCTGCCGGGCTATTACGGTGTGGGCAGCGCGCTGGAGAAACTGGAGGCCGAGGGGCAGTGGGACGCTATTGTGCAACTGTACCGCCGCTCCCTGTTCTTCCGGACCTTGCTGGGCAACTGCGAGATGGCCATGACCAAGTGTTTCTTCCCGCTCACCGCGTTTCTGGCCTCGCACCCCAGCTACGGCCCGCTCTGGAAGATGATCCACGAGGAGTTTGAGCGCACCAAACAGTACGTGCTGCGGCTCACCGGCAACCAGCACCTCATGGCCGACAAACCCGTGAACCTGCACTCCATCCAGATGCGCCAACGCATTGAGCTGCCGCTGCTCACCATCCAGCAATTCGCCCTCACCAGAATCAGGGAAATGGAAGAGCAGATCGCCAGCACGCCAGACAAGAGCACGTTTGAGAAACTGGTGATGCGGTGCTCCTTCGGGATCATCAACGCTGAGCGGAACTCGGCGTAAGTTCGCTAGTTATTAAAACGGCAGAGGCGTTTTCATGAAAACGGGCGGAAAACAGCGATTGGGTTGATCGTCAACTTCGTTTCTGACTTTGAGCAGTTGTAGCTTCTGTTTCAGATGCTACAACTGCTTCTGCAGGTCTGGCACGGTTGGGCACAAGCTTCCGCCAGTGCTGCCGTTTTAAGCCTATTATTGCCAAATCACCTTCAAAACTGTAAATAAACTTAGGCGGATGCTTGCGTCAGCTAGCGGAGGAAAGTGAGATAGCTTGATGAGAGTACGCGAGCTCGATTTCCTTAAAACTCGTTCAGGAAAGGAGAAAAAGAGGGACTTTCCTTTACTGCCTGTTTTTAGCAGCTAAGGTAAGCGCACCGGCGTCTGACTTGTTGGTGAGAACACCAACAAGGGCGGCTGGGCAGCTGAACAACGAGTGAAACAATCTTACTTTTGGCTATTCAAAAAGGGGATTGATGCCAACCCATTTGACGATGGGGACAGAGGTGCTGAAGCAAATACAGGTGCAGATACGCAGGAGGTAGACAAGGATGTTTTCGGCCTCTTTTTCAGAAAACAACCTGAAAACAGCACCACTAGATAGCTACTAAGAAAGTTACCATTTTACCGCCACTCCTTTATCAAGTGGTAAATTAGGCTGGCGGCCAGCTTGGCGGTGCGCTGGTCCAGATCGAAAGCGGGGTTCAGCTCCACGATGTCCAGGGAGAGCACTTTCCCGCTGCGCATGATTTCCTGCAGCAATGGCAAAACGTCCTGGGGCGTCAGGCCCAAGGCAGTGGGGGCGCTCACGCCGGGAGCAAACGCGGCCGCGAAAACATCCAGGTCAATGCTGAGGTACACGCGGTCTATCTTCTCCAGAAAGCTTTTTATCTTTTTGAGGTGGGCGGTTTTTTTCTCCAGCTGCAGCGTTTGGGCAGTGATAAAATCCACGCCCAGATCAGCGGCGGTCTGGAAAAGCTTGCGGGTGTTGCCGTACTCCTGAATGCCCAGGCAGAGGTAATGGAACTCTTTGCCGGTGGCTTCCAGGTCATGCGCCATCTGCAGGAAAGGGCTGCCCGAGCTGGGTTGCTGGTGATAGCTCCGGAGATCAAAATGCGCATCGAAGTTGATGATGCCCAGTTGCTCGCCTTCCCGGAGGTGCGGCTGAATACCCAAAAAATGCCCGTAAGCGGTTTCGTGGCCGCCGCCCAGCACCAGGGGCTTGAAGCCTTTCCGGAGCAGCATCTCCACTTTCTTGCCCAGCTGCACCTGCGCCTCCTCTAAGCGCTGGTTCGCGCAGATCACGTCGCCTCCCCCATACAGCTGCATGTCCTCGGGCAGGTGATCGGCAAACACTGACATGGCTTTTCTGATGGCCGCCGGACCGGCCGCCGCTCCTACCCGACCCTGGTTTCTCCGGACACCTTCATCGCAGCTGAACCCCAGAAACACCACATTCCCTTCGCCATCGGGCACGTCCCGGGACAAGTCCAGCAAGTGGATGATCTGGTGCCAGCGCAGCCCCAGCACGCCATCCTGCAAGTCCATCCGGCCGTTCCAGGTCGTTTTATCCGAAGGTTTGTACATAGGTGTCGCCGTTAATTTGGAGAGAGGATTCTGAATTATTCCTTATTTTACACCAATAATAGAGACTATCCAATAAAAAATAAACCTACACCCGTTTAGATGTCCTTAATTTATTCCTTACTCCAGAAATCGAAAGAAGAAGAAAAACCCGTTACCCTGAGAGTCAATGCCGCCGATGGCACTAAACTTCACTTCGGCTATTTGCTGGACCACAACGAAGACACCGTGAGCCTGCGGTCCATCTCGCAACAAGGTTTGCCCAACGGAATCTTGATTATCAGAACCTCTGACCTCTTTGGCGTGGACTTTGACGATGTTTTCCTGCGCCGGCTGGAGGTAAAGGAGACGAACCTCAGAAAACTGTACGCCGACACCACCGTTCCGGCCATCTTCCACATTGGCAACTGCAGCATGGAAGAGATCTTGCACCAGGCCCAGAAAGAAGGCAACCTCATCTACCTCAATTTTTACCAGGACCTGGGCCTGTACGGCTTTATCAAGGAAATCACGGAAACCGAATTCCTGATGGAAGTCTACAACCCTTATGGCCAGTATGACGGCTTATCAGTGCAGTTAATTGAAAACATCAAGAACATCAATTGGGACGATGAAGACACCCGCATTGTGCGCCTGCTGGCGGCCCGGGAGCAATCTGCCCGGTAGTTTATCGCCTGTTTTCTGAAAAGGGCCCGTAAACCGATGCTGTTATTTTCTTAAATCAACTTTCCCTTTTTCCAGACAAGCCGGGGTTTCAGTTTGCCCTGTTGGTACAGAATCTCCTGGAAATGATCGGTGGGGAAAGCGATCATGTCTCCTAACAGGCCAGGCTCCAGTCGGCCCCGGTCCTTTAGATTCAGGGCCTGCGCCGCCCGGTAGGTGATTCCGGCAAAGGTCTCCGCCAGCGTGAGTTTCTCCGCAGCCCCTAACAGCGCTGCCTGCAACAGCAAATCGCCCAGGGGCGCGGAGCCGGGGTTCCAGTCACTCGCAATCGCTACGCACAAACCGCCGTCCAGCATAGTGCGGGCGGGCGCGTACGGCATGCCCAGCCCCAACGAGGCACCCGGCAGAACGGTGGCCACCACCTGGGCGGCTTTCAGCAAAGCAATCTCCGCGAGGCCACTGGCTTCCAGGTGATCCGCGGAAAGGGCGTTTACCTGGGCCGCCACCCGGCTGCCTCCCGTGGAGAACTGGTCGGCGTGAACGGTGAGGTCAAAGCCCATATTTTTTGCCACCAGGAGATAGTCCATCGCCTCGGCTTCTGAGAAAGCGGTTTCCTCAATGAAGATGTCTACCCGTTGCGCTAATCCGCGCTCTTTTACTTGGGGCAGCAGTTCCTGTAAAACGTGCTGTAAATAGGTTTTGGAATCAGCAAACTCGGGTGGGCACAGATGGGCGGCCAGGCAGGTGGGCACTAAATCCAGCGCATGGGTTTGGTCTGCCCGTTGAATGACCTCTAGCATCTTGATTTCATCAGCTACCGTGAGGCCGTACCCGCTTTTCACCTCGCAGGTGGTTACTCCCTCCGCCAGATGCCGGTCGGCGCGTTGGCGCAGGCTGAACAGCAGTTCCTCTTTGGTAGCTGCCCTGGTTTTAGAAACGGTGTCCAGAATGCCGCCGCCATTGCGGGCAATCTCCAGGTAACTTTTACCGGCCACGCGTTGGGCGTAATCTCTAGCCCGGGACCCGGCGAAGCACAGGTGCGTGTGGGCATCTATGAAGCCGGGCAACAGCACCAGCGGCTGCTCTATTCTGTCTAGTTGGTACTGCTTCGCCTCGGCTTGCGGCAACAGCTGCGCATACGAACCCACCTCCACAATTTTCTCTCCCTCCAGCAGCACACCTGCCTGTTCCAGCACCTCTAATTGATCATCAGTAATTGGACCGGCAATTGGTAAACTAGCCATGGTCACCATCTGGCTGAATGGTCCTATGAGAGTGTAGTGTACTGGTTCTTCTGGCATGGAGATCAGGTTTAAGCGGAAAGGTGTGCCAGCGGCAAGATAAGCACGGTTGCCTTGCCAAGCCGTTTTAAAGGCATTTTTCTGAAAACAACCCGAAAACGGTGCCTGATAGAAATAAGCGTTTTTTTGGCATAGGAGAATGTAGGGGCAATCCCTTGTGGTTGCCCTTTGCTGTGATCACCGAAAGGGCAACCACAAGGGATTGCCCCTACATTCCTCAATATCAATGATTCCTGATTTGTGGATGACCTCCCTAAACGTTCAACCCAAAATGGTCCGCATTCTCCTGGGCGGTTTCGTAACCAGCATCGGCGTGGCGGAAGATGCCCAGGGCGGGGTCATTGTACAGCACGCGGCGCAGGCACCGGTCAGCCCGATCAGTGCCGTCAGCGAGGACCACCATGCCGGCGTGCTGGGAGTAGCCCATGCCCACGCCGCCGCCGTGGTGGAAGGAAATCCAGGTGGCGCCGCCGCTGGCGTTGGCCATCAGGTTGAGCAGGGGCCAGTCAGACACGGCATCGGAGCCGTCTTTCATGCCCTCGGTTTCGCGGTACGGAGAGGCCACGGAGCCGCAGTCCAGGTGATCGCGCCCGATGATGATGGGGCCTTTCACTTTGCCTTCGCGCACCAGCCGGTTGAACAGGAGCCCCGCTTTTTCGCGTTCGCCCATGCCCAGCCAACAGATGCGGCTCGGCAGCCCCTGGAACGCCACTTTCAGCTCAGCCTGTTGCAGCCACTGGATCATGTGCGTGTTCTCCGGGAACAGTTCTTTCAAAGCTTCATCGGTCACCCGGATGTCTTCAGGGTCGCCGGACAGCGCTACCCAGCGGAACGGACCTTTGCCTTCGCAGAAGAGCGGCCGGATGAACTCCGGCACAAAACCCGGAATCTGGAAAGCGTTGGGTTCTCCGCCCTGCTGGGCGAACTCGCGCAGGTTATTGCCATAGTCAAAGGTGCAGCTGCCGCGGCCTTTCAGTTCCAGCATAAAGCCTACGTGCCGGGCCATGCTCTTGAGGGAACGCTGCCGGTACGTATCCGGATCTGCTTTCCGGAGCGCCAGAGCTTCGGGCAGACACATGCCGTTGGGCACGTAGCCGTTGAGCGGATCATGGGCCGAGGTCTGATCGGTGAGGATGTCTGGCGTGATGCCGTCCTGGAGGAGCTTCTCCAGCACATCCCCAATGTCACCTACCAGGCCAATGGAAACGGCTTCGCCTTTGTCGCGGGCGGCCAGGGCCAGACGAACGGCCTCGCGGTAATCAAAGGTCATTTTGTCAATGTAACGGGTCTCCAGGCGTTTTTTGATGCGCTCGGGGTCGATGTCCACGCCCAGGAACGTGGCCCCGGCCATGGTGGCCGCCAAGGGCTGCGCCCCACCCATACCGCCCAGGCCGCCGCTCACCACCAGCTTGTGCTGCAGATCGCCCCCGAAATGGCTTCGGCCGCAGGCCGCGAAGGTTTCATAAGTGCCCTGCAGTATGCCTTGGGTGCCGATGTAGATCCAGGAACCAGCCGTCATCTGGCCGTACATCATGAGGCCTCGTTCGCGCAGCTGGTTGAAATGCTCCCAGGTGGCCCATTTGGGAACCAGGTTGCTGTTGGCGATGAGCACGCGCGGCGCTTCTGCGTGGCTTCTGATTTTGCCCACCGGCTTACCTGACTGGATCAGCAAACTCTCGTCTTCCTCCAGGGTCAGGAGCAACTCCACAATTTTGCGGGCATCCTGCGGGGTGCGGGCCGCCTGCCCGATGCCGCCGTACACCACCAGCCGCTCGGGGTCCTCGGCTACTTCGGAGCTGAGATTGTTCAGGAACATGCGGAGCGCGGCCTCGGCCTGCCAGTTCTTGGCGTGCAGTTTGGGGCCACGCGGCGGAAAATACACCGGATGATTGGCATACGTCTGAAGGAACTCTTCTGTGCTTGCTTGGGAAGAGGAAACGGCTTGGGGGATAGAGAGGGTGTCCATGGCAGTGCGGGTTTCGGGCTTTGGGGATGACTCGTTCGCTAGATAGCCTTTAAGATACTAAATTTTCTTTATTGGATGACAGTCTCTCTGAGCTTTTAGGCACGGGGGCTGTTTTGTGGCTACTTTCCTAAAAATGGCCCTTAAACGGGTCTGGCCCGCCCCGGGTAGGTGGCGGAGAGTGGATGGCGGCACCTCCAAAGGAGCATCCGCGTAAAACTCATTCAGAAAGACTACCTTTGCGCTGGAAATATGGAAGAACAGAAAAACAATCCGTTGCACGGCAAAACCCTGGAGATGATCCTGGTGCTGCTGGTGGACCACTACGGGTGGGAAGAGTTAGGGGACCGCATCAGAATCAACAGCTTCACGCACAACCCCAGCATCAAGTCCAGCCTCACGTTTCTGCGCAAAACCCCCTGGGCCCGCAAGAAAGTGGAAGACCTTTATGTGCACACCTTCGCCTGATCTGGTTTTTAAGAAAATCAGGGGCAGATAAGCGGGCGTACATTTTTTCCGTACACGTATAGTATTCAGAATCAGCAGCAACATGTCAACAGATAACAGACTTCGGCTTAACAAATACATCAGCGACTCGGGCTTCTGCTCGCGCCGCGAGGCCGATCAATACATAGAGGAAGGCCGCGTGACCATCAACGGCCGCGACGCCAAAAAAGGCGCCACCGTGAAGGCCGGCGACAAGGTAGCCGTGGACGGCGAGACCATCAAAGCCAAAAAGCCCTCTGACCGCGCCATTTACATCGCCTTCAACAAACCCACGGGCATCACCACCACCACAGATCCTAAGGACAAGAAGAACATCATTGATTTCATTGGCTACCCCAAGCGCATCTTCCCCATCGGGCGTCTGGACAATGCCTCGGAAGGGCTCATCTTCCTGACGAACGACGGCGACATTGTGAACAAGATCCTGCGCGCCGACAACAACCACGAGAAGGAGTACGTGGTGATGGTGGACAAACCCATCACCGAGGATTTCATCAAGAGCATGAGCAATGGGGTGCGTCTGTTTGAGGGCATCACCAAGAAATGCTTTGTGCAGCAGCAAGGCCACAAGGTGTTCCGGATTGTACTCACCCAAGGGCTCAACCGCCAGGTAAGACGCATGTGCGAGGCCCTGGGCTACAAAGTGGAGCGGCTGAAGCGCGTGCGCATCATGACCGTGAAGCTGGATGATCTGCCGACTGGTCACTGGCGCTACCTGACACTGGAGGAGGTCAAGTCCATCAACCAACTGGTGGCTGAATCCTCTAAAACCGAAGACGCCTCTTCCTGGGGCAAAGAAGCGGCCCGCGCCGCCCGGAAAGCCGATGCCGAGGAAGATTTGCCGGAGGAAGAGGACGATATCATAGAGGAGTTTGGCGTGAAAGTGCACCGGGTGGCCAAGCCGAAGCGCGATGCTTCTGCCTATGAAAACCCGAAATCCAAAGATGCCCGCCGTCCGGCTCCCGATTCCGGGGCGACGCGCCGGGTTCCCAAAGGCACTTTGGAAAGAAGCGCCAGAGCCTCGGCCGACAACAGTGTGTCTGGCAAACCCACGCGCAAGCCAAAGGCCTCGGGCGGCAAGAACATGAAAACCAAGGCGGAGCACACCTCCAACAAAACCGATAGAACGCCCCGCGGAACCTCCGCGAAATCTACCAGAACGAGAGCCAGCTCGCCCAGACCATCGGCGGACCAGAAACCGAAAAGAACGGCCGGTACTCGCGGCAAAGGCCGGCGCTAAGTCCGTTTTGCGGCCGTTTTTGGTAAATGACCGCAAAATCAGGCATTTTAAAGGGGAGTGCTTTGGGGCTGATTTTTCAAAAACAGCCCCAAAGCACTCC
>NZ_JACOAF010000037.1:121375-124378 GCF_014269285.1 Rufibacter sediminis
TATACGGAGAGCAAACTGATTTACTTATTAGCCTTTTCTCTACTCTTTCAAGCAGTTCGTTGATTTTCAAACGAAGCTTCAGTAAGGTCATAGATTGAGTTGCTAGTTGATGATTTCTGCATTGGGATCTGCTCTCAATCTGGCCAGGTTCTCTTGCCACTTTTGGAGTTCTGTGGGTGTGAGTCTTACCCAATCCGTCACCTCCCCTACTATTTTCAAAGGTTCCTTGCTGCGATACGAACGTGTGGGATTGCCCGGAAATTTTTTATCGGTCACATTGGGGTCATTTTCAAAACTCCCGGTCGGTTCAACCACATATACGCGTGGAACACCGTCACCAGGGGCCAATTCAGCAGCAAGCCCTGCCCCATTCACTAAAGCAGTAAAGTAAATGTGGTTCATGATGATCTCAGGATGGTAGTTCGATTTGAATCCGGCCGTCAGCAAATCCCCGACCTGCAAGTCAGCCTTGGTCCCGTGATAGAAAGGACCTTCGTCTAAGACTGGTAAGTTATTGGCTTCTTTCATCCTTTATTCTTTTGTGGTATCCTTTGTTGTTTCGGTTATCGGCTTTGAACCTGTTTAGAAAAGAAACAGCGCTTAGCTTTTACCCTTGCTGTGTGTTCTCTCCAGCAAGGGGGACGGCTCCTGTGCTTGGATTGTTGGTGAGAACACCAACAAGGGCGGCTAGTCTCGCTTCCTTTCGGCTTTACAAAACAGGATCTTTAAATAATTATTAAATAGCCCCTTGACTTTTATGTCCATGGCTTTACTTCCAATTCTGTAGCTCAATTATATTTCCCTCGGGGTCTCTGGCGTAAACAAAGGTGATTTCCCCGGCCCCTTCTATCTTTCTATTTACGATTTCCCCTAACTTTTCTCCGCCATTTTCCAGCAAAGCCGAAAGAACCTTTTCCACGCTTTCAACTTCGAAAGCAATATGCCCAAACCCTCTTTTATTGGGGGAAATGCTTTCTTGATTTTCAATTGTCTCATATTGATATATTTCAAGGGTAGGTCCGTGTTTTCCATAGCCTGGAAGCAACAGATGCGCTCCTTGTAATTTGGCATTCTTCAAACCTGTTCCTTTTTCAAGGAATTCTCCAGATTGATTTCTAATGGGTGGGACAATTTCACATTCAAAAGTTTTCACGTAAAACTCCACCAATTCTTTCCAATTCGTACTGATAATGTTGGTATGGGCAAATCTCATTTTAAAAGTATTCTTATGCTCGTTTTATGAAATTCGGATTAAATGCTGCTTTGTTCATCTCGCAAAAAACGCTCTCGTGTAAGTAATGTACTCGGCCATCAACCACTGTAAGTTGAAGGCTCAACGTCTAGTCACCATTTCATCAACACACTATCAGGCGTTCGTTGTTTTCGGTTAAGCTAAATTTGCCCCTTATAGTTTGGGTCATAATCTACCATCCATTCAATTCCATATTTGTCTCTGAACATTCCGAAATATGAACCCCAAGGGCTTTCGGAAAGAGGCATTTCAATTTGTCCACCTGCTGAAAGGCCGTTGAATAATTTATCGGCTTCTTCTTTGCTTTCAGCACTGATTGAAATTTTACTTCTGTTTTCGTTTTCGTTTGTGCGGCCCATACTTTCTGGGACATCATTCGCCATTAGTATGTTTTTACCAATAGGCAAAGCAATATGCATTATCTTATTTTCTTCATGTTCTGCTACAGGAAATTCTGCACTTGCCAAGTCTTTGAAACGCATCACTTTTGCAAACTCTCCGCCAAATACAGATCTATAAAAGTTGAATGCTTCTTCTGCATTTCCGTTGAAGTTGATATGAGGATTGATTAGTGCCATGATGTATATCTTTTAAGTTATTACATGTTTATTATTTCAAATACCTGAGCGCAGGGACGCGTTTAAACAAATCCGTTGGTGGTAATTTTAATTACTTTGGGTGTTAAAATAGTCCCAAGCTGCTTTAGAAATATCAGCAATGATTCTTTCGTTTGTGTCTAAGTCTTCTTTTGAATCGGTTACAAAAACACTGATGAAAAAATATTCCCCGTTGGGCAAGAAGACAATGCCAATATCGTTAACCGCTGCTGATATCCCTGTTGTTCTGTTTTTGCCGGACGAACCTGGTCTGTGAGCAACAACGGTGCCTTCAGGCAGTTGCCCTTTCAATCTGTTCTTGCCAGGTTCGGTTTCCCTCATCGCTTTCCAGACAAAGTCATAACTACTTGGGGAAAGTAGCTTTTTCTTGTTGTGATAATAGTCTTCTAACACATTGGTGGCCGCTTTCGGGGTTGTCCAGTTTTGAAATTGCAGGTCCCAATTATTCTGCATTACTTCTTCATTGAACTTTATTGAAATGTCTTTGAAGCCATTTCTTATTAAGTACTTCTCAACTGCCTGAGGTCCGCCAAGAAGCCTTAGCAGCGCATCGCACCCTACATTATCGCTTTGAGAAACGGTATACCTTATTATTTCTTCCATTGGCAGCGTTGCGCCATTCGGATACTTATCCCGGAGGGGACTATAAATACCGGGCAACAAGTCTTTTTTCCCGATTTTTATTTTTTGGTCAAGCGACAACCGACCTTTGTCTACTTGCGACAAGGTTGCTAAGGCGATATGAAATTTAAACACACTTTGCATGGGAAAGTGCCTATCTCCTTGTATAGATAAAGTATCATTCCCTTTATTACCGAAAATCGAAACCCCAACGGTTGCATTCCTTGTTGATATAATCTGTTGTATCTTTTGCCGCAACGCACCTGACGTTTGTGCCGATGTCTGGCAAACAAGAACCAATAATAGCGCTGTTGCTAAGGTAAATATGCGAATCATGTTTGGGGTATGTGAAGGCTGTTAAATGCCTGTAAAATTATTACAACCAGACTCGGGTAAAAAACGTGCTAGACCGACGGCCGAGGTGACGTTTACACCTTTATATTTGCCCATCTGCGAGAGTGCAATTTCCTATATTTGAAATGGGAGAGGAGAACTAAACGTTTATATAGGTTT
>NZ_JACOAF010000038.1 GCF_014269285.1 Rufibacter sediminis
CTACGTGTGCCTGCAGAGTTAAGTGGGTGGATTGGAAGGGATTCTTGGAAAAATTATGCGCTTTTTGTTGCTTTTACCATAGAACACAATGTTGTGAGGCGTTTTTCTTATTTCTTCTTCATTCAACTCCTCAAAGTTCTCATCTCCAAGGTTGATTGATTTCTCTGGAAACATTTCTCTGTCACCGTCATGGAAAGCCTCTGTAAAGAAGACCTCCTCTTTTGTCATCCGTGTAAGGTACATTCCAGACCAATAATCCTTGCTGATGAACCATTTTTCTATGGTAGGAATGAAAACTATAATCCTGAACATCCTTGTTTGGTTGACTATTTTGAATAATCCGAATAGTCGGCTTTCTGCTCTTTCTGGCTGAAAACAGTTAAAAGCATAGAGTTCTGCGTCATTAGTCCGCACATAGTTGCCATCCAGATATTCATACCTTAGTTCATGTCCGTCTACCTTTAGCTTACCAATCCACGGCCCCGACATTCCAAAGCTTTCACGGGAGTCTATGTAACTTAATTCTAATTCCATTTATTATTTAAATGCCTCACAACTACTGTGTATAGGGAACTGTTCCGGTTATTGGCACCATGAATGGAGTAAAACATCCTGTTTACAACCAAAAATAACTAATAACCGGAGTCGGGTTAGCAAACATAGTATTAGGTTGAAGTATAATTGGTCAATAAAGGATTGATTTACTACTATCCTTCTAACAATTTTTCAAGTTCCGCAGAAAGCAACGCTTTATCAGGCAGATACAACTGGTATTTGCTTACAAAAAGTTGGTTGCTGATGTTTTCCGTGGCGTATTCTACTAAAATGTGGTCTTTGTAAGCGCCTAATACAATCCCGATGGGCGGGTTGTCGCCTTCTACGTTTTCTTCTTTGGCGAAGTAGTTCAGGTACAGGTTCATCTGCCCGATGTCGTGGTGCTCTATTTCGCCGCGTTTCAGGTCTAGCAAGACAAAGCATTTGAGAATGCGGTGGTAAAAAACCAGGTCCACAAAGAAATGCCGGTTCGCCAGGCTGATCTTATATTGGCGGCCGATGAACGCAAAGCCTTTGCCCAACTCCAACAGGAACTCCTCTAAATTCCGGATCAGTTTTTCTTCCAATTCGCCTTCTTTGTACTGGTATTGCTGCGGAATACCCAAAAACTCAAACACGTAGGGGTCTTTGATGATATCGGCAGGCTTTTGAACGTCGGTTCCCTGTGCTGCTATCTGCAAAACGCCAGCCTTGTCTTTGCTTAACGCCAACCGGTGGAACAGCATGCTTTTCATCTGGCGTTTCAGCTCGCGCACGCTCCAGTTTTCTTTTTCGCATTGCCTGGCATAAAAGCTGATTTCAAGGTCATTGTCCGCTTTCAGAATTTCATAGTAGTGCCCCCATCCCAAATGGTGGGACAGTGTCCCACTATTTGGGAAAGCTTGGTAGAGCTTCCGCATATAGAAGAGATTAGAGCGGCCAAACCCCTTGCCATAACTGTGAGTCAAGTCTTTGGATAGCCGGACTAACAGCTCAGAGCCGTATTCGGCTTTCGCTTTTCCGCCCTGCTCAAACTCTACAATGTGCTGGCCAATCTGCCAATAAGTTTGCACAAGTATGGTGTTGATAGCCCGCCCCGCCTGGGCACGTCCGGCTTGGAGCAACTCCCCAATTTGCTTGATTAATCCAGTGTATGGTGACAAGTCTTTCATTCAGCTTCTTTGTGCAGTTTAAAAGTGAATAAGCGAAGGATGTTCATTTGCCGGCTCGTGCCTTCACTGGTTGACTAACAAGTTATACCTTCTATTCGAGGTTAAAAAGTGATCCTTTTCCTAAGCTCATCTATGCAGCGGCATCTATCAAAACGCCCGAAGCCGAGGCGCTGGCAACCATTGCCTTCTCTGCGTGTTTTCACCAGCAAGCGGAAAGTCGCCTGTGTCTGGCTTGTTGCCTCTGGGCACACCAGCAAGGGCGGCAAAGCCTCTCAATATAAAAAATCTCTTTAACAAAGAAAGGTGTTCACCTGCCAATATCAGGCAGATAAACACCTTTTCTAAAGCTTCCCCCAGCAGGAAGCGACATCTTTCTTTGGTTACACGGCTACCTCAAAGCCCACCGATCGGCTTACCTCGGCCCATTGCTGAAATTCTTGGCTCAGGCTGTCCAGTTTCTGGGTGGCCATGTCATAAGCATCAGCGCCCAGGAGCAGGTGCAGGGGCGGGTTTTCAGCGGCGGCGGTTTGGATGAGGGCGGCGGCTACTTTCTCGGGGTCGCCGGGTTGGTTGCCGTTGATCTGCTCCTGGTGCAGCGCCTGCATTTCACGCGCATTGGCGTACTCAGGCATGGGCGCTTGCGCCGTGGCCAGTGAGTTTTGCGTTAGGAAGTTGGTTCTGATGTAGCCCGGCATCACCAGCGTCACCTTGATCCCGAAGGGTTCTACCTCGGTAGCCAGGGCTTCGGTGAAACCGTTCACGGCAAACTTGGTGGCGCAGTATATCCCAAAACCCGGGAAACTTCCGCTCAGGCCCGCAATAGAGGAAATGTTGAAGATATGGCCGCTGCCCTGACGGCGCAGGTACGGCAACGCTTTTCTGATCACGTTCAACGACCCGAACACGTTGACCTCAAAGTTCCGGCGGGCTTCCTGGTCAGAGAGTTCTTCCAGGCTGCCAATGAGGCCGTACCCGGCGTTGTTCACCACTACATCTACGCGCCCGAAGGTCTCAACCGTTTTCGCCAGGGCCTGGGTCACGCTTTCCTCATCCGTCAGGTGCATGGACAAGGGCAGGAACTGGTCTGTGGGGTGATCCACGGCCTGGGTGAGTTGGGTCACGTTTCGGGAGGTGGCCGCTACGGCGTGGCCTTGTTGCAGCAACTGACGGGTTAACGTAAGCCCGATGCCGGTGGAAGCGCCCGTGATGAACCACACTTTTCTGGTTTGATTTTCCATGATTTCCAAGGTTTTAAGTTTAAAACAAAGGTAGCGCATGGGCGGGCGGCGGTGTTTGCGCCGTTCAAACCATCACTTGCAAAAATCAAACATGCCGAAATTGTGAGGGCGGCAGCGAGGTGTGTTTCTTGAAGAAGTTGTTGAAATGGGCGGGCTCCTCAAAGCCCAGACTGTAGCCGATCTCCGAAATATTCCAGTCGGTGTGTTTGAGTAGGGCCTTCGCTTCGTTGACCAGTCGCGACGAGATCAGCTCTGTGGTGGTTTTACCGGTGGTTTTCTTGATGGCGCGGTTCAGGTGATTCACGTGCACGGCCAACTGCTCGGCAAAGTCCTTCGCCGACCGCAGCTGAAACCGCTGACCTGGTGATTCAATGGGGAACTGGCGCTCCAGCAACTCGCTGAACACGGCCGTGATGCGCGCGTTGGCGTCTGGGTGTTCATAGAGCACCTCAGAGGGTTGGCTTTTCAGGGCGAGGTGCGTCATCTCGGTGACGTAGTTGCGCAACAGGTCGTACTTGTAGAGGTAGTCAGAGTTGATTTCTTCCAGCATCTTCTCAAAGATGGCCTCCACCTGCTGCTGTTGCGCCTCGGTTAAGGAATACGCCGGTTTTCCGCCTACGGCGAACATTGGCAGATCCTGCAGGCTGCCCCTGATCTTCTCGGTGAAGAAAGCCTCGGTGAAAATGCAGAAATAACCGGTGGGTGCACCAGAGACGGCCTCCCAGGTGTACGGCACCTGCGGATTGAAAAACATGAGCGTATTGCCGGTGGCTTCCACACTTTTCTCGGCGTAATGGTACCGGAAATGCCCCCTGAGCAGTGAGATTTTGTAGAAGTCGCGGCGGCTGTAGTTGGCGGGGGTGAGGGCGCAATCCTCCAGCCGGAACACGTTAAAATGCCCCAGGTCTTTCTTCAGGTTCTCGGGAAGCCAGTTGAATTTGTGCTGGTAAAACTCTTCTAAGGTTTCGGTGGTAGCCATGGTGAAAGATACGTGATTTCAGGTGAAACTGCTTGCTGCGTTTCTGGTCTGTTTCCCGAAAAGAAGGCTGAAAACAGAAAAGTCTTCTTTAAGGCTTTGCACATTTTGTCCCCCTTGGAAGGTAGAGCCGTCATGTTCTATTTAGATGAATTGGTTCCTTCAGGAAGGCATTGTCCTTGCTGCCTATTTTGAGCCCCACGGCTCACTGCTTTGCAAACTTTAGCTCATTTTAGGTCCAAGTTGGAAACTCGAATCAGCTATGTTTTTAGAACGTAACGGCCCTGCCCTTTGAAGGGGTAGGGAGATGAGTACGAGCGCTGAATACGGCATTGTAGGGGCAATCCCTTGTGGTTGCCCTTTCACGTTTGCAAACATAGTAGGGCAACCACAAGGGATTGCCCCTACAATGCCTCTATTTCGTTTTAGGGCAGTTTTTTGAAAACAGCCCCCAAACAGGAGACTACTTCTCTTCCCGGTACAAAATCATGCCGGCGTGGTAGAGGATGCCGTCTTTGAAGTCGCCGTCGGCGGTGAAGCCGGTGTCGTCTTTGTAGTCTATGTGGTCTCCGGTGAGGGTGTAGGCGCCCCGGTAGGCGCTTTGGCGGGAGCCGCGGGCCTCGTCATAGCGGCCGTTGGGCAGGAGCTCGTGCCGGATGTATCCATCGGCGGTGACCCACATGCCTACGTACGGGTGCGTTGGTGTTGTCATGGCGTTGTCAGTTTTTGTAGTGCAAAGCTAGTGCCGCCTGTGGCGCGGGTGTTTGCCCATATCAAACCGTTCCTTGCAAAATTCAAACAACGGGTTGCGGCTGTTTATGGCTCCTTTTTCGGAAAATAGCTCTAAAACGCTTTTTGGAGGCATAGCAGGTATCCGGCTTGGCTTAGGGCGCGTTGACAAATAGGGAATGATTTTGGTTTGATCTTGTTGCTGTTATAAAAGTTTATGAGACGCTACGAGATCACGGACCG
>NZ_JACOAF010000039.1 GCF_014269285.1 Rufibacter sediminis
CCGAACAGAGAAGTTAAGCCCCGCCGAGCCGATGGTACTGCGGTCACACGCGGGAGAGTAGGTAGCCGCCAACCCCCTTATGAGCAGCTCCCCTGGTAACAGGCGGGGCTGTTCGCGTTTATAGCCCCTGGGAAGAGAAGGGGGGCTGGGAAAGGGAGTGAAGGAGAGAGGGACGGGGGGAAGGTGGATGCCCGGTTACCGGATGGTACTTGGCGTTTCAGGCCTGGTTTACGGAAAAGGGCCCCGAAACAACGGTAGGCCTGTGGCTTTAAAGCCCTCAACGGTTCTTGGGATGTTTTCAGAAAACGGCCACTAAACGAGAGTGCCGTGCAACGTAGCCTTTTGTAAGCTCATCCACCTCACTCAGCTCTTGCATGGACAAGATCCCACAGCTGCTATTCTATTATACCTGTTCACAAAAAGAGGGTGCCGTTACTCATTAACGGCACCCTCTTTTTGTGGAGTAGATATGGTAAAGTTAACCTAAAATAGGGGAACGCCTGTGTAGGTGAAGGGAGTGATCTGTAGTAACTCTGATTTTACTTCTTCAGAGACATTCAATGTTTGGATGAAGTCTTTGATTGTTTTATCAGTGATTTTCTCGTTTGTTCTGGTCAGACCTTTCAAGGCTTCATAGGGGGCAGGGTAACCTTCTCTCCGAAGTACTGTTTGAATGGCTTCCGCTACAACGGCCCAGTTTTCCTCCAGATGATGCTCTAAGGCAGCTTTATTTAACTGGAGTTTCCCTAATCCCTTCTGCAAGGATTTAAGCGCCAAAAAGGAGTGAGCAATAGGAACGCCAATGTTCCGTAACACTGTTGAATCTGTTAAGTCACGCTGCAGTCTTGAAATGGGCAGCTTTTCAGATAAATACCCGAAAAGCGCATTGGCCATGCCTAAGTTTCCTTCGGCATTTTCGAAGTCGATTGGGTTTACTTTATGGGGCATCGCGGAAGAACCGATTTCGCCTTCTTGGATCTTTTGCTTGAAATAACCCATGGAGATGTATTGCCATACATCGCGGGAGAAGTCGATTAAGATCGTGTTGATTCTTCTGATGTTATCAAACAGGGCCGCCAGATGATCATAGTGCTCAATTTGGGTAGTGACCTGGCTGCGTTGCAATTGTAATTTATCTTTCAGGAAAGTATTCCCGAAGGCCACCCAGTCAATAGCTGGATAAGCAACGAAATGTGCGTTGAAATTACCAGTGGCTCCGCCAAACTTACCGGCAAAGGGTATTTGCTGGAGCAAAGCCAGCTGTTGATCCAGACGTTCCACGAAAACCTGGACTTCTTTACCTAATCTGGTTGGTGAAGCCGGTTGGCCGTGCGTATGCGCCAACATAGGTATTTCCTTCCACTCTGAGGCCAGGCTGGCCAGAGCTTCTTTGATTTGCTGTACCAGTGGAAGGTACTCGTTCTGCAAGGCACTTTGGAGGGAGGCCGGAATGGCGGTATTGTTGATGTCTTGCGAGGTGAGCCCGAAGTGGATGAATTCTTTCATTTCTCCAACGTTCAGCTCTTCCAGCTTTTCCTTCAGGAAATATTCTACTGCTTTGACATCATGGTTGGTGATCTTCTCGGTGTCTTTTATTTTCTGAGCATCTTCCAGGGAGAAATCTTCATAGATTTTCCGCATCGCGGCGAAAAGGCTGTGATCAAAATCTTTTAGCTGAGGCAGGGGAAGTTCACACAACGCAATGAAGTATTCTACTTCTACAAGTAAACGATAACGTATAAGCGCGAATTCTGAAAAGTAGTTAGCAAGTGGCGCTACCTGGCTGCGGTAACGCCCATCCACCGGGGAGATAGCAGTAAGAGCATTTAAATTCATAGGTACAGATTTTACCCTAAAGATAGGAAGTATGAGCAGAACCTCTAACTACATGAACTCAAAGGCCTCGCTTTCACGTTTCTTTTCATAAACCTTGTGGTGTACAGGCCGTATTTATCCCGTTGTTCTCCTTCGGATTTTTAGGTACCAGGTATTACGTTACTTTTGTAAGTTGGAGCAATACTTGTAAGGAGCTCCAGATATAAACTAACTAGAAAGACACCTTGTCAAAATTCACAGATTTTTTTGTTAGGAATAAAAAGAAGTTCTTGATTGGGGCGGGGGTGCTTGCCTCTATCTTTATCATTGCCTTTGTGGTGTTCCTGATCAACCGGGAAAGGATTCTTCAGTTCGCGGTTGCCAAAGCGATACAGAAAGTCGAGAACAAGTACCCGGCCAAGCTTCAGATTGGAAAGGCCACTTTCCGGGACTTTAACACCGTGTTGGTGACCGACATTGGCTTGTTGCCCATAGGTCAGCCCAAGCTCATGCAGATAGATACGGTAGAAGCCACGGTGAGCTTACGATCGCTGTTTCTGGGTAGAATGGTGTTCAAACAATTTGATGTGGCCAGCGGCGAAATTACCGCCTATAAACAAGACAGCACGGATAATTTCTCTTTCCTATATAAGAAGAAAGCCACCGGAGAAACAGTAGACTCTACAGCCAAGACCTCTAACTACGGGACTTTACTAAATCGGCTGATTGAGACTGCTTTTGAAAACGTACCGGATGGGGTAAACTTCAGAAACCTGGGCGTGTTGTTTAAGAACGATGGGCGCACCATCAACATGAAGTTGCCTACCCTTCTGGTGGAAGATGGCGAAATTGATGCGCGCATGACCATCACCACCGAAGAGGTGACCAATACCATGTTTGTTCGTGGCGTCATTGATCCAGATAAATACCTGTTGGCGGCTAAATTCTACGGCGATAACCAGTCGGGGAGCATTGAGGTGCCTTACATCAAGCAGAAGTTCGGGGCGACGATGCGCTTTGACACGCTTACCTTAAGCATCACCGATAAAGTCTTTAAAAACAACCAGCTCACCATCAGAGGCGAGTCCAGTGCGCATGGTTTGATACTGAACCATCCTAAGATAGCCGATGAAAACGTGACGGTTCAGAATGGCGCCATGAAGTACGTCATGACCCTAGGTGACCATTATTACGCTTTGGAGCCGGAGTCTGAGGTGAGAATCAACAAAGCCATTTTCTATCCGCAGGTGACGTATGAAACCAGGCCGCAACGGAAGATCGGTATCAAGATTGATTCACCGGATATCCCGGCCAATGATTTGTTCAGTTCGTTGCCCCCCGGCTTGTTTGATACATTCCAAGGGGTGAAAGCCACCGGTACCTTCAAATACCGCATGAACTTCTACGTAGACATGGCCCAGGTAGACAGCCTGAAGTTTGATTCTGATCTGGACGCCCGCGATTTCCAGATCACAGACTTCGGGGAGAATGATCTCCGGAAGCTGAACCAGGAATTCACGCACGCAGTCTACGAAAACGGCAAAGTGGTCAGAACTTTCCCGGTAGGTCCTTCTAACCCTAATTTCACACCTTACAATGAGATTCCGAATCATCTGAAGTATGCCATCTTAACGGCCGAAGATCCGCGCTTCCTGACGCATAAAGGTTTCCACGAAGGTGCTTTCCGGCACTCGCTCATCACCAATATCAAAGAGAACTCGTTTGTGCGGGGCGGTAGTACGGTTTCCATGCAGTTAGTGAAAAACGCCTTCTTAACCAGAAAGAAGACCATCACCCGCAAAGTAGAGGAAGCCCTCATTGTCTGGATAATCGAAAACCTGCGGCTGACTTCCAAAGAACGCATGTATGAGGTTTACCTGAACATCATTGAGTGGGGGCCTAACGTCTACGGAATCAAAGAAGCGGCCCGCTTTTACTTCTCCAAAGAACCAAGCCAGCTGACGTTTGAGGAAAGTTTGTTCCTGGCCAGTATTGTCCCGAAACCCAAGCAATACCGGACGTACTTTGATGCTTATGGCGGTTTACGCGCCTATCCTCGCTATTTCTTCAAGTTGATTAGCGGGAACATGTTGAAACGCGGCCTGATCTCGCCCTCCCAACATGACAACGTTTCTACCTATGTGAACCTGAGTGGCCGGGCCGGAAGCTTTATCATCCCGAAACCAGATACCACCCAAGTTCAGATGATGGATACGCTGCAATTGGCCCCCATTGATCTGTTAGACTTTTAACATCACCTCATAGGCAAATAAAAAGGCTACGTTCTATCTGGAACGTAGCCTTTTTATTTGCTCAAAATATTATGAGAGAAGGGCTGTTTTAGAGGTGTTTTCCTGAAAACAAGCCTAAAACAGCAGTTGGAAAATTACCTGAGAAGCCGAGTTATTTACTTAGCGACTCATTTTCCTGTTCCTGAATAGGGACAATAGGTTTCTCCTTCTTGGGGAACAGCAGGGACAGAATTACGGAGGTGGTAAGGATAAACGCTACCACGCCCAGGGCGATGACCATGTCCAGGTGATAAATGTCTGAAAGCACCAGCTTCAACCCGATGAACACCAGAATCAAAGACAGGCCGTAATGCAGGTAATGGAATAATTGCATGATGCCGGCCAAGGCGAAGTAGAGGGCTCTTAATCCCAGCAGCGCGAACACATTAGACGTGTACACAATGAAAGGGTCTTTGGAGATGGCGAGAATGGCCGGGATAGAGTCTGCCGCAAACACAATATCGGTGGTTTCCACCATGATCAGCACCAGAAAAAGCGGCGTCGCAAAAACGGTCTTGTCCAGTTTCACGAAGAACTTTCCTTCGTAATGACGTTTGGTTACGGGAATGTAGCGGCTCACGAATTTCACCACCGGGTTCGCCTCGGGGTCTATGTCCTCGTCACCAGACGAGGTCGCCATCTTGATACCGGTGAAAACCAGGAATGCACCCAGGATGTACACAATGAAGTGGAACTTCGCCAGCAAGGCAACCCCCACCAGAATAAAGACCGCCCTGAAAAACAGAGCGCCTAATACGCCCCAGAACAGAATCTTGTGCTGGTACTTCTGCGGTACCTGAAAGAAATTGAAGATCAGGATAAATACAAACAGGTTGTCTACACTCAGTGATTTCTCAATGAGATAGGCTGTCAGGAACTCCAGGGCCGGTCCGCTGCCCCGCCAGTAGTAGATGAAGAGATTGAAAGCCAAAGACAGGAGAATCCAGAACGCACTCCACAGCAGTGCCTCTTTGATCTTGACCACGTGGGTTTTCCGGTGGAACACGAAGAGGTCCAACGCCAGCAGCAGCAGCACGAAGGCGTTAAACCCAACCCAAAATAAGATATCTGTTTCCAAAGCGATAGATAGGTTAACGTGCAGCGGGTATCCTTTGAGATGCAGTTATTTACCTGCAAAGCCAGCATACTCGCATGAAATTGAATAGGAAAGATACGCCTAAACAACCGCAAAACCATGACAAGGTGAAACGAGGGCGGGTGTTTTCAGGATGTTTTTAGGAAATCGGCCTTAAAACGGAGGCCTCAATCTAGCGCGTGAACCTACGAAAGTAGCTGCTCACTTTCATCTGGATGACCCCCAGAAAAGCCTCCCGGATGATGCCTTTGCTCATCTTGGACTGCCCTTTGGTGCGGTCTGTGAAGATGATGGGAACCTCTTTGATCTTAAAGCCAAACTTATACGTCAGGAACTTCATCTCAATCTGGAAGGCGTACCCAATAAACCGGATTCGGTCCAGATCAATGGTTTCCAGCACCCGGCGGTGGTAGCATTTGAAGCCGGCCGTAGCGTCATGGATGGGCATGCCAGTGATCAGGCGCACATAGCGGCTCGCAAAGTAGGAGAGCAGCACCCGGCTCATGGGCCAGTTCACCACGTTCACGCCACTGCTGTACCGGCTCCCGATGGCCATGTCATAACCCTCCACCGAGCACGCGTTGTACAGGCTCATCAGGTCGTTGGGGTTGTGGGAGAAATCGGCGTCCATCTCAAAGATGAAAGTGTAACCGGCTTTCAGGGCGTACTTAAACCCGTGGATATAAGCCGTTCCCAAACCCAGCTTGCCTTTGCGCTGCTCTAAATGCAGCCGTTCCGGGAATTCATGTTGCAGGCGCAGCACGGCTTCGGCAGTGCCGTCTGGGGAGTTGTCGTCTACAATAAGGAGATCAAAAGGATGGGGTAATGAAAGAACCTTCCGGATTATCGCTTCAATGTTTTCAATTTCATTGTAGGTCGGGATGACCACTACAGACTCTTTCATCCCTCAAATATAATCGATCTGGCTTTAGGGGAGGGAGGGCCGTTGGGAAAATATTTTCTGCGCCAGATGTTTGGCATAGCGCACGCAGTCAGGTATGCCGGGGCCGGCAATCCAGTTGGTGCAGGCGTACAGCTGTTCCGCTTCCAGCAGCTGAGCTAACTGGTGGACATCGGTAATAAACATATCGGCCTGCGGCAGGGCAGCGGGCCACCGGTAAAGATGCTGAAAGGCAGGAAGTTTGGCCGAGATCTGGTAATTTTCGGTGAGTTCTTCGTGTACCCGCAGCAGGATCTCGGCATCTGGCAGGTGAGCCAACTCAGGAGACTGGCTGCCTCCTACGTAGGAAGTGAACAGGACTTCGTCATCGGGACAGATGCGCGGGAACAGGGAGCTGCTCCAAACGGTACCAGAACTGAACGGCTCTTCTTTGCGCGGATGCATGGCACCCAAACCATCAATGGGGTGACCGATGGCGTGTTTCCGGTAGGCGGTGTGCACCACCGTCATGGGCGCATAGGTGACGTTGTGCAGCGCCGCAGCCAGGCCCGGCGTGGTAAAATCCAGCAGTTCAGCGGCGGCGTGAGCGGGCAGCGCCACCACTACAGCGTCAAATTCCTCATCGGCGAGACCCTCTACATCATGCCGGATGCTCAGCAGGTATTTCCCCTTCGCCCGATGGATCATCTCTACCTCGTGGTCTACGTGCAAAGACACCAGCTTGGAGGCGATGGCCTTGGGCAGAGTTTGCAAGCCGTTCTGCAGCGAGATGACGGGTTTACGCGGTATGTCCAGCTGGAGGTCCAGGCCCTTCAAGACCGAGCCGTGGGTGCGTTCAATCTCTTTGAGGACCGGAAAGGTTTTCTCCAGCAGCAGCTTGTCTGGGTCGCCGCCGTAGATACCGGCTACCACCGGCTGCACCAGATAATCGACTACATCCTGGCCAAACCGGCGTTTGAAGAACTGACTGACAGTTTCCTCGGGCACTTCCTGCGGTGGCAGTTTGTATTCCTGCGTGATCTTCAGTTTGGTGCGCCAATGAAAAAAAGAGTCCAAAAGCAGCCGCCGAGGCGAGGCCGGAATGCAGTGGTACGCCCCGTCTTTTCTGATGTAGCGGTCCTGCGTTTTAGTGGCCGGCCGGATGACCTCGTCTTCCAGTTTCAGCTCCTGCAGCAGTTCCTGCAGCTCGTTGTTCATCTGGAGGGAGTGCGGACCCAGTTCCAGTTGATACGCTCCTTGCTGCACGCTTTTGATCACGCCGCCTACTTCGGCCTCGCATTCGAACAGGTCATAGCGCACCCCTAGCTTCTGAAGGTAGTAAGCCAAGGCCAATCCTGAAATTCCTGCTCCTATGATGGCAACTCGCATGCGGGGACTAAGTGGGTAGTCCCTAACGTACGCAAGAGCGCGCAACACGTTTTATATTCATATTATACAAATTGGGCTAAAAACAGGTTTTGGTGTTACAAGCCTCATTGGTTCTTTCTACTTTTGGGCAAATGGAGAAGCAAACAGCAGACAAAAAGAGGAAAGCGATCTTTCTGGACCGCGACGGAGTCCTGAACGTGGAAAGGGGAGACTACACCTGGCGCCCCGAAGATTTTGAGGTGTGCCCCGGCGTGCCCCAGGCCTTGTCCCTCCTCAAAGCCCAGGAGTACCTCCTGATTGTGGTCACAAACCAGGCGGGAATCACCAAGGGACTTTACTCCAAAGCCGATGTCCTGGCCTGCCACGAGAAATTGCAGGCAAGCTGCGGTTACCTCATTGATGATCTGTACATGGCACCGGGGCATCCGTCCGTGTCTGAATCACTGTCCCGGAAACCGGACAGCCTGATGCTGGAACGCGCCATCGCCAAATATAATTTAGACCCCGCGGCGTGCTGGCTGGTGGGAGATCAGCCGAGGGATGTGCAGGCGGCCGGCAAGTGTGGCGTAAAGGCGGTCTTGGTGGGGCCGCACCCCGTAGGCACGCATGCGTTACAGAAGGCAGATCTCTACGAGGCCGCGCAATGGATTATAGCTCAGAATAAGTAAAAACCGGACGCTTAGGTGAAGCGAAGATCAGCCAATGGGATCTTCTTTAGTCCTTTAGCCGGTTAGCTGCGAGTTTTAGGGCCGATTTTAGAAAAGTAGCCAGAAACTGGTAGAGGCTATTATAAGCTCTGCAAGCGATAATTCCTGCTTTAAGGCTAGTTTTCTCTAAAACAGGCTTAAAACAGAAGCGAGGCTTTTCCTGATGACGTGAAGAACTGCAGATAAGGGTAAATACAAAAAGAAAGCCCCGGAAGAGAGCTTCCGGGGCTTTGATAAGATCTATGCTATAAGAAGAACGTTATCCGTTCACTTTTTTAGTAACCGGAGCTTTGGCAATAGCTTTCGCCATTACTTTTGACTCCAACGAGCGATCAGATTTCTGCGAATACGCAGGGCAAGTAGATGATTTGCAGGAAGCAAAGCCCAGCATACAGATTGAAGCGAATAGGAAAAAGTTCTTCATATTATTAATTATACAACATATAAGGTATTCTACTTCAAAACTACTCTTTTTGTTTAGGATTATTATCCTTTCGCAGAAATATTTCTTAGTCCTTATATCCCAGTATTTGCAGCATGGAGTCTACGTTCTGCTCCTCGGCAAACACCCATGACTTGAGCGATCCATCTGCCTCACGGTCAATGATAACGTGTTTGGGCGACGGGATAAGGCAATGCTTGATTCCGCCGTACCCGCTGAGGCTTTCCTGGTAGGCCCCGGTGTGGAAAAAACCAATATACTGCGGCTCTTTCTGCTCCTTCTGGATCTTAGGCAAAAACACCTGGAAAGAGTGCATCTCAGAGTTGTAGTAGTCCTGGCTGTCACAGGTGAGGCCACCAATATTCAGACGCTGGTAATCCTTGTCCCAGTTGTTAAGCGCGAACAGAATGTAGCGCTGGTTCAAAGCCCAGGTGTCTGGCAGGTTGGTGATGAACGAGCCGTCAATCATGTACCACAGCTCTTTGTCGTTCTGCAGTTTAGTGTCCAGGATGGAGTACACGTGCGCACCGCTTTCGCCCACGGTGTAAATCCCGAACTCGGTGAAGATGTTAGGCTCCGGCACGCCTTCCTCTTTGCAGATGCGTTGTATGGTGCGCAGAATCTCCTCAATCATGTAGCGGTAGCTGTAATCGAACTGGATAGAGGTCTTGATGGGGAAACCGCCGCCAATGTCAATGGTGTCCAGATCGGGGCACAGCTTCTTCATCTCGCAGTACTTGTGCACGAAGCGGCTCAGCTCAGACCAGTAATAAGACGTGTCTTTGATGCCTGTGTTAATGAAATAGTGAAGCATCTTCAGCTTGAACTTGGGGTTGTCCTTGATCTTGCTCTCGTAAAGGCCCACCACATCATTGTAGTTGATACCCAGGCGCGAAGTATAGAACTGGAACTTCGGCTCCTCGTCTGAGGCTAGCCTAATGCCAATCTGGCACTCGCCTTCCACAAACTCCTCGTAATGGTCAATTTCACCCAGGTGGTCCAGCACCGGGGTCACGTTCTTGAAGCCGTCATTGATCATGGCGGTGATGTGGTTGCGGTACAGCTCGCGCTTGAAACCGTTGCACACCACAAACACATCTTTGTTTACCTTGCCTTTTTCATATAACGCCCTGATAATGGGCATGTCAAAGGAAGACGAGGTTTCAATGTGGATGTCGTTCTTGAGGGCCTCCTCCAGCACAAAGGAAAAGTGCGACGATTTGGTGCAGTAGCAGTACGTGTAGGTACCCTGGTAATTCAACTTCTCCATGGACTCCTTGAACAGGATCTTCGCCTTCTGGATCTGCGACGAGATCTTAGGCAAGTAGGTGAGGCGCAGCGGCGTGCCGTATTGCTTCACCAACTCCATCATGGGGATGCCGTTGAAAAATAGTTCGTTATTATGTACGGTGAATTCCTCGGTGGGGAAGTCAAAGGTTTGGTGTATGAGGTCTGTGTATTTATCCATTATAATGTAAAGGGGTATCCAGTGCGGATAGCGTGCGAAATTGCTTGTATTTTACCATCTTTGCAAAAACTAGTTTCCGTTTAGCATGAAAAAAATCAGACTAATAGAAGTGAAATCTGAGCTGGGAGCGGGAACACGCGGAGCTAGTTTGGGGGTAGATGCCCTAAAAATCGCGTGTCTGAACAAGCAGTCAGATTATTTTAAACGGTTCACCGCCGTAGAGGTGCCCAACCTCAACGATGTGCTGTTTGAAAAGAACCTGTTCCCGCACGCCAAGTACATTGACAGCGTGCTGCAGACCTACAAACGCATCAGTAACACTGTTGAACAAACGTTGGAGCTGGGAATGTTCCCGCTGCTGCTAGCCGGTGACCATTCTAACGCCGGCGGCACCATTGCCGGTATCAAAGCCGCTTACCCAGACAAAACCCTGGGGGTGATCTGGGTAGATGCCCACGCTGACATCCACTCGCCCTACACCACGCCCTCCGGCAACATGCATGGCATGCCGCTGGCGGCTTCGCTGGCAGAAGACAACCTGGACTGCAAAGTGAACGAACCAGACCAGGAAACTATTTTCTTCTGGGAGGCGCTAAAAAAAGTAGGCACAGATCAGCCCAAGATCAAACACCAGCACATTGTCTATATTGTGACCCGCAGCTACGAAAAGCCCGAGGTTTATCTCTTTGACAAGCACAACATCAAGAACTTCACCTACCCAGAGGTCATTGCCAAAGGGATTGAACAAGTAGCCGAGGAAGCCCTGCGCCGCCTGCAGGACTGCGACCTCATCTACGTCTCCTTTGACGTGGACAGCCTGGACTCCAAGTTCTCCAAAGGAACCGGCACGCCGGTTGAGGTAGGCTTAAACGTGACCCAGGCCAAAGAACTGTGTTTTCACCTAGTGAACCACCCCAAGGTGATTTGCTTTGAGATGGTGGAGATCAACCCCACGCTGGACGCCGAGAATACCATGGCGCAGAACGCCTTTGACATATTAGAACATACCACAGACGCTATTCAGAACCGGCTGGCCAATGAAGCGCAGCAGGTGCCCCTTGCTTAATTACGATGAAACAACTTGAGACCCAGATTGCCCAGGCGCTGAGCCAGGCCTTACAAGATACTTTCCAACATAGCCTTCCGGCCGATCAGATTAACCTGCAGCCCACCCGCAAGGAGTTTGCCGGTACTTTTACCTTCGTGACGTTTCCCTTGACCAAAGCCCTGGGCAAAGGACCCGAGCAGATTGGGCAAGCCTTGGGCGAAACTTTAGCGCAGAATGCTCCGCAGGTAGCCGGTTACAACGTGGTCAAAGGTTTCCTCAACATCGAGATCAAAGATAGCGTTTGGCTGCAGCAGTTCGCCGAGCAGGTAACCGGTTTAGGGGCCGGTTTAGCAGAAACAGGCCCAAAACGGAAAGTGGTGGTAGAGTATTCTTCGCCCAATACTAACAAGCCGCTGCACCTGGGCCATTTGCGCAACAATTTCCTGGGCTATTCCGTGGCCGAGATCCTGAAAGCCGCCGGCTATTACGTGGTGAAAGCCAACTTGGTGAACGACCGCGGCATCCACATCTGCAAGTCCATGATCGCTTATGAGAAGTACGGGCAGGGCGAGACCCCCCAGAGCGCCGGCATCAAAGGCGATCACCTGGTAGGCAAGTACTACGTGGAATTCGATAAAGCATACAAGCAGGAGATTGACCAACTGGTAACTCAGGGCGTGGAGAAGGAGCAAGCCAAGAAGCAGGCGCCGCTCATGCTGGAAGCCCAGGAAATGCTCCAGAAATGGGAACAGCACGACCCGGAAACCATCGCCCTCTGGGAAAAGATGAACGGCTGGGTGTACGAAGGCTTCAATGCCACCTACCAGAACATCGGGGTGGATTTCGATAAATTCTACTACGAGTCCGGGACGTATTTACTGGGCAAAGACCGCGTGGAGGAAGGCCTGGAGAAAGGCGTTTTCTTCAAGAAGCCCGATGGCTCCGTGTGGATCGACCTCACCGAGGAAGGTCTGGATGAGAAACTGGTGCTCCGCGCCGATGGAACTTCGGTGTACATCACGCAGGACCTCGGCACCGCCGAACTCAAATATCAGGATTTCCACTACGACCAATCTGTGTACGTAGTAGCCGATGAGCAGAACTACCATTTCCAGGTGCTCAAGGCCATCCTGAAGAAACTGGGTAAACCGTACGCCGATGGCATCTATCATCTCTCTTACGGCATGGTAGACCTGCCCAGCGGCAAGATGAAGTCCCGCGAGGGAACCGTGGTAGACGCCGATGAGCTGGTACAGGAGATGATTGACACCGCCCGCCAGAAAACCGACGAGCTGGGGAAAATTGACGGCTTCACTTCTGAAGAGGCGCAGCAACTTTACCACACGCTGGCCATGGGCGCGCTCAAGTACTTCCTGCTGAAGGTGGACCCCAAAAAGCGGATGCTGTTCAACCCCGAGGAATCCATCGATTTCAAAGGCAACACCGGTCCGTTCATCCAGTACACGCACGCGCGAATTGCCGCCATCCAGCGCAAAGCCAAGGAATTGGGCATCACATCCGGGGCTGAGGCGTTTGCCGGGGTGGGGACGCTGCACGAAACCGAGCGCGAAGTCTTGGTGCTCCTGAACTACGCCGATTCCATCATTGACGAGGCTGCCCGCAACTATGCGCCGTCTATCATCGCGCAATACGCCTTTGACGTGGCCAAAGCCTACAACCGCTTCTACACCGAGGTGCCGATCTTCCAGGAGACCAACGCCCAGGTGCTGAGTTTCCGGATTGCGCTGTCTGCCCACGTAGCCAAGACCTTGAAAAAGGTGATGGGCTTGCTGGGGATCTCGGTGCCGGAGAGAATGTAGCGCCAGGAGAGGGGAGCTATCAAGCTAACCCCGAGGGAGGCAGGTGGAAAGCCTGCCCTGTGCTGAGGTAAGGAGAACGCAGTAGGTAGTTCTGGTTTTAGGCCTGTTTTCTGAAAACGGACCTGAAATCAGGGTGCTTTCTGCCGAAATGAACAGAACATATTCAAGTAAAACCGGTTAAGGAAAATATAACCATCGCCTATATGCTACAGATTGCCACTATCTTCTCGCTTTCCTTGATGATGGCCTGCTCTTCGCCGGCTGCCAGCACGCAAGAAACCCCAACTGCTACCTCTATGAATACAGCGTCCGCTACTTCCATTTATGACATTCCGTTGAAGACCATTGACGGAAAAGACACCAGCCTGAAGCAATTCAAAGGCAAGAAGGTGCTGATTGTGAACGTGGCCTCTGAGTGCGGCTTCACGCCCCAGTACGCCGATCTGGAGAAACTCCACAAACTGCACGGCGACAAAGTAGTGGTGCTGGGTTTCCCGGCCAACGACTTCGGAGGCCAGGAAAAAGGCACGAACGAAGAGATCGCGCAGTTCTGCCAGAAGAACTTCGGGGTGACGTTCCCGCTTTTCCAGAAAGCTTCGGTGGTAGGAGCCGAGCAGCAGCCGCTCTATAAATGGCTGACCAACAAAGAAGTGAACGGCAGCAACACCAATGCGCCCAGCTGGAACTTCTGCAAGTACCTGATCAGCGAAGACGGTAAAATCCTTAAATTCTATCCCTCCAAAGTATCTCCTTTAAGCGAGGAGTTGCTGCGTGACATCAACAGCTAAGCGTTTTTAAGTGGAATTGGTAAAAACGGGCCCGAAACGGCCCTCGGCGGGCACGTGGGTTTCTGCTTTCAGGTTGAGGACCTTGCCCTTGGCCTTGTCTTGTATTGGTCTGGGCGGATTTCTGGCGGCCGCCGATCATCTCTCAAGGTGGCCGGTTTTGCTGCTGTGCGTGCTCACTACGCTGTGCCTCCAGATTCTCTCCAACCTGGCCAATGATTACGGTGACACCAAGCACGGTGCCGATAGCCAGCACCGCGAAGGTCCGCAGCGGGCCGTGCAGGCGGGGCAGATCACGCCCGGCCAAATGCGGGCCGCCATCATTGTTTTCAGCCTGCTTTCCTTGATCTCGGGTGTAACGCTGCTGTGGGTGGCGCTGGGCACCTCGGGGCTGTACCTTTTTATGTTTTTCCTGGTGCTGGGCGTTGGCGCTATCTGGGCTGCCATTGGCTATACCAACGGCGCGAAACCCTATGGCTACGCCGGACTGGGCGACATCTCCGTCTTCTTCTTTTTTGGCTGGGTAGGGGTGCTGGGCACGTACTTTCTGCAAACCGAACGCATCTTCTCTGAGTTGCTGCTACCGGCTTCCAGCCTGGGTTTCTTCTCCGCGGCGGTACTGAACGTCAACAACATCCGGGACATTAAGTCTGATGAACTGGCCGGGAAGCGGTCGGTGCCGGTGCGGTTGGGCGCTTTGCGGGCGCGCCGGTATCATTGGCTGCTGCTTTTGGCGGGCCTGGCCTGCACGGTGGTTTTCATCTGGGTACGGGAGAACGCGACCTTGTGGCCCTGGCTTTTCCTGGGTTCCTTGCCCATGTTCCTGTACAATGGCCGCGAGGTGAAACGCCGGCAGACGCCCGCGCAACTGGACCCGCTTCTGAAGCAAATGGCCTTGTCTACGCTGTGCTTTGTGCTACTGCTGGGAATAGGGTTGTTGTTGGACCGGTAGATACCTGCCAATCGGCTAAAAAGAAAATTCCTTTGTTTTAAGGCTCTTTTTGAAAAAAGAGCCTTAGGGCGTGTTGACAATTAGTGTAGCAGGATCATGGCTGCTGCTAGGAAAACGAATCCGGCAAAACTGCCGGCTGTCTTCTCGTAT
>NZ_JACOAF010000003.1 GCF_014269285.1 Rufibacter sediminis
GCATAGTTGGGGAAAGTGAGCATTAACAGCGCGAACGCGGTCACAACGGTAAGGAAAGTTTTGCTTTGCATAAATCTGGGTTTATCTGTTTCACAATTACAATCATCCTGGGACTGGGGCCTGAATTTCTGGTACCAAGCAAATGCCAATACCGCCAACGTAAGGCCAATGAGCCAAGGCCGCAAAGGGGCAACCCAAGCCAAAGACGAGGCCAAGCCGCCTGTTCCGGCCACAAGCGCAAGAATAGGGGAGATACAACACATGGAAGCCGCAATGGCGGCCACTAGGCCTGTTCCGGCCAGTTTGTTCTCCATTTTCATACCGCTTCCAATGCTTCGCTTTCTGTGATTATTTGGAAAAACGGCCTTAAAACGTCTGCATACTCTGATGAAAGGGAATAATAGATGGTCTGCCCTTCCTTGGAGGAATGAATAAGGTTCCTGTCTTTCATCTTGCGAAGATGCTGTGACACAGCCGAAACAGTAATACCCATAATATCGCTCAAATCACACACGCAAAGACCTTTCTCCTCTGAAAGGAGAAAAAGGATTTTCAACCTGACAGGATTGCCGGCCATCTCCAAACCATTGGCCACGCGGAAAAAGGAGCTATTAAGGGTGTCAATAGTTGCCTTACAACGTTCTATTTGGGAAAAGTCCGCGAAAGGCCTGACACAAGAAATGTTTTCCATGATGCAAAGCTACTCTTATTTAAGTTTTTTAGCAAGTGCTTAAATACTTACTTAATTCAAACTTTATTTTATATAGGGTATTGAATCTACAACTTTACCCTGTTTTTCTAGAATAGTTTAAAACAAATTTAGACGTTTGTATTATTTATCTTCAAAACTGAGGGCGCATTTTCTACAACCCTCAGGCAATAAAAGGCAGTTTTCTACCATCTAGGGGATAAACAAACTCCTTCTTATATAACATATAGCTTCTTCTCCGCTCCTCTACCAATTGACGCAACTTCGGTTAAAAAAAGGAAAAAAGGATAATCACCTTTAACAACTGAATAGCAAGCAATCCTAAACTTGCTGCCATTCCTTTATCCGTATAAAGGCATTAGACGTATAAGTTTTCTATAACTTTTGTCTAAATTTTAAAGCCTGATGAGATGAGGTAGTATTATCACCTTCTGGTGCTTATCCTCTTATTTTCCTGTAGTGAGGATAAAGACATAAACCCAGACAGCGGCACCTACAAAGTGGTAATTGAACAGGCTGGGGATTATATGAATTACAATAAATCATTGATAGCTGTTACTCCTGACGTGGATGGCCAGACGTTGAAATTTAACAGCGTTGAGAAAAACCAAACGATGGATAATTATTTAGAGAATAGTGATTTATCAAACCCCATAATCTCATTGGTTTCTCAGAATCCCTCCAAAGAAATAGAATTCAATTTTATCATTAACCCTATCTCAGTGGCTCCCGCTACTGCCGGGCCGATGACAGTAAAGTTTACCTTTTAAAAAGACGGAAAATCAATCGGTGAAAAATCATTTTCCTACCTTGATGATTTTGATTTGAAACAGGAAAACCTAAAATTCAAATAACTGCCCAGCCACTTATCGCTCCACCCCTCCCCTATACTGGTGTAGCACTTTGGAGGCAGGGCCTTGGCTCTGGACCCTCTCCGGCTTTTCTAAGATACTGACGGCATTTTTAATATCATTTACAGCCCCTCCTTCTGTAAAGCCTGGAATTGTAGCTAAAGTCCCAAGCGCATTTTTGACATGCGCTTTGTTCACCCCTCCCACATAAGGCACTTTGGAAACGAATGCCGCCACTTCTTTCAACCTTTCCCCTTCCGTCTCTTTCCCATAGGCTTTCAACTCTAAGCTTAGGATGGCCGAAGCTTTCAGAAAAAGGTCTTTTGCTTCCGAGTGGTTCTTCGGCAAATCACTTGGGAGTGGTTGCGCTGGTGAAGGCACCTTTGAAGCAGGAATCTCCTTTCCGGCGGCAATATATTTCACCTGATCTATCGCTTTTGTAAGTCGCTCGGCATCCTGATAGAGGTAATGCTCAGGTTTCGCCCCACCTTCTAAGATAGAGGTACCAATCGTGCGTAAACCCTTTTCGTAGTTCTTCAGGCTCCTGGGTTCTTCCACGATGCTTTTCACTTGCTGCTTCACCGCAATGTCCCACCGGTCCGCTATCCGGTTACCGGTTACCTCCAACTCCCGTAACGCTTCAATACGCTTCATGGCGGCCGAGGGCTCCGGAGTTCTGGGAATTCTTTCTGTCCTAGCTTTCTCGGCTTCAATACCAGGCAACGGAGTGGTGATTTCTTGCAGGAACTCCTTTAGTGGGACTAAGTTTTTATGTGCCTCCTGAAGAGCGTGTGGTTTTACAATTGCAAAATTTCTGGCTTCATTATATTTGGCAGGATCTGCCCGGTTAAAGTCAATGTCATACCCGGCTTCTTTTCCTAATTGAGTAAGAGCGGCTTGAAGGGTTCTACCGTTACCTTCCCGAAAGGGGTGAACATGATTGTACTGATCCAGATAATAGGCGGCGCGCTCAATGAATTTTTCTGTACTCAATCCTTTCAGGTTGTTTTCCTGCTGGAGTTGCTGACTGATAGTCCCCAGCCGCGTTTCAATCTCTTTGAAAGGGGCGTACCTCATTTCCTGGGGCACTAGATTGACTACAGTATCTTTTACACCTTGGAAGCCTCCCCTGTTTGCTCTGGTCTCCCCAGCCCATGGATAGACCTTTTGGAAGAGCTCCTTATGGATCTTCTGAAAATGCTCCTGGTCAAACTTCCCGGGTATGCCTCCCTCCTCCTTCAGGATGGCCGCACCGAAACCGGCAAACTTATTCTCCAGACGCGCCAAGGCTTCTCTGTTCCTGATACCCTTATGGTTAAGTAGAACCCCGTTCTCATCGCTGAAGCCGTCATACTTTGCCATGGCTGCAATTGTAAAAGTTAATGATTCTTCTCCCCCTCTGCCCTATCTTTAAAAAGGTCGGGTAAGCTTGCCTCAGAATTTCCTTTAGATGATACCTTCCTATTGAAATCCTGGTCAACAGACATTTTTGTGTTCCAATACTCTTCCTCAGGATCAGGCACTTCTGAAACAGAATTGGCCGTTTCCTCGGGAACGGCCAATGTCATGCTTGCTGGTTCAGGTTCCGGACTTGGAGAATCCAGACCGTGGTACTTCGCCAGCTCATCCAATGCTTGCCGCAGGGTCCACTCTCCGTCTACATACTTCTGCATAAATTCCAGGGCTTCCCCATCAGGCATCGGGCCATTGCTCATAACTAGGGCAAAGCCATGATTTGCGATGTTTTCACGCTCCGCTCTCTTTGCCAGCTCTTCAAGGCTCAATCCTACTGGGGCAGGCTTGAAAAAGGTGCCCCCGGGCTTCCAATTGCTATTTTCCATGCTTTGTTTTTCACTCAATCAACTATACAATATACGCAAAAATGGCCAAAAAAGCCAGTGCAAACACGGGATAAAAGCCTGCTACTCCTCTCCAGGGGCCAGCGTGTTAGGATACATTTCTACTGTTTCCTTTACCTCGTCGCGCACTTTTTGGTAATTTGCCTGGACTATTATTCGTTGCGCTTCCTGTGAGTCGGTTTCACCTTCGTCTGCAAAGAGCGCGAATGGCTCCAGTTCATGTGGTTCCGTTTGTGCATCGCTGCGGTCTATCCGCCCTTGGAAAAAGGTAGATTCTGTTTCAACCGTCTGACCTATAAATTCGCCCTGTTCCAACCCTACGGCATCCTGGATACGGACCAAATTTCGTTCCTGAAGGCTTATGCTTTGATTCTGGCTCCGGTTCCGGTGGCCAGAACCGCCGGTGCTGCTGCCACTGCTCGTTGATACCATTGACTTATCTTCCCGACCGACGATTTTAGAAATGAGCTCCGCCGTCTCCATGTTGTTCACTTTCCCGATAAACCAATTATTGAGGTTACTGATCATCACCTGCATTTTGTCCCGCCCATAGGAGTCAACCATCTGACTCAAATCCTGGCTCATGTAAATGGTAGCTATTTTATTACTTCTGGCCGTCGCGGGGATTACCTCCAGTCCAGGCACGTAGATAGTAGCTGCCTCATCCAAAAAAACATAGCTTGGGTGCTTCCGCTGCTGGTTCATCAGTTTGAGCGCTACGGTTATGATACAGCTGATAACCGGTGAAAAAGTGTCTTTCAGGGTGGGGTCATTGCCGATACACAACAACTTAGGATTGTTCGGGTCATTCAGGTTTAAAGAGAATCCCTCTCCCCTACTTTCATCCGGGGTAAGCACCCAGACAATTTCCGGGCTGTTGATGCGGCTCAGGATAATTTGCAAGGTGGCCACGACCCCGGCAATTTGTTTCTCGGCCTTCTGTTCTACTGCGGTGATGAGGCTTCGGACCATGTCTCCGCACTCTATGTCTGTATCCAGCATAGATAAAACGTGCCTAAAATCCTTATACAGGGCCGTGGCCACTACATGGGGGATGGTGCAGTAATCGGGGAAGTTCTTGCGGTAAAACCAAATGATGCCCGTTAAAAAAGCAATCGCGGACGTACTGAAGAACTCCCCTGAATTCTTAATCGTATTTGTATTCAGGTTATTGATGATCGCCCGGCTGTATTCTTCGGCGAAGGCAACTACGGGCATTTCCTCTGGCCTTAAGGGGTTAAGTCGCTCCGTGCGTGACAAATCCCGGAAATTGATGATATGAAGTTGTACGCTGGGCACAGATTGGCCTTTAGCTTCAGCTTGTTCGGCAGCAAGGGTTAAGGCACGCTGCGCTACTTCTGTTAGTACAGGGAATTTAAAATCGTAAATCAAACCGGCCCAGTTTTTACTGGCAAATTGCTCAATCACCGGTTCCCCAATACTGTATGACTTCCCGGCTCCTGCACCTCCTAACACCAGATTCCCCCGAAAAGCGTTTGGAACGTTTATAAAACCTCCGTCTTGGGTTGGCAAGCTGAAGCCGTTTTCTGAAGTAAGCTTTTTACGTTCAGTGGTTAATCCGAATTCTGGCCGTTTGCTGCGGGCGATAACCAAACCGGCGACGAAGGTGCTGAGAATTGCAAATAGGCTGGCCATGGGGTAGCCATACAATATAAATTCCGAGGGAAACTTTGCAATTGTTAAAAGTACATAGCCACTTATCAGGAAAAATCCACCGCAAAGCAGGAAAATAACCGTCCTGCTTTTTCCAGGTATCGGTTTAAGCTTGGGCTGCCCTATTCTCCTATCCGGGGCTTTCTGGATGAAAAGAAATGCAAGCGAAGCAGCCAATAGGGAAATTCGGAAGTAAACACCAGCCTTCTTATATATACTGTCAGCTTTCAAGAGAGATTTTTGCTTAATGCCATCTCCGGTACTCCCCAATCTACCATCTGCCCCCTCTACGGCACTAATGCTGTCCCTACCTGCCACCCCTTTGACTGATTCAGGGTTCTTACTCACCCCCGTGCTCATACGGTCTGCTTGCCGCCGCCTCAGCTCAATCTGTCGGGCAATTCTCTTTTGTTGTGGCGTAAGTTCGGGGTTTGCTTTCACCCAAGCATGTGCCTGGCGTATCTCTGCTTGATGGAGCAATACATAATAATCCCCAAACGCTATTGCTAAAACTACTAATCCAGTAACTAAGGCTAGGTTTTGATTCTTACCCGGTGTAGGTACCTGCATAATTATCTCTTCTTAAAATAAAATATGGTTCCACTCCCCTTCCCTAGGAAGCCCGGCACAGAGCTGCGTCTGCTCCGGACATGTTGCATTTTATAATAATCTCATAATTTACCTGGCATCCCTTATTTTTCACGATTTAGACTTGGGGTTACAATGTCTTAACAATTGTAAAATCAACAGACATAGCGACCCTAATCTATTTCCATTTCTCCATTCCTACGGATTTTCCGCTCACCTATTTCTTCTGTTTTATTATTATTACCTGTACCTGAGTTCACCGCATGCTGGAAAGCGTGGAGCAAATTTCTAACCGGTGCCTTACTCGGTATGGGATGCTCCCTTCCTGTCTGCAATAGATAGTAGGCATTATCAATCGGCTTTCCCTGTTGCGCCTTCGTTTCAATCCGTTTTAAGGAGCGGTAAAAAGTCTTGTCAAAATTTCTGCTAACGGCGATTTCCTTTACGCGTTCGCCATCAAGCCTTTGGCTTTTGGGCACATTTCTATTAATATCTTCTACTCGCTCCCCTATGCGTATGGACCTGGTGACATCCCGGCTAGCATCCCGTTGTTTGATCTTTATTTTTTCTTTCTCTTTAGCCGTGTACCTGAATTGCTGCTCAAACTGCTGCCCAGACTTCCGCTGCCATTCTATCAAGTCAAACCTGCTTTTGCGCCCTTTGGGATTCAAGGTTATCATTTGGTTTTTGTCCCGTGCACTGACAATTATATGCACATGCGTCTGTAAGCCTGGTCGCTTATCACCTACCTTTACTTCCCCGGACAATACCTCCTTGTCCGTTCCCCGGTAGTTCCGGTCTTGATGGATAGTAGCAGCCCATACCAGGTCTTTGGACGCTAGTCGCTCGCCCCCTTTCAGGTTAAAATTTTGGGCATACAGCTCCATGACCTGCCGAGTATAGGCTTTCAATAGTTGCTCGTCATTTTTGATGTGCGTGAGCTCATCTGCACTGGGACTTATGATAAGGGAATAGAATTTGGAAGCATTTGCAGTAAGTCCTTTTACATTAGAGTCAATATCCTGTTGTACCCGTTCAGGCTTTAAACCATCGCTGTCCTGATTAAAGAAAATTCCTAAATCTTCTTTCTCTCTCTTTGCCTCATGAACCAAATAATTAAGCGTTTGCAGACTGCTACCATTATTGTCATATGCTGCTAGACCGTGTGATTTGGGGTTTATCAGTTTTATATACATGCCCTTCTCCGCTTAGGTATCTGTATTCGGTTGTTTCAGTTTCTTCTTTTTACCAGGCGCAATCTCCTTAGCTGAATCAAAAATTAACTTAAGTTGATTCGTGATAGCACCCTCGTTCTGTTCTTTCAAGGTTCTGAGTTTACTTCTTCCGTTTCTCAACTCCTCGTCATTATACGTGCTCAACGCAATCTCTTCCATGCGTAACACACGGTCAATCGTCACCCTTGAACGTATCAACTCTTCCAACATCACGGATAATAATCCTCGTTCTTGTTCTTGCATATAACCAAATATCCGGTCGCCTAAACGTTTTATATCCTGCATGATCAAAGCACCTTCCCTTGCCTCAATTTCAACTGGATTCAATCCCCTTGTACCGAAGTAGTTCACGGCTGCATCTAGGTAATCAATCGCGGACAAGCCTAGGCGCTTAGCTTCTTTGGCTAATAAGTGATGTGTCACCGCATGAAGGCGTGCACTGGTAGTACTTGTTTTTTCGAGTTTGCTCATACCATTGAAAATCCAAATATCTTTACTATATATCTACAAAATATTACTGACTACTAAGCACTTATGTTTCATTCTCTACATTTTTAAGCTATGCTTAAAAACAAGTATTTATAAATCAGTGCCTTAGCATTGCATTTTAAATGCTCTTCTTGCTAAAAGAAGATACTAAAACGCATTGGACTTAGGTTCTTAAGATTGGTTGTTTAGTGAGGTAAACTTTCAAGTGATGATACCAATGATTATGCATTGCAAGTCTTACCACTTCTTAATGAAATCTGTTATATTGTTATAATATTATAAGTTTATATGGTTATATATAATTCAAACTTAATGATATCAGCAGCCAATAGCTGGTTATAAAAATATAAACTTATATTGTTATAACCAGTTCATCAAAGTTTGATTGCTTATTACTACTTTTATAATATTATCGTTTTATTATTTTATAAAACGATAATATTATAAAAGTATAATTGTATAATAGTGCTATATTATTATGTTATACTATTATAATAATATAATTGCGCACTATTATATAATTATAAGAATACATTTGTGTCTTTTTATAATTGTATAAAAAGATAGTAAAGGAAGAATATATTTTTATAATAATCTATGATTATTGCTTTATAATATTATAGGAAATTAAACCAATAATATTATAAAGTTATTTAAGTATAAAATTGCGCTATGATAAAGTTATAAAGCTATATTGTTATAACTTTGTAAAAAGAAGCTAAGTGATTTAGAAAAAAGTTAGTTATGAAAATTATAAGTTTTGCGACCCAAAAAGGAGGGTCAGGAAAATCCACGTTGACGCTTGTCCTGGCAGCAGCGTTGGCAGTAGACTATAAACTTAAAGTAGCGGTTCTGGATTGTGACTACCAGCAAAGCATCGTGAAAACCCGTGTCCAGATAGATGAGGAAAGTTTGCAATTGCTAAAAGAGTCGAACCCGGATGCTACCTATCCCTTCGATATTTTCTCTATTGACTTAAATGGAATTTTTGATTTTGTGGATAACCCGGAAAATGATTACGATTTAGTATTCATTGATGTACCGGGCCGGGCCGATGGCGATGATGTTTTTAATGCGCTTACTGCCTGTGATGCGGTCATAGTTCCATTAGTTGCTGATTATTTGGATAGGGCAAGCACGGCTGAATTTATGCATATTCTGCAAACGATTAAAACAGAGGCGGATAAGGCGGAAATACCCTTTGAGTATTTCGGTATTTCCACGAAGCGCTCTAACAATAAGGAGGAACAGGAAATGGATGATTATGTGGATGCCCTGGGACTAGCACGTTTTAAATCCTCCCTTAGCTACCGGGCAGCTTACAAGCGCGCATCTACTCTGTACAGCCTGACAACACCCGCTTATCTGCGCTATGTAGGTGGAGATAAAAATGTCTCCGAAGAAATACATGCGGTCTGCAATGAATTAATTGAACGCATGGAATTACCCGTAAAATCTGTAACAGAATAGGAAAATGGCAGAACAAGAAAATAACGGCAATAGCCAAAGCGAGAAAAAAGAGGTTAAAAAGCAAGGTGCGCCAAAATTCGGGAAAGCACGCATCGTGGTTTCCCAAGCTTCACGCGAAGCAGCCCGTTCAAACATGGCCGGGGAAGCGATGGTAAAAAGCATGAAGACGGAAACGGCTCCAGTTGCTGAACCGGAAACACCGACACCGGAAATTACCCCGTTAGTTGACATAGACTTTAAGGGTGAGAGTAGAGGAGAAGAGCGGACTGAAAATAATTCAGCTACTGAGCCGGTGGATGCCGAGAAGTCTGCCGCTCCAGAAGGAAAGAAAGCTCGCGCCGCTGCAAGGAAAGCAGCCCCAAGTGCTGAAAATCAGCCAGAGGAAACCAAGAATGTCAGGCTGCTGAGTTCTCTATGGTTGGACGCAAAATTCAACCTGGTGCAGTTGAATGGAAGTGGTGGCCCATCCAATCTGACAGATTATGCTGAAGAGGCATTCAGATTGTATGAAAAACACCTTCTTAAAACAGGTAAGATCAACAGATCTCGAACAGATAAATAATCTGCGGTTATAAGTAGTTACCAAACCTGCACTTTTATCCAATTAATGCCCTTATTATATAACTTAATTAAGTTAAAGCTAGGTTTCATCAGCCAAAAGCTAGGTTCTATCAGTAAAACCGGGCTTTTCCCTTCCTAATGCTAATTGTTTTAGCGTCTAGTATAATAGAAGGTCTCTCTACTGATGAAACCTAGCTTTTAATGTTATTATTTATATTTTTTATGCTTAAAGTACAATCTGCGCGCCCAAACCTCCTACTTTATTGGATTTTTTTGTTGCTTTCTTTCCCACTTTTTTTACATCTGCTCCAAACCAAACCTCTAAAAGCCTATTTTTTTTAACTACAAGTTTGTAGTATTTATGTTATTTGTTTAGTATTTGCAGGAGCCATAAGAGATTGGTTCCCTGCTCATTAAGCGTACTTAAAGCTAGGTTTTATCCGTTTAAAGCAAGGTTTCATCAGTCAAAAGCTAGGTTTGATAGGTGAGAAGCAAGGTTTGATAAGCGGAAAAGCAAGGTTTCATCAGTCAAAAGCTAGTAGAGTTTTAGAAAGTTGCTTTTCCTTATAAATTTTCTATATTTGACCGAAAGTTGTGCAATTACTAGTTGGTGGACAATGGCAAAAGGGGTAACAGAGGCAAAAGAACCGCATAAATTGGAAATTAGGCAACATAACGCTATTACAACGGCGCGTTATGAGATGTCAGCTATAGAGATGGATATTTCGTTTTTCCTTCTTTCCAAACTGCGTGCCGATGACAAACCTGGTACAAAATACCAAATTTCTGTGAGGGAATTGCAGGAAGTCACTGGAAGACAATGGCACCATGGCCAATTTCTGGAGGCGACATCTGCACTTAGGAGCCGGGAATATGTCTTTGAGGATAATAAAACCGTTTTACAGGTGGGGTTATTGGCTTCTGCCTTGCATAGAAAAGGGGAGGGGTTGATTGAACTTGAAATCTCTGAGAACATAAGGCCGTACCTGATAGACTTAAAGAACAACTTTACCAGCTTTCAGCTCCAGGCGGCCTTTATGCTACCCAGCAAGTGGGCTAAACGCATCTATCAGATTGCAAGTCAATGGAAGGACATCGGAGAAACCAAGATATACTCCATAGATGATTTAAAGGTAATCTTGCACCTAAAAGACCCCAAAAACAAGGAAAAGGAGCAATATTCATCCATCTCCTTGTTTAAAAAGAACGTTCTCGATATTGCTGTGGAGCAAATCAATAAATTCACCGACCTGAGAATAAGCTATGTGTTGACGAAAAGAGGCCGGGTTTTCACGCATATCCGGTTCTACGTGAACAAACAGACGATTCAGCAATTACCGTTAGCTTTCGATTTGCCAACCGAAGATGTAAGGAGACAGAATGCCCGGACTATCCTGGACGATTTAAATATTATCGAAGAGAAACTGGTTAATAGAATCTTGCAGGACGAGAATTTACTGAACAAGCTTTTCCAGTTCAACTATAAATTGAAAACTGACAAAATTAAAGCCACATCCAATCCCGGGGGATTATTCCTAAAAATTGCTGGTTTGGTCTAAAAGCTAGGTTTCATCAGTCAAAAAATATGCGCATTGGTAAATTAGCAACGGCCAGGGTACAGAATTTACAAAGTACAGGAATTATAAATTTTGACCGTCCCGCCCTCCGGGCGGTCAATGGCAGCTGCTTTTTGCAATTGCAGACTGCCAAGGCCAAAAAATGAGAAATTGTTTCTCACAAAATAAACATAGGTTTTACTGGATGTAAAAGAAGGCCAAAAAAGGGGGTATTTTTTGTTATTTTATGTATCTATTAATATACATTAACGTATATTATAATATACATAGAATAGCAATTGCAAATCATCATTCACCTTTAAACCTAGGAAACCATGTCAACTCAAAGCACAAACCTCGATAAAGCTACTTCATGGGACAACATCTGTTTTCCGGTAAAAGAAGAAAAATTGCAAAGCCTTTTGCCTGACAACTACAATCTGCTGCCGTCGGACAGGCAACGGGCTATCGTCGGTACTATGCCGGACGGTACACAGCATATATTTGCCCTGCAAAGCGATGAATATACGCTGATTCCTAATCAGCTTCTGCGCTCGGTGGTGGACAGCGTGGCAAAAGATTACACGGTTGATGCCCGATATTCAACCCGTGGGGATTTCAGCATTAATGTTATCCTTCCTGACAGCCTGAAGGTGGGCAATGAGCGGATATATAAGAACTTAATTATAAACAATTCATATACTGGCAAAAGCCCTTTCAATATCCAAGGTTCGTCCATTGAATCAACGAACGAAGAAAAAGTAAAGGTTTCCTATTATCGGCAAATATGTTCCAATGGCCTGATGGGCTGGGCAGATGAATTTATGTCCTTTGAAGAATATTTTAGCTGGCTGGCCAATGGTCAACCTAAGAAATACCTGGATGCTTTAAAGGAAAAAGTAGAACACGTGAACATTGAGAGGATTAGAAAAGAAGAAAGAATCCTAGCGGAAACATTCCATCACAAAGGGCTGAACCTGGAAATATTCAGGGAACATTTAACTAAAATTCTGCGGAACTTCATAGCGCAGAAAGATTCAGTTACCGGCACGGTATACAATAAACTGGTAGGGGTGGCCATGCCTACCGATGCCGACATTCAAAAAGTTATTACCGAAGCCGGTTTACCAAAGAAGCTGGCCGCCCTGGCCGTGGAGCGGTTAAGGTTTGAGGAAAAGGAATTGGAAACCGAAGCGAATCTATGGTTGGTTTACAATGCTGCGAACTTTGCCCTTTTTAACGGAAAATCTGCCTTAACCATAAACGAACGCTTCAAAGCTGACCAGAAGGCTTTTAATAATATTGCGGCAATGGCTTTATAACTAAAAAGAAATTCACAGAAATAGGTGGGGCCAAGAAATCCTCACCTATTTTTTTGCCTAATTGGGAAGGGCGCTTTTGCAATCGCAAGATTTTTCAAACCATTTTTTCCCCTACCGCCCAACTCTTTGCAAATGGTGGGTTCGCTTTATCTGCGAACCCACCATTTGCTTTCTTCTTCCTTTCTGGAAGTGGGGGAGGGGCGCTGTATGCAGCGGGATGCGGGTCCATGGAGTAAAACGGAATGGTTCCGCATCCCGCTGCATAAAGCGTACCCGGCTTCTTCAATAACCCCCTTCCGGCCTTAGCCGGTGTACCATCCGTATGGTGGGTTCGCCTTTTCTGCGAACCGGCCATACCCCATTTTCAAGGCTCATGGGTATAGGGTAGGGGAGTACGGTGTAAGTTAGGGCTGCAGGTGAAGGGCAACGGAGCCAGCAGCCCTAACTTACACGGTGCTCCCCGGTTTTCCGGAAGAACCCGCGTTAGGGATACCGGCCACTTGTCCGCATAAAACTGGATTTTTCAGCCAGTTTTATAGGTGGCCGCCGTAGGGGAGTAGCCCGGCCGCCAGGCAACGCCCAAGATATTGATTAATCCTTAAAATACTCAAACTGCCACGACAGGCATTTTTTTAAAGGGCGGTAGGGGAAAAGTAATTTGGGGATATTCTCCTCTATCTCGATGGACCTAAATTAAAAAGCCTCTCTAGATTTAGAAAAGGCTTTTAGAATGACATGGTTTTCGTTATTTGATACGGCTTAATAAATCTAACCAGGTTTACTACCTCGTTATTTCTTGCTGGGAGAGCCTATGGTTCTCTACTTTTCCCGCTATCTCCCGTCTTTCGGCACGGTCTGAATGATGCTCAACCACATCATTCCCTTTTTGGTTACCTATTGCGTCCAAAGTCTTGGATATCCTGCCTATTTCCGGGTCATCCGTCCGGTAGGCAACTTTCATTTCTGAGTGCCTCAGGCCATTAGTGGACGTACTCTGAATATCGCCCACCTTTGCCCCACTCCGTTCCACCGTATCTTTCACAGCTTCTGCCTGGCCTTTCACACCCGTCCCCTTATCTTTTTCCTCCACTTTAATGATTAACTCCTTTTCAGAACCAGGCCCAGCCAATTGTTCCTTAGCCGGTAACAGCTGACCAGCATCCGTTTTGGCCGGAACCACACTTGATGTTTCAAGAGTTGTTTTACCCTGTTGGCCTTCTTTAGGCTGCTGCACTTGCAGGAGGTGCTGGGCTTGTTCCAGGCGTTGGGATTCCGCTCGAAGCTGTTCTTTCTGTAGCCGCTGCGCCTCACGCTCCCGCTCATCTTGCGCGGCCTGTGCCTGGATCTCTGAAGTGCTTAACCCCTGACTAGCTAGTTCCAAATCACGGTTATAATCTTTTGCGATTGGATATTCTACCCGGATGAAATTTACCGGGTGCCGTTCCTGCTCGGGGCGAAGTTGCTCGCGTTGCCGGTAGAGCTCCTGGCTGATTACTTCCAGTTGGGCCGTATCGGCCTTGGCTACGCTAAGCTTTATGACCGTTTCCTTTTCGGTCGAGCGTTGCACCTTCATTTCAATACTCGGCTCTTCCTGTACCGAATTGATACGGTCCACCTGGCGGGTTAGATAGTTGACGCGTTCGGCCCCTTCCTGGCTGTTTTCATGATGGTACTCCACCCGCAAATTAGCATGGTACCTCCCGGCGGTAGCGTGCCATTGCACCGGGCGGCTGGCCTCAGGGTAAGCCTCCTGACTGGCCAATTCCTTGAATGGTCGGGCAGGCTGCAGATCATTCAGGTAATTGATATTGAACCTTCTTCCCCCCACATCCCTATCATCGGCCAGTATTACCTCCTGGGGGTTTTGCTTATCGATGACTCGTTGGATCAAAGCCGTCTGTCTTTCGGTTACAGTTCCGGCTGTGGCAATGTACATGGTATTCTTACCGTCATTCTTCAGTTGGTGGTAACTCATGGAATCGATGGCGCTTTCATTCAGAACCAGCCTTTCAATAGGAGTTCCTTTGCCCTGGGTGGGGTGAGAAACCCAAATGCCATCCTTGGGTAGCTCCAGCAGGTTTTTATAGCCGGTGTTCTTCTGTTCCACACTGGCCAGTCCATGCTCATTGTAAAGGGGAAAGGCGGTATTCCGAAATCCGTGTTCGTTTTTCTCGGTCGTGAATACCCGTCCTTGAAAGGCTGGGCTGTCCAGGGTTTCGTCTGTGAGGGAGCGGCTGTAGAGGTAAGTCCGATCAGTTAACTCTCTTTTCACGCCTAATACCTCTGAAATCAGTCTGGTTCTTTTTTCTTCCTCTATTTGCGCTTCAGTGGCTGTTTCCCCCTGCTCCTTTGGCTTTCCCTCCAGCCGAGCTGGAACAAGAGCTGTAGCATAGGCTTTTTGTGGCTCTGGGTATTCATTCAGGTATTCGCGCAGGTGTTGCCGTACTTCCCCCAGGTTTTTATGCTGCCTGGTTTTCACGAAATCGATGATGGTACCTTTATCGCGGTCATCACCTGGGTTGAAATACACCTGCTTATCGTCTTTCCTGCTAACGATAATATGCTCCTCGCCATTTTCCAGGTGCTGCCAATCGTTGCGCTTTCCCTGCGCCTTGATCTGATAACCTTGCCTCTGGGCATATTCCCCTAAGTCTATCCGTTCCTTAAACCGCTCTAGTTCCTGCGGGTCATTCTCCAAAACTTGTCGTTCCATGCTTGTATGAGCTTTAGATTATCCATAAAATACAAATAGCGGGTAAACCCGCTATACTTTCCAATATGAATACCCTTCCCAGGCTTTAGTGGGGTGGGGACTTTGTCAAGCTATCAATATAGGCGAGCTGCTCTTTAAACTTACCTAGCTCCTCCTTACCCGGGAAGAGGAATAGATAACGGTCTTCTTCACCGTTGGATAAAGGGTTTCGGGAAGCAGTAGTTTCAAATGAAAGTGCTGCCAAAATCCTTTGCAAGAGAAGGTGTTCCTTTCTCTTCAGGGTACTGTTCTTAAGATTCACGACAGTGGTATAGGGAAATAAATATTGCTTACAGAAAGCCTTTACCTGCCCATGCCCTAAGAGCTTTAACCGGTATTGAATATAGCGTAGTACATCTGCATATAATACAAACAGGCTAGGGTCCGGAAACCCTAAAGGTTGAACGGCTTCGGTTATAGGCACCATTAAGAACTATTTCAATTGTTAACCTAAGAGCGCTTCTATGCTATGGGGGTTAGCAATTGCATCCTTATTATAGATACCTACAATATATATTATATTTTTTTACAAACTAAATAATTCCCTCAAAATCACACCACTACAACTATTGAATAACTATGTGCCAATTAACGGATAACGTTTTCTAGGGTTTCTGCCTTTTATATTATTATAAAATAACTTGTTACTAACTTTTGAATACTTTTTGTATAACTATCTAATTATTTTACCGTTCAAGGGAGAAATATGTCGCAGGAGACCTTCATTATTGGTTTAGTGCTAATTCCAATGTTATTGTTGGTGGCCTTGCTCTTGTGGCGGTTTTATGGAAATGGTAAAGAGACACGGAAAACGATAAGGAAATCAAGAACCGGTAATTATAGGCCACTCAGAACGTATCGATATGAAGTCCGGGATTTTGTAACAACGGTGGATGGATATCAGGAAACTGACCCCGGATCTTCGGGCACGTTACTGGATGAATTATTAAGTGAGGAAGAATACCTAGATGATATAAGCATGGCGGAAACGCCTGTTGGTTGCGATGATAGCCGTGATACCCCATATACCGATTCCGGAATCAGTCCGAGCACTGCCACGGAACATACTGACTCTTTTGCGGCTGGCGGTAAGGAGGAAAGCTCAATGCCTGATGGGAGAAAGACCTTTACCCATGATGTATTTCCGGAGATTGGGCAAAGCGATAGCCCTGCCCAATCTCTTTACGACAACCCCCTTACGGCACCAGCCCCGACTGACAACGATAAAAAGAACAGGGAAGCCGAAATCGCCTTGAAAAGGCGGAGGAGAGCGGAATTGAAAAATAACGCTTCGGCTGCCCAATCCGGTTTCAGCGCATTGTTTTCACCGGAATCACCGGTTAAAAATGCAGCAGCCGGCTCAACTGCTGACAGTGAATAAATTGACAACTAAAGTCTTTTAGCAATGGCCTTAGAACTCACACGTCCAACTATCTGCTCAAAAAAAATCCCTTCAACCCGCTTGGGTATTTCAAGGGTTATAAAAACGGCTTCCTCAGGGATTAAGCAACCCTTTTATATATCAAATTAACTAAAGCTAAATACAAAAAATGTTTACTGAAACCTACAAAAGGAGTGCTGGCCTGGTGGCGCAAATCTCTAGTTCGATTCATTCGCTTGTGCTTTCTGGCCGCCAATATGAGGCCTCTCCCTGGGAGAAAAGGATGATGGCTACTGCTATGGGTTTAACCCTGACGAACGGGGCAATGGCCCAAGGCGGTACAGCAGCTGCTTTAGAGGGGGTTCAGGAGACCATCATCACCATTGTCCAGGTTGTTTTCTCCATTATTCTGGTGATTGGATTGATCCGGGTCGTGATGAAATTCGTCAACGGGGCACCGGATGCCCTTTCCTCCTTAGGATGGCTGGTCGGCGGGGTAATCCTTTGGTTTGGCTTCCAATTCTTCAAAGACGACTTGGTAGGGACCGTAGGCGGAGAAGGAGGGGTACGATAACGCCTGCTATATGCGCTCTTACAAAAGTATTGAAAAGCCGGCTCAGGTCCTTGGGATGAACATCATGGACTTGGGCTTGGTGGTCGGTCTGTTCATCGGCTCGGTGCTGTTGCTGGGTTTTCTGAACATGATGGTGCCTATCCCGCGCCTGGTTTATTTGGCTGTTTTCCTATTGGAAGTAGGGTTGATTCTAGTAATGCGGTTTTTAACGAAAACCCATCCTCCCGGCTTCCTGATAGGCTGGCTTTCTTTCCATTTCGTGCAGCCCCGGCGCATCGCCGTAGGCCTTGTCCCCCCAGTGAAGAGAAAAGATGAAAAAGCAAAAATCGGTTCCATTCAATAAAGTAATGCCGGTCCATTCCTTTGAGGATAATAAAGTTATCCTCAAAGATGGGCGGGTAGCGGTCGGGTTCGTAGTTGAGCCGGCGGAGATGGAGGCCTGGACCCAACAGGATTTTATCTCTTTCAACAATGCTTTGTTGGGGGCATTACGGCCATTGCCAATCAACACGATTGTCCAGAAAACGGATATTTACTATGACCGCCCTTATCGGGAAGACAGGAAAGAACAGACCTATTTCGAAGGGAGAATGAATAAGCATTTCTTTGAACGGCTGGTTCTTTTCCAAAAATCCTACCTGTTCCTGAGCTTTGCCCCGGCAGAGGTGAAACCGATTAAAACCAATGCCCTCAACGCCTTGGTTTCCCGCATGGGGGAAACCCTGATGAAAAACCCCTTTGAGAACCTGCTCCATACTTTGGAAATCGCCGAGGCCGTAGCCCAGGAGTTCTCCACGGCAATATCTGGAACGGGGGAGGTGGAGATTATGCGCATGGGCTCGGAGGAAATCAGCGACCTCTACCATCAATATTTCAACCTCAATTTTGACATGGTGCCCCGGCGGCAGGAGCGTGAAATCCTGAACGAGGCAGGTACGCTGGCAGTGGGAGAGAACAAAGTGAACGTCATCTCCATGGTAGGGCAAGGCAGTGAGCAACACCCTGCCGTCCGTAACAGCTATGGGGTAACCGCCCCGATGCTTTACCCGCTTACCAACGCCCTGCAGTTCCCGCATATCCTAACCCAGGCCTTTGCCGTGCAGGATACCAGAGCCGCACTTTCCAGCCTGGACACAGATCGGAAACTGAACAATTCGCTTTCGAGGCTGGCCACGCAGGACAACCAGCTGCGGGCTGTCGAAATAGAGGAATTTACTGCCGAAGTAAGGGCAGGGAACAAGCAGATTGTCGGCTTGCACCTGTCTGTGCTGCTGTGGGAAACAAATGACAGCGTCCGGAAGGAGAACATTGAGAAAACGATGGCCGCCTTCCGGTCTATTTTCGGAACGGAGAGCGTGGTGGAATCGCATCTGTCCCTGCCTCTATACTTCGGCCTGGTACCGGGAAATACTTGGCAGGTACCGGATAGGTGGCTGACCACTACGTCCGACCGCGGGGTATGCTATATGCAGTGGACGGCAACCTATAAAAATGACAACGTAGGGGAATATTTCTGCGACCGCAACCGTAACCTGCTGCAGGTTAACTTATTCAACACCGACCTGGACAATCAGAATGCCATTGTCATTGGCCCCTCCGGTTCCGGTAAAAGTTATACGTTCGGCTACATTGTCGTGCAGCGCCATGAGCGCAAGGCGCGGCAAATCCTGATTGATATCGGCGGTACGTACCGTAACGTGATCCAGTCGCTGAACGGGATAGACTTCGAGAATACGTACTTCGAGTATGACCCGGAGAACCCGATAGAATTCAACCCTTTCCTGGTACCCCGCTCCCCCGACGGGAGGAAATGGGTCTATAATGACGAGAAGATCAATTTCCATTTGGCCTTACTAGCGGTTCTGTGGAAAGGCGGGGCGGACAGTGCGCCGCTGAACAAGTCCGAAAGGGCGATCCTGAGCCGCTTTCTGATTCAATACTACACGTACTTGAATGAGGAGGGAAATGCTGGCCAAACCGACGAGGAAATGCCCGGCATGGCCAGCTTTGTGCAATTTGTACGCAGATTTGACAGGGATATGCAGGCTACTCCTGCCACCGCGGACGGTAGGGAGGAAATGCGCAGCCAGTACAAAAAGGACATGAATTACTTCGATATTCACCAATTCTTTTTAGTGTTGGCGCAATTCACTGAAGGTGGCCGTTACGAGAAAGTTCTGAATGCTCAGCAGGACGTAGAGCTATCTGAGCACCGGCTCATTTGCTTTGACCTGGCAAAGGTGAAGGCGGACCCTGACCTATACCCAGTGGTAGCCATGCTCATCACCGAGCTCTCGCTGGACCTGTTCCGCAAATTCCCGGACGATATCAAATACATTGCCCTGGACGAAGCCTGGGCCATGCTTTCCGGCGGTGTGATGGAGGACTTCATTGTTTCCATGTACCGCACCATCCGGAAAACCAACGGTTCGATTACCATTATCACGCAGGGGATTCAGGAAATCGTGGAAAGCAGAATAGGCTATGCGCTGATTAATAACAGCTCCACCAAAATTATCCTGCGGCACTCGAATCCGGACTCCCTAGTCAAGCTGCAGACCCCGCTGGGCTTCACCAACCACGAAATGGATTTAATCAAATCCGTCCGTTCTACGGCTGATTTCCGGGAGTTCTTTATCAAACAAGGCACCAAGGGGAAAGTGTACATTCTGGAGACTGCCCCGGAACTGGGTGCCATCCTGAGTTCCAAACCCATTGAGCGCAATCACCTGAACCGCTTGGTGAAGCGGTACCAACAACAGCACAGGCGGTTTGCCATGGATAAAAACGGCAAGGTGAAAATGGAAAATGGCTACCCTGTGTTTGAGACGTTCACTGAACAGCGATTGGATTATGCGGTGGAGCAATTCACGGAAGATAAAAGAGCGGGCCTATTAGGCAAATGATATGGAGGCAGTATTACTCTTCGTAGCCCACGGAATTGATGACAGTTTCCTAAGAGCCTGCGACCGTTCCCTTGAGACTGTTCTGGCGGTGTGCCGGTTCATTACGCCTACGTTTATGAGCATTGCCCTGATCATCTCCATTGGGCGGGGGTATTTGTCAGGGCATGGCTTGCAGATTGACTTTTCGCCCATTATCAAGGCATTGGCCTTATTCCTGGTGCTCTTCTTTTATCAGGACCTGATGAATGTCCTGGGGGCTGGCATTAAAGGAGTGACGCAGCTATTCGATGGTTCGGGCAACGTAGGCGAAGCCCTGCAGAAGCTGACAACGCCACCAGGCATTGCCGCAGCGGCTCAATCCGATCATGTGGCGCAGACAGACGTGGTAGAGCAGGGTGGGGCCTGGTATTCTAAAATCTATAACAGCATCGCCAATTTTTCCCTGATGAACCTGATCACCCAGTTCTTTACCACGACTACGGTGATGCTGGTAAGGCAAATAGTGCTGTTTATCCGGCAATTCGTGCTAGGGTTCCTGTACGTAATCGGCCCCATCGCCATCTGCCTTTCCGTAATCCCCGCTTTTTCCGGGCTGGCCGGGAAATGGATGCAAAACTTTATCGCGGTACAGTTCTGGGCCCTGACCATGAATTTACTTGATTTGATCTATTCCAATTTTGCCGACCAGAATACTGCCGTAGGAGGTGTGTTTGGCGGTATGCTCACCCCAGGGCAAGGTTTCAATGACGTGCAATTCCTGCTGATGTCGGTCGCTTTCATTATTCTTTACTGCATGGTGCCTACCCTAACGGGCTATTTTATCGGCTCCACCGCAGTACAGGGCTTCCTGGGCGCAGCGGTAGGCGTTGCTGCCGGAGCGGCCAGCACGGCAGCGGGAGTGGTTGCCCCCCCTGCCGCAGGTGGCGGGGTCTCCGGCGTGCTTGGCAGGGCAATGGGATTCAGCAATTCTGGCGGCGGTAGTGCAGGCAGTGGGAGTTTGGGGGGAGAAACCGGGTCTGGTTCTGTTTTCTCAGGTGCGGCCCCGGCCATGCCCACGAGTGGTGGTGCTGGCACATCCGTTCGCTATAACGGCAGCATGGCTACTGCTGCTCCAACCATGGCTTCCGGCGGATACGCTGGTGGGGCTAGCAGAGACACTACCTATGATTCCGGCTTTGGCACCGATAGCACAGCGCCTTATGACGCTCCTGATGATGGTGCTTCTGCCCTCCCTTCCATGGGTTCCTCGGGATTTATGCGCAACTCAGTAAGGAGAAGGAGGGAAAACCGAAAACCTCCAGCGTGGGATGAGGATGATTTAGATGACATATTCATTGATTAAAAATTGATTCAGGAATTTAAAGCTGGGATATATGAGTAACATAAAAGATTTGAACACCTCCTTTAAAACCATGAGAACCATTTCACTAGCCTGTATTATTGGGTTCGTGGTATTAGCGGTAAGCGCAGGATATGGGTTCTACAAGGTCACCCAGGATGCGGGGCGACGGGTGTACGTGGTAACTAATTCGGGTTCGGCAGCGGCTTTGGCCGTTGAGGAGGATACCCATACGCCGTTTGAAGCCCGGAACATGGTGAAAGGATTTATGAAAACGATGTTTGGCCACGACCAATACACGTTCAAGCAGAACCTCGATGCCGCATTGCCTTTAATTGAAGGTGCAGGCGGCCGCAGGATCTTCGAGAACTTCAACCGGGGGCAAGTGTTGCAGAATTACCAGAGATACTCGGCACGCTCAGTACTGGACGTGGACAGCATCTATTTGGACATGAAAACCCGGCCCTATTCGGGCAGAGTCTACACCAAACAGCGCATTTTTATCGGCGACCAGCAACGGCAGAGCCTGCCGATGGCGGCCAAGTTCAACCTCGTGGAGACAGACCGCTCCGATGAGAATCCTTATGGGCTGTTGATCACCGACTTTGACTACATCGCCTATAACCCACCGGTTTCGCGGGAAGAAAAAGAATTCCTGCAGCAACAGGAAGCTGAACGGCAAAGAAGACTCCGGGATGCCGCCGCAGGGGCAGGTGTAGCGCCACCTCCCGGCTATTCCACACCGGCACCGGCGGATGGTTCACCGGCTGCCCCTGGAGCTGTACCGCCCAATCAGTAAACTTCCAAAATTCCATGTTATGAAAAATACATTCTTTGGGTTTGTTATTTTCCTCTTGTCTCTGGCAGCAGGTTCGGCCAGCGCGCAAAAAGTAACCCCGCTTTCGGATATAGCCGTGTCTGATTCCTCTACCACTTATATGGTCTTCAATGGCCCGGTTTCCTTGGTGGATGTGGGAATGGCCGGGAATTACCTGGTGAAGATCGAGGCAAACGCTGTCTTTGTCCGGGCCAGGAAAAAGAACACCGTGCCTACCCCTATCCTGATCCGTTACGGCTCTGAATACTGGATGGGACGGCTGGTGTACGCCCCTGGCCCTGTGATGCAGCTGTATGATTTCAAAGACGGCACACCCAGCTTGAATAACGGAACGGGTTTTACCTACTCGGGAAGCACCCCGGATAATGAACTGGCAATGGATAAATCAGCGGAAAAGAAAGAAGTGATAGAAAGCAACCTGCTCAAGCTGCGCAAAGCCAAAGAAGAGAACCAATCGGTGGCGGTGGTGGAAAATGACCTGGTGCTGTCGCTGGCCAACATTCGCAACGACAAAGACTTCACGTATCTGCGCTTTAAGGTCATCAATAAGACGAATATCGACTACAACGTGGATTTTATTGATTTCCAGCTGGTGGAGAATTCCAAGAAGAAATTCCTTGGCAGAAAAAAGAATGAAGCCAGACGGCCCCTGGCCCCGTCCGGTGGTGAATCAAACCAGAATATCACCGGGCGTTCCACTGGTTACCTTACCTATGCTATCCCGCTTTACGCGGCCACGGAAAACGGTTACCTGGAAGTGACGCTGCGGGAACTTAACGGGGCACGGGTACTGGTACTCCCTATTCCTTCCAAAGTAATAAACAGGGCTTCTACCATTTAACGATATTGTAAGAATGGATAACCTAAACGAGTATGGCCCTGAAAACGACTTCAGGGACTCCCCAACTACCAGTTATTCCCCGCCGGAGAAAGCGAAACGCACGCCTGTAGAAATACTGAAAGAGCACTGGTTCAAGTTACTGCTCGGCTTGGTGATGGTGATTTTCGCTGGGCTGTTCCTTTGGCTGAAATCGGCGCAGAACGCGGCTGAGCAAAACACGGTACCGGTGGCTGCAGCCTCCGAGAACATTGAGCAAGCTATCCCTGAGGTGGTAACGGATAACCTGGAAAACAAAACGCCTTCCGCTATTTTAGAGGAACAGCGCAAAGCCGAACATGAGGCACAGTATGCGCAGGCTGCTCCGTCGGAAGAAGAGGTAGCCAATGCGTTTGTGGTAGACACAGCCGGGCAGGCGGCACGGAGGCGATATAATTTGCAATTGCAACAGCAGGCAAAGCTGGCCTTCCAGGAGGTCGATACTGTGGAAACCACGGTCCAAGACCAATCCACCGGTCAATACCGCACGCAACAAATCATCGTACCGCGTAATACCAACCGCCGGAGCGGGTCCCGCCCAACCGCCAACAATATGGTGGCACCTGCTTACGATGCGGACGGAACCCCCTTCGAGACGAACCCGGAAGTGCTGCGGATGCTGGCCGCCTCTTCCCCGCAGACCCGCCGGATATATGAGCAGACGACTGGAAAGCGTTACCGGGAACCTGGTGCGGCCAATGCCCCCAGAGAGTCGCAGGCAGCCCTGCCCGGGGCCGACGGCTTCAATACCTATAAAGTGACAAATTCCCGTTTCAACCCAGGAGATTCGAATACCCGACAAGGAACCCTTACCCCTGATGTCTTTTATAAATGCGTGATTTCCGGGGAACAAAAAATAAGAACCGGTTCTGTGGTAATCATGCGCCTGCTGGAGGACGCCGTGGTATCTGGGGTAACCTTCCCGAAGAACATGGTCTTTGCCGGTATCGCAAAGGTTGAAGCCAACCGGGTGACGGTACAGATTGAGCGCTTAGGCCCAACCAGGGTGAAAGCTGATATTTTTGATTTCAATTATATGCCTGGCATTATGATAGACCCGGAAAAGAAAATCGCCAAGGACACGAACCAAGGAATATACGATGCGCAGCGGCAAGCAAGCCAGGAACTGAGCACAGCCATCGACCGTTCGGCCTCGGCGGCCAATTCAGTGGTAGGGGTGGCAGGCCGTGTTGCGGCCAACGTGGTCTCTAAACCCAGGTCCCGCCAAAGGCTGAGGGATGTACTGCTGCCAGACGGGTACCCTATATTGATTACTTCCGCTGCGGCGGGGCAAATGGCTCCCGCTGCCAGCGCCAATTGATTTATTGAGTTTAATTTTAAAAAGGTGATGTATGAAAAGAGTTGTTTTTACGGTATTGGCGGCAGGGCTGCTGGTATTCCGTCCTAGCAATACGGACGCGCAGATGGTGGTGAACGACCCAATCCACATGGGAGTACATATCAGTGATTTTGCCAAACGCCTGGCGCAATGGGCGGAAACGGTGCAAAATTACCAAGTGGTAAAAGATGCCAAAACCATTGCCGGGGTGACCAAGGATATTACCGGGGAAGTAAAGGATTTAACTTCCGAGGGCTTGGCCTTGCAACGGCAGATTCAGGAGGACTTGCGGAAAGTAAACAGCATTATGGATTTACGCATTTCTAACCCGGCAGAGTTGTTCGCCCGTGCCCTGGCCATGTCCGGGGGCAATTCAGGCACGCACTATATGCCTCACTTCTCGAAAGCGCAACGGTTGCGAGTAGCCTTGCAGAACAACAATCCGGAGGAAGACATTAAAACAATCTTCTCAGTGTTTTCTCGCACTTCGGGGGATTCTGACAACAATGACCGCATGAGTTCGGCGGAATATGTGGAGCGCCGGGAAGAATCTGCGGTTTCGGCCTATGCCTATGAGGAAATGAACCAGAAAAAGAAAATTCAGACGGCCCTGAATTATTACAAGATTGCCGATGAAATGACCGAGCAAAGCATTGAGATGAACGCCACCTTGAAGAACCCCGGTCGGTATTCCATGACCGAGGGGGAGCGCATGGCCATGATTAACTCCTCTAACGAGAACATGGTTCGGGCCATGCAACTACGGCAGGAGGCAGATAGGCTGATTGCGGAGAGTTCGCAGAAAGGGCCAGCACATATTGCCGCTGAAATGGTCTATACCGACTTGATTGCGCAAAAGCAATTGATTGAATTGGAAAGAAGAACTAAAAATTATTAAGCAATGAAAAAGGCACTGCTCTCCCTGCTGTTATTTATCAGCATTAGCTCATTGTCCCCTGTACTGGCACAACGGCACGTCAGACACATTTCTGCCTGGGGTGCGCATTATGGCCGTACCGACATGGGAAAGTTTTACGAGGGCAGCTATATGAATTACCTGACTGATAAACTGAGCGTGCGGGTCAGCGGCTTACGGGAGTTTGGTGACCTGGAGGTGAGTGGGAAATACTCTACCTTCAGTGGCCGTGGACTGGTGGCACCGCAGTTATTCCGGATTGGTGAATTCGCCTATTTCCACCTGCTTCTGGGAGGTGCCGCTTCCTACGAAAGGACGGGGGAAGATTCCGACGGGGAAGGGAGTAAATCGGGCAGACGCGAACGTTTTACCTACGGGCCTCAGGCTGGTGCCGAAGTGGACTTCTTTTTTGGCAATCGAATCTCGTTGGTTGTAACTGGGATAAAGGGGAAGACGTTTAACAAGACTCACTTGGACGAGTGGCCAGGCTTTGTCAGTCTCGGCCTTAGATACCACTTCAGATAATTTCCTATATTAATAGTAAAAAGTACCCTCCTTTTGGCAGGGTATTTTTTTGTTTAGCCATACATTTATAATGTATATTATTTAAACTATAAATGTATCATATTATATACATGGCTCGTATTATATGAATTGAACGCAGTTAAATTCATTTCTTGCAGACGAATTGAGAGCGGAGGAATAACTGCTTTCTTATAAAGCATTTATATAATTGCCAGCTATGAAAATCTCGGATGAACCAGTTAAACTGTTTTTAGAATTGCAAAAAAAGCTTCCCGCAGTATTAGCCTCTTTTGGAATTAAACAGGTCTACGTCTATAAGGGGATTGGAATGCCACGCCCTACCTGGGAGGTGAAGAAGAGAAACCAAACCTTCACCATTTCAGAAATGCAGGACATCTGTGACTTGATTAATACTGGTAAAACCAAACCAAGGGAGCAAAATAAAAGTACAATCGTGGAAGTCAAAAATTGATTTTATAATTTCAAAAATGTACGGTTATGGGTAGTATGTTTTTGCAGATAGATACCCCTAACATGATGTTCAGGGATTTATTGGAGCCTATAGCTGGGCCACTGACAATAATAGTAGTGGTGGGGGCAGGTGTCTATGCGTTCATAAGGAGAAGAAGCTATAACCGAAAACTTTATAACGCCATTACCCGGCCTACGGTGATATACCAGCAAGGTGCGGCCCCTGCTCCGGCTGTTCCTGTAGACAGCTCACCTGCTTTATCTACAGAGGAATTCTCTAGGCTACCCTGGGAGGAAAGAGAAGCCCTTTACAGAAATAGAATCATAGAGCTAAGGGATACGAACCGGAGACTGCGGGCCAGAATGAAAGAGGCAGGATTACCGACAGACTAATTTACAATCGCAAAATGAAACCTTTGGATATTGAGAGGCTGGCAAGGCAGTCTGATTTCGACTACAGTTTCAACGGGGATATACTAACTATCAAGGACCTGGATAAAGGCAATAAATCAGTAACCAATAACATTGATAACATCTTAGCCTATATCAATCAATTCATCCCCGTATCTGATTACCTGGTTATGTACTTGGATTCCTCCGGAATTTGGGATGGTGTGGTCGTTCAGGAAATTTCGGGTAGTTTCTCCTGCCGATTCTTCCCCTTGAATGAAAAGGACTATGATAAAGCAGTAGCTAAAATGCACTTTTTACAATTGTAACGCCATGAACCTGTATCAATTTAATATTTTAGACAAAAATGGTAAGGCCAATGTAGTTTGGGAATTAGGAAATTTTATTAAAACTATAAATCAAAACGGCGTATGCAAAGTGCTCTATGCCATGGGTGATTTCTTTGCAGAAATACACTTTTCACCGGAAGATGGCATTAAGGATGTGCGGGGGTTTAAAAGTAAAACCCGTTTATTACCCTATAAAAATATAGGATTGTCCCTGTTGACTGTTTTAAACTAGTTTAGCCCAAAATCAACTGGCCCTCCTAGAAAAGATAGAAAGTATATAATCATTAGGGCGGTAGGGGAAAACAAAATCCCTGAAGTTGGTTCTACCACAACCGACCTATTTAAAATACAAAGCATCAACTTAAATCCGGAATCATTTGTATTTATTATTTCGGATTACAGTTCCAAGTCGGAGCAAGCATCCATACTTAAAACTTTAACCGATTTATATAACTTTTATCAAAAATTATATAACATCATAATACAAAAATGTTTATACTTTTGCAAGATTGGAACTAGTATGTCGGCAACTCTCTTTGATTGTTACCGTTTGATACTTAGATAAATAGATATCATCTTAGATGAAGGCACTGCAAAAATTTATTCACCTTAGCTTAATAGCAGCCATTTTACTGGCTTCTTTTGGCTTCCGTGTGAATATTTCGCATTGCTCTGGTAAAGAAGGCAGCTCTATTAGCCTTTTTTCATCTCCCACCTGTTGCTGTGGGAAAGCCGCAAAAACCCCAAAGAAGTCCTGCAATGACATGTCTTGTGTCATGCAGCGGGGAGTAGCCACGCAGACGAATTTCAACTCCGCGACCCAGCAGGTAGCGAAGATTGTGAAAGAACCGGTATTGTCTCCAAACTTTACCGAAACAATCCGTCCTGCCATTCTTGAAGCCGAGCCCCACTTTACATTGCCACCTCCTGTCTCCGGCAGGTTCATCGGCATTTTACATCAAACCTTTATTATTTAATACCCCTTCCCTTATTTAGGAGTGACAGCTAATTTCCCTTGCTGGTGCTACCTCCTAAACCGTAAATTCCATTCAAGATTACTTATCTGGAAGGCATGGCCACTTTTGCTTGAATATAAGCACTCTTGCTTAACCCTTCTCAGATTCCAAGTTGAGCTGGCAGCGAAACTGGTTTGAATCAATACGGATTTTACGCCCTCAAATATTCATTTAGGCTGTGCTGTTACACAGTCCATCAGCATAACCTTGCCTTGGCAGGAGTATCGGTATGCCTATTGGCTTGGGATAACTCCTCAGAGGAAATAACATTTCCATTCACTTTAAACATTTTCCTTTTATGAAAGCGATTGTATTAAGCATCGGCTTATCCATCATTGGTTTAACCCTGTTCTCTGCCTGTGATAGCGGCGAAACCAAACAGAATACCACAGAGCAGACTGAAACCAAACAGGCCGTTGCAGGAGTGACCTACACCTGCCCCATGCACCCGGAAGTAGTAAGCGATGAGCCAGGCAAATGCCCCAAATGCGGTATGTTCCTGGAAGAGGCGAAAGCCGGTGAACAGAAGGATACGACTGCTGGCCATCAGCACGAAGCAGGCGACCAGCATTAATTTTTAACTTTTCCCTCCCGGCTACCAAAATCGGGAGGGAAATCCATCACAGGCTATGATAGGTAAATTAATATCTTTTTCCCTGCGCAACCGCATGGTCGTGCTGCTGATAGCAGCCGGTTTATTCGGGTGGGGCCTCTATTCAGTCAGCACTAATAAAGTAGATGCGATTCCGGATTTATCGGAAAACCAGGTAATAGTTTTCACGGAGTGGATGGGCCGCAGCCCTCAAATCATCGAAGACCAGGTTACCTATCCCTTAGTGACGAACCTGCAGGGCATGCCTCAGGTAAAATATGTGCGCGGTGTATCCATGTTTGGCATGAGTTTCATCTATGTCATTTTTGAGGACAAAACTGACATTTACTGGGCCCGCGAACGGGTGTTGGAACGCCTAAACTACGCAAACCGCTTACTGCCCGAAGGAGCCGTCCCTACCTTAGGGCCCGATGGTACCGGGGTAGGGCATATCCTATGGTACACGCTGGATGCCCCTGGCATGGATTTAGGAGAGCAACGCGCCATTCAGGATTGGTACGTGAAGTTCGCGCTGCAAAATGTGGAAGGAGTGAGCGAAATCGCCTCCTTCGGGGGATTTCAGAAGCAGTATCAGATAACCGTGGACCCCAACAAGCTTACCTACTACAATCTATCGGTACCGCAGGTAATGGCGGCGGTGAGGGCCAACAACAACGAGAGCGGCGGACGCAAATTCGAGATGAGCGACATCGGTTACATCATCAAAACGACCGGGTATCTCAAATCAACTGAGGAGATAGAGAATATCCCTATTGTCACCCAGAATACTATCCCTATTCGGGTAAGTGACATTGCCACGGTGCAGATGACCGGGGAAAGCCGCCTTGGGATTTTTGACATCAACGGCGAAGGAGAAGCGGTGGGGGGCATTGTGGTGATGCGGTATGGGGAAAACGCCGCCGAGGTGATTGCGAATGTGAAGACCAAAATGGAAGAAGTCTCTGCCGGACTACCCAAAGGCGTGAAGTTTAACATCGTCTATGACCGGAGCGGACTGATTAATGAATCAGTGAATTCCGTGAAAACGACGCTGATTGAGGAAATGCTGGTGGCCTCCGCCATCGTTTTCATCTTCCTCTTCCATTGGCGCAGCGCCTTGATAATCATCATCCAATTGCCCTTGTCGATTGCCATTGGGTTCATCCTCTTAAATGCCTTCGATATTTCCTCCAACATCATGTCCCTTACAGGAATCGCCCTGTCTGTCGGGGTGATTGTAGATGATGCCATTGTGATGGTCGAAAATGCTTACCGGCACTTGGCCGAAGCCCAAAACAAAGAAAACCATGGATAAGGAAACGCGTCTTTCAATTATAGAAAAAGCTTCCAAACAAGTTGGTCCCAGCGTGTTTTGGAGTACGATTATCATTATCACCTCTTTTCTCCCGGTTTTCTTGCTTACCGGGCAGGAAGGGAAATTGTTCAGCCCTTTGGCTTGGACGAAAACATTTATACTCATTGTGGATGCCTTCGTGGCCATTACGGTTACCCCGGTGCTGCTTTCGCTTTTCCTCAAAGGCAAGTTCAAGCCAGAGAACAGCAATCCTATCAACCGAGGGCTGGAGCGGGTGTATAGCCCCATTTTGCGCTGGTGCCTCAACTGGCGGAAGACCACCATCGGAATTAACATCCTGGCCCTGATGGTCAGCATCCCCATGTTGCTGAGCCTGGGCTCCGAATTTATGCCGCCTCTGGATGAAAGCTCAATTTTGTTCATGCCGGTCACCCTTCCGGATATTTCCAACTCCGAGGCCAAGCGCATTCTGCAGGTGCAGGATAAGATTATCAAATCGATGCCGGAAGTAGACCAGGTATTGGGCAAGGCCGGGAGAGCGAGTACGGCTACTGACAACTCGCCCATTAGCATGATTGAAACTATCATTCAACTGAAGCCCGAATCCGAATGGCGCGATGGTATGACCAAAGCCAAAATCATTGAGGAGCTTGACCAGAAACTCCAGATTCCAGGGGTGATTAACGGTTGGACGCAACCCATCATCAACCGCATCAACATGCTCGCTACCGGTATCCGAACCGATGTGGGGGTAAAGGTGTACGGTCAAAGCCTTGATACCATCGCCACGGTTTCCCAAAGGGTGCGAAACGCCTTGCAGGATATTCCAGGGGTAAAGGATTTATACGTTGAACCGGTAACCGGAGGTAAATACCTGGAAATCCAGACCAGGCGCGAAGAGCTGGGCCGCTATGGCCTTTCTGTGGATGACGTTAATGCCATTGTGGAATCTGCCCTCGGCGGGCTACCCATAGGCAATACCGTTGAAGGCCGGCAACGCTTCTCCATCAACCTGCGCCTGGCCCAGGAGTACCGCAACAGTCTCGACCGTATCCGGCGCATTCCCTTGCAGTCCGGGACGGCAGGCACGGTTCCGCTCTCGGCGGTGGCCGATGTGCGTTTCGTGGATGGCCCTCCTATGATTGCCTCGGAAAATGCCCAGCTGCGGGGAGCCGTATTATTTAATGTGCGGGACCGGGATGTTGGCAGTACCGTGCAGGAAGCCATCAAGAAGTTAAACAGTGAATTCACCGATTTGCCCAATGGCTACCGCCTCGAATGGAGCGGCCAGTGGGAAAATCAGATTCGGGCAAACCAGACCTTGAAAATCATTATACCGCTGGTATTGATTATCATCTTCCTGATTCTCTACTTCTCCTTCCAATCCCTTAAAGAAGCGCTTCTGAACCTGGTCACCATCCCATTCGCTCTGATAGGAGGGGTATTCATCGTGTACTTCTATGGCATCAATCTATCGGTGGCAGTAGCGGTGGGTTTTATCGCCTTGTTTGGGTTGGCTGTGGAGACGGCTATGGTGATGGTGGTATACCTGAACGAAGCCATGAACCAGATGGTAGCCGATAAAGGCAACTCAAGCCAAACGATTACAAAGCACGACATCCGGGAGTATGTATTCATGGGAGCCGCCAAGCGCCTGCGCCCGAAAATAATGACGGTTTCTGTTTCGCTCTTCGGTTTGATTCCGGTGCTGTGGGCGACCGGCGTAGGCACAGACGTGATGCTGCCCATCGTCCTGCCCCTGATTGGCGGGGTATTTACCTCCTCCATCCATATTCTGCTGGTGACTCCCGTGGTGTTTGAAATGACGAAGGAGTATGAATTGAAAAAACACGGAAAAATAGAGATTTACGATGTTAAGCATTAGACTATATACCACGGCCGCCCTGCTGCTGATGGGCTTGGTAGCTCACGGGCAGTCACCGGTAATACCATTGGACTCTGTACTGCAGCGCATCTCCCGCAGCAACCCGATGCTGCGGGAGTTTGAAAGCCGGGCAAAGGCACAGAATGCCATGGCGGAGGGGGCCCGTAGCCAGATGGCCCCCATGGTGGGAGCCGGTGTTTTCATGTATCCCTATCCGGGGCAAATGGAGATGGAAGGACAGGACGACGCTATGTTCATGACGGCGGTGGAGCAGGAAATTACAAATCCTGCCAAGTTACGGGCTAGGGAAAAATACCAACTTTCCAAGTCGGCTATTGAAGAGGCTGGGCGCGACAAAGCCTTCAACCAGCTGAGAGCACAGGCAAAGACAGCCTATTACCAATGGGTCGTGCTGGAGAAAAAGAAATCTGTGCTACTCGAAAACCAGCGCATCATGCAATTCATGCTCAAATTGGGCAAAGTCCGCTATCCCTACAACCAAAGTTCATTGGGCAGTATCTACAAAGCCGAGGGCCGGTTAGGGGAAGTGGAGAATATGCTGGTAATGAATGACAGCGAAATCATCAGGATGAACATCCAACTGAACATGCTGATGAACCTGCCCCCGGAAACCCGTTTCCGAATCGATACCACCGCACAGGCACCGAAACCGACAGTTTTACCGGACACCGCCTATTTAAGCGCAGCCCGTAGCGATATCCGGCAACTGGACCGTACCATCGAATCCATGCGCCTCAACCTCCGGTTGGAGAACATGCAACGCAAGCCGGATTTTGGGATACGTTTTGAGAACATGATGCCGCGCGACAGGATGATGCCCCAGTCTTTCACTTTAATGGGTATGGTGTCAATCCCAATTGCCCCTTGGTCCTCGAAGATGTATAAATCCAACATCAAAGCCATGGACTTTGAAATCCAAGGGATGCAAAAAGGCCGGGAGAGCCTGTTGAACGAGGCCCAAGCCATGGTAGCCACCATGGCTCAGGAGTTTCAAACCAAGCAAACCCAGGTGCGGAACTACGAAACCAAAATCATCCCGGCTCTGCGCCGCAATTATGAAACCACCATGCTCAGCTATGAACAGAACACAAGCCAATTGCCGCTGGTAATCGATGCCTGGGAAGCGCTGAACATGGCCCAGATGGAATACCTCAACAACCTGGAGCAATTGTACCTGATTGGAGTAAATTATGAGAAAGAGCTGGAAAAATAAATTACTGTGGCTGCTGGTACTGCTGCTGCCCTTTTCCTTTACAGGCTGTAATGAAGCCGGGGATGGTGCAGAAGCGGCCAATGACATTCAATACACGTGCCCGATGCACCCGCAGATTGTCCGCGATGAGCCTGGTTCCTGCCCTATCTGCGGCATGGACTTGGTAGCGAAGCAAACCGCAGATGCCCCCGCCATCGCCATTTCCTCGGATTTGGAATATTTGCTGCAACCCGCGAACCAGGCGGTGGTTTCCGGCATAGAAACCGCACAACCTGTTCAAAAGCAGGTACAACAGGAAATCACTATGAGCGGCGTGGTGACCTACGATACCCGGCGGCAGTACATCATCCCGGCCCGGTTTGGGGGACGGATTGAAAAACTCTATGTACAGTTTAATTTCCAGCCTATCCGCAAAGGGCAGAAACTCTATGATATCTATAGCCCGGAACTAGTGACGGCTCAGAAAGAATTGCTTTATCTGCTTGAAAACGACCCGAGCAACTCTTCCCTGATTAATGGGGCGAAACAAAAGTTGCGGCTCCTTGGTGCAACCGCTGGCCAAGTAGAGCAATTAATCCGAAGCGGGCGGGAAACCTATACTTTTTCTGTGTATAGCCCCTATTCCGGTTACGTGCTTGACCCTGCCGTAGCAGCCAGCCCTTCTCCCGTAGCAACCGCGACACCCGCTGCCCCGGCAACGGGCGGCGGCGGCATGGGAGGAATGGGAGGCGGTGCCACGGGAACAGGCAGCAGCGCGTCACCCCCCATACCGAGCGGCGGTTTTTCCATCCGGGAGGGCATGTACGTGAGCACGGGGCAGGCCTTATTGAAAGTGATTGATGCTTCTCAGGTATGGGCACAGTTCAATATGCCTAGCAGCCAAGCCGGGCAACTTAAGAGAGGTACCCCAATCTCCATCACCTTCAACCAGCTGCCGGATAAAACGGTGCAGTCTGAGGTAAATCTGGTAGAACCTGTTTACGAAGCAGGGGAGAACTTCGCACAGGTTCGGGCCTCCCTCCCTGCCGGGAATACATCCACCTTGATTGGTCAGCTAATCACCGGGAAAGTGACATACAACACTGGTATGTCGCTATGGGTACCCAAGGAGGCCGTGCTGGACATAGGTACGCAATCAGTGGCTTTCCTCAATAACAATGGGGGTTTTAAACCTATTAGTGTTCGTATTGGCGGTTCGGCGGATGGCATGGTGGAGATATTATCCGGCCTGAGTGCCCAAGATACGATAGCGGTGAATGCGCAATTCCTGGTGGACAGCGAAAGTTTTATTCGGGTAGCAGATAATAATAGATGAAAAAGACACTAAATATAGCAATAGTCTGGCTCGTGGCTCTTTCCTTAGTCGCTTGCACAAACAAAGATGAGAATGCCAGTTCTGGAGCCGCAGGGGCAGAAACCACTTACACCTGTCCCATGCATCCGCAAATTGTGGAAAGCACCCCCGGTTCTTGCCCGATATGCGGAATGGACTTGGTGCCGGTTAAAGCGCAAACTGCCGCTGAAAAGAATGCCGGAAGCATCATGCTGAGCGAAACCCAAATGAAGCTGGGAAACATAACCACCCGGCCTGTTCAGATGGGGCAGGTAGGAGGCAACACTATCCTTACCGGCAGGCTAGCAGTGGACCAAACGCAGGCCGATTTAATCAGTAGCCGTGCCGCCGGTCGTGTGGAAAGGCTGTATGTCAAAGAAACAGGCCGACCTATCCAAAAAGGCCAACCGCTCTATGACTTGTACAGTGAATCCTTGCTGACGCTGGAGCAGGAATACTTATTGGCCTTGGACCAGGTGAAAGCGTTTCCGGAGGGGAAGCAATTTGCCTCTATCCTTGAGGCTGCCAAAAACAAGCTCCTGCTAATGGGCTTATCAAAAGCCCAGGTAAATCAGATAGCCCGCTCCAGGAAATTAGATGCCCGTATCACGTTCCTGGCCCCAACCTCCGGTATCGTCACGGAGATAGCTGCTGCCGAAGGTGCTTATGTGGCTGAAGGCAGCTTGCTTTACCGACTGAACCGCTTTTCTACCATTTGGGTGGAAGCTGAACTCTATGCGCAGGAAGCAGGGCAGTTACAGGTCGGCACCCCCGTAGTGGTCACGGTATCCGGCGCACAGGCTCCCATTCAAACCAAGATTACTTTCATAAACCCGGAATTTCGCCAAAACAGCCAAGTGGTGGTAGCACGGGCAAAACTGCCAAACCCGAATGGGCAATTGATACCTGGTACCCAGGCTACCATTACCCTTCCTACTGCGGAAAACCAGGCACTAACCCTGCCACTGGATGCCGTCATACGGGACGCCCGCGGGGCGCACGTCTGGGTGAAAACGGGGGAGAATACCTTCAACTCTAAAATGGTTACCCTAGGGGCCGAAAGCGCCAATCAGGTAGCCATCACCAACGGGTTAAGTCCAAACGATACAGTAGTGGTAACTGGGGCCTACTTACTCTACAGCGAATATGTATTAAAAAATGGCACGGACCAGATGAGCGGTCATAATCATTAAAATACAAATTAAAACTCAGGAGACCATGCTTTACAATATGCAAAAACCACTATTGATAGCCTTTTTACTGTTCGGTTTTTCGGCCTGTAACTTTCATACCGAAGATGACATGGACGGAATGGATGATATGGGCGGTGGGGAAGGAATGAATATTGATTATCCGGCGGCTTATGTAGTGAATGGGGAATCAAACAATATAGAGGTGCTTAATTTACTTGACCTCTCCCAGAAAGCGCAGATTTCTTTGAATGGGGCCACCTTCCCGCACCACATCAATTTAAGCCCCGATAAAACGAAGCTGGCCGTAGCCATTACCAGTACCGATTTAAGCGGTGGCCATGACTCAGGCGGTATGAGTGGGATGTATGGGTTCAAAGTAATCGTGTTGAATAGTTACACCGGGAAAATCGAAAAAGAGATACTGCTACCCAGAATGCCGCACAATGGGATTTTCAATACGAACGGCTCTGAGTTATGGATTGCCCAGGAGGATGAGCAGCAAAGCCAAGTGTTGGTTTTCAACACCGGTAACTGGAGCCTCAAAAGCACCATCAACGTTGGAAGAGGATTATCCGAAGTCACCTTTTCGTCTGACGGCACGAGAGCCTACGCCGCAAATACCCTAGATGCCACTGTCTCCATTATTAACCCGGACACTAAAATGGTGTTGGCCACCGTGGCGGTGGGCAAGGACCCGGTTGGGGCCTGGCCGGGCGCAAATGGCTTCATGTACGTGGACAATGAAACCGACCAAACCGTTACGGAGATAGCCGTAGCCTCAGGTGCGATTACAGAAACCATTCACCTAGGCTTCAAACCGGGCTACGTGGCATACCACCCCTCCAAACAAGAACTTTGGGTTAGCGATGCAACCAATGGCCAAATCGCTTACTACACACAAAACAACAGCCTGTGGGCTCTACAAGGCGATATCGCCACAGGAGCCGATGCGCACGCCATTGCTTTTTCCCAGGATGGCGCAACAGCTTACGTCACCAACCAAGGAGTGGGAACAGTCTCCGTCATCAGAGTATCCGACCATTCCGTTACCGCCACGGTTCCGGTGGGGAAAAAACCGAACGGACTTGCAATCCGGCAATAATATCTATCTCACGAATACTAAACCCGATTTAAAATATGAGACCTTTCAACACCTTTCTTTTCCTGCTGTGCTTTTTATTTATATCCGTTGCTTTAAGTCCCCGAACCGTGATAGCTCACGGCGGGGAAAAGCACAAGGAAAAAGCTAAGACTCCCCAAGCTGACTCCTCCAGACAAGAACCAGAAGATTCTCGCGATACGGTTGTTCTTAAGGACGTTACCCCGGCAGAACATGCGGGACACGTAGCCAATCCAGGGGAAGTACACGCGTCTTTGGCTGACTTTCCGCACATCCATCCCCTGATTGTCCATTTTCCTATTATGCTGCTGATGATTGCGGCGGCCATGCAATTCGTCAATATCCTGTTCCGGAAAGAGGAACTGAATTGGGCGGTGACCATTATGGTACTGGTGGGCTTTGTGACGGCTTATGCCTCCTCGTACTGGTCGCATCCGCACACTTCAGGGCTCTCCGCCCACGCGGAACTCGTTTTGGAGCAGCACGACAAATACGCGGATTACACAGTTTACCTGGCCGGCATTGGGTTAGTGGCCCAACTTCTAAGCGTGCTGGTATTCAAAGGGAAACGCTGGAGCATCGCCGTAGCTGCCGTTATCCTGATTGGTGCCGGGTATGCGGTTAGCATGGCAGGCCATTACGGTGCCCAGCTAGTTCACATTGAGGGCGTAGGTCCGCAGGGAAAATTCCTGGAGCAACACCATTAAAGTTATTTATACAAATCACCTAACAAGTTATCATGATACAGAAAGTTACCATCTATTTTGTTCTTACCGTCTTCAGCTTTTCCTTGATGTTCTGTAACCAGAATTCCAACTCAGAACAAGCACAGGGAAGAGATAACCTGACAACTTCACCCGCCGCCCCTCAGTCGGAAGCAGAGGATGCTGTCACCATAGCGGAACAACCTGAACCCGACACCCTCAAAGGGAGCTTGAAAGCAGTGGCTACAGGGAAAATAGGTTCTGTAAACCTACGAATAGACTACCATTCACCTGCCGTCCGGAATCGGGTGGTGTGGGGCGGTCTGGTGGCTTACGACCAGGTTTGGGTGACCGGAGCCCATTCCGCTACTAGCTTACAAACGGATGGCACTATCGTCATAGGAGGTCAAAAAATACCTGCTGGTCAATATGCCTTGTTCACCATACCTGGTAAACAAGAGTGGACAGTGATATTAAATAAGAAGTGGGAGCAGCATCTGGCAGACGAGTATTCTGAGAAGGAAGATTTAGTCAGACTTTCGGTGCAGCCTGAAACCAGTCAGCATCAGGAACGCCTACGCTACGAGATTAGACCCGAAGGAGAGAAAAACGGGAGTATTCTTATGAGGTGGGAGAAATTGACCGTCTCAATTCCTATTTCCCTTTAGAACATTATTAATCTGCTTTTAGAAGTTAAAGTACCTAAAGCTCCTTCTGCTCTAATCCAGAGCTTCACATATTTTTATCAATAGTGTAATTTATTATTATGGAACTCCAAACCGATGATACCAAAACCACCATATGTATCAAGAACATGGTGTGTCCTCGCTGCATCCGGATTATAAAAGAGCAGTTAACTCTTCTGAATCTTCCGGTAATTGAGGTTCATCTGGGCCATGTAGATTTGGAGCGTCCATTGGAGCCTGCCGAGAAGGAAAAGGTGAATGAATTCTTAAATGATTATGGATTTGAATTGCTGGAAGAAAGGAAAGCAAAGTTGGTAGAGCAGATAAAAACTTTGATTATTAACGCAGTTCACTATAAGGAAGAAAAAATCACTTCTAACTATTCAACTTACTTGGCCCAGACCATCGGAAAAGATTACAGCACCCTAAGCCATGCGTTTTCATCAATGGAGGGTATCACCATTGAAAAGTACATCATTCTTCAAAAGATAGAGTATATCAAGGCTCAACTAGACTATGAGGAATTGTCTCTGGGAGAAATAGCCTCAAAGTTGCACTACAGCAGCCTAAGCCATCTCTCCAAGCAATTTAAATCTGTCACCGGCTTTACCCCTTCCGAGTATAAAAAACTTCAGCTTAGAGGTCGCCAGACACTTGACCAATTGTACTAGAAATAGAAAAGAACCATGGTTATAACCTAAACATTTATGAATATTCTGTATCTGCTTTCCGGAACTTCTATTTTCATTATTACTACGGTAGACATAATCAAAACTACTCTATCCACAAAAGGGGGAGGTGTGATTACAAATAGAATTTCAAGAGCTGTTTGGAAATTATTTTTCTCAATGTCTGGCCAGAACGGAAAATCCACTGCTTTAGAATTCGCGGGCCCTGCCGTCTTAATAGTGGTACTTCTGGTCTGGATTATTGGCTTGTGGGCAGGTTTTTTTCTTTTGCTTTTATCAGATGGGAACTCCATCATAAACAGCACAACTAGAGAAAACGCTATGGCCTTAGAAAAGCTGTACTATGCCGGGTTTACCCTATCAACCTTGGGGGTGGGTGATTTTGTAGCCTCCTCCAGCAGTTGGCGGATACTCACTAGTTCGATGGCATTCACGGGGCTGGTTTTTATAACAACCTCCATTACATATTTTTTGCCGGTTTTATCGGCGGTAAACCTGCAAAGCAACCTAAGCTTGTATATCAGCAGCATGGGAAGAACACCCCAGGAAATGGTGATAAAGAGCTGGAACGGGGGAAACTTTTCTTCCTTCTTTGATTGTGTCCCGAACATGTGCCAGATGCTTATAAAGCACACCCTTAACCATCATTCCTATCCCATCATTCACTACTTCCACAACAAAGAACCAAAACAGGCCATCATAGTACAAGTAGTGGTGTTGGAAGAGGTTTACTATCTCCTTAGGCAGGTAGTTTCTACGGAAGTAACCTTAGATGAAGTAAAAATGACCATGTTGCGCACCGCCCTGGATACTTATTTTAGCTTAGTGAAGAAAAACTTTATAAAAGAAGAAACCAGCCAAAAGTATCCTCCCTCTCTACAACTCGCCCCCCTGCTGCAGTCAGGGATTCCAGTTAAACAAGAAGCTAGTATAAACCAAGGCAATGGCCAGCAGCAACCGGATAACCGGAATATTCTCACTGCCCTTTTGGGGAGCGATGGTTGGTCCTGGCAGGAAGTGTATCCGACAAAAGATATTGCTGGGTAACAATCCTTTAAATCCCATAGTGGGCAACGTTTAGCAACCTAATTAACCGCAGTTTTATACTTCAAAATAATAACGCGGTGTTAACGCTGAAAAAGCAAAAAGCCCTTCAATGGGAAACTCTCCTGGTAGTTCTAAGTAAGAAATATATCATTAATGTAAAGTCTGAAATAGTATGGAAATTATAAAATTCAAAACCAACATGGGTAATCAAAACGATGTAACGAAAGTTGCCCCCTATCTGGAAAAAATCAAAAGTATATCCAATTGGCAAGTAGATACAGAAACGGAAGAAAATGTGCTGAGTGTTTCCGGCAAAGATTTAAATCCTCAGGCCATAGAAAATGCCGTTCAGGAAGCAGGCTTTCAGGCAGAGATACTGAGGGTAGTGGGCCTAAGCGGGGATGAATTGTAAATCTAAATAGAAACACCCATAAATTTTTAAAGGAGAACCTCACTTGAAGATTCTCCTTTAAAAAGTATCGAGGAAAGTAAACAATTCTTGCTATTGCGGGTGCTTCTGCAGCCACGCATCCAACTCCTGCTTTTCCTTTTGCTGCTCATCCATGATTTTTTGAGCCATGGCTTTTATTTCCGGCTCCTTCGCTTGAGGCAGATAAGCTTTAACCATATCTATTCCACTTTGGTGGTGCATGCTCATGAGGCTTGCGAAATGATGGTCAGTGGTACCAGCCATATTATGGTTCATGCTGGACATCATGCTTTTCATGGGCTACATCATCTTCATGGTAACAGCAGTATCACCTGTAGCAGATTGGTAGTTTTGAACAAAGTCTCTAAGTTTTTCCTGCTCCTCTTTTTGCTTCGGCGGACTTTTTTTAGCCATGATGACGAGCATTGTATCACTCCCCTTGCTTTCTTCTTCCTGGGCCATCTTAATCGCTCCTTCGTGGTGGGTGGCCATTAAATTGGCAAAGTCTACGTCCGGATTGCCGGTGAGTTTCACCTCCTGCATCGCCGTCATATTCTCGTGCATCAGGTCCATCATCTCATTTGGCTCCCCAGCTTCCATGTTGTGGCCGGAATGGTCTTCTGTTTTCTCCATATCGGAGGCCACTTCCGTTTCACCGGAGTTCTGGCTACAGGCGGTAAAGAACAAGGAGGCCCCGCAAAGCATTGCCACCCACTTAGAATTAAACTTGTTGTTTTTCATAGCTTTTGTTTAGAGATTAAAATGTAAATCAAATGGAAAAAAGGTTGTGGTATAAAATGTATGATGGATAGTTTTGCATAAACCCCGCTGTTTGGAGTCTTCCGCAGGGTGACTCCGAATTGACAATGAACCAGCAGGAACTCCGTTCCGGGCGAGTGGCAAGAACGGTTTTATAGAACAACGGCCAAAAGGAGCGACAGTCTCTGCTCCGTAGAAACAGGGAGTCACAGACTGCCATTTCCATTTTAAGTCTGGAGTCACCCTGCGGAAGACTCCAGACAGCGAAGGAAAGTCTATGTTAAACTCATTGAAAATCAAAAACTTAAATTAATCATACATTGTAGACCACTACCGGAAAAAAGAAGACATGCTGTCGGCAGAAGCAGAGGTGATTGATATGTATAATGTCACCTTTCGTAGTAGCCGTTTTAAATTTATGAAGAATTTATTCTAGCACAGATATTCACTTTCTCATCCATGGTTCAAGATAACCCTGTTGGAGGTTTGTCTCAGAAAACAGCATCAGAACAATGTTTGGGAATAAATTATTCTTCATCCATTCTTTTCAGGATAGCCTTCATTTCGGCAATTTCCTTCACTTGGGACTTGATAATTTCGTCAGCTAGTTTTTTCAATTCAGGGTCTTTGATATTGGCTTTCTGGCTAACCATGATGGCGGAAGAGTGATGAGGAATCATTGCCTTCATGTATTGCTCATCAGCGACTAAGACTTGGTTTCTTAAAAAGAACAAGGCCCCAACAAACACTACAGCGCTTGATGCATAAATTACCATGTTTAACTTTTTATCTTCATACATGTTCCGCATCATCAATAACATTACCACGGCCATAGGCGCTACCATCAATAAGGTAGTATAGACCCTTGTAGCACTTAGATAAACATGTTCTACTTGGTCTACATTTAAGAACATTACCGCGTACATGATTACAAACGAGACTATTAGCATGTAAAGGAACTTCTTATAATGGTTGTTTTTCATTTGGAGTAGTTGTTTTAGCCTGAATCGTGTTTTGCCAATTCCCAATCGCCTCTTTGGTGTATAGCTTATTGTAGCACAATATATTAGAATACAGCTATACTCTTTGGATAAGCGTTTTATACGAAGCGCTCAAAGACTAGTTATTTAGGGCAGATAGAGCAAAAAGGATTTAAAATATCTGAATTTTGGTTTTCGAGCCAATAAATGCCCATAAATAGGGAGGCAGGAGATAGCCACTATATTAATATGCATTATTATATCAGTCTTTTCTTAAATTATACAAATAGTTTCTCTCATCATTTAACCCTAGAAAACACATAGGTATTTTATTGTGTCACATTTCTTTATAAGTGAATCTTTTACTAATCAATATAATTGGCTTAAGTATCATAAGGCTCCTATGCCCCTGTTGATGATGGTGATAAAATATTAAAAGATGAAGCATCTTTTATCGGTGGTGCCTTGACAGTAAAGGTTCTCGGAAAGGACAGTAATACCCAAATTATATAAATCTAATCAAGGATAATTAAAAACATATATCTCCCTAAAGTGTAAAACTATAGAGTTCACATAATTAAACAACCTAACTAATTACTACTATGCACAATTCTCAATATCAATCTGTTATACAAGCCCTTAATGCTTGTGCTGCTGCCTGTGACCATTGTTACGATGCCTGTTTACAGGAGCAGGATGTTAAAATGATGGCCCGTTGTATTCGCCTGGACCGTGATTGTTCCGACATCTGTAAGCTTACTGCCAGCGCACTGGCCCGTAATTCAGAAGTAGCTAAAACACTGTTGCAAGCCTGTGCCGACATCTGCCGGGAATGTGGAATCGAATGCGCAAACCATAAACACATGCAGCATTGCTTAGAGTGTGCAGAGGCTTGTAAAGCCTGTGAAGAAGCTTGCCGGAGCGCACTTTAATAAAATCTTACGTACGACAAAAGACGTCTCTCCTTCATTGGCAGAGGCGTTTTTTGTCGTTTATAATAAGTCCTTTATGATAAAATCACCCCCCTTGGTTGCAGTACTGGTAATATTACTATTACTGTGTGGGAACGAAACAAATGCCCAAACCGATACCGTTACCTATCACATCTCCATTAGCCAGAGAAATGTAAATATTGCTGGTAAAGAGAGTATGGGCTTAACCATAAACGGGTCTATCCCAGGGCCTACGTTGCGGTTTCCTGAAGGAGGCTACGCTGTGATATACGTAAAAAATGAGATGAATGTGGAAACTTCAGTGCATTGGCATGGCTTGCTGCTGCCTAATTTCCAGGACGGTGTCCCTTACCTGACCACACCTCCCATTGAACCAGGCAAAACCCTCAAATACGAGTTTGCCTTAAGGCATGCGGGCACCTATTGGTACCACTCCCACACCGGCTTGCAGGAACAGTCTGGCGTATATGGTTCCATTGTTATCGAACCCAAAGAAAAAACGTTGGACTACGCCCGAGATTTTGTCGTGGTTCTATCTGACTGGACATATGAGAAGCCAAAGAATGTCTTGAAGAACCTGAAACGCGGGCTAGAAATCTATGACATACAGAAAGGTACGTCAACCCCGCTGGGCATGGTCATAGCAAGGGGTGCCTTGGGGGCACAGCTTAATTTCTGGCGACAACGGATGGAAGGGGCCGATATAGCCGATATTTACTATCCTGCTTTCCTTACCAACGGTCAACCTGTGCAGGAATACCCGGAGTTTACACCGGGAGAGAAAGTAAGGCTACGCATTATAAATGCCGCCGCCTCCAGCCAATTCTGGTTGACCTTCGGCGGAGAAGAACCGCTGTTGGTAGCCGCTGATGGTTTAGATGTAATGCCTGTGCAACGGAACAAAACGTTTATTGCCGTAGCTGAAACCTATGATTTCATTGTCACCATTCCGCAAAACGGCAGAATGGAGGTAAGGGCTACCGTGCAGGATGGCTCTGGCCAAACAAGCGCCTTCTTCGGGCAAGGCAATATCCTTAACGCGCCAGATGTGCCCCGGCCAGATAAAGTAGCCATGATGCAGCAAATGGCCAGGATGAAGATGAGAATGGGGGCTCCTGCCTCCAAGTTCAATCCAGGGAAGGAAGAGCCTGTTGAAATGATGAACAAGTGGGGAATGCAGATGGAAGCAGAGATGGGCATGGGGCAAATGGGGGGAATGAACCACGGCACCGCTGATGCTGGCATGATGCAGAAAGGGAGAAAAGATGGCATGAGTAGTTCTAAAGATTCTCTGGCCAACTCTAAAACAAGCCATGAATACATGTCCCACCAGGGAGGAAACCGGCAGGCAAACAAGATGGAAATGGGAAAAGCGGGGGAGAAAACAAAAATGGATTCGGTGTCCGCTGGTGGAATGGACCATTCCGGAATGGACCATGGGATGAATACTGCCCCCATGAGAAAATCGGCTACAAACCCTGGAATGCCTATGGCAGGGATGGGTCAGGAAAACAGCGAGCAAGGCATGTCCGGCATGGGCATGTTTGCTGATTACAACTACGACTACTTAAAATCGCCGGAGAAAACAGATTTCCTGACTGATAAACCAGTTAAGGAAATGGTGCTGAACCTAACCGGTAACATGGTGCGCTACATTTGGAGCCTGAACGGAGTGCCATTAAATGAAGCGGATAAAATAAAAATCAATAAAGGCGAAGTAACGCGCATTATCCTTAACAACCTGACCATGATGCACCACCCCATGCACTTGCACGGGCATTTTTTCAGGGTTATCAATGAGAACGGGGAATATTCCCCTCTGAAGCATACCGTAAACGTGGCTCCCATGCAAAAGGTAGTCATTGAGTTTGATGCCAATGAGTACGGCGACTGGTTCTTCCACTGCCATGTCCTGTACCACATGGACGCGGGCATGGCACGGGTCTTTAGTTACGGTACCCCCAGGGACGAAAGGCTGGAACGCTATCCTCTATCTATCCTCACAAACAAAAGCAATCATTTTTTTACCTGGGGTGTCGTTGACGCAGCCTCCCACATGACAGAACTCAACCTCGTGTCCTCCAACATAAGGAACCAGTTTGTTTTAAACGCAGAATACGGTTGGAATAGGAACCTGGAAGCAGAGTTTACCTACGGGCGGTTCCTGTATGACTACCTAAGTGTTTTCGGAGGCGTCAACGTGGAAAACGAAGAGGACAATAGCCTTGACGAAATACAACCCACAGCCATAGTAGGCTTCAGGTACCTTACTCCGTACCTTTTTAACCTGGACGTTCGGATTGACAACAAACTCCGTCCCCAGATAAGCTTAGCCCGAGAGGTACTTGTATTTCCCCGGACTTTCCTGTTCGGGGAGTTTGAATACCAAGCTGACTTTGGTTGGGTAAATGATACGCAAGAAGGCAGTATAAGCAGCGGCAAGGGTTACAAGAAGGAAATTGTCTGGAGGGTAGGCTCTGAATATCTTATCTCTAAAACCTTCTCGCTTATGGCAAACTATGATAACAGGTTTGGTGCGGGAGGAGGATTGACCGTAAGGTTTTGAAGGGAAAGTCTTTAGTGTCTATCAGCAGTTTTAGGGGAAACTATAATGGCTGTATAAAAAGATAACAATAGTCAATCGGTTTTTTCAGATGAACAAAATAATATAACGCTTTTTCAAAATTATGTCACACAATACCCTAAGTCAATGGGTATTTTTATGATAGAAAGCTAAGTGCCTAAATGAGTACTTATGCATAGGTCTTAATTGATAACCAAACAATAATTGAAAGATTATGGAAACTCTGAAATTTAAAACCAATATCAAATGCGGTGGATGTGTAGCCACTGTTACTCCCTTTCTAAACAATGAAAAAAGTGTTGAGAAGTGGCAAGTAGACACTAATAACCCTGATAAAATTTTAACTGTCGAAGGAAGTACCGTAAGCGAGCAGGAAGTAGTAGAGGCAGTTGAGAAAGCGGGCTTCAAAATAGAGCCACTTCAATAGAAGAGCAAAAATAAAGGGGTAATCTACAAAATTACCCCTTTATTTTTATTCCGAATCTTCCTGAATTAAACCCGTAAACTATGGAACACTCCCATCATAACCACCATCCAAGCAACGAAAGGAATTCTAAAGACACCGAAGCAGCGGAGAAAATAGCCGAGAAAACCTTGCATGCCCATAACCGGGCGATACCTAACGAGGGGCGACACCCTTCAGGGCACGGGGAGCACGGCCACGACCATCATGCCATGATGATTGATGATTTCCGGAAAAGGTTTTGGGTCTCTCTGCTACTATCGGTTCCGGTAATCATCATCAGCCCGATGGTACAGGATATTTTAGGGTACCGGCTGGAAATACCCTTTAACATGTACATCGCCTTTGCCCTTTCTTCTGTCATCTTCTTTTACGGGGGATGGCCATTTCTGACCGGTTTTAGGGATGAGGTAAAGAAGGGGTCTCCCGGCATGATGACATTGATTGCAATTGCAATAACGGTAGCTTACCTCTACAGTACCGCCATCGTCTTCGGACTGGAGGGAATGGATTTCTTCTGGGAACTGGCCACCCTCATCGTCATCATGCTCTTGGGCCACTGGATAGAAATGAAATCCGTTTTAGGAGCTTCCCGCGCCTTGGAGCTGTTGGTTAGTCTCATGCCCTCCGAAGCGCATGTCATAAGAGGGGGGGAAACGGTAGATGTCAGGATTGATGCCCTGCAAAAAAATGACCTGATACTGATAAAGCCAGGCGAAAAGATTCCGGCTGATGGCCTTATAGAGGAGGGGGAAAGCTATGTGAATGAAAGCATGCTCACCGGCGAAAGCAAGCCCGCGCAGAAGGTAAAAGATGACAAGGTAATAGGGGGCTCCATAAATGGGACCGGCTCTCTGAAAGTAAAGGTGCAAGGAACCGGTGAAGAGAGCTACTTGAACAAAGTCATCAGCCTGGTGCAGGAAGCCCAGAAAACTAAATCAGACACGCAGCACCTCGCCGACAAAGCAGCCCGCTGGCTGACCTACATTGCCCTTTTCTCCGGATTTACAACTTTTGCCGTTTGGCTATTGATTGGTGCTGAATTGGCTTTCGCCTTGGAGCGGATGGTAACCGTGATGGTAATTTCTTGCCCCCATGCACTGGGCTTAGCGGTACCTTTGGTAGTTGCTATCTCTACGGCAATTTCAGCTAAAAATGGCTTGCTTATACGAAACCGGACGGCTTTTGAGAATTCCCGCAAGATAACCACGATTATCTTCGATAAAACTGGAACCCTTACCCAAGGCTCCCACCAGGTGGCCCGTATTGTTTCATTCAATCCCGCCTTCCCGGAAAAAGAGTTGCTGCGGCTTGCAGCTGGGGTGGAGCAAAACTCAGAGCATTATATTTCTCAGGGTATCATGATACGGGTTAAGGCCGAAGGTATCTCCATTCCTACCGCCGAAGGATTTAATTACCTACCTGGAAAAGGTCTGGAAGGGACAGTCGAAGGAAAATCAGTAAAGGTAGTTGGCCCAAATTACATTAAAGAGTTTAGCATTCAGGTTCCTGAAAGCGATGCGGAAGAAGAGGTGGAAACGGTTGTATATGTATTGATAGATGGAACGGTAGCTGGCTTTATTAGCTTGAAAGACCAAATCCGCCCGGAATCAGCGGAAGCAATAGAAATCCTGAAAAGAAACGGCATTAAAAATCTTTTACTCACCGGTGATAATGACCGGGTGGCAAAGAGTGTCAGTGACACGTTGAAAATGGATGGATTCCTAGCCAATGTGCTGCCCCATCAAAAACAGGAAAAGATAAAGGAGTTACAGGATAAAGGCGAATTTGTGGCTATGACCGGCGATGGGGTAAATGATGCACCTGCATTGGCGCAGGCAGACGTAGGCATTGCAGTAGGCTCCGGAACAGATGTGGCCGCTGAAACCGCTGATATTATCTTGGTGAACAGCAACCCAAAGGATATTGCTTCTCTGATTCTCTTTGGTAAGGCTACCTACCGCAAGATGATTCAGAATATCATCTGGGCCACTGCCTATAATGTCATAGCCCTGCCTTTGGCCGCAGGTGTTTTATACAACCAAGGAATCATGGTATCACCAGCCATTGGAGCCGCATTGATGAGTATGAGCACAGTTATTGTTGCAATTAACGCCCAATTGTTACGGAGTCAAATCAAAAGCCAATAAGATTTAAAAGCCTAGTGTCTGCCGGTCTGACAAGCACTAGGCTTTTACAATTGGAAAACGCATTATAAAATTATAGCTGCTGTGCTTTCAAACGCAGGCTGTTAGCAACTACTGATACCGAACTCAGCGCCATCGCTGCCCCGGCAATCATAGGGTCCAATAAGAATCCATAGAACGGGTAGAGCACGCCAGCTGCAATCGGAATGCCAACAAGGTTATAGATAAAAGCCCAGAATAAATTCTGCCGGATGGCATTCACGGTTAACTTAGATAACTTCAGGGCCTTCGGTAACAATTGCAAATCAGAGGTAATGAGAGTCATCTTGGCTACGTCAATGGCTATATCCGAACCTTTCCCCATTGCGATGCTTACATCTGCCTGCGCCAGTGCCTGAGAGTCATTAATCCCGTCCCCTACCATCCCTACGACTTTGCCTTGGCTTTGAAGAAGCTTTATAAAATCAGCCTTCTCGCTTGGCATTACCTCAGCTTGGAAATGCTCAATCCCCACCTGCCGGGCAACTGAAGCCGCCGTTCGGGCATTATCACCAGTCAGCATATAAACCTCGATTCCCCTTTGCTGCAGTAATTCAATCGCCTTAGCCGATGTATCTTTAACCTTGTCGGCAATGGCCAAGATAGCCACTGCCTTCCCCTCCTCTGCAAAATAAATCACGGTTTTAGCTGCCTCTGCCCAATTTTCGGCCACACTGGACAGGTCACTTGAAACCGATATTTCCTCTGCAGCCATGTACTTAGGGCTGCCCACTAAGTAGAAGCGTCCCTGCCAGCTTGCCTTCACCCCTTTTCCGGTTACGCTATCGAACCCATCTATCTCCACAGATGGGACAGCGCCATCCCGCAGGTGGCGGGCTACGGCTTCCGCTAAAGGATGCTCAGATAGTTGTTCCAGGGAGAATAGCACGGATTGCAGCTCTCTGTGACGTGAGCGGACTTCTTCCGCCCAGAGAACATCCGTTACTACTGGCTTGCCTTCGGTTATGGTACCGGTTTTATCTAGAATGAGAGCATTCAGGCGGTGTGCCTGTTCTAAACTTTCGGCATCTTTTATAAGGATACCATGTTCGGCTCCCTTCCCTACCCCTACCATAATAGCTGTGGGGGTGGCTAGACCCAATGCGCAGGGGCAGGCAATAACCAACACCGTTACGAAAGCCAGTAATCCTTGTGAAAGGCCGTTATCACCGCCTAAAACCAGCCAAGTAACCAAAGTGACAAGAGCAAAAACAAACACAACGGGCACGAAAATCCCGGCTATTTTATCGACTAATTTCTGCACCGGGGCTTTAGAACCCTGGGCATCCTGCACTAATTTGATGATTTGAGCTAAAAGTGTCTCACTGCCCACCTTCTCAGCCGTAAAGCGAAAGCTGCCTTTTTGGTTAATTGTTCCGGCAAATACTTTATCGCCCATTCTTTTGGAAACAGGCACTGGTTCCCCGCTTATCATCGATTCGTCAACATAAGAAGAACCGGAGGAAACTTCACCGTCTACCGGTACTTTTTCGCCGGAACGCACGAGAAGAACATTTCCTTTCTGAATAGTTGAAATGGGCACTTCGCGTTCCTGGTCTCCCTCAACAAGCCAAACTGTTTTAGGCTGCAGCCCAATCAGTTTTTTTATCGCTGAAGAGGTACTGGATTTTGCCCGCTCTTCCAGCAATTTGCCCAGCATGATAAAAACAATGACAACCGCAGCCGCCTCAAAATAAACGTGGGGATGTAAATTTCGCGCATGCCAAAAACCGGGATTTACTGTATTAAAAACACTAAAAGCGAAGGCAGTGCCGGTACTTAGAGCTACCAGCGTATCCATGTTGGCCTTACCATGGCGGGCTTGCTTGAAGGCATTGACAAAGAAGTTGCGTCCAAATACAAATAGAACCGGGGCACTTAAAGCCATCATTATCCAATTGCCATAAGGCATCTCCATAAAGAACATCCCGATGACGACCACAGGCAGCGTAAGTAGGCCTGCCAAAACAGTCTTTCTTTTGAGCTCCCGGTAATGGCTCTGCTGGGTTTCCTCTTGAATCTCCTGGGCATTCTCAGTATCTATTATCAAGTCATACCCGACCGATTGAAGCGCCTTTTGCATATCAATTACCTGTACCTTTTCCGGATTATAGGTAACCTGTAAAGTCTGGGTCGCAAAGTTTACGTTAGCCTGGGTAACGCCCGGCGTACTGGCAACCATGGATTCCACACTAACCGCACAAGCTGCACAAGTCATACCGGTGACCGGCATGGAAGCTTGGCTAATGGCTTCATCCGCAATTCGCTCAGGGATAGTGGAGGTATCATTATAATTCTTCATATCCTTAATTCCATGTTAATTATATACGAAGTTAAAGCTGCCTTCCCTCTAGACCGTTACAGAATTAAAGAAAAGAATAACAAGATTTAGCCTAGTAACCAATTAAAAAGGATAACATATTAACTAGCTTGAAGCTGATTTTCTAACTATAAGATTCAATGAATCCCATAGCAGGAAACTTCTGACAGAAGATAGTATCCAGAGTTTTCCTTAATATATAAACTGCAAAAGGCCCGTTCTTTCGAACAGGCCTTACCGAAAGCAGGAGACTACTCTGCTACCGGTTAATATGTACATCAGATTCTCACCTTTCTGATGTTACATAAAGCTTAATTGTCTTTTTTGCTTTACCCTGGTAAAATCAAAAGTGGGTATGTGGCATGGCGGATAAATTGAGCAATGGTGCTTTCATGAAAAAGTTTCTCTATGAAAGAGCGCTTCCTTGAAACCAAACTCAATAAAATGTCCCCCTTATTTTCCTGTAGGTAACGGCTAAGCCCGGCAACCACATTGGCATCAGAAACCCATTTCGTCTCCAGTTTGTCTGTGGCAAAGGAAAGTTGTTTGTTTATTAGTTGATTAATATGGGTAGCCCTGTGCTCATTCATTTCCGCAGATACATGAACTACTTGAACTACCGGCTGCAAAGCCTCAACCATCTCATTCAGAATAGTAGATGGAAAAGCAAACTTCTTTCCATCTAAACCAATAACTAATTGCCTTGGGAATGCATGTACTTTGATAACTTCCGGTACTACGAGCAGCGAAAGCTTCTCCAATTTCAACAGATGAAGAGATGTGCTGTCCACCATTTCATCCGGGATATCCTCTGTATAGCATTTTCCTATTACTACTAAAGGATTGTTCAATGACTGTAGATAAGCCGCTAACTGACCTGCCATTGAACCGGTAAGCAAGACTGGCTCAATGGTAAGTTCATTACCAAATTCATCGCATCTTCTCTGCAAAGCAGCCTCCTGCTCCTCACTGGAGGAGATGGGAAATTTATCCTCGAAATACTTGGAATAGGGGGCTGCCTCCACAAAATAATTTGCATCTAAAATGGAGTGCTGCCAGATATGCACCAATTTTATTGTAGTCGGTACTTTCTTAGCTAACGAAACGGCATAATGCAAAGCGTTATCTGCTGCCGTAGAGAAATCCGTCAAAACAACTAAATCAATCATAAATACAGAGGTTAAAGTTCAATCAATTGCTTTGCGGAAGGGGCTCGGAATAGGCATCCTTCCCATAATACTTCTTCCGGAACCAATAAGCTAGGTTCACCAAACCAATCAAAGCAGGAACTTCGATAAGGGGCCCAACCACCCCGGCAAAGGCCTGCCCGGAATTCAATCCGAAAACACCGATGGCCACGGCTATCGCCAGTTCAAAATTATTGCCTGTAGCAGTAAAGGCCACAGATGCATTCTGCGCATAATTAGCACCCAGTGCTTTGCCCATGTAGAGGCTCACCACGAACATGATGGCGAAATAAATCACCAGCGGGATAGCGATGCGCACCACGTCCATCGGTATGCGCACGATTAAATTACCCTTAAGGCTGAACATCACCACAATTGTAAACAACAGGGCAATCAAGGTTATAGGGCTGATAGCCGGAATAAAAACCGTATTATACCAGATATCCCCCTTCATGCGGCGTAAGAAAAAGCTGGACAGAAAGCCCATCAGGAAAGGCACCCCGAGGTATATGCCTACACTTTCGGCAATAGCACCCATGCTTATATCCACAATCTCGCCTTCCAAGCCAAACCAGGTAGGAAGAACGGTAATAAAGACGAAAGCGAAAACACTGTAAAAAAGCACTTGGAAGATACTATTGAAAGCTACCAAACCGGCTGCATATTCCCGGTCGCCTTCGGCCAGTTCATTCCATACCAGTACCATTGCAATACAACGCGCCAAACCTATCAGAATGATTCCCACCATATATTCCGGATAGTCCCGCAGGAAAATAATCGCCAGGAGAAACATCAGAATAGGCCCAATTATCCAGTTTAAAACCAGAGAAAGTGTGATGACCTTTACATTTTTGAATACCCGCCCTAACTGCCCGTATTTAACTTTGGCCAAAGGTGGGTACATCATTAAAATCAGACCGATAGCAATGGGCACATTAACTGTGCCTACCTGAAAGGCATTTATCACGTCTTCAGTTCCTGGATATACATAGCCGATTAGGACCCCGATAGCCATCGCTAAGAAAATCCACAGGGTCAGGAATTGGTCCAACCGGGAAAGCTTTTTCCTCTTATCTACTGTACATTGACTCATTATCTATATAATAAAAGTGAAATTCATTATGCCGTCCGGAGCATATCGGCGAACTCGTTAGGCAATGGGCTGGCTTCTACAGCCTGAGCTGATTTCTCCACATCATAGGCAACCCGAACAAACTCAACCTTGATGCTTTCCGGATTGGACAAACTACTCTCCGGGGTCAACTCCAGGATGACATAGCAGCTGCGGGGGTCTCCGTCCTTTGGCTTGCCCACTGAACCGATATTGATAGCATGGCGGTAGCGGGTTTGTCCTTCGTGCTCATAAGGCATGGCCCGGTGGTATGGTTTATGGGTATGGCCAAAAAACATAATGTCCGCCTGGGCATCGGCAAACATATGCAGGAAGCTTTTCTCCGGGCGGTCCTCAAATAGGTATTCGTTTATCTTGCGCGGACTACCGTGTACTAACAAGGCTTCTATTTTATTCTCAACTTTCGAATCATCCATGAAAGTCAACCGGATATGACGCGGCAGCATCCTTAGATAATGCCGGGTTTCATCTGTCACGATGCTATTCGTGAAATCGATAGACTGTTGCCCCAGTGATTTTTCCGTATCGGTTTTATAGGCGCAGCCACAGTTTGGGCTGGCTAGCCCTACCCCTTCATCATAATTTCCGGCAATAGTTGGTATTCTCCTTTTCCGGATTTCAGCTACTACTTCATTTGCCCAGGGAGCATAGCCCACCAGGTCTCCTAAACAATAAATGGCATCCAGGTTCTGCTTATCCATATCGGCAAATACGGCTTCCAAAGCAGGTAAATTCGCATGTATATCGCTAAAAAGGGCTATTCTCATTGTAGTTATCGGGTTTTACTTTGCAATTGCAGTTTTATTTAGAATGTGGTCAGCCACGAACTGTTGACTGTAAACTTTTATTTGGTCCCGTACCTGGCCAAAAGCAGCTTTAACCTCTTCTTCCGTTCCGGTGGCCTTAGCCGGGTCAGTAAAGTTCTGATGGAAGCGGGTAGCCTTGGATGGGAAGTAAGGGCAATTTTCCTGGGCATGGTCGCACACGGTAATGATATAATCAAAGGGCACGAGTTGGTATTCATCAATGTGATTGGAGGTATGGCCTGAAATATCGATGCCATCTTCGGCCATCGTAGCAATAGCCCGTGGGTTTACGCCGTGGGTTTCGATGCCGGCGCTGTAAATAGTGGCCTGGCCTCCGGCAAAATGCCGCAGGTACCCTTCGGCCAATTGGCTGCGGCAGGAATTCCCGGTACAGAGAACAAGTATGTTTTTCATATTCAGATGTAAAGTTTTTGATATACTGGCTCCCCCAAATCGATTATGAGGTAGCCAGTATTGTGAATCAGCAGCAACCTGTGCCTGGCGCGCAGGTATTGGAGGTATTTAACTGGTTGAGGTTAATTTTAAACTTTTCCGTCGGAACCCCGCATTTGTCTGGTGCCAGGCAATTTGTTCTCTTGGGTAGCAGAACGAAGCCTTTGCCGTCATGAGAAAGGTCATACTTACCGATAGTGTCTCCCTGGTACTCAACTTCTACTTCCAAGTCTTCCATACCCAGGGTTTTCTCCGATAAAGCAATAATGTTCAATAGTTTTTGAGGCTTAAGCCGGTGGTCAAAGTCATTGGCATCCCAAAGCTGAAAATTTGCGACTTTCTCGTTCCGCACGGTGCCGCCGCAATCGATAAAATTCTTGGTAACAACCCCTACTTCAGTCACGTGGAAGTGTTCCGGAACTTTCATTCCATTTTCAAGTTCAAAATCAACCGATTCTGCATTTTTCAGGATGTCTTTTATTTCTGATAGTTTCATGATATTTAGATTGAAAGGTTAAAACTTGACGCTTATTATCTGTGCTCCGTCCGCAACATACAATTGCAGTAAAACTTCGTACTTAAAATTTAATGTGTACAAGAGCCTTTCATTAACATATTATTGCTTTATTACGATAAATAGAAACAAAAAAACTTAACAGCAACTATCCTGGCATTCTACATTGCTGGAGAATATGTTGAAAAAAACATCCCTCACCTCTTCCCACTTATGCTTATCGATACAGTAGCAAACACTGGTACCTTCCACGGTACCTGTAATAAGCCCTACTGCCTTTAGTTCTTTCAAGTGCTGTGAAACCGTGGCCTGCGCCAAAGGCAATTCCCCCACCAAATCCCCGCAGATACAAGTTTGCTTTTTCAAAAGGTATTGTAATATCGCCACCCTAGCCGGATGCGCCAGTGCCTTGGCATACGCAGCTATCTGGTTCTGCCCCTCCGTAAAATTCTGTGTTTTGGTAACACCCATTTTTTCAGCTTTATTATTATAACGCAATATTACGATTAAAACTTAATTATCCCAGATTAAAAATAGAAAAGCAGGTGAATTTAATCTTACCTGCTTTTCTATTTTTAAAATATAACGGAGTCTAGCTAGCACAGCAGCTTAATTTAGCGATGTCCTTACTAAAGCCGATTGCAGCCAGCTTAATACCTTCCGAAAGGGTCAGGTAAGGATATAAGGTGGTGGCGACTTCTTCCACAGTCATGCCGCAGCGCATAGCCAGCGTTATCTGCGAAATCAATTCGCCTCCTTCCGGAGCCACTATTCGGGCACCGATAAACCGGTCTGTCTCGGTATTCCGTACCAGCTTAATAAAGCCACGGGTATCCAGGGCCGCAATACTCCGGGGAACATAGCTTAGCGGTAACCGGCTTACTTCGTATGGAATACCCAATACTTCAGCTTCCTTTTCATCCAAGCCTACCCCGGCTATTTGGGGGTCAGTAAACACCACCCACGGCAAGGCGCTGAAATCAGTATTTAATTGTGCCCCGTTAAAGGCATTTCTTACGGCCAATTTACCTTCATAAGCAGCGGCATACACAAAAGCAGGATTCGCCGTAACATCGCCTATGGCATAAATATTAGGCACGGAGGTCTCCAGCAGCGAGTTTACTTTTATCTGACCCGTCTTTTCCAGCGTCACATTAATTTTATCCAAGCCAAGATTGCTGGTGTTAGCCTTGGTTCCGGTAGCAACTAGCAAATGGGTAGACTCAATGACTTGGTTTTGGCCATGGACATTAATAAAGAGCTGAACCTTACCTTCTTGTTGCGTCACCTTTTGGATACTGGTTCCGGAGATAATTTCTATACCTTCTTCCCGCAGGTGCCGGGCCAATTCATCCGACACTTCCGCCGGTTGCGAACTTAATATTCTTTCCGAGCGCTGGATAACCCGGACCTTGCTACCAAAACGGTGATAGGCCTGGGCGATTTCCAAAGCAATATAACCTCCCCCCAGAACGGTCAGGGATTCGGGCAGGCCATCCAGTTCGAAGATGGATTCATTGGTAAGATAGTTTACCTGCTCTAATCCTGGCAAGGCGGGGATAAAGGTGGTAGCACCGGTAGCGATAATAAATTTAAGGCCCGTGTATTTCTGCTTCCCATCCACCAGTACCGTCTTAGTATCCAAAAATTCAGCCCGGCCCTCCACGGTTTTTACAAACTCCAGTGTTTCCAGGATATTCTCATACTTTTCTTCCCGCATCGCATCTACAAGCTCCCGCTTCTGCTGGATAATTCTGCTGTAATCCCAGGTAGCTTTTCCCGGTTGTACCCCGGCAAAGGGCGAATGACTAGCGTGGCGGATGCTTTCAGCGGCCCTAATCAGAAATTTAGAAGGCACGCAGCCTACATTTACGCAGGTTCCTCCAATGGGCAAACCAGCATTGATTATTAAAGTAGATAGGCTCTGTTCATTGGCATAGATGGCCGCAGCAAAAGCAGCTGAACCGCCCCCAACAATAATCAAGTCAAAATCTGATTGAAAATCGAATGTATTTATTGGGGAGTTTATTTCACCGGCTACTTTATAATGACCTATTCCATTTATGGTATTGATGATAGCTTCCTTTGTTATCACATCTGGGTCATAGGAGAACTTGCCTTTGCCATCCGGATAACTGATTACTTCATTTATGATACCAGGTTTTCCTTCGAATCTTTTAGCAATAGAAGCTGCGCAATGCTCGCACGTCATACCCGTAATAGCCAATTCTACCTGTTCTTTTTTCATAGTCTTCTAAGGCTGTATAAAATTTAACTTTATAAAATTGCTTTTTTGGCGCAGCAGCCTCCTGTTGCTTTTAGGCTGGTGGTTTTACCTGCACTTTTGGTCTCAGGCAGCACCTGGCCTTTGTAGCCCGCTTTCTCAATGGCGGCAAGGATTTGCTTCTCCGACACCTTGGCCGCGTCGTATTTTATGGTGGCCACGTCCCCCGGGTACTGCACCTCGTTGGACAGGATCCCGGCCTGCTTGCCCAAGGCTTTCTGCAGACCGCTGGCGCACCCGGCGCAGGTCAGGCCGGTGACTTTCACCTGGATGGTCTTGACATCCGCTTTCTTTACTTCGATAGCGGTACCAGACAGCCCGACCGGTTTGGCGAACAGGGAACAGGTGCCGCACCCGCAGATCTGGGTGAAGGCAAGGATAGAGGAAATAATAAGGAATTTTCTCATGGCATGGTTTTTTAGGTGGTTTACTTTTGATTTACTTCTTCAAACTTGGTGACCTTGTACCCGGTCTCCGTGGCCACGTTCTGGGCCAGCCTCGACAGGTCCACCTTGCTTTTGTCATAGGTGACCTGTGCAATGCCGGTGCTGTAGGAGGAGTTGGCCTCCACCACCCCAGGGGTTTGCCGCAGGGCATTGTTCACGCTGTGCTCGCAGCCGCTGCACGTCATGCCCGCGATGTATAGGTTGGCGCGGGTGGCGGTGGCGGCCGGCGCGGCAAGGGCAGTGGACGGGCTCTCCTTCGGGAAGAAGGCGCCGGAGTAGTAGGGGAAGGCCAGCAGGACGGCGGCTATCGCGGTCACTATCCCAAGGAAGGCCTTCGACTGCAGAAAAGAAGGCTTCTCGTCCTCGTCACAGGCGCAGTCCATCTGGCCGGCCGGCTGGGGTTTCAGCTTCTGGTACCAGGCGAACCCCAGCACCAGCACCGACGCCCCTACCAGGTAGGGACGGAAAGGCTCCAGCCAGGAGAAGGTCGCGGCGATGCCGCTGATGCCGCCCAGCAAGGCCAGCACCGGAGTGATGCAGCAGAGGGAGGCGGCCAAGGCGGCCAGGATGCCGGCCCCTACGAATGAAGTGGAGGTGCCTTCTTTGGGGCTGTCCATGGTGTTGTTCTTCATGCTACTGGATTATCTATTTGGTTTTTTTCGATCAGGGAAAAGTAAGGCTGGAACAGCTTGCCGAACTCGGGGTTAAGGGAATAGAAGATGGTCTGCCCGGTCTTCTTGGATTTGATGATGTTCCCGTCCTTGAGTTTGCGCAGGTGCTGCGAGATAGCCGAGACGTTCATGCCGAGCACGTCGCTCAGGTCACAGACACACAGGTTTTGCTCTTCGTACAGCAGAAATAAAATCTTCAAGCGCACCTCGTTTCCGGCTAGGCTCAGAGCATTGGCTAGAACCTGGATTGTTTCATTTACATTTTCCATTCTCTTTTTACAGGTGTTGATGTGGTCCGCATCAGCAAAAACCCGGATGCAACTATTGGTGCTATCTTTCATAATAATCGGTCGAATGTTTTTTTATTTATACAAAGGTATAAACGATGTAGTATTTAAGCAAACGCTAAAATAATTATTTTAGAAAACACTAAAATATATTAAAAAAGAGAACTTACCCCCTATTTTACAAATCAGGAACGTTCGTTGCTGATTTGTAAAATAGGGGGTAACTTAGCAAAAAAGAAAAAATGAAATGGGCGGCAGGGGAGAAAAGTCATATGTTTTTGCAATTGCAAAACAGCACCTGAAATTCCAACAGCCACTCTTATATATATATGGAGTATCAGAAGTACATCGCCTACTACCGGGTGTCGACCGCCAAGCAGGGCAGGAGCGGCCTTGGCCTGGAGGCCCAGCGCGCCGCCGTCATCTCCTTCACCAAAAACCCAGACGGCATCATCCGGGAGTTCACCGAGCATGAGTCCGGCAAGAATGACGACCGCCCACTGCTGGAGCAGGCCATTCTGGCGGCCAAGAAGCAAAGCGCCACTTTGATTATCGCCAAGTTGGACCGGTTGAGCAGGGAGGTGGCCTTTCTTTTCCAGCTTAAGAAAAGGGTAGAGAAGAATAACATCAACTGGCTGTGCCTGGACATCCCCGAGATGAATACGCTCAACATCGGTATATGGGGAACCATGGCCCAGCACGAGCGGGAGCAGATAAGCAAGCGCACCAAGGTTGCGCTTCAGGCACTGAAAGCCCGTGGCCAGCAATTGGGCAATCTGGATAATTTGACTGAAACCGGCAGGGAACTTGGCGTTGAGGCCATCAAAAAGAAAGCAGCCTCCAATGATAATAACAGGAGGGCAGCCGAGTTAATTCGTCTTTACCGGGATCAACGAATGACTTGGCTAGGCATTGCCGAGAAGCTAAACCAATCCGGCTTCAAAGCTAGCAGGGGCGGAATATTTCAGGCAATACAAGTTCAAAGAATTCATCACCGTTATTGCGAGAAGAGCATTTAAATACAGAAACGCATTTAGACACCCTCGTCTCAACTTCTAGGAATTAAAAGGCTCCTGATTTTTTAAAATCCCATTGCATAGTCTTGTTCTGAATCTGGAGAGACAAACAATTAATTTAAGGAACAAGAGGGTTATGCAGAACCTAAGATCCAATCTAGGCTCAGTGAATCTGCTTCAGCTTTACATATCCTCTATCCTAGACGCTCATCTATTGTGGGGAATAACAGGAAAGGATTGATTTGCTTCTAGCATCGTGATAGAATGGAACTTGCCCTATTATATCATATACCCATAGTTATTCACCCTTTTTGATTTGTAAAATGTAGGTAGGGGTAAACCTAAGCAATACATTAGAATTGTCATTCGCCTTATACATCCTCCACTGCCCAGACGATCAACTAGTTTTTGGAGATCATTATAGGTTTATACGGGCCATATTTATGCTGATGTTCACTATAAGAGTCCTTGTAAGGACCAAACGGATGGTCAAAGGGTTTTTTTGATATATCTGGCCAGTCCTTTCGTGTATCTTTCTTAGGCCGGGGCATGGTATTCACATACGCGGCTACATCCCAAGCCTCCTCATCGGTCAGCTGCGGATTGCGGTGGGTGGCTCCTAAAGGCATGTTGGCCTTCACATAGCGCGCAAAGTTGGAGATACGGTAAAGCCCGGCCCCATCATTGTAACTGTGCTTTCCCCAGAGGGGCGGATACTGGAATTCAGGGTTGCCGGGTGTTTTCATGCCCTGACCCTCCTGCCCGTGGCACGTTTGGCATTTCTGCACGTACACGGCCTTGCCAAGTTCAGGACTAGTCGCACGATCCAGCACCTCCATTTCAAGAAGCCCAGATCCTTTGACATTGTCGCCTTTTTTCACGTCTTTCCCTACCCATTTAATGTATGCCACAATGGCCTCCATTTCTTTGGATTTAGGGGAGAGCGATTGACCATTCAAGCTGCGCTCGAAACAGTCGTTTACCCGCTTTTCAATGTTCTCGCTTTTGCCTGAGCGGGCCCGCACTTTTGGATAGGAGGAAGCGACCAGCGAATAGTTGTTGCCAAAGGGCTTGGTGCCGGCCCCGAGGTGGCAGTTTTGACAATTCATGCCGTTTGAGATTTGTAGGACACTGCCGGTAGGGCCTATGTATTTGGCAGTGTGGGCCACCAAATCCTGGCCATATTTTATTTGTTCGCCTGCTGCTCCGGCAGGAATTGTTGAGTGGTCCGGGGCTTCCCATAAGTAATCCTCTACCAAGGTTGAGGCAGTGAAGGTTGTAGCAGAGGACTTAGAAAGCGCAATGGATGGGCCAGACTGCATTGCGTTAGATGGGTAGAACAGAGTAAATATGACTGCCCCCAGCAATATAAAGACCGCAAAGACGGTAAAACCTACCGCTTTGGTCATGTTAAATAAAAAGTCAATTAAGTTTTTTTCCTCATTGAGTTTCATCGGCTTGTCAGGTTAGGTACATTCATAGGTAAAATTTACCGATTCAACCTAAGACGTTCTGTGACTTTAGTCACGCTAGCCCGGAAATGAAAAAATTTTTAAATGTGATGCCGGGAGAGTCTACCATAAGCATCGAATCATTCAAAAGAGGCAGGGCAAAATGACACCTTGTTACCTTTATGTAGGCTTTTTAAGTGTTGTTATGCTGGAAGCATAAAAGGACAATGCTAAAAGCAGCTTCTTTAACTTTAAGTGTTTATTGTCTAGTAATTGATTGAGACATCTAAAAATCTCTAGTATAAAGTGTATTAAAAAAAGCGGGAAGCAATACTCCCCGCTTTTTTAGCTTACCTAAACACATAGTCCACATTGGGCAACTGTGAAAGCACCGGCGATGCCAGGTCAAGGACCTTGGCTCTTCCGTCAATATTAGGTGAAACAGTGCCATTTTTCTTCAAGTATTCCTCCATTACATCATGAACGGTATAATCTAATACCTTAGGATGTTTGGCATTTGGCATGCGACATAATACATGGTCTGGCTCACCGGTTCTCCTGCAGGCCGCCATGGTGTATTCACGCTTCAAATCAAGCGGTTTTCCTCCCACTGTGATAGACTGAACACGCTCTCCTTTTGGTGCGTTTGCTTTGAAGGTCAGCTCCATGCCAGAGAATCTTATGACCCAACCACCGAAACGCTCCAGTGGCTTCTCCGCAAAAACGTTGTGTAATTCCTGTTCCATCCAGTTTTGTATCTGCTGGCCGGTTACCCTTCCTGTTTTTACATTCTCGTTCACGGGTAGCATGTTCCAGATGTCACTATATGTAATAGGTGCTTTGCCTGAAGCATCAGGCACAATTGGAGTACCGAAACGAAAGCCATTTGAAATGGCGATGTCAGCACCAGTCTTCCAGCGAACAGCATCAGTTATCATATTATCCAAAGCATTTTCAACCACCAGGTAGCGGTACAAAGGTTGCGTGGTATAGCCTAAAACACGGTCCATCTGTTTTTTGTAGGGAGCTATTTGCTCGTCTACTATTTTCTGAACAATAGGATCTGCGGGGTATTTTTTTGGATCCACATCAATTAGTTCGTAGTTCTGGCCTACTATTTTTCCGTCTTTCACCTGAAGGTCCAGGCGACCAACAAAAGAACCGAAGCCCCCCGGCTCTACCACCTGGGCATACTTGCGCTTAAGTGGCTTTCTGATTCTTTCATGCGTATCGTTGCCCAGTACAAAGTCCACGCCTTCAATTTCGGGTTGGTCCGCTAGGTATATTTGCTTGGAAATCCCCAAGTGCGTTACCAGGAACAAGATGTCAACGCCTTTTTCCTCTTTCAACTCTTTGATAAGGGGCTGCATGTTGTCTTCCAGATTCTTAAAAAGGAGACCTTTGCTGAAGACGGGGTTCTGGCGGATAGGCACCTCGGGGTCATTGTAGGAGATAAAGCCCAGTTTTACACCTTTCATTTCCTTGATGATGTAGGGAGGGTACACCATAGCAGAGGTAGACTCATCATAGATGTTTGCGCACACTACCGGCTTTCCATAGGACTCCATGATACTGCGCATTTTTTGACTGCCAAAGATGACTTCCCAATTACCCGGAATCAGGAAATCATAATCCATGGCCCTGATCACAGGGGCGATGGCGTCCCCTTCAGACATAGCCGCAACGGCACTACCCTGTATCAGGTCTCCGCCGTCCACAATCACAGTGCCATCGGGGTTTTCTTTTTTCACCAGCTTAAAAAGTGTCTGAATATGGGCCATGCCGCCACGTTCTTTAAACACAAACTTTCCGTTCTCGACAAACATCTCCTGGTGGGGCATCAGCTGTCCGTGGATGTCTGCCGTCTGTAAGATGGTGATGGTTTCAACGCCATTTGTATTGTCAATGGTTTTACCCTTTTCCAACGCCTGGCAAGAGCTCAATGCAACAAAGCCAATTACGGGTAGGGTAGAAAGTATAAATCTTTTGATGTGTAGCATCATGTTATTATAGTTTTATAGAAAGGAAGGAAAAGCTTAACAAAGGAAGGCTTACCTGAATTTTGGCTGTTAAATTTTATAACTACACCCTTTCTTCCAGCTCAAATACTGTAGGTATAAGCCTTACATGAGCCGGGAGGGTGTAGATAGAGGAAGCAAATCACTGTTTGACGTAGCCCAGTAATTGCACTCAAACTGGAAGATAATTAGCTGAGCCGGGGTGGGTCAGGCTCTAAATATTTACTAAGAGAGAAATATGTTGCCTGCTTGTAGCCAGACTTTTGTAAGTCCAGCAAAAGGGGAACAAACACGAATTCATCAGCAGGCTCCGTGCTTATAATTTTTACAGAACATTGGATTTCAGTAGTCCCTTCTTTCAGCCCGTTTTCTGTATCGGGTGCTTTTTTAAGTAGCTGTTTTAAAAGTTCGGTTTCATCACCCGATGCCGCTAGCCGCTTTTGAGCTTCTTTCCTCAGACAAACCTTTTTTATTGACACACCTGCACGCTCTCCTGGCACGAAGCTGATTATCGTCAGCATCGAAAGATGAAGAATTATCATCAACAGGGCCCATATGTGCAGGTAGTGCTTCAAGTAATGTTTTTAAGCTTTAGAACGGATTGTTACTGTCAGGTTTTACAAAACAAGCAAAATGACTTTTACCTCACAGTGACTTTTGTCACTTAGGTTCAAAACGCAATGTGTGTACTTGCAGACAGTAGAATTCTTAAAACTTAGAATTGAACGATAGCTATGAACTATGTAATGAATGTGATGGCCTTCCTGCTGCTCTTTGGGTTCAGCAGTTGCCAGCAGGAAACAGGTGGTACGAAAGTAAACTTGACTGCCACCGAAGTTAAGCGATTGATAGAGTCTAACCAGGACATTGTAGTGCTGGATGTACGCACCCCCTATGAATTCCAGGAAGGAAATCTGAAAGGCGCGGTTAACATAGACTACACTTCCCCGGATTTTGAGCAGGAAATAGCCAAACTGGATACGGCCGCCACCTACCTGCTATACTGTAAATCCGGCAACAGAAGTAGTAAAGCAACAGCAGTCATGAAGAGCAACAATTTCAATAACCTTTATAATGCAACTGTAGGGTTTGATGCCCTCCGATCAGCAGGGGTACAAACCAATTAAACGGTGGAGACTGCAAGCAAAAGGTATAGTCAACTGGTGATTTTCTGGCTCCTGTTGCTGTTAATCCTAGTAACTGACCTGATTAGTGCCCCACTCGCTTTATTATCAGGTATAGTATTAGGACTTGTTATAGGCAATCCGTATCCGGCAAGGCTGAGTACGGTCACCAAGTACTCTTTGCAGGCTTCGGTGGTCGGGTTGGGTTTCGGTATTAACCTGTATCAGGTTGCTGAAACCGGTTTCACAGGGTTCTTTTATACTGCCATCTCGCTCATCGCTACCATGGTGGTCGGGTTACTTTTGGCGAAACTGTTGGGAGTGGGGAAAAAGCTCAATCACCTTATTTCTGCTGGTACGGCTATTTGCGGCGGAAGTGCCATTGCAGCGGTTGCACCGGCTATAAACGCCTCAGAAAAGGAAATTTCAGTGGCGCTGGGGGTGGTGTTCATTTTGAATGCCCTAGCGCTCTTTGTTTTCCCGTTCATAGGCAATAAGCTACAGTTGTCACAGGAACAGTTCGGGGTTTGGGCCGCCATTGCCATCCATGATACCAGTTCCGTAGTAGGGGCCGCCACGGAGTTCGGTGAAAAAGCACTGGAAATTGCCACCACGCTTAAACTCACGCGGGCTTTATGGATACTGCCGGTGGTGCTTATCACGGGCTTTCTGTTTAAGTCTGAAGGCAAAGCAAGCTTCCCGAAGTTTATACTTTTCTTCCTGATAGCATCCCTGTTCAGCACTTTCCTGAGCGGCCTGAGCGAAGTGTATAGCTGGCTGACTATGCTGGCCCGGAAAGGATTGATTATAAGCTTGTTCTTAACGGGGGCAGGCATCAGTCTATCACTACTTAAAACCATTAGTATCAGGCCGTTTCTGCAAGGGATTGTTCTTTGGGTGGTTGTGGCTAGCAGCTCACTGCTGGCAGTTTACTATTTGGTTTAAAAGAGCAGCAAGATCACCTGTAAAGCGTATCATGAAGAGTATTAAGCACAAGAATAACAACTAGTTAAACTTTAAGGGGTAGCCAATCCTTTGTGACTATGGAAAAGCAGACGAACCTAACCATCCTTCAGCTCAACGACACCCATGCCTACCTGGAACCGCACCAGGAGATGTTTTGGGAGGGTGGCACCACAAAGTACCGTCGAGCGGGAGGCTTTGCCAAAATAGCAGGGTACCTAAAACAGCTTCGCCATGAAAAGGAGGATGCCGTACTGGCACTGGATTGTGGTGACACGTTTCACGGAACCTACCCCGCAGTTGCTTCTAATGGCGAAGTGATGGTGCCTGTGCTTAATGCGCTTGGCCTGGCCGCTATGACGGCACATTGGGAATTTGCCTATGGCCCGGAGCAGTTCAAGAAACTGACCCAGATGCTCAACTACCCCATGTTGGCCATCAATGTGTATGAGAAAGCTACGGACAAGCTGGCCTTTGAACCCTACACCTTGAAAGAAATCAATGGCTTGAAAATAGGGATCATCGGTATTGCCTGTAACATCGTTGATAAGACCATGCCGCCCCATTTCAGCGAAGGCATCTATTTTACGCTGGGCAACAAAGAACTACCCGATTACATACACAAGCTAAAGCAGGAAGAAAAGGTTGATGTCATTGTTCTGATTTCTCACCTGGGCTTTCCGCAAAACATGAAGCTGCTTTCCGAAGTGCAAGGCGTAGATGTTTGCCTGAGCAGTCACACCCATTACCGTACTTCCCAAGCCGTAAAACAGGGGAAAACGATTGTGATAGAGTCCGGTTGCCATGGTTCCCTTCTGGGGCGCTTGGATCTGACCTTAGAGAACGGCAGAATCTCCAACTATTCACATGAGCTGGTGGAAGTCTCAGACCATTTGCCAGATGATGTCCCCATGCAGGAGCTGGTGCAGCAGGCTGTTCAGCCTTATAAAACAGAGTTAAACCAGAAAGTGGGGGAGACGGCTACGGTGCTGGACCGGAACAACATCCTGGAATCTACCATGGACAATTTTCTGCTGCAAAGTATGTTGCACGCAACAGGCGCAGAGCTGGCTTTTTCTAACGGCTGGCGGTACGGGGCACCTATCGTTCCCGGGCCTGTCACCCTGAACGACCTTTATAACATCATCCCGATGAATTCCTCTATCCGAACGGTGGAACTGACGGGACAGGAACTGCAGGAAATGTTGGAAGGGAACCTGGAGAAAACGTTCTCGCCTGACCCGTATGCACAGCAAGGTGGATTTGTAAAACGGTGTTTAGGTTTAAGAGCCTTTATAAAGATAGAAGCACCTAAAAACAACCGCATCCAGAAGCTCTTTGTGAATGATGAAGAACTAGTCTTGCAACGGACCTATAAAACCGCTTTCGTGACAGAGCAGGGCGTGCCCTCAACGTATGGCACCAACCGCACCGACACAGGTATAAAGGCCATTGAGGCCATGAAGCAATACCTGGAAAAGCATTCACCTGTGCGTGTTGATTTGCTGGGCACTTTCACGGCAGTATAATTCCCATTAACTAGACTTTACTTCTATGAAATTAAGTAGGAAACTAGGCGTCCATTTGGGGATGGCAACACTCATGTTTGTCGGCGCCTGCACAAACCAAAATCCAACATCAACTACCGCAAGTGATATGTCAGGAAACCAACAGAAGTCCATCAGCATTTTGCATACCAATGACATGCACGGCACCTATATGCCTTTCTTGACCACAAGGGATAACGCTACCGCCCAAACCGGAGATGCTGGTCGTGACACGCTTATCACATTCGACAAAGCAGCAAAAATAGGGGGCTTTGCCTACCTGGCTAGCGCTGTAAAAAAAGTACGGAAGGAGAAAGGCGCGGAAAATGTGTTGCTGGTGGATGGGGGCGATACCTTTAGCGACGATCAACTGGGCAATCTCACCAAAGGAGAGGCCATGATTCGCTTCATGAATGCGGTGAACTATGATTTGATGGCGCTGGGGAACCATGACTTCGACTATGGTTTTCCACGCACGCGCGAACTGGAGGAGATGGCAACTTTCCCTTTCCGGGCAGCTAACATCACGGATGACAACACGCAACAACCAATTTTCGGGGAACCTTACATCATTACAGAAAAGAACGGGGTGAAGGTGGCTATTCTGGCGCTTGGCTACCGCAACACACCCAAAACCGGTAATCCCGACAATGTGAAAGGCCTTAGTTTTAAGGTGGGCCAGGACGTAGCGAAAACCTATGTGCCGGAGCTCAGAAAGAAAGCTGACATAGTGGTGGTGCTTTCGCATGAAGGGACGGCGGTGGATTACAAAATGGCCCGCGAAGTAGAAGGGATTGACCTGATCATTGGTGCTCATAGCCATGACATACTGGAGCCAAGAAAAAAGATAGGGCAGACGTTTGTGGTGCAGGCCATGTCAGATGGAGCGGTACTGGGCGAAACAGAGTTGATCATCAAAGACCAAAAGCTGACTGATGTAAAAACGCATCATCATTGGCTCTGGAACAACCAGTTGCAACCAGATGCAGAAATACAGGCGTTAATTGACCAACAACGCACACCACACCTAGCCCAGTTACAAGAGCTGGTGGTAGAAAGCGAGGCAGTCATAGGAAGACAGTACAAGTCTGAGAGTCCGTTTGATAAACTGGTAGGCAATCTCTTACTCAAAGAGTTTAAAGGAGACGTGGCCATCATGCCGGGCGTAGGGTATGGTATTTCCTTTAAACCAGGCCCTGTGACAAGTGAGGAAGTGTACAAACTGTTGCCACACCCATCCAAAATTGTAACCTTGACCATGACAGGCAAGCAGTTGAAATCAACCCTGGAGCAGGCCGCAAAAAACCTGAAGCCCGAGAATAAACTTGAAGCGGTGGGTGGGCTCATCCAGACGGCTGGCATCCGTTACCAAATAGACCTCACCAAGCCCATAGGAGAACGAGTGAGCAACGTCCAAATTAAAAGCCAGCCAGTAAAGGATGCGCAAAATTACAAGGTTGTCACCCACAATGGCCTACTGACCGGACTGCACAACTTCAATGAAATTGGCAAAGGGCAGAACATCATCAAAACCGGGAAACCGCTCACCGATTTTATCATTCAGAAGTTAAAGGAGATGAAGACCGTAGCTATGCCAGATAATATGGGCGAAGTGGCCATCAAACGCTAAGCAACCATTACCTTTCAACAAAAAAGCGCCCCGTCATCGATCGATGACGGGGCGCTTTTTCTATTATTTGTACTTGAAGTTTAATACTTGATATAGCTCCAACCTTCTTCCTGTTTGGTAACGATTTCACCTATGCCCATGACGACAGTTGGTGTGTTGGGCAACAGCTGGCTCTTTTCAACTTTAGCTCTTTTCATGGTATTCTCACATGCAACAAACACTACTCCTTTGGCCTGTAGCGCCTTAATCGCACTGGCTTGGGTTGACTTTCCGGCTACAAGCAGGTTGATGGCTTTGCCATGTACCACCACTTCAATCTGAGCATCTGGCCAACCACGTTTGATGTTGTTTAATTGTCTGATTAAGCCGGCATGCATGGCGGTATCTGCTACTGACAAGTCATACACAATCTTGTGTTGCTTGGTTTCCTCAGTTTTTTTAACGGTCGATGTAGCCTGTGCCTGAACATTGGAAAGTGGAGCTAGAAACATGACTAGCAAAACCATTATGACTAATTTCAATTTCATAATTCTTTCAAATTAAGTTAAACAATGATTCTGGTGTTATTTGATGGATATGTAAGCCCAAGCTTGTTTTAAGGCATGAAACAAGCCTGGGCCTTACTATTACTTTGAAGCCAGCTTCTGCAAGAAGTCAATCACCTCGGGCGTGTCATATTCGGCCATGCCGTTCTGCTGGGCCACTATCTTGCCTTGCGGCGAGATGATGTAAGTGGACGGGATGGCCGGGCTGTTGAACTCCTCGGGCATCTGGCTGGCCGGCAGGTACACCGGGAAGGTGAAACCCTTCTTGGCGATGAATTTCTTCACCTTGTCCATCCCGTTCTGGTCCACGGACAGCATCACGAAGGCAATCTTGTCAGATCCTACCTTCTCGTAGAGGCTCTGGATGTTGGGCATCTCGGCAATGCACGGCGGGCACCAGGTAGCCCAGACATTCAGGAAGATGACCTTGCCTTTGAGAGACTCAAACGCGACCACCTTGCCCTCCAAGTCGGTCATCTGGAATCCGGCTCCTGTCATGGGGGCAGAGGTAGAAGTCAAAGTAGCCGGCGTGGAGGTTTTTGGGGCAGTGGGCATCTCCGCGTTTTTGAGGCCGGTAGCTAATAACAGGCGTTGAACCCCGCCAATGACATCGGTGTGCAGGCCAGTGGCGTACAGCACGGCAAAAATGGCCAGGGTATAGACCCAGCCCGGGATGCTTTTGAAGGAAAATTTATTTCTGTTCATCTTATTCGTTTTAAGGTATTTTCTGGGAAATAGGCCAAAACGGCTACAGCTCCACCGTGGTATAGCCCTGGGCCTGCAAGTCAAACATGTAGGTGAGGCCGTTCGGGATGATGGTGACACCTTCCACCAGCGTGGCGGAGTCGATGTTGAACTGTTTCAGGGACATGCCGCAGACTTTGTACTGCACGCCCGCCACTTTTCCCTTCTCTATCTCAGCGGCCATGTCACTGCCCTTCACGAAGGCCTCCACCGATTTGGCGCAGGCCATCACCACAAAAGAATCCCTTTTATAGTCACTGGTGGGCGTCATGGTCTGAGCAGTGTGCACGGCGGCTTTCACATGGTTGGGCTGACTGATGAGCACCGCGTAGTTTTTGGCACTAGCCTTGGAAGGCACCTGGGTGCTCGTTTCAGCGGTAGCACAAGAGGAGAGAAACGGAAGCAAGGCGATGGCAAAGATGGCCAGCATTTTGCCGGCTTTGGATATATTCATGTTAGGAAAAAGTTTAGATTGAATGAATTGGTCCAAGCTGTAATAGCGTGCCCCGTTCACAGAAAAGAAAAACAGCATGCCCAACAGCGCTATGTTTTTGAACAAAGGACCGTTGCCCGCCGGGCTGTCCACCTGCACAGTGAGGGTAATGGGAATGAGTATCAAGGCCAGCAACATTGCCGTCCACTTAGTCTGTAGCCCTGCTAACAAAAGCAAACCGCCCATCAGCAGACCTACCCCAGACAGAATGATAAGGGTCTCTGGCGAGGCAATCCAGGAGGTTAGGTGCATGAACGGGGCTTTCTGCAATTTGGCTACCGCTTCTTCGGTCTGAAACAGATGGTTTAAACCGGCCATGATGAAAATGAGGCTACCCAGCACGCGCAAGACCAGATAGGATATTTTTTGCAAAGGTGTATTTTCCATTGGGTTGATTATCTTAAAATGAGGTGAGAAAGGCATGGACAGTCCAAGCCCCTTTTCCTTTTGTGAAAGGAATCAAAAGCGCAGTGGAACCCTCCATCGGACAAAGGATGCCAGATCGTTGAAGCCACCGCGAAATCTTCAGGTTAAGAAAATCGGGGAGGGTTGGGTTCCTGCTCCAACAGAGGGGGGAGGTAAGCCACCGCTAAAAGGCTGCCTTTCACTTCCGCCTCAGGATAGAAGTGAACAGCGGGCATAGCCATAGCGTTTACAACTAGCGCATAAATCGGTGAGCCACAATCAGTCACGGTACCGGCGCTGTTTTCTGGGGAGGAGTGGGTTTGATGGGTAAGGCACTTCTTTTTACAGGTGCGCCTGGCCGTGTATTTTTTGTTGTCACACGCTTTTTTTAGGACGGACTGCTCCGGGCCCACCCACCGGCTTACCGCTTGGGGCGGCTTGGGCAGGGTGAACAGCAGTAGCAAAACGCTGATACCTAAAAGCAAATAACTCTTCATTTTCTCTTTATCTATACAAACAGTACTTCTCAATGAACTCGTTTTTCGTTGTTTTATTGGGCGGAGATGCACCTTTGGCTGGGCCAAAGCACTTTCCTGGTGCAGCACATGCGCACCTCGGACAGGATGCCGGCCCCAACGGTCAACAAAGCCGTACCCAGCAAAACCGCATCCAAGCCGAACAAATCACTGAACACGCCCGCCGCCACAGCCCCCGCCACGTACCCGAAGTCGCGCCAGAACCGGAAGATACCCAAGCTCTGGGGTCTCTGCGAAGGATGCGTATTCTCCGCCACCACAGACAGGAAATTAGGGTACACCAGCGCCGTTCCGGCTCCAAGCAAAACTAAGGCTGTTACTAGTACCGGAATTGCTCCAGCGAAGAGCAGCAGACCGATGGCTATTCCTTGCAGGACCATGCCCAGGGTGAGTAACTGCTTTTTACAGTACACATCGCCTAGCTTGCCCGTCACTAGTTGGCCCAATCCCCAAACCACAGGGTAGATACCGGCCAGCAGTCCGGTCTGCGCCAGGGAATAGCCTTTGGTGGCCAGTAACACCGGTAACAGTCCCCAGAGAATGCCGTCGTTAAGGTTATTGACAAAACCGTTCAAGGTCACCGAGCCCAGGTTGCCATTGCGCCAGGTAGTGTCTTTCCAGATGTTAGATAAGAGCGGAATAGTAGTCTGCTTGGCTTCAGTACTGGCATGGGATTGCGTGTCTTTTACCAGGAAAATAGTGAGCAACAAGCCTATAATGGAAAACCCGATGCCCGGAATAAAGGCGTAGGTCACGTTCCCCGATTCAGCCGCAATATAGCCCGCCAGAAACGCCACCAGCCCTACGGCCAGATACCCGGCGAACTCGTTGATGCCCATGGCCAGCCCTCTATTCTTTTCACCCACTAAGTCAATCTTCATGACCACGGTAGAGGACCAGGCCAAGCCTTGGTTTAAGCCCAACAGCACGTTAGCAAAGATGACCCAGCTCCAACTCTCGGCGTAGAGCAACAACCACGGCACGGGCAAGGCAAAAAACCAACCGAAGGTCAATAAGGCTTTACGGCTGTACCGCTTGGCCAGCCTTCCCATCATGAGGTTGGCAAACGACTTGGCCAACCCGAAGGCCACAATAAACGACAGCAAGGCCGTATGCCCGCTCAGATTGAATACCGTCTCGGCAAACTCAGGGATTACGGATCTTTCCAAGCCCACCATCCCCCCCACAAATCCGTTCACCAGCACCAACAGCCAGAACTGTAGCGCGTTTTCTTGTAAGCCAAGCTTTGTTTCTGGTAGGGCATTCATGGTTTTAAATGGGTCAGACTGGATGTTAAAGTAAACCGTTTTTGGCCTGTTTTCATGAAAACAGGCCAAAAACGGAAAAGTGATTAGTGAGGAAGTCGGTCTCTAAGTACACCGTACAGATAGGTACCTACCAACCCGCCAAAAATGGCAATCAGGATAGGCCAGTAAGCGTAGCCAAGGTTCACGAATAAAGGTCCCGGGCAGGCACCTACCAGCGCCCAGCCCAATCCGAAGATAATGCCCCCAAACAGGTATCTGGGAACAGACTTCTCCTTGGGCGTAAAGGTGATAAGATTGCCCTGGTAGTCGCGCATCTTGTATTTCTTGATGAAGTACACGGCTATCACGCCCAGTACCACGGCCGTCCCGATGATGCCGTACATGTGGAATGATTGGAACCGGAACATTTCTTGGATACGGTACCAGGAGATAGCCTCGGACTTGCTCATCACAATCCCGAAGAGAATCCCCGTCAATATAAATTTTAGTCCTTTCATAGGGCTATTTCTTTATGTCTTTGGTGAAAAATCTTTAGAAAATAAGTGGGTACAGCAGGAACGTCATGATAAGGCCCCCAATGAAGAAGCCAATCACGGCCACCAATGATGGCCACTGCAGGTCAGACAAGCCACTGATGGCGTGCCCAGAGGTACAGCCACCCGCGTACCGTGACCCAAACCCAATCAATAATCCGCCGCCCAACAAGAGTGCAATGGTCTTAAAGCTTAGGAGTGATTCCATCCCGAACAGCTCCTCGGGTTGCATGCCCTGCGGGGCAGAGAAGCCTAGTTGCTGTAGGTCCTGAATAGTGGCCTGCGAGATCTGCACCGCCTCGCCTGTGGAGAGGAAGGTAGAAGAAATCCAACCGCCCAGGACGGCGCCCACCAAGAAAAGAATGTTCCAAAGCTGGTTTTTCCAGTTGAAGTCAAAGAACGGCACGTGTTTTCCGGCTCCGCAGGCAGAGCAGATAATCCGGAGGTTCGCAGAGAAACCGAATGACTTCCCGAAGAAGAGCATGATGACCATGATCAGGGCAATCACCGCCCCAGACACGTACCAAGGCCAAGGCTGACTAAGTGTTTCTAACATAATTATAAATCTTTCTAGAAGGCTGTTTCGCTACTATGGTTAAACTTCTTTGAATTACCTGGGCCAGGCACCTACGCCACCCTGCAGGTTATAAGCCTTTAGGCCTTTCTCTGCCAACATCTGGCAAGCAGAACCGCTTCTATTACCGCTTCTGCAGAAAACAAAGTACTCCTTGTCCTTGTCGAGTTTTTCAATAGCCGCTTTAAACTCAGAGGACGTCACGTCCAGGTTTTTAGCGCCAGGAATGGTACCAGACGCAAACTCACCAGAAGTGCGCACGTCCAACAGTTCAGCTTTGCCGGCTTTGTTATAGGCCGTTTTAAACGATTGCCCATCTAAATCTTGATAGTTCTTCGGGGCTGATTTAAATAAATTAAACATGGCTATTTGTCTTTTGAAAGGTGATTTGGGCCAGCAATGAAGCTAGCCCTTTTTGTTTTGTCTGTCTTTTCGTTTTTGGCCTGTTTTCTGTAATAAAGGCCAAAAACGGATTTTTATGTCTCTTGCCATCAGCCACGTCTCAGCTGATTCTCAATTACTATACAAAGGTCTAGTTTTTGGAGAAGTGGTTCAGTGACTTTTGTCACGCTGAGCAGTTAACTAATAGCTCTAAACATCTTTATAACTCTAATTTGCTCCTTGTTTAAGTAGTGTAGAAGGACACACGAAGGCGGTTCTTGGAATGTTGGTCCCTGAAATACCTTTGAAGCCTTCCTGCACGTTCACAAGGTTGTCATAACCCCGCGCTTTCAAGATCGAGGCCGCAATCATGGAGCGATAGCCACCGGCGCAGTGCAGGTATACTTCCTCGTCCTTCGGGATTTCTGCCAGGTAATCATTCAGGTAATCCAGAGGCGCATTGCTGGCGGTCTCTACGTGCTCAGACTGGTACTCACTGGGCTTGCGCACGTCAATCACTCTTATAGTGCTGTCTTGCTGATAGCGCTGTTCAAACTCTGTTGGTGAGATAGACGCGATGGTGTCTGTCTCTTTGCCGCCTTCTTGCCAGGCGTTAAAACCACCTTGCAAATACCCGATGGTATAATCATAGCCAACGCGTGCCAGGCGGGTCACTACCTCTTCCTCACGACCTTCTTCTGTTACCAGCAAAATCTGCTGTTTAATGTCTGGGATCAAGGTGCCAACCCAGGGCGCGAAGTTGCCGTCAATGCCAATGTTGATGGCGTTGGGGATGAAGCCCTTGGCGAAGTCCTCTGGCTTTCTGGTGTCCAGCACCAGCGCACCGGTCTCATTGGCGACTAACTCAAACGCCTCTGGACTCAGGGCCTGCAGGCCTTTCTCCAAGACATCTGCTATGTTGTCATAGCCCTGCTTGTTCATCTGCACGTTGAGCGGGAAGTAGCTGGGCGGAGGGGTAAGGCCATCAGTCACTTCCTTCACAAATTCTTCTTTGCTCATGTCTGCGTGCAGGGCGTAGTTGGTCTCCTTTTGGTGACCCAGGGTGTCAAACGTCTCCTTGCTCATGTTCTTACCGCAGGCAGAACCGGCCCCGTGCGCCGGGTACACCAGCACGTCATCAGCAAGTGGCATGATCTTGTTTCTAAGCGAGTCAAACAGATGGCCGGCCAGCTGGTCTTGGGTAAGGTCAGACTTGGCGGCCAGGTCCGGACGGCCTACGTCTCCAATGAACAACGTGTCCCCGGAGAAAAGAGCGTAGTCTTTGCCGTTTTCGTCTTTCAAGAGAAAGGTGGTAGACTCCATGGTATGGCCCGGGGTGTGCAGAACTTTAATGGTCACGTCGCCTACTTTCAGCTCTTCGCCGTCTTTGGCGATGTAGGCGTCATAGGTGGTCACCGCGTTGGGTCCGAAGACGATTTGTGCGCCGGTGGCCTTGGCTAGGTCCACGTGTCCGCTCACAAAGTCAGCGTGAAAGTGCGTCTCCAGCACGTATTTTATTTTAGCATCCCGGCTTTCGGCCTTGGCCAGGTAGGGCTGGATTTCTCTAAGCGGGTCAATGATAACAGCCTCGCCGTTGCTTTCTACATAGTAGGCACCTTGCGCCAGACATCCGGTATATATTTGTTCTACTAACATGGTGTTTTATTTTTGTGTTTTGGGTTTTACTCTACAAAAATACAGGATAAGGAAGGCCCGGTCAGTGACTTAGGTTACATAAGGCCAGGCCTGGAAGAATTATTAAAAGAAGAGCTCTTTTACTATGATGTACACGCCCATCACCAGCACAAACCAACCGAAGGCGGTCTTGAGCTTGTCGGCGTGGATCTTAGCGGAGAAGTAAGAACCTATGAAGATGCCCACGATGGAAAGCGAGGAGAAAATGCCCAGAAACGCCCAGTCAATCTCATAGTTGGCCACATCGCCCATAAACCCAAAAAGGGACTTGGCAGCGATAATGAGCAGAGACGTACCCACCGCCATCTTCATGTCCAGCTTGGAGAAGAGCACCAGCGCCGGGATGATCAGGAAACCGCCGCCCGCGCCTACCAAACCGGTCAGGGTGCCCACAACAGCACCCTCGGCCAGGATGCCGGCATAGTTGAATTTTGGTTGGGAAAGGATTTCAGATGTGCCATTCTCTTCCAGGATGTCGTGGTCCACGTTTTCATCCACGGTCACGTCTCCGTTCACCTTGCGGTTCTGCCGAATCATGCTGATAGAAGCAAAAACCATCAAGCCAGCAAACAGAAGCATTAACAGAATGCCTTTGGTAACTTCAAACCCGCCCACGGTGAAGATGCTGTCTGGAATGGCGGGCACGATGTAGCGCCTGGTGGCGTACACGGCCACAATGGAAGGCAGGCCGAATACCAAGGCTGTCTTTAAACTCACCAAGCCTTGTTTGTAAAAGCGGTAACTGCCCACCAGACTGGTGAGGCCCACGATGAAGAGCGAATAGGCGGTGGAGATGACCGGATTAAGGCCCAGCAAGTACACCAGGGCCGGTACGGTTAAGATGGAGCCTCCCCCGCCAATTAATCCAAGTGAGAGGCCAATGATAAGGGCTGCTATGTATCCTAGTATTTCCATTTTTGTAGTGATTTCTTAATGATTACTACAAAAGTAGAGTAGGGGCAAGCCGAGTACAGTGACTATAGTCACACACCTAAAAAAGGTCCAGATTTATAATTTCTAAATAATTACGGTGCAAGATTACTGCGCCAGTCTGCTCCAGTTTCTTGAGGAGCCTGGAGATGACCTCCCGCGAGCTGTTGAGCTCTTCGGCTATCTGCTGGTGCGACAGGCGAACCTCTTTGCCTAATACTTTCTGGTGGCGCTTCAGGTAAAACACCAGGCGCTCGTCCAGGCTCTTGAACACAATGCTGTCCAGCGTCTGGAGGAGTTCGTCAAAGCGGGCGCGGTAAGAAGCAATGATAAAGTTATGCCAGCTGGGGAATCTCACCAGCCACTGCTCTGATACGTGCGCCGGGATCATGAGCACCTCAGCGGGGGTGATGGCCTTGGCTAAGACCTGGCTCTGCTCATTGCGCGCGGCGCACATCATGGAAAGGGCGCAGGCATTACCGCCCTCCAGGTAATACATCAGGAACTCATCGCCTTCCTCGTCTTCCCGGTATACTTTCACCAGTCCGTTTATTACCAAGACATTGGATTTCAGGTACTGCCCGGTGCGCAGGGCCTCGTCTTCCGGCTCCAGGTGTTTGATGACGCCCGCTTTGGCAATCTCCAGTAACAAGGCTGGCTCTAGCTGCGGGAACTTCTCTTGGATGTGGTTTATTTTATCTTGGTCCATAGTTGTAGGGTAAGGCAAGGCAAAGTGTCACAGTTTGGTGCCCGTGAACTGAATTACGCAAGAAGGGCCGCGATGGTACTTGCCTTCCTGTGCGATAATCTCCGTTTTCTTTAACTCATCTATTTGTATACCGGCAAATTCCTGATGGATGTCCCCCACCGAAAAGAGCAATTTTGTCTGTTTAGGCCCTCCGGAACTATACTTCTGCTGGTAATGAATCTGGTCCCTGGCGTATGCCTCAAAAATAACGGTACCACCGGGTTTAAGTGCTTCTAGTAACCTGGAATGCACCATTGCCCTGGTTTCCTTTTCAAAATGAGCGTAGATCAAGGCCAAGCAGTCAAACTGCTCTGGGGCCAATGCAATGTTCTGGGCGCTCTCTACTTGATACGAAATACTTACCCCGTGCTCACGGGCCAACTCCAGGGCTTTGCGCTGCCCCACCAGGCTGTAGTCAAAAGCAGTCACCTCCCAGCCTCTGGTGCTGGCGTATACGGCGTTGCGGCCCTCTCCCTCGGCGGGGAGCAACAAGTTGCCCTCAGGCGCGATGGCATCCAGTTTCTCTTTGAAGTAATGATTTGGATTGGTTCCGTAAGCGTAGCCGGCTTGGGCGTACCGTTCGTTCCAAAAGTCTTCCATGGTACAGGTAACAAAAAGGGTATTCAGTAATTTTTGCAAAGAGCCGAAGGTGCCATTAACTACATTCTTAGGCTGTTGCTCTGTTGGTTTCTCTGCGATTAGCTGATGCTGAGTATTCAAAAGTAACTCTTCTTAAGATTGAAGGCCAGTTATCCGTTTCTGGCCTGTTTTTACCAAATCAAGCTGAAAACAGAAGGCCGCTGCGTTATGCTGAGAACAACAGCGTGGCGCAGCGGCAAATGTAGCGTCTTCCACCTGTGGAATAAGTGACTTTTGTCACACGGCAGGTTAGGCGATGTAGAAGGCTGTATCTTTAGAAGTTTAGCTGGGAAACAAAGTTGATTTGGTGGAAGTTGGTGTTGTAATACATTCTCTCTAAGGGCAGACTGGTATTGGGGGAGAGTTTGCCTATGTATAGCAATCGCAAGACTACCCCTTTTAAGGCAGGCAGCAAAGGGGTATAGGTAACATCTAGTAGAGTACCCCAATAAGAGACGGCGCCATACTTGTTGAGCGCGGCATTCCCATAGCCGGGTAGCCAGGCCTTGGCCAAGGCCAGCTCGGAGCTCAGGCCGGGAGCCCAGTTACGCGTGGATTTCACAACCAGGATATCTGACTGGCCGGTGCCCTCTAGGCGCCCTCTGGACAAAGTGGCAAAAAACTGCTCCCGGCCCCACTCCCTGGGGAAAGTGAACCGTCCGTTGCCGCCCGTATGCAGGTAATTGGCAGACAGCGCCCATTGAGGAGTAGAGTAGCCCACCATGCCGCCCGCCACCCATTCCTGCTGGTCGGGGAAGTAGGTGCTGTCATGGGCAGGATGGCCGCCGTTGCCCAACTGGAACTGGTACAATCCCTCCAACCCAACGTTCATGCGCTCAGAAATAGGCACCACTACCCGGCCATAGCTGGTATTGGCAATGTTCTCAATCCAATAATTCCAGGCTTGCCAATGGCTATTCTGAATTCCCTGGCCCTGCAGCCCGGCCACGGCAACACCCCTGGACTCAATGTGGTGGCGGTACTCGGAGGGGCTTCCGTCTAGGTTCACGCCGTTGCTGTACAACCCGATGGTGTGGCGGGTGTTGCCCCACTCAATGACCCCGCGCGGCGAGAAATGGTCCAGCCAGGCAGCCGTGAGTTTGGTGTGCTGGCCTACCGGCACCTGCGCCATGACCCCTTGCACCGAGTACGGCTTCATGCGGGTGTCCTGGGGATTGATGAGCGGAGAGGTAAAGTCAAACCGTCCTATTCGGACGTGCAGTTTCTCTGTGCGGTACTCCAGATAGGCGGATTCCAGGCGGTCCAGGTTGTCTTTGTTGTGCGGGTTCTCTATGTCAAAAAGCTCCACCTCATTGCTGGGATACTTTCCCGCTATGGGGTCTTTCTGATCCAAATGGCTAGAGAAGAGATTGTAGGTGAAGATGCCGGAGATGCCTAGCCTAAACCCGTGGAACGATGCCGTGCGCACCCCGATCTCCGCGCCCAGGGCATTGGCGTAATGGTCTGAGAGGGAGCGGTGGTTGAGCGTGGCCATGAAGTAATTCCGGACGTGGCCGTGCAACTCTCCCTTGGTGAAAAGCTCCTGCACGTTTTTTACGCTAGAGGTATCCGGCAAATTAGCCTCATGGCCGTGCTCCTGGGCAATTACCCGCGCTGGCAGCAGGATGATATGTAAAAAAAGCATGGGGAGAAGAAATCGGGTGAAAGGGTTCATATACTAGGGGTAAGTAACAATCGATAATAACCAAAGTAGCAGCGCAAGGCGGTACGGTCTGTTTTTCACAAAGGACGGCTACCGGGGCAGCGCAGACAGTGACTTAGGTTACACAAGCCATAAACATTTAGAATGGGCAGGACCCGCCGCTTAAACCACCTGTGCGCGCATGCGTAGGTAACAGGATAATCAAGCACTAGACACCATGGAATATCATATCTCCAAGACGATTACCGGCAGCTTTAACGAGGCACTGGACAAAACGAAAGCAGCCCTAGCCAAAGAAGGGTTTGGGGTCATCTCAGAGATTGACCTGAAAGGGAAATTCAAGGAAAAACTTGGGATGGACTTCAGGGAATATCGCATTTTGGGAGCCTGCAACCCAACGCTGGCGCACCAGGCCATTCAACAGGAAGACAAGATTGGCGTGCTGTTGCCCTGCAACGTGCTGGTGCAGGAGCATGAAGGCGGACAGGTAGAAGTCACGGCCATCAACCCCATGGAAACCATGTCTGCCATTGGGAACGCCAACCTGGAAACCATCGCCAACGAGGTAAGCCAGAAGTTACGGGCAGTAATAGACCAGTTGTAACGTTCGCGGTTCTTCTGATTGAAGTTCCAAATCCTTTCCCATTAAAAAGCCGGTACCCTACAAAGAGCACCGGCTTATTTAACGGAACGTAATGCAGCGGTTACAGCGGATTGAACTGGCTGATGGCCTCACTCAAATCCAGAACCTCGGCCTGTGGAAGTCCTGCTTCCACAATGCTACTTCCGGCCGCTGACCGGTAGCCGCCGGCGCAGTGAATGACTACGGGTTTGCCGGTGGGGATTTCCTGGGCACGGTCCCGTAGCTCCGGCAACGGAATATTGAGGGCATGGGCAAAATACTTCTTTTCCTTTACCTCAGAGGCGTTCCTAATGTCCACGACAGTGTACTTTTCCGGGTTTTCTTTGAAGGCAGTGAGATCTATCTTGGGTGAGGTAACCGAAGCATTCCCCTCCAATGCAAACGCTCCTCTTATTTTGCTTTCATAGCCAATCCTGGAGGCTTTGTCAATCAGCTCGTCCAAGGTCTTGTCATCCTGGGCTACCAGGTAAAAGGTTTCCTTGGGGTCCACGATACTTCCCAGCCAGGTCTCAAACTTGCCGCCGTTCTGGATGTTAAAGGCTCCCGCCAGATGTCCTTCCTTGAAGTCCTCTTGCGGACGCGCATCTATGATCAAGGCACCTTCCTCTGGACTGAAATTCTTCTCCAGACGCTTCACGGCCTGTACGCTCTGCTGGTAGTTGGGTGCGCCCTGCTTGTTCAGGCCCACATTATACCCAAAGTATTTGGGAATGAACGGCTGGTCAGCGGTGAGGTAGGTCACAAACTGGTCCTCGGTCATTTTCTTCAGGGCCGGGTTACTGAACTTCTCATCGCCGATGGTACTGCTGTTGGCTTCGCTGAGGGCTTTACCGCAAAGCGTGCCGGCGCCGTGCGCAGGGTACACCACCACTTCATCGGCCAATTTCATCAGTTTCTGGCGGGTGCTGTGGTACATCTGCCGGGCCAGTTCCTCGCGCTTGGCGGTGAGGTTGCCGGCGTTCTCCCGAAGGTCCGGGCGGCCCACGTCGCCAATGAACAGGGTATCACCGGTGAAGACGGCTTTGTCCTTGCCTTCATGCTCCAGCACCACACTGATGCTGTCAGGGGAGTGACCAGGCGTGTGCAGCGACTTCAGTTTTACCTTGCCGATTTCCAGCACCGCGCCCTCGTCAAAGGCTTGGTGCGGATAGTCTGCGCCTACCAGGCTGTGCGCGTAGATAGTGGCGCCGGTCTTCTCATGAATCTCCAGGTGCGAGCTCACGAAGTCGGCGTGGGGATGGGTTTCTACCACGCCTACAATCCTGGCTCCGTGCTGGGTGGCGTAGTCATAGTATTGCTGGGGATTTCTGGCAGGGTCTACCAGGACAATCTCTTTCTGGCATTCGCTTAAGATGGCGTATGAGTAATGCGCCAATCCTTTGTCTTCAAACTGCTGTATTTTCATGGTGCTTCGTCTTTTAGGTTAGAAGATGACACAAAGGTAGAGCATAGGTATAAGGCGTTCAGTGACTTTGGTTACACAAGCAAATATCCCTATGGCAAGGTTTTTAGATTAATAGATAAGGGTAACAATAGTATCTAGCTAAACGCCAGTTTTAAATATCATTAACCTTCCGTTTTACTAGATGTGGGACTTTTGAGGAATTTGGGTGGAAGGACCTTCATACTTAACAAATATGTTAATCCAAAGGAGCCGCGCCAATCTGAAGAAAACAGGTAGCATGCCCAATGATGTAACCAGGATCAAACCTATTAGCATCCCTATGGTCACTTCCTCCACAAATAGGGAAAGAAGAAACAGCGTGACAAGAAACAGTCCTACATTCAGTGCGAAGCTTACATACATAGCTCCGTAATAGAATCCCGGCTCCGGCTCAAACGATTGGCCGCAGCAGGTGCAGTATTCTCGCATGGCTGCAAATTTGGTTGAATACAAATTGGCCTTAGGAAACATGTCGCCCTCCCGGCATCTGGGACATTTGGACTTGGCCAAGGAATACAGTAATGATCTCTCTTGGTTCATGGCTTTGTGGTTTACTGTAAAGAGTCCTACAAAGCTATTATAAGACTAGGGAGAAGTCTGTGACTCAAGTTACATATTTTGAGCAAGGGGGGGGGACCTTATATAGTATTAAAAAGGGGCAATATTCAATGAAGCCATAGTTGGTCCCTAGGCGAATTACAAAGATGGGGTGCCCAGCCATTTAGTGATGACTGGTGAATAAAAATAAGAGTCAATGGGCACAAATTAGGATTCTTGTCAAAAAGTCAATGAGAAGTAAAAAGAGGCTGAGTTAGATCCAAGATTAGGCACCGCAGTTAGTTTACCTTTTCCCTTCTTTAATTTTCTTTCAGCCAGATTATACAGAAGCAAAGAGCCTTTAGCAGAAACATAGCCTAAGGCGGCACCCGCCATTATATCCGTGGCCCAATGGGCATTATCATTGATGCGTGATAGCCCCACGAGCGTGGCCGTGCCATAGGCCAGGGGGGGAATCAGCGGGTGTTCCTTACCATACACGGAGGCTACGGACGTGGCCACTGCAAAGGCGACCGTGGTATGTGATGAGGGAAAAGAAGTATTCTCTGAGACCGCCATGCCCCAGTCATAAAAATGGTTCTCATCGGTTTCGCTGGGCCGGTAACGGTGCACCTGGTTTTTAATGAGACCCGTAAGTCCTCCCGTGATAAGTAAACTGGTAAAAGACACCGAACCCACTTTTCTTAGGTTAGGGTTGCCCAAGGCAAACCCAACCAATGCCGCAGTCCCTGTAATTGGCAAAAGTAGTCTCTGCCTACCCATCGGCTCTACCACCCGCGCAACGGCATCTAGTGTTTGAGCCCTATGGCTCTGCATGTGTTTCTGAAGCGGTTCGTCTATCCAGGCATATGTGGCAATCCAAAGGGAAGCACCAGCCAAAACAGCGCCAGTAACTTTAACTGTCGGGGAGAACTTTGATATATGAAAATCTGCGCGGGTTGAATCTGAGGAAGAAAGTGCCATCGGTAACGTGTCTTGTTTTGCAACGATAGACGCGCCAGATTGGGCATGTCCAGATAAATTGCAAAACAACACCAACAGAAAGATGACCCTAATAGTTACCAATTTCATTTTCCATCAATAAATGCCAAGCTTTATAAGTAATCTAGCGTGTAAAATTATTTTATAGTCACCGCCAACGCAATAGCGTCTGCCACTAAGCCCGTGTCTCGGTTATAATGGTCATAGCGCAGTTCCAAGGTGTTCAGCTTACTAACGCCCAGAATCCCGTCTGCCGAATTGTAACGAAGGTTCAAGCCAAATAGGTGGCTGGCGAACCCGGACAAATCATAGTCACTGGTATAGAACTCTTGTTGGGCGGTATGTTCTTTATAGGGGGCGAAATAATCTGCGGCAGACTGGGTGTAGAACCGGTAAAAGGGAGAAATCGATAGGAAGGGTGTCAGCTTGTAGGGTAGTTCCACCTCAGCGGTATGCGCCAAGATGCCCCAATCGTCTGAGTAGAAACGGTAAAAGCTCTTCACTAAGATGCGGTCAGTGGCAAAGTAATTCAGTCGTATGGCCACCGGGATTTTAACGCGGGTGTCGGGCAGCTTCTCTACAATAACCGAATTATCTGTGAAATACACCCTTTGGTAGGGCGTGGCCAATTGGCCCGTCTGGTACGCCAAATCCAACATCACCGAAGCCTGCAAGCGTTTATTGATAACCTGGGCCAGGGAGATAGAGCCGTTATAGGAATTACGTGGATTGGTTCCCCCCGCATCCGGGTTGGCTACCGGGCCCGATGGAGTTTCTATTGTTCTTAGTTCAATGGGGTAGATCATGCTCCACGAATCGAGGAAGGCACTCAAAGATAAGCCCACCTCGCGATTACGGTCTTTGGACAACTTGGCGAAGTTCACGTTCACACCCTTGGAGAAGTAGTCATACTCAGTGGAAATAGAAATTCCCGCGCCCATAGAATAGCCTTTCGCGTCATCCTGCATCACCCAGGACAGGGAAGGGTAGATACGGTTGTCTGCCGCGCTGGCAGATGAAATAGTGGAAGGGTCAATCAGATCAGAGGAAGCCGAGGAGTAATGGTCAAACCCTACTTCCAGCCTAAAGGAGTGCAGCCTATTCTGGGCATCCCCTTTAGCCATGGTGATGTCAAAGGTGGTGGCTACGTCGGTAAGCTTCTCAGTGCCAATGCCGCCCGTCACTGCGGAATTATTACCGTCCTGGGTGTAGTAGCTGGAGACGAAATTGATCTCCTGGGTTTTGAGTTTGCGGCTTTTGAAGGCAATGCTGTCCGGTGCGGTGGTCTGGCCAAAAGAACTGAGAATGGTCAGGAAGAACAGTGAGGCGTGCAAGTAGATTTTCTGCATCTTTTTAAATTTCTTAGTTACAGCCGCAGCCGCCTCCTGTCTTTCCGCCATTAGCCCCGGAGGCACCCTCACGGTATAACAGGAAATTCAACTCTGTTTTCTGCACCTTACGGGCGTTCAAGACCATCTCAGCGTCATTCAGGTACATCTTGTTGTATTCATGCACCGTCTGGCACGAGAAAAGGCTCCCTGCCGTGAATAGCAATAGGAGCCTTGCGCAAATTCTGGTTCTTGCATCCATTAGTTAAGCCTTATATTTTTAGAGCAGTGTACGTGGTTGTCATCATCTACTATGAGGCAGGCGATGTCCTTCATCTGATTAACGAGGTCTAAGCCCACTTTTACCCCCATGACCATAACAGGTGTAGCCATGGCGTCAGCCAATTCTGCGTTAGGGCATAGGATCGTGACGCTCTTGATACCTGTAACGGGCAATCCGGTTTTTGGATTGATCGTGTGGCTGTATTTTTTTCCGCCGATGATGGCGAACTTCTCGTAATTGCCCGAGGTAGCCACCGCCATGTTGGAGATATTAAGTTGCGAGAAGGGCTGGTGCTTGGCGTCAGGGTCCGCGATGCCAATGGTCCAGGGTCGGCCGTCGGGTTGGAGCCCCCAGGCACTAAGGTCTCCTGCGGCATTCACAATGCCGCTGTGGATCTTCGATTTCTGTAAAACGTGTTTAGCCCGTTCAGCGGCATAGCCTTTCCCGATGCCGCCAAACCCGATACGCATGCCTTGGTGCTTCAGGAAAACGCTTTTGTCCTGTGGGTTGAGGAGGATGTTATGATAATTAACAAGCCTTATGGACGATTGTGCGACTTCCTTCGAAGGCAGCGCTGTCATGGTTGGGTCAAAGTTCCAGAGGCTCGTGTCTACCCCGCCATAGGTGATATCGAAAGCACCCTGGGTTAATTCGGATATACGGATGGACCGCTGGACGAGCTCATATACCTCTGGAGAGGGAACGACGGGCGCAATACCCGCCATGGCGTTTATGTGGTGGGTATCGCTGGTATCAGAATAGGTGGTGAGCAGCCTTTCTACGCGCTGGATCTCGGCAATGGCTTCGTCAATGGCGGCATCTGCCTCTTGTTTGCCAGCGCTGGCTACCGTCAATTCAAACCGATTCCCCATCAGCTTCTGTACCCGCCTAAATAATTGCGGCATGTGTACTGATGGGGAATCCGATTTGTTCACTTATTTTGTGGCTTTTAGTTGCGCTATAAAGGCCGGGGCGTCTTTAGCGGGAATTCCTTCCCATTTCTTCACCACCTTGCCGTTTTCGTCTAACAGTAATGTTAAAGGAAAAATACCGCTTTTGTTATACTGTTCAGCCAATTTTTCATTTAAGCTCATCTGTGCCTTGTCCAGCTGGTTCTTCTTCAACCTGGGAAAGTCGGCGTTTAGCAGAACCAGGTTCTCCTCAGCAAATTTCTGGAACTGCGGATCCTCAAAAATCTGCTTCTCTAACTTAATGCAAGGTCCGCACCAGTCAGAGCCGGAAAAGTTGACCAAGATGTACTTATGGCTATCATGGGAGATTTTTTTTGCCTGCTCTATGTCATTTAACCAGGCTTGATTGCCCGAAAGGGAAAAGATGCTCAATAAAACAATAAGTAAGTTCATGGCTTTTAAGTTACGTGGAAGATGTTAAATGTAGCAGTCTTCTATTCTTAAGACAAATACCATGCCTCACTTGGTTCCTGGCCTGCTTCGAAGAAATCATTTTAAGGGGTTCGAGAAAACATGTGGAAAAAATGTCAAAAAGGTACTTGACTATAAAAAAGTGCCAAGAGAATGTTTTTGGGTGCTTTCTTCAAATTAGGAAAAAACCAAGGTTAATCCCTAAATTTCTAGGCACATAAATCTTCTTAAGTATTAGATTTTACCTATTCTATAGCTTCAATCCTGTCAAGAGGCGTAAGAGAGGGTAGCCCTAATGCGGGTAATGTCATTCAGTGGCTGGCAGAAAATTTTGAAAACATACTAGCAGTAAGAAAATGATAACTATAGATAACTATTTAGACAGCCATTACATACACCGAAGCAATTGGTTGAGGGCCGCCGTTTTAGGGGCAAATGATGGGATTATATCGGTTTCAAGTCTTGCCATTGGCATAGCGGCTGCAAGCACGTCCAGAGACCCGATTCTCTTGGCAACGGTTGCCGGACTGGTGGCCGGTGCATTATCCATGGCAGCAGGTGAATATGTTTCGGTAGGTTCCCAGACTGATATTGAAAAAGCCGACATTGAAAGGGAAAGGCAGGAACTGGAGGCAATGCCAGAGGCTGAACTGAGGATACTTGCGGAGATCTATGAGAGAAGGGGGTTAAAGAAAGAAACTGCCTTACAGGTTGCAAAAGAATTAACAGAAACAAACGCATTGGCAACACACGTGCGTGATGAGTTGGGGATTAACGAGTTGAGCCAGGCTAATCCGATACAGGCGGCCTTTGCCTCGGGTGCGGCTTTTATGGTGGGTGGACTTTTGCCCTTATTGGTGACAATCTTCGCGCCGGTTTATAACATGGAGTATTTCCTATACGGCTTTACCATTCTATCACTAATTGCCCTTGGGGCTGTTTCTGCCAAAACAGGAGGTTCTAGCAAGCGCAAGGCAGTAGTGAGAATAGTAGTTTGGGGAACGATCGCAATGGGTTTGTCCGCGTTTGTTGGATACATTTTTGACATTAATGTTTAGTCTTAAATTTCAAGAATATAAAGGAACCCCATTTGTTTCTAACATCTCTACAAGTTTATTACTTAACATAATGTAATTTATAAGACTGTGATTATCAGTTTTTTAAATTAAATTAGTGGCAAATAAACAAGCTCGTATTGCAAAGTTTATGACAATAACCTTGACTTTAAATAAGAAGGGATTTAAATTTGCGTAAAGTATATATACTTTACGCATGTGGAACTAATTTGTTTCATACTCCTCTAGCTGTCCATTCGTTTTGGTCTATATCTCATATTTTTCACTTGCTTATCTCAAACAAAACGTTTAACTTTGCGTATATAAAGTATATATACTTTATATACTCCTTGTCATTTTCAACTCTCTCTTCTTTCCTTTCAACGTTAAAAGATTGCTGTTGCATTTATCCTTCTAAAGGATTAACTTTACGGAAAGTATATATACTTTCCGTCTGACATACCTTCAACGCAGCCATGCCAAGTAAGTCCCGCTTTGTTATTGCTGAAAGTAGTATCAAGTCTTTCTTCAAACAGAATCCCCGCAAAGTCTTCTCCCGCCAGCAACTTAGTGGGATTTTCGAGGAAAGGAAAGCTGCTTGGAACCTGCCGGTTACCACCACAGACCTCAGGTTTATTGAGCAGCTGCAGAAAAGGGGAATCCTCACCAAGATTGAAATCCTGTTTGACGGCTACATCAACAAGAAGGAGCGGTATATCACCCAGGATGCCAATGAGCTGGAGATAGCGGTGTCTTTGATTAACAAATCTTACCTGTCCCATTACAGCGCCATGTTTCTGAATAGCCTGACTACGCAGGTACCCAAAACCATTTATATCACCTTTGAGCAAAGCAAGAAACCGGACGGTAACCGCCAACTGAAACAAGAGGGCATTGATGCGGCTTTCTCCAAGCCACAGCGGAAAGCAGTTACCGAAGCCATGTATGGTGATTACTCCTTTCTTATTCTTAATGGCATGTACACGGGCAGAACCGGGGTTCATTTGATAGAAAACATACCAGTAACCAGCCTGGAGCGAACTCTGATTGATATTACGGTGCGACCAAGCTATGCTGGCGGGGTGTATTCGGTATTAGAAGCTTACCAGTACGCCCTAGCCAGTATTTCCCTGAATAAACTGGTGGCAACGTTAGACAACCTCGATTTTATCTACCCTTATCACCAAGCTGTTGGGTTCTACCTGGAACGGGCAGGCTATACCGGCAGAAAACTGGACGAGCTGCGCAGCCGGAAGAAAGAGTTCCGATTCTATCTCACCTATGATATGGAGGAAAAGGATTTCTCGGAAGACTGGCAGCTATATTTCCCTAAGGGAATGTAATCCCTTGGAACGTGCTGACCACGTAGTCAAAGTAGAAATCGAAGCTCTCCAACTCTTCCGAACGGGCCACCGTATCTTTCACGCTTTCCCAGTTATCTTTATGGATGGCTTTGTGATTGGTTATCTCCTGTATAAAAGAAAGAGGCACACGCTTAGCCTCGAAAATATTCGCAATCAGTTCTTTATTTTCCTCGGTGGTCGCATCAATGCCATGCGATTCCATAATCAGGTGAATATCATAGAAGTCACGTGCCCTGGCGCGGGCGGTACGCGATTTAATAATTTCAGAGTACTGCGGTAATTGCTGGCAAATGGCCCGTAACTTCTCAAAAACAATCATTTCCGGTGTGTAGACATAAATTGTATAACCGTCCACCTTCGTCTGAGCCTTTTTTGCGACATACTCGAACTTGCTGAACTCCAACTCAAAAGTAGTGGAGCGCCCTGCGCTTAACGGAACAGCGATTCGACGCTGGTGCTCTAAATTCCCCTGATGGGTATCGTAGGTTTTTTGGTCAAGCACCTTGAACGTAACTTGGTAACCTCCCCAAAAATCCGCCACTGCTTCCTTCACGACTTTGGGCCTGGGGAGGAAAGTATAATCAAAAACAACCATTCCATTTTCCGCGAAGGTCTTCACCAAGGTGCTTTCTATCCGCTTGCTGATGATTCCCTCATCCTCTTTAAAATCACCATGATCTATGGAGAAGTCCAGGTCATAGGAAGTTCTGGAGATTGAACTGCTATCATGGTAAACAATATCAATGGCATTGCCACCTTTCAGAACAATGTTCTCGATGAGTTCATCGTCAGAAGCAAGGGCGATGATGGCCAACCGCTTAATTTGGTTGATTAAATCAATATTCATCAGCGAAATGTTTTTAAACCGAAAGTACGATAAAACAACCTCTTTCTTCTGATTACTAGATTTGAAGGCTATGAATTCAAATCTAGTAATCAAAAGAAATATTCGAAATGACTACCTTCACCCACTATGGAAATAATCAAATCACTATGTATTTTTTTCCTAGCCGGGCTTTGTAAAATCGGTGGGGGTTATCTGGTTTGGCTTTGGCTGAAGGAAGAGAAACCCTTGTGGTATGGCATACTGGGTAGTATTATTCTGGCTATGTACGGGGTAGTGGCTACCTGGCAGACAGCCAGCTTCGGGAGGGTGTATGCTGCCTATGGCGGCGTTTTCATAGTGATGGCCTTGGTATGGGCTTGGAAAGTGGACGGCTTTAAGCCAGACCGCTATGATATTATTGGCGCATTAATAGCCCTATTTGGGGTTTGCTTAATACTGTATATGCCTAGAAAGTAAGGACAGACCAGCAGAAATTCATGGTAGTTACTTATTCAATCCTGTAAAAACATTCATATATCACATTGTATTTCTGCCTATATAAACAAAAAGCTGTCATAGCAAGCCTATTGAAATAGGAGATATATCAATAAGTTTTTTCAATGTATTATATTTCATATTGGATGAACACTCTTAATGTAAAGTATAAGTTGTTAAAAAGTGCTGTATTTACTTTCTCAAGTACACAATGCAGAGATAGTTTCAGAGTCCCTTAAGCTCTTTCATTTTCATGGCAACAACCAAGATGATGCGGGTAGCAACAATCCCCAGAACAGGATCTATAATAAATGGAGCCTGACAACAATATGACCATATTGATTATAACCCTAAGGAGGGGAATGCCTATATCCGTACATATATCTGAATTGCTGCCTTGTCTCGATTCTATTGGGAATATCAACCTAAGGAAATGCTATCGGAAAAATCACGAATGGAGTCAGAAAGAATGGCAACGCTGCCTGAAATAAGCCCTCCAATAAATTCCAGTATTATGAAAGTGAATTCTGGGAAAAGCCTTTTTTAATATTACTAACTTTAGCATCCGCTACTACACTACATACCAGTTTAGGTGAGGGCAGTACAATACATTCTATGATTAGCTGATTATTGATCAGGTAATTGACCAATAGATACAGAGTCAAAGGGACAACGGGAACTACCTCCTTCCGCCTGAGGTTATACTTATATACAATAATCTAGTAGACCTTATGCTTAAAAGATTGTTTTTAGTACCCACCTTAGTTCTTATAACCCTATTGTCGGTGCAAGCGGAAGGCACAAAGCTACTTCATCAGACAATCCAAAGCATCGAGGCAAGGCTTACGGAATTAAGCAGGAATGCCTCTTACGTGACCGCCAATGGAAAACCTGTTGCGCAACGCATCTCCTTCTTCAATGAGGAGGATCTAGCACTTCCTGTCGGCAGTAAGGTACGACAGATTGCCCTTATTCGCCATGGAGAACCGGATCTGCGGAAAGTGGGTAAATTTTCATACCGTGAGGCAAACCAGTTTGCCGCCGATTATGATAGCGTAGGGATAATAGTGCCTGATACTTCCTTTTTCAACATTCAGAACCCTAATCAGCTTAAAGTTTTCTCCAGTTCTATCAACAGGGCAAAAGCTACCGCTCAGTATATCTTTGGAATAAACCGTGAGACGATAATATCCCCAATCTTCAGGGAATTTGAATCATCCATGGGTCACCATAGCCCCAATATAAGATTACCGATTAATCTATGGACCTCCGCCGCACGTGTAAAGTGGGTACTAGGCATAGACCGGCAAGGCGCGGAAAGTTTCGCTGAAGCCCGCAAACGGGCAAAGGCGGCGGCTAGAACTCTAGCCGATGCGTCAGAAGAAAAGACTAATGTCGCCCTTGTGGCACATGGGTTGCTAAACCGTTATATCCAAGAAAATTTGGAAAAAATGGGATGGCATGTGGTGCGGAATGGAGGCACTGGCTATTTAGGGACAACTATTTTAGTTAAGCTGTAATCTGATTAGCCTTCCATTGGCTATGTCTTATAATAAATTTGCTTACCCCAGCTAATGTTTTTTGAAAGATAAGATCCAACCCTTAAATCCGTTTCCCTTACTACCAGTAAAATCGATGAAGCGTCATTAAGCTGTTAATAATGAAAGGTTGGCTCGTCTTTCTTTTCTTGATTTTGGCATTGCAAATATTCAGCTTCGCTTGTATTAAAGGTTGAGTGGCTAAACAAGGGAAAGTTATGACGCAACCTTTTGAACAGCTTGTGGTAAAGTGATTGATTCCATTCTCACTTTACCATCGCTTATGAAAAAAATTTTACGCCTATGGTTTGTGTTGTCTATTTCTATTGGGGCTATCAGCCCTGAGCTGAAAGCACAAGAAATTGACTCTCTCAAAGTATCCCAAGAGACGGTGGCGGCAGACACGCTGAAGAAATATCAGGATTCAGTTTCGGCCCCTTCCGCCAAGGCACCCTTTTTCAAGTCCAAGGCTTTCAAAGCGACTATCATTCCGGCCCTTCTGATTGGGTACGGGCTGAGCACGGTCAAGGACAACGGCCTCTACAGCAGTTATGACGCCAAACGGGATATCCAAAGGCATTTCCCCAATTTTAAAACCACAATAGACAACCCCTTGCTTATTGCGCCCTATGTGGAGCTTGCCTTGGCCAACCTGTTGAACGTCAAATCAAAAAATGACTTTCTGAACACTGGCATCGTGATTCTGAAGGCGGAGGCCATTTTCGCCGTCACTGTCTATGGATTGAAGCAGGTTACCGACCAGGAGCGTCCCAATGGGGAGAACCGGGAATCCATGCCCTCTGGCCATGCGGCCCAGGCATTCCTTGCGGCATCTATCCTCAATACGGAGCTCAAGCACAAAAGCCCCTGGTACGGTGTCGGGGCATACACTATTGCAACCAGCGTAGGGGTTTTCCGGATGCTGAACAATAAACACTGGCAATCAGACGTCTTCGTAGGTGCCGGCATAGGCATGCTCTCTTCCCATCTGGCCTACCTGTCGCACCGTAACCGCTGGGGAAGGAAACCGTCTATTGTTGCGTCACCCACTTATATTTACGGTGTGCCCGGATTCGCATTTTCACTGAACTTGGATGACTACAAGAAAAGGAAAAACCGTCCTGACTTACTTAGGTACACCTTGAACTGATATAAACCATGGGTTACCTTTCGTTTGTTGCTGCACAATGGTTCGATTCTCAACGATTGACTCAATCTACTATTTAGAATGACATCTCTTTTTCGTTAGGCATTTTTCTCTCTAATTTCTTAACTAAGATCTTAAAGCTGATTAAAGGTTTTTAAAATGCTGAGCACAGTCCACTGTTTAAAGTATTTGTTTGTCAATATTTCTGTCTTCTGCCTCTTTTTTGAAAATAAGACCAAAATCAGAAGTGAAAACTATCCGCTACATGCGGGATGAACTCTTTTTGGAAACTCTAAAACAGCTTTTTTGTAAAAGGGCATAATTTTTATTAAATATCCTCAGTTATTTATTAAGTGTCACACATAATCTGATGGATAAAAAGGCAATGCTGTGCTTCTGGCTCACTATCTTTTCAAGCTTCACCGCTTGCCGGGATAGTGACGAGCTCCCCATCCCGGAAACACAGGAGCCCGTCGAAGATGTTGTCTACGACCTGACGTTCCCGAGCCGTTTCGGCTCCCCCAGCATACCGGATCAGAACAAGCTGACCCAGGAAGGTGTTGGCCTCGGCCGGGCGCTTTTCTATGAGAAAAGACTCTCGGGGGACAATACCCTGTCCTGCGGAAGTTGCCACCAGCAGAAGCGCGCGTTCACCGATGGAAAGTCTCTGAGCGTGGGCGTTGGGGGGGAAATCTCCCACCGCAATGCCATGTCGCTGGCGAACCTGGCCTATAACCGGTCCTTCAACTGGGACGGCGCCTTCGCTTCCTTGGAGGAGCAGGCCCGTTTTCCGATTGAGAACCCTTTGGAGATGAACCAAGACATGGGGGAGGCCGTCAGGGAGCTGCAGAGTATCCCCGCCTACCCCCCCATGTTCAGGAAAGCGTTCGGCACCTCCACTATCACGGCTGACCTGGTTTTCAAAGCCCTGGGGCAATTCCAACGTATTTTAGTTTCCTCCAACTCGCCCTTTGACCTATACCGGGAAGGGAAGAAGGGCCTTCCAGCCGAAGCGCTGGAGGGTTACGTCTTGTTTCTGACCCACCCGAACCCCGATGGGAGGATACGGGGTGGCAACTGCGGGGATTGCCATGGCAGTGACCTCACCACCTTGCAGCAGTTCCATAACAACGGACTGGACCTTTCCTTTACCGACTTGGGCAGGGGCTTGGTGACCGGCAAGACGACAGACCAAGGCAAATTCAAAGCCCCGACCCTGCGCAACATCGCCCTTACGGCCCCCTACATGCATGATGGGCGTTTCAAGACCCTGGAGGAAGTATTGGACCATTACAACGAGCATATCCGGAGTGGCAGCCCTAATCTGGATCCCCTTATTATGGAAGCCTCCAATGATTATGATGGCCGTTCCTTGGGTTTAACCGCGGAGGAGAAAGGGAAAATAATAAGGTTCCTCCATACCCTTACGGACAGCACTTTCATCCAAGAGAAGCGTTTCTCTGAGAAGAAAGTGAACCCTGGATAATTGAAATAAGACATGCACGGCACTTGTGGAGAATAAAGGGGCCAAGTTACTGCGCATGATAAAGCTTACTCCTTGGACCGCTAATCTCCACCAGCGTCTTCTCAGAATATGTGTCTATTCCAACGACCATGCTTCCCCTTTTTTGACTGGATACTGTTTGTAAATCGGAAGATAGCCAATAAAGATTTCATGGGTATGCAACCCACTTGAGTCAACTTGTGAAGACTTTATATTTCTTATTTTCCCTTTAAATTTATCATGAAGTCCCTTATGCCAAGACAGGCTGCTCTCTTATCCATTATCTTGACGTTAATGCTGTCTTTTTCCTGCAGCGAAGATCCGGAGGCGGTGCCCCAATCCGGGGAAGTCACTTTGGTATTTGACCATGTAGTAGGCAACTTCCCGCTTTCTCTGGAGGACCTGGAGTACACCAACGCCAACGGGGACGGATTCAGGGTCTCCAAATTCCAGTATTACATCAGTAACCTCGTTTTCAGAAAAGCAGACGGCACTGAGTACCACCAGCCGGAGAGTTATTACCTAGTGGACGAAAGCATCCCTTCCTCCAAGCTGGTATCGGTGAAGGACGTCCCCCCAGGGGACTACAGCGGCCTCTCCTTCACCATCGGGGTGGACAGTGCCCGGAACGTGGCCGGCGCGCAGACTGGGGCCCTGGACCCAGCCAACGGTATGTTCTGGTCCTGGAACACCGGGTACGTGTTCCTCAAGCTGGAGGGCACGTCCCCTCAGTCCAAAAACGGAGGCCTGGTCTTCCACACAGGGGGCTTCCAGGCCCCGCACAATTCCCTCCGGACAGTATCCCTCCCTTTCCTGGCGGGTCAGAAACTGCGGGTGGAAGCCTCCAGAACACCACGGGTCTCCCTGTCAGCGGACGTGCTACGATTATTCCAAGGGGTGAACACGATCCGGTTCTCGGAACTGAGCTCAACCATGGGAGGCGCGAACTCGGTGAAAGTGGCTGACAACTACACCCGGATGTTCACCGTTGGTCACATGCGGGAATAAGCGGGATGTCGTTGAGTAGCTTTCGTCTGGGCCGTAGATATGTGCTCCTGTGCGCTGCCTTAGGGATAGCCGCGTGCGGCTCTGAGCAGGATATTACCCCCGCGGAAAGCCCGTCATTCCCGGCCGGTTTTCCGGAGCCTATCTATAGCTACCGGAACAACCCGGTGACAGAGGAGGGGTTCGAGCTGGGGCGGGCCCTCTTCTACGACCCTATTCTCTCAAAGGACGGCTCCGTTTCCTGCGGGAGCTGCCACCGGCAGGAGGCCGCCTTCGCCGACCCGGGGAGCCCCGTGACTCAGGGCGTGGGGGGAAAGGAAGGGTCCAGGAACACTCCTGCGCTGGCCAACCTGCGCTGGAGCCGAGCCTTTTTCTGGGACGGTGGGGGAAACCACCTGGAGTTGGTGCCCCTTGCCCCCATCACCAATCCTTTGGAGATGGGGGAGAACCTCTCCAGCGTGATCAGGAAACTGAACCGCGACCCGGAATATGTCCAGGCTTTCAGGAAGGCCTTCCAGCACCGGGACACGGTGAACAGCCAGCAGCTGTTCAGGGCCTTGGCCCAGTTCATGGGGGAGTTGGTGTCTGCCGGCTCCCCTTATGACCAGTTCCAGAATGGGAAAGCCGAGGCCCTTACGCCGGAGCAGAAAAAAGGCCTGGTGGTTTTCAAGGGAAAGTGCGGCACCTGCCACCAACCGGGCCTGTTCACCGACCATTCCTTTCGGAACAACGGGCTGGACGCTGACACTCCCCAGGATACCGGCAGGCATCTGGTTACCGAGTCTCCGACGGACGTCGGCCGGTTCAAAGTCCCGAGCCTACGCAACGTGGCCCTTACCTCCCCCTATATGCATGACGGCCGTTTTGGGACGTTGCAGCAGGTGTTGGAGCATTATGATACCGGGGTAAGGCGGTCCGCCACTCTGGACCCTGCCTTGGATGGGCCAACCCCGGGCATCCAACTTTCCCAGGCGGAGAAAAGGCAGCTGCTCGCTTTCCTGCAATCCCTGACGGATCAGTCCTTCATTGGGAATAAGCGGTTTGCCGCGCCGCGCCCATGAGCGCGGTATTCCTGTTGCCCCGCCTTTAAGCATATTCTCTTGGGCTAGGGATTAATCCACCGCCGGAGCCCGAACGAAATACTTATCAGGCTTGGGTATCCAGGGATAAGGCCTGTAGACAGTTCATACCTCTCACTGACCATCAGATTATACTCCAATTCTCCCGCCAGGGGAATAAGCCTGTACTGCCACCGGTCGTTCTTGTCCCCCCTGAAAAAACCGGAATACTGGTATCCTTTCAAACGATACCAGTTGCGCCGAAACACCAGGGTAGGACCTATCCCCCCGTTGAGGGAATGCCGGCCTTTTTTGAAGACGACCCATCGAACCCCCACATGGGAAAAGCCCCCCACCTGCAGTGCGCAATCAGCATACAACGCCTGGATAGCTTTGACGGAGAACTTGTCCCGTCTGAGGAAATGTTCATAGCCTAGCGCCCCACCCAAATTGAACACCAAATACCCTTTTTTGTCTGGATTCAAAGGCATCAATGGTGCATTAATCTCTCCTTTGGGATGAAGGCTGACGCCAAAAAATTTAAGGTTCACATTGCTCTGTCCATAGCTAGCCAAGGAAAACAGCCATACTAATGGTAAAACAGAGAAACTCTTGATGAGTTTTTTGACTAACATGTTGCGGGGTGCAAGAGCAAGAGCCTGGCATTCTGCCAACTTTGCCTTTGGAACTGCTGGTTTGGTGGTACTTCCGTAAAAGGCCATAAATGATAATGCTTATACGGATCCCTCGGGTTACCCGGCTAAGCATTATCAGTTCCACCTAGTTTCAAACAATTGTAACTGAAGTAACAATCAAACGATTTGGCTGGTTTTCCCCAATGGTAGTAGCTTGGGTTTTAAAAAGGCCAGCTTCCCCACTAAATTTACCTATTCGTCACGGAGAACGCAAAAGAAAGAAGAAAAGGTTGGTTAATATATAAGATAGGCCCTCCTTCACTAAACAGGTTGGTAAAAAGGGCGATCTTTCCTAGCTACATTTTCTCCTGTAATGCTAACTTAAGATCGAATTTCCGATGTTTAAATTGACTATAATAGGAATATAAGATATTCTACAACAATGACGAAAAACAAAAGAACTAAAAATTCCAGGCCAAAGATCGTGCTAATAATCTTCTACTTTATTCTGGCAGCTTTGCTTTTGACCGTTGCCTGTCTACGCATCTGGCATTTTTACTCCTCCCACGCCAAATAAAGCTCTTTACCTAGGGGAATCAGGAACATGCTAGGAATTCATCTGATCCTAGGCCATGCGGACGCTAGATAACAGGTATCTTTATCCCTTATATTCCGATATCACCTCAGCTTTCCTAAGATGGACGTCAGCAGGGAATCCACCAAGAAGGAATGACCAAGCAATCATTGTAACAACGTTTTGGAAGCAAACCCGGTATAAGGAAATGTTTCGGTTAAGAATCATCCCACCGGATTCTTTGTATTTGAGTTAGCATCCCGTATTTTTGCCCTGATGAAGTGGTTTAACCTTATCCTCGCTGTTTTCATGACCTTCATGGCTTGTATGCCCTGCAGCGACGTCTATGGTTATGCCGAAACGACACCAGGCACTTCTGTGACCCCTTCCCCTGTCACCGAGAACCACCAAGAGGCCAGGGATATGTGCACGCCGCTCTGCATCTGCAGCTGCTGCGCAGGTTTCTCACAGCCAACCTCAGCTTCACTTCAAATTGAGGCGAAAGCTTTCTTTAATCGGACGCCCCTTCTTGCCTTCTACCGGGAACGTCACTTGGCCGTCCATGCCTCCATCTGGCAACCCCCCAAAGTTTAAGCCTTATTTATTGACCGCTGGGATTGGGTAGACTCCTTCTCTTAGCCATTTTGCCTGGATTCCTATGGGTCCCCCAGGCTGTCTATTTTTTGGCTTAAACCATAGTTTCATGATTGACAATCTGATAGCTTTTTCCATCCGGAACAAGCTGATTATCGGGCTATTCACCCTTGCCCTGGTGGTCTGGGGGCTTTTCTCCCTGAGCCGGCTTCCCATCGATGCCGTTCCGGACATCACCAACAACCAAGTACAGATCATCACGACTTCCCCCACCCTGGCGGCGCAGGAAGTCGAGCAGTTCATCACTTCCCCCATAGAGATTGAGATGGCCAACGTGCCGGACCTGGTGGAGGTCCGATCCATCTCCCGCTTCGGCCTTTCCGTGGTCACCGTGGTCTTTGAGGATGACGTGGACGTCTACCTCGCCCGCCAGATCGTGGGCGAGAAGCTCAGGAGTGCCCAGGAACAACTTCCAGTGGGGTTGGCATCCCCTGAGATGGGCCCTGTCTCAACCGGCCTAGGCGAGATTTACCAGTATGTGCTGCATACCACCCCCGACTCGCCTAAGGAATACTCACCCACGGAACTAAGGACGATCCAGGACTGGATCGTGAAACGGCAGTTGGCCGGCACGCCCGGGGTGGCCGAGGTCAGCAGCTTCGGCGGGATGGTTAAACAGTACCAGGTTTCCGTGGACCCGGAAAGGCTTCGGGCATTCGATGTGACGATCTCCGACATCTTTGATGCGCTGGAGAGGAATAATGAGAACACCGGGGGGGCCTTCATTGAAAAGGGCCCTAATGCCTACTTTATCCGGGGTATCGGCCTTCTGACGAGTTTTGAGGATATTGAGCAGACCGTTGTGAAGAATACAGCAGGCCTGCCTCTTTTGATACGGGACGTCGCCACCGTGGAAGAAGGAAGTTCTGTGCGCTACGGCGCCTTGACCCGAAACGGGGAGGGAGAGGTGGTAGGAGGCATCGTCATGATGCTCAAGGGTGAAAACTCCGCGCAGGTAATAGAAAACGTGAAGGCGAAGATCGAGGGAATTCAGAAGACCCTACCGCCTGGGGTGCTGCTGGAGCCGTTCCTGGACCGAACACGACTGGTGGACCGAGCCATCGGCACCGTCAGCAAAAACCTCATAGAAGGGGGGCTTATCGTGGTTTTCGTGCTGGTGCTCTTGTTGGGCAACCTGCGCGCCGGCCTGGTGGTGGCTTCGGTCATCCCCCTAGCCATGCTTTTCGCCATCTCCATGATGCAGCTCTTCGGCGTGTCCGGAAACCTGATGAGCCTGGGGGCTATTGACTTCGGGTTGATCGTGGACGGCGCGGTAATCATCGTGGAGAGTATAGTGCACCGGATATCAGTAAACAAACAGTTTGAGGGAATAGACCGGCTGAACCAACGGCAGATGGATGACACCGTCCTGGATGCCACCGTCAAGATCCGCCAATCGGCCGCCTTTGGGGAAATCATTATCCTCATCGTCTACCTGCCCATACTGGCGCTGGTGGGAATCGAGGGCAAGATGTTCCGCCCTATGGCCCAGACCGTGGGGTTTGCCATCCTGGGCGCCCTGATCCTTTCCCTGACCTACGTGCCTATGGCCTCGGCTTTGTTCCTGAGTAAGAAGACCAAGCACAAGCCCAATTTCGCAGACAAAGTAATGGCCCGATTGGAAGCTTCCTATGGGAGACTTTTACAGAAGGCGTTGAAAATAAGGGTTGTGCTGTTGGCATTGACGCTTGGTTTGTTTCTATTCACCCTTTTCCTTTTTAGCCGCATGGGCGGAGAATTCATCCCAACCCTGGACGAGGGCGACTTCGCCATCGAATCCTCCATTAGCCCAGGCTCCTCGCTGACCCAGAGCGTCAAGACCTTCTCCCAGGCGGAAAGGATACTGCTCAAGCAGTTCCCGGAGGTAAAGGAGGTGATCAGCAAGATCGGTGCTTCGGAAATACCCACCGACCCCATGCCCATCGAGGCCGCCGACATGACCGTTATCCTGAAGGACCGGGACGAATGGGAGTCCGCCGACACCAGGGAGGAGCTCATGGAGAAAATGGAGCAGGCGCTGTCGGTCATTCCGGGCTTGAACGCCGAGTTCTCCCAGCCTATCCAATTGAGAAGCAACGAGCTGATGACCGGGGTGAAACAGGACATCGCGGTGAAGATCTACGGTGAGGACTTGGATGTATTGGCCCAGAAAGCCGAGGAGGCAGCCAACCTTATCCGCCCTATTGCAGGGGTGGGGGATTTGAAAGTAGAGCAGACCACCGGTTTGCCCCAAGTGCTTGTGAAATACAACCGTGCCCAGATGGCACAGATGGGACTTAGCGTAGAGGATGTGAACCGAGCCTTGCGCACTGGGTTCGCTGGTGGGGAGGCCGGGGTCATTTATGAGGGGGAGAGACGATTTGATCTCGTGGTTCGTCTGGCGCAGACCAACCGTCAGACGCTCTCAAACGTGGAAGACTTGCTGATTGCCCTACCAAACGGTACCCAGGTACCCCTTCGACAGGTGGCTCAGGTGACGTTGGAGGAAGGACCCAGCCAGATATCGCGGGATGACACCAAGCGTCGTATCACCATAGGCATCAATGCCCGGGAGCGTGACGTGGAGAACCTGGTAAAGGAAATACAGGAGACCCTGGAAGCCAAATTCAAATTGCCGGTGGGCTACTACGTCACCTATGGCGGACAGTTTGAGAACCTGCAGGCCGCCAAGGCCCGACTCTCGGTGGCCGTGCCACTTTCCCTGGCGATTATCCTGCTGCTGCTCTTTCTCACCTTCGGTTCCTTCAAGCAGAGCCTGCTCATCTTCACGGCCATTCCCTTGGCGGCCATCGGCGGTGTGTTCGCCTTGCTGTTGCGGGGCATGCCCTTTAGTATCTCCGCCGGTATCGGGTTCATCGCCCTCTTCGGCGTGGCGGTATTGAACGGAATCGTTCTGATAGGGTATTTCAACCAATTGAAAAAGGAAGGATGGAAAGATCCGTACACTCGAATCATGGAAGGCACTAAGGTCCGGCTGCGCCCGGTGATCATGACAGCGGCGGTGGCCTCACTAGGCTTCCTTCCCATGGCGCTTTCCGGCTCGGCCGGGGCAGAGGTGCAGAAACCGCTGGCCACGGTGGTGATCGGGGGCCTTATCACTTCCACGCTGCTCACCCTTTTCCTTCTTCCTATCATGTACAGTTATGTGGAAAAAATGAAAAAGACGGAAGGTGACAGTAGCCAGGGAGGAATAGTTGGCTTTCTGGTGCTTGTTCTGGTTGTTTTCGGTTTGGCCCTGCCGGTGAGCGCCCAGACTAGCCCTAATCCTGTGAGTGGCACTGTCACTCTTAACCAAGCAATAGACCTGGCCCTGAAGAACAGCCCTGCTGTTCGCGCCGGCACCCTGGCCGTGGAGCAACAGCAGGCGCTGCGCCGGGCAAGCTTCGATCTGCCAAAGACGGTTCTGACGGGGGAGTACGGGCAAATAAACAGTGCGGCCAATGACAACGCACTGACTTTGTCCCAAGGCTTCTCTTTGCCGGGCGTGTACCGGAGCCAGGCTCGGCTGGCCTTACAGCAGGTCGGCGGCATGGAGCAGCAACTGCTGCTGACTAGGCGGACCGTGGTCCGGGATGTGAAGCTTGCCTACAATGAATGGATTATCCTTTCCCAGAGGTTCAAAATGCTGAGCATCCAAGACAGTCTGGCTCAGGAATTTGAGCGCGCCGCCGGTTTCCGCTTCAAAGCGGGGGAGACCAACTACCTGGAGAAGATCGCGGCCGAGGCCCAGGCCATGGAGGCCCGAACCGCCTTGGAATCCACCCGCTCAGAGGTTACTGCCGTCCAGCAGCGCCTGCTTCGCTCGCTCTTCATCCCCGACACGGTCAGCTTCCAGCCAGAGCCACGGTCAGGGGAGCTGATCTTGCCTGCAGACACCTCCTGGCTCAGTAGCCATCCAGAGGTTGCCATTTTCAGGAACCAGATGGCGGTCAGCCAGGCCCAGACCCAAGTGGAAAGAAGCCGGCTCCTGCCCGAGCTCTCGGTTGGGCTGAGGAGCCAGACCATCCAAGGTTTCCAGAATGTCTCTGGGGAGGAAGAGTACTTTGGGGCCGGCAGGCGATTCCAGTCCGTGGAACTCGGGGTAGGCATTCCCATCTTCTCCAGGGCCCAACGCGCCCGGGTGAGGGCCGCCTCCCTTGCGGAGCAGGTAGCCACCGCTCAGTACGAGAGTCGGCGGCTGGCCTTGCAGACAGAGCTGTTGCGGTTCACCCAGGATTACGAAAGGAGCAGGCAGGCCCTGCGGTACTATGAGGACAAGGCATTGCCGCAGGCAAACTTGATTATTGAATATGCCAGCAAGGGCTTCAGGCTAGGGGAAACTGAGTACACCGAGTACATCCAAAACATAAACCAGGCCCATCGTATCCGGTTGCAGTACCTTGACGTTCTGTCCCAGTTCAACCAGTCCGTTATTCAATTAGAGTTTTATTTAAAGAGCAATTAAGATGATGAAACATATAAAATCAAGTGTTTTCCCCCTTCTGTTTGGCGTGATCCTAGCATTTAGTTCTTGCCAGGATGGGCCGAAGGCCGAAGAAAAAACCGATGAAACCCATGCCGAGGGTGAAGCCGGGGAAGAAGAGTCCATCGGGCTGACCCAGGCCCAAATGGATGCGGTGGGGATAAAATTGGGAGGCATTGAGAACCGGCCCCTTAAAAGCGGAATACAGGCTAACGGGATGCTGGACCTCCCCCCTCAGAACAAAGCCACCATTTCCAGCCTGACGGAGGGAATCGTGCGGGAGATCTTCGTCACCCAGGGGCAGTTCGTGAAAAAGGGACAACGGTTGGTCAGCATCGAACACCCCAGCATCATCCAGCTCCAGGAGGAGTACCTGAAAGCCCAAAGCGCCCTTAACTATGCCAAGATCGATTATGAGCGCCAACGGGAATTATTGAAGGAGAATGTGATTGCGGCCAAAAAGTACCAGTTGGCCGAGGCCGAGTACAGGGCGCGTCAGGCGGAGGTTTCCTCTTTGGCCAGCCGCTTGGGCCAAATTGGCATATCCGCCAGCCGCATCAGGGTAGGCTCCCTGATCCGTTCGGTATCGGTGGTTTCACCCATGCACGGCTATGTACATCAGATAAAGGTAAACATCGGCGCCTTGGTTGAGCCAGCCAAGGAGCTTTTCCAGGTAGTGGACAACCACCACATCCAGATTGACCTTCAGGTCTTTGAGAAGGACATCGCCCAGGTCAAGAACGGCCAGAAGGTTCTCTTCTCCCTGACCTCCAACCCTTCCAAGACATATGAGGCCACCATCTTCTCGGTGGGGAAATCCTTTGAGAACGATACCAAGACGGTGGTGGTACACGCCCAGATCAACGACAACCAGGAGGCGACCCTGCTTCCCGGCATGTTCGTGAGCGGCCGTATCCTTACCTCTGAGGCGACCGTGCCGGCGCTCCCGGATGAGGCCATCATAACAGAAGGAGAGCTGAAATTCGTGTTCGCCGCTACGCGTGCCACCCACTCTCCTGAGCCTAAGGCTGAAAGCTCAGAAGAAGAACATGAGGGGGAACTCGCCCCGGACTGGGTCTTTACCAAGATCGGGGTTCAGACGGGCGCCATGGATGCCGGATACACGGAGGTAAAGCTTTTGAACCCTATACCGGCTGGCTCTCAACTCGTCACCAAAGGCGCCTACTATGTCGCGGCGCAGGGCAACAAAGGCGAGAGCGGTGGCCATTAAACGATTTAGGGAGAATTTTCAGTTTTAGTCAATCGCCATGCTGCATGTCCTGCTGGATAGTTTCCTGATCAGCCTGATCCATGCCCTGATCCCCAGCCACTGGATGGCTTTGGTGGCTATTGGGCGCTCAGAGGGCTGGCCACTAGCCACCACGCTGCGGGCCACCCTGTTGGCGGGCCTCGCCCACATTGGAGGCACGCTCCTATTGGGCGGGCTGATCGGGTACCTGGGTATCAGGCTGTCTGAGGAGTTTACCTCCTTTGCCCGTAACGCTACCCCCTTGGCCTTGGTCGTAATGGGCATGTTTGTACTGGGTACCGCCTACTCCCACCCAGACAAGGCTCCCAAGGACCTATCCTCGCTCAGGAAGGCGCCTTCCGTCCGGAGCTGGTTCACCACCATGACGGTGGCCCTGTTTTTCTCGCCCTGTTTGGAGATAAGTTCCTATTTCCTGACAGCCGCCACCCATGGGTGGCAGGGAATCCTGCTGGTGGCGACGGTTTTCGTTTTTGTGACGCTGCCGTTAATGCTGGGGCTTGTCGCTTTGGGGTACCGGGGCATCGGCCGCTTCAGAGGAGTGGTGCTGGAGAGGCACGGGCACGCCATCATGGGTGGCGTGCTGATCGTCTTGGGACTGGCCACCTTTTTTTATGAATAGTCAATCTTTAATTCCACTTATATGATACAGGAATCTCACGGCGGCGAAGAGCGCAAACCAACTTATAATACAGCATTCCTAACGGCCCAGAAGATGATGGACGAAGACAAAGACCCGCATGCGGTCAACCACGCCGACGTGGAGAAGAACGGTGACCATGACGGCCATGACCATGGAGCCGGGGAGTCCTCAGGGTGGAAAAGCCACTGGGCGCTTCTACTGTCCCTGGCAGTCCTAGTGGTCATGCTCACTTTGGAGTATGGCTTCGGCTACGTCCCACCCGCTCCACTGGGCCTTGCCATTTACGGCGCTGCCTACCTGCTTGCTGGCTATAAAGTGCTGGACCTCGCCTTCCGCAAGGCCATGCGCCTCGACTTCTTCAATGAGTTCTTCCTGATGAGCGTCGCCACGCTCGGTGCCTTCGCCATCGGCTCCTACAGCGAGGGTGTGGCCGTCATGGTCTTCTACTCCATAGGGGAGTGGTTCCAGGACGCGGCCGTCAACCGCGCGAAGCGCAGCATAAAGGCGTTGCTGGATATACGCCCCGATGAGGTCTCTGTCATCAGGGGCGGAACAGCTATGGTAGTGGACCCAAAGGAAGTACAGATTGGGGAGACCATCCAGATGAAATCCGGGGAGAAAGTGGCCCTGGACGGCGAGCTGCTCTCAGAGAAGGCATCCTTCAACACCGCCGCCCTGACCGGGGAGAGCAAACCCGACACAAAGGCGAAGGGAGAGAAAGTGTACGCCGGGATGATCAACCTCAATACCGTGGCCGAGGTCCAGGTCACCTCCTTGTTTCGGGACAGCAAGCTGAGCAGGATTTTGGAAATGGTGCAGGATGCGACGGCCAGAAAGTCGCAGACCCAGCTCTTCATCTCCCGTTTCGCTAAAGTCTACACGCCCATCGTCTTCTTTCTGGCCTTGGCCGTATGCGCGGTGCCCTATTTCATAATGGACGACTATGACTTCAATGTCTGGTTTTACCGCGCGCTGGTTTTCCTGGTGATAAGCTGCCCTTGTGCGCTGGTGGTGTCCATTCCCCTGGGTTATTTCGGTGGGATCGGGCTGGCTTCCCGGAACGGGATCCTTTTCAAGGGATCAAACTTCTTGGATGTGATGACCAGGGTAAATGCGGTGGTGATGGACAAGACCGGCACTTTGACGCACGGCGTCTTCAAAGTGCAGCAGGTGGTGGCCCATGGCCTGGAGGAAAAAGAGCTTATCAGCCTGACCGCCGCCATCGAGACGCAATCCACCCACCCGATCGCCAAGGCCATTGCGGAATTCGCCGGGGCCCAGGCCACCCAGGCTTCCAGAATAGAGCAGGTAGAGGAGATATCGGGCCACGGGCTCAAAGGCACGATTGATGGGAAGCAGGTGCTGGCGGGCAACACCAAACTCCTTAAGAAATTCAACATACCCTACCCTGCGGAGATCGAGGGCATCGTCAACACCATAGTGGTGGTGGCGGTGAACGGGCTGTACGCCGGGTATATCACCATTGCAGACGAGATAAAGGAGGATGCGGCCCAGGCTATCAGGGATATGCACGCCTTGAACATCCAGACCGTGATGCTCTCCGGTGACAAACAGACGGTGGTCGATGAAGTGGCCAAAAAACTGGGCATTGACACCGCGTTCGGGAACCTCCTCCCGGAGGACAAAGTGGCCAAGGTGCAGGCGTTGAAGGACCAGGGCAGGCACATCGCCTTTGTGGGTGACGGTGTGAATGACGCTCCGGTGGTGGCCCTGGCTGATGCCGGGATCGCCATGGGGGGCCTGGGCAGCGACGCCACCATAGAGACCGCTGATGTGGTGATCCAGAACGACCAACCGTCTAAGATCGTGTCCGCCATCAAGGTGGGGAAGATAACCCGCAGCATCGTCTGGCAGAACATCATTTTGGCGATGACTGTCAAGGTAATCGTGCTGGCATTGGGTGCTGGGGGTGTGGCCACCCTGTGGGAGGCTGTTATCGCCGATGTGGGCGTCGCCCTGTTGGCCATCTTAAATGCAGTGCGGATTCAGCGCATGAAAGTATAGGAAGGTTTAGGCTTATTCAGGTCTACGACTGGTGACAAGGGACAACCATGTAGGTTATTTAACCTCTTTAAAATTTGTTGCACGGCTCTGCAAGTTTCAAAATGGCAGTGCAACTACTCATGTTTGCGCTTTATACCGCTTTGATTAATCCGCGCGCTGTGGTTTTCAAAAATCTATTAACCTCTAAATTCAATTGCTTATGTACGATGTTGCAATCATAGGTTCTGGCCCGGGCGGCTACGTCGCAGCCATACGTTGCGCCCAACTAGGTTTCAAGACAGTTATCATAGAGAAATATGACACCTTGGGCGGCACTTGCCTGAATGTAGGGTGCATCCCCTCCAAAGCTGTATTGGATAGCTCCGAGCATTTTCACAATGCCCAGCACAAATTCAAAAACCATGGCATCCGACTGGAGAACCTGCAACTGGATTTCCCCCAGATGCTCGCCCACAAAGCGGACGTGGTCCAGAAAACAGTGGCGGGGGTAGACTACCTGATGAAAAAGAACAAGGTAGAGGTCTTACGCGGCAAAGCAACCTTGCTGACACCCCGGACGGTGAGCATTCAGGGAGCGGAAGGGCCTCCTTCAGTAATTGAATCTAAGCACATTGTTCTGGCGACGGGCTCCAAGCCCAGCTCCTTGCCTGGTATCACCATCGATAAGAAAAGGATTATCTCCTCCACAGAGGCACTGACTTTACCGGAAATCCCCCGGCACCTGCTGGTAATCGGAGGCGGGGTCATTGGCATGGAGCTGGGGTCAGTGTATGCGCGCGTTGGCTCCACAGTCAGTGTGCTGGAATATACCGATGCCATCATCCCCAGCATGGACCTGACCATGGGTAAGGAACTGAAAAAGTCACTACAAAAGCTGGGGATGGACTTCTACCTCAGCCACAAGGTAACCGGCGCCCAAAGCACCGAAACTGGGGTAACCGTCACGGCGGAGGATACCGCGGGCAATACCCTGAACCTGGAGGGGGATTATTGCCTGATGGCCGTGGGCCGAAAACCCTACACGGAGGGACTGGGACTGGAAAACGTTGGCATCACAACCGACAAAGGGGGGCGCATCGAGGTAAATGAATACCTGGAAACGAATGTGCCGGGCATCTATGCCATCGGCGATGTGGTGAAAGGGGCGATGCTGGCACACAAGGCCTCAGAGGAGGGCGTCTATGTGGCCGAACGCCTGGCCGGCCAGAAGCCGCACCTGGATTACCTGCTTATCCCTGGTATCGTGTACACCTGGCCGGAAGTAGCCACCGTGGGCTATACAGAAGAACAGTTGAAGGCTAACGGGCGCGCCTACCGGACCGGGGTATTCCCGTTCCGGGCCAATGCCCGCGCCCGGATGAATGACGATTTGGATGGCCAGATTAAAGTACTAGCCGATGCTAAAACGGATGAAATCCTGGGTATCCATATGATCGGCCCCCGGGTCAGCGACATCATCGGGGAGGCCGTCGCCGCGATGAGCTACCGTGCCTCTGCTGAGGATATCGCCCGGATGTCCCATGGGCACCCTACCTTTTACGAGACATTGAAAGAGGCTTGCCTGGCGGTAAACAACCAGGCCATCCATATTTGATAAAAACCTATAATTAACAAAGAAATGAGCGAATACAGAGCAAACCTGCTATGGTCGGGTCCCAATACCGATTTCACGTATAAAACGTACAGCCGCACCCATACCTGGACCTTTGGCGGGGGCAGTGCCGTAGAAGCCTCTGCTGCGCCGGAGTACTTAGGCAAGGCCGAACTGGTCAATCCGGAAGAAGCCTTTGCCGCCTCCCTAGCCAGCTGCCACCTGCTCACCTTTCTGGCCCTTGCTGCCTTTCAGAAATTTACCGTAGGGCGCTACGAAGACGAGGCGGTTGCTTCGGTGGGTAAAAATGCCCAAGGGAAGATGGCGGTTTTACAGGTTACTTTAAACCCCAAGGTGACTTTTAGCGGAGAGAATCTGCCCACTCCTGACCAGATAGCCGCCCTGCATCACAGGGCTCATAACGACTGCTTTATCTCCAATTCGGTCTTAACAGAGGTAATCGTAAAGCCGGTGGTATAGATGAATGGTTTAATCTTTAGAGTCTTTGGATGAGCCGATGAACCGTCGGAGCAGTCACCAATCGGAAAACCCAGGTGAGCTGTTCCCTTGAAAGAGCAGAAATGGAGGAACAAGAAGAAAAAGAACCGCAACTCGACCCGGGCAACAAAAAAGAGCGGCGCACGCTGTCCTTTAAGGGGCATTAGGGGTCGTTAGAGGTGGCGGGAATAGAATCTTTGGTGGCACTTTATATGATGGAAAAAGCGGAAGGCAAAAAGCGTATATGTATCGTGAATTTGCCATATTCAACCATTTTGTTAAGGGTGCACTCCCCAAAGTATTTGTGGCAACCGTTTACTTCGGTCTAAGTCACAATAGTATTCTTTAACTTCTCCTCCCAAAGACGCTAGGTATAAAATAGCAAAAGGTTGCCTGAGAGTTAAGATGGGTATTGATATAAAGTGCAACGGATGAGCCTAGTCTATCATAGATAAGGTTCATCCGTTGCACTTTATTGACTTAAAAGGTTAAATATCCTGTATTATTGCCTGTTTTGCTGTCCACCTTGCTCATGAGCGTGTAACGGCTCATTGGACTTATGCTCGTGGGAGTGGTGCAGGGCTGCCTCCTTGGCGTGATGTCTCGCATGCTCACTCAGTCCATAGGCGGTATAGCCATGGTGGGCGGCTTTTTCATGGTCGCCCGAGTTTAAATGCTCAGCCGCCGCCCGGTGCTGTTCGGCCGCCTGCTGATAATACTGCGCCGCTTTTCTGTGGCTCTCTGCGCTTTTTTGGTGTTCTCCCGGATGTTCGTTTTCCATAGCATTGTAGTTTAAGTTGGCGTATCTTATCTTATACCTTCTTGGCATCCATTTGGTTTTTAATGCTTCGTCCTACCTATGATTACGGTATCCTTTTCTAACGACCGTAAGGTATAATTAGCTAGGAAGAGCTTAGCTTGGGGCCATAAGAAGGATCCAGGCGCCCCTACAACGGTACTGGGATATAAAACTAGGGAGAGACCTCATGAACCCGGTCGGGCATCTGGAGTGGGAAATAATTTACCCACTGCTAACCTAGCTCCGTCTATTCCAGTGATAGGTTTAAAGGTGAGTTTCCTGCTCCTGGAAGCCGGGAGACTCTAGTTGGATGGTAGTGTGGCTGATCTTGAAAGATTCCTTTACCTGATCATTCACCCGCTTCAACACTTCACTGGGCGCCGCCTTTTCATGCAGCACCACATGGGCACTCATGGCATTGACACCGGTAGTCAGTGACCAGACATGCAGGTCATGCACATCGGCCACCCCCGGCAACTTCACCATGGCTTCCCGCAGGGAGCCTAGGTTGACATCCGCCGGTGTTCCCTCCAGTAAGACGCTGACTGCGTCCTTCAGTAGAATCCATGTGCGGGGCAGTATAAAAAGACCAATGCCCGCAGACAGGATAGGGTCGGCGTAGTACCACCCCGTGGTCCACATGATCACCCCCGCTACAATTACGCCGATGGAGGTCAGCATGTCGGAAAGCACCTCAAAGTAAGCACCCTTCATATTGAGGCTGTCATTGGAGCCTTTGCGTAGAATGTACATCCCAGCCAGGTTGACCAACAGACCGATTCCAGCGATCACCAACATGGGTTTGCTTTCCACTTCGGGCGGGGTTCTGAAACGCAGGTATGCCTCGTACAGGATGTATAGGGAGACACCTATCAATATCACCGCATTGGCCAGCGCCGCCAGGATTTCTGCCCGGTAGTAGCCGAACGTCTTCTCCGGTGTCGCTTTCCGCTCGGCCAGGTTGATGGCGATTAGGGCGAAAGCCAGCCCCCCCACGTCTGTCAGCATGTGGCCGGCGTCCGCCAGGAGAGCCAGGCTTCCGGTCCAGATGCCGCCGATGACTTCCGCCACTAGGTAGAGCAGGGTAAGGCCCAGGACCCACTTCAGGCGGGATTTATTCTGGCTTCCTGGGGAGATAGTGTGGCCTTTCGACATATGCGGTTAAAGATTCTATTTGTTAGGTTGCCATCTATGAAGAATCCCAACCTCTGAGGGGCAGTGGGAGAAGCACAACTCACAGGTGTTAATGCAGACTATCAGTTTTTCGATGAGTTGTTGATAGCTGTGGTTTTCCATAGTTTTCTCAGATAAGTAGATTTAAATTAAACCAAATATACGTTGGCAGTTAGTGATAGTTCATCCCCTTTTTTATGTATTTCACCTACAAAAAATTGCATAAAAATGGCTTTTAGGCTATTGTTCGCTGTCTATTGTTGAATGTATTCTATGGGCAGGATTAATCGCAGTGCTGTTTTTGCCTCACTAGCTAGTTATATTCCATATATTTACCCCTACATAAATCGCCGAACGAATTATTCTCTTCTCTTATAAGTATAAGACCATCAACTCATAATGGAAAGGCTTCATCAACCTAACTTTAACAGGGTTGATTCAAAGCGCGATATCTTAGAACTGAAAATGATTACTGTAATGAAACAATCATTGCGTGATACAAGGCTATATATAATAAGAATAACCTGTCATGGCAGAACAATTTAGAGTTAAATACTTTACAATTCTTCTGATTTCTTTGATGTTCGCCTTCTGCACGGGCTTCGGACACTTACAGAATACTACCACCTTTGATACAGAAACACAAGGTTCTGGACCAGGGCAGGTTAAAAGCCTGACAGAGCCCGCTCCCTCTACCGAATAGGTATTTGGCCAGTACGTTGAAAGTAGCTATGCGGAGGCAGGATTAACAGAACAGGGGCTTGCACGTCTTGCTATACCACGCACATAGAAGATATTTTGATAGTGCACAAGGGCAATTAGGGACTTTGTATGCCACTTCTATTTTAATTAGTATCAGCACATCTCTCATCATAGGAATATTTTACAGCATCTATTAAATTTACAGGAATATTTTTCTTTTATTTTACAAATTAATCTTTATCTTTGTTTTAAAGATGGAAGACTATGAAGAAACTTTTACCTCAGGAAGAAGCAACTGGATATCTGCTCCCTTATTTTGAAAAATTTGTTTCTATTGTTGAGAAGGCGATGGCTGATGTGAAACGGCTGGAGGCAACTCACTCAGAGATCCGGGAGAAATACACAAGCTGGTCACCATTAGCGAAATCCGTGATGGTCAACAACTTTATGTGCATCTATGCCGAGGAAGCTTTTTCAGGTGACCCGGAAGTTATCATAAATCCTTTGCGCAATGACCCTTTCGGCATCTTACTAAGGGGTAAACTCTTCATCCGGTTCAACAAGCTTAACGCTGATCTGTCACCCAGCACCAATAATGCGACGAAGCGGACGGAGGATTTGAACTACCAGAACAGTTTTGAGGGATTTGAGAACATCCCCTGCATTTATGCGGGGTACACCTCTAACCGCGAAGCCATTGACAGCATTGGCTCCATCAATCTGGTTTACCGTCCCTTCAATTCCGTTATATGGAATATAGATTTACGGACCCGATTAGGTCAGGAACAACCGGAAATACCATTCTACACCGAGACCGGCGCAACAGTAGTTCCTATTGCAGAAAGAAGGGTGACTGTAAAGAAGAAACCACAAGCAGACAAGACAATAGAAGGATAGGTTAAATGATGGAAACGAATATGCTTTTCCTAGGTAAGGTGAACCCTAACATGGTCATTTTAGCTCGTGAATCGCGTGGGGTAACCCAAAAAGAGCTGGCTGAGAAAATGTGCATCAAACAGGGCACCCTGTCTAAGATTGAAAATGGGCTTCAGAACGTATCAGAAGAACTGCTGAATATATTAAGTGCTGAATTGGCGTATCCGGCAAGTTTCTTCTTCCAGCAGAATCAGCTGTATAACCCGAGTCTGGTGCATTATCGGAAACGAACTGTGTTTACCAAGAAGGACTTGGCCAAGGCTGATGCCACTATGAATATCAGCAAAATCAACCTGGAGAAACTGCTGAACTCAGTTGATATACCTGATTTACAATTGCCAAAATGGGAAGTAGAGGAACATGGCTCTCCGGAAAAGTGCGCTACATACTTGCGGGAATACTGGCGGCTACCGAAAGGGAGGATAGAAAATATAACGAAGCTGGTGGAAGACAAGGGAATTCTGGTGGTACCTATTGATTTTGACTCACCTAAGATGGATGGTCTGAACATCTTTACCGATACTAACCATCCTATCATATTCTACAACCGCAACATACCAACTGACCGGCAGCGCTTGACAATTGCCCATGAATTAGGCCACATTCTGCTGCACCTGGGGCAACCCATTGCAGAAAACCGGGACGTGGAAGCGGAAGCATATGCTTTTGCGGCTGAGTTCCTGATGCCCGCTGCGGAAATTAAATCCCACTTGGGAAAGGTGGATATTGCCAGGTTGGCAGATTTGAAAAGATACTGGAAAGTGTCCATGGCAGCCCTTATTATCCGGGCTAAAACACTGCGCCTGATTACCGAAAACCAGTACCGGTACCTATGGCAGCAAATGAGCGCTTTGGGATACCGGACAAAGGAACCCAAAGAACTGGATCCCGCACCGGAGCCCCCTATTCTGTTGCAAGAACTGGTGGATGCCCATTTAAATGATTTAGGGTATTCAGAAGAAGAGTTGGCGCAGCTGCTGTCTTTACAATTGGAAGATTTTAAAACCCGATACCAGGAAAACGAGGTAGCACGGCCAAAGCTTAAGATTATCCGCTAGAAGCATATAAAGGCACTAAAGGACTTTTACTTTTTCACTTATTCTAATAAAATTAGAAAGCAATACCCACTCTTAGCCTTCCTGTTTCAGCCATTCCAATGCAGCTTTTTTGGTAGCGAATGTCTGGCTTTGAATCTTTAACTCAACCTTGCTGGTAACCTCCTCCGAAATCTGCTCGGACTCTTGCTGTCTAATTGTATCAGTATGGAGAATACTCGCTGATTTCTGGAGCCTAGTGTTCTGTAGGTTCTTTGCGAACCGCGTCACTATATCCAGATAAGTGGTGCGGTCAATGTCTGGGTGTATGACCGTTTTGCTGCTATCAATAAGTAGTCTCTTCACATCATAAGACCTGATGTAATCAACCAAAATGCTTAAGGAGCGCTCTATCTCCAGAAGATCGTAGCTATTGACGTTGGGCCAATCAACGGACAGAATATCTGTGCTTGGGTTGTAGTCAAGAATGATTAAGTGATTTTGAAATAATATCATGTCTTGATAAATGGCTGATTGAAGACCTGCTGCAAACTTATCTGGCTTTATGAATTTTAGAATTATGGAATTTAAAGCTAATAATTATAAAAACAGCAACCTATATCAGTAGGACCTACTATCGCTATCTAATCAATTGAAAAGTTTAAGCCATGTTAGAATGAGTTGTAACACTAGGGTTACTTAATCCTAGTGAAGGAGAATCTGACTCATTTTACAATTAACCTAAAACCGGAAATCCTGAATGATAAAACATATACTATTGGTGGGGATTGGCGGGGCAGTTGGCAGCATTCTGCGTTACCTAACGGCTTTGTTCGTTTCAAAATACTACGCCAACATTTTCCCGCTTGCCACTTTTACGGCCAATGTGGTGGGTTGCCTGCTCATTGGCCTATTCATTGGATTCCTTAACCGTTACTACCAGGCAGATGCTGATTTGCGCCTTCTGCTAGCAACCGGCTTCTGTGGCGGCTATACCACTTTTTCGGCTTTCTCTGCCGAGAGCTTACACCTCTTGCAGCAAGGCAATTACCTTATAGCCCTCACGTATGTTGGAGTAAGTGTTGTGTTTTCTCTACTTGCCGTAGGAGTAGGCCTGGCTTTGTTTGAAGTCTAACCCAGACGCAAACCATTGGCCTTGCTAATGGAGACACTTTTTCTGTTTTTGGCCTTATTTCTGAAAATCAGGCCAAAAACAGATGGATTAACTGTGCCAGTGCATTGAAAGAAGTAAAAACTAACCAATGATAGAAGAACATCCTTTTGGCTACTACCTACCTGAAAACGCTGATAAGTTATTGATAGGGAGCTTTCCTTGCCACAACGGCAAAGACTATGGAGATTGGTTTTATAGCGGGAGCGGCAAAAGCGATTTTTGGAAATTAATGTCTGATGTCTTTGGTATGCCCTGCTTTACCAAAGACAATAAAACCGAAATATGTCTGAAGCATGGAATAGCCATCACAGACATAGCTTCAAAGATAGAAAGGACAAAAGGTAACTGCTCAGATTCTAACCTGAAAATAGTTGAGGTAAATACGGCTGGCATCAACAGTTGCTTGAAAGCAAATATCAAGGTCATCTATTTCACAAGTAAGTTTGTTGAGAGGCATTTTTCAAGGAATTTTCCGGAGGTAAAAATCCCCAGCTCCGTCCTACTCTCCCCTTCCCCGGCTGCCAATGTGTATATAGCTGGTTTACCTGAATATAAAGACTTATTGAATAGGAAGGAAGTCTCCTCTCCCTATGATTTTAGACTGCTTAAATACCAAGACTCCCTTCTGAATGGTAATAGATAAAGAAACAAACAAAGTCTTTTTCTCAGACCAATTGTTTGCTGACAGCCGTTATGGCGACACCTTTGACAGGATTTGCTCTGTTCTGGAAAAACACCAAATAGAGCATGGTATCATTAACTCGACAAAAGATATCTGGTGCAGAGACTACATGCCCATCCAGAAAGCGGCATCTAAATTTATCCAGTTCAGGTACGAGCCTTCTTATTTAGCAGAAGATCTGGATTTACAGACAGACCCAAAAACAACCCTTGAGCTAAACCAGATTCAGGCTACTTTCTCCAGTATAAATGTAGACGGCGGAAACGTGTTAAGGTGGGAAGACAGGGTGATTATTACAGACAGGATATTCCAGGAGAACCCAGCTTACACCAACAAGTCTAAGTTGGTAGATGAATTAGAAAAACTCTTTGAAGCCGAGGTAATTGTTATACCGCAAATAAAATCAGACATGACTGGCCACGCAGATGGGTTGGTGAGGTTTTATGACAGGACTACGCTCATCGGCAATTGCCTGGAAGAGGAGTATGACTATTGGAAAAAAGGCATGAAGAAAGTGCTTTCTGATTACAGCCTTAGCTATATTGATATGCCGTTTCTGGAGTATAAAGTCAAAGGCTACCCTGAATCGGCAATAGGTTGCTATGTGAACTATCTGGAAGTGGCAAACTTAATCCTAGCCCCCATTTTTGAGGTGGAGGGAAACAAAGACGAGGAAGCCGTTGGAATTCTTACAGAAGTGTTTGCAGATAGAACCGTAGAGCCAATAAACATCAATGACGTGGCAATCCATGGCGGATTGTTGAACTGTATAAGCTGGAACGTAATAAAAGGAGAATACGCATATCATACCCTTCCCAAAACGTTGGGCTACCTAAACTCCGCTGATTGTCTTTAACTAACGACTAAGGCAAAACCCTAGCTATAAGTAAAGGATGCGTTTTTGGCCTGTTTTCCCAAAATGAGGCCAGAAACGCATCTCTTTCTTACTACCGCTTTAAAACTCCAGCTGTGGCAATTCTTCTACTATGTCTGCGGTTTGTACGCTTACGTTGATAACACTCAACAGCAAGTCTAGGATATAGCGGGGGTTGCCTACTTCGTCTGCCCAGTCATTGGGGTCATTTTTAATACCGCTGTCTTTGTGGGTGGTTACCTGGTACCGCTCCATTACCCAATCAATGGCGCTTTTGCCGTTAACTGTGTAATCATAAGCTTTGGCAGGAATGTTCTCAAGGGTAATCTTGCTGTTGTAGAGAATGCAGTCTTTCTGGCCTTTCTTAGGGAAGCGCATTTTCTCTACTTTATAGAACCCGCTCTCTGCTCCGGTTACGGTAACCCCTGGGTATGCCGGCACGCTCTCATAGTTAAGGTGCAGGTCTGCCAGGGCGCGGCCCGCTTTGCTAAACTTCCAGAAATCACGCACATCTTCTACCAGGGGCAGGCGGGGCAGCATTTTCTTTAGGTCATTGGCAAAGAGGGTGCGGTAAGTGGGGCTGTGCAGGAACCCGTAAACGTAGTAGAAGATATCTTCTTTGCTCACGTTTTTGCCGTATTGCTTTTTGGCCCGGTCTAAGATAAAGTCACTTAGCCCATCGCGGCGGGTGTATTCACTTTCCCCTGAAGCATCAAACAAACCAGGGGTTTGCTTTTGCCGCTCTTCGTAATAATACAGCGGAAAAACCTGTCCATTAAATTGAAGCTGGACATCTGGAATAATATCAGTTATAATAACAGTGAAGTTTTTTGAATCTCCTATACCAGAAATACAGATGACGAAATTTTTATTTGAAGGAGTTGGGAAGAACTCGTTCATTTGACCCCGTCTATGAATCATTTTCTCCCCTAAATATACATTTTGCTTAAAAAAAGGTCTATACAGGCCTTTGGCTGTCTTTTTTTGTTCAAAAACAGCCCTATTCCCTTTCTCTAATTGCAATATCAAACTACTGGTCCAACTGATGTTCCTTGGGTCTACATTAATGAAGTCATTAACTTTAGGATTTAATGGCTTAGCTCCATTAAAATCATCTACTTGCTGATTATAGAAACTAACCATTTTCTCCATATTTGATTTAAGTAGGCTCAATGAAGAATTATAAACCCATGTGTCCCTTGATGATTCATTTCCTCTAGAATTAACCACAAAAAACACTTTTGCCTTTAAATCAAATTTCTTTTCTGATTGAATTGGGATAAATGTTCCGAAGGCGTCATTCCGTTCGTTCACCCAGTCGCCGTGGTCATTGGGGGTAAGTTGTTTCCAGGGCATTTCAGCATTACCAACAGATTTAAACTTTTTAACCAAAGCGAGCTTTTCTTCGCGGTTTAAATAGTCGCCAATGTCATGGTAATGAATGATAGCCTTCTTACCTGTATGAGCTGGATTTTTGACCAGCAACGTAATTGAAATGGGGGTTCTGGAACCTCCTCCAAAGACGTTTCCGGCTTCTTTTTGCCTTAACTCCCCGCTGGTGCGCGCATTACCTCGTAAGTTGAAAACGTAAATCGCGGAAAACTCATTTTCCAATGATTTCCGAAAGCCGTCGGCACTATTTCCATCAAGCCAAGCCCCATTAGAAACAAAACAGACAATGCCGCCATTCTTATCTAAGCGGTCTGTGCTCCACCGGAAAGCCTTTATATAGGAATCGTATAAAGAGTTTTTGTTCGTAGCATCGGTTGCCTTGGCATACGTAGCCGCTATGCGCGCATCTAGTTTAGGATAAGCCTGGTTCTGGGCATTGTCATTGGCAGACTTTTGCCCCACAGAGTACGGCGGATTGCCCATAATCACCCGCAGCGGGGCATTCTTCTGCGACATAATCCGTTCAAAGTTCCGGGAGAAAGTGGTTTCCGTGCCGTACTGCGTGGTTTTTACTTCGTCTAACTGAAAGGTATCGGTGAGCACAATGCCTTCAAAAGATTGGTATTCCTGGTTTTCCTCTAATTGGTCATGAAAGGCGTTTTCAATGTTTACGGCCGCAATGTAGTACGCCAGCAATACAATCTCATTGGCGTGCAGCTCCTGCTTAAACTTGCGCTCCAAATCCTTCTTATCAATCAGGCCGCTCTGCAACAGGCGAGTAATAAAGGTGCCGGTACCGGTAAAAGGGTCCAGCACGTGTACGTTTTCATCAGAAATACTGCGGCCAAATTCTTTCTTCAGTACATCATTCACTGAATGGATGATAAAATCCACTACCTCCACGGGTGTATAGACAATGCCCAGCCTTTCCACCATTTTAGGGAAGGCCGTTTTAAAGAACTTGTCATACAGCTCAATGATAATGCGCTGCTTGCCTTCGGCGTTGTCAATGTTGCTGGCCCGCATCTTCACCGATTCATAGAACTTCTGGAGTGTTTCGGTATCCTTCTCCAAGGCCCCACCTTCCAGCAAATCCAGCATGGTTTGCATACTTACCGAGATGGGGTTGTTGTTCACAAAAGAATACCCCTCAAACAAGGCCTCAAAAACCGGCTTGGTAATTATGTGCTGGCTCAGCATCTCTACCGCCTCATGCTGGGTAATGCTGGGGTTGATGTTCTTCTTCAGCCCGTTCAAGAACCCGGCAAACGCTTCTCTATGTGCTGTGTCTTCGTTTATCAGTTTATGGATGCGCTCCGCCTGGCGCTCGGCAATCTCAGCCACGTTTTTGGCCCATTGCTCCCAATACCGGCGGTCGCCTACTTTTTGCACCATCCGGGCAAACACCACATTTTGCAATTGCTCAAATTGCAGCATCAATTGGTTGGCCAGCTGTTGGGTTGTTCCATAAGGAGCCGGGTCTTCAGCCACCGTAGGCAACCCATCTGGCGTGAAGGCATATTCCGGACGCCCTACTATGATTTGCTCCGGCCTATGTTTGTTCAGCTCAATCTTATTAACCGTCGCGTTAAACCGGTCATCATGGGCCCGTAAGGCGTTCAAAACTGTCCAGACTACCTTGTAGCGGTCGTTATCATCCAGGGCTTTGTCTGCCTCTACATTGCTGGGCACAACCACCGGTATAATAATGTACCCGTACTTTTTACCCGGTGCTTTCCGCATTACCCGCCCTACTGACTGTACCACATCTACCTGCGAGTTGCGGGCCGAAAGGAACATGACAGCATCCAGAGAGGGCACGTCTACCCCCTCGCTCAAACAGCGCACATTGGTAAGAACCCGGCATTCATTGTTCTCGGTTTCCGCTTTGAGCCAGCCTAACAGCTCATCGCGCTGGGGCGCGGTCATGGTGCCATCTATGTGCTGCGATGCCACTGACACCATCTGTTCTTTTTTCTCGTCGGGCAGGGAGTTGATGTAAGAATCGGTAGCGGTCATGAAATTGGCCGTTATCTTTTTAGATTCTTCTATGTTCCGGCAAAAAGCCAAGGCCCGGCGCATCGGCTCCGGGTCACTCTCCTTTATAATGCCGGCATCGCCCAACACTTTTTTAGAGAGCGCATTGACGCACCCTATCAGCTTAGAAGCATCATCGGTATTGATTTCACTTTCCTGGCCGGCAATCATTTTCTGTACCGCCGGTGGCACGTCCTGGTCACTCAACGTAAGAATCAGCACCTTGTAATCGGTGAGTAAATCTCTGGAAACCGCTTCTCCAAAACCTATTCGGTAGATTTCCTCGCCATACAGTTTTGGGTCATCCATGGAGCACAAAACGGCATCGGCCTGGGCAGCTTTGCTTTTGGTGTCGTCGCTGTAGAGCCTGGGGGTGGCGGTCATGTATAACCGCTTTTTGGCCTGCAGAAAATCAGGGTCATGCACTTTGGTAAAAGCCGACTCGTCTTCACCGGCCAATGCTACCCCCGTGGTACGGTGCGCTTCATCGCAGATGATTAAGTCAAAAACGCCAAAACCGATATCGGTCTGTAGTAATTGCTTCTGCGCCTGGGCAATTACCTCAATGGATTGGTATGTGGAGAAAACCACCGTCATGCCAGGCTTTCGGTTTTCTTTTATGTGCCGGAACTGCTGTAGAATATCTTTTACATTAGTAGAGGCCGGCAAGGCCAAATCCACTACGCTGAAACTATCCGTATCTTCGTTTTTGGTCTTTTTGCGGGTTATTTCAGGGTCTGAGCAAATACAGATGGGGTTAATGGGCTCCAGCGCATCAGCTGACCATTCGCGCAGCGTTTGCCCCAACAAAGAGATAGACGGCACCAGGAACAGTATTAAGCCCCTGCCGTCTGTTTCATTTTCAGCAATCCGCAGCGAGTTAAAGGTCTTGCCCGTGCCGCAGGCCATGATTAGCTTGCCCCGCTCCGCGTCTTTAAAATGCTCATGCGTTTTGCCCAAGGCCTTTTTTTGGTGCGCACGCAACTCCTTCTTAGGGGCTCTGGCCGCCTCCCCGTGTATGCCCTGCTCCAGTTTTTCCCAATCAACGGGTGCTTCCCTTAAATCATGCAGGTTTAACCTGGTTACCGGCGGATTTTGATTTCTGATAGCCTCTTCTGCATTGCTTCCCCATTTCTTACCAATGGTATCAATCCATAGGCGCTGCGTAAACCGGATGGATTTCAGGTCTTCCCCTTTGAACTCCCGGCTGGAGGTAGAAAGAAAAGAATCAACTGCCGGTTTATCTATCAGAGCATTCTCCTGATAGCATTTACATTGAATAGCCCAGTAGTCGCCATCCAGCGTCAACGCCACTAAATCAATTCCGGTATCACCGCCTCCCAAATCATGGCGCCCCGGAAACTCATTCCAGAGCCATACCTTTTGGAACAGGTAAGCATATTTGGGGTCTGTTTTGAGATAGGCCTGCATCAACCGCTCAAAGCGCTCACCTTTATCTCGTTCTGAAAAGGCTACTCTCCGGTATTTATCTAGTATTTTCTGAAAACTCATTCTGGGCTATTATTAATCTCCTTCCACCTGTAAACCTGTAATCCAATGGTATTTACACTCAAATAGGAGTTTGTTTTAGGTGAAATGGCAAGGAACGCCTGCTTTGCAATTGGTAAATATAATATTTATAGCGCAACGCATTTAGGGAAATCACAAAACCACTTCTCTATTGAAAGTTACATCGTGGCCAGACAACTTATAAAAATATTTTCATTTGGAAATTTCAGCTACGCTGGAAAAGTAGTATCTTTTAGCATGGAAGCAGAAAAAGACGAAGGCAACGTATATGCCTCCAACGTTGAAGATAAGATTATCCATATCTCCGAGGCACGCAGCGGAAAGAAGGGATATTTCTGCCTGGGCTGCAGTAGGGAAATGCAAGCCGTTAAATCCAAGATTGAGAATTATCGGTCTTACTTCCGGCATGACCCCAAAGGAGTAGAGCCAAACAGAAAGTGTACTTATTCAGATGAAACCCACCGGCATAAACTAGCCAAAGATATTCTCCAACAAATTGAGGGAAAGGCAAGAAGTCTATCAAGCGAATTTGCAAAACATGAAGAGCTTGCAAGAGAACAGTTTGCTCAGCTTGAAAACGCTGAAAGAAGAGAAATTGAGAAAATTCAGGAGTCAGGCAGAGACCTTCCGGCTACATTTGGACGAGAGGGAGAGGATCTTGAAGCAAGATATAGAGAATTACGAGCTTCAACTGCTAGAACAGTTGAAAGCCGAGATGTCAGCGGCGGAACAGAATTGTCACGCAGAGTTAAGAGAACTTTACAATCAGGGTCATTACTCGCAGATTTCCAACAGAATCTCGAACATTTCAAACGAAACAGAAAAGCTTGGGAATGCTTTAAGTCGGGGGCTTTCAAGGATTGGCTTAGATAAAAAAGGAGTTGACGCTGATAAATTTATTGAGTTGATGGAGCAACACGCGCCGTAACTTCAATTCAGCATTTAACTCTTTGCAATTGTAAAACTGCCTAAATCATCATCCAATACGTTTACACATCCTATTAAAACTAACCTGTCAGAAGACGATAATTTTTATAAATGATTAAAATAAAACACCCAGAAGAAGATTGTAACGTTAGCCAAGAAGCATTTTTAGCTAATTGCCCAGTTGATCAGCGCCGGTTCCATGAACTGCTTTTCACAGTTGGCAACATTACCTACCGGTACCATCAGAGCGCCAAAGACTACTCTCCCAGTCTTCAAGATTATCATGAATGGCTGGAAGGGTTGCCAGAAAACGTCAGTAAAGGAATGCAGGAGAAAGGCTTTGAAAGCTGCAAAAGCGTTCTCTCTTTTACACGGTACGTGAATGAGAAAAACGATGTGGGGTTAGAAGAGTATATTCAGCAACAGATGGATGCCGAGGATTTAGCAGAATATCAAAGTCTTTTAACCATTGAAAAAGAACAGTAGCTACCAATATGCAGGAACCTCAAGAAATTCTAAATTCAAGCCTACTAGAAGCACTTCAACAGGTAATATCTGGCCTAGCAGACCCCACCAAGCATTATATGGTCAATGCCAATTATTGCTGATTTTCAGCAATTTTATATCCTATTATAAAAACATTACAATTACAAAAGCTGGCAAATATGCCAAAACAATTACAGTATACTTTCTCTTAATAAATTTGACGCGTTTAAATTGGATAATCGAAATATTTCGATTATCCAATTACTTCATAAAAGGTAATAAGATTCCTATGATGGTCTAAAACAGGAAACTCCCTGTCCCCCCATGGCTGTTCTACCACTACTGTATTGGTGTCGTAGATAACGCCTTGACTCTGGTATTCCCTGAATAATTCATTTATTCCCTGTACCTCTATTCTACAACTAGCAGTACCGGCCAGAAAACTTTCGGCACCACTGCAAACAGGCAGAATGGACAATGCCGCGCCTTTTGAACGCCAACTTTCATCCCCAGACTTCCATAGGTGCAGTTCCACCTCGTCACGGACTAAAATGGCGAACTCGTCTTCATAGTGACGCGCCTCAAAGCCAAGCTTTTCAGAATAGAATTTGATTGATTCCCCAATATTCCTAACCGGAAGTGCAGGAATGGATTTCTTCATCTTCATGCTTGCGAAGATGCTATGCGCAACACGGTTTATCCTGTTGGATAGGGGGGCATTTCACTGTACCGTAGCTACAGAATACGCAGCAGTCACCCTGCAATGGCTTCAATACGGTATGGCAGTTATCACACTCATAGAAGTACTGGCATGCGTCTGTGGGCATTTGCTCTTCTTTGGCGTGACCGCACTCAGGGCATGTGATAGTGGAAGCGGTAAGAATCTCCATTACTTCTTAATCTTGGTTTCTGTGACTTTGTAACCAGTTGCTTTTATGGCTTTCTCTACCTGTTCAAGTGACGTTTTTGATTTGTCAAACTCCACCACGGCATTGGAATTGGCATAGGAAACCTGTAAGCCCACAATGCCCTGCAACTTGTTCACCTCACTGGCAACGTGCCCTTCACAGGCGGCACAAGTCATTCCAGTGATGGTGAACTCTGCCACTGTTTTGGCCTTGGGCTTTTCCTGCACTTTGGGTGCCGTCTGTCTTTCAGGAGCCGCGTAAAACACGTTGGCATAGTTGGGGAAAGTGAGCATTAACAGCGCGAACGCGGTCACAACGGTAAGGAAAGTTTTGCTTTGCATAAATCTGGGTTTATCTG